>NZ_NSDY01000001.1:0-1452105 GCF_002300185.1 Rhodococcus sp. ACPA4
GCGCGCCGCGGCGGCGGCATCGGCGCGGCCGCACTGTGCGGCGGCGGCGGGCAGGGCGACGCACTGATCGTCCGCGTGCCCAAGGCCTGAGAGTCTAAATACACCTGAACACCTCAGTTCGCTCTACGACGCCTCGTGGTATTCCTCACACCACTACGGGGCGTCGTAGTTGTTCGGGCACAATGGGGTTCATGGCGAACGTCTTCGATCTCAGTACCACCGCAAAGCGGTTCCGTTTCATTGCCGTCCTCGAGGCCTTCACATGGCTCGGACTGTTGGTCGGAATGGCCTTCAAGTACATCCCCGAAGAGGGAATGGTGGCAGGCGTCAAGATCTTCGGTCCCTTCCACGGTGCTGTGTTCGTCATCTACATCCTGGTTGCGCTCTGGACTGCAAAGCAGTTGAAGTGGAACCTGGTCACCACGTTCTGGGCACTGTTTGCCAGCATCCCGCCGTTCGGCACGATTGTTTTCGAGGCGTGGGCCGCGCGCACAGGCAAGTTGGCGGAACTGTCCAAGGTGAACACAGCCGCTGCAGACCCCGCGCTCGCTTAAGTGAAGTAGGCCTCTTCGAAGGTTCCGGCAACTCGTGACAAACTGGGACTTGTGACTCGACCAGGATCCAGGCCCCCAGCGCGTTCGTCAGCAGTTGCAGCCGCTATGAGCGGCGCAGTCGACTTGTCCGCTCTCAAAGAGCGGGCCACGGCCCCACCTCCGCGTAATCCCAGCGGCGATGGGGCCGTTTCTGCTGCCAATGGGTTTGTCATCGAGGTGACGGAAGCGAACTTCGAGGCCGAAGTTCTGGTCAAGTCGAGCCAGGTGCCCGTGATCGTCAACCTCGGTGGGCGCGCGTACGAGCCGTCTGTCGTCTTCACCGAGGTGCTGGAGCGCTTGGCCGCGCAGGCAGGTGGTCAGTGGATTCTTGCGAACGTCGACGTCGATGTCAGCCCCCAGATCGCGCAGGCCTTCGGAATCCAGTCGGTGCCGACGGTTGTTGCCGTTGCCGCCGGTCAGCCGTTGGCAGATTTCCAGGGTGCACAGCCCGAAGAGCAGTTGACTCAGTGGTTTGCCGCCGTTCTGCAAGCTACCGCCGGAAAGCTCAGCGGTCCCGTTCCGACTGCTGAGCGCGACGAACCAGAAGTGGAAGATCCACGATTCGTTGCTGCCGAAACCGCCCTCGACGCCGGTGATCTCGACGGTGCCATTGCGGCATACCAAGTGATTCTCGATGTCGAGCCGACCAACGCCGAGGCCCTCAACGCTGTTCGCCAGGTCAAGTTCATGGCGCGTGCCCAGAACACCGAACCCGACGCCGTGGCGGCGGCCGACGCAGATCCGTCGAATGCCGAACTGCAGTTCGCGGCAGCGGACCTGGAGATGGCCGGACAGCAACCGGAAGCAGCTTTTGCTCGCCTCATCGGCGTCGTGTCACGCAGTGCAGGTGACGACAAGGCCGCGGCGCGGACGCGTCTGCTCGAACTCTTCGAATTGTTCGATCCCGCCGAGCCCATGGTGATGGCAGCCCGCCGCAAACTGGCGGCAGCGCTCTACTAGGCCTACTACGGCCGCTACTCCGTATAGCGGCTGTCGCAGGACACCTGCCCACCCAACACACCGGTACGGAAGGCGTCGACCCGGGCGAAGCCGCTCGGGACGGTGTCGCCGTTGACGTCACTGGCAGCCAACCCGTCCGTCAACAAGCCGGAGACGGCCTCGTCGAGGTCGCCGGGCGACAGGGTGACCTGTGCTCCGGACTCGGCTGCATTGGAGGGGCTCAGTGCGGCTGTGATCACTCCGGCCAAGCACGCCGCCCGCAGCGCGGTCTGTGGTGTGTCGAGTGCCTGACCACGTTGCTGCTGCATCGCGAGGGTGTACCGCGACGCGAGCAGTACGTATGCGTTGTAGTCGCCGGTGATGTCGGTCTGCATCAATTCGCGTCGACCGACCCGTCCCGGTGTTCCGCGTTCCGCCAACTCGTCGACATTGATGCCGATGGTGTTGGTCGAGGGGCAGAACGAGACCGGTTCGGTAGCGACGGCGTCGGCGCATCCGGTGTCCGCGCCGGTGAATGTGACTGTCGGCGGATTCTCCAATTCGAAGACCGACTGGAATGTCGTGAGGAACTCCTGCAGCGTTTCCTCGGTGACGGGAAGTTCTCCTGAATCGCCTTCGGAGTCGAATTGCTGGGGCAGTTCAGCCCGCCGGGATTCGATTTCTTCCTGGTCGATACGCGTGCAGGCGGACGCGCCGTCGGTGAACCCGATCTGTGTTGCGGTGACGCGTTCGAACGCGGAACCGTGGTGTGAGTCGGGATCGTTGGGATCGTCGTCACGGATAGCGACCGCAGAGGCGAGCACCTTGTTCAGGCCGTCGGATGTGTTCATGGTGAAGTGTGCTGCCTTGTCCTCGGCAACGTGCCGCAGGAACGCGCCACCGAAGCAGTCGGCCTGCTGTTCACGCACCAGGGCCGATTCGGACCCACCTTTGACGATTCCGGCTTTGCGCTGGACGGCATGGCCGTACTCGTGCGCGAAGATGAACGCGACGGCGACGTCCCCGAACTTTTCCTGCACCTCGGGAAGGAGAAGTTCGCGATCCCACCCGATGGTGTGGTCGAGGCTGCAGTAGCCGGCGTTGATGAGGTCTTCTGTGGTCTCCTCGCAGAAGTCCGGGCCGTTCGATTCGGTGGGATCCCACGAGATCAGCGTGTCGACGGGTTGGAACGGTTCGTTGAACAGTGTCGGATACTGCGTGTTCCAAAAGGTTTCGATGTCGGTGATCGCGTTGGCGGCGAGTGCGTCGATGGAACCGCCGTCGGTGCCGACGATGTCGCGTTCGGCGTCGGGCGCACCGGGTCGCAGGCCACTAGGACCGGACGACGCGTCGAGGCCGGCAACGCGGAAGGGGTCGTGGTAGATCGAGACGGCCTGGCCACTGGAGGTCTGCGAACAGCCGGACAACACGGCAGCAGTTGCCAACAACGACGAAGTGACTAGTGCTGCTCGCCGGCCCACCATCAACGCTCCAGACTGATCCATATCGCACCGTTGGCGGGAAGTGCGACCTGAGCTGACGCCGGCCGACCGTGCCACGACTGCGACGTCGCTGTGACCGCACCGAGGTTGCCCACCCCCGAGCCGCCGTACGCCTGCGCATCGGTGTTGAGGATTTCCACCCATCGGCCGGGCTCCGGTAGCCCGACGCGGTAGCTCGAGTGTTCGCTGCCCGAGAAGTTGAAGAGGCAGGCGACAATCGAGCCGTCAGTACCGTAACGCAGAAAACTCAGGACGTTGTTCTCGGTGTCGTTGGCGTCGATCCACGAATACCCGCCAGGCGAGGTGTCCAGGGTCCACATTGCCGGATGCCGGCGGTATGCAGAGTTGAGATCGCTGACCAGCTGCATCGCGCCGCGGTGGAGATTGCCGGTGTTCGGGTCGTCGAGTTGCCACCAGTCGAGGCCTCGTTCTTCGGACCACTCGGCCGTCTGGCCGAACTCCTGGCCCATGAACAGAAGCTGCTTACCCGGGTGCGCCCACATGTACGCGAGGAGAGCGCGAAGCCCCGCGGCTTTCGCGAAATCGTTGCCGGGCATACGTGTCCACAAGGTTCCCTTGCCGTGGACGACCTCGTCGTGGCTGATGGGCAGTAGGTAGTTCTCGCTCCACGCGTACATCAGCGAGAAGGTGATCTCGTGATGGTGGTACGTGCGGTGGACGGGGTCGCGGCCCAGGAATCCCAGGGTGTCGTGCATCCATCCCATGTTCCATTTCATGTTGAATCCGAGACCGCCCACATTGGTCGCGCGGGTGACTCCAGGCCACGCGGTTGATTCCTCCGCAACGGTGACAACGCCACGGTGCTTCTTGTGGACGGTGGCGTTCATCTCCTGAAGGAACGCAACTGCTTCCAGGTTCTCTCGGCCACCGTGAATGTTGGGAGTCCAGCCACCTTCCGGGCGGGAGTAATCCAGGTAGAGCATCGATGCGACAGCATCGACGCGTAGGCCGTCGATGTGGAATTCGTCGAGCCAGAACAGTGCGTTGGCGACGAGGAAGTTGCGGACTTCGCGTCGACCGAAGTCGAATACGTATGTACCCCAGTCCAACTGCTCGCCGCGCTGCGGATCGGCATGTTCGTAGAGCGGTGTGCCGTCGAAGCGGGCCAGTGCCCACTCGTCCTTGGGGAAGTGAGCGGGAACCCAGTCGACGAGGACGCCGATGCCGGCGGCGTGCAGGTGATCGACAAACCAGCGGAAATCGTCGGGTGTCCCGAATCGTGCCGTCGGAGCGTAGTACGACGTGACCTGATATCCCCAGGATCCGCCGAACGGGTGCTCGGCGACTGGGAGCAATTCGACGTGTGTGAACCCGGTTTCGGTGACGTACTGCGCGAGTTGCTCGGCCATCTGCCGGTAGTCGAGGCCAGGGCGCCAGGATCCGAGATGCACTTCGTACACACTCATCGGTGACTGCGCTGGGTCGACGTGCGCGCGGGCCTCGAGCCAGTCGGCGTCGTGCCAGATGTGGGAACTGGTACTCACGCGTGACGCCGTCGCCGGCGGTACCTCGGTGGCGAAGGCCATGGGGTCGGCCTTGTCCGCTACCGAACCGTCTCGCCCGTGGACGCGGAACTTGTACAGTTCACCTGCTGTGATTCCGGGCAGGAACAGTTCCCAGACTCCTGTCGAACCGAGGACGCGCATGGGCGCGAATTGCCCACCCCAGCCGTCGAAGTCGCCGATGACGGTGACTCCCCGGGCGGCGGGTGCCCACACCGCAAACGAGGTTCCCTCGACTACTCCGTCCGGTGTTTCGTAGCTGCGCGGGTGGGCGCCGAGGATATCCCACAGGCGTTCGTGCCGACCCTCACCGAAGAGATGGAGATCAAGTTCGCCGAGCGTGGGGAGGAATCGGTACGGATCGGCAACAACGACGGTATGCCCACCCGGGTAGGTGACCGAGTACCGGTAGTCCATGAGTTCCGGGTAGGGGACCAGTGCGGCGAAGACCCCACCCGAAATGTGGTGGAGGGGAAAGGCCTTTCCGCCGATGACGGCGTTGACAGACTCGGCGTGTGGCCGAAGGGTACGCAGCACTGTTCCGTCGGGGTGTGCGTGCGCGCCGAGGACGCTGTGCGGATCGTGGTGTTCGCCGCGGGCAAGCAATTCCAGATCGTGGGGCGCTGGAGCAACCCCGGCAGGCAGTTCGGCGACCATCATTTACCTCCGCGGTATGCCAGGGAAGTTCTGGCGGGGTAGGGAACTGGCGGTAGCGCAAGAATGTGGGCGACGGACCGCCACGGCTCTAGGCGAACGAAATTTGCTTGGCCCCACTGATATTGCTCGCCGCTCACTTCGTCGAGCACGCTCATGTGGTCGTGCCATTCGCGCCCGAGTGCTGGCATGTCCAGCCAGATCGTTCCCTCTTCCGCGGCAAACGGATTGAGGTTGATGACGGTGAGTACGGCGTCGCCGGTGATCGGATCGAACTTCGAGTAGGCGATGATCGCGTCGTTGTCGATGTGGTGGAAATGCAGGTTGCGGAGTTGTTGCAGAGCGGGGTGCGCGCGGCGGATGCGGTTCAGCGTGGTGATCCAGGGTTCGAGGGATTCGCCGCGCGCAGCGGCTTCCGCGAACCGGCGCGGACGCAGTTCGTACTTCTCCGAGTCCAGATACTCTTCGCTACCGGGACGCACCGCCTGGTGCTCGTAGAGTTCGTACCCCGAGTAGACGCCCCACGTCGGTGCGAGTGTTGCGGCGAGAGCTGCCCGCAGCGCGAACATTCCGGGTCCGCCGTGCTGTAGCGACTCGTGCAGGATGTCCGGGGTGTTCACGAAGAGATTGGGGCGCGCCTCGTCGGCTTTGGCTGCGAGTTCGTTGCCGAATTCCGTCAGTTCCCACTTTGCGACGCGCCACGTGAAGTACGTGTACGACTGTGTGAAGCCGCGTCGGGCCAGGCCGTACATGCGGGCAGGCCGGGTGAACGCCTCGGCCAGGAAGAGAACGTCCGGATCGGATTTCTTGACTTCGGAGATCAGCTTTTCCCAGAAGTTGGGCGGCTTGGTGTGGGGGTTGTCGACGCGAAAGATCTTGACCCCCGCGTTGATCCAGTGGCGAACGACGCGCAGGATTTCCTTGTCCAACCCGTCCGGGTCGATGTCGAAGTTGATCGGATAGATGTCCTGGTACTTCTTCGGCGGGTTCTCCGCGTAGGCGATGGTGCCGTCGGGCAGAACAGTGAACCACTCGGGATGCTTTGCTGCCCAAGGATGATCGGGTGCACATTGCAGTGCGAGGTCGAGTGCCACTTCGAGGTCGAGTTTGCGTGCCCGCGACACGAACGCCTTGAAATCCTTGAGCGTTCCGAGTTCCGGATGGACTGCGTCGTGCCCACCTTCGGCGGAGCCGATGGCCCATGGCGATCCGACATCCCCGGGTTCGGGAGTGAGCGTGTTGTTGCGGCCCTTGCGATTGATCTCACCGATCGGGTGAATCGGCGGCAGGTAGACAACATCGAAACCCATTGCGGCAATGCGTGGTAGATCCTCGGACGCGGTCTTGAACGTGCCGTGCTTCGGCACCCCGTTCTCGTCCCAGCCACCGGTGGAGCGGGGGAAGAACTCGTACCACGAACCGAACAGTGCTCGGTTGCGGTCGACCAGCACGTTGTGCGGTTCGCCCTTGGTGACCAACTCGCGCAGGGGATGCGCGCGGAGCAACTCGGCGACGTCCGACGCAAATGCCGGGGCGACCCGGGCTGTCACCGGCGCGGTGCTGCGCAGCGACGCCGTCACCGCCTCCAACTTCGAGCGGTTGGCGCGGGGCTGTTCCTGGGCGGCGCGCTCGAAGAGTCGCGCGCCGATCTCGAGGTCGTTGGCTAGCTCTGCCGGGCCTTGCCCGACGGACAGTTTGGCTTCGACGGCGTGCTTCCAGGTTGCGACGGGATCACTCCACGCTTCGATCCGGAACGTCCAGAGTCCCTCGGTGGACGGAACGAATACAGCGTCGACGGTGTCCGGTTCGCTGCCCGGGTCCATCTGGATGCGTATCGGTTTGGTTCCGCGGGGTCCGCGCACGGTGAGGGTGGCCGCAACTGCGTCGTGGCCCTCTCGCCATACCGTGGCGTGTACGGGAAACACTTCACCCACTACGGCCTTGGCTGGATAGTTACCCGAGATCGCGGGTACCACGTCGTCGATACCGAGGCGTCCTGTCACGGGAAGCTCCATTTCTGATGGTGGAGTGTTACTGGTGTGGCCGAGTTCAACCGTAGTGGGTACAGCGCCATGTCGTCGCTCCAGCGGACACGGTGGTTCAACTCGACTAGGGTTCGCGGGGTGAAAGCCTTGCGTCGGTTCACTGTCCGAGCCCACCTTCCGGAGCGCCTTGCAGCGCTCGGCCCCTTGTCCACCAACTTGCGTTGGTCCTGGCATCCCGAGACTCAGGATCTGTTCTCGCGCCTGGACCCTGAACTCTGGCAAGCAGTTCAGTTCGATCCGGTTCGAATGCTCGGAGGGGTCGATCCCGCCCGACTCGACGAGCTCAGCAGCGACGACGACTTCCTCGCTGACCTCGACACCGCAGCCGCCGATCTCGACAGCTACCTGAGCACTCCGCGCTGGTACCAGTCGCAGCAGGCAAAGGGGGTGTCGCTGGCTGGGGGAATTGCGTACTTCTCCATGGAATTCGGCGTCAGCGAAGTCCTGCCGAACTACTCGGGTGGCCTGGGAATTCTGGCCGGCGATCATCTCAAGGCCGCATCGGATCTGGGACTGCCGCTGATCGGTGTCGGACTGCTCTATCGATCCGGCTACTTCCGCCAGTCCCTGACAGCCGACGGGTGGCAGGCCGAGCACTACCCACCCCACGATCCGCAGGGGTTGCCCCTGCGTTTGCTGACGGATGCCGGCCCGTCGTCCGACGACGGTTCGCCGGTAGTGATCCACGTCGCGATGCCCGGTGGGCGAGTTCTCCGGTCGCGGGTGTGGATCGCGCAGGTCGGCCGGGTGCCCCTGCTTCTCCTCGATTCGGACATCGCTGAGAACGATCCCGATCTCCGCGGCGTGACCGACCGGCTGTACGGCGGCGATCAGGATCACCGCATCAAGCAGGAAATCCTTGCGGGTATCGGTGGCGTACGTGCAGTTCGGGCGTACACCGCGGCATACGGATTGCCCGATCCCGAGGTGTTCCACATGAACGAGGGCCACGCCGGTTTCCTCGGTATCGAACGAATTCGTGAACTTGTCACCACCAGCGGGCTGGATTTCGATTCGGCGTTGGCGGCTGTACGCGCCGGTACCGTCTTCACGACCCACACTCCGGTGCCCGCCGGAATCGACCGCTTCCCGGCAGATCTGGTTCGCCACTACTTCGGCGGTTCCAACGGCGAGAACGAATCGACGCTTCTTCCCGGCCTGACGGTCGATCGCATCGTCGGCATGGGCCGCGAATCGGATCCGTCGATCTTCAACATGGCGCATATGGGCCTTCGACTGGGCCAGCGTGCCAACGGTGTGTCGAAGCTGCACGGCATCGTCAGTCGCGACATGTTCAACGGTCTCTGGCCGGGATTCGACGCTGACGAGGTTCCGATCGGCTCGGTGACCAACGGTGTCCATGCACCCACCTGGGCGGCGCCGGAATGGATGAACGTCGCCCGCCGGATCGTCGGACAGGAGCAGCTCGAGGAATCGCGCGGCTGGGAACGCTTGCACGAGCTGTCCGCCACCGAACTCTGGGAAACGCGCAACGACTTGCGCGGCAAACTCGTCGACGAAGTGCGTCGACGTGTGAAGGCGTCGTGGCTCGAGCGCGGCGCCACCGAAGCCGAACTGGGTTGGACCAGTGGAGTTTTCGACCCGAATGTGTTGACTGTCGGGTTTGCCAGGCGCGTGCCGACGTACAAGCGACTCACCCTGATGCTGCGCGACCCCGATCGACTGCGCGCGATGCTCCTCGACGAAAAGCGGCCAGTGCAGTTGGTGGTGGCCGGAAAGTCGCATCCCGCAGACGACGGTGGCAAGGCGCTCATTCAGCAGGTGGTGCGGTTCGCCGACGAGGCGGATGTCCGTCATCGCATCGTCTTCCTGCCGGATTACGACATGTCGATGGCCCGCTACCTGTACTGGGGTTGCGATGTGTGGCTGAACAATCCGCTGCGCCCGCTCGAGGCGTGTGGAACTTCCGGTATGAAGTCTGCACTGAACGGCGGACTCAACCTCTCCATCCGTGACGGATGGTGGGACGAGATGTACGACGGTGAGAACGGCTGGGCAATCCCGACCGCCGACGGCGTCCTCGACGACGTTCGCCGTGACGATCTCGAAGCGAGCGCGCTCTACGAATTGCTCGAACACGCGGTGCTACCCACGTTCTACGACCGTGACGCTGCCGACCTGCCGACGCGGTGGGTCGAGAAGGTTCGCCACACACTCGAGAATCTGGGCCCGAAGGTGTTGGCGTCACGCATGGTTCGTGACTATGCAGTGCAGTACTACGCGCCGTCGGCAGAATCTGCTCGGGCTGTGGTGGCGGACAACTACGCCGGCGCGCGTGAGGTTGCCGAGTTCCGTCGACGGATCGAATCGCAGTGGCCGTCCGTGAGCGTTGTGCAGGTTGACGGTTCCGGTTTGCCGGATACCCCGGAAATCGGTGCGACCCTCTCGCTGAAGGCTCAGGTTCGTCTCGGCGATTTGTCGGTGACAGACGTCGAGGTGCAAGCAGTCATCGGACGCGTCACTCCGGGTGAGGAACTGACCGATGTGGTCACCTTCCCGATGACGCATTTCGGTTCGGAAGACGGCATCGAGATCTTCGAAGCCGAAGTAGCGCTTCCGGTTTCGGGATCGGTCGGCTACACGGTTCGGGTTCTTCCGCATCACCGTCTGCTGGTGAACGCATCAGAGCTGGGATTGGTCACGACGCCGGCTGTGTAAACCCACTTTCTGCCCCGGACCTTGTCACAAGGTCCGGGGCAGAAGTGCGTCAGGGCCGCGAATCGCGGATACGGGTCAGTGCCTTGCGGACGACCTCGGGCTTGGTCGTCTCCCAGAACGGTGGCAATGACGCCCGCAGGTATCCGGCATACCGGGCTGTTGCAAGACGCGGATCCAGTACGGCCACAACACCTTTGTCGTCGACGCTACGCAACAGTCTGCCCACTCCCTGGGCGAGGAGCAGCGCTGCATGGTTGGCCGAGACGCTGAGGAAGCCGTTTCCGCCGTGTGCCTCGATGGCCTGTTGACGAGCCATCAGCAGCGGATCGTCCGGCCGCGGAAATGGAATGCGGTCCAAGATCACCAGGGACAGCGACGGGCCGGGAACGTCGACGCCTTGCCATAGGGACAGTGTCCCGAACAGTGATGTGGGTTCATCCTTGGCGAAGGCCTTGACGAGGGTGCCGGTGGCGTCGTCGCCCTGGCACAGGATCGGCGTGTCGAGGCGATCACGCATGGCTTCGGAAGCGGCTTTGGCGGCGCGCATCGACGAGAACAGTCCGAGGGTGCGCCCACCCGCAGCCTCGACGAGTTCGGCGATTTCGTCGAGGTAGACCGGGGACAAGCCGTCCCGGCCGGGTGTGGGCAGGTGGCGGGCAATGTAGATGATTCCGGCTTTCGCATGGTCGAACGGCGATCCGACGTCGACCGAGTTCCAACGAAATGCGTTGGCATCGGAAGGGGCTTCGCTTCCGATCGCGGTTCCGGAATCGGGGCGAACCGACGACTGCGCGGGTAGTCCCCAGTTGATCGCAAGACCGTCGAAGGAACCTCCGACGGTGAGTGTTGCGGACGTCAACACCACAGTGGATTCCGCGAACAGGCGTGAGCGCAGCAAACCGCCGACGGACAGCGGGGCCATCCGGACGGAGCGGCGGACCGATCCGCGGAACTCGTCGGACGAGAGCCAGACCACATCTTTGCGCTGGGCGGGATCTGGTTCGTCGAAAGCAGTGAGGACTCGTACGGCGCTGTCGTGAATGTCTTCCACCGAGGAGAGTGCCGCGTTGCGGGCGGCCGCTGCTTCGGGATCGGCTGCCATCATGCCGGGCTTGGCCGGGCCGATGGCTGTGCGCAGGGCCCACGCGGCATCGCGGATGGCCGCGAGCGCGGGAGCAGCGCCGTCGGGAAGCCCGTCCCAGCGTCCGGGGCGAAGTTCTTCGAGGAGTCCGGCCCAGCCTTCGCCGGCGGCCTCGAGACGATCGGCGTCCTGTTCTTCGACGATCTTGCCGCAGCGACGAGCGGCTGCGCTGATGGCGGCCGCGGTGAGCTCGTCCGTCGCGACCCCGGTCACGCGGTCGACCAATTCGTGGGCTTCGTCGATGACAACGACGTCGTGCTCGGGCAGAATCTGGATGCCTGTAATGGCGTCGATCGCCAGTAGGGCGTGGTTGGTGACCACGACGTCTGCCTTCGACGCCTCGACGCGGGCGCGTTCGGCAAAGCAGTCCTCGCCGACCGGGCACTGGTTCTTTCCGATGCATTCGCGGGACGTCACGCTGACCTGCCGCCACGCCTGATCGGACACACCTGGCACGAGTTCGTCGCGGTCGCCGGTGTCGGTGTCCGACGACCACTCGGTCAAGCGCACCACTTCACGGCCCAGCCGGGAGACTGTGAACGGATCGAACAGTTCGTCCTCCGGTGGCTGCTCGGAGGCACCGGTGTGGATCTTGTTCATGCACAGGTAGTTGTTGCGGCCCTTGAGGATTGCGAATTCCGCGCGACGCCCGAGTGGCTTCTTCAGTGCATCGGCCAGGCGGGGGAGATCACGATCGACCAACTGCCGCTGCAGGGCGATGGTGGCCGTCGACACGACGACGGTGCGACCGGACTCGACGGCATGGCGCAGGCTCGGCACCAGGTAGGCCAGCGACTTACCCGTACCGGTGCCGGCCTGGACGGCAAGATGCTCACCGGTATCGATCGAATGCGCTACCGCCGACGCCATCGTGAGCTGGCTGGTCCGCTCGGCACCGCCCAGCGCCTGCACCGCCGTGCGAAGCAGTTCGGGGACATTCGGAAGTTCATCGGCCACTGAAGCAGGTTAGTGGATACCTACGTCAGAAATATCGACGCCACTCGAAGGCGCATGTTCGTCACGGCCGCTGAGCTGCACTCCGTGCTCGCGCATCTGCGTCAAAGCAGCTTCGATCGTGGCGGTTGCCACACCCGCAGTGAGTGGCAGGAGGACTGTGGTGGCAAAGCCGGCGCGGACCGCGTCGAGTGCCGTGGCCCTCACGCAGTGATCGGTGGCAATGCCGATGACGTCGACGTCGGTGATGTCGTGTGCCCGCAACCACTCCTCGAGGGGCGTGCCGTCCTCGGAAAACCCTTCGAACCCGGAGTACGCGGCGCTGTATGCACCTTTGGAGAACACGGCAGATCCGGCGATCGATGCATCGAAAGCCGGGTGGAAGTCGGCGCCCGAGGTTCCGACTACACAGTGCACCGGCCACGTGTCGACGTAATCGGGGTTTTCCGAGAAGTGAGCGCCCGGATCGATGTGGAAATCGCGGGTCGCTGCGACGGCGTCGTACTCGTGAGAGTCGACGAAGGTGTTGATTGCCGCAGCTACGGCAGCGCCGCCGTCGACGGCTAGGGCGCCGCCCTCACAGAAGTCGTTCTGGACGTCCACCACGATCAATGCACGTGCAGTCATCGGTGACCTCCACCGACAAATCGGACCGGTACCGCGGAATCTCCGCGTGAGAGCTTGAGGCCCTCCCACGGGAGGCTGAGCAGCCCGGCTTTCACGACTGCTCGGCTCTCTTCCAATGTGGGGACGCCGTCGACGGTCTTGCCGCCGCGTACCAACGGAATCATCAGCTCGGTCGCGCCGTCCGCGGCTGTGAACGGCGAGGGCGCGTCGGCGGGGTAGATCACTTCCTCGACCAGTGTTCCGGTCTGGCGAGCGATGCGCAGTGCTTTCTTCGCTCCGCCGCGCGACGCTTTGTTGGTACTGCGCTTCTCGACGGGAATTCCGTCCACCTCGACAAGTTTGTAGACCATGCCGGCCGTCGGAGCGCCGGAGCCGATGACGAGGGACGTGCCGACGCCGTAGGTGTCGACGGGTTCGGCGCGCAGCGCTGCGATGGCATATTCGTCGAGGTCGCCGGAGACGACGATGCGGGTCTTGGTGGCGCCGAGGTCGTCGAGTTGTCGACGCACCTGGCGGGTGACCACCCCGAGGTCTCCGGAGTCGATCCGCACCCCGCCAAGCTCGGTTCCGGCTACGGCGATAGCGGTTTTCACGCCTTCGGTGATGTCGTAGGTGTCGACCAGCAATGTGGTCGAGACACCGAGTACGTCGACCTGCGCGCGGAAGGCCGCGGCCTCGTCGGTTCCGTTGTCGGTGGTGTGCAGGAGGGTGAAGGCGTGGGCGCTGGTACCCGCGCCGGGAACGTCGTGGCGGCGGACAGCTTCGAGATTGGACGTGGCGTCGAATCCGGCGAGGTACGCGGCGCGGGACGACGCGACTGCGGCTTGCTCATGGGTCCGGCGTGAGCCCATTTCGATGAGCCGTCGACCGTCTGCGGCACTGACCATGCGGGCCGCAGCCGACGCAATCGCGCTGTCGTGGTTGAGGATCGAGAGGGCCAGTGTCTCGAGCAACACGCATTCGGCAAACGATCCGCGGACGGAGAGGATCGGCGAGCCGGGAAAGTAGAAGTCGCCTTCGCGGTAACCGTCGATGTCGCCGGAGAACCGGTAATTGCGCAGCCACTCGACGGTGGTGTCGTCCAGGAACTTCGAGACGATCGCCAGTTCGGGTTCCCCGAAACGGAAGTGCTCGAGAGCGTCGAGCAATCGCTCCGTGCCGGCGACGATTCCGTAACGCCTGCCGTCGGGAAGTCTGCGCGCGAATACTTCGAAACTGCAGGTACGGAAAGCAGATCCGTCGGCAAGCGCGGCAGAGAGCATGGTGAGCTCGTACTGGTCGGTGAGCAGAGCGGTACTCGCGGCGGCGTCACGGGTGTCGGAGATTTGCGTAGGCACGCACATAACTCTAGGCGGGAGACCACGAGGGTGGGTGTTGTCACCTCGGATCGCGCCGTACCCTGGAGACATGGTTTTCGGCTCTGCGACTGTTTCCACAACTGCCTCTGCGCCGCGCGCGGTCCCGGAGCAGTCGGAGGCTGTTGCAATCATCGAAGCTGTTGACAGGCCTTGGGTGACGATCGTCTGGGACGATCCGGTCAATCTGATGCACTACGTGACCTACGTGTTCCAGAAACTGTTCGGGTACAGCAAGGCCAAGGCTACCGATTTGATGATGAAGGTGCATTCGGAGGGCAAGGCCGTCGTGTCCAGTGGTTCGCGCGACAAGATGGAAGCCGATGTTCGGCGTCTGCACGCGGCGGGACTGTGGGCCACGATGCAGCGCGACGACACCTAGGGCTCGCTCACCTTCGACAAGTTCGATCCGATCACAAGAGGGGAGTCCGACGCGTGCGGACGTGGATCAAGAAGAACTCGCTTTCCGGAGTGAAGTTCAAATCCGAGATGGACGCTCATGAGGTGACCGTCCTGAGTTCGCTCGTAGAGTCGGTGATCGGACTGCTGGAAGATCGTGAGTCCGGCGCACCGCAGGACGAGTTGGCGGCGCTCACCGGTCTTCGAACCGGTAATTCGGAATCGCCCGACAATCCGGTTCTGGCGCGGTTGCTCCCAGATTTTCAGCGAACCGACCCCAGTAAGGCGTCCCCGGATTCCGATGATCTCGACGACGCCGGCGCCAATGTCAACGGAGCGCTGCGGAGTTTGCACGAACCCGAGATCATCGACGCGAAGAAGGCTGCCGGCAGGGTTTTGCTGGCCTCGCTTCCCGCGGACGGCGGCAAGATCCTCCTGACCCAGGAGCAGGCCGACGCGTGGCTGTCCGCGCTCAACGACGTTCGTCTGGCTCTCGGCACCAATCTCGGTATCGACGCAGACACTCCGGAAAGTTTGGATCCGGATGATCCGCGAGCACCGCATCTTGATGTCTATCACTGGTTGACGTGGATGCAGGATTCGCTCGTTCAGGCGCTCATGCCGTGATCACCACGGCGCCCGGCCCCACGGATTCGTTGACCGACATCGCCGGTTTGACTGTCGGTCATCATCATCGGCTCGACGACGACGCTGCTCTGGGGGCGGGGGCCGCGACGGGATGCACCGTTGTGCTGGCCCCGGCGGGAGTGGTTGCGGGAGTTGATGTTCGGGGCGGCGGGCCGGGTACTCGCGAAACCGATCTCCTCGACCCGAGCCATTCGGTTCAGCAGGTCAATGCCGTGCTCCTGACCGGTGGAAGTGCGTACGGCCTCGCTGCCGCCGACGGTGTCATGCGCTGGCTCGAGGAACACGGCCACGGAATCGCGATGGGCCTGCCTGGCCAGGTGGTGCCGATCGTGCCGGGCGCCGTCATCTTCGATCTTCCGGTCGGGGACTGGAAGATTCGACCTGACGCCGATTTCGGATATCTGGCAGCAGAATCCGCGTCGCGTGAATGTGCGACCGGAACAGTGGGCGCCGGTGTCGGTGCCCGTGCCGGTGGGATCAAAGGCGGCGTCGGAACTGCCAGCGTCGTGATCACAGACGGACCGGCCAAGGGGACAACTGTGTCGGCCTTGATCGTGGCAAACCCGGTCGGCTCGGTCTTCGATCCGCGTACCGGTCTGCCGTGGGGCGTCGGGTCCGAGGGGGAGGCGTCCTTCGGGATCGGCATGCCGATTCCGTGCGAGCTCGACGCAGCCAACGCAATCGGGGCCAAAGGGACAGTGCTCAACACCACCATCGGCGTCGTCGCTACCGACGCGGCCCTGACCAAAGCCGGGTGCCGACGCGTTGCAGTTGCCGGTCACGACGGTTTGGCCAGGGCAATCCGTCCGGCCCATTCGCCGTTGGACGGCGACACGATCTTTGCGCTCGCTACCGGAACGCACACGCCGGAATCGGCGATCGACGTACCGGCCGCGTTCCCTGCGGATCTGCCGATCCTCGACGCTGTCTGTGCGGCTGCCGCCCAGGTCGTGGAACGCGCGATCGTCAAGGCGATTCTCGACGCGACATCGGTGGCGGGGATCCCGAGTTACCGAGACCTGTTCCCGTCGGCTTTCGTCTAGCCCGGCGAGCGCCGGTAACCTCGAAGTAGACACATCTACTGTGAGGACGCACGCGATGACGATGGATTTCAACAGTCCTGATTTCGGTTCACGGGCACCGGTTCCCGCGCCGAAACCGCCGTCGGTGTGGAAGCAGTCCGCGGTGCTGGTCGGCGGATTTGTACTAGCGCTGTACGTCATCGAGATCATCGACGTCATTTCCGGTCAGAACGTCCAGAACGCCGGAGTCTCACCGCGAACGCTCGACGGTTTGTGGGGCATCCTGTTTGCGCCCGTGTTGCACGACGACTGGGCACACTTGATCGCGAACACCATCCCCGTACTGATACTCGGCTATCTCGTTCTGGTGTCTGGCATATCGAGAGGGTTGGCTGCGACCGGAATCATCTGGGTCATCGGCGGGGTCGGAACGTGGCTCGTTGCCGGAGCGAATACCAATCACGTCGGGGCGTCGGTGCTGATCTTCGGGTGGGTGACCTACCTGTTGACGCGTGGATTTTTCACCCGGAGTTTCGGCCAGATTCTGATCGGCGTTGTTGTCTTCGTGATCTACGGCGGAGTCCTGTGGGGCGTGGTGCCCAGCACGCCGGGAGTCTCGTGGCAGGGGCATTTGTTCGGTGCGGTCGGCGGCGTCGTAGCGGCGTGGGCACTCTCCTCCGGCGATCGAGCGAACCGCGCCGGCGCTACAACACCTGCCCGACCAGCAACTTTCTGATCGGACGTGGGTCACACCCCACCGGCGGTGTGACTTCGACTCGCCAAAACGACCGGGAGCTTTTTTGTTAATGGGTCGACGTGGCAGCATGACCTTATGCGCATGACCGTCCTGGGGTGTTCCGGCAGCGTCTCGGGGCCGGATTCACCGGCTTCGGGTTACCTGCTCACAGCGCCGGGTACCCCGCCGCTCGTCATAGATTTCGGTCCCGGAGTGCTCGGGGCTCTGCAGCGGTACGCGGACCCAGGGGACGCGACGATTCTGCTCTCACATCTGCACGCCGATCACTGCCTCGACATGCCGAGCCTGCTCGTGTGGCGTCGCTATCATCCGAACCGCCCCGAGGGGCGAGCGTTGGTGTACGGCCCGACAGACACGGCGTGCAGGATCGGAACGTCGTCCGCCGAGTGCGCGGGCGAGATGGACGATATTTCCGACACCATCGATCTGAAGTTGTGGGCGGAGAACGAACCCGTCACCTTCGGTGAACTGACCGTCGTGGCAAGCCGCATGAATCATCCGCCCGAGGCGTACGGATTCCGGATCACGGACGCCGACGGACGGATTCTCGTGTACACCGGCGATACCGGAATGTGTGACAACGTCGTCGAGCTTGCTCGTGGAGCCGACATCCTCCTTTCCGAGGCGTCGTGGACGGACAGTCCTGATCGGCCGGAAGGTATTCACTTGTCCGGCAAGGAAGCCGGCCGGATCGCGACGTTGGCCGGAGTGAAGGAACTACTCCTCACCCACATCCCGCCGTGGACGTCCAGGGAGGACGTCATCGCCGAAGCGAAATCCGAGTTCGCAGGGCCGGTTCACGCTGTGTCCGCGGGAAGCGTCTACGACATCTGACGTGTTGTCTGGGGTGGGACGCTAGGCTCACGAAGGTGACTACACGAGAAGACGGCAGGGCGGACGACGAACTTCGCCCGATCAAGATCACCCGCGGGTTCACCAGCCATCCGGCCGGCTCGGTTCTGGTCGAGTTCGGAAACACCCGAGTGATGTGCACGGCCAGCGTCGAAGAGGGTGTTCCGCGGTGGCGCAAGGGTTCCGGGCTCGGTTGGCTCACCGCCGAATATGCGATGCTGCCCGCAGCTACGCATACCCGCAGTGGACGTGAATCCGTCAAGGGCAAGGTCGGTGGCCGCACCCAGGAGATCAGCCGGCTCATCGGTCGATCCCTTCGGGCCTGCATCGACCTCGCGGCCATCGGCGAGAACACCATTGCTCTGGACTGCGATGTCCTGCAGGCAGATGGTGGCACCCGTACCGCCGCCGTGACAGGGGCGTACGTAGCTCTCGTCGACGCGGTGACGTATCTTCGCGCTGCCAATCTGCTGAGCGACCCTCAGCCCATCTCGTGTGGCATCGCGGCCGTCAGCGTCGGCGTCGTCGACGGACGAGTGCGCCTCGATCTGCCGTACGAAGAGGATTCGCGTGCCGAGGTCGACATGAACGTCGTCGCCACCGATACCGGCACCTTGGTGGAAATCCAGGGCACCGGCGAAGGTGCCACGTTCCCGCGCTCGACCCTGGACAAGCTTCTCGACTCCGCGCTGGCGGGCTGTGAGCAGCTGTTCGAGATCCAGCGTCAGGCATTGGCGGAGCCGTATCCGGGTGTGTTGCCCGAACCCAAGAACCCGGAACCCAAGAAGAAGTTCGGTGCCTGAGCTGTGAGCGTACGAGTATTGGTAGCAAGTAGAAATGCCAAGAAGCTGAAGGAACTCCATCGCGTTCTCGACGCGGCCGGTGTGAGCGGAATCGAATTGGTCGGGCTCGATGAGGTGCCGCCGTTTCCGGAAGCGCCCGAGACCGGTGCGACATTCGAAGAAAATGCGCTCGCGAAGGCTCGTGACGGAGCCGCTGCCACCGGAATGCCGTGTATCGCAGATGATTCCGGTGTCG
Organism: Rhodococcus sp. ACPA4; assembly: GCF_002300185.1. Taxonomy (NCBI): domain Bacteria; kingdom Bacillati; phylum Actinomycetota; class Actinomycetes; order Mycobacteriales; family Nocardiaceae; genus Rhodococcus; species Rhodococcus sp. ACPA4. The sequence continues at coordinate 18,729 of NZ_NSDY01000001.1, forward strand.
AGATCGATGCGCTGAACGGGATGCCCGGTGTGTTGTCTGCCCGCTGGTCCGGTACCCACGGAAACGACGGCGCCAACACTGCGCTGGTGCTCGCTCAGTTGGGTGACGTGCCCGACGAACGGCGCGGCGCGGCCTTTGTCTCGGCCTGCGCGCTGGTGATCCCCGGCGGCGACGAGACCGTGGTCCGCGGTGAATGGCGCGGCGTAATCGGCCGGGAACCGGCAGGCGACGGCGGATTCGGTTACGACCCGATCTTCCACCCAGACGGTGACACCCGCTCGGCGGCGGAACTGACTCCGGCCGAGAAGGACGCGGCCTCGCATCGCGGGAGAGCGCTGGTGCAGCTGGTGCCCGCGCTGGCGGCACTGGCCGACTGATCGCACACACGAGAAAAGGCCCTGAACGTGAATGACGTTCAGGGCCTTTGCTTTACGGAGAATCAGAGGTTGTAGTCGCTCTTGACCTGGATGGTCCGCTTGTGTTCGAACACAAACGACAGGAACGGAATGGTGCCGGCCAGTGCCGTGGCAACCGTCGTGCCTGCCTTCCAGCGGGCCTTGATAGCCAGGTCGACTGTGAACACCAGGTACAGCATGTAGAACAGCCCGTGAATCTGGCCGATGTAGAACAGCCACGACGGAGCATCCGCGGAGTTTTCCAGGATGAGGTACTTGTAGACCATCTCACCGGTCAGGAACAGCAGCCACAGGCCGGTGATCCACGCCAGAACGCGGTAGCGAACAAGCGCAGAAGCAACCTTCTTCTGCTTCTCGGCCTGCGCCTTGGTGGCCTTGTCTGAGGTGGTAGCGGTGCTCGCTTCCGGGCCGGTACTCACGTAGTGCTCCTATCGGGCTCGCGAGCGGCGAGCTGCGCAAGGTAGTCGTTGTATTCGAGCATTTGGCGTGCTTCGGGGTCATCGGCATCGAGTTCCGCGTCGCCGAACGGTGCCCGGGGGCGCTGCGGCAGCAGATCGGCCGGAATCTCTCGCGGCTCCGCTGCGGCTTCCTCGGCTTCGACCTCGTCCGGATCGGCATCCTCGAGCTGAACGAACTTGCGATATGCGTACACCACAAACGCGGCGAACAGTGGCCACTGCAACGCATAGCCGAGGTTCTGCCCGCTGCCGCCCACAGCTTCGAAGCGCTCCCACTGCCACCAGCCGAGCGACAAGCAGACCGCTGCTGACACAAGAACCAGCAGGATCAGCGCAGGTCGGCTTTTTGTAGGCTTCTTCGACACACTACGACGGTACCGCAGAGCTATAGTGCCGCGCCCTGCGATCTCCGACACGGTGTCGTAGATGCCGTGCCACGGCGTGTCGTAGATGCCAAAAGCAGAGCCCCACCGAAACGATCTCGATGGGGTTCTGCGTTGTGCGCGAGGGGGGACTTGAACCCCCACGTCCTGAGACACTGGAACCTAAATCCAGCGCGTCTGCCAATTCCGCCACTCGCGCGCGGAATTCACAGGATACGCGATTGCCGACCCGCCGGCGGACACGGCCCTCACATGGCTGGAACCGGGTCCGATTTTGCCGGTCGCCGTGGTTGTTCGGCGGTGCGTTGGTACCGCCACGCTGCGTGCGTGAGAGTTGTTGCGGGGACATCCAATTCTGCAGCCACTGCAGCGAGCAGTGACGTTGCCTCCACGCCGCCCAGCGGTTCGGCGCTACCGGCTGCCTCGGTGGCAAAACGAGTCAGTAGTTCCACCGAATCGGGTGTGAGTGTGCCGGACAAGAACAGCAGCATGTCGAATGTGCGCGCTCCGAACCCTGGAACCGACATGATTGCCGCTCGATGCGCGTCGGTGTTGCCGATATCTGCACTTCCGGTGCATCCGACGGCAACCAGTGATGCGGCGCCCAGTGCGGCAGCCTCCGCTTTGGTGGAGTAGTTGCCCGGCACCCGCTGACGGTTACCGAGAATGACGGCCAGTTCGTCGCCGCGCTCCGCAAAGGCTGCCAGAGCGGAGAGGTTGTCCAGTGGTGCGTCTGACTGGCGGTGGTGACGCCACCGCGTGATGACGGCCCGCACGCCCGTCGTGGGTGTTCCGTACGCGGCGCGGGCCGAGAAGGCCGCGTCGAGGATGGCTGCTTCGGCTTCGTGTGCCCACCCGTCGGTCCAGTGCGGCCACGCGGACTGTGGCAGCTCGCGTGCGATGAAGTCGATGACGATTTTTGTGGTGTCGGTACCCATGATTTCTCCCCCCGAGAAAGTTGTCCGATCGGACGCGCTGAACCTAGCGCGGGAGTCCGACAGGTTCTGGGGTGAAAGGCACGCGATGGGCCAACCGTCAAGAGGGTAACGATTTGGTAACGATAAATATGAGGAGTTCCTCAGGTTTGTGGAAATCCGAGTAACAGTCCCTGGCAGCGCGTTTGCGACCTACTCGCCAGTCACTTTCTCGACATCCCGTGAGGAAGATCACCGCGTGGAAAGTCCCGTATTTCGGGCCGTCAGCAAACGTGAGGAAATCCTCATGATCCTGTGTCAGCCTTAACGTGCACGGCAGGCGCAGACATGCCGATTCTTTCGGTCGATTTGCAAGATGTGCGCCCCGGGCAGACCCACAATTCCCACCTCGCCGCAGAGGTGACCAGGAGAGGACGTACGCGTGACGATCGATGACACGACACCTACAGGAAACGGACGCGACTCGAAGGATGGACGCCGCGTCGGCGTCGACGGGGGAGCCTCCCGCACGAACAGTAAAGGTGCCCTCGTCGATTCACTGAACAACGGATTGCCGTACGCCCTTGCCTTCGGTGGACAGGGCGCCCCGTGGCTCAGCACGCTCGAAGAACTCAGCCGCGACAACGGCCTCGAGCCGATTCTCACCGACTTGGTCAACGACGCAGCAGCGCGCCTCGCTCCGCTCGCGCAGGATCTTGTGGTGGTGCGCCCGATCGGATTCGATCCGGTCGCGTGGATTCTCGAAGCCGAGATCGTTGACGAAGAAGAAGGTGAGAAGCCGGCAGGTCCCTCTGCTGCAGCACTCACCGCAGCACCCGTTTCGCTCCCCGGCGTCTTCCTCACGCAACTTGCGGCGTTGCGTGCGCTGACTGCGCAGGGTCTCGATATTGCAGCGCATCCGCCCGTGTCCGTCATCGGACATTCGCAGGGCGTGCTCGCGACTGCTGCAGTTGCAGCTGGTGGCAACGACGACGGCGAGCTTCTTGCTGTTGCTCAGCTCGTCGGCGCCGCAGCCAGCCTGGTCGGCCGTCGTCGCGGCATCATCGCGAGCGCGTCGGGCAAGCCGATGGTCGCCGTGTCCAACGTCGATCCCGAGCGCCTCGCCGCGATTGTCGCCGAACTTGCCGAGACCACGACGGACAATCGTGCAGCAGTCCTCGCTATTCGCAACGGACGCCGCCGTGTTGTCCTCGCCGGACCGCCCGCTCAGCTGGCCCGCGTGCAGGAACATTGCGAGCAGATCGAGGCGAACGAAGCCCGCGAGCGCGATGGAAAGAAGCGTGGCGGTTCGGTCTTCGCTCCCACCTTCGACGCCCTCGACACCGAAATCGGTTTCCACCACCCGGCGCTCGCCGACGCAGTCGACCTGGTCGGCAGCTGGGCAGCGCGCTGCGGCCTCGACGCAGATCGCGCCAGCGCACTTGCGCAGGCCATCCTGGTCGACCCGGTCAACTGGGTGCAGGCCGTGAATGGTGCCATCGACGCCGGCGCGCAGTGGATTCTCGATCTCGGACCCAGCGACCAGCTGACCCGTATGACGTCGTCCTCGCTGCGTGGGCAGGGTGTTGGCATCATCGCCGCGTCCACCCGCGGTGGACATCGCAACTTGCTCACCCCCGGTGCTGCGCCTGAGGTCTCACGTTCGTGGACCGAATTCGCGCCCAAGCCTGTAGCGCTTCCCGGCGGCCGCATCGGCGTCGAGACGGCCTTCACGAAGCTCACGGGTCGCTCACCGATCCTGTTGGCCGGCATGACTCCGACCACCGTCGACGCCAAGATCGTTGCCGCCGCAGCCAATGCCGGTCACTGGGCCGAGCTTGCCGGTGGCGGACAGGTCACCGAAGAGATCTTCGAAGACCGTGTCGCAGAACTGAAGATGCTCCTCGAGCCGGGCCGCGCGGTCCAGTTCAACTCGCTGTTCCTCGATCCGTACCTGTGGAAGCTGCAGCTCGGTGGCAAGCGCCTCGTGCAGCGCGCTCGTACTGCCGGTGCACCCATCGACGGCGTCATCGTCACCGCCGGTATCCCGGAACTCGAAGAGGCCGTTGCGCTTATCGAAGAGCTGTCCGAGATCGGCATCACCAACATCGCATTCAAGCCGGGCACCGTGGCGCAGATCCGTTCCGTGATCCGCATTGCCAACGAGGTTCCGAACTTCCCCGTCATCGTTCACATCGAAGGTGGCCGCGCCGGCGGACACCACTCGTGGGAAGACCTCGACGACCTGCTCCTCGACACGTACGCCGAGCTGCGTACGCGTTCGAACCTGATCATCTGCGTCGGCGGCGGCATCGGAACACCCGAGCGCGCAGCCGATTACCTGACCGGCCGCTGGTCTGTCGGAGCCGGCTTCCCGGCAATGCCCGTCGACGGCATCCTCGTCGGCACGGCAGCGATGGCGACGCTGGAGGCCACCACGTCTCCCGAGGTCAAGCAGCTCCTCGTCGACACACCGGGTACTCCGGACTGGGTAGGCGCCGGCACCGCCGAAGGTGGAATGGCTTCGGGCCGTAGCCAGCTCGGTGCCGACATCCACGAGATCGACAACGCCGCATCGCGCACCGGACGCCTCCTCGACGAGGTTGCCGGCGACGCCGACGCCGTTGCCGAGCGCCGCGACGAGATCATCGCAGCACTCGACGTCACCGCCAAGCCGTACTTCGGTGACATCGAGACCATGACGTACGCGCAGTGGCTGCGTCGCTACCTCGAGCTGACCGTCGGTATCGACGCGGCCAAGGAATTCGACTGCGGCGCAGACCTTCAGGACGCTATCGCCGAGGCAACGACGAGCCCGTGGCTCGACATCACCTGGCGTGCTCGCTTCGGTGAGATGCTCCAGCGCACCGAGGCTCGTCTGCACCCCGTCGACCGCGGCCCCATCCCGACCCTGTTCGGCGATGCCGAGACCCTCGAGCGTCCCGAAGCTGCGATTTGCGCACTCCAGGCGTCGTACCCGGACTACACGAGCACGGTTCTGCATCCCGCAGACATCTCGTTCTTCATCTCGCTGTGCAAGACGCCGGGCAAGCCGGTCAACTTCGTTCCCGTCGTCGACGGTGACGTGCGCCGCTGGTGGCGCAGTGACTCCCTGTGGCAGGCACACGATCCGCGGTACACCGCCGATCAGGTGTGCGTCATCCCCGGCACCGTTGCCGTTGCCGGCATCACGCGTGTCGACGAGCCCGTCGGTGACCTGCTCGATCGTTTCGAGAAGGCCACGTACGACGAATTGGTTGCTGCCGGAACCACTCCGGTTGTCCTCGCGAGCCGTCGCCACCAGGATTCCGCTCCCGGTCTGCTCGACGCGATTCTCTCGGCGCCGGATCTCCAGTGGGCCGGCCGCCTGACCCAGAACCCGGTCCGTCGTCTCGGTGACCTCGAAGAGTGGAGTGCCGAGTCCGTTGACAAGGCTGTTCACGCCTCGACCGGATCGAGCCTGACGGTTGTCGACGAGACTCACGTCCTGCTCTCGGTTCCGCTTGTGGCAGACAAGTCGGTCGACATCACGATCACCATTCCCAGCTCCGTTGTCGACGGCGGCGCCCCGGTCGTCACCGAGGCCGACGCTGAAGCCGCGATGTCCGCACTGTTGGCAGTTGCTGCAGGACAGGAACTGCCGACCGTCAAGAACGGCTCCGCACGCCTCAATGTCGCGTGGGTACCCGACCGCATCGCCGATCACGCCGGAGTCACCGGTTCCGGTCTGCCGACCACACTGAGCGTGAGCGGCAAGGCTGTTCCGGACGTGGTTGTCGGCGCGTGCTGGCCCGCAGTATTCGCCGTCCTCGGCGCAGCCAAGCTCGACAGTCTTTCCGTCATCGAAGGCATGCTCGATCTCGTCCACCTCGACCACTCCGTCGACTTTGTCGGTGAGCTGCCCTCCGAGACAAGCATTCTCGTGGTCAATGCCGAGGTCGCCTCGGTTCTCGACACCGACCTCGGTCGCGTCGTCGAGGTCAAGGTCGAGGTCGGTGCCATGCTCGGCGAGGGCCTCGACGCTCCCGCCGTGGTCACCATGACCGAGCGTTTTGCCATCCGCGGACGTACCGGCGCAGGCGAGCTTGCCGACCCGGCGCGCGCAGGTGGATCGATCAGCGATGCCGCTATCGATACTTCGCGTCGTCGTCGCCGTGACGCGAAGATCCTGGCTCCGGTCAGCATGGGCGCATTCGCTCAGGTTTCCGGTGACCACAACCCGATTCACACGTCCGACAACGCCGCGCTGCTGGCCGGCCTCGGAACCCCGATTGTGCACGGTATGTGGCTCTCGGCTGCGGCGCAGCAGGTTGTCACCGCGGTTGATCCCAACGAGACCCGCACCCCTCCGCGTCGCCTGACCGCGTGGACCGCTCGTTTCCTCGGAATGGTCCGCCCCGGCGCTGAGATCGACGTCCGCGTCGATCGCATCGGTATCGATCAGGGTGCCGAGATCGTCGAGGTCGGTTGCCGGATCGACGGTGACCTGGTCATGGTCGCGACGGGACGCACTGCAGCACCGAAGACGATCTACGCCTTCCCCGGCCAGGGCATCCAGCGTCCAGGCATGGGCCTCGACGCCCGCGCTCGCTCGAAGGCTGCGCGCGACGTCTGGGAGCGTGCGGACAAGCACACCCGCAAGGCGCTCGGATTCTCGATTCTTGCTGTGGTGCGCGACAACCCGGTCACCGTCAAGGCCCGCGGCGTCGAGCACAAGCACCCGGACGGTGTTCTGCACCTGACGCAGTTCACCCAGGTCGCGATGGCTGTTCTCGGTGTAGCCCAGGTTGCCGAACTGCGCGAGTCCGGCACCTTCATCGAAGGCTCGTTCCTCGCCGGTCACTCGGTGGGTGAGTACAACGCGCTCGCCGCTGTTGCCGAGGTCTTCCCGCTCGAAGCACTTCTCGAGGTTGTCTTCCAGCGCGGCTCCGCGATGCACCAGTTGGTTCCCCGTGACGCAGCGGGCCGTTCCGACTACCGCATGGCTGCCATCCGCCCGTCGCAGATCGGTGTGTCCGACGACGACGTGCAGGACTTTGTCGCCGGTGTTGCCGAGGCGTCCGGTGAGTTCCTCGAAATCGTCAACCTGAACCTGCGCGGCAGCCAGTACGCCATCGCCGGATCCGTTGCCGGCCTCGACGCACTCGAGATCGAGATCGATCGTCTCCGTGCGGAATTCGGTGGCAAGCGCGCCTACATCCAGGTTCCCGGCATCGACGTGCCGTTCCACTCCACCGTCCTTCGCGGCGGCGTGGCGGACTTCCGCGTATGCCTGCAGGACTTGCTCCCGCACGACATCGATCCGGACATCCTTATCGGCCGCTACATCCCGAACCTCGTTCCGAGGCTCTTCTCGCTGAGCCGCGACTTCGTTCAGGAAATCGCCGACCTGGTGCCGTCGGAGCAGCTGCAGGAAGTCCTTGCTGACTTCGACAGCTACGCAACGCGCAGCCACGAACTGTCCCGGATCATCCTGATCGAGCTGCTGGCGTGGCAGTTCGCCAGCCCGGTCCGCTGGATCGAGACCCAGGATCTGCTGTTCAGTGACGAGTCCGAAGGTGGACTCGGTGTCGAGCGCTTTGTCGAGGTCGGCCTCGGCGCTGCCCCGACCGTCGCGAACCTCGCATCGCAGACCCTCAAGCTGCCGGGCCGCTTCGGCTACCCGGTCGAGGTCCTGAACATCGAGCGTGAAGCTGCGATCGTCTACGGCACGGATGTCGATCCGGCTGCTGCCGACGATGACGACGAGGTGGAAGCACCCGCTGCCACTCCGGCGGCTGCCGCTGCCGCACCGGTCGCCGCTGCACCCGTCGCGACGTCCAGCGGACCGCGTCCGGACGACATCACCTTCAAGGCGCCAGACGCCACCAAGGTTCTGATCAGCCTGTGGACCAAGCTGCGTCCCGATCAGGTCGGCCCCGCCGACACGATCGAGGCACTGTGCGACGGTGTGTCCTCACGTCGTAACCAGCTTCTGGTCGACCTCGGATCCGAGTTGTCGCTCGGTGCCATCGACGGTGCGGCGGATGCCGACATGGGCTCGCTCGCAGCCACTGTCGACAAGCTGGCGCGTACGTACAAGCCGTTCGGACCGGTACTTTCCGATTCGATCAACGATCACCTGCGTAAGGTCTTCGGCCCCTCGGGCAAGCGTCCCGGCTACATCGCCGATCGTGTCAAGAAGGTCTGGGAACTCGGCGACGGTTGGGCGCACCACGTCACCGCAGCGGTAGCGCTCGGTACCCGTGACGGTGCCAGCATCCGCGGCGGCGACCTCGGCGGCCTGACCTCCGGCGCTCTGGCCGACGCAGCAGCAGTCGACGCAGTCATCGACAGCGCCGTTGCTTCGGTTGCGTCCGCTCGCGGCACCAGCGTTTCGCTGCCGGCAACCGGTGGTGGCGGCGGTGGAACCGTCGACGCAGCCGCTCTTGGTGAGTTCACCGAGAACATCACGGGCCGCAACGGCGTTCTGGCTTCGGCCGCCCGCCTCGTGCTCGAGCAGCTCGGACTCAGCGAAGAGGCTCCGGCCGCAACGGTCGAGGACACCGAACTGGTCGACCTGGTCTCGGCTGAACTCGGTTCCGACTGGCCGCGTCTGGTTGCTCCGGCATTCGACGCTCAGAAGGCGGTCCTGCTTGACGACCGTTGGGCAAGTGCGCGTGAGGATCTCGCTCGCATCTGGCTCGGCAGTGAGACTCTGTCGGTCGAGAACTTCATCGGTGCCGGTTCCACCGTTGCCGCACAGGCAAAGTGGTGGGCCACCCGCGCCACCGACGAAGGTCGCACGACGCTGGCCGAGGTCTACACCCGCATCGCTGATGCGGCCGTGACTGCAGAATCCGACGCACCTGAGTGGGCCGGCGAGGTCGCAGTCGTGACCGGAGCCAGCAAGGGTTCGATCGCAGCAGCGGTCACGGGCAAGCTCCTGGCCGGTGGCGCAACGGTATTCGTCACCACGTCGCGTCTCGACGGCTCGCGTCTCGGCTTCTACCGTGACCTGTACCGCGAGAACGCTCGTGCCGGTGCCGCTCTCTGGGTGGTTCCTGCCAACATGGCGTCGTACACCGACGTCGACGCACTGATCGACTGGATCGGCAACGAGGCCACCGAAAATGCCGGTGGCGCAAAGAAGCTGATCAAGCCGGCTATGACGCCGACGATGCTCTTCCCGTTCGCGGCTCCTCGCGTCGGCGGAGAACTCTCCGACGCCGGCGCTCGCGCCGAAATGGAAATGCGCGTGCTGCTGTGGTCGGTGGAGCGCCTGATCGGTGGTCTGTCGAAGATCGGTTACGACAGCGACGTCGACACACATCTGCACGTGGTCCTGCCCGGTTCGCCGAACCGCGGAACGTTCGGTGGTGACGGTGCATACGGTGAGGCCAAGGCTTCGCTGATCGCCGTGGTCAACCGCTGGAAGGCCGAGCGCAACTGGGCCGAGCGAGTCACGTTGGCACACGCCGTCATCGGCTGGGTCCGCGGAACCGGCCTGATGGGTCACAACGATCCGATCGTCGACGCTGTCGAAGCTGCCGGTGTCCGTACCTGGTCCACCCAGGAAATGGCAACCGAACTGCTGAAGACGGCTACCGCGCAGTCGCGTCGTAGCGCAGCCAAGGCTCCGCTCGAGGTCGACCTGACCGGTGGACTTGCGGAGGCGAACCTCGACCTGGGCGCCCTCGCCAAGGAAGCCGCCGCGACCGCAGAGATCGCCGAGGCAGTCGACGAAGCAGTCGACGAGAACACCATCCTCGCGCTGTCCGCACCGGCACGCATCGATGCCTCGATCAAGGCTCCGAGCTGGCCCGAACTCGATGTCACTCCCGCGGACCTCGTGGTCATCGTGGGCGCCGGAGAGCTCGGCCCCTACGGTTCCTCGCGTACCCGCTTCGAGATGGAGGTCGACGAGCAGCTCTCTGCCGCAGGCGTTCTCGAATTGGCGTGGAACACCGGACTGATCGTCTGGGAGAACGACCCCAAGCCGGGTTGGTACGACGTCGAATCAGGCGATCTGGTGCCAGAGGCGGAAATCGCCGACAAGTACCATGACGCAGTTGTCGAGCGGTGCGGCATCCGTCGCTACGTCGACGAAGGCCAGATGATCGACAACACCGCACCGCTGCTCACCTCCGTGTTCCTGGACAAGGATCTGAGCTTCGTGGTCGGCAGCGAGGCAGAGGCTCAGGCCTTCGTCGAATCCGATCCCGAGAACACAGTGGCGTCGGTTTCGGCCGAGTCCGGTGACTGGACGGTCACGCGCCGCGCCGGCACCGAGATCCGTGTTCCGCGCAAGATGAAGCTGACCCGCAGTGTCGGCGGCCAGATTCCGACCAACTTCGACGTCACGAAGTGGGGCATCCCCGCCGACATGGCCGATTCGGTCGACCGCGTCGGACTGTGGAACATCGTTGCGACCGTGGACGCATTCCTCACGGGCGGCTTCACTCCGAGCGAACTGCTGCGTTGGGTTCACCCGAGCCTGGTGGCGAACACGCAGGGCACCGGCATGGGCGGCATGACGTCCATGAGGAGCTTGTACATCGACACGCTGCTCGGCGAGAATCGTCCCAACGACATTCTGCAGGAAGCTCTGCCGAATGTTATTGCGGCGCACGTCGTTCAGTCGTACGTCGGTGGCTACGGCGCGATGGTTCACCCCGTCGCGGCCTGCGCAACGGCAGCCGTGTCCGTCGAAGAGGGCGTCGACAAGATCCGCTTGGGCAAGGCCCAGTTGGTTGTTGCCGGTGGATTCGACGACCTGAGCGCGGAAGGCATCATCGGCTTCGGTGACATGTCGGCCACGGCCAAGACGTCGGACATGCACGCCAAGGGCATCGAGGATCGCCGCTTCTCGCGGGCAAACGATCGCCGGCGCGGCGGCTTCGTCGAGTCCGCCGGTGGTGGCACGATCCTGCTCGCTCGCGGTGACCTGGCACTGGAAATGGGCTTGCCCGTTCTCGGCGTTGTCGCCTGGGCCGGATCGTTCGCAGACGGTGTCCACACGTCGATCCCGGCTCCGGGAATCGGCGCACTGGGTGCCGGACGCGGCGGAGCGGATTCGCAGCTCGCACTCTCGCTCAACGCCCTCGGCGTCAGCGCGGACGACATCGCGGTCATCTCCAAGCACGACACGTCCACCGCGGCAAACGATCCCAACGAGGCAGAACTGCACGAGCGTCTCGCCGGGGCTTTGGGTCGCAGTGACGGTGCTCCGATGTTCGTGGTGTCGCAGAAGAGCCTGACCGGCCACGCCAAGGGCGGCGCAGCTGCCTTCCAGCTGATCGGTCTGTGCCAGGTGCTCAGCCAGGGCGTCATCCCGCCGAACCGCAGCCTCGACTGCGTCGACGACAAGATGGCCGAGTTCGAGCACCTCGTGTGGGCACGTCAGCCGCTCAAGTTCGGTGAGCAGCTCCCGCTGCGCGCCGGCCTGCTGACCAGCCTGGGCTTCGGTCACGTCTCCGGACTGATCGCCGTCGTTCACCCGCAGGCATTTGTCGAGTCGGTGCCCGCCGACAAGCGTGCGGACTATGTTGCAGCCGCGCAGCAGCGCACCATCGACGGTCAGCGTCGCCTCGCCAAGGCGATGTGCGGTGGCGACAGCCTGTACGAGCGTCCCGCCGATCGTCGTCTCGGCGCCGACGGAACGCCCGCAAAGGCTTCGCGTCAGCTCGAAGCGGATGTTCTCCTCAGCGAGAACGCACGCCTGGGTGAAGATCAGCGTTACCGCTCGAATCTGCCTGGCTGCAAGTAGATAATCGCAGGATGGGAGTTCTGGGTATCGGTTTCGACCTCGTCACGGTGTCGGAGTTCGCCGAGCAACTGAAACGGCCGGGAACGGCTATGCTCGACAACTTCACACCGGGTGAGCGTCGGGATTCCAATACTCGGAGTTCCGATCCGGCAAGACATTTCGCGGCCCGGTGGGCGGCGAAGGAAGCAGTGATCAAAGCGTGGTCCACTGCTCTCTTCGCCAGCCCGCCGGTGCTGGGGGAGATGATCCACAATCAAATCGAAGTCGTCTCCGACGCGTGGGGGCGGCCCAGCATCAGATTGCGGGGCGACGTCGCGAAACACCTCACCGACGTGAAGATTCACATTTCGCTGACGCACGACGGAGACATGGCCGGCGCATTTGCCGTGATCGAATCGACTTAGGGTCGAGCTGGCGTCAGCCCTCGTAGTCGGCTGTGCCGCGGCCCTTCAATCGAGATTCCTTCTCCGCCACCAGAAGATACGCACCCATCAGACGCTTGAGTTCCACTACGGCGTCGGCGTGGCTCTGGCCGTCCTGCACGGAGAAATTCAGCATCGAATACACCACGTGCACAAGCACTTCCGCCATCATCATGCGGCGATCCCGCGGTGAGCGCGGTGTGAGTGGACCAAGCATCTTGGCGACGGTTTCCGCGAACTGCTTCTCGTGAATGACACCGGTTGCCCGCGTGGACGGCGTGGATTGCATTGCCAACCACACCTCGCGGCGGGACGGATCGGATGTCCAGAGTCCGGCCATGTGGTCGACAAAACTGTTGAGGAACCGCAGCCAATCGAGTGACGGCACTTCACCGCCGAACTGGGCCAGCTCGTGTTGCACCCCCACGAGGTCCTGACGGTTCAATTCGCACACGATGACGTACTTGTTGGCGAAGAACTGATACAGAGTCCCGATGGGCACGTCAGCACGCGCCGCGACCTCTTCGCACGTGAACGATTCGAAACCGACGTCGGTGAGAAGTTCGCGGGAGGCGGCGAGAAGGGCATCGAACTTGCGCTGGCTTCGTTCCTGCGTCGGACGTTTGCGTGGAAGCAGTTCCTGAGGTGCGTCGCTCTGAGAATTTTCGAGTGCGGGGTCCGGCCGACGGCGTACGCGGTTGCGGGTAGAGGGCTGCACAGATTCGAGGCTATCGGCATCTGCAGCAGAATTTGGCGCTTGTGGAATATCCGGGCTCACCGAAAGATCACCCGACCGACTGCTGGAAATCCGACGACGTTGCCACTCTTCGATACTAGGTGACCGAAGGTGCGCTGCAGGAGAGGGTTGCTCATCGGTGATTCGGGCACACTGGAGTCGGCGAGAAAAGGAGACCGAAATGGCCGAACAGTTGCGAGCCGCAGTACGCGAGCTCATGCCCCGCGCGCACGAGGATCTGACGCGGTTGGTTGCGTTGCGGTCGGTCGCGGATGCGCGGCAATTCCCGCCGGAAGAATGTGCAGCAGCTGCCGCCTGGGTGGTTGGCGCGTTCCGCGAACAGGGATTTGCGGACGCCGAGGCGGTCGAGACGTCGGACGGTTCCGCTGCGGTAATCGGATTTCGGCCTGGCCCAGCGGATGCCCCGACCGTTCTCCTGTACTGCCACTACGACGTTCAACCGCCCGGAGACGAAGAGCTTTGGAATTCGCCACCTTTCACGCTGACCGAGCGCGACGGACGGTGGTACGGGCGAGGCGCGTCGGATTGCAAGGGCAACCTCGTCATGCACCTGACCGCACTCCGAGCGCTCGCAGCAGCCGGGCAGGCGCCGGCTGTCAACCTGCGAATCGTCGCCGAAGGCTCGGAGGAGATGGGCACCGGAGGCCTCGAAGACCTGCTGCGGCAGCGCCCCGAACTGTTCGACGCCGATGTCATGCTGATCGCCGATACCGGCAATACCGCAGTGGGGGAGCCCACGATCACGACGTCATTGCGCGGTATCGCCAATGTGGTCGTCCACGTCTCGGCGCTCGAAGGTGAGGTGCACTCCGGGGTGTTCGGCGGCCCGGCGCCCGACGCGATGACCGCGTTGGTGCAGATGCTGGCAACCCTGCACGACGAAGAAGGCAACACCACCGTCGACGGTCTTGTCAGCGATCAGCACTGGAATGGCGTCGAGTACGACGACACACAATTCCGCGGCGACGCAGGAGTCCTCGAAGGGGTCGATCTGGTCGGCTCGGGTTCTGTGGCCGACCAGGTGTGGGCGCGGCCGGCGCTCACGATCTTGGGGATCGACTGCCCGCCCGTGGTCGGCTCGGCTGCGGCAATTACGCCACGAGCTTCCGCACGGTTGAACCTGCGCGTTCCACCCGGCACGGATCCCGCCGAGGCCCAGGACTTGCTGATCGGGCATCTGCTGGCTGCGGCGCCGTGGGGCGTGCGGGTGAGCGTGGACCCGGAGGCGACGGGAATGCCGTTCGGTGCTTCCACGGGTGGGCCGGGATTCAAGCAGCTCACAGCGGCTCTGAGTGCGGCGTACGGCGCCGAAGTCGGATTTGCCGGACAGGGAGGCTCGATTCCCCTGTGTAGCGCGCTGGCGGAGCAGTTCCCCGACGCGGAGATCGCGTTGATTGGCGTCGAGGAACCGCAGTGCCGCATCCATGCCCCGAACGAGAGCGTCGACCCGTCGGAGATCGAGAATCTCGCGTACGCGGAAGCCCTGTTTTTGAGTCGGTTCGAGTCTCGAGCCGGTTCGAGTAGCTAGACGGACAGGTCGCGTCGCAACTTGGCGACGTGACCGGTGGCCCGGACGTTGTACTGGGCAACCTCGATCTTTCCCTCTTCGTCGACGAGGAAGGTGGATCGGATGACACCCTGGACGGTCTTGCCGTACATCTTCTTCTCGCCGAACGCGCCCCAGGCCTCCAGCGTCGCCTTTTCCGGATCGGAGAGCAGCGGAAAGGTCAGCTCCTCGTTGTCGCGGAACTTGGCGAGCTTGGCGGGCTTGTCCGGCGAGATGCCGATGACGTCGAGGCCCGCCCCGTTCAATTCGGCGAGGTTGTCGCGGAAGTCGCAGGCCTGCTTGGTGCAGCCCGGCGTGCTGGCCGCCGGGTAGAAGTACACGATGACCTTGCGGCCTCGGTAGTCGTGCAACGAAACTTCGTTGCCTTCGGCGTCGGGGAGCGTGAAATCCGGCGCGATATCGCCGGCAGACAATCTACTGTTCTCGGTCACGGGAATCGAGGTTAGTCGAGAAATTGCGCGCCAGGTGGGCGCGCGGGCAATCTGCTCCTCTACGGTAGAACCAGGTGTCGACGCCTTGCGTCTGCACGGACGTAGCGGCAACGAACATCAAGCGACAGCACACAGACAAGTTGGAGGACACGTGCCCAGGGACACCGAGAGCATCGAGCGCGAGATCGAGAAGGCGCGTAACCAGCTCGCGAGCACACTCGACGAACTGACGGTACGGACCAACCCGAAGCGGCTGGTCGAGAACACCAAGAAGACGGTGCTCGCCAAGCTCAACGAGCCGAACGTGAAGTACGCGTTGATCGCCGTGGGATCCGTTGTCGGACTCCTGGTCATTCGCAAGATCATTCGCTGATCACCGAACGGCGTCGGACATGAAGAAGGCCCCCATCTCGATGAGATGGGGGCCTTCTTGCAAGTGCGCCCACAGGGACTCGAACCCCGGACCCAGTGATTAAGAGTCACTTGCTCTACCAACTGAGCTATAGGCGCTCGCTCTTGCGAGACAGAACATTAGCCGACGGGCTCCTCAGTTTGCAAAACGCGTCGTCGTAATCGTGACGGCAGTTACATCGCACGTGTCTTTCAGGCCTGCGGCGGACGGGAATTCGTCCACCCGATCCGACCCTCCAGCTGATGTGCGAGCGACAAAATTGTCAGCTCGCCGTTCGGTCGCGACACCAGTTGGACGCTGAGGGGGAGCCCGTCGGTCGAAAATCCCGCCGGAACGGCCGCCGCCGGATTGCCGCACACATTCCAGATCGAGCAGTACGCCGCGATCGGCAAAGCCTTGCGGACGGCGGACAGCAGTCCTGTGCCCTCGAGTTGGCCGATCCGCCGCGGCAAGGCGGGTGTGGTCGGCATCAGCACGATGTCATACGTGTCGAAAACCTGGTTGACGGTGTGCGCGATCCGTTGGCCACGCCGGTACGCCGCCCGGCCGACGCGCCGGGGCGACGCGATTCTGCCGATCGAAGACAGTGCGCGAGTTCGCTTTTCGAGAAGATCGGGCCGATCGACGCGCAAAGCTTCGTCGCGTACGCCGCCGAGTACCTGGGGGAGGAACGACGCCGTTGCATCGGGGTATCGGGGATCATGTTCGTCGACGTGGTGCCCCAACGCGCTCAACATTTCTGCGACCGCACGAACCCCGGCAACCACTTCGGGCGCCGGCGTGACGCCGCGCACGGGGCAGCGGGTGGACACGGCAATACGGAGGGGGTGCAGCGGGGACACCGCACCTTCGGTGAAGCGGGCCCCGAGTGGTTCGGCTCTGTAGTCGTCCACCGGTGTGGTGCCGATAATGGCGTCGTAGACGAGTGCGCTGTCCTCGACCGAGCGGGTAAGCGGGCCGAGCGTTCCGAGGCTGCGCCACAGGTTGCCGTTCGGTGCGGTGCTTACTCGGCCGCGTTGCGCTTTCAGTCCGAACAATCCGCAGAATGCCGACGGAAGCCGGATGGAACCGCCGCCGTCGCCGCCGATTCCTGCGGCAACCATGCCCGACGCGACAGCTGCTGCCGTGCCGCCACTCGATCCTCCCGTGGATACTGTTGTGTTCCAGGGATTTCGGGTGTAGCCGTGCGCGGCGGTCTCGGTGAACGGCCAGATGCCGAACTCCGGCATCGTGGTTTTTCCGATGATGACTGCTCCGGCGTCGCGTAAGCGTCGTACCACCTCGGAGTCCGAATTCGCGATCCGAGTGACTGCAGCACCGCCGTAGGTGGTGGGTGTTCCGGCTACGTCGTTCTCGTCCTTGATCGCGATGGGCACGCCGTGCAGGAGACCGACAGGGTCGCCGGAGGCCTGGCGCTCGTCGAGTCGGGTGGCTTCGGCGATCGCTTCGTCGGCGAGGACGCGGGTGAAGGCGTTGAGTGTGGGATTGAGGCGTTCGATACGTCTGAGTGCATGTTCGGTCAATTCACGAGCCGACAGTTGGCCGCTGCGGATCAGTTCGGCTTGACCGACGACACCGGCAAATGCGACTTCCGAATCGGGCAGATCAGTCATGGCTCGCTCCATTTTGTCGGGTTCGCTGGAGTGTATTCGCCGCCCGGACACAAAAAAGATCCCCACCGTGTTTCCACGATGGGGATCTTTGCAAGTGCGCCCACAGGGACTCGAACCCCGGACCCAGTGATTAAGAGTCACTTGCTCTACCAACTGAGCTATAGGCGCTCGCTCTTGCGAGACAGAACATTAGCCGAACCGTTCCGTCGGGAGCAAATCGCCTGGTGGGCCGTCGTTGGACGGGTGGTTTCTGTGACATTGACCGAAATCGGTAACATTCCAATCGGTACGAAACGATTGATATTCGAACGTTACTCTTCGACGGGGTTTTCATGACCGTGAGTAACGACTGTGCCTGGCATCATTGACCTGGCGCAATTGCTGGTCGTTAACATGTGAAGCGGAGTCGAACAAATGAGTCGTCAGTGGTGGGGCATGTCCGTGCGTGGAGGGACAGGCCGAATCTCGAGGGGCGCCGCCATGGCCGCCGTGTCGTTGGGAGCGTTGGTTCTGGTGACCGCGTGCACGTCCAGTGGGGCTGCCGTGGACAACGAGGGCGCCGCGCCGATCGACTCCAACCCGTTGACCGAGCTCATCAAGCCGAAAGTCACCTCCACCGTCGCTGACGGCGCAATCGGTTTCTCCCCGGGCGATCCGGTCCGCATCGACGTTGCCGACGGCAGCCTGTCCGACGTTCGGATGGTCAACGCCGACGGTAAGACCGTTGCCGGCACCCTCGCGGCCGACGGAGCGTCGTGGGTGACCGCTGAACCCCTCGGCTACAACCGCAAGTACAAGATCGAGGCCCAGGCCTACGGATTGGGCGGCGCCAGCACCACGGTGACGTCGTTCACGACCAGCGCGCCCGGCAACCTCACCAAGCCGTACGTGATGCCGGGCGAGGGTTCCGTGGTCGGTATCGGCCAGCCGATCGCCGTGCAGTTCGACGAGAACATTCCGGATCGCAAGGCTGCCGAAGAGTCGATCACCGTCACGACGACGCCGGCTGTCGAAGGTGCTTTCTACTGGGTCAACAACCGCGAGGTCAGGTGGCGTCCGGAGGCGTACTGGGCGCCGGGCACCAAGGTTGACGTCAAGGTCAACGTCTACGGCCGCGATCTGGGCAAAGGCGTCTTCGGCCAGGAGGACGCCACGACATCCTTCGACATCGGTGATTCCGTGATTGCCGTTGCCGACGACAACACGAAACAGGTCACTTTCCAGGTTAACGGCGAGACTGTCATGACCATGCCCACGTCGATGGGTAAGGACAGCACCCCCACCGACAACGGTGTCTACATCATCGGTGACAGGTTCGCGAACTTGGTCATGGACTCCTCGACGTACGGGGTGCCTGTCACTTCCGCTGACGGATACAAGACTCCGGTCGACTGGGCGACGCGAATGTCCTACAGCGGCATCTTCTTCCACTCAGCGCCGTGGTCTGTCGGGCAGCAGGGTTACTCCAACACCAGTCACGGCTGCCTCAACCTGAGCCCCGCCAATGCCAAGTGGGTGTACGACAACACCAAACGCGGCGACATCGTCATCGTGAAGAACACCGTCGGTGGCACGCTTTCGGGCACCGACGGCCTGGGGGACTGGAACATCCCGTGGAACGTGTGGAAGGCCGGTAACGCGGACGTCTGAGTGCGTCCCTGAAGTACTGAAACGTCAGAATGCCCCCAGCCGATCGGTTGGGGGCATTTTCGTTCGCAGTGGTGTTTGCGGACCCAACCAAAAGAACCCCCGGAAATATCTTTCGACATTTCCGGGGGTTCCCTTTGGGTGAGCGACGGGACTCGAACCCGCGACAGCCAGGATCACAACCTGGTGCTCTACCAACTGAACTACGCCCACCATTGCCTCGGCGACCGGTTTGACCCGGTTGCTTTGACGTAGAAGATACTAGCCTGAAAGTTGGCCAGGATGCCAATCGGCAGGTCAGGCAGGCCCGAGGCCCTCTACAACGGCTGCGATCTCCGCGCTGGACGGTCCGGGAGCGGGGACAAATGCGGTACTGCGGTAGTACTTGAGTTCGCGGATGGATTCCTTGATGTCGGCCAGGGCACGGTGCGCGAGGCCTTTTTCGGGCTGGCCGAAGTAGATTCGCGGGTACCAGCGACGCGAGAGCTCCTTGATGGAGCTGACGTCGATCATCCGGTAGTGCAGGTAGGTGTCCAGCGCGCTCATGTCCCGCGAGATGAATCCGCGGTCGGTGGCAATGGAATTGCCCGCCAGGGGAGCGGTGCCGGCGACGGGCACGTGCTCACGGATGTAGGCGAGCACCTCCTTTTCCGCCTCGGCAAGCGTGACCGTCGACTTGCGAACTTCTTCGGTCAGACCCGATTTGGCGTGCATCTTCTTCACGACGTCCGGCATTGCGGCCAGCGCGTCGTCGTCGGCGTGGATGACGATGTCCACGCCTTCGCCCAAGATGTTCAATTCGCTGTCGGTTACCAGAGCCGCAATCTCGATGAGTTTGTCCGACTCCAGCCGCAGCCCGGTCATTTCACAATCGATCCATACCAATTTGTCCTGCACCAGGAACACAGTAGTGGGCGCGGCCGGAAGGATAAGGTCTGCGGTGACATCTCGACGCGCGTAGATCTTCTTTTGTAGTGCAAATGAGGAGGGCCTTGTATGACCGTGGATCCCAAGGACGGCGCTGTTTCACTGACGCCGGCCGAGAAGGCGAAAGTGGCCAAGGCCGCTGCTGCCGAAGCTGCTCGGGTTGCTGCCGAGGCCGCACAGGCCGCCGAGGACGCTGAGCGTGAGGCTCTCGCTGCAGAGAGTGCTGCCGGCGAAGGCGCAGCGACGCCCCCGGCTCCATCGGGTGCTGCAGCCGAGATCGCCGCGGGTTATTCGTCGGAGGGTCGGGCGCTGGAGCTGGGGTCGATTGTTGTCGACGGAGTTGCAGATCCGGCAGCCCGGGTGCGTATTCCCTTGGCCACCGTCAACCGTCACGGCTTGATTGCCGGTGCAACCGGTACGGGCAAGACCAAGACGTTGCAGGGCATCGCGGAACAGCTCTCCGCCGCGGGTGTGCCCGTCGTGATGGCGGATGTGAAGGGTGATCTCTCGGGATTGTCCAAAGCGGGGGAGAGCAACGACAAGATCACAGCTCGGGCAATCGAGACGGGTGACGACTCCTGGACTCCGTCCGGTATGCCCGTCGAATTTCTGTCGCTGGGAACCGGCGGGATCGGGATTCCGGTCCGCGCCACCATCACGAGTTTCGGGCCGATCCTGCTCAGTAAGGTGCTGGGGCTCAACGAGACTCAGGAGTCCACGCTCGGATTGATTTTCCACTGGGCGGATACTCAGGGCCTGGCGTTGTTGGATCTCAAGGACTTGCGTTCGGTCATCGCGCACCTCACCAGTGCCGAAGGCAAGGCAGATCTGAAGGGAATCGGCGGCGTGTCAACGGCCACGGCTGGGGTCATCCTGCGCGCGCTGGTCAATCTCGAGGCCGACGGTGGTGACACCTTCTTCGGTGAACCGGAACTCGAAACCGAGGACCTGCTGCGGGTTGTCGGTGGCGCCGGCGTCATCACACTCTTCGAACTCGGCGCGCAGGCCGCGCGTCCGGCGATGTTCTCCACGTTCCTGATGTGGGTGCTGGCCGACCTGTTCCAGACCCTGCCGGAAGAAGGGGACTTGGAGAAACCCAAGTTGGTCTTCATCTTCGACGAGGCCCATCTGTTGTTCGCCGACGCGTCGAAGGCTTTCCTTCAGCAAGTCGAGCAGACCGTGAAGTTGATTCGCTCCAAGGGTGTCGGTGTGTTCTTCTGCACGCAGTTGCCCACCGACATCCCCAATTCTGTTTTGTCGCAACTGGGCGCCAGGGTGCAGCATGCTCTGCGTGCGTTCACTCCGGACGATCAGAAGGCGCTCAACAAGACGGTCCGCACGTACCCGAAGACGGAGCACTACGACCTCGAGAAGGCACTCACGTCGTTGGGAACCGGCGAGGCCATCGTGACCGTCCTCTCGGAGAAGGGTGCGCCGACACCGGTGGCCTGGACCAAGATTCGTCCGCCTCGCTCCCTGATGGACACGATCGGCAACGACGCCATCACAGCCGCGGCGGCGTCGAGTCCGCTCCACCAGAAGTACGGTCAGACGATCGATCGCGAATCGGCGTACGAGAGGCTGACGGCCAAGGTGGCCGGGGCGCCAACGGCAGACCCGTCGCTGGATCTGCCGCCGTTACCGGATCTGTCGCAGTTTCCGCCGCCGCCACCGGTCGAGCCGGAGGGTCCCAACATCGCCGAGCAGATTCTCGGCAATTCTGCGGTCAAGAGCTTCCTCAAATCGGCGGCATCTGCTGCCGGTCGGGAAATCTCGCGCAGTATCTTCGGAACCGGTAGCCGCCGTAGGCGCTGACGATTCGACGCCCGCGAGTGTCAGATGCCGACCTCGCGGGCGAGTAGGTCGTTGATCGATTCGCGTCGGATCAATGGTCGTGCGACGCCACCGAGCACGGCAATCACCGGCGGACGGCACACACTGTTGTAGGTGGATGCCATGCTGTGGTGATAGGCGCCGGTACACGGCACTCCCAACAGATCGCCCTCGTGAAGGTCTGCGGGAAGTTGTATGCCGACGGAAATTTCGTCTCCCGATTCGCAATGCCGCCCCACGACGGTCACTTCCTCGAGCGGCGCATTCGAATGTCGGTTGACCAATTCGACGTCGTAGCGACTGTTGTACAACGACACTCGCGGATTGTCGCTCATGCCGCCGTCGACGGAGACAAATGTCCTGCCGCCGCTGATGGTCTTGATGTTCGCCACGCGGTACAGCGTGACACCGGCCCGAGCGGCGATGGCCCGGCCGGGTTCGAGGACGATTTCGGGGCGGGGAAAGCGATTTCGGGTGCAGGCGTCATCGAGTGATTCGTCGATGACAATTGCCAGTCGAGTCAGGTCGAGTTGCGCGTCACCGGGGACGTACGGGATTCCGTGCCCGCCCCCGAGATCGAGTTCGGTGAGGATGATCCCGTGAGAACGACGTATGTCGTCCATTTGCGCGATCATCGTATTGATCCCGGAGCGGAAATGTTCGGGATCGGTGATCTGCGAACCGAGATGGCAATGGAGGCCGATAAGTTGGAGGTGAGGCGCTGCGCTGACGGCGGCAACCGCACGATCCAATTCTTCGGAGAATGCCGGCAGGCCGAACTTCTGGTCGACGATGCCGGTGGCCACTGCCTTGTGTCCGTGAATGTCGATACCGGGCGTGACTCGGATCAGTACTTTCTGCGGCCGGGTGCAGACCGAGGCCAGTCGTAGTGCTTCGCTGTGGGAGTCGAGAACTATCCGCCCGACACCCGCGTTGACGGCTACTCTCAGCTCTGCGACAGATTTGGCGTTGCCGTGCAGGATGATTCGTGCCGGGTCCACACCGGCTGTCAGTGCGATGGTGAGTTCGCCGGCCGAGCAGACGTCTACCCCGAGCCCCTCGTCGGAGACCCATTTTGCCATCGCTCGAATCATGAGAGCCTTGCCCGCGTACACGATTTCCGCGTCGGGGAAGATCTCGCGATACATCCGGCAGCGGTGGCGCACGTCGGCCTCGTCGACGACATAGGTGGGGGTTCCGTACTGGTCGGCGATCTCTTCGAGGGAAACGTCGCCGATGCAGATGCGTCCGCTCTGATCGTGGCGAGTGCTGATGGGCCACAAAGCCGGATCCAAGCGCGGTGTCATCGCGCTGCGTAGGGACGGGAAGATGTCGAGAAGCGTCACGTCGATCTCCTGAGGGTGACCCGCTCGGTGCGGGGCTACCAACAGATCTACTCCGGAAAAGTGCCGGTGGACCTTGTCTTGACGGGTATTTGACGGGGATACGACTGAGTTTGACGGCGTCCTTTTATGTCGTTCGTCGTCGCTTCCAGCCGAACCAACCGAGCGCCGCCAGCAGCGCAACCGCCGCGACACCGCTAACGACCGCTGTTTTGTCGATATAGACGCCGATAGACGGAGTACCGCCGGCTTCCGGAACATAACCTGCGCCGTAGACGGATTCAACTGTTGCCTGGACGTCGAAATCGGTTCCGGTATAGGGGGCGCAGCTGTATCCCTCGTATTCGGCGTCGACGTCGTAGGGCGCCGACAGGAACATCAGTCGTTCGGTACCGAGTACGTAGCTTGTGCCGCAACCATTCCCGTTTGCGAGTGTTCCCACCGACGTCACGGACGAGACATCACCCTTGTAGACGCGACTGACGTCGAACAGATAGGTGTCCTCGAACCCGTCCGAGGATTTCTCGGTGGGCGTGCCGAGGAAGATTGTGCTGGAGACACTCACTGCCTCTTGCGGCGACTCGAAGGAAACACACGAGCACGCGTTTGCCGTGGTGGGTAGCAGTAAGGGCAACCCTCCGGTCGTGAGAAGGATTGCCCCTACAGCCAACGAGCGAGAAGTTCGGATGACTCAGCCGCCGAGCTTCTTGTAGAACGTGCCCACGATCGGGGCGACAACTGCGCGCGGGGTGTAACCGCCGGCGACGGACATCGCCTTGCTCAGGATGCCCGGGACAACGCGCATCTTGTTCTCGGCCAGACCGTCGAGGGAGACCTTGGCCGTGTATTCGCTCGAGATCCAGAAGAAGTCCGGGACCAGCTTGTCGACGATCGAGGCCTCGGCGGGGTCCGGGGTCTCGGTGCGAACCGGTCCGGGGGCGAGGAGAGTGACGTTGACGCCGCTGCCTTTGAGTTCCCCGCGCAGGGATTCCGCGAACGTGTTCACGAAGGCCTTGGTGGCGGCGTAGGTCGCATTGTTGGGAATCGGCATGTTTCCGGCGGCCGATCCGACCATCAGGATGCCGCCGGACTTGCGCTCGACCATTCCGGGCAGAACGGCCAGGGTGAGATCGTGCACCGCGACGGCGTTGAGTTCGACCTGTGCGCGCTCGTAGCTCGGGTCGAGCTCGGCTACCGGCCCGAAGGTGGCGATACCGGCGTTGTTGCACAGGATGCTGATCTCACGCGTGCCCAGTTCCTCGACCAGGACGGCACGGGCGGCGCTGTCCGAGAGATCGCAGGCACGGACCTCGACGTCGACGCCGTGCTTGGCGCGAAGTGTCTCGGCAAGACCCTCCATGACGTCGCCGCGTCGTGCGACCAGGATCAGGGAGTGTCCGCGGGAGGCCAGATCAGTGGCCAGTGCCTCTCCGATTCCGGAGGAGGCACCGGTCACGACGGCGCGGGCTGTGGTGGTGGGTGTCGGCAGGCTCACGATCAGTCAGCGTAGTCGGTCAGATCTTCGCGGCCAGTCGTGTGCCCTGTTCGATGGCACGTTTGGCATCGAGTTCGCCGGCTACGTCTGCCCCGCCGATGATGTGGGTCACCATGCCGGCAACGGTCAGCTCGTCGACGAGATCGCGCACGGATTCCTGTCCGGCGCAGATCACGATGGTGTCGACCTCGAGGAGACGAGGCTTCTCGTGCTTCTCGCCGAAGGTGATGTGCAGGCCGGCGTCGTCGATTCGTTCGTAGTTCACGCCGGAGAGTTCGTGCACACCCTTGTTCTTCAACGCGGCGCGGTGGACCCAGCCGGTAGTCTTGCCGAGGCCGGCTCCGATGCGTCCGGGCTTGCGCTGCAGGAGGTAGACCTCACGCTCCGAATGCTCCGGGATGGGTGTGGTGAGCGCTCCCGGTGCCATCTCGGGTTCCGTGACGCCCCACTCCTGCTTCCATTCCTTCAGGTGCAAGGTGGGTGATGTTGGGTGAGTGAGGAATTCGCTGACGTCGACGCCGATACCGCCGGCTCCGATCACAGCGACGGTCTTGCCGACGGGCTTGCCCTCGCGGACCACCTCGGCGTACGTCAGTACCTTCGGATTCTCGATGCCGGGGATGTTCGGGACTCGCGGCGTCACTCCGGTGGCGACCACTACCTCGTCGAAGGATCCGATGAGATCGGCTGGAGTCACGCGTGTTTCAAGCTTGACGTCGACGCCGGCAAGGTCGAGTTGCCTGGTGTAGTACCGGATGGTTTCGGTGAATTCTTCCTTGCCTGGGATCAACTGCGCGATCCCGAACTGGCCGCCGATCGTGTCCGACGCCTCGAACAGGGTGACTGTGTGGCCGCGTTGTGCGAGATTCAACGCTGCAGAGAGACCGGCAGGTCCGCCGCCGACAACAGCAAGATTCTTGCTGCGGCGGGTGGCGGAGAGAACGAGCGTCGTCTCGCGTCCCGCGCGTGGATTGAGCAGGCAGGACACATGTTTGCGCACAAAGGCGTGGTCGAGGCAGGCCTGGTTGCAGGCGATGCAGGTATTGATCTCGTCTGGTGCTCCGCGTTGTGCTTTGTTTGCCCAGTCGGGATCGGCCAGCATCGGGCGGGCCATGGAGATCAATTGCGCGTCGCCGCGGGTGAGAATTTCCTCAGCCGTCTCGGGCATGTTGATCCGGTTGGATGCGACCACCGGAATGCTGACGTGCTTTTCGAGTTTGCCGGTGATGTCGACAAAGGCGGCGCGGGGTACGGAGGTCACGATAGTGGGCACCCGTGACTCGTGCCAGCCGATGTCGGTGTTGATGATCGTGGCGCCCGCAGCTTCGATTTCCTGTGCCAGAGTGACGATTTCATCCCATGTCTGACCGCCTTCGACCAGATCGGCCATAGACAGGCGGAACACGACGATGAAGTTCGGGCCGACGGCGCGGCGGGTGCGTCTGACGATCTCGACGGCCATGCGTCGACGGTTCTCGGAGCTACCGCCCCATTGATCTTTACGCTTGTTCGTGCGCTCGCACAGGAACTGGTTGATGAAATAGCCTTCGCCGCCCATGATTTCGACGCCGTCGTATCCGGCGGATTGGGCGAGCTTGGCGCAACGGACGTAGTTGCGGATCTGCCAGCGCACTCCACGATCAGTGAGCCGCCGTGGCCGGAAGGGATTGATCGGCGCTTTGATCGACGACGCCGACACACTGAACGGTTGGTAGCTGTACCGACCGGCGTGCAGGATCTGCAATGCGATCTTGCCACCTGCGTCGTGTACCGCCTTGGTGATCCGGCGATGGCGGCGCGCCTCGATCTTGTTGGTCAGCTTGGCTCCGAACGGAAGGAGCCAGCCGGTGCGGTTGGGGGCGTAGCCGCCGGTGACGATCAATCCGACGCCGCCGCGCGCGCGTTCGGCAAAGTACTCGGCAAGTTTGTCGATGTCTTTGGCCCGGTCCTCGAGACCGGTGTGGATCGAACCCATGACTACGCGGTTCTTCAGTGTGGTGAACCCGAGGTCGAGGGGTTCGAACAGGAGGGGGAACTGCGGAGTGGTCATGGCTGCGGGTGTCCTTCCGAGTTGCTGGCAGCGGAGTTGTTGGCGGCTGAGTTGTTTTCGGCAGGGGGTAGGGCGTCCAGAATTTCCTGGCACCAGTCGACAAAGCCCTCTTCGACGCGGATGCCGCCGCGCAGAACGAGATACTGATGCAGGGGTGATCCGGAGAGAGCTGTGGGATTGGGGAAGTCGCGTTTCTCGATAAGTCGGTAGACGTCGAGTCGGGAGGCGTGGCCGTCGCGGTGGCGAGCGACTTCGTCTCGAAGTGCGGGGATGTCTGCGCTACCGGCGGCGCGGATCTTCACGGCCAGTTCATTACGCAGATGGCTGGGTTCGGACGGTTCGGCTATCCAGCGCGTCAGCTCGGCGCGGCCGGCTCCGGAGACCCGATACACCTTCTTGTCCGGGCGCCCGTCCTGAGCGACGGTTTCCACCTCGAGCCACCCGGCTTCGTCCATCCGCTTGAGTACGCGGTAGATCTGCTGGTGCGTCGCGCTGTGGAAGAACCCGATCGACTTGTCGAATCGACGGGTCAGGTCGTACCCCGACGCCTCCTGCTCGGTCAGCGAGGTCAGGAGCGCGTGTTCGAGTGCCATGAGTGAAGTATGTATGCACCTCGTTCCATATGCAACCAAGTGCATACCCTGAAAAGTTTGCACTGTTTTGTCCCTCTCGCTCGAATAGGCTCGCGATCATGAGCGCAGAGTCGACAAGTACGCAGGCGGAACCGCCCGCAGGGATAGGCGCCGCGGCGACCAAGAGTCAGGTGGTTGCGTGGGGGCTGTGGGACTGGGGATCTGCAGCATTCAACGCGGTGATCTTGACTTTTGTCTTCTCCGTTTACCTCACCGACGCCGTGGGTGACGATCTGCCCGGCTCGGTGTCGGCGACAACATGGCTCAGTTGGGCACTCGGAATCGCCGGATTCTTCATCGCGATTCTTGCTCCCATCACCGGACAACGGTTCGACGCGTCTGGCAAGCGCAAGTGGTCGCTGGCGATCCTCACCGGCATCACCGTTCTGTCGATGGCCGGGTTGTATTTCGTCGAGGACAACTATCGGTATCTGTGGCTGGGGCTTGTGCTCCTCGCCATCGGTTCGGTGATCTTCGAACTGGCCGGAGTTCCGTACAACGCCATGATGCGGCAGGTGTCGACGCCGGAGAACTTGGGCCGCGTGTCCGGGTTCGGCTGGGCCATGGGTTATTTCGGTGGAATTGTTCTGTTGTTGCTCTGCTACTTCGGGTTCATCGTCGGTGACGGCGACACGCGAGGTTTTCTGGGATTGACCACCGACGGCGGCCTGAACATCCGGATGGTGGCACTGCTTGCGGCGGTGTGGTTTGCCGTCTTCGCGATCCCGGTGTTCTTCAAGGTGCCCGAGTTGCCTACGCCCGACGCAGATCCGGGTGCGGCAAAGGCGGGGTTCCTCGATTCCTACCGCGTGCTGTGGCGCGACTTGCGTGAACTGTGGATCGTCGACCGTGGCACTATCTGGTACTTGATCGCGAGCGCCTTGTTCCGCGACGGACTCGCCGGGGTGTTCACTTTCGGTGCTGTCCTTGCCGTGAATGTGTACGGCATCAGTGCGGCGGACGTTCTGTTGTTCGGCGTTGCGGCCAACGTTATTTCGGCCATCGGCGCCTTGGTGGCAGGGCGATTCGACGACCGGATCGGGCCCAAGCAGGTCATCACCGTATCGCTCGCGTCGATGATCGTGGTCGGTGCAATCTTGATCGCGGTGTCCGGGCCGGTGATGTTCTGGATCTTCGGACTCGCGCTGTGCCTGTTTGTCGGGCCGGCACAATCGTCCGCTCGAACGTTCCTGGCGCGCATCACTCCGCCCGGTCGTGAAGGTCAGCTTTTTGGTCTGTATGCGACGACAGGCCGAGCAGTATCGTTTCTTGCGCCGACACTGTTCGGCCTGTTTGCGTGGATGTTCGGTGCCGATCGCGCCGGCATCGTCGGACTGTTGGTGGTTCTTGCTGTGGGCCTGGCTGCCCTGTCGCTGGTCAAGGCGCCCGAAGGCGACAGTGCGGAGGTTGTCAGTCCTTGAAGTAGACCAATTGGTGGGTGGTGGCCAGCAGTTCGCCGTCACTGCCCCATAATTCGGCGCTCTGATCGAAGTAACCGTTACCGAAACGCTGGGTGCGTGCGGTTCCGAGGACGGAGCGATCGGACTGCCGGGCCAGCGCTGCGGCGTCGGCATGGAAGTAGATCGTCAGCGATACGGTTCCAGCGGGAGCCATCTTGCCGCGGCGCAGGAACACTCGCGGAAAGAACACATCGCACAACGAGGTCAGCGAGAAGAAATCAAGCGCGCGCGGCGGGCTGTCGCGAACCCAGAGAGTCGAGACGGAGTCGGGATGCTCGCCGGATTCCAGATCGGGGATTGCGCCCTCGATAAACCGCATTTCGTAATTCTGAGCCCACGCGATGAACTCGGGGAACGGTTGCGCGGGAACATCTTCTGCAGCCGGCACCGCGGGCATCTCGATTTCCGTGGAGTCCCAGGTATCGCGGCGGAGGCCGAACACAGCTGTTGCGGTAGTCGCCACGGTGCCGTTCTGAGCGAGTTCGATCCACCAATGCTGTGTCGTTCGGTTGGTGCGCACCGGACGCGCAGTGATCTCGAACTGGCCTTCGGCGATCGGGCCCGCAAAATTGACCGTCAGCGACAGTGGTTCACCTAGGCACTCGGGGTGCCGCTGAACCGAGGCCAGCAACGTGGCCGAGGTGATTCCGCCGAACGGGCCGACCATGTTGTTGTATGCGGTACTGGTGTGCCCGGTCGAGAGACCCGGCGTAATGGATTCCAGGTCGACTGCGGCATCAAACGGATGCGGGGGTGCAACGGTTGTGGTCACGACAAGCTCCTGACGGTGAAATCGGTGTAGTAGGCAGTCAGTATATGTATGACAACCTACATAGAAGCTCAGGTGTAGGTCGGATCAGGCTCCCGCTCGCCGGATTATCGCGTCCGCCAGTTCCTCGGCGCGTTCCTCGGGTACCCAGTGACTGCCGCCCTCCAGAACCACAAATTCGTACGGCGCATCCACGAATTCACCGCATCGTTCCGCTGCGGCGCGGCCGAGTGCGGTGTCGGCCGTACTCCAGACGTACGTCGTCGGAACAGTGGTGGGGGCTATGTCTCCGAAATCGCGAGTCATGGCGCGATACCAGTTCAATGCGCCGGTCAATGCTCCATCGCCACTGAGGATGCGAATATGTTCGTCGGCGAACTCGGGATCGATCTGGCCGTCGAACATCGCCCGCAATCGTCGGAAGTTGTCCTCCGACAACACCTTTTCGGCCTTCCCTTCCTGGCGGAGCAGTCGGATGTACGTCGAGCGTTCCTTTTGATCCTGGTCTTCGCGCAGCGCCCAACCGAAAGCGGTGGGGTGGGGAACCGAGATTGCGGTCAGGCTGCGAATTCGCTGTGGATGCCGTCCCGCAACCTGCCAGGCCACGGCGGATCCCCAGTCGTGGCCGACAAGATGAGCGTCGGGCAAACCCAGGGCGTCGAGCAGGCCGACGGTATCGGCGACAAGGTGCTCGATGCGATAGGCGTCGACGCCGGAGGGACGGGCATCGGGGGAATACCCGCGCTGATGCGGCGCTATGACGCGAAATCCGGCGGCCGTCAGTAGGGGAGTCACTTTGCCCCAGGACGCGGCGCTTTCGGGGAATCCATGCAAGGCAAGAAGCGGGACGCCGTCGTCCGGACCGGAAATCAGGACGTCGAAGGTCAGGTCGCCGACAGGAATCCGAAACGTATTCGTGGAGGACATGGTGCCACCGTACGAGGCAACTCCGGATCCACACCACACTTCGGGCTGAATTGATGACCGCCGGTCGCCTCAGCAGGCGATACGCTTGGGGAAGGTGTGCGAAAGGCGGACTACTGGTGTCCGCGGGCCGGCCGTGTCTGTAGTTCTGGGGCGGCGGCGGTCAGTAGGGCGGCCCGATCGCGGGTCAACGGCGGATAGATGCGTTGGGTATTGATGGTGTTCTTGGTGGCCTTTGCCTGTGCGCCGGTCGCTACAACTTGCCGATCCCAGCCTTCGGTGTAGACCGCACCTGCCGGGCCTAGGTCCAAAACCGTGACATACCACGGGATGCGGAGGGCCAGCATCGGATTGCCCAGCAGATCGCCGATCACGTTGTACCCGGCGTAGCGGCCCATCGGCCGGCTGTGCTGGCAGGACATCACCGACTGATGCTGATTATCCATCTTCGCGGTGGCGACGTCGCCGGCAGCGAATACGCCTGGTACGCCGATCACCTGGAGATAGTCGTCGACCGGGAGCCGTCCGAGCCGATCACGTTCGACCGGGAATTGCGCGGTCAACGGGTTTGCCTTCATGCCGGCACACCAGATGACCGTCGCGGCAGGCACCATCTCATCCGAAGACAGCGTGACCCCGCCCTGGTCCACCGTGGTCACACTCATCCCGGTCAGTGTCTCGACTCCGGTGTTGGACAATGCCGCTTCGATGACCGGCCTCGCCGACGCACCCATATCCGATCCGACGTTGGGGTTGTGGTCCACCAGCACCACGCGCGAGGTCACGTCGGTGCCAAACAGGGCAGTGAGCCGGCCTGGCAGCTCGCAGGCGGTTTCGATGCCCGTCAGGCCGGCCCCGACCACCACCACGGTCGCCGTGGCGGGTGTGAGGGGTCCTTCGGCCAGCAGGGTCAAATGAGCGTCGAGTTTCATTGCGCCGTCGTAGGTATCGACGTCGAACCCGAACTCCGTCAGACCCGGGATATCGGGTCGGGCTACACGGCTACCTGCCGCCAGAACGAGGCGGTCGTAGCCGTACGTCTGTGACTGACCACCGACGTTTGCGGAGACGGTCCGCGCACCGGTGTCGATTGCGGTCACCTCCGCGGTGACATAGGCGATCCCGGCCGGGTTGAGGACATCGGCCAGCGGGATGCGGCAGGCGCTGAGATCGGCCTCGTAGTTGCGCACCCGGATGTCGTGGAAGGGCTGGGCGCTGAGCACCGTGATCGACACCTGCCCGGCCGGTATCCCGAGTTCGTCGAGCCGCCGAGCAGCGCCGAGCGCGGCCCATAATCCGGCGAATCCGGAACCGATGATGATGACATCGCTCATGCGTCGAGGGTCTCACGGATCGCGGCAGAACAGGTGTGTGCTGCGTTGGAATGTTCGCGAACGCTGCGATAAGAGAAGCAATTCGCCGATGACTTAGCCCGGTCTGCCAGGTCAGTATCTGAGTACGAGCGCCATTGTTTACGTCGAGAGGTACAACCTTATGTCGATCGATCATGTTCTTGCTGTCGTCCCCGTTCGAGACCTCGCAGAGGCAGTGCAGTGGTACTCGAGTCTGTTCGGCCGCGGGCCTGACAATCGCCCGATGGTGAACTTGGCAGAGTGGCGTGTGACTGACACCGGATGGGTGCAGGTCACGGTGGACACTCGCCGTGCGGGTCTGGCGCTGCTCAACTTTGCCGTGGACGACCTCACGACGCACCGTGAGGCGATCGGTGTGCGAGGGCTGACGCTGGATGCGGTGGTGGATGCAAACAAAGGTGTGCAGTTGTCGAGCATCAGCGATCCTGACGGCAACACCCTGACATTCATCGGCGGGTTCAGGATCCACTACTGACCGGAACTGCGCCTCGTGTACGAGTTCGTAGTGTTCGACTCTGTTTCTAGGTTCGAGAGGGATCCCAGGTAGCCATACCCAGAATGATCAGCCGCAACTGCTTCTCGGCCCGCGCGATTACAACATCTTCGCTGGGATATCCCGGCGAGCCTGCGTCGAGGAGTGCCACGACGGCGGTGAACATCACGCCGACGATCAGGTCGGCCGCAATTTCAAGATCGTCGTTTCGCCAGTTTTCCAGCCCAGCCATTCGGGAGAGGTCGACGGTGAGTTCGCTGACGAACAATCGCATCTCGGTGTTGATGGCGCGTCGTATCTCGCTGATGCCGCCGTAGCGTTCGCGGCAGAGGAAGCGAAACTCGCGCTCGTGTGAATGAACCTGGCGGACAAGGATATCGAGTGAGGTTCCGGCGTTCTTGGGGCTGGGGTCGCGCCTGGCGTCGCGCAACATTTGCCGAAGCATGCGCATGCTCTCCTCGACCAGGACGACTCCGAGGTCTTCCATCGAGGCGAAGTGCCGATAGAAGGCCGTGGGGACGATGCCCGCCTCGCGGGCCACTTCGCGGAGGCTGATGCCGGCAAAACTCCGGTCGGCGAGGAGATCCATCGCGGTATCGAGCAGCGCTTGGCGTGTGCGCTCCTTCTTGGCTGCGCGATTTTCCGGCTCAGCCTTGGTCACGATGTACGAGTGTAGATATCGGCACGGTGGACTCTTTCTGTGGATCGCGTAACTCACGTCACATTCATCTTGACATATACCTGTGTGCACCTGTCACACTATTATCAGTGAACATTTGTACACTGAAATTATGCAACCTGGAAGGAGTGGCTGACAATGGCATCAACCTCCAAGACTCTGGCCAGACGCGGGCTGGCCCTGATCGAAGCCATGGCTGCTCCGCATCAGATCGATCGTTACCTCGAACTCGTCAATCCCATGGCGACGGTGCGCGACATTCGCGCGCAGGTCGTAGCGGTCGACCATCCGACCGCTGATTCAGTGACATTGACCCTGCGTCCGACGCGCCAGTGGCGCGGATTCTCTGCCGGACAGTTCGTCCAGGTAGGCGTCGTGATCGACGGGGTGCGTCATACCCGCTGCTACTCGCCGGCTGGTTCTGCGTCCAGCCGTGATGGCCTTATCGAACTCACAGTGAAAGCCCATCCCGGTGGGCTGGTGTCGCAGTATTTGAACGCGCATGCCGAACCGGGACTTGTAGTCAGCCTGTCCCAGGCCGACGGTGTTTTTACGCTCCCCATCGAACGGCCCTCCCACATCCTCCTGATCAGCGGTGGCAGTGGAATCACCCCGGTGATGTCGATGCTGCGCACCCTCGTCGACGCAGAACATCGCGGCGAGATCGTGTTCCTGCATTACGTGAACACCAAGAAGGATGTGTCGTATCTCCACGCGTTGAAGGCCATCGCTGAGCGGCATCGGAATGTGAAACTGGTACTCGTGTACACCGAATCCGGTGGGGGAGACCTGGACGGTTTCTTCGACAACACGCACCTGAGCGCGGTCGCGCCCTGGATTGCCGATCCGGAAACGGCAGATGCGCAGGCATATCTTTGTGGACCACCCGGACTGATGCACGGAGTGCGCGAGGTCTTTCGTGAACTCGACATCGAGCACCGGCTCCATACCGAGGAGTTTGCACCCGCCGCAGCTGAACCCGGCGACGCAGGCGGCGAAGTAGCGTTCACGAAAAGTGGAGTGGCGGCCGAAAACTCAGGCAAAACCCTCCTCGAACAGGCGGAAGCCGCGGGGTTGAGTCCGGAATACGGCTGCCGGATGGGCATCTGCTTCTCGTGTACCTCCGTCAAGAAGCTCGGCCGAACACGCAACATTCGCACCGGTGAGACCGACGACGAACCCGACAAGAAGATCCAACTCTGTGTCAGCGCACCCGTCGGCGATGTCGCCGTGGATATCTGAGCGAAGACACCTACACTTTTTGGAGACTGTCATGTTTGGACTTTCCCTTTCTACACTCCCTTTCCTGGGCAACGGACCTGATAAGGACCCCGACGCTCCGGTAGTACTCACCTACGACCAGGTCGAGGAAATCGGCCGTGAGTTGGATGCGATCCGGGATCGCACGGTGGCATCGCTCGGCGCCGAGGACCGCGAATACATTTATCGGATCATCAAGGCGCAGCGTGGTTTCGAGGTTGCCGGTCGAGGTCTGATGTATCTGGGCTTCTTGCCGCCGGTGTGGCTCGCAGCGGTGGGCGCGCTGAGTATCTCGAAGATCCTGGACAACATGGAGATCGGGCACAACGTCATGCACGGTCAGTACGACTGGATGCGTGAACCAGGCCTCAATTCCGAAGTGTTCGAATGGGATACGGTGTGTCCGTCGGACCAGTGGCGTCACTCGCACAACTACATGCATCACACCTACACAAATATTCTGGGCAAAGACCGGGATATCGGATACGGCATTCTGCGTATCGACCCAGCCCAAAAATGGAACCCCTATTACCTCGGTAATCCGGTGTGGGCGTTTGCCCTGATGATGCTCTTCGAGTGGGGCGTCATGATGCATGATCTGGAGATCGAGAATGTCCTCGCCGGCAAGCGGAAATGGTACGACGTAAAGCCGCTGATCAAGGGTTGGTGGAAGAAGGCAGGCAAGCAGGTCCTCAAGGACTACGTTATCTTCCCGGCTCTTACCGGACCGCTGTTCGTCACCACTCTGGCAGGAAATGTCACCGCAAATCTGGTCCGGAACGTATGGACTTACTCGATCATCTTCTGCGGCCATTTCCCCACCGGCGTACAGAGTTTCACGGAGGACGAGACGGCCGAGGAGACTCGGGGGCAGTGGTATGTCCGTCAGATGCTCGGCAGTGCCAACATCCAAGGCAGTCCGTTGTTCCACATCATGTCCGGCAACTTGTCCCACCAGATCGAACATCATCTGTTCCCGGACCTGCCGGCACATCGGTACCCGCAGATTGCGCCTGAGGTCGAGGCGCTGTGCGCGCAGTACGGTTTGCCGTACAACACGGGTGGCTTCTGGAAGCAGATCGGATCGGTATGGGGCAAGATCTTCAAGTTTGCCTTGCCGCCTGGAATGATCAAGTCACAGAGTCTTACCGGTGTTATTGTCGAACGCCAGAGAACCGTAGCCTGAGAGGCGCACACGTGATGGTCGGGAAATTTGAACGTCGCAAAGACACCGTCCAGGAATTGACGGAATCGGCGGCTACACACGTCGGATCCATCGCGATGATCATCGCCGGTGCAGTCCGCGACGTGACCCGGGAAATCGGGGACTGGGTATCCGACGGTATCGAAATGCGTGAGGCGGCAAAGAAAGCCGCCGCCGACGACACAACCGAACCACCGACTTAACTGATCCGGCAACGCTGATCCGTCAACACTGTTTCGTCAACGGAAAGGACGCCCCCACTCAGTGGAGGCGTCCTTTGCCGGTTAGACGGTACTTCTTAGATAACGCCCAGCGAGATCATGGCGTCGGCGACCTTGACGAAGCCGGCGATGTTCGCGCCGTGCACGTAGTCGCCAGGCTTGCCGTACTCGGCAGCCGTGTTGATGGTGCGGCTGTGGATGCCACGCATGATGCGGGCGAGACGCTCGTCGGTGTACTCGAAGCTCCAGGAATCGCGTGACGCGTTCTGCTGCATTTCGAGAGCCGAGGTGGCGACGCCACCGGCGTTTGCGGCCTTACCTGGAGCAAACGCGACGTTGGAGTCGCGGAAGAGTGCGATGCCACCGGGGGTGGTGGGCATGTTCGCGCCTTCGGCAACAGCCTGAACGCCGTTGGCGATCAAGGTCTTTGCGGCGTCTTCATCGAGCTCGTTCTGGGTTGCGCAGGGGAGTGCAACGTCGCACGGCACGTCCCAGATGGAACCGCCGGCGATGAACTGCGCGTGCGGAACGGCGTCGGCGTACTCGCTGATGCGGCCGCGGCGAACTTCCTTGATCTCCTTGAGGAGGTCGAGGTCGATGCCCTTCTTGTCCACGATGTACCCCGACGAGTCGGAGCAGGCGATCGCGACGCCGCCGAGCTTGTGGATCTTCTGGATCGCGTAGATGGCGACATTGCCGGATCCGGAGATCACGACGTTCTTGCCTTCGAGGTCTTCGCCCTTGGCCTTGAGCATTTCGGCGACGAAGTACGCAACGCCGTAGCCGGTGGCCTCGGTGCGGACCTGAGACCCGCCCCAGGTGATGCCCTTGCCGGTGAGAACGCCGGACTCGTAGGTGTTGGTCAGTCGCTTGTACTGGCCGAACAGGTAACCGATCTCGCGGCCACCGACGCCGATGTCGCCGGCCGGAACGTCGGTGTATTCACCGATGTGGCGCTGCAGTTCCGTCATGAAGGACTGACAGAAACGCATGACCTCTGCGTCGGTGCGACCCTTGGGATCGAAGTCCGATCCACCCTTGCCGCCGCCGATGGGCAGGCCGGTGAGGGAGTTCTTGAAGATCTGCTCGAAGCCGAGGAACTTCACGATGCCCAGGTTGACACTGGGGTGGAACCGCAGGCCGCCCTTGTACGGGCCGAGTGCGCTGTTGTACTGGACGCGGAAGCCACGGTTGACGTGAACATTGCCGTTGTCGTCGGTCCACGGCACGCGGAAGATGATCTGGCGTTCCGGTTCGCAGAGGCGCTCGATCAGCCCGGCGTCGGCGTAGCGCGGGTGGCGCTCGAGTACGACGTGGAGGGATTCGAAAACTTCGGCTGCAGCCTGGTGGAACTCCGGCTCACCTGCATTGCGAACCAACACCTGATCATAAATCTGCGCTACGCGGTCACGTACGGACACCGCTCACCTACCTGACATTGTGAGTACTTTTTTACATTTCCGTTACATAGTAGGCGCCTTTGTTGCCCAATCCGGCATCCGTTGGGTGAAGGTGAAATCCGACACACCGGGTTTTTCCGGGAAATCAAGTGACCGTTTTATAACGATTTGCTCTTCTTTCACTCTGTTAACACTGCGCTGGTGGTTTGCTGGCGGAGCGAACAAATAGACAGAGGGGATGCGTGTGCGCTCGAAACGGTCTGTGTCAGCGTTGTTGTCCATAGGTGTAATCACGATTGCGGCGACCATCGCGTCAGCCCCAGCGGCATCGGCGATAGGTGGACCGTGTGGGGCAGGCGGTACCGGTTCGCTTGGCTCGCTGACGGGTTCGATGACGGGTTCCCTCTCTGGCTCTGCCGGCACGGGATCGCTGGTCAATTCTTTGCCCTGGATCACGGGCGCACCGAATGGCGCATTGCCCGTATTGACCGGCCGGACCAAGGCAATCGAAATGGTGACCGGCCCTGGCAGCCCGAACGACACGATCAACCGGTTCAACGTCTCGGGTACAGACCTTGGAATCATGTGGGACAACGGGCTTTCCGGAGCTGACCACAACGTGTTGATGGCATTCGGTGACACTGTCGGCGACTGCGAGGTCGACGGCGATGACTGGCGCAGCAATGTGCTCTTCCGCAGTAGTAACACCGATTTCCAGGACCGGCTTCGGATCGACAGTTCACCCAAGGACCTTCCGAATCACTCCAAGGAGATCATCCCCGGATTCGGCATCCCGTTCGAGTTCACCACGATCCCGACGGCCGGCATCTCCTACGGCGGTGTTCAATACATCCGGTTCATGTCGGTTCGGACGTGGGACGAGCCGGGCGCCTGGACAACCAACTACTCGGCGCTGGCCTACTCGACGGATAACGGCGAGAACTGGGACATCGATCCCGTGACGGTACGCGCCAACACTCCTGGCCTCGACATTCCGGGAATTCCGGCTGTGTCCTCGATCAACGAGAACTTTCAGCAGAGCGCGTTCGTCGACGGTGGCGACGGCTATATCTACGAGTACGGCACACCGTCGGGACGCTTCGGTAAGGCAGTTTTGGCACGTGTCCTCGGTACAGAACTGCGAAATCCCCTTGCCTACACGTATTGGGACGGTTCGGGTTGGAGTGCGAACTCCGACGACGCGGTGCAGGTCATCAAGGCCCCGGTCAGTGAACTCGCGGTGCAGTGGAACGACTATCTCGACAAGTACGTCGCGATGTACACCAGCGCGGACGGCAGCCTCGTGATTCGGCAGGCCGATCATCCGGAGGGTCCGTGGAGTGGCACGCAGACCCTTCTGAGCGGATATACCCTGCCGAGTCTGTACGGCGGGTTCATGCACCCGTGGACCTCTCGAACCGGCAACACGCTCGAGTTTGTCGCGACAACGTGGGATCGCTACAACGTGATCTATATGCAGACAGACCTGACGGGTATGAAGATGTCGTCGTCGGATTCGCGCGACCGGCCGGACCCAGCGACAACCGGTGAGGCTCAGCTCCTGGAGATGAGAATGCCCGGAGAATAGCAATATGGAATAGAAATATGGCATAGCAATATGGCCTGCAACCGGAATTCGGTTGCAGGCCATATTCTTTGTCGTCAGAGGATGTAGAGCATTTCCTGATAGGTGGGAAGCGGCCAGTGGTCGTCCGCAACCATGGTTTCCAGGAGATCCGCAGCGGTGCGAACATCCGCCATGGCCGGCATCAACGCCTCTTGCGCATGCGTGGCAGCTTCGAGCGGCGAGTCGTGGGGAATCACCTTGATCGCTGCACGCAAAGCGGCTAGCGCTGCCCGAAGAGCGGTCACCGGTTCGGAAACCTCGGTCAGCGGCGCTGAATCCGGTTCGAGGCCGGCAGCCTTCAATGCAACGAAGTTCTGCGCGATCTCGGTCTGATGGCGGACCGCTGCGGGGAGAATAAGCGTCGTGCCGATCTCAACCGCCAGGCGTGCCTCGACGCCGATGCTCAGCGCGTACTGCTCGAGGCCGACCTCGTAGCGGCTGTGCATCTCTCGATGGTTGAAGACGTTGTACTTGTCGAAGAGCTCCAAAGCGGATTCGGAGATGAGTTCGGGCAAAGCGTCCAACGTGGTCCGTAGGTTGGGTAGGCCGCGTGCCTCCGCTTCGATCTGCCAGTTTTCCGAGTAGCCGTCACCGTTGAAGACGACGGCACCGTGGTTGGTGATGATGTCGGTCAGCAGGTTCTGGACAGCGGTGTCGAAATCGGCACCGTCGGCAACTGCCGTTTCGAGTTCGGTTGCCATGTAGTCGAGAGCTTCGGCCATGATCGTGTTGATGGTCACCATCGGACCGTTGACGGTCTGCATGGACCCCGGAGCGCGGAACTCGAATCTGTTGCCGGTGAAGGCAAATGGGCTTGTCCGGTTGCGGTCGCCGGGATCAGTGGGGAGAACGGGGAGCGTGTCGGCACCGATCATCATGGTGCCCTTGTCCTTCGACGACGTCGCAGCGCCCTTCGCGATCTGCTCGAAGACGTCGGCCAGTTGGTCGCCGAGGAAGATCGAGATGATCGCGGGCGGAGCCTCGTTGGCGCCGAGGCGGTGATCGTTGGTAGCCGACGCCACGGAGGCGCGCAGGAGTCCCGCGTACTTGTGGACGGCGCGGATCACAGCTGCACAGAACACCAGGAACTGAGCATTGTCGTGCGGATTATCGCCGGGGACAAGCAAACTGCCGAGTTCCGAGTTACCCAACGAGAAGTTGACGTGCTTTCCGGAGCCGTTGACACCGTCGAACGGCTTCTCGTGGAACAGGCACTCCATGCCGTGCTTCTTGGCGACGGTCTTGAACGTGGTCATCAACAGCTGCTGATGGTCGGCGGCGATGTTGCCGCGCTCGAACATCGGCGCGATCTCGAACTGGCCGGGAGCAACCTCGTTGTGACGGGTCTTCGCGGGAATGCCGAGTTTGAACAGTTCGCGTTCGGTATCCATCATGAAGCCGAGGACTCGCTCGGGGATGGCGCCGAAGTAGTGGTCGTCGAACTCCTGGCCCTTGGGTGGCTTGGTGCCGAAGAGCGTGCGGCCGGCATTGAGCAGGTCGGGGCGGGCGAGGAAGAAGTGCCGATCGATCAGGAAGTACTCCTGCTCGGGACCGCAGAAGGACACAATCTGCTCGGGTTCGGTGTGGCCGAACAGCTTCAGGATGCGTTCGGCGTGCACGCCCATCACCTGCTGCGAGCGGAGCAGCGGAGTCTTGTGGTCGAGCGCTTCGCCGGTCATCGATACGAAAACCGTAGGGATGCAGAGGGTATTGCCGTTGGGGTTCTCGAGAACGTATGCCGGGCTGGTGACGTCCCAGCCGGTGTATCCGCGAGCCTCGAACGTGTTGCGCAGGCCGCCGTTGGGGAAGCTCGAGGCATCCGGCTCACCCTGGATGAGTGTCTTGCCCGCAAATTCGGCGAGCGCTGACCCGTCGCCGACCGGCTCGAAGAAGCTGTCGTGCTTCTCGGCCGTCAGTCCGGTCAGTGGGTAGAAGACGTGCGCGTAGTGGGTGGCGCCCTTCTCGAGTGCCCAGTCCTTCATGGCGGATGCAACGGCGTCTGCAACCGCCGGGTCGAGGGGCTTGCCCTGTTCGATCGTGGCGATCACGGACTTGTAGATCTGCTTGGGCAGGCGCTTCTGCATCACCACTTTGTTGAACACGTTGGCGCCGAACACCTCGCCGGGAGCTTCGTCGCCTGAGAAACTCACGACGGGAGGTGTGTAGGCCTCGACGTCCTTGATCGCTTGCAGACGAACTGCATTTCCACTCATCTACGTACCCCTCGCGCGGCCCAGGGTAGCTTGTTGCGACCCGATTGCCGATCACTTTACGAACCTTCTGTATCGGGAATGTTTCACAGACATTGCGCCTGCCCTCGACTTGTCGGTGGGTTCGGGCAGGATTGCCGAATGTCAGAGATCAGGGTGTTGGTGGGCAGTGCGGTCGGACCGGAAAATCTCGCGCAGGTCATAGATATCTATCGCGAACTTGTTCGCGAGACCCGCAAGGAGAGCGGCTGCATCAGCTACGAATTGCTGCAGCAAAGCGACAATCCCGGTGAGCTGATGTTGGTGGAGGAATGGGAATCCCAGGCGCACCTGGACGCTCACACGCACACCGATCATTTTGTGCGGTTGGTTGCGGCCCTGGACAGGTTGGAGAAGGCTGCGCCGGCGCGGATTTATTCAAAAGTGTTGTGACGCATATATTCCCATAGGTATCGATTGCTGTTAGAATCGAATGTACGTTCGAACTGGGGGGTGTTGATGAGCGGCATTGTGGATGCATTGGTCGAAGGACATGCGTCCATTGCGCGCGCCCAGTTCCTCGAAGTTGATGCCGTCACGTCGCTGTACTTCGAGCGGTGTTCCGAGGATGAGAACGCCGGTCGCAATGCCGCGGTGCAGGGTGAATTCGTTCATGTCGAAGTTGCGTTCGTTCTGAGTATCACCGAGTATGCGGCGACGCGGATGATCTCGTTGGGGTGCGATCTGCGCTTGCGGTTGCATCGGGTGTCTGCGGCATTTGCGTCGGGAGAGATTGATCTCGGTAAGGCGACAGCGCTTTCGGATGCGCTGGCCAATGTGTCCGATGATGCACTTGATCTCATTGAACAGTTACTTCTGGACGGCGCCGACAAATGCAGCAGCAGCAGGCTCAAGGCCCGAGCGCGCAGCCTGATCGCACGCCATGATCCGGAAGGTGTGCGCGCTCGGCGGCGGCGCGCGCAGGAAGACCGCGATGTGCGGATCAGTGCAGGCGTTGACGGTATGTCGACGCTCGACGGTGTGCTGCCGGCGGTTGGTGCGCACATCGTGGCGGCAAAGCTGCAGACGATGTCGCGGCAGGTATGTGCGCGCGATCCTCGTACTTTGGCGCAACGTCGCGCCGACGCCTTGGTAGCGCTGTCGGAGGGGCGAGCAGTTCTCGCCTGTGCATGTGGCACTGATTGCGGGCGGGATGTGGAGCCGGTATCAGCCCCGTCGCAAGCGACAATTCTGGTGGGCGTTAATGTTTCCACGTTGCTCGGCTTTGATGATCTGCCGGCTTTTCTGCATGGGTACGGTGCTATCGATGCGGAGTTGGCGCGGGAAATTGCGGCCGATGCTGTGTGGCGGCAAGTGCTGACGCTCTCGGAGAAGGATCGTCATATTCTCTGCCAAAACCTCACGGGAACACATGGTTTCAAGGCTGGTGGACCTGTACTCGGAGTGGGTAGGCGGTCGAGCGCACCGTTAGTGTCGCCTGCCGCCGTTGCAGCGCGGAAGCGGTACCGGGAGGAGCGGACGTATCGACCTTCGGCTGCGCTTGCGCGGACGGTCCGGACCCGCGACGGTACGTGCCGGTTCCCGAATTGTGTTGTACGGGCCGAGAATTGCGATCTCGATCACACGGTGGCGTTCAATCACGAGAATCCTGACCGCGGTGGGCTCACCACGGAGCAGAATCTGGCATCCGTGTGCCGCAAGCATCATCGGCTCAAGACCTGGGGGTACTGGACCGTGCGGCAGATCGGAGGTGGCCAACTCGAATGGGTCGCACCGACTGGTTCTCTTGTCGTGACGAAGCCGCGGGGTGCGTTTTGTGATCCCGATGTGCAGTCCGATGAAGTCGAGCGGTTCCGGCTTACGGAAAGTCATGTGGTCGAGCGATTGTTCCGATGCCATGGTCGTGGCGTCGAGGCAGATCTCGAGTTCATGCTCGATTCCACGGTGGCGGGATGGCGGCGACCACTTGCTCGCGCTGCGATTCCATCCCACGTGGTGAACGAGCCACCACCGTTCTGACCAGAAAGTATGGTGCCCCCGGCAGGATTCGAACCTGCGACCAAGAGATTAGAAGGCTCTTGCTCTATCCCCTGAGCTACGGAGGCGCGGAGACGATATTACCTTCCCCGTGACGGCGCTCGATCACCCCCGTCTGGAATACGCTCGATAGGAGAAGACACCGAATGGGAGCTGCAGATGCGGGATGTTCTGTCCGAACTGATGAAGGTGTGGCGAGCCGACGGTACGGCAGGTGTCGGAACAGTGGTGCGGACGTTCCGGTCAGCTCCCCGGATGCCGGGCGCGTCGATGCTGGTGGCCCCGGACGGTTCGGTGACGGGCTCGGTGTCGGGTGGGTGCGTCGAAGGTGCCGTGTATGAAACAGCCACGGAGGTAATCGAATCCGGTGTACCGACCCTCGAAAGGTACGGCGTTGCCGATGACGACGCCTTTGCGGTGGGGCTGACATGCGGCGGCACGATCGAGGTCTTTGTCGAGGCTGTGTCGAGGCAGACGTTCGACAGTCTCGAGAGTGTGGCCACCGACGTCGAGGAGCATCGCCCGGTAGCGGTGGCAACAGTCATTGCTCACCCGGATCCGTTCTGGGTGGGCCGACGCCTGGTGATACGACCGGACATCACGGACGGTTCGATCGGATCGGCGCGCGCGGATTCCGCGGTGACCGACGACGCTCGTGGCCTGTTGGCGGCAGGACGTACGGAAGTGCTGACGTACGGACCGGACGGTGAGCGTCGAGGTGAGGGGATGCGGGTTTTTGTCGCGAGCTACGCTCCCCGCGCCCGGATGCTGGTATTCGGGGCCATCGATTTTGCGGCCGCGGTTGCCAAGCAAGGTTCATTTCTCGGGTACCGGGTGACGGTGTGCGACGCCCGCGAGGTTTTTGCGACTCCGTCGCGGTTTCCGACAGCCGACGAAGTGGTGATCGACTGGCCGCATCGGTACTTGGCAGCACAGGCGGAAGCCGGGGCAATCGACTCACGCACGGTCATCTGCGTGTTGACTCACGATCCGAAATTCGACGTGCCCCTGCTCGAGGTTGCGCTCCGACTACCGGAAGTCGGGTTTGTCGGCGCGATGGGTTCGCGTCGCACACATCAAGACAGGCTCGAACGATTGCGCTCGGCAGGTGTCACCGACCTCGAGTTGGCGAGGCTGGCGAGTCCGATCGGTCTGGACCTCGGCGCGCGAACGCCGGAGGAAACCGCAGTGTCGATCGCGGCGGAGATCATCGCGCTTCGGTGGGGTGGTGAGGGCAAGCCGCTGAGCGGGTTGGAGGGCCCCATTCACCGCAGTTCAGGGGAATCCGAGAGCCGCTGACCTGGGGAATTGTGAGGCAGCTGATGGGCCCCTTGACTCGCTGTGACGCTCGGCAGAAGCTGAGATG
The DNA here is from genome assembly GCF_002300185.1 of Rhodococcus sp. ACPA4. NCBI lineage: Bacteria > Bacillati > Actinomycetota > Actinomycetes > Mycobacteriales > Nocardiaceae > Rhodococcus > Rhodococcus sp. ACPA4. The sequence goes on from NZ_NSDY01000001.1 coordinate 62,800, forward strand.
ACAGTCGAATGTGGGGTGCATCACATGCAGGTTCCTGGGCCGTTCGAGTACGAGCGGGCAACCGGTATCGACCACGCCATCGGATTGCTGGAGCGACTGGGCGATCAGGCGCGCGTTGTTGCGGGCGGACACAGCCTGCTTCCGATGATGAAGCTGCGACTGGCAAACCCCGAGTATCTGATCGACATCAACGACTTGGCCGAGGAACTTGGCTACATCACGTTCGGGGACGGACACGTTCGGATCGGCGCGATGGCGCGTCATCGTCAGTTACTCGAATCCGACGACCTTGCCGGCGCCTTCCCGATCTTTCGAGACGCGGAAAAAGTGATCGCCGATCCGGTGGTGCGAAACCGCGGAACCATCGGCGGTTCGTTGTGTCAGGCCGACCCCGCGGAAGACCTCAGCACCGTGTGCTCGGTGTTGGACGCGACGTGCGTCGTACGTGGTCCTTCGGGAACCCGCGACATTCCGATGGCGGAATTTCATGTCGGCCCCTATGAGACGGCCCTCAGCACAAACGAGATTCTGGTCGAGGTTCGGATCGCGCGCCGGGCCGACAGTTCGAGCGCGTACGCAAAGGTGGAACGGCGCGTGGGGGATTGGGCCATCACTGCTGCGGGTGCATCGGTGTGGATGGAAGGCGGCGCGATTAGGAGAGGACAGCTCGGCCTTACCGCGGTCAATTCCGATCCGCAGGCGCTGGCCGCGATTTCCGGATATCTGGAGGGCAAGGCGCCATCCGAGGAGGTTTACCGGCGCGCCGGGGAGATGGCCGAGCAGGCCTGCGAGCCCGTCACCGATCAGCGCGGAAGTGCCGACTACAAACGCCACCTCGCCGGCGTACTGACCGTCCGCACTCTGCGAAGCGCTGTGACCAGGATTGGGGAAGACTGATATGCGGGTATCGATGACGGTCAACGGTGAGCCGGTGTCGGAAGACGTGGAACCGCGCGTGTTGTTGGTGCATTTCCTGCGAGACCAACTGCAGCTCACAGGAACTCACTGGGGATGCGACACCAGCAATTGTGGGACCTGCGTGGTGACGGTGGACGGGGAACCGGTGAAGTCGTGCACCATGCTCGCGGTTATGGCCGACGGTCACGAGATCGGAACCGTCGAAGGTCTTGAACGAGATGGTGTGCTCGACCCCATTCAAGAGGGATTCATGCACTGCCACGGATTGCAGTGCGGTTTTTGCACTCCCGGGATGATGATCACCGCGCGAGCGCTCCTTGATCGCGATCCTGACCCTGACGAACTAACAATCCGGGAAGCGATTTCCGGTCAGATCTGCCGCTGCACGGGATACACGACGATCGTGCGCTCAGTGCAGTGGGCAGCGGCGCATCCGGTAGGAGGTGCGTCATGACCAGCGTGGACTCGGCGCCTGAGTTGGAGGTCAACGACGGAAAGCCGTGCGGGCATGGGCGAATGCTCCGCAAGGAAGATCCCCGCTTCATTCGAGGTCAGGGTCACTACGTCGACGACGTGCAACTGCCTGGCATGCTGCATCTCGCAATTCTGCGTGCGCCCGTGGCACATGCTCGGCTGGTGAGCATCGATACCACTGCGGCGCAGGAACATCCGAAGGTGAAAGCGGTGGTGACAGGAGCGGATCTGGCCGCGCAAGGTCTTGCATGGATGCCGACGCTGTCCAGCGACGTGCAGGCGGTACTGGTTACAGACAAAGTGCGCTTTCAAGGGCAGGAGGTAGCATTTGTGGTGGCCGAGGATCGGTACTCGGCGCGGGACGCCTTGGAGTTGATCGAAGTCGAATACGACATCCTCGATCCGGTGATCGACGCGCGTACTGCATTGTCGCCGGACGCACCGGTGATCCGCACCGATCTCGACGGCAAGACGGACAATCACTGCTTCGACTGGGAGACCGGTGACAAAGCTGCCACCGACGCGGTGTTCGCTGCAGCCGACGTTGTGACAAAACAGGAAATCGTCTATCCGCGTGTGCACCCGGCTCCGATGGAAACCTGTGGGGCAGTTGCCGATTACGACCGTGTCTCCGGAAAGCTGACCTTGTGGTCCACCAGTCAGGCGCCGCACGCGCATCGCACTCTGTACGCTCTAGTGGCAGGTTTACCCGAGCACAAGATCCGGGTGATTTCCCCGGATATCGGGGGCGGGTTCGGAAACAAGGTGCCGATCTATCCGGGGTATGTGTGCGCGATAGTCGCTTCACTCGTGACCGGGAAACCAGTCAAGTGGATGGAAGATCGCAGCGAAAACCTCACCAGCACAGGATTTGCCCGCGACTACATCATGCTCGGGGAGATCGCGGCAACCAAGGAAGGCAAGATCCAGGCCATCCGTACTCATGTGCTGGCCGACCACGGGGCATTCAACGGAACGGCGGCGCCCACCAAATACCCGGCCGGTTTCTTCGGCGTCTTCACCGGCAGCTACGACCTCGAGGCTGCATACTGCGCAATGACGGCGGTGTACACGAACAAGGCTCCGGGCGGAGTTGCCTACGCGTGTTCCTTCCGAATCACCGAGGCGGTCTACTTGGTGGAGCGGTTGGTCGACTGCCTGGCGTTCGACCTGGACATGGACCCCGCGGAACTGCGGTTGAAAAACCTGTTGACGCCAGACCAGTTTCCGTACACGAGTAAGACCGGCTGGAAATATGATTCGGGCGACTATGCGACAACCATGCGCAAAGCGATGGACATGATCGGCTACGACGCATTACGACGCGAGCAAGCCGAGAAGCACTCGCGCGGCGAATTGATGGGCATCGGCATGTCCTTCTTCACCGAGGCCGTCGGCGCGGGTCCACGCAAGAACATGGACATCCTCGGGCTGGGAATGGCCGACGGTTGCGAATTGCGAATACACCCCACCGGTAAAGCGGTAGTGAGGATTTCGGTTCAGACACAAGGGCAAGGACACGAAACGACGTTTGCTCAGATCGTGGCTGAAGAGCTCGGGATTCCGCCGGACGATATCGACGTCGTGCACGGCGATACCGACAACACTCCATTCGGGCTGGGCACCTACGGCAGTCGATCAACGCCGGTTTCCGGTGCCGCCGCTGCGCTGGTTGCACGCAAAGTGCGCGACAAGGCCAAGATCATCGCGTCGGGGATGCTCGAGGTGTCCGTCGCGGACCTCGAATGGGAGAAGGGGTCCTTTCATGTGAAAGGCGATCCGTCGGCAGCGGTCACCATCGCGGACATTGCGATGCGGGCACACGGTGCCGCCGATCTGCCGGAGGGGATCGAAGGCGGTCTCGAAGCCCAAATTTGTTACAACCCCGAGAATCTCACCTATCCGTATGGTGCGTACTTCTGTGTGGTCGACATCGACCCGGGAACGGCGCAGGTGACTGTTCGCAGATTCCTCGCGGTGGACGACTGCGGAACCCGGATCAATCCGATGATCATCGAGGGCCAGGTGCACGGCGGTATCGTCGACGGTATCGGCATGGCGTTGATGGAGATCATCAGCTTCGACGAGGACGGCAACTGCCTCGGCGGCTCCCTCATGGACTACCTCATCCCGACAGCGATGGAAGTACCCAACCTCGAAACCGGGTTCACCGTGACCCCGTCGCCCCACCATCCCATCGGTGCCAAGGGAATTGGGGAAAGCGCAACCGTCGGCTCGCCGCCGGCCATCGTGAATGCGGTGGTCGACGCGTTGAAGCCCTTCGGGATTCGGCACGCGGACATGCCGTTGACACCGTCGCGGGTGTGGGAAGCGATGAATGGTCGAGGTAGGCCACCTATCTGAGAAAGGCTGGATCTGAGAAAGGGTTGGGCAATGAACGGCACCACTCACGACGTGCGATTGCGCGCCGAGCAATTGATCGGTGAGCGGCGCCCCTTTGTGACCGCAACCGTCGTCCGGGCCCAGCAACCCACGTCGGCGCATCCCGGAGATACGGCAATAGTGTTCTCGGACGGAACAATCGAAGGATTTGTCGGCGGGCAATGTGCTCAGAATTCGGTACGCGAAGCAGCCAGAGGTGCTTTGGACAGCGGTGAAAGTGTGCTGCTGCGAGTACTTCCCGATGGAGCGCCGCCATTTCCGAAAACCAGCGGTGCCGACGTGGTGGTCAACCCGTGTCTGTCCGGTGGCGCGATGGAAATATTCTTGGAACCCACGCTGCCGGCACATGTGCTGTCTCTGTACGGCGATACCCCGATCGCGGATGCGGTGGTCGAGTTTGCCCGTGTGCTTGACCTCGACGTTGTGCGGAGTTCTGCGGCGGAAGCCGTGACTGACGATGCAACAGCCGTGATTATCGCAAGCCTCGGCGGCGAAGAGGCACTGACGATCCGCGCTGCGCTCGATGCCGGAGTGCAGTACATCGGCCTGGTCGCAAGCCGAGTGCGGGGCGCCGCGGTGCTCGAACAACTGGAGTTGACGGATTCGGAGCGAGCGCGAGTTCACACCCCGGTCGGGATGTACATCGGCGCCAAAACGCCAGCAGAGATCGCACTTTCCATCGTTGTCGACGTGGTCCGCGCTATCCGTCTCGATGGTGTGAGTGTTGCGCGGAATGACCCGGTGGCGAAGACGGCCCTCGATCCGATCTGTGGAATGACTGTCACCATCACTGCTGACACACCACATCTCGAGGATGACGGCGTCGACGTGTGGTTCTGTTCACCGGTTTGTCGGCATAAGTACGAGAAGACATGACCGGCGAGTTCACCGATGTTGCGGAGTTGATCCGCCGCTTCGACGCATATGACTATCTCTTGGATGTGGGCACGGCAACGGCGTTGTATCTTGCTCTGGAACTGGGTCGGCCACTGCTGCTGGAAGGTGAGCCGGGTGTGGGGAAGACCACTGCGGCAAAGGCTTTGGCGCTCTCGCTCGATGCGCCGCTGATCAGGTTGCAGTGCTACGAAGGGCTCAGCGCCAACGAAGCTCTCTACGACTGGAACTACCAACGTCAGCTACTGGCGATCAAACTGTCCGAAGCGCGTGGGGATGCGCTCGACGAAGCCGATCTGTTTACCGAGGAGTTCCTGCAGGAACGCCCGATTCTGCGATGTGTGCGGCACCGCGGGCCGGCAGCTCCTGTGCTGCTCGTCGACGAAATCGACCGTGCGGACGACGAATTCGAGGCGTTGCTCCTCGAGTTTCTGGGTGAATCGGCCGTCACGGTTCCCGAACTGGGCACGTTCACAGCCATGCGCCCTCCGGTAGTGGTCTTGACGTCGAACCGCAGCCGCGATCTCCATGACGCGCTCCGGCGGCGTTGCCTCTACCACTGGATCGACTATCCCGAGCCGGAGCGTGCGGTTGCGATCGTACGACGCATGGTGCCGTCGGCGAATCTGGCATTGATCGAGCATGCCACCGCGTTTGTCGGACAGATTCGAGGTGCCGATCTCGACAAGGCGCCGGGCGTCGCCGAAACCATCGACTGGGTATCGGCTCTTGTGACTTTGGGGGTGGCTGATCTGGTTCGGGATGACGTCGTTGTCAGCTTGGGTGCATTGGCAAAAACTCCGGACGATCGCGCGGTACTGCGCGGCGAGTTGATGAAAGGGCCACCATGAAGATCGCACACGAATTCACCGTCACCGCACCCGTCGAGGAGGCGTGGACAACCCTCACCGACCTCGAAGGAATCGCGCCGCTCTTGCCAGGCGCTCAGATGACCGGACGCGAGGGAGACGATTTCCTGGGCACCGTGACAGTCAAAGTGGGTCCGGTGCTCAGCGAATTTGCCGGCCGCGCAACATTCGTGGAGAGGGACGAAGAAACACACAAGGCTGTGATCAATGCCCGCGGCCGTGACAAGCGCGGATCCGGAAATGCGAGCGCCACCATCACCGCGCAGCTACATCCCGAAGGAGCGCAGACACGAGTGAGTGTGGACACCGATGTGAAGATCGTCGGAAAACTGGCGCAGTTCGGCAGTTCCATGATCACGCAGGTATCGGAGAAGTTGATGGGGGAGTTCGCGGAATCGTTGGAAGAGAAACTAGCCGGACCGGCACAAGCTGTGGAAACACCGAATGCCGAACCTCTCGACTTAGTCGAACTTGCCGGCGGGTCCGTCGCGAAACGTGCTCTGCCACTTCTTGTTGCGGTGGCCGCGGCGATCGTCGTGTTTGTGCTGCTGCGTCGCCGAAGCAGATGATTCCTGACGCGGGCGCGACTTTATTGCGCGGTGTGGATGTTGCTGCCTTCGCGACCGCCTTGGTCGACCTGTTGCGTCGGCACGGAGTTGGAGTGTCGGCCGTCGGGGCCGCGAACTTCAGTGAAGCCGTGCATGTCCACTCGCCACGCACCCGGACACAGTTGTACTGGACCGCGCGGATAACTCTGATCAACCGTCAGGAAGATCTCGAGATTTTCGACGCGCAGTTCGAGCGAGTTTTTGTCGGTGCGACTCTGGGCCTGGACCCGATTGCGCGGCGGGTAGGCAGTGACCGCACGGTCGGCGACGCGACTCTTCCTGTTGCTGGTGTTTCTAGTGGGGGCGCGGACATCATCGACGTGCCGTGGATCGGGCGTGCGACGTCGAGTGGGCGAGAAGCCGTGCCGGACCAGGTTCGGCCGGGTCTACTACTCCCGAGCGCCCTTGCCGGGAAATCCGAGGAGCCTTTTGCTCAGTTGAGCCCGAGCGATCTTGCACTCCTCGGGCAGTGGATCGAACAAGCGGAGTCGGACTGGCCACGGCGCCGCCGGAGAAGACGCAGACTCGGCCGGCGCGGAACCGTCGACCTGCGCGCAAGTATGAGTATCGCGAGGCGCACCGGATTCGAATTTGTTCGCCTCGCCCGTGCCCGCCCACAGCAGCGGCCCCGCACGATTGTGGTGCTGTGCGACGTCAGTCGCTCGATGCACGGATACGCGGACATGTACTTGCATTTGATGCGAGTCGCCGCCCGGCGCGGCGACGCCGAAGTTTTTGCATTCTCGACCACGTTGACCCGGCTCACTCCGATCCTGGCGCATCGCAGCGCCGACGCGGCCATCGCCGAAGCCAATAATCGAGTTGCCGATCGGTACGGCGGCACCCACATCGGAACATCTGTTGCGTCACTGCTCGCCTCACATCACGGACACACCTTGAGAGGGGCCGTAGTCGTCATCGCCTCCGACGGTTGGGATAGTGACGATCCCAACATTCTTGTGCGCGCTCTGGCCCGAGTCCGGCGCCGCGCCCACCGGGTCGTGTGGCTCAATCCGCGTGCAGGTGCGACCGGGTTCGAACCCCTGACCGGTTCCATGGCAGCGGCCTTGCCCTACTGCGACACCGTGCTCCCGGCTGATCGATTGACCGCTCTGCGGGCCTTGTTCACGACCATCTCCGACGCACAGTAGTAGGTGGATTGTCGTCGACGATCCCATAGGTCCTACCCTGGTAGCTATGGCTACACCCGACCTTGCGCAGACGCAGTCCCCTCCACAAACGAGCGTCCGCGCTTCTTCGACCGCAATCTTTGTGGTCTGTGGACTGATTGCCGGGATGGTCGCAGCTCTCGTCGTCGGGTTTTCCGCATCTCAGGCGTTGACCCTGCTCGGCATTCCCGACCCCGGCGCGATCACGACATATGGGCTGCCCGCAGTTCGCGCTGTTGCCGAGGTTGCCGCTGTCATCGCGATCGGCTCCCTCCTGTTAGCGGCGTTTTTCGTGCCACCACAAAAGTCCGGTGTGCTCGACGTCGACGGCTATCGTGCGGTCCGGACGGCATCGCACGCCGCGATCGTGTGGGCGGCATGTTCGCTGGTGCTGATCCCGCTGACGCTCTCCGATACGTCGGGTCAGCCGTTCTCCGAAGCGATCAAACCGGCAAATCTGTGGTCCGGACTCGATCAGGTGGAAATCGCCGGTGCCTGGCGCTGGACAGCCGTCATTGCTGTGGTCCTGGCAATTCTGGCTCGGCTGACACTGCGCTGGTGGTGGACGCCGTTGCTGCTGGTGGTCGGCCTGCTCGGCCTTATGCCCCTCGCTCTCACCGGCCACTCGTCGTCGGGGGGCTCGCACGACATCGCTACCAACAGCCTGATCTTGCACCTCGTTGCGGCGTCGCTGTGGGCCGGTGGATTGTTTGCGCTCCTGGCACACGCTCGCCGCGGCGGTGACCACACCGACGTCGCTGCTCAGCGCTTTTCGACCGTCGCCACCATTTGTTTTGTCGTCATGGGTTTCAGTGGTGTCATCAACGCGATTGTGCGTCTCCCACTCGACGACCTGTTCACGACGACGTACGGTCGCCTGATCGTCGCGAAGATCGTTGCGTTGATCGTCCTCGGATTCTTCGGGTGGTTGCAGCGCAGTCGCGCGTTGCCTGCGCTCGCCGAGAACCCGAACTCCCGCTCGGCGCTGATCCGTTTTGCCGGCGGCGAAGGCATCATCTTTGCTGCCACCATCGGGCTGGCAATCGGCCTCGGCCGCACACCGCCGCCTCCGCCGACGAGCATCCCGACCATTCCCGAGGTCGAACTCGGCTACAACCTGCCGGACCCGCCGTCGTTCATGGCATTCGTAACCGAGTGGCGTTTCGATTTGATGTTCGGCACAGCCGCGATCGTCGCTGCGGTTCTGTATTTCCTCGGCCTGCGCAAGCTGTCGAAGCGTGGCGATTCCTGGCCCGTCGGCCGAACCATCTCCTGGATGATCGGATGCGCGGTCCTGCTGATCGCGACCTCGTCGGGCGTGGGCAAATACGCGACCGCGGTGTTCAGCGTTCACATGGCCGGACACATGGCGCTGTCGATGCTGGCGCCCGTTCTGCTGGTTTTGGGCGCGCCCATCACGTTGGCGTTGCGCGCTCTCGAACCCGCGGGCAAGGACGGTGTACCCGGCATTCGTGAGTGGATTCTCGTTGCCCTGCACAGTCCGTTCTCGCGATTCATCACTCACCCGATTGTTGCTGCGGTTCTCTTTGTCGGCGGCTTCTACGTGCTCTACCTCGGCGGTATTTACGGAGCCACGGTCGATTCCCACAGCGCGCACCTGCTGATGAACCTGCACTTCATTCTCAGCGGCTATCTCTTCTACTGGGTGGCGATCGGAGTCGACCCGTCGCCGCGCCAACTCCAACCCGTGACCAAACTGGCCATGGTCTTCGGCTCGCTCCCGTTCCACGCGTTCTTCGGTATCGCCTTGATGAGCACCACCACGATCATGGGCGGCGAGTTCTTCCGCTCACTTGGCTTGGGATGGAACGACGATCTTCTGGGTGATCAGAAGTTGGGCGGCAGTATCGCCTGGGCTACGGGTGAGATCCCGCTGATGGTGGTCATGCTCGCCCTGCTGGTGCAGTGGTCACGCTCCGACCGGAAAACGGCCGTGCGAACGGACCGCGCAGCCGAACGTGATCACGACGCAGACCTGGCCGCGCACAATGCGATGTTTGCCGAACTTGCCAGGCGCGACCGTGAGGGCTGGGGCCCGCGCTGATCCCTCAGGATTGCGCGACCACGGCTGCGACGAGGCCGTGAACCGAAGCGGCGAGGCGCTCGGTTTGTCGCGTTCGGATGTGGTGAAGGACGACGTCGGGATTGAGAACGCTCAGTAGCACTCTGGACATCACCACGGCGTCGACATCCGGTGTGGCCACTTTGAGCAACTCGGTGATGTGACGATGCCAGAAGGCATTGATTTCTTCGGCTTGTGAATCGGTGGTGGCGTTGTCGTACGCAATCATCAGTTCGACGTTGTCGACGATCAGCCGGAACATAGCGTCGAAAAAAGCAAGCAATCTGTCGGACGCGGGTGCACCTGGTCCCAGTGGCGGGTCGCCTTCGTTGACCGCGTCGCGCAGAATCTGAGCGCGCTCGAGAACCAGCGCTCGCATCAATCCCGCACGACTTCCGAATCGATGGAAGATCGTGCCCTTGCCGACCCCTGCCGCTGTGGCTATCTGGTCGATGGAGACGTGTTCGGCCCCGAACTGCGCGAGTAGTGACTCTGTTACGTCGAGAATCGCTCGACGATTTCGAGCTGCATCGCTGCGCTCCCGTTTCAATTCCTGACCCATGAGCACGCCTTTGATTGACAAGTTGACCGGCGGTCCATATGTTACAGGAACCCGTAAGTTGACCGTCGGTCATGTTGTTGGGATTGGAAAGGGACGCACAGATGCCGCATTTTCCGAAGCCGCCCGAGGGAAGTTGGACTGAGCATTTCGGCTTGGATACCGGGCCGATTACGTTCGAGGATTCGATCAGCCCCGAGTATTTCGAAGTCGAGCGCGAAGCCGTCTTCGGCCACACCTGGCTCAACGTAGGTCGAGTCGAGCAGGCGCCTGTTCCCGGAAGTTACTTCATCCGGGTGATCGACGCAGTCCGCGCCTCAGTAGTCGTTACTCGCGGCGCCGACGAGTCCGTGACTGCCTGGTCGAGTGCCGGGAACGGCTTGGTTCCGCTGCAGGTCGATGTGTGGGAAGGGTTCGTATTCGTCAATTTCGATGATACAAACACGATTTCGCTGGATGACTACCTCGGAAAGTTCGCTGCCGGCATGACGGGCTATCCGTTCGGCCGGATGACTCAGGTCTACAAGTATCAGGCGCACGTGCGCAGCAACTGGAAGCTCTATATCGACGCATTCGCCGAGTTCTATCACGCGCCGATCCTTCATTCGAAGCAGTACGTGTCCGACGAGTCCAACAAGCTCAAGAGCTACGGTTTCGAGGCGCTCGCGTACGACATCGACGGACCACACGGAATGGTGTCGTCGTGGGGAGGCATGGCTCCGCCGAAGGATCCGATGATGGTGAAACCGACGGAGCGACTGTTGCGTAGTGGCAACTTCGGTCCATGGGACAAACCCGATTTCCCCGAACTTGCCACGCTGCCAACCGGACTCAATCCGACGAAGCATAAATCCTGGGGTCTCGACTCCTACGTCCTGTTCCCGAATTTCATGATCGTGGTGTGGGAACCCGGGTGGTACCTCACCTACCACTACTGGCCAACCGCCTACAACGAGCACACCTTTGAAGGCACGCTGTACATGCCGCCACCGAAGAACGCCACCGAGCGTATGCGGCAGGAAATGGCTGCGGTCACCTTCAAGGAGTTCGGTCTCCAGGACTGCAACACGCTCGAAGCTACGCAGACAATGCTCGAGTCGAGGGCTGTATCGCATTTTCTACTGTGCGATCAGGAAGTGCTGGTCCGTCACCTGCACACCGCCTCGCAGCGGTTTGTCGACGAGATTTTGCTACGTACGTAACTCGCCACGGAGTAAACGGAATCAGGAGAAAACAGATGCCCAACACTTTGCCCGTTGCCTTCGCGGATCTCGAACCTTTCGCGGAGTGGGCACTGCCCACCGAAGCTGAGCGCTATGCAAAGCGCTTGTCCAGCAACATGACCGAACTGCAGAAGTTCTACGACGCAGCCTTGCCTCGTTTGTTGGACGCGGGGAGTTATCTCGACGAGTTCCCGCTCGATGCTTTGCCTGACGACGCCTATCGGCTACTGCAACTGTGTTATTCGCTGATCAACGTGTCGTTTCCCATCGAGGCCTGGTCGCAACCGAGGGTGCCGGATACCGGCGCATCAACCATGGATGCGATCTTCGAGCCGGTGCCCTGATGACAAAGACTGCTGTCATTACCGGAGGGGCTTCGGGAATAGGTCAGGCCATCGCTCGGCGTCTGGACTCCGACGGCTATCAGGTTGCCACCATCGATTGGACGCCAAGCGACTCCGAGAATGCCCACACCGCAGACGTCACCAGTCGCGAGCAGGTCGATGCGGCAATGGCCGCGATTCGCGAACGGCTCGGTCCGATCACTGTTCTCGTCAATGCGGCAGGCATCGTCGGAAACGGCCGCTTTGTCGACATCGACTTCGACGAATGGCAGAAGGTCATCGGAGTCAGCTTGAACGGGACCTATCACTGCACCCAGGCGGCGCTGCCCGACATGATCGCGGGAAAGTGGGGCCGGATCGTCAATATCTCTTCTTCCAGTGCACATTCGGGTCAGCCATACATGGCGCACTACGTTGCGGCGAAGTCCGCGGTCAACGGGCTGACAAAATCTTTGGCCCTCGAATTCGGTCCATTGGGTATCACGGTGAACGCAGTGCCACCCGGATTCGTCGACACTCCGTTGCTGCGACGCGACGAGGAACTCAATCGACTCGGTGGAAGCGTCGATGACCATATCTTGACGACGCCGGTCCGTCGGGTCGGCAAGCCCGAAGACATCGCGGCGGCCTGTGCCTTCCTGATCTCGGACGACGCCAGCTACATCACCGGGCAGATCCTCGGGGTCAATGGCGGCCGTAACACCTAGCACCACACACCGACACTGCCCGGACCAACTGGTCCGGGCAGTGCTGTTTTTCCACAGGCACTGTGTTCATCCCCAGGTTCATTTTGATTGTGACGGCAATCCTGTTTTCGATTCAGAATCTTTCAGGTGGGATTCAGTGGGCTAAGAGATTCAAGGGGGATCAAACATGTACGAGACATCTGCAACGGTTGTCGGCACCGTCATCACCAATCCGGTGAAGCGGCAAACCACCAATGGCGAAGAGGTGCTGAGCTTTCGGATGGCCAGCAACGCACGACGCAAGGATGCGGTGACCGGGGAATGGACCGACGGCGCGACGCTCTACCTCACGGTCACGTGTTGGCGGCGGCTGGTGACCGGCGTCGGCGCATCCATCATGAAGGGTGATCCGGTGATGGCGACGGGGGAGTTGCGCACCAACGAATACACCACGAAGGAGGGGATTGCTCGCTCCGATCTGGAGATGAGAGCAACTGCAGTGGGGCCCGATCTTGCCCGGTGCATCGCAAAAATCGAGCGGCACAGCAAACCTGTGTCAGGGGACGAACCGACAGAGACAGAGACTGCGGCGGCTTAGGTTTAGGCGCGAGTTTTCGGGCAGTCGCGGGGGCGGCCGTGGTCGTGCCCCGCGTCTACTCGCTCGAGCAATTCGGTGAGAACAGCTCGTTCGGATTTGTCGAGGTCGTCGAAGATATCTGCGGATTCTCGGCGTTGAGCCTGTGCGACCTCGGCCGCGAGGGCGGCACCGGCATCGGTGAGCTCGAGGAGCACTGCTCGTCGGTCATGGGGGTCGGGAGTGCGCTTGACCCATCCCGCCGCTTCGAGGGAATCCACGACATCCGTGGCGGAGCGGGGAACGATGCGCAGCTTTTCCGCGAGAAAGCCCAATCGGACCGGTTCGCCTACTCGGGTGAGCACTCTCAGAGCACGACTCTGTGACGGGGAGAGGCCAAATGGCTCGAGGGCCGCGACCTGGCGTCGTCGAATGGTTCGCGCCACGGACAACACGACATCGGTGAGTTCGCGCTCTCGGGAATGCATGGCGTCAGTCTAGCGTTGTTGGTGTCAGCCTCATAGTGAGGTAACCTCATCAATATGAAATTAAGGTGAGAAAGCCTCCAGGAGGTAAACGTGAAACCAGATCACATCAGAGATTTCGAAAATTCCGCTGTCGAGACCACTCCGGCGGACCCCGTATCACCACGACGTGTCCTCGAGCTGTTCACGCCGTATCGGACACAGATCGCCATCGTCACGGCGGTCATCACGCTCAGCGCCATTGTGGCCTTGGGTAGCCCACTGCTCCTGCGCGAAATGCTCGACAAGGCAATCCCGGACAAGGACCTCGGACTGGTCAGCATCCTGGCAATCGGCATGATCGCGATTGCCGTGATCACCAGTTGCCTCGGTGTTGTGCAGACGTGGATGTCCAACAGCATCGGCCAGAAACTGATGCACCAACTGCGTGTCCGGGTGTACACGCACCTGCAGAATCAGTCGCTGGGGTTCTTCGCGAGAACCAGGACCGGTGAGGTGCAGTCACGTATCGCCAACGATATCGGCGGAATGCAATCGGTTGTCACCAACACAGCCACGTCGATTGCGCAGAACGCGACCACCGTTGCAGCGACGATAGTTGCGCTCTTCCTGCTCGACTGGCGACTGGCGATCTTCTCGCTGGCGATCCTGCCGGTGTTCATTCGGATCGCCCGCAAGATCGGTAACGAGCGCCGCAAGATCTCAGGCAAGCGGCAGAAGTTGCTCAGCGATCTGTCCGTTCAAGTTGAGGAATCACTCTCGGTCAGCGGCATTCTGCTGGGAAAGACAACCGGTGCGAAGTCCGCGTTGACCGACCGCTTCGCCGAACGCTCGGCCGAGGTCGCCGACGTCGAACTCCGAGCGATGATGGCCGGTAAGTGGCGCATGGCGTCGATGTCGATCACGTTTGCGGCCATGCCGGCACTGGTCTACTGGTTTGCGGGATTCACGCTCGACCACGGCAACACCATCACCGTCGGCACGCTGGTCGCGTTCACGACCTTGCAGACTCAGTTGTTCCGGCCCACCATGATGCTGCTCAACACGGGCGTCGAGGTGCAGAGTTCCATGGCATTGTTCAGTCGCGTGTTCGAGTACCTGGACCTGCCGATCGACATCGCTGATCCGGAAGAGTCGAAGGAGTTCGACGTATCGGCACTGTCGGGCGAACTGCGATTCGATCGTGTCGACTTCTCATATCCGGGAACAGAGCGCAAGACTCTCGACAACATCGACCTCACAGTCCCGGCCGGCGGAACACTGGCGCTTGTCGGCTCCACCGGTTCTGGCAAGACCACCCTTGGTTACCTGGCCGCGCGGCTGTACGACCCGACGGCAGGATCGGTCAGGATCGACGACGTCGATCTGCGGGACCTCGATCTGGCGACGGTGTCCGACCTGGTGGGTGTGGTGTCTCAGGAGACATACTTGTTCCACACGACGATTCGCGAGAATCTGCGGTTCGCAAAGCCGGATGCAACCGATGAGGAGATCGAGCAAGCTGCGCGGATCGCCCAGATTCACGAGTTCATCTCCGGCCTGGATGACGGTTACGACACCATGGTGGGTGAGCGCGGTTACCGCTTCTCCGGAGGTGAGAAGCAACGCATCGCCATCGCACGGACAGTCCTGCGGAATCCGCCGATTCTCGTTCTCGACGAAGCGACGAGTGCGTTGGACAACCGCACCGAGCGCGCGCTGCAGGACGCACTCGACGAACTGATGGTCGGACGCACCACTTTGGTTGTGGCGCACAGGCTTTCCACGGTCCGTGACGCGGATCTGATCGCTGTTCTGGATCAGGGTGTTGTCGTCGAGAAGGGCACACACGACCAACTGGTGCAACAAGGCGGACGGTACGCGCAGCTTCTCGCAGCTTCTTCCAGCGAAGCCTTGGAACTGCCGACCGAACTGCAGAGCGTGTGAACCCGTCGACGCAATGTGGGTAATGCGACAAACACCGATAGGCTGGCGGTCATGGCTGAGTTCATTTACACGATGAAGAAGGTGCGCAAGGCGCACGGTGACAAGGTCATCCTCGATGACGTCACGATGAGCTTTTACCCCGGCGCGAAGATCGGTGTCGTCGGACCAAATGGCGCTGGTAAGTCCAGCATCCTCAAGATCATGGCCGGGCTGGATCAGCCGGGCAACGGCGAGGCCTTCCTCGCCCCCGGCGCATCCGTCGGCATCCTCATGCAGGAGCCGCAGCTCGACGAGACCAAGACCGTTCGCGAGAACGTCGAAGAAGGCCTCGGCGAGACCATGGTTCAGCTCAAGCGATACAACGAGATCGCCGAGCTCATGGCTACGGACTACTCCGACGAGCTCATGGAAGAGATGGGTGAGCTTCAGGAGAAGCTCGACCATGCTGACGCCTGGGAGATCGACTCCCAGCTCGAGCAGGCCATGGACGCGCTTCGTTGCCCGCCGCCGGAAGATATGGTCACCCACCTCTCCGGTGGTGAGAAGCGTCGCGTCGCGCTGTGCAAGCTGTTGCTGAGCAAGCCCGACCTCCTGCTCCTCGATGAGCCCACCAACCACCTCGACGCCGAGTCGGTTCTGTGGTTGGAGCAGCACCTCGCTGCATACCCCGGCGCTATCCTCGCCGTCACCCACGATCGCTACTTCCTCGATCACGTGGCGCAGTGGATCTGTGAGGTCGACCGCGGTCGCCTCTACCCGTACGAGGGCAACTACTCCACCTACCTGGAGCAGAAGGCCGCACGCCTCGAGGTTGCCGGCAAGAAGGACCAAAAGCTGCAGAAGCGCCTCAAGGACGAACTCGCGTGGGTTCGTTCCGGTGCCAAGGCTCGTCAGGCCAAGAACAAGGCTCGTCTCGATCGCTACGAGGAAATGGCGAACGAGGCCGAGAAGACCCGCAAGCTCGACTTCGACGAGATCCAGATCCCGGCACCGCCGCGTCTCGGTGACGTCGTCGTCGAGGTCAAGAACCTCGACAAGGGCTTCGACGGCCGTGTCCTGATCAAGGACCTTTCGTTCACCCTGCCGCGCAACGGCATCGTCGGCGTCATCGGCCCCAACGGTGTCGGTAAGACGACGCTGTTCAAGACCATCGTCGGCCTCGAAGAGCCAGACGCCGGTGAGGTCAAGATCGGTCAGACGGTCAAGCTGAGCTACGTCGACCAGAACCGATCCGGCATCGACCCGAAGAAGACGGTCTGGGAGACCGTGTCCGACGGGCTCGATTTCATCGTTGTCGGTCAGACCGAATTCCCGTCGCGTGCGTACATCAGCTCGTTCGGATTCAAGGGCCACGATCAGCAGAAGCCGGCCGGAGTTCTCTCCGGTGGTGAGCGCAACCGCCTCAACCTGGCGATGACGCTCAAGCAGGGCGGCAACCTGATCCTGCTCGATGAGCCCACCAACGACCTCGACGTCGAAACCCTCGGTTCGCTGGAGAACGCTCTCGAAGAGTTCCCCGGCTGCGCCGTCGTGATCTCGCACGATCGCTGGTTCCTGGACCGCACGTGTACTCACATCCTCGCGTGGGAAGGCGGCTTCGGCGACAACGAAGCTGCGTGGTACTGGTACGAAGGCAACTTCGAAGGCTACGAGGCGAACAAGGTCGAGCGTCTCGGCCCCGACGCCGCGCGTCCGCACCGCGTCACGCACCGCAAGCTCACGAGGGACTGATCGGTGTCGGACGTATTCACGTGTGAGGTTCAGGTTCGGTGGGGTGATTCCGACCGGTTGGGCCACGTCAACAACACCAGGTATGCCGAGTACATGCAGGAAGCTCGCATTCAGTTCCTGACGTCGAAGCTTGCCGCCCATGGTGGCCGTCCGGGATACGTCGTTGTCCGGAAGATGTCCATCGAGTTCCTCAAGCCGGTAACGGATCGTTCGGGTCCTTTGAATGTCGAGATCTTCACGACTCATGTCGGGACTTCCTCGTTCACGGTCCGGCACGTCGTCCGCGACAACACCGGTGCGGAGTGCGCATCCGGTGACGCATTGATGGTCGGATTCGACACTGTGTCCGAAAAGTCCAGACCCCTCGCGGACAGCGAGCGTTTGGTGCTGGAAGCAGCGCTTGTTCCGGCGTAGTTCACCCTAGGTAGCGGTCACCGCGGCTAGTCTCGAGCATGAGATTGGCCGCGGTGATCAGAACCCACAGGATGTGAGCCAGGAATGACCGACCGAGCACCACACAATTCCGAAAGCCTCGACGAAGCGACGTTACTCACGCGCCTTCGCGAGGCTTTTTTCACACATATCGACGAGGGTGACAGCGGCGATGTGATCAACGGCCGATCCAATCGCGTACTGAAAGCGCATCTCGAACTCGGGCGCACTCGGGTGCCGGGCACGGCGGTGTGGCGAGTCTATCGTCCCTGGGATCCGGCGAAGTTGGGTGCGGCGATCCAGATCGTCAACGACGACATGTCGCTGTTGGTCGAATCCATCACCGCGCTGCTCAATCGCCTAGGTGTGGGTATCAGTCAGTACGCCCATCCGATCCTTCGAGCGGATCGGGACAATTCGGGCAATTTGAAGTCTTTGGGAGACACCGGTATCCAGGAATCCTGGATGCACGTGCAGTTGGACGCGGCAGCGCAGGATTTCGAACTCGACGCCATCGAAGAACACCTGGGCAAGGTGTTGGCCGATGTTCGCGTCGTCGCCGACGACACCCCGTCCATGACTGCCCTGCAATTGAGTATCGCCGACGAACTCGAGGCGTCGGCAGCCTCGGCTACCGGCCGCGTCTCGTCGGAAGAATTCTCCGACACGGCAGGCCTCCTGCGGTGGATGGCTGCCGGCAACTACGCCGTGCTCGGCTATCGACGGTTCGTCGGCACTGCAGACGGCTCCCGCACGGTGGACGGAAGTGGACTCGGCGTACTGCGATCCGACGCCGTCACCGACGGTCCGATGAGCTTGCCGCCGGTTGCCGATCTCCCGGATCGGCCGCTGCTCGTCCTGACCCAGGGGTCGTTCCCCGCCACCGTTCACCGCGCCGTGTATCCCTACTTCGTCGGGGTGTCGATACTCGACGACGACGGAAACATCGTGGGGGAGCACAGGTTCCTCGGCGTCTTCACCGTGGTGGCCCTCCACGAAAACGTTCTTGCCATTCCGCTGATCGAGCGCCGGGTGCGCGAGGTGATCAGCCGCGCCGGTGTCGACCTCGATTCGTATTCCGGCCAGGCGATGCTCGAGGTCATTCAGTCCTTCCCCCGCACGGAGTTGTTTTCCAGCGACACCGACACCTTGTTCGAGACTGTTCACGCGGTGCACAGCATCGGCCTGCGTCGCCAGGTGCGGCTGTTCGTTCGCGAAGACACGTTCGGTCGGTTTGTCTCCTGCCTGGTGTACCTGCCACGCGACCGCTACACAACGCGTGTCCGGTTGGCGATGCAGCACACGCTCTGGAGTGAATTCGGTCCAGGCACAGTGGATTACACAGCCAGGGTGAGTGAGAACGACCTTGCTTTGCTGCATGTGACGATCCGGCGTGAGCCTGGCAGCGAACCGATTCGGCTCGATGTGTCCGAGGAAAACCGTGAACGAGTACAGGCGCTGCTGACCGAGGTCAGTCGTAGTTGGGACGACCGCATCACCGATCTCGTCCGTGAGCGCTCCGACCTCGATCTGGAATTGGTGCAGCGGTACATCCGGGTTCTTCCCGACGGATACAAGGAGGACTTCGAGCCCTCTCGCGCGTTGTCCGATATCTCTCGGCTCAAAGCGTTGGCTCCTGGTTCGATCGACGTGTTGCTCTATCGCGGTGAGGATTCCGAACCAGGTCAGTGGCGGTTCACGCTGTTTGTCGGCGGCGACGCCATTTCGCTGAGCCAGGTTCTCCCGGTACTGCAGTCGCTCGGTGTCGAGGTGCTCGACGAACGGCCACACGTGGTCCAGCGACTCGACGGGGTGAAGTGCTGGATCTACGATTTCGGGCTGTCTGTACCGGCGGAATTGCGGGCATCCGTGCAGCCGGACCTCGACACCCAAGTACCACTCGAAACCAGCACGGTAGCGCTGACCGAGGTGCAGAAGCGGTTCACTGCGGCGTTCGGTGCCGTGTGGTTCGGGCGCGCCGAGGCTGACCGGTTCAACGAACTGGTACTGCGGGCAGGATTGACGTGGCGGCAGGCAGTCATCTTGCGGGCTTACGCAAAATACCTGCGGCAGGCCACTTTTCCGTACAGTCAGTTTCATATCGAGGGGATCGCACTGTCGCACCCGCGGACTGCGGCGGCTCTGGTGGAACTTTTCGAAGCGAAGTTCGATCCGAACTTGACTGGTGGGAAGCGTATCGAGGAGTTGGAGGCGCAACTGCGAGCCTCGATCGACGAAGTTCTCAGCCTCGATGCCGACCGCATCCTGCGGGGAATGTTCTCGCTGGTGAAGGCAACCCTGCGCACCAACTTCTATGTCCTGGATACGGATGGGCGCTCGCGCGGGTATCTGTCGATCAAGCTTGATCCTTCTCGGATCAGTGAATTGCCCAAGCCCAGGCCGGCTTTCGAGATCTTTGTGTACTCGCCGGAGGTCGAGGGAGTGCACCTGCGGTTCGGTGCGGTGGCTCGTGGTGGTCTGCGGTGGTCGGACCGTCGGGAAGATTTCCGGACCGAAGTGCTTGGCCTCGTGAAGGCGCAGGCGGTCAAGAACGCGGTCATCGTCCCCGTTGGTGCCAAGGGCGGATTTGTCGTGAAGAACCCGCCGGTCCCGACCGGAGATCCGGCAACCGATCGCAGTGCCACACTCGAATCCGGCAAAGCCTGCTACCGGACTTTCATCTCGGGTCTGCTCGACATCACGGACAACGTTCATCCTGAGACCGGGGAAGTGGTGACGCCGGATCGGGTCGTGCGACTCGACGACGAGGATCGATACCTTGTCGTCGCCGCGGACAAGGGGACGGCATCATTCTCGGACCTGGCGAATTCCGTTGCTGCGCAGTACAACTTCTGGCTCGGCGACGCATTTGCCTCGGGTGGTTCGGTGGGATACGACCACAAGGGAATGGGGATCACCGCTCGCGGCGCGTGGGAAAGCGTCAAGCGGCACTTCCGGGAAATCGGTGTCGACACGCAGTCCGATGACTTCACCGTAGTCGGAGTCGGGGACATGAGCGGCGACGTATTCGGCAACGGTATGTTGCTGAGCCGTCACATCCGACTGGTCGGGGCATTCGATCACCGGCACATCTTCCTCGACCCCAACCCGGATGCCGCGCGATCATTTGTCGAGCGTGGCCGACTCTTCGAACTTCCGCGATCGTCGTGGGCGGATTACGACGCCAGCCTGATCAGTGACGGCGGCGGTGTGTGGGACCGTACCGTCAAGTCCGTCCCCATCGCCGAAAGTGTGCGCGTTGCCCTGGGGTTGGACGAGGGAGTCACCAAACTCTCGCCGCCCGAATTGATGCGCGCGATCCTGTCCGCACCGGTAGATCTGCTGTGGAACGGCGGCATCGGTACCTATATCAAGGCGTCGGCCGAAACCAACGCGCAGGTCGGCGACAAGAGCAACGATGCGGTCCGTGTCGACGGCGCTGACCTACGGGTCAAGGTGGTCGGCGAGGGCGGCAATCTCGGTGTGACGGCGCTGGGGCGAATCGAGTTCAGTGCCAACGGTGGACACATCAATACCGACGCGATCGACAACTCGGCGGGGGTGGACTGCTCCGACCACGAGGTCAATATCAAGATCCTGCTCGACACGTTGGTTCGGTCGGGTGCGTTACCCGCAGATGAGCGGAACCCGTTGTTGGCCTTGATGACCGACGATGTTGCGCGCCTCGTTCTGGCGGACAACATCGCCCAGAATGCTCTGCTGGGTATTTCGCGGGTCACGGCCCCGCAAATGCTTGCCGTCCACAGGCGGCAGATCAGCGATCTGAGCGCTACACGCGGACTCGATCGCGCACTGGAGGCGCTACCGACCAACAAGGAAATCGATCGGCGCCTGGCTATCGGATCCGGTTTGACGTCACCGGAATTGGCGACTCTCACCGCGCATGTGAAGCTCGCGCTCAAGGACGATCTGCTCGCCACGGAGTTGCCGGACAACGAGTACTTCGCGCAACAGATTCCCGGATATTTCCCGAGTGCGGTGCGCGATCGGTTTGCCGCACAGATCAAGGACCACCCACTGCGCCGACAGATCGTGGCAACCATGCTGGTCAACGAGGTCATCGACAACGGCGGAATCACCTACGCGTACCGGCTTGCGGAGGAAACCGGCGCCAGCAGTACGGATTCGATTCGGGCGTACGCAGCCGTCCGTGAGGTGTTTGCGCTCGACGACGTGTGGGGGCGGATTCGTTCGGCCGGACTCGCAGCTGATCTCGAGAACGATCTGATCGTGGAAACGTGCAGACTCCTCGACCGAGCCTCGCGGTGGTTTCTCGCCAATCGGCCACAGCCCATCGCGGTGGGGGCAGAAGTGTCTCGCTACTCCGCGGCCTACCGGTCGACGGCGCCCCTTGTTCCCGATTTGCTTGCCGGCCATCAATTGACGGATCTGCTTTCCCGGGCCCAATCAGTCATCGACCGTGGGGCCCCCGAAGCTCTGGCGCTCGAAGTCTTCCGGCTCCTGGACGTGTACTGCCTCCTCGACATCGCGGATATCGCCGACATCGCCGAGCACGACATCGCGGAAGTCGCGCAGCTCTACTACGCGCTTGACGCGCATCTCGGAATCGACTGGCTGCTCACGGCCGTGTCCGGACTCGAGCGTGGGGATCGCTGGCATTCACTGGCCCGGCTGGCGTTGCGTGACGATCTGTACAGCTCGTTGCGGCAGCTCACGATGGAAGTGCTCGTCGGCGGTGAGCCGGGAGAATCGCCGCAGGAAAAGATCGACGAATGGGAAGCGACCAACGCGTCGAGGCTGAGCCGGGCGAGGGCCGCTCTCGGTGAGATCTTCGAGTCTGGGACGCTTGACCTCGCGACGCTCTCGGTAGCGGCGCGGCAGGTTCGCAGCATGGTGCGCAGCATGGGCACCCGATCGGAGGTAGGGCGTTGAGCGAAGGATTTCATGCCGACGTGGCGGTTCGATGGTCCGACATGGACGTCTTCCAACACGTCAACCATGCGCGCATGGTGACACTGCTCGAAGAAGCTCGGATTCCGTGGCTGTTCCACGACGGATGTCCGACGGTGTCATTGCGTGACGGTGCGGTTGTCGCGGATCTGCATGTGCGGTATCGGGGGCAGCTGCGGCACGACGATTCACCGCTCGACGTGTTGATGTGGGTGGAAAAGATTCGAGCCGTGGACTTTACGATCGGATACGAGGTGCGCCCCAAGTCGGCGGGACTCTCGGTCGCGCCGTCCATCGTCGCGTCGACGCAGATCGCGGCGTTCGATATCGATACGCAACGACTGCGGCGGCTCAGTGGTCCCGAGCGTGGGTACCTGGAGCGTTGGCAGCGTGCATGAGCGAATGCTGACCGTGCCCGATGAAGCCGAGCGCAAGAACTTGGCCGGCTTCATCGGGCACGCGTTGCGGTTGGACGAATCGGCCGTCATCAGGATGCGTCGACGCGGCCCGGATCACGTGAGTGTGTGGGCAGCAACAGGGTTCGACGCCCTGGCGACGCGCACTATCGTCGGTACCGTCAATCCCGACGACACCTCGGCGGCCGGGGATACCTTGTTGGCTGCACTGTCCCACGCGTCCGGTGAACTGATCGATCCGGGATTCTCGATGGACTCGGCGTGGCGTGGAGCGCTGCCGCCGGCCGAAGGATTCGAGCACCTCGACGATGTCCCGGCGCACGTCTTGATCGAATTGGCCCAGCGCGGAAATGCTTTGGCGCAGGAGCACGGCAGCAGTTCGGGACCGCCCGTCTCGTTGCTCGATCAAGAGGTGCTCGAGGTCAGTGGGCCGAGCATCACGGCCGGGATCTCGATGCGGGCGATATTTGCGCTGACCGCAATGGGATTCGTCGATGTGAACCGAATCAACGAGACGGAGTTGGTGCGGGTTCGGGCCAGTAGATCGTGGATTCGTCTCGACGCGCGCTTCGGTTCGATCTATCGCCACCGCGGCGGGTCGATTCCGCTGATGGTGGCTCGCTAGCTAGCTGTTACGCAGTGTCCCTGCCGTCAACAAGCCGAGGGCCGCGACGACGGTGGCCATGCCGAGCATGGCCACGGTGGTGATGGTCTCGCCGAGAACCACTGCGCCGAGAATAGCTGCGACTACCGGCTCGAGCAGCGTCAGCGTTGCGACGGTTGCCGGGTTGAGGTGTCGCAGTGCCGCCGCGAAGAGCAGGTAGGCCAACACGGTCGGAACCACAACGAGGTACACCACCGCGGTTGCCCCGGCGCCGGTATCGAGCCCACCTGGCCACTGCCAGATCAGGATCGGTAGTAGGAGGATCCCGCCGATGCCGAACATCTGACCCATCGCGCCCTGCGTGGACACTCCCGCCGTGATCATGTGTGCGCCGGCAACGGTATAGATCGCGTAGCCCAGTCCGGCGATGAGTGCCGGCACCGCGCCGGCGAGTACGTTCGCCGATCCGTCGCCGGGTTGGCCGGCGACGATGAGCGTCATACCGGCGACGGCGACCAGGGTCGAGAGGAACCACAGCGGGCCGGGCATGCGGCGGTCCACCAGGTACTGCAGTACGCCGGTGAACGCCGGACCTGATCCCAGTGCGATCATCGTGCCTGCCGCAACTCCCGCTGCCTGCACTCCGGTGAAGAACCCCAATTGATATGCGGCGACACCGAATCCGCCCGTGAGCGCGGATCGGCTGGTCGAGCGAGTGAACCCGAGGCCGCCGCGCGCGTACGCAAACACCGCGAGGATCAGGCCAGCGAGAACCACCCGCGCGGAACCGACGGCCAGGGGATCGAGGTCGTATCCGAGGCTTTCCGAGGCCAAGGCCTGTGCGGTTCCGGTGGTTCCGAACAGCACGGCCGCGGCTACAACGGCCAGGACCGATCCCCGGTGAGTTGAGGTCCGACTCAGATCAGCCACGCAGCGGTGTTGACGGGCAACAGACCGTCGACCAGGGGAGCGCTGCTGAGGATAACGTCGCCGGCGGGCAGGGAAATAGGCACATCCGACGTGTTGAGGGCACAGATCAGACCGCCCCGTCGACGAAACGCCAGGCACCCGGGAGGGCTCCCGTACCAGTCGATATCGGCACCCGAGATCTCCGGTCGGGACGAACGCAGTTCGAGGGCGCTGCGGTACAGCGAGAGCATCGAATCGACGTCCTCGAGTTGAGCCTCGACCGTCAGCGTCGACCACTCGGGTGGCATCGGCAACCACGTGCTCGAGGCTGTGGTGAATCCGAAGGGCGGAGCGGCTCCTTCCCACGGCAACGGCACTCGGCATCCGTCGCGACCACGCTCGGCGTGACCGGAGCGTTCCCACACCGGATCCCGCAGGGCGTCGTCGGGAAGATCGACGTTGGGCAGTCCGAGTTCGGCGCCGTTGTAGATGAAGGCGGCACCGGGCAGTGCAAGCTCGACCAAGGCCATCGCCCGTGCGCGCAGAGTTCCGATCTGGCCGCCGCCGTAGCGGGTGACCTCACGTTCGACATCGTGATTGGAGAGCGTCCACGTGGGAACACCGCCGACCTCGGCTACGGCGGCGAGGGAGTTCTCCACCGCTGCCCGCACGGATTCCGCCGCGAACTCGGTTTCTGCCAACCGGAAGTTGAATCCGAGGTGAAGCTCGTCCGGACGGATGTACTCACCGAAGCGCTCGTTGTCGCGAACCCAGATCTCTCCCACGGTCATAGCCTCGGGGAATTCGTTCATGACCTTGCGGATTCCGCGGTGGATCTGGTGGACCTCCGGATTGTTGAATCGCGGGTCGTCGTCGTCGTTGCGCATGAGCTCGTTGAGATCCCAGTCATGGTCCGGCAAACCCTCCGGCTTGGCCATTCCGTGGGCGACATCGATCCGAAATCCGTCGATACCCCGGCTGAGCCAGAAGCGCAGAGTCTTGGCCAGATCCTCGAAAACCTCCGGGTTGTCCCAGTTCAGATCGGGCTGTTCCTTCGCGAAGATGTGGAGGTACCACTGCTCCGGTTTTCCGTCGGCATCGCTGATGCGGGTCCACGCCGGACCGCCGAAGATGCTTGGCCAGTTGTTGGGTGGTTCGGTGCCGTTCTCGCCCTTGCCGTCGCGGAAGATGTAGCGGGATCGTTCCGGAGAACCTGGTGCGGAGTCCAGCGCAGCTTGGAACCATTCGTGCTGGTCGCTGGTGTGGTTGGGGACCAGGTCCATCGTGATCTTGATATCGCGCTCATGTGCGGCTCTGATCAGTGAATCCATCGCGGCAATGTCGCCGAACAGGGGATCGATGTCACGCGGGTCTGAGACGTCGTACCCGTGATCGGCCATCGGCGAGCGCATGACCGGACTCAACCAGAGGGCGTCGACGCCCAGCAGTTCCAGGTACCCGAGTTTGTCCTCGATTCCGCCGAGGTCACCGATGCCGTCGCCGTTGGAATCGGCAAAAGATCGCGGATAGATCTGGTAGAAAACTGCCTCGTTCCACCAAGGCGGAGTGGACGGGTTGGTAACGGTCGAATCCGCAGGGCTACTCACAAGTTCTCATAGTGCCAAACCTCGAGCACTCGCACGACTTGGACACGGCTGTTTGGTGGTTCTTTACCTCACCTTGGTGTACTTTCCAGGAGCGAAGACTCTGCCGTCGGCAATCTTTGCGCTACCGGTTTCTCGAGGGGGGAAAATCATGAGTTTGTCGGCAATCGAAGCAGTGAGTCTGGACCAACTTCCGTTGAACGACGATCCGATCAACGCGGACTGGATCATTTCCGGGGATCCGGTCGCCCGCGCCGCGCAATGGTCTGCCAGCAAGGACGGCACCACGACAACGCACGTGTGGGACTGCACCAAAGGGCGGTTCCGGTGGTACTTCAGCGCCGACGAGATCGTTCAGATCCTCGAAGGATCGGTGACGGTCGAGTCCGCGGGGGTCGAGAAGCGCACTCTGTCTGTCGGTGACGCCGCGCTCTTCCGCGCCGGCAGTTGGTCGGAATGGCACGTCGAGGATTACGTCCGCAAACACGCGATTCTGAGCGTGCCGCTGCACCCGAGCGTGTCGTTCGGTGTTCGGGCTGTCCGCAAGCTCGGACGAATGGTCAGACGCTAGTGGTTCAGATGGCGGAATTGACCATGGACGCTGCAGCCATCTCCATGTAATCGATCAACTGTTGGCGATGTGCGGCGTCCAAGGTCTTTTCGTCGATGGACGCGATCGCAACGTGCATGCAGCGTAGCCACGCGTCCCGCTCGATCGGGCCGATCACGAACGGATTGTGCCGCATCCGCAAGCGAGGGTGTCCGCGCTCGTCGGAGTAGGTGTGCGGGCCGCCCCAGTACTGCTCGAGAAACATCCGCATGCGGCGCTCGGCTGGACCGAGATCCTCTTCCGGATACAGCGGGCGAACAACCTCGTCCTTCGCGACTTCCTCGTAAAACCGCGCGGTGAGCTTGTGAAACGTCTCGGCTCCGCCGACGGCGTCGTAGAAGGTCTGCTGTACGTCATTCATGGCGTGTTCCATTGTGCCTGATGGCGGACGTGGTCGGTTTCCGGGTCGACCGGAGGTCCGTTCACCCGAAATTCACCGGCAATCCGAGCAATTTTGTGCGAAATGGGAGTGCGTAACCGGAATATCCGTGGTCAACTTGGGGGCAGTCTCCCGGAGGTCGTATGAAGAACCGACACGCTGCACGAAATCACCGACAACTTCAGCCCGCTGGCGGCCGTGGTGCCATCGCTCGCGCAGACGCGCGGCATGAGCACGCGTCAGGGGCTGTTCTGGAAGTTGTTCCTGACGGATTCGGTCAGACCACCGAGTTCGCCACGGATCACGTGGTCCCCGAGTGGATCAAACGCCGAGTGCTACTACTCAATGTCACCTACGAACCGCTGACGGCCCTGCCGGCACGACGGGCCGTGGTCTTGATGGCCTGCGGTAAAGCCGACACGGTTCACGAAGACGAATTCGGACCCATAGTCCACTCTGCGGACTGGTCGGTGCAGGTGCCATCGGTCATTCGCCTACGAACTTATGTGCGCGTCCCGTACCGCGCCCGTATTCCCATGACCCGCGCGGCACTGATGCATCGTGACCATTTCCGATGTGCGTACTGCGGCGCAAAGGCCGAGACCATCGATCACGTGGTACCGCGCAGTCGCGGCGGCGGGCATTCATGGGAGAACTGTGTAGCGTGCTGCGCGCCGTGCAACCACCGCAAAGCCGACAAGATGCTCAGCGAACTGGGGTGGACACTGCGCGCGGAATTGGTTCCGCCCTCCGGTCCGCACTGGCGATTGCTGGCCGCAACCAAGGAACTGCACCCGTCGTGGGTGCCGTATCTCGGTGTCGGTGCCGCCTGACTCGAACTGCCCGGAACAAATTGCTCGATAATTTGTGGCCCTGACGCTGTCCTTCCTGGCGTTCTGGGCTACGTTATCTGGTGTGAGCATTCTCGAGGTAGTACTGATATACGTTGGGATCCCGGCCCTGATCACCGCCTTCTTCGCGGGTGCGTCCTTCCTCGGGAAGAAGACGCCGGGTCCGGTTCCGCCGGCGTTCCATCTGGGTGAGTCGTGGGATCACGCCCCCATCCTGTGGAGTGCTGTCGACGAAGTGACCGTTCGCGGCGGTCACCACGGCAGCGCACACGCGATCGAAGCCGGCTCGGCTGATCTGATTGGAGGAACCGCAAGTGGCAAGTGGTGATCATTCGACAGCGGTCGCAGTAGCGCCCGAAAACCTGCCCGTCGGCAGCGTCATCACGACCAGTGGCCGTATCTCCGGCGTGCATCGTGTGGGAGAGCCGTTCGTTGACGACCTTCCGTTCACGACCAAGGACCTGGTAGCCCTCGACGTCGCGCTGACCGAGGCCACCCGTTCCACCAAGGTGCGTTTCAATGCGTACGTCGGCGACCTGGGCGCAGACCCGGCCGCCGGTGCCGACGCACTGTTCCCGACCACACCTGAGGCGGAGCGTTCGGTTCTCATCGCCGTATCGCCCAACCAGCGTGTCGTCGAGGTCCGCAGTGGCCGCGTCGTTGCCGATCGGGTCACCGACCGCGTTGCGCAGCTCGGCGCAACCGCAGCAGTGAGCTCCATCAGTGAAGGAAACCTGATCGACGGACTGATCAGCGGAATCCGTGTCATGGCAGCAGCAATCTCTGCGCCGTAGTTCCTCTGCGCCGTAGTTCGCAGTCCTTGCAGTAAGGCCGGTGCCCGCCTCGATTTCCTCGAGGCGGGCACCGGCCTTGTGTATCAGCTGGCGTCGAACTTTCGGGCGGTGAGCGATCGAACTACACCGGCCTGGCCCTCCACGACAAGGCGACGCAGCGCGGGAGGAATGTCGCCCTCGAGGAAACGATCAGCCGCTGCGACGGACTCTTCACTGACCGACCACGACGGGTACAGACCGACGACGACGGTCTGCGCCACCTCACTCGAGCGGCGTTCCCACACGCCCGCGATGTCGTCGAAGTAGCGCGAGACAAACGGTTCGAGGAGATCGTCCTGTCCTTCGCGGGCGAAACCACCGATGATGGACCGCGCCGTGATGTTGGGTACCGAATCGTCGCCGACCACCTTTGCCCACACCTGCTCCTTCACCGCAGCTTGCGGTCGACCGGCAGCTGCGGCAGCGGCCTGCCTGGCACCTGCAGCAGTCGGGTCGCGCAAGGCCTCGGCGTCGATGAACGGGGTCTCCAGCCCCTCGGCATCCACCTCGCCTGCCGCGGCGAGAGCTCCGACAATGCGCCACCGCAGATCGGTGTCGACAACCAGACCGTCGAGGCCGACGGTCGCGGGGTCGGCGTCGAGCAATTCGTTCAGGACCTCGGTGTGCCACGGGGAGAGTGCAACTCCGGTGAGTGCGTTGACAAATGCGAGTTGGTGATCGGAACCGGCCTCGGCTTCGCGGGCAAGTTCGAGAAGCCGGTTGGCGAAGTCCGCCCAGCCTTCGGCCGAGGCCCAGACCGGATCGGCGTAGCTTCCGATGGCGGTCTGTGCTTGGAGCAGGAGGCGTTGAACCACACCGACCTCGGTTTCGGCGCTGATGCCGCGCTGAACCAGAGCGACAAAATCGCGGGCCTTGAGTTCGGCCTGACGAGTCATCTCCCACGCTGCGGACCAGACCAGAGTGCGGGGGAGTGATTCGGCGATGTCGCCGACGCGGTCGATTGCCGTCGAGAGGGACTGCGGATCGAGTCGCACCGAGCAGTACGTCAGGTCGTCGTCGTTGAGCAGAATCAATTGACCGCGATGAACTCCGAGAAGCTCAGGAACGTCGGTGGTTTCGGCGGCGTCGAGATCGAGTTCGACGCGGCGGCTCCGCACGAGCTTGCCGTCGACGTCGTCGTAGATGCCGACCGCGATGCGATGAACACGTCGCTCACCGGCACCGGGAGCTGCGCCGTCCTGCAACACGGCAAAACGGGTGAACTTTCCGTCTGCGTCGACGTCGAAGTCGGGGCGAAGGATGTTGAGGCCGGTGGTCTTGAGCCACTGGGTTCCCCAGTCGGAAAGGTCGCGGCCGGAGGACTTTTCGAGAGCGCCGAGGAGGTCGTCGAAGGTGGCGTTGCCGAATGCGTGCTCACGGAAGTACTCCCGCAGTCCCGCGAGGAAGGGATCGAGGCCGACGTAGGCCACCAATTGCTTGAGAACGCTGGCGCCCTTGGCATACGTGATTCCGTCGAAGTTGACCTCGACTGCTGCCAGGTCCGGGATGTCGGCGGCGATGGGGTGGGTGGACGGCAACTGGTCCTGACGGTAAGCCCACGACTTCTCGACGTTGGCAAAGGTTGTCCAGGCGTTCTTGTACTCGGTGGCCTCGGTCTGGCAGAGCACAGACGCGAAAGTCGCAAAGGATTCGTTGAGCCACAGGTCGTCCCACCACGTCATGGTGACGAGGTCGCCGAACCACATGTGGGCCATTTCGTGAAGCACGGTTTCGGAACGACGCTCGTACGAGTAGCGAGTGACCTTGGACCGGAAGACGTAGTCCTCCAGGAACGTCACCGCTCCCGCGTTCTCCATCGCGCCTGCGTTGAACTCCGGGACGAACAACTGGTCGTACTTCCCGAAGGCATACGGCACACCGAAGTTGCGGTGGTAGAAATCGAAGCCCTGCTTGGTTTCGGTGAACAGGCGCTCTTCGTCCATGAACTCGGCAAGTGAGGCGCGGCAGAAGATTCCGAGGGGGATGTTGCCGTGCTCGTCGGAGTAGTTGTCGGTCCACACGGCGTACGGGCCGGCGATGAGCGCAACGAGGTATGTGCTCATCTTCGGTGTTGTGCGGAAGACATGCTTGCCGGGATCGGCGGCAAGGGTTTCCACGACGGCAGAGTTGGAGATGACCTTCCACGAGGTCGGCACAGTGACGCGGACATCGAACGTGGCCTTGAGATCCGGCTGATCGAAACACGCGAACATGCGCTTGGCGTCGGCGGTCTCGAACTGCGAGTACAGGTACACGGCGCTGTCCGTCGGGTCGACGAAGCGGTGCAGACCTTCTCCGGTGTGCGAGTACACACAGTCGGCCTCGACCACCAGTTCGTTGCTCGCGGCGAGGTCCGTCAAGGCTATTCCGGTGGCCTCGTCGTAGTCGGAAATATCGATCGGGGTGCCGTTGAGCACTGCGGAATGAACTCGGGCAGCGATGATGTCGATGAAACTGCTCGAGCCGGCGGTGGCCGAGAAGGTCACGGTGGTCTTGGAGAAGAACGTCTCCTCACCAGGGGCATCACTGCCGTCGGTGAGATCGAGTTCGATCAGGTAGTTGTCGACGGTCAGCAGCGCTGACCGTTCGGCTGCCGTCTCGCGTGTCAGGTTCGGTGCGGCCACGAAGATCTCCTCGTCGATGGTGTGGATCTTTATGAGTCCATCCCATCACGGCGGGGACTACTTCGTGATCGCGGACGCCTCCGTCAATGGAACCGAGGGATCTGCCAGGCGCTTCGGATCCACCGGTGCACTCGACGCCACCAACTCCTTGATTGCGTCACCGGCATCCCAGATGTTGACGTTCATTCCCGCCAGAACCTTGTTGTCGCCGTCGAGCCAGAAGGCCAGGAACTCGCGGTTGTCGACGTCACCGCGGGTGACCACGGAGACGTAGCTGCCATGCGGAGCGTGCCCGACGTACTCCATTCCGAGGTCGTACTGGTCGGTGAAGAAATACGGCATCCGCACGTACTCGGCCGGTTTGCCGAGCATGGTGTCCGCGGCTGTCGCCGGTTGGTTGAGAGCATTTGCCCAGTGCTCCACCCGGATTCGCGCGTTCAGGATCGGGTGCGTCGCCGCCGCGATATCGCCGATCGCCACGACGTCTGGGTCGCTGCTCTGCAGACCCGCGTCGACGAGGACTCCGCCGTCGACCTCGATACCGGCGGCCGTGGCCAACTCGGTGTTGGGGAGAGCGCCCACAGCGATCAGGACGGCGTCGGCGGGAACTACGCTGCCGTCGGCCAGGGTGACGCCGGAAGCAACTCCGTCTGTCACCGCGATGGACTTCACGTCGGTGCTCGTTCGTAGGTCAACGCCGTTCGCGCGGTGCAGTGCCGCAAACACTTCGCCCATCTCCGGCCCCAGCGTTGCTTCGAGGGGAAGACTCGCATGCTCGAGGATCGTCACCCCGACACCGAATCCGCGCGCGGACGCGGCGATTTCCAGGCCGATCCAGCCGGCACCCACCACAACCAGTTTCTTGTCCGCGGACAGAGCCTTCAGCAGCGACGACGCCTGGTCGATGGTGCGGATGTAGTGCACGCCGTCGGCGTCCGCCCCTGGAATGTCGAGTCGCCGAGAACGCGAACCGGTGGCGAGCGCCAGTTTGTCGTACGAGAGCGTGGAACCGTCGGGGAGAGTCACGGTGTGCGCAACGGGGTCGAAAGCGGTTGCGGTTGTTCCGGGCCGCAGGTCCACGTGCTGATCGCGGAACCATTCACCGTCGTGGACCGTGAATTCCGGGAGGGTCTTCTTGCCCGCAAAGAACTCCTTGGACAGCGGTGGACGCTCGTACGGCAGATGGTCCTCTTCGCTCAGAAGGACGATGTCTCCGTCGAAGTCCCGCTCTCGCAGGGCCTCCGCAGTTTTTGCTCCGGCCAAGCCGCCGCCGATGATGACGAATCTCCGATTTGCGCTCATGGTTGAACCACTCCTTCGCACTCGTGTTCTTTCGACATTACTGGTGAGAGAAGGTGGTTCGGGAGTATGTGGGAAGGATTGGTGGGGGATGATTGTTGCCATGGCGGGGTACGCAATTTTTCGTTCCCGCTAGGACCGTGACCGATAGGGAGTTGTTTACGTGAGTGCAGTCGAGAACAAGAGTGCCGACCGAGCTGATTTCTGGTTCGATCCTCTGTGCCCGTGGTGCTGGATCACCTCGCGGTGGATCCTCGAAGCGCAGCAGGTGCGCAACATCGACGCGAAATTCCACGTCATGAGCCTGGCCGTCCTCAACGAAGGACGTGACCTGCCCGAGGAGTACCGCGAGATGATGACCAAGGCATGGGGACCCGTGCGCGTCGCAATCGCCGCTGCGAAGCTGAAGGGCGACGACATCCTGCTGCCGCTGTACACGGCCATGGGAACCAAGATCCACAACGAAGGCAACAAGGACTTTGCCGACGTCATCAAGCGTTCACTCGACGAGGTCGGACTCCCGGCTGAACTTGCCGACGCAGCCGAGTCGACCGAGTACGACGAAGCCCTGCGTGAGAGCCATCATCACGGCATGGACGCGGTTGGCCCCGACGTCGGAACTCCCACCATCCACGTCAACGGCGTTGCCTTCTTCGGCCCGGTTCTCTCGCGCATCCCGCGCGGCGAGGACGCAGGACGAGTGTGGGACGGCGCAGTTGCGCTGGCGAGCTACCCGCACTTCTTCGAACTCAAGCGCACGCGCAACGAGGATCCGCAGTTCGACTGAGTTCGACCGCACCAGGGCCGGGTGCGCGCCGGGGGATGAGCCTGAGAGAATTGTCCCCATGCGCGTATACCTGGGTGCCGACCATGCCGGATTCGAACGTAAGAACGAGATCATCGAACACCTCACAGCCAATGGCCACGAAGCCATCGACTGTGGTGCTCACGAGTACGACGCCGTGGACGACTACCCGGCTTTCTGCATCGAAGCAGCGAAGCGGGTAGTCGCCGACGAGGGAAGCCTGGGCATCGTCCTTGGCGGAAGCGGCAACGGTGAGCAGATTGCCGCCAACAAGGTTCCCGGCGCCCGCTGCGCTCTGGCGTGGAGCGTCGAAACCGCCAAGCTGGCCCGCGAGCACAACAAGGCACAGCTCATCGGCATCGGTGGACGCATGCATTCCCTCGAGGAATCGCTTGCCATCGTCGACGCCTTCCTTGCCACCGAGTGGTCAGGCGAAGAGCGTCACCAGCGCCGCATCGACATCCTCTCGGAGTACGAGAAGACCGGCGTCGCACCGGCATTGCCGCAGGCCTGATCGAGAAGTAGTCCCGTGCCAGAAGGTCATACCCTGCATCGACTGGCACGGTTGCATGCAAAGAAGTTTGTCGGTTCACCAGTGCGCGTACTCAGCCCGCAGGGGCGATTTGCCACGGACGCGGCTCTGGTGGACGGGCATGTACTCACGTCGTCGGATGCCTGGGGCAAACACCTGTGGCACACATACGACAATGGTCTGATCGTCCACGTACACCTCGGTTTGTACGGAAAGTTCACCGACAGTGCCCTCCCGATGGAAGAACCGGTGGGGCAGGTCCGGATGCGAATGGTCGGTGCCGGCTTCGGCACCGACCTTCGTGGTCCCACCGCCTGTGAAGTCTTGCTGCCGCCGCAAGTAGCCGCTATCGAAGCCAGGCTCGGCCCCGATCCACTGCGCCGCGACGCGGACCCGCAGCAGGCGTGGGCGCGAATCTCGAAGTCCAAGACGGCAATCGGCGCACTGCTCATGGATCAGGCAGTGCTGGCCGGGGTTGGCAACGTCTACCGCGCCGAATTGCTGTTCCGTCACGGCATCAACCCCGAACGCCCCGGCAACCTCGTCAGCTACGACGAATGGACTGCCATGTGGGCGGACCTCGTCGAACTCATGAAGGTCGGCGTGCGACGCGGAAAAATGCACGTCGTGCGGGCCGAACACGACAACGGCGATCCGGCCTACGCCAAGGATCGTCCGCGCACCTACGTCTACCGGCGCGCGGGATCACCCTGCCGGGTCTGCGGGTCACCGGTCCTTCATTCCGTCATGAAGGCACGAAACCTGTTCTGGTGCCCGGTGTGTCAGGCTGTGTAGACGACCCTGCGGTCTAGAAGTCCATGCCGCCGAAGTCCATCCCGCCGCCGTCGCCGAATCCACTGTCGCCGAATCCGCTGTCACCTGAGTCGTAGCCCTGGTCGCCTTGGTCGTAGCTCTGATCGCCGGCGTCGCCTTGGCTTTGATCACCTGCATCTGCGCCTTGATCTGCGTCGGGATCACCGCCCGCTGCGAAAGCCTCTGCGCCGTAAGGAACTCCGGCCATCCCGGAGAACATGGTCGAGAACAGCATCATCGAACCCAGGCCCCAGGCGCCTGCGACGAGGGCGGGCTTCCACCACGGCTCGGAGTACCAACCGGCCGGAACGGGCCGGCCGGCGACGCGACCGCCGGGGTAGTAGTTGGGGGTACGCGACGACGGGGTAGGTGATGCCGCGACCTTGCGGCCCTCGAACTCGACTTCGCGGGACTCGGTCACCGCGCCGGCGGCTTTCTGGCCGTCGATGGTGGGAACGTCAGGACCCGGATCCATTCCCATGGCGACTCGTGCCGCGCGAATGTAGTAAAGCCCTTCCAGCGCAGTCTGTTTCGCGAGACGCGCTTGAACCGGGGTAGCGGCCTGATCGATCTGCGAGCCCGCCGCTGTGTAGCGCTCGGCTGCGTCGGCGAGTGCTTGCCGCGACGGTTCGTCGGAGCCGGTGAGGTTGTACACCTGGCCACCGAGACGCTCGATTGCCTGCCTGGCATCAGCTTTGGCGTCGTCGAGTTGTGTCGCGCTGTGGGTGGAACCGCGTTGCTGGCTCTTCATGACCAGGAACACGACAACAGCCAGAACGACGAGAATGAGAAGAATCGTGGTCACGGGTGGCCTCCGAGCAGTATCGATCCGGACAACTCCAGGATACGGATCGCTGCAACAAAAAATCCGCACCGGCGAGGCCGATGCGGATCTTTGTGGAAGTTTCCCTCCGATGGAGGGGATGACGGGAATCGAACCCGCGTGATCAGTTTGGAAGACTGAGGCTCTACCATTGAGCTACATCCCCGTGCACACGCGAACTCGGGATCGCCGTGTTCGTCGTCTGCGATTCGAAACTGTACCCAATGCGTGTGCGGATTTCATAATCGGGGGGTCGAAAGCCTTCTCACCAGGGGAATCTCCGGCGAGGGTGCAGTCGAGGGTCGGTCGCGCCGGTGCGGCCGGAGTTTCGAGCCGGATGCAGGCTGCACGTGCTTACGGCTATCCGTGTACAAATGGTGGGCGGGTTCGTGAGAGAGTAGTGAGCGCGATAAGGTTTGGCGCAGTCGCAAGTACGCGGCTGTTTTCGCGAGCGTGTTCGTAAGAAGCATGTTTGCGAGTAACGGGATGTAGCGCAGCTTGGTAGCGCATCCGCTTTGGGAGCGGAGGGTCGCAGGTTCAAATCCTGTCATCCCGACAAGTACGTATACGAGACTCCACTACTGCACACGCAGGAGTGGAGTGTCGTGCAAGACCACACGAGCAAGACCGAAAACCTGCAGTAAGCCAGTTATGAGCAAGACCAGACGAAGGAGCGAAGTTTCGTGAAGAGCACCGTCGAGCAGCTCAGCCCGACGCGAGTCCGTATCAACGTTGAGGTGCCCTTCGCGGAACTCAAGCCTGATTTCGACAAGGCCTACAAGGCCCTCGCGCAGCAGATTCGTCTCCCAGGCTTCCGTCCGGGCAAGGCCCCGGCCCGCCTCCTCGAGGCACGCGTCGGTCGCGCCGCTGTGCTCGAGCAGGTCATCAACGACGCTCTGCCGTCGCGTTACTCCGAGGCTGTCACCAGCGCCGGCGTCAAGGCACTCGGCCAGCCCGAGATCGAGGTCACGAAGCTCGAAGACGGCGACGTCCTCGAATTCGCTGCCGAGGTCGACGTGCGCCCCGAGATCGAACTCCCCGATTTCAGCTCCATCAACGTCACGGTCGATCCGATCGAGATCACCGATGAGGCCATCGAAGAGCAGCTGCTCTCGCTGCGTCAGCGTTTCGGCACCCTCACGGGCGTCGACCGCGCAGTCGAGGACGGCGACTTCGTCTCCATCGACCTGTCGGCCACCGTCGACGGCGAGAACGTTGCCGAGGCTACCGCCAGCGGACTGTCACACGAGGTCGGTTCGGGCCAGCTCATCGAGGGCCTCGACGAAGCCATCATCGGCCTGAAGGCGGGGGAGTCCAAGGACTTCACGTCGACTCTGGTCGCCGGTGAATTCGCAGGCAAGGAAGCCGTTGTCACCGTGACCGTTCAGACGGTCAAGGAGCGCGAGCTTCCGGACGAGGACGACGAGTTCGCTCAGCTCGCCAGCGAGTTCGACACCCTCGACGAACTGAAGGCAGACCTCCGCGAGCGCGTCGGACGCGTCCGCAAGGTCGAGCAGGCCGGCCAGATCCGCGACAAGGTTCTCGAGCAGCTGCTCGAGACGGTCGAGGTTCCGTTGCCCGAGGCCATCGTCAAGGCTGAGGTCGACGCTGCGCTGCACGACGCCGTTCACGGTCTCGATCACGACGAAGAGGCTCTGAACAAGGCTCTCGAAGAGCAGGGCAGCAGCCGCGAAGAGTTCGACAAGGACACGTTGGAGGCCGCTGAGCGCTCCGTCAAGACGCAGCTCCTGCTCGACTCCATCGCGGACGCCAACGACGTCACGGTCGGCCAGGACGAGCTCACCGAGCGCATCCTGTTCCAGGCGCAGCGTTACGGCATGGCTCCTGAGCAGTTCATCCAGCAGATCCAGCAGGCCAACCAGCTTGGTGCGATGTTCGCCGATGTCCGTCGCGGCAAGGCTCTCGCAGCCGTCGTCGAGGCTGCCGGCGTCACCGACAGCAGCGGCGCTGCTGTCGACACCGCTGAGCTTTTCGGTAACGGCAAGGCTGACGAGGACGCAGAGGCGTCTGATTCTGCCGAGAGCGAAGACAAGTAAAAAAGCAGGTTATCGGGTGTTTTCACCGCGATCGGCTGCAATGAGTTTTCCGCTTTGAGCGAAGTAGGGCGGCACCGGGACTCCGGTGCCGCCCTACTTGGTTAGTGTCTGTGTCAGCAATTCGTATTTGGCAAAGAAGATCCACATAGAAGGCAGGTACCGTGACTTCCAATCACCTGGAGACTTTGCAGAGTCCCGCCATGACTTCAGCCACCGCTGGGTTGAACCTCAGCGACTCGGTATACGAGCGCTTGCTCCGTGAGCGCATTATTTTCCTCGGTACCCAGGTCGACGACGACATCGCAAACAAGCTGTGCGCGCAGATCCTGCTTCTCTCGGCCGAGGACCCGACGCGAGACATCTCGCTCTACATCAACTCGCCTGGTGGATCCGTCACCGCCGGTATGGCGATTTTCGACACCATGCAGTTCGCGGAGTGCGACATCGCGACGTTCGGCATGGGTCTCGCCGCGTCGATGGGGCAGTTCCTGCTCTCCGCAGGCACCAAGGGCAAGCGTTACGCCCTACCGCACGCCCGCATCATGATGCACCAGCCGTCCGCCGGTATCGGTGGTAGCGCCAGCGACATCGCCATCATGGCCGAACAGTTCAAGCACACCAAGCGTGAAATGGCCGAGCTTATCGCTCAGCACACCGGTCAGACGGTCGAGCAGATCACCGCTGACTCGGACCGTGACCGTTGGTTCACGGCGAAGGAAGCCCTCGAGTACGGCTTCGTCGACCATGTCGTCTCTCGTGCGAATCAGGCCGGCGGCACCGGCAACTGAGTCGGTTGATCCGTCCTATTGCTGCCCAATTCATACTTTGGAGAACTGATGACAAACCTTTTCGGAGCTAACTCGCTGGGCGGCCAGGCGCCGTCGGGCCCGCAGTCGCGCTACATCCTGCCCCAGTTCACGGAGCAGACCAGCTACGGCGTCAAGACGTCCGACCCGTACAACAAGCTTTTCGAGGAGCGCATCATCTTCCTCGGCTCGCAGGTCGACGACGTGTCCGCGAACGACCTCATGGCACAGCTGTTGGTTCTGGAATCGCAGGATCCGGACCGCGACATCACGATGTACATCAATTCGCCCGGTGGTTCGTTCACCGCGCTGATGGCGATCTACGACACGATGCAGTACGTGCGTGCAGACATCTCCACCGTCTGCCTCGGCCAGGCCGCGTCGGCTGCTGCTGTTCTGCTCGCCGGCGGTACGCCGGGTAAGCGTTTTGCGCTCCCCAACTCGCGCATCCTGATTCACCAGCCGGCCACCGGCGGTATCCAGGGCCAGGTTTCCGATCTGGAGATCCAGGCAGCCGAGATCGAGCGTATGCGTCGTCTCATGGAGAACACGTTGGCTCTGCACACCGGCAAGGATCCGCAGACGATCCGCGTCGACACCGATCGTGACAAGATCCTCACGGCCGAGCAGGCCAAGGAATACGGCATCATCGACGACGTTCTGGCGTACCGGAAGCTCAGCGCACAGAAGTAGTCGTTTTCCGCCTCGTGTCGACCACCGAAATTCGGTGCGCGACGCGAGGCGGATCGGTCGGGAAGTGCCAGGTGGAAGACATGCCTGAACTATTTCCCCGACAATATTCTTGATAATCCGTCGACGAATCGCCGACAACAGGTCGACCGTGGTTCGGAACAACGGGTACCGTCACATCACGGGCTGGTTCTGGATCTGCGTTCTGGCGAGTGCACGTACACGAAGGAAGTAGGGACCTCACGAGATGGCACGCATCGGCGACGGCGGGGATCTGCTCAAGTGTTCTTTCTGCGGTAAGAGCCAGAAGCAGGTCAAGAAACTCATTGCAGGACCCGGGGTGTACATCTGCGACGAGTGCATCGACCTCTGCAACGAGATCATCGAGGAAGAACTGGCCGAGTCGAGTGAGGTCAAACTCGACGAGCTGCCGAAGCCCGCGGAGATCCGCGATTTCCTCGAGAACTACGTCATCGGTCAGGACTCCGCCAAGCGGACGCTCGCAGTGGCTGTGTACAACCACTACAAGCGTATTCAAGCCGGCGACAAGGGCCGCGATGCCCGCGGCGAAACCGTCGAACTCGCAAAATCCAACATCTTGATGCTCGGCCCCACCGGCTGCGGTAAGACGTATCTCGCGCAGACCTTGGCGAAGATGCTCAACGTTCCGTTCGCGATTGCGGACGCAACGGCCCTGACCGAGGCGGGTTACGTCGGTGAAGACGTCGAGAACATTCTGCTCAAGCTGATTCAGGCTGCGGATTACGACGTCAAGCGCGCCGAGACCGGCATCATCTACATCGACGAGGTCGACAAGATCGCTCGCAAGAGCGAGAACCCCTCGATCACCCGGGACGTCTCCGGTGAGGGTGTTCAGCAGGCTCTGCTCAAGATTCTCGAAGGCACGCAGGCCAGCGTTCCGCCGCAGGGTGGACGTAAGCATCCGCATCAGGAATTCATCCAGATCGACACCACGAATGTGCTGTTCATCGTCGCCGGTGCGTTTGCCGGCCTCGAACGCATCGTGTCCGATCGGGTAGGCAAGCGCGGCATCGGCTTTGGTGCCGAGGTGCGCTCCAAGGCAGAACTCGACACCGTCGATCGTTTTGCCGAGGTCATGCCGGAAGATCTGATCAAGTTCGGTCTGATTCCCGAGTTCA
The DNA here is from genome assembly GCF_002300185.1 of Rhodococcus sp. ACPA4. Lineage (NCBI taxonomy): Bacteria > Bacillati > Actinomycetota > Actinomycetes > Mycobacteriales > Nocardiaceae > Rhodococcus > Rhodococcus sp. ACPA4. Next base: position 102,925 of record NZ_NSDY01000001.1, read on the forward strand.
TCGGCCGTTTGCCGATGATCGCGTCGGTCACCAATCTCGACAAGGCGTCGCTCGTCCAGATTCTGTCCGAGCCCAAGAACGCTCTGGTGAAGCAGTACCGTCGACTGTTCGACATGGACGGCGTGGAACTCGAGTTCACCGAGGAAGCCCTCGACGCGATTGCCGATCAGGCCATCCTCCGTGGCACCGGTGCCCGTGGACTGCGCGCCATCATGGAAGAAGTTCTTCTCCCCGTGATGTACGACATCCCCAGTCGCGACGACGTCGAGAAGGTTGTGGTGACCGCCGAGACCGTCATCGACAACGTTCTGCCGACTATCGTCCCGCGTAAGCCTGAGCGCGGCGAACGCCGCGACAAGACGGCTTAACGTCAAAACAGGCTTAACGTCAAAACAACTGTGGCCCGGCATCTCTCGCGAGATGCCGGGCCACAGTTGTTTGTGGGGTGTTCGACTAGATCGGGTTGCCGAGTTCCTTGAGCGGGGTGCGGAAGGTTTCCTTGGCGGTGAAGGCTGAGATCGCACAGATGACGCAGGCGACCGAGGTCAGAATTGCGACGGGCATCCAGTGTGTCTTGTCGCCGCCCATCAGAGCGTTGCCAATGGCGGGTGCAAAGCCGGCGAGCGCAAATCCGACCTGGGTTCCGATTGCGATACCCGAGTAGCGGACCTTGGTGTTGAACATCTCGGAGTAGAACGACGGCCAGATGGCGTTGGGTGCCGCGTAGAAGACGGACATCAAGCCGATTGCGGCAAGGAAGATGAGCGGAACGTTGCCGCTGGCGATCGCGCCGAAGTAGACGTAGATGAAGACCGCGCTGCCCAGTGCGCCACCGACGAAGAGCGGTCGACGGCCGATTCGGTCGGACAATATCGCCCAGGCAGGCTGGCTGATCAGTGCGACAGCGTTTGCGGCAATGGCAACCCACAGCATCGTGGACTTCGGGATTCCCACTTCTTCAGTGGTAGCGAAGGCAAGACCGAACACGGAGAAGATGGTCGACACGACGGCGATGAAGGCGCAGCAGATGACGCGGACCAGATTTGCGCTGTGTGTGCGAAGCAGGTCGGCGACGGGGAGCTTGGCAACGGCCTTGGATTCCTGCTGCTCGATGAACTCTTCGGGCTCTTCGAGCTTGAGTCGCATGATGTAGGCGGCAATGAGAACGATCAGGCTGCCCCAGAACGGGATTCGCCAACCCCAGGTGTAGAGAATGTCGTCGGGCAGCGCCGCGATGGGGAGGAATACCAGGCTGGCGAGGATGAATCCGGCTTGAGTGCCGTTGAGCGTCCAGCTGCAGAAGAAGGCGCGTCGGCCTTCCGGTGCGTGTTCGAGAGTGAGTGAGCTCGCGCCACTCTGCTCGCCGGCCGCGGAGATGCCCTGGGCGATGCGCATCAGCACGAGCAGTATCGGCGCGAACACTCCGATCGAGTCGGCGCTCGGGATGCATCCGATGAAGAAGGTGGCTGCGCCCATCATGATGAGTGTCAGCAGCATGATCTTCTTGCGGCCGACGCGGTCGCCGAAGTGTCCGAGAACCACGGCGCCGACGGGACGCGCGATATAGGCAACTCCGAATGTCGCGAGGGAGAGCAGTGCCGCGTGCCCGCTGTCGGGGAAGAACACCGTCGGGAAGATGAGTGCGGCGGCTGATGCGTAGATGTAGAAGTCGTAGTACTCGAGCATGCTGCCGAGGAACGACGACGTAGCGGCGCGTTTGACCTTGGTGGTGTCTGTTGTGGGCAAGTGCCCTGCCTCAGGTCCCGACGGTGTGACCGTGCTAGCTGACATGCTCATCTCCTGGTGGAAGCGAAAGTGGAGGGCTCTACATCCGCGACGTGGTGTTCGGCGTACTTGTTCGTACTTTGAACGTTTGTGCGGAGAGCGATACACAGAATGTAACTGACGCCACACCGACTACACAAGATTATTAACCAAATAGTTCATAAAAATCTAGCTACGTTTCGGTTGGTTATCGAAACCCCAGTTCAGAGAGCTATGGCTGAGGCCGCTGTGTGGCCGCAACCAGTTCGGCTACCTGCTCCTGCGTGATGCCGAGGCCGAAGGCCGCGAGTTTGCCGAGCGGCATGGAACCGGCCATGGCCATCAGTTCGGGCGCTATCGGCGGGGAATCTTCGGTGGCGGCAGCGGCCATCGCGGCGCCGAGAACTGGGCCTCCGACCGGATGTGCGAACCACTCGGCGATGGTCGACATGGCGTTCAGCGGGCGAGGTCCGATGTTTCCCGGCAGGGTGATCCTGTCCGTGGTTGCAATGTCGCGCGAGGAGAAGCCGACGCGAACGTCGTAGTCACCGGCTTCGACGGCCCAGTCCTGGTCCTTGGCGGACCAGTAGGAAAATGCGCGCGGGTCGAGTGTGATCGTCGTGGTTGTCGATTGCCCGGCTTCGAGGTGGACTTTGGCAAAGCCCTTCAGCTCTTGGGTAGGGCGGTCGACGGCAGAGCCCGCGTCGTGGACGTATACCTGGACAACCGTGCTGCCGGCTCGATCACCGGTGTTGAGCACGGTCACCGTGATCTCGGCAGAATTTTCTCCAGCGGTGATTGCGGTGTCGGTGACGGCAAAGGTGGTGTAGCTTCGCCCGAAGCCGAAGGGGTAGGCAACGTCGTGGTCGACGGAGTCGTAGTAGCGGTATCCCACATACAAACCTTCCCCGTATCGGACGTGTTGCGCAGATCCCGGGAAATGAAGGTATGACGGGTTGTCTTGCAGCCGAAGGGGAATCGTCTCGGTGAGGTGTCCGGACGGGTTGACGAGACCGAACAGGATGTCGGCGATCGCCGACCCGCCTGCCTGGCCGAGAAGCCATCCTTCGAGGATGGCGGCGGCGTACATGCGCCACGGGTTGATCGAGACGACGCCACCGTTGGACAAGACCACGACGGTGTTCGGATTGGCGCTGTGCACTGCTTTCAGCAGGGCGATCTGGTCGGCGGGCAAGTCGATGTCCGAGCGGTCGAACCCCTCGGATTCGGTGGCTGACGGGAGGCCGAGGAAGAGGACGGCCACGTCGGACCTGCGGGCAGCGTCGACGGCTTCGGTGACTTTGTCGCTGTCCGGGGTGCCGTCGAAGGTGAATCCCGGAGCGAAGGTCACGCGGTCGGAACCCGCGATGGCCAGGATTGCGTCCAGCGCATTGTCGAGGGTGGTCGGTACTACCTGTGAACTGCCGGCGCCCTGGTACCGCGGACTGCAAGCGAACTCGCCGATGACCGCGACGGTCTGCCCTCCCGGGGGCAGGGGGAGGATCTCGCCGTCGTTTTCGAGGAGGACCGCGGATTCGGCGGCAGCGGTCCGGGCGAGTTCATGGTGATTCGCAGCGTCGTAGGTGTGGCCCTCGATCCGAGCGCCTGCGGTACGGTCGACCAGCGTCGCCACCCGCTCGGCAGCTGTGGTCACGACGGATTCGTCGAGGTCGCCGCTGTGTACGGCGTCGACGATCTGTCCGTCGGTGCCCGAGGGCGGCATCTCCAAATCCAGGCCGGCGGCAATCGCCGCAACCCGGTCGTTCACGGCTCCCCAATCGGAGACGACAAGGCCGTCGAATCCCCACTGCTCGCGCAGAACTTCGGTGAGCAGCCAATGGTTCTGGCTCGCGTAGACGCCGTTGATCTTGTTGTACGAGCACATCACCGTGGTGGGCGCTGCCGTGGTGACCGCGTACTCGAATCCCGCGAGGTAGATCTCCCGCAGGGTTCGCTCGTCGATATCGGCGCTGACCCGCATGCGGTCGTGTTCTTGGTTGTTGGCGGCAAAATGCTTGAGCGACGTACCGACGCCGCGGGACTGAATACCGATGATCAGTGCGGCAGCCACGCGGCCGGATACGAAGGGATCCTCGGAGACGTACTCGAAGTTCCGCCCGCACAAGGGGGATCGTTTGATGTTGATACCGGGGCCGAGAAGGACCGAGACCTGCTCGGCTTTGGCTTCGTCGCCCAGCGCTTCGCCGACGCGGCGGATGAGGTCGAGATTCCAGGACGAACCGAGTCCGACGGCCGGCGGGAAACACGTGGCCGGGATGCTCTGACCGAGCCCGAGTGCGTCACCGCCCTCCGGTTGTTTGCGAACGCCGTGCGGGCCGTCGGTCAGCAGTATCGACGGAATTCCGGCGACAGCCTGGCTGTGCCAGAAATCCGATCCCGAGGTCAAGGAAGCCTTGTCCTCGAGTGAAAGTCCGTGCGCGCTGTTCTCGGTCACGTGTGTCCTCCCGGTTGCGAGTGCTCCGAAGTCAATTAGTTGGTAGTCGGTCAGGCGGGGGTAGGCGCCGTCAGGAAAGCGACGACCATGTCGCCGAGCATGGTTCGCAGGTGCTCGCGATGCGTCGGGGCGATGAGGTCGCGGTCGAAGAGTGCTTTGAATGTGTAGCGGTTGGCGATGCGGAAGACGCAGAAACTGCTGATCAGCATGTGCACGTCGAGAGCGTCGACGTCGTCTCGGAACGTGCCGGCCTTCTGGCCGTCGAGGAGGATCTGTGACACCAGGTCCGCGGCGGGAGCGCCGAGTCCGCTGAGCACTTCGGACTTCTCGATGTACTCGCCGCGCAGCATGTTCTCGTTGGCCACCAGGCGAATGAAGTTCGGGTGCTGCTCGTGGTGATCGAAGGTGAGTTCTGCAAGTGCGCGAACAGCTGCCGTCGGATCAAGGCCCTCGAGATCGAGTTCACGCTCCTGCGCCCGGATTACGCTGTACGCGTGTTCCAGAACCGACTTGTACAGCCCTTCCTTGTCGGTGAAGTAGTAGTAGATCATGCGTTTTGTGGTGTGAGTCTTGGTGGCGATCTCGTCCACGCGGGCTCCGGCGAAACCCTTGTCGGCAAACTCCTCGGTCGCGACGGCGATGATGTTCACTCGGGTGAGATCGCTGTTTCGACGTCGTTTCTCGGGCTTGGATGCCAGTGCATTCGCGGAGTGCTCGGAGACCATGGACCTCACTCTATCTGCGACGGAGTTGGGTGAGTTCCTTGTCGAGTGCGCGTCGGAGGAGTAGTGTCCGATAAATTAACTCACTAGTTCGTACATTAGCTTCGAGGTGACCCGATGGCAGTATCAAGACCGATCCTGGTTCTCAACGGACCCAATCTCAATCTGTTGGGGCAGCGCCAACCGGAGTTCTACGGTCGGGACACCCTTGATGACGTAGTTGCCCGCTGTGAGGTCGCGGCCGCAAACTTCGGTGCCGTCGTCGAGGCAAAGCAATCGAATCACGAGGGTCAGCTCATCGACTGGATCCACGAGGCGCGCGGAAGAGTTGCCGGCATCGTGATCAATCCCGGCGGCTATTCGCACACGTCGGTCGCCTTGCGGGATGCGCTGGTCACGCTGGAAGCTCCCGTTGTCGAGGTCCATATCAGTAACATTCACAGTCGTGAAGGCTTCCGTCAGCACTCGTACGTGTCCGGAATTGCAGACGCCGTCATCTGCGGACTGGGGATCGACGGATACAGCGCCGCAGTCGAGTTCGTGTGCGTCCGAGGAGAAGAGAACTGATGAGCGAGACAATTCTCTGTGGCCTTATCGGCACAGGAATCGGTGCGTCCCTGACGCCGATCATGCACGAGGAGGAGGGACGGGCGCAGTCTCTGCCGTACGTCTACCGCATCCTCGATCTCGACGTGATGGGGCTGGCGCCGTCGGATATCGGTGAACTGCTCACCTACGCCAAGCGTTTCGGCTTCCGCGGCCTCAACATCACCCACCCCTGCAAGCAGTTGGTGATCGAGCATCTCGACGAATTGTCGCCTGACGCAGCCAAACTCGGAGCCGTCAATACGGTTCTCTTCGAGGGCGGCAAAGCGATCGGTCATAACACCGACTGGTCCGGCTTCGGACGTAACTTCGACACGGGACTCCCCGGCGCGAAGCTGGACCGGGTGGTCCAGCTCGGTGCAGGCGGCGCGGGTGCTGCCGTTGCGTATGCGGCGCTGACGCGCGGAGCTCGCGTGCTGACATTGGTGGATTCGAGTCTTGCTCGGGCGCAGGAACTTGCGCGGACGTTGGCAGTGCAGTTTCCCACTCAGAGCGTGGTAGCGAAGCACACCGACGACCTGGCCGATGCACTCGCCGGCGCCGACGGGTTGATTCATGCCACCCCGATGGGAATGGCCGCGCACCCCGGTATGGCGTTCTCCCCGGATCTTCTGCGCCCGGACCTGTGGGTTGCGGAGATCGTGTACCGCCCCCTCGAAACAGAGCTCCTTCGCCAGGCGCGCTTGATCGGTGCCCCGACGCTCAGTGGCGGCGGGATGACCGTTTTCCAAGCCGTCGACGCCTTCCGGATCTTCACCGGTATCGAGCCGGACAGTGATCGGATGCTTGCCCACATGACCGCCCTTGTTCAGGGTGAGCAGGCGGCGGTAGCACGATGAGCACTCCGGTTCGAACGTCGATAGCAACCGTGTCACTCAGTGGCACCCTCGAAGAAAAGCTGGTTGCGATTGCCGCGGCGGGCTTCGACGGTTTTGAGGTGTTCGAGCCGGATTTTGTCGCCTCTCCGTGGTCGCCGAAGGAACTGCGCACGCGGGCCGCGGATCTGGGGCTGACCCTGGATCTGTATCAACCGTTTCGTGATTTCGATTCCCGGAGCGAGGATCAATTCGCCCGGAATCTTGTTCGGGCGCAGCGCAAGTTCGAGCTCATGGAAGAGCTGGGCTGCGAAACACTGCTTGTGTGTTCCTCGCCGTTGCCGACGGCAAGCCATGACGACGGTCAGTTGGTCGAACAATTCTCGGCGCTGGCAGAGCTGGCGTCCGAGCGCGGCAAGAAGGTGGCGTACGAGGCGCTGGCCTGGGGCGGACACGTCAATACTTACCGGCATGCGTGGAAGATCGTCGAGGAAGTCGATCATCCGTCACTCGGAACCTGCTTGGACAGCTTCCACATCCTGTCCCGCGGTGACGATCCCGCTGGAATCCGGGATATCCCCGGTGAGAAGATATTTTTCCTGCAGTTGGCCGACGCGCCGTTCATGGCGATGGACATCCTTCAGTGGAGTCGGCATCACCGAAACTTCCCGGGGCAGGGCAGCTTCGACCTGAGCACTTTTGCCGGGCACGTCCACGCCGCCGGCTATACGGGACCGTGGTCACTCGAAATCTTCAACGACGTGTTTCGTCGGGCCGACACACAGCGAACGGCAGTCGACGCCCACCGGTCGCTGCTCCACTTGGAGGAGCAGGTGTCCGCCGCCGTGTCGGTCGGGGACGGACCCGAGTTGTTCACGGCACCGGAGCGGACTCCGCTCGAAGGTATCGTCTCGCTGCGCGTCGCGGCCGGACCGGCCAAGCAGGATCAGCTTCACACGATGCTGTCTTCGGTGGGCTTTCACCTGGTCGGACGCCATCGTGATCACGATCTGCAGTTGTGGCGCCACGGCCTTCTGACCATCGCCGTCGACGCGACGGCTGGGACGGTGTGGAGCGCGCCCGGTCTCCCGGCCGACCTGCCGGTTCTCACTCAGATCGGTATCCGCGCAACTGAACCCGAGGTGTGGGGCCGGCGAGCACTCGCGTTGGAGGTGCCGGTCGAACAGGTGCGGTTGCCAGGTTCGGCGGACGAGAATGCCGAAGTCCCGGACGTCGTCCGCCTGAAGGTCACCGACGCGACGTCGATCGACCTACGCGGCCCAGGCAGTGCGGCGGCGTGGGAATCGGCGTTCGATATCTACCCGCTCTCGGCCGCCCGCAACCGCGCGGAGGCGTCGGTGCTCACGGGCATCGACCATGTTGCCCTTGCCGTCCCGGCCGAGAGTTGGGACTCCGTCATGCTGCTCCTGCGGTCTGTCTTCGAGATGCATCCGCACGAGGGGCTGGATGTCACCGATTCTGTGGGACTCATGCGGAGCCAGGCGCTCACCCTCGTTCAGGACGGTTCGGGAAACACTCTGCGTATCTCGCTGAACATGGTGGACGGCAGCCGAAGTGGGTTGCCCACCGTGCGCCGCGGCGGCGTCAGCCACGTTGCCTTCTCGTGTGAGAATATTTTTGCCGCGGCAGCCACCATGGCGGACTGGGGTTATGCGCCGCTTCCCATATCGCCGAATTACTACGAAGATCTCGAAGCGCGCTTCGGTCTCAATGCCGAACTGCTCGACCGTATGCGCGGCGCGGGAATCCTCTACGACGCGGATGCTCACGGCGAGTTCTTCCACCTGTTCACCCCGACCGTCGGCGCCGACCTGTTCTTCGAGGTCGTTCAACGCGTGGGTGGGTACGAGGGTTACGGCGAGGTCAACTCCGCTGTGCGACTGTCGGCTCAGCTGCGCGCGGAGTAGCGACGACCTCGATTCGGTGCGGGTGGGAGTAGACGTTCATCGAATCGCCGCGGATGAAACCGGCAAGCGTCAGTCCCGACTCCTTTGCCAGTTCCACGGCAAGTGACGACGGAGCCGAGACGGCACCGAGGATCGGAATGCCGGCCATGACGGCCTTCTGGACGAGTTCGAACGACGCCCTGCCGCTGACGATCAAGATCGTGTCGTACAGGGGTACTCGGCCGTCGGTGATGGCCCAGCCGATCACCTTGTCTACCGCATTGTGACGGCCGACGTCCTCGCGGAGAGCAAGCAGTTCGCCTGTGGTGGTGAACAATCCGGCTGCGTGCAAGCCGCCGGTGGTCTCGAAGATGCGCTGTCGTCGTCGAAGCGTGAGCGGCATTGACGACAGCGTGGTCGAGCGGACGGTGGTGGTGTCGCCGACCAACGGGTGCTTGGTGGTTGTCCGGACGGCGTCGAGTGAGGTTTTGCCGCACACTCCGCACGCGGAACTGACGACGGTGTTGCGGTCGGTGGTGTGGTCGGGCAACGGCACTCCGGGAGCCAGAGCGATGTCGAGGACGTTGTACGTGTTTGCACCGGTCTCGTCGACGCCGTCGCAGTAGCGAACGATGCTGACATCGTCACGGGTGGCGATGACGCCCTCGCTGAGAAGAAATCCGTGCACGAGGTCGACGTCGTTGCCCGGTGTTCGCATCGTCACCGCCAGCACCTGGCCGCCGACCCTCATTTCGAGTGGTTCCTCGACGGCAAGTGTGTCGGGGCGGGTGAGCACTCGATCGCCCGAGATTCGAACGACCGGTGTTCGTGCGGTGACTCGTCCCATCTCAGGCGCCTGATGCTTCGAGTCGAACGGTGACGGCCTTCGAGACCGGCGTGTTCGACTTGGCTGCAACGTGTTCGAGGGGAACGAGCGGATTTGTCTCCGGGTAGTACGCCGCAGCATTGCCACGCGGCGTGTCGTAGGAGACGATGCGGAATTCCGTGACCCGCCGCTCTTCCAGTGTGCCGTCAGGTGTTGTCCACTCGGACACGATGTCGACGAGATCGCCGTCGCGGAATCCGAGTGCGGTGATGTCGTCGGCGTTGACGAGAATGACCTTGCGGCCGCCCTTGATCCCGCGGTAACGATCGTCGAGGCCGTAGATCGTGGTGTTGTACTGGTCGTGGCTTCGCATGGTCTGCAGAATCAATCGGCCGCTAGGGGTGGGCAGCCACTTCAGTTCGTTGACGCCGAAGTTGGCTTTGCCGGTGTGCGTGTGGAATTCGCGCGAATCGCGCGGCGGGTGTGGCAATTGGAATCCGTCGGGTTGGCGGACGCGGGTGTTGTAGTTCTCGCAGCCCGGCACGACGCGTGAGATGGAGTCGCGGATCAGGTCGTAGTTTCCCTCGAAGGCGGACCAGCGTACGGAGTGATCACTGCCGAGGAGTTCGCGGGCGAGTTGGCAGATGATGGCGACTTCACTGCGCAGGTATGGGCTGACCGGGTTCAGTCGCCCGCGCGAGAGGTGCACCATCGACATGGAATCCTCCACGGATACCAGCTGTTTGCCGCCGGCTTGGACGTCGAGGTCGGTGCGGCCCAAGGTGGGGAGGATGATCGCGGTTTGCCCGTGGACAACGTGGCTGCGGTTCAGTTTGGTGGAGACCTGAACGGTGAGTTCGCATTGGCGCAGCGCGGTTTCGGTGGCCGCGGTATCGGGACTGGCCTGGATGAAGTTGCCGCCCATCGCCATGAAGAAGCTTGCCTTGCCTGCGTTCATGGCCCGGATCGCGTCGACGGTGTCCCAGCCGTGCTTTCGCGGCGCCGTGATCTTGAACTCGGTGTCGAGAGCGGCCAGGAATTCTTCCGGCATCTTTTCCCAGATGCCCATCGTGCGATCGCCCTGGACATTGGAGTGCCCGCGAACGGGGCAGACACCGGCGCCTGGCTTGCCCATCATTCCGCGCATCAGCAGGAGATTGACGGCTTCCTCGATGGTCGCGACTCCGTGTGCCTGCTGAGTCAGACCCATCGCCCAGCAGATGACGGTGCGTTCGGAACGAGCGAGGGCCGACGCTGTTTCGGTCAGTTGCGCCATCGTCAGCCCGGTTGCTTCGAGAACGGTGTCGAGATCAACAGCGCGAACGTTCTTTTCGTAGTCGTCCCAGCCCGCGCAGTACGTGTCGACAAATGCGCGGTCGACGACCGTGCCCGGGTTGCGGTCCTCTTCCTCGAGAAGAAGTTTGCCGAGTCCCTGGAACAACGCCATGTCGCCGCCGAGACGAATCTGCAGGAATTCGTCCGCGATGTCGACACCGTGACCGACCACGCCGGAGACCTTCTGCGGATCCTTGAAGCGTCGCAGTCCGGCCTCGGGAAGCGGGTTGACTGCGATGATCTTGGCGCCGTTGCCTTTTGCCTTCTCGAGTGTCGAGAGCATTCGAGGGTGATTGGTGCCCGGGTTTTGCCCGGCGATGAGTATGAGGTCGGCGTTTTCGAGGTCGGGAACCGTCACGGAGCCCTTGCCGATGCCGATCGACGCGGTGAGGGCGCTGCCCGACGATTCGTGACACATATTCGAGCAGTCCGGCATGTTGTTCGTGCCGTAGCTGCGAATCATCAACTGGTACAGGAACGCGGCCTCGTTGGAGGTGCGACCGGACGTGTAGAACACGGCTTCGTCAGGGGAGGTGAGGGAAGTCAGGTGATCGGCGATCAGCGCGTAGGCGCCTTCCCAATCGATGGGTTGGTAGTGCGTCGCACCGGGAGTGAGCACCATCGGGTGCGTCAGGCGTCCTTGCTGACCGAGCCAGAAGTCGGTCTTGCCGTCGAGTTCCGCGATCGAGTGCTCGGCGAAGAACTCCGGTGTGACGGTGCGCAGAGTCGCTTCCTCGGCAACGGCCTTTGCGCCGTTCTCGCAGAACTCGGCGGGCTTGCGGTGACCTGGAGTTTCGGGCCACGCGCAACCGGGGCAGTCGAAACCGTGGCGTTGATTGAGCCTGGCCAAGGTGCGCGCGGTCCGGAGAGCGCCCATCTGTTCGACACCACGTTGCAACGAGACGAGGACAGCGGGAACGCCCGCGGCGTAATCCTTCGGGTGCGTGACCTCGAGGTCGGATTCGTCGATGTCCTTGATGGGGCCCTTGCGCGTCATGACTCCATACTCTCCCGAATGCGACGGGTATGCCATGAAAGCGGAAATGTGTGTCGCGTCGCCTTGCCGGTACGCTCGCACGATGGGTGTGAACGTGCGGCCGGCTGAAACCGCAGATATTCCAGCACTTGCAGAAGTCCTCGCAGACGCGTTCGAGGATGACCCGCTGATGGTGTGGATACTGCCCGACGAGGAATCTCGACGCGCGCGGTTGGCACGTTTGTTTGCCGCCGAAGTTCGCTATCACCACCTGGCCGGAGGTGGGTCGGAAGTAGCGGTCGACGAGAACGGCGTGATCGGGGGAGCGGCACTCTGGGATCCGCCGGGGCGATGGAAGCAGTCGACGTGGGAGTCCGTGATCAGTTTTCCGGCGGTGGTGCGCGCATTGGGAACCCGCATGATGGTGGGTGCCGAAGTGGGTGGGGTCCTCGAGAAGGCTCACCCACAGACGCCGCACTGGTATCTCGCCACCATCGGTACCGGAGCACAGGCGCGCGGCGGCGGGTACGGCAAGGCGCTGCTGAACTCAAGGCTCGATCGGTGCGATCGCGATCGGATACCGGCTTATCTCGAATCCAGTAAGAAGGAGAACATCCCGTACTACAACCGTTTCGGGTTCGTAGTGACCGATGAAATCGTGATACCTGATGGAGGACCTACCGTTTATCCGATGTTGCGGGAGCCGAAGTGATGTTGCCTGAGCTGCACGGCGGTACGCCGTTCGACGAGTTGGACGATTACATCGCCTTGCCGAGACTGTCGGGTCTGGCACTCTCGGTGGACGGATCGAGGCTGATCTGTGGGCGCGCGGTTCTCGACGACACCGGTACCGAATACGTATCGTCGCTGTGGGAATTCGATCCGCAAGGCCGTCGGCAGGCCAGGCGATTGACCTGGGGCACAACCAGCGAGTCCGGTGCCACGTTTGCTTTCGACGGCGACATCCTCTTCACCGCAACACGTTCCGTGCCGGGGGAGGACTCGCCGCAACCGGCACTGTGGCGGTTACCTGCCGACGGTGGTGAGGCGAGCGTGGTGTGCCGTCGCGGCAGCGGCGTGTCTTCGGTGACGGCCGCGCGGTCGGCCCCGACCTTTGTTGCGCACACCCCGGTGATGGCGTCGGCGCGTGGGCTGGAGCACGACGACGAGATCCGCGCGGCCCGCAAGGACGGCAAGGTCACGGCGGTGCTCCACACCGGATATCCGGTGCGGCACTGGGATCACGATCTGGGGCCGGATCAACCGCATCTTGTTGTCGGGGAATCCGATTCGGAGGGTGCTGTTGTTCTGCGCGACGTGACACCGAGCGCCGGTGCGGCACTGCGCGAGGGTTCGATGTCGATCAGCGCTGACGGTTTGTTTGTCGTGTCCACGTGGGCCGTGGGAGATTCCGGCGCTGCCCGTCGCTCGACCATCGTGCGGATCGACACGGTGAGTGGGGATCGAGCCACACTGGTGGACGATGCCGAGGCCGACGTGCACAGTCCGTCCGTATCTCCGGACGGCACTCGCGTCGCGTTCATTCGCGAAACTCTCACAACTCCGGATCATGCGCCACGAGTGTCCTTGGGGCTCTACGATTTCCGAACGGGCGCCGTAACCGCTGTTGCCGACGGCTGGGATCGCTGGCCGACGTCGCTCGCGTGGCTCTCGGACGGATCGGGCTTGGTCGTCACTGCCGACGATGGCGGTCGCGGACCCGTCTTCACCATCGATCTGTGGGGTCAGCCTGTGCGGCTGACCAAGGATGCTGCCGCCTACACCGACATTCGAGTGTCTGCGGAGGGTGAGTTCCTCTACGCGCTGCGCGCATCGTACGAGGCTCCGCCGCACGTGGTGCGTATTGCTCTTCGCTCGGGTGAGGTATTGCCGTTGCGCGGGCCTGACGCGTTGCCGGAACTGCCCGGCACCCTGACGGAGATCAGCGCCAGGGCGCAGGACGGGACACAGGTTCGGAGTTGGTTGGCGTTGCCGACCGGTGCTGCTGCTCATGCGCCGGTGCCGTTGTTGTTGTGGGTGCACGGTGGTCCGTTGAATTCGTGGAACACGTGGTCGTGGCGGTGGAACCCCTGGCTGTTGGTGGCAAAGGGGTACGCGGTGCTGTTGCCGGACCCGGCCTTGTCCACGGGATACGGCCAGGACTTCGTGCAGCGGGGGTGGGGCCAGTGGGGCAAAGCTCCCTTCACCGACTTGATGGCTGTGACCGACGCCGCCGTGGCGCTTCCCGAGATCGATCCGAACCGCACCGGCGCAATGGGCGGTTCATTCGGTGGCTACATGGCGAATTGGATTGCCGGCCATACCGACAGGTTCGACGCGATTGTCACCCACGCGAGCCTGTGGGCGCTGGATCAATTCGGTCCGACGACGGATTCGGCGTGGTATTGGCAACGGGAAATGTCACCGGAAATGGCCGTCGACAACTCACCGCACCTCTACGTGGCGGATATCAACACCCCGATGTTGGTGATTCACGGCGACAAGGACTACCGCGTTCCGATCGGTGAGGGGCTGCGCCTCTGGTACGAACTTCTTGCGGAGTCCGGATTGCCTGCCGACGCTGACGGAAAGACCGATCACCGGTTCCTCTACTTCCCGGACGAGAACCACTGGGTCCTCAAACCGACTCACACCAAAATTTGGTATGAGGTGGTGATCGCTTTCCTGTCCGAGCACATCCTGGGTGAGGACGTCTCCCTGCCGGAGATACTCGGCTGATCAGGACTGTCGGCGCCTCACATCGCGGCAAACGTCGCCGTGAGGAAAGAGTGATTGACCCGCAACGTCGGACACGAAGGCCCGAAACATCGGCATCCGATGATCGATATCGACCTTGATTCTCGGTCGAAGGGATGCAAGGAACGATGGGCGCTCAACTCGGTACTACTCAGCTCGGAACCACTAGTGTCGACACACTCTGCGCATACTGCGGAGTGGGTTGCGGTCTGGTGCTCGACATCATCACCGATCCGGAAACGGGACGTAGGAAAGCGGCAAAATCGTCGGGTCTGAAGACTCACCCCACGAATTTCGGGCGGTTGTGCACCAAGGGCAGCACAACTGCGGACATGTTGGCCGGACCTGGGCGCATGGAGTCCGCATACCTACGGCACAGTCGCGGCGGTGCGATCGAGGCAGCGGACATCGATGCTGTGATCACCGAGACGGCGAACCGTCTGCGCGCGATGGTCGACGAGCACGGCCCGGATGCTGTTGCGTTGTACGTGTCGGGGCAGATGTCCCTCGAAGCCCAGTACCTGTCGAACAAACTGGCCAAGGGATTCATCGGAACCAATCAGATCGAATCCAATTCTCGGCTGTGCATGGCCAGTGCCGGCACCGGTTACAAGCAGTCCCTGGGCGCCGACGGACCGCCCGGTTCCTACCAGGACTTCGAACACGCAGATGTGTTCTTCGTGATCGGCGCGAACATGGCGGACTGCCATCCGATCCTGTTCCTGCGGATGATGGAACGCGTCAAGGCGGGCGCGACGCTGATCGTCGTCGACCCTCGACGCAACGCCACTGCCGACAAGGCAGACCTGTTTCTTCAGATTGCACCCGGGACGGATCTTGCGCTGCTCAACGGACTGCTGCACCTCCTGGTCGAGGACGGTCACACCGATCCCGAGTTCATCGCCGAGTTCACCGAAGGCTGGGAGGTCATGCCCAGCTTCCTCGCGGAGTACACGCCGGACAAGGTCGCTGAGATCACCGGTATTCCCGAGGCGGACATCCGCGCCGCCGCCCGGTTCATCGGTGAGGCCGGCAACTGGATGAGCTGCTGGACAATGGGTTTGAATCAGAGTACCCATGGAACGTGGAACACCAACGCCATCTGCAACCTGCATCTCGCCACCGGCGCGATCTGCAAAACCGGTAGTGGCCCGTTCTCGCTGACCGGTCAGCCGAACGCCATGGGTGGCCGCGAAATGGGATACATGGGGCCAGGTTTGCCTGGTCAGCGTGCGGTGATGTTCGACGGCGACCGTGAATTCGTCGAGGACCGGTGGGGCATCCCGCACGGGTCGCTGCGCACGGACGTCGGCGGTGGGACCATCGACATGTTCACCCGGATGGCGGCCGGAGAGATCAAGGCGTGCTGGATCATCTGCACCAATCCCGTTGCAACGGTGGCCAATCGAAAGACGGTGCTCGCCGGCCTGGAGCAAGCTGAGCTTGTCATCGCACAGGACGCATTCCTCGGCACCGAAACGAACGAATACGCCGACGTTCTGCTCCCGGCGTCGTTGTGGACCGAGTCCGACGGAGTGATGATCAACTCCGAACGCAACCTGACGCTCTTCCAGCAGGCGTTGGACCCGGTCGGCCAAGCATTACCGGATTGGCAGATCATCGCCCGGATCGCGTGCGAGATGGGTTATGCCGACGCATTCACCTATACGTGTGCAGAGGACGTGTTCGAGGAGATCAAGCAGTTCTGGAATCCGAAGACCGGTTACGACCTGAGGGGCGTGACGTACGAGCGCCTCCGCAAGAACTCGATCCAGTGGCCGTGCCCTCCCAACAGTGATCAGGACCGCCACCCCATTCGATACCTCAACGACGGTGTCAGTCAGCAATTGCTTGTCCGGGACGACGGCAGTACTCCGCGCCTCGCGTTCCCTACCGCCAGTGGCCGCGCGTCGTTCTTCGCCCGGCCACACATGCTGCCCGCCGAAATGCCCGACGACGACTACCCGTTCCTGCTCAACACCGGACGTCTGGCACATCAGTGGCACACCATGACCAAAACCGGCAAGGTCGCCAAACTCAACAAACTCAACCCCGGCCCATTTGTCGAAATGCATCCCGACGACGCCGCTCGGTTCGGTATCGCCGACAAGGACGCGATCGAGGTTGCCTCACGCCGCGGCCGCGCGGTGCTGCCCGCTCTGGTCACCGACCGGGTGCGCCCGGGGAACTGCTTTGCGCCATTTCACTGGAACGACGCATTCGGTGAATACCTGACCATCAACGCCGTCACCAACGATGCAATCGATCCGGCGTCGCAGCAACCGGAGTTCAAGGCCTGCGCTGTCACCTTGACCAAGGTCGCCGTCAGAGCGCCGGAAGCTACTCCCGTCGAGAGGACAACGCACGTGTCGAGGGTCGACGTTCTCGCTGATGTCTTCGGTCAAACCGATGCGCCTGCACCAGCATTCGATCCACTCGAACAGCAGTATCTCGCCGGACTTCTCGCCGCGCTGCGATCGGATGCCGACCGTACGCCTGGGGTCCCGACCTTGCCACCGACTGCGCCCTTCGATTCGGGTAAGCGGATGTGGGTCGACGGTGTCCTGGCCGGCTTGTACTCACGATCTCTCGTTTCGGGTGGCCCCCCGAAGCCCGACGCGCAGCGGGAACAGATTGTGGTGCTCTGGGCGTCGCAAACCGGCAACGCCGAGGAATTTGCCGCAGCCTGTGCGACTCGGTTGGGGGGAGTCGGCTTGCCGGTGCGGGTATACGGGATGGATGAGTTCTCGGTCGCCGATCTTGCGGACACTCGTGAACTGCTGCTGATCACCAGCACGACCGGCGACGGAGATCCGCCGGACAACGGCAGCGGATTGTGGGACGCGTTGACCGGGGACGAAGCGCCTTCGCTAGCGGGGACCCGCTATTCCGTCATCGCTTTCGGTGACTCCAACTACGACGACTTCTGTGGTCACGGGCGCAAACTCGACGCTCGGCTCGCGGAACTCGGCGCAACCCGCATCGTCGATCGTGTCGATTGTGAACCGGACTACGAGGACGATGCTGCCGGTTGGTTGGACGCAGTCGCGGCTGCAGTGGGGGACGCGACTGCAGTAGGAGATCAGCCCAGCCCCGTTGTGGTCGGAACGTCTCGTGTGAGTTCACCGCCGGACAGTTCGCGCCAGTACAGCAAGAAATCTCCACTGATCACCAGCCTGACCCGAAATGTTGTTCTCAATCGCCCGGGTTCGACAAAAGATGTGCGCCAGTTGGGCTTTCATCTGCCGGAGGGCACCGTCAGCTACGAGGCCGGCGACGCGCTGGGTGTCTGGCCCCGCAACAGCACTCCGATCGTGGACGAATGGCTCTCGGTTTCCGGTCTCGACGGCGAGAGCACAGTCGAACTGGGGGAGTACGGCGCGATGACGCTGCGTACCGCGCTCTCCGAACGCCTCGAGATCACCCGCGTCAACAGTGATCTGCTGCGATTCGTGCATCAGCGGACCCGGGACACTGACCTGGCGGAACTGCTGAAGCCGGAGAACAAGGCTGTGCTCAAGGATTGGTCGTGGGGCAGGCAATCCGTCGACGTGTTGGCCCAGTCTCCGGTTCGGGCTTCCGTCGACGACTGGCTCGGCGTGCTCAAACCTCTTCAACCGCGGCTGTATTCGATTTCGTCGAGCCCGAAGGAGAATCCCAACGAGGTGCAGCTGACTGTCTCCGCCGTCCGGTACAACGTTGTGGGCGTCCCGCGGCGTGGGGTGTGCTCGACGTACCTGGCTGATTACGCCGGTAGTGACGACATCGGCATCTACGTGCAAAAATCCAGTCATTTCCGGCCGCCGTCGGATCCTGCGGCTCCCATGATCATGGTGGGGCCGGGCACCGGCATCGCGCCCTTCCGAGCGTTCCTGCACGAACGGCGAGCATTGGGGCATACCGGACCGAACTGGCTGTTCTTCGGGGAACAGCACGCCGCTACCGACTTCTACTACCGCGAAGAAATCGAAGAGCTCCGCAGAGACGGATTCCTCACAGAACTCGACGTCGCGTTCTCCCGGGACCAATCGGAGAAGATCTACGTCCAGGACCGAATGCGTGAGCGGGGTGCGCAGCTGTGGGAGTGGCTGCAGAACGGCGCACACTTCTACGTGTGTGGTGACGCGGAGCGGATGGCCAAGGATGTCGACGGCGCCTTGAGCGGTGTGGTCGCACAATACGGAAAGCTTGCACCCCGTAGCGCCGAGGCATACGTCAAGGCACTGGCAGCGGAGAAACGCTACGTACGTGACGTCTACTGATTTACGAAGCCTCAGTTGCGGCGGTGAGAGGTGCAAATTCACGCTGGACGGGGGAGTCATTAGGATCAAGGCGTGACCAGTGCAGCTCCAGAGAACCCGCAGACCCCCGCCGACGCCCTCCCCAAAAGCTGGGACCCCAGTGCTGTAGAGGCTGATTTGTATCAGGGCTGGGTGGATGCGGGTTACTTCCGCGCCGACGCCACCAGCGACAAGCCCGGATACTCGATCGTGCTTCCGCCGCCGAACGTGACCGGCAGCCTGCACATGGGCCATGCGCTCGATCACACCCTCATGGATGTTCTGAGCCGCCGCAAGCGGATGCAGGGCTTCGAAGTTCTGTGGCTGCCGGGCATGGACCACGCCGGTATCGCGACGCAGTCCGTCGTCGAGAAGCAGCTGGCAGCAGAGGGCACCAAGAAGGAAGACCTGGGCCGCGAAGCCTTCATCGAGAAGGTCTGGGAGTGGAAGCGCGAATCCGGTGGCACCATCGGCGGCCAGATGCGCCGCATCGGTGACGGTGTCGACTGGAGCCGCGAGCGCTTCACGATGGACGAGAACCTCTCGCGTGCGGTGCAGACCGTGTTCAAGCGCATGTTCGACGAGGGCCTGATCTACCGCGCCGAGCGTCTGGTCAACTGGTCGCCCGTGCTGCAGACCGCGATCTCCGACATCGAGGTCAAGTTCGAGGACGTCGAAGGTGAGCTCGTTTCCCTTCGCTACGGTTCACTCGACGACAGCGAGCCGCACGTGATTGTCGCCACTACCCGTGTGGAGACGATGCTCGGTGATACCGCGGTGGCGGTTCATCCCGACGACGAGCGCTACAAGCACCTGCTCGGAACCACGCTCGAGCACCCGTTCACGGGCCGTCAGATCCCGATCATCGCGGACGACTACGTCGACCCCGAGTTCGGAACCGGCGCAGTCAAGATCACGCCGGCTCACGACCCCAACGACTTCGAGATGGGCGTGCGGCACAACCTGCCCATGCCCACCATCATGGACAAGACCGGCAAGATCGCCGACACCGGAACACAATTCGACGGCATGGACCGCTTCGAAGCGCGCGTCAAGGTTCGCGAAGCTCTTGCCGAGCAGGGGCGCGTCGTCGCCGAGAAGCGCCCGTACCTGCACAGCGTCGGACACTCCGAGCGCAGTGGTGAAGCCATCGAGCCGCGCCTGTCGCTGCAGTGGTGGGTCAAGGTCGAAAGCCTGGCCAAGGCTGCCGGTGACGCAGTCCGTAACGGCGATACCGTCATTCATCCGGCCAGCCAGGAGCCACGTTGGTTCGACTGGGTCGACAACATGCACGACTGGTGCATCTCGCGTCAGCTGTGGTGGGGTCACCGCATCCCCGTCTGGTACGGCCCCGAGGGTGAAGTTGCCAGCTTCGGTCCTGACGAGACGGCACCAGAAGGCTGGGTCCAGGACCCTGACGTTCTCGACACCTGGTTCTCGTCCGGTCTGTGGCCCTTCTCGACCATGGGATGGCCGGAGAGCACCGCCGAACTCGAAAAGTTCTACCCCACCAGCGTTTTGGTGACGGGTTACGACATCCTGTTCTTCTGGGTTGCTCGCATGATGATGTTCGGCACGTATGTCTCCGAAGACGAGTCGATCACTGCCGGAGCCGGCAAAACGGGCCCGCAAGTTCCGTTCAAGGACGTGTTCCTGCACGGGTTGGTCCGTGACCAGTTCGGCAAGAAGATGTCGAAGTCGCGTGGCAACGGTATCGACCCGCTGGATTGGGTCGAGCGTTTCGGTGCCGACGCCCTGCGGTTCACGCTCGCCCGCGGTGCAAACCCCGGCAGTGACCTCTCCGTTGGTGAGGATTCCGCACAGTCCTCGCGCAACTTCGCTACAAAGCTGTTCAATGCCACCAAGTTTGCACTAATGAATGGCGCTGCACCGGCACCGCTGCCGGCGCGCAGTGAGCTCACCGACGCCGATCGGTGGATTCTCGATCGCCTGGATACCGTTGCAGCCGAGGCCGATTCGGCGTTCGATCGCTACGAGTTCAGCAAGGCGTGCGAAGGCCTGTTCCACTTCGCGTGGGACGAGGTCTGTGACTGGTACCTCGAATTGGCGAAGGTTCAGTTTGCCGCCGATGACACCGTCGCCGCCAACACCCGCGCGGTGCTCGGCAACGTGCTCGACGCATTGCTGCGCCTGCTGCACCCGGTCATCCCGTTTGTGACGGAGACCCTGTGGAAGGTGCTCACGGGCGGTGAATCCGTTGTTGTTGCCGAGTGGCCGACGCAATCCGGCAATGCCGTCGACGCTGATGCTGCTACTCGCATCGAGGACACCCAGCGTTTGATCACCGAGGTTCGCCGCTTCCGAAATGATCAGGGCCTCAAGCCTTCTCAGAAGGTTCCGGCGCGTGCGTCCGGTCTCTCCGAAGCCGGCCTCGACGGCCAGTTTGCGTATGTCCAGGCCCTCGCCAAACTCACCGAACCCGAAGAAGGCTTCACCGCCTCCATCTCGGTGGAGGTGCGCCTGAGCAAGGGCACAGTCACGGTCGACATCGACACCTCAGGCACCATCGACCTGGGCGCCGAGAAGAAGCGGCTCGAGAAGGACCTGACGGCAGCACAGAAGGAACTGGTCACCGCAGACAACAAGCTCGCCAACGAAGCCTTCCTCGCGAAGGCTCCCGACGCCGTTGTCGACAAGATCAAGACGCGCCGGCAGATCGCCGTCGAAGAGATCGAGCGCATCACCAACCGTTTGAAGGAGCTGGGCGACAAGTGAGCTCGGTAGAACCTCCGGAATTCGGGGAGTCCGGTTTCCCGCCGATCAGTTCGGTGCCGACTCCGGTCGACATCGCCGAGTTGGCGCTGGTCGAGGCAGAACTCGACAAGCGGTGGCCGGAAACCAAGATGGAGCCGTCACTCACGCGCATCGAGGCCCTCATGGATGTGCTCGGCTCGCCGCAGCACAACTATCCGTCCGTGCACGTCACCGGAACCAACGGCAAGACCTCGGTGACCCGGATGATCGACTCGCTCATGACCGCGCTGCATCGCCGCACTGGCCGGACCACCAGTCCGCACCTGCAGATCGCGACCGAGCGGATCAGCATCGACGGGGCGCCGATCTCGCCGCGTCTGTACGTGGACACGTTCCGCGAGATCGAACCGTACGTGCAGATGATCGATCAGCAGTCCGAAGCCGCCGGCGGACCGGCCATGAGCAAGTTCGAGGTGCTCACGGCGATGGCGTACGCCGCGTTTGCGGAAGCGCCCGTCGATGTGGCTGTTGTCGAGGTCGGATTGGGTGGACGGTGGGATGCCACCAACGTCATCGACGGTCAGGTTGCGGTCATCACCCCGATCAGCCTCGATCACGCCGAGTACCTGGGTAACGACCTCGCGGGAATCGCGGAGGAAAAGGCCGGGATCATCAAGAAGGGCCGCGAGAGCCTGGTGCCGGTGGACACCGTCGCGATCATCGCCGAGCAGACCCCCGAAGTCATGGAGGTGCTGCTGCGCCGCGCCGTCGAGGTCGACGCTGCGGTGGCTCGCGAAGGTTCCGAGTTCAAGGTGCTTGGCCGCCAGATCGCCGTCGGCGGACAACAGCTCGAACTTCAAGGACTCAGCGGCGTCTACACCGAGATCTTCCTGCCGCTCCACGGTGAGCACCAAGCGCGAAATGCGGCACTGGCCCTTGCAGCCGTCGAAGCCTTCTTCGGGGCGGGGCCCGATCGGCAACTCGATCAGGACGCCATTCGCGCCGGTTTTTCCTCCGTCGTCAATCCTGGTCGCCTCGAACGAGTTCGGAGTGCGCCGACGGTTTTCCTCGACGCGGCACACAATCCGGACGGAGCGCGCGCACTCGCGGCGGCGCTGGCGGCCGAGTTCGACTTCCGCAAGCTCGTCGGAGTTGTCAGCGTCATGAAGGACAAGGACGTCGACGCGATCATGACCGCGTTCGAGTCCGTCTTCGACGAGATCGTGGTGACGCATAACGGTTCACCGCGCGCGATGGACGTCGAGGAACTCGCGAACATCGCCGTCGCCAAGTTCGGCGACGAGCGTGTGGTCGTCGCTCCGCAGTTGGTGGACGCCTTGGAGACCGCCATCGAAATTGCGGAACAAGTAGCCGAACCAGGCGAAGCAGTATCCGGGGCAGGTGTTGTGGTCACCGGATCCGTCGTGACAGCCGGCGCGGCCCGCACATTGTTCGGAAAGGACCCAGCGTGAGTACCCCGTCAGAATCGAACCCGGAGCCCGGTCGATCTCAGTTCGGCGCGCCGACCAAGGATCCGTGGAAGGGTTTCCGCGGAATTGCGTCGGGAACCTTGATTCTCGAGGTGATCGTTGTCCTGCTGACGATCCCCGTCGTGCAGGTTGTCGGCGACGGACTGAACTGGTTCTCCGGTACGTACATTCTGGGCTTGGCAGTGTTGATGATCCTGGGCTGCGGTATCCAGGGACGTCCGTGGGCGATGAAGTACAACATTGCTCTGCAGGTCCTGCTGATCCTCGGGTTCTTCGTTCACTACTCCATCGGCATCATGGGAATCGTCTTTGCCTTGGTGTGGGCGTACCTGGTCTACCTGCGTAAGGACATCGCGCGACGGATGGATGAGGGCCTGCTTCCGGGTCAGCGCGACTGACCATTTAGGCTGGCCGACGTGACTGAGCGCACCCTCGTACTGATCAAGCCCGACGCCGTTGCCCGTGGATACGTGGGAGAAATCCTGAGTCGTATCGAGCGCAAAGGCCTGACCATCGCAGCACTCGACCTTCGCACCGCTTCCGAAGACGTGGCTGGTAGCCACTATGCGGAGCACGCCGAGCGTCCGTTCTACCCGAGCTTGTTGGAGTTCATCACGTCCGGTCCGTTGGTTGCCGTAGTGCTCGAAGGCCCTCGCGCCATCGCCGCATTCCGTCAGCTCGCCGGCGGTACCGACCCCGTCGAGAAGGCACTACCGGGCACGATTCGTGGCGACTTCGGTCTCGAATCGCAGCAGAACCTGGTGCACGGAAGCGATTCCGTCGAATCTGCCGAGCGTGAGATCGCGCTGTGGTTCCCGGCTCTGTCGTCCATCTGACTCTTCGACGCGTTTCCCCGAGCAGTACTTGTCCCACATTGGTGCGCCCTTGCAAGTAACGGGCGCATCGGTGTGGGATACTGCTATTGGTTGAAGCGCAATTTTTGTTCTACGTGTGTTCAACCGGATGACACCCAAGTTTCGATGTGACACCAGGTTCGACGTGACATTGCGCTCGATGCCCTTTCATCGCTGCTATCGGTCAACAGGAAATCCCTGGACCTTTGCACGCTGGATGATCAGGCGCTCGGGCCACGAACCTCACGGACAACAGCCATCCAGCCAGGCACTTCATGTGTACGCAGTGAATAACGGGCACTACGGACCATGCGGAGCGAGACCTTACAATCTCGCACTCACTTCTGAGTGCGAGTACACACAGCGCGCCCCTGCGTGGCCGCGTGACAACTCGATTGCAGAGTTGGACGCGCCCGGGGGCTGAGGAGACTTACGTGGCCGATCAAGCCCCAACAGATTCAGAATCGAACGAAACTCCGGTCTTTCCGGACAAGATGCGCGTACATGCGCTGGCTAAGTTGCTGGGAATCACCAGCAAGCAGGTCCTCGCGGAGGCTGCTGCGCTCGGAACCGAGATTCGCAGCGCTCAGTCGAGCGTGCACCGTGATGTCGCCGAGCGCATCCATGCGTCTCTGCATGCTGTTGCCGATGCCATCGAGCCGGTAGCTGCAGAACTCGACGCTCTGATCGACCCCGTTGTCGAGAAGCCTGTCGAGAAGCCTGTCGAGACGCCTGAGGCTCCGTCCGTTGCGGAAAAGCCGGCCCGTGCGCGTCGTTCACGCAAGAAGGTTGTCGCAGACGAGCCGGCAGTGGTTGAGCCCGCTGTGGTTGAACCTGCTGTGGTTGACCCCGCGGTTGCCGAGATCGCCGCAGATCTTGATGCGGCCGCAGCGTTGCAGGTTAGCGAGCCCGAGCAGTCGGATCTCTTCACGTCCTTCGAAGCAGCGCAGACTCACGCACCCGAAGCGGAGCAGGCACCGGCTCAGGTCCCGCTCTTCCTGCAGCCTGACATGGAAGCGGTCGAGGTTGCGCCGCGTCGTCGCCGGGCTCGTCGTGAACCGGCAGCACCGGTGGTCGAGGAGAAGTCGAGCGCACCGGTCGAGACCGAGAGCGCACCGGTCGAAACAGCTGTCGTCGAGGCAGCGGCAGTCGAAGCTGGAGCCGAAGCAGCTGGAGTCGAAACCGGGCAGGCGCCGGAGACCGTCACCGCACCGCAGGCTGAGGGCGAGAACGCCGAGGCTGAATCCGACGAGGAAGACGACGACCAGCCGCGTCGTCGTCGCCGTGGACGCCGTGGCCGTGGTCGTGGGCGCGGTGAGCAGGCAGGCGAACAGAGCGAGGACGAGTCCGAATCGGATGAATCGACCTCCGAGTCGGCTCCTGATGCAGCCAAGAGCACGTCGACGGACGTCGCGGTCAAGTCCGAAGAAGCCGAGAGCGACGCCGAGTCCGAGAACAGCGAAGATTCCGACCTCGACGCGGATGGCAACAACCGTCGTCGCCGTCGTCGCCGTCGTCGTAAGACCGGCTCCGACAGCGGAGCCGATGCCACAACGACGTCCGAGGACGACCCGCCCAACACGGTCGTTCACGAGCGCGAACCGCGCAGCAAGACGCGTGTCGTGCGGGACGAGGTTCAGGGAATCAGTGGTTCCACGCGACTCGAAGCCAAGCGTCAGCGTCGCCGCGACGGGCGTGATGCGGGGCGTCGTCGTCCGCCGATCCTGACCGAGTCCGAGTTCCTGGCCCGCCGCGAGGCCGTTGATCGCGTGATGGTTGTACGCGATCGCGCCGACAGCGGTCAGCCGCACGCAACGACGCAGGTCGCAGTTCTCGAAGACGGCGTCCTCGTCGAGCACTTCGTCACCAACTCGGCCGCCGCGTCGATGGTGGGCAACGTGTACCTGGGCCGCGTCCAGAACGTGCTGCCCAGCATGGAAGCCGCGTTCATCGACATCGGACGTGGACGCAACGGTGTGCTGTACGCCGGTGAGGTCAACTGGGAAGCTGCCGGTCTCGGCGGCAATTCCCGCAAGATCGAGCAGGCTCTCAAGCCGGGCGATCAGGTTCTCGTGCAGGTCAGCAAGGATCCGGTCGGACACAAGGGTGCCCGTCTGACCACGCAGATCTCTCTGGCCGGACGTTTCCTCGTCTACGTGCCCGGTGGTTCCTCCACCGGCATCAGCCGCAAGCTGCCAGACACCGAGCGCAAGCGCCTCAAGGAAATCCTGCGCGACATCGTTCCGGCCGACGCCGGCGTGATCATCCGCACGGCGTCCGAAGGCGTCAGCGAAGAGGAGTTGGCGCGCGACGTCACACGTCTGCAGGCTCAGTGGGCGGGAATCGAAGAGCAGGCCGCCGCGGCGGACTCCGGAAAGTCGGGCAGCCCGCAGGCGCTGTACGAAGAGCCGGACATGCTGGTCAAGGTTATTCGTGACCTGTTCAACGAGGATTTCTCCAAGCTGGTCATCGAGGGCGACAAGGCTCACGGCACGGTGGAGAACTACATCAACTCCGTCGCTCCGGATCTCCTGCCGCGCCTCGAGAAGTACACGCCGAACAACGGCATCGACATTTTCCAGGCCCGTCGCATCGACGAGCAGTTGGCCAAGGCTCTCGATCGCAAGGTGTGGTTGCCGTCCGGCGGCACGCTGGTGATCGACCGCACCGAGGCCATGACTGTCGTCGACGTCAATACCGGCAAGTTCACCGGTGCAGGCGGCAACCTCGAAGAGACGGTGACTCGCAACAACCTCGAAGCTGCCGAGGAGATCGTTCGTCAGATGCGCTTGCGCGACATCGGCGGAATGATCGTCGTCGACTTCATCGACATGGTTCTCGAATCGAATCGCGATCTAGTCCTGCGTCGACTGACCGAATGCCTGGGCCGTGATCGCACGCGTCACCAGGTATCCGAGGTCACGTCGCTCGGTTTGGTCCAGATGACCCGTAAGAAGCTGGGCACCGGGCTGGTCGAGGCCTTCTCGACAACCTGTGAGCACTGCCACGGTCGCGGCATCATCGTCCATTCCGAACCGGTCGAGATGAAGACCGCTGACGACGGCGGTGCACGGTCCTCGCAGCAGCGCAGCGAATCCGGAAGCTCACGCAAGAACAAGCGTGGCCGCTCGGACAAGCCGGCCGCCGCAGAGTCCAACGGACACGAAGCGCCGGCGCCGGAGGTTCCGGCCGTCGACGCGACAGTCAAGCGGGCACATCCCGTGGCATTGGCGATGGCTGCACATCACGACGAGCACAGTCACGACGAGCAGAGCGCTGTGCCGGCGGAGGTAGATGCATCCAAAAGTGCCGAGCCCACGCCGGTGGCCGCGGATTCGTCCGCTGCCGATTCTGGCCGGGCTACTGACGTTGCTGTGGATGGTGTTGCGGCGCAGGCAGATAACGCTGGTGATGCCGCAGCAGTTGAGACCGCTCCGCGGAGTCGTCGTCGCAGTCGCAGGGCGTCTCGGGCTGCGGCAGCGCCCAGTGTCGAGGCACCCGAGGTCGGCACGGTCTTTGTCCTGCCGACGCCCGAACCTGTGGCGGAAGCCGTAGCGGAGCCTGTTGCTGCCGGCGCAGCGGCGCCGGTCGAAGACGACGTCGTTGTGGTCAAGAGGCCGCGTCGACGCCGAGCAGCAGCACGTCCGGCCGGTCCGCCGGTTGACGGCGAGTAAGAACTACCTCCTTTCGGAAATTGGCTTCGGTGCCCGACCCGCTGTGGCGGGCGCCGAAGCCATGACCCGAAGTTTCTGCTGGTAGACGCAGTAAATGCAGGATCGTTTCACCCCTCGGCGGGGCGGTTTGACCATGACGGTTGCTTTCCCGTAACCTTGCATAGTCGCCACCCGGCGGTAGAGATTCCGTGTGCCTAGAGTGCGGGAATGTCCCGATGCATCAGCATCGAGCCGAGGTGACATAAACCAGACCAGTCGCGATGCATTTGACGCCTCAGGCAGCAGCGCGAGCAAGTTCGAAGAAGCAAGGGGTAGCCCTCCGATGGCAACGTACGCGATCGTCAAGACCGGCGGAAAGCAGTACAAGGTCGCTGTTGGTGACCTCGTCAAGGTCGAGAAGATCGAGGGTGAGCCCGGCACTGCTGTCTCGCTTGCTCCCGTTCTCGTGGTTGACGGATCTGACCTGACCACCGACACGGCCAAGCTGGCCAAGGTCGCAGTCACCAGTGAGATCGTCGAGCACACCAAGGGCCCGAAGATCCGCATCCACAAGTTCAAGAACAAGACCGGTTACCACAAGCGTCAGGGCCACAGGCAGCCGCTTACGGTGCTCAAGGTCACGGGCATCAAGTAACCAGTTCTTTCTAGCTAATTTCACCCGAGGAGGGTCAATAGCATGGCACATAAGAAGGGTGCATCCAGCTCCCGTAACGGTCGCGATTCAAACGCCCAGCGCCTCGGCGTGAAGCGCTTCGGCGGCCAGTCCGTCAGCGCAGGCGAAATCCTGGTTCGCCAGCGCGGCACGCACTTCCACCCCGGCGTCAACGTCGGCCGTGGCGGCGACGACACCCTGTTCGCTCTCGCTGCCGGTGCAGTCGAGTTCGGCCAGAAGCGTGGACGCAAGACCGTGAACATCGTTCCGGCCGTCGTTGCGGCTGAGGTCTAGTCTCTCTCGCTAGTTGTGTGTCACAGGTGCTGCTGTTTTCAGTGAGGCCGTGACGCGTTCCAAGCTCCCAATAGGGGCGGACCAGGGTTGAAATAACCCGGTCCGCCCCTATTGTTTGTTTAAGCAGTACCTAATACCCCCCGAGCAACCCTGCTCACCAGAAGTTCAGCTCATCGCGTGAGACCCGCAATTGACTGAGGAAGGATCCGGCAGTCATGTCCCGATTCATTGACCGTGTTGTGCTGCACGTCAGCGCTGGAAAAGGCGGCAATGGTTGCGCCTCCGTACACCGCGAGAAGTTCAAACCGCTCGGCGGCCCGGACGGTGCGAACGGCGGACGCGGCGGCGACGTCGTTCTCGTCGTCGACGAGAACATCCACACTCTCCTCGACTTCCACTTCCATCCCAATGCGAAGGCCACCAACGGCAAGCAGGGTGCCGGCAGCAACCGTGAAGGTGCCAACGGCGAAGATCTCATCCTGAAGGTTCCGGACGGCACCGTCGTGCTCGACACAGACGGCAATGTCCTGGCTGACCTCGTCGGCGTTGGTAGCCGCTACGACGCCGCTCAAGGCGGACGTGGTGGACTCGGCAACGCGGCATTGGCCTCGAAGGCCCGCAAGGCCCCCGGCTTCGCGTTGCTCGGTGAAGACGGCGTCGAGCGTGATCTGGTTCTCGAGCTCAAGTCGGTTGCCGACGTGGGTCTGCTCGGATTCCCCTCCGCCGGTAAGTCTTCACTGGTTTCCGTCCTCTCGGCAGCCAAGCCGAAGATCGCGGACTACCCGTTCACGACACTGGTCCCCAACCTCGGTGTCGTCTCCAGTGGTGAGACCACGTTCACCGTCGCCGACGTTCCCGGACTGATCCCCGGTGCCAGCGAAGGCCGCGGTCTGGGTCTGGACTTCCTGCGCCACATCGAGCGCTGCGCCGTACTCGCGCACGTGATCGACTGCGCAACTCTGGATCCGGGACGCGATCCGATGTCCGACATCGACGCCCTCGAAGCGGAACTGGCCGCGTACACGCCCGCGCTGTCCGGCGACTCGGGACTCGGTGACCTCGACAAGCGCCCGCGCGTTGTCATCCTCAACAAGGCGGACGTGCCTGAGGCTGCGGAGTTGGCCGAGATGGTTACACCGGAGATCGAAGCCCGCGGATGGCCGGTATTCACGATTTCGGCCGTGAGCCGTGAAGGTTTGCGCCCGTTGACATTCGCGTTGGCGAAGATGGTGCGCGACTACCAGGAGGCTAACCCCAAGCCGGAGCCGAAGCGTCAGGTCATCAGGCCGATCAAGGTCAAGGATTCCAGCTTCACCATCGAGAAGGACCCCGATATTCCCGGTGGATTTGTCGTCCGCGGTACGCGTCCGGAGCGGTGGATCCGTCAGACGGCCTTCGACAACGACGAAGCCGTTGGCTACCTTGCCGACCGTCTTGCACGCTTGGGCGTCGAAGATGCACTGGTCAAGAAGGGCGCACAGCCCGGGGCGTCGGTCACGATCGGTGACGTCAGCTTCGAGTGGGAGCCGATGACTCCGGCCGGTATCGACTTGACCCGTACGGGCCGCGGTACCGATCCGCGACTCGATCAGGTCGAGCGCATCGGCGCCGACGAGCGTAAGCACGCTCGACGCGTTCGCCGCGGCCTGCTCGACGAAGACAGCTAACACACGCGAAACCAGAAGCGAGGGAACGGGACTGTGCTCGGTTCCACCAGGGAGTCGATTGCGTCGGCTCACAGTATTGTCGTGAAGATCGGGTCGTCCGCACTGACCAGTTTGGTTGCGGGCCTCGATACCCATCGGCTGGATCTGCTGGCCGACGCCATCGAAGCTCGCATGCGTGCGGGTTCGGACGTCGTTGTGGTGTCCTCCGGTGCCGTGGGTGCCGGATTGGCTCCACTGGGGCTCACCAAACGACCTCGCGACCTCGCAACAAAGCAGGCGGCAGCCAGCGTCGGACAGTTGGCGCTGGCTCATGCCTGGGGTACGTCCTTTGCGCGCTACGGGCGAACCGTGGGGCAGGTTCTGCTCACCGCTGACGACATCGCTCGGCGGACACAACACCGCAACGCTCAGCGCACCCTCGATCGACTTAGGGCATTGCACGCGGTGGCGATCGTCAACGAAAACGACACTGTCGCAACAACAGAACTCCGTTTCGGTGACAACGATCGACTGGCCGCATTGGTGGCTCACCTCGTCGGAGCAGACGCGCTGATTCTCCTGTCGGATGTCGACGGTCTGTACGACGGTGATCCCCGGAAGGGTAGTGCCACACTGATTCCCGAGGTCAACAGCCCCGAGGATCTTGACGGCGTCGTGGCCGGTTCGGGTGGCGCGCTGGGTACGGGCGGCATGGCGTCCAAGCTCTCAGCTGCCCGTTTGGCCGCCGATTCCGGTGTGCCCGTTCTGCTTGCGGCTGCGTCCGACGCGGCTGCAGCCTTGAGCGGCGCCGATGTGGGAACCGCGTTTGCCGCGCGGCCCACCAGGCTCTCGGCCCGCCGGTTCTGGGTGCGTCATGCCGCAGATACGCAGGGCGACGTGCATCTCGATGAAGGCGCAGTTCGGGCGGTCGTCACAAAGCGTCGTAGCTTGCTGTCTGCCGGAATCGTCGGTGTCTCAGGTGATTTCCATGCCGGCGACGTGGTGTCGTTGATGGGGCCGGGGGAGAAGCCCGTTGCCCGTGGTGTTGTCGCGTTCGATGCGTCGGAGATCGAGGAAATCCTCGGACGCTCCACCGCGGATCTGCCGGCGGATATGCAGCGTCCGGTTGTTCACGCCGATGACTTGGTAGCGCTGTAGCTTTCGCTCGCCGCGAGAGCGGAAAGTGCTTCGGTGCAACCGATGTCGAGTTTGAGGGCGGCTAATTCGTCACCGCGGGTGAGTCCACGATTGACTATCGCAACGGGCTTTCCCGCTTTCGCGGCGTAGCGGACGAACCGTAGTCCCGACATGACGGTCAACGACGAACCGGCAACCAGTACGGCGTCGGCTTCGTCGACCAGGTTGTACGAGCGGGCAACTCGTTCCTTGGGGACGGACTCACCGAAGTACACGATGTCGGGCTTGAGAATTCCGCCGCACGCGCCGCAGTCGACAACGCGGAAATGCGCGGTCGACTCGATGACCGCATCTGCGTCCGGTGCTATCTCGACTCCCTTTGCCGCAGCAACAGTTTCGGCGAATCCTGGGTTGGCTTCCTCGAGTTGTTCGGCCAGTGTTGTCCGCGAGATCAAACGCTGACAGTTCAAGCAGCGAACCTGTGCGTACGTGCCGTGTAGGTCGATGACATTGCGGGCTCCGGCCTTGGTGTGCAGGAGGTCGACGTTCTGGGTGATGACTCCGACGGCTCGGCCACTGCGCTCGAGCGTCGCCACCGCCCGGTGGCCCTGGTTTGGCCGGGAGCTGTCCATGTACCGCCAGCCGATGTGGTTGCGCGCCCAGTAGTGGCGCCGGAACGCGGAATCGCCGATGAACTGCTGGAAAGTCATCGGATTGCGCGGCGGGGAATCGGGTCCGCGGTAGTCAGGGATTCCGGAGTCGGTGGAGATGCCCGCGCCGGTCAGAATTGCGAGTCGGCGCCCGGACAGGAGCTCGGTAAGGGCGTCGAGGCGACTGTCACTGGTTGGCACCATTCCAGGATAGGCCGTCAGCGTCAGTAGGCGCGCGCTTCCACTTTCAATATATAGCCGACTGGGGGGCTTGCGGCAAGGCCGGGGCAGTGCCGCAGAATGGCTCTTCCGATCCCAGGTGACTGAGGGATCGGAAGAGCCATGGAAGTGGAGGGGCACGTGCCGACCCAGGGGTACGAAGACGAATTGAGCGCCGAGCAGGCTTACGTGGAGGGGCTTTACGCGCGGCTCGATGCCGAGCGTGCGCGAGTGAAGGGGAGGTACACCACAGCATTGCGGGGAGACGGCGGAAACCTCTTGCAACGCGACGACGAGGTGCGCGCCCTTGCCACCGAGGCAAAGCGGCTCGATGTGGCAGACAACGGGCTGTGTTTCGGACGGCTGGACAGTCTCGATGGTGAGCACAGTTACATCGGTCGCATCGGCCTTCTGGACGCGGACAACGAGTACGAACCTGTGCTGCTCGATTGGCGGGCGCCGGCATCACGTCCGTTCTACGTCGCCACCGCTGCTCACCCGGAAAACATGCGTCGACGCCGCCAGTTCCACACGCGCGGACGTCGTGTGGTCGATTTCACCGACGAGGTGCTCGGCCGGCCGGGTGGTACCGAGCGGGGCGACGCGGCGTTGCTCGCGGCGGTCAACGCACCGCGCGGCAACGGAATGCGCGACATCGTGGCAACGATTCAGGCGGAGCAGGACGACATCGTCCGGCTCGATCACCCCGGGGTACTGGTGATCGAGGGTGGACCGGGAACCGGGAAGACCGTGGTGGCGCTGCACCGCGTCGCGTATCTCCTGTACACCCAGCGGGCGCGGATGGAACGCCACGGCGTACTGGTGGTCGGGCCCAACCCGGCATTCCTCACCCACATCGGCCGGGTACTACCGTCGCTGGGCGAATCCGACGTGGTGTTCATGACGACGGGTGATCTGGTGCCCGGTCGCAGTGTCACGGCTGAGGACCTTCCGGAGGCTGCCCGAATCAAGGGTTCCCTGAAGTTCCTGGACGTGCTCGCGGCTGCTGTTGCCGACCGGCAACAACTGCCCACGGAACCGGTGGTGATCGAACTCGCGGACGCTACGGTGCGGATCGACGCCGAGACTGCGCAGTGGGCCAGAGAAGAGGCACGCGCCAGTGGTCACGCGCACAACGACGCCCGGGCGGTGTTCACCGAGGTACTCACGTGGGCGCTCACCGAGCGCGCGATATCACGGATCGGCCGGGGCTGGCTGAGCCGGTCGGATCGCGACGCGTGGGAACAACTGCGGGAGGACCTGATCGAGGAGCTCACGGAACATGCCGGGTTCATCGCCGCGCTTGACGAACTGTGGCCGATCCTGACGCCGGAAACGCTTCTTGCAGAGCTGTATACGTCTACCGCGCGACTGCAGGCGGCGGGTGGCGACGCAGCGCTGCTGCGCGCG
The DNA here is from genome assembly GCF_002300185.1 of Rhodococcus sp. ACPA4. Lineage (NCBI taxonomy): Bacteria > Bacillati > Actinomycetota > Actinomycetes > Mycobacteriales > Nocardiaceae > Rhodococcus > Rhodococcus sp. ACPA4. Next base: position 136,109 of record NZ_NSDY01000001.1, read on the forward strand.
CAGGGTGACGCCTGGACGGTTTCGGATGTGCCGTTGCTCGACGAATTGGTCGACCTTCTCGGCCGGGACAAGCCCGTCGATCAGTCGGCTGAGCACGAACGCAAAGAGGAAGCCGCCTATGCCGCCGGCGTGCTGGACATGATGATCAGCCGCGAGGACCTCATGGACGACGAGGACCATCTGCTGGCTCAGGACATGCTGTACGCCGAGGATCTGGCCGATCGCTTTGTCGAGCTCGATACCCGCGACCTCGCCGAACGTGCTGCCGCTGACCGGGATTGGACGTACCGGCACGTCGTGGTGGACGAGGCCCAGGAACTATCCGAAATGGACTGGCGGGTGTTGATGCGTCGCTGCCCCGATCGATCCTTCACCGTGGTGGGCGATCTTGCTCAACGACGGTCTGCCGCCGGCGCGATCACGTGGAGCGCGATGATGGAACCGTACGTGCCTGGCCGTTGGGTCTACCGATCACTGTCGGTGAACTACCGCACTCCCGCCGAGATCATGAGCGTCGCTGCGGCCCTGCTCGCGGAGTTTGCGCCGTCGGTCTTGCCGCCGGAGTCGGTCAGGTCGTGTGGCGTAGCCCCGTGGTCGAAGCGAGTCGACCCCGTTGAACTCGGCTCCGCCATAGCGGAATTCGTACGCGATGAAGCCGGTCGCGAGGGCACAAGCATTGTCATCGGTCCACACGGTGTGCCGGGCACGGTGCCGGCGTCGGAGACGAAGGGCTTGGAGTTCGACGCCGTTCTGGTGGTGGAACCGGAACGGATCCTGGCCGAGGGTTCCCGAGGTGCAGCCGAACTGTATGTAGCCCTCACCCGTGCCACCCAACGCCTCGGCGTCCTACATCATGGCCCGTTGCCGGTAGCCCTGGCCGGACTTGACGAAGCCTGAGGATCAGTAGCCCGCGATTGGATCGACCAGTGCTGCGAGGGTCTCTCCGTTCGCAAACCGCGTCACGTTCTTGGACACGTGATCGGCGAACGCGGCCGGCCGCACTCCGGGGGGATTGGAATCGTGGGGAGTGATGATGGCGTTGGTCAGATCCCACAGCGGGTGGCCGTCGGGTAGCGGTTCGGGATCGGTGACGTCGAGTCCGGCGCCGCCGATCCGTTCCGTCGCGATTGCGTCCACCAGCGCATCGGTGTCCACGAGGGAACCGCGGGCGACGTTGATCACCCAGGAGTGTGGCTTCATCGCGGCGAGTTGCGTCGCTCCGATGAGATGGCGGGTTTCGGGCGTTGCCGGGGCCGCGATGACGAAGTGATCTGCGCGAGAAAAGATTTCGTTCATACGCATTGCCGGGTAGGTCGACAGGGCGCCGGGCACGGGGCTGCCGCTGCGATTGACTGCGATGCTGTCCGCCCCCTGTGCGGCCAGCATCGGGATCAACGCACGGCCGATCCCACCGGCGCCGATAATGGCCACGGTGGAACCCCGCAGTGTGCCGACCTTCGAGAAGAACTCGAACTGACGCCACGTCTTTGCCTCGATGTGGGCCGGCAGATGTTTGACTCCGGCCAGCAGCAACATCAGGGCGTGCTCTGCCACCGACGACGAGAACGCGCCCGCAGCAGACGTCCACGTGATGTAGGTGTCCTTCGGAATCACCCCGGCCTCGAACCAGTCCTCGATCCCGGCCGAGGGGAGCTGCACCCACCGGATCGACGGTGGCAAATCCCTCGGAAACGAATCCGGTGATCCGGCCCAGATCAGGGCGTCGGCCGACTCGAGCGGACTGATCAAACCGCCACCCCGAAGCACAGCACTGTCGAGCAGTGCATCGGGGGACGGGCCGATCGCTACACGTGGTGAGGTGTCAGTCGTCATGGTTTGACGCTACGCGGGCACCTCGACGAGTGGGTAGATTCCGTTCTCGTCATGTACCTCACGCCCGGTGACCGGCGGATTGAACACACACAGCATCCGCATTTCCGTGTCAGGTTCGACGCGGTGACGCTCGTGCCCGTTGAGCAGGTACATCGATCCGGGAGCGAGGTCGTACTCGGTGTTGTTGTCGAGGTCGATCAGCTTTCCGGTGCCTTCGACGAGCCAGACGGCCTCGACGTGGTTAGCGTAGTGGAAGGTGTTGACCGATCCTGCCTTGATGGTGGTCTCGTGGAACGAGAATCCGACGCGGTCGCCACCCAGGACGATGCGCTTGCTGCGCCAGTTGCCGTCCTCGCTGGTGATGTCGCGATCGGTGTCGGTGATCTCGGTGGTGGTGCGCACGATCATGGGGGAGTTCCTTTCTCTAGCTGCATACCTTGACGGTCGCTTCGGCCAGAATGGACAGGCCGTGTTCGATCTCGTCGTCGGTAATCGTCAGCGCGGGAAGCAATTTCACTACCTGGTCGGACGGGCCGGAGGTTTCCGCCAGCAATCCCTCGTCGAATGCCAGTTGGCAGACCTTGCCGGCCCGCTCGGGCTGCTCGAAGACGAGGCCCTGAACCAGGCCCCGGCCGCGGGTCGAGACCTCACCGGGGAACTGATCGGCGAGATTGGCGAAGCACTCGCTGATACGCGCGCCCTTCTTCAGGGTGCTCTTGGTGAGTGCGTCGTCCGACCAGTAGTGATCGAGTGCAACCTTCGACGTCACGAATGCCGGGTTGTTGCCGCGGAACGTTCCGTTGTGCTCGCCCGGGCCCCACACGTCGAGTTCGCGTTTGAACAGGGTGAGTGCCATCGGCATGCCGTAGCCGCCGATCGACTTCGAGAGTGTGACGATATCCGGAACGATGCCGGCCTCTTCGAAGGAGAAGAACGGACCTGTACGGCCACAACCCATTTGGACATCGTCGACGATCAGGAGGATTTCGCGATCGGAGCACAGTGTTGCGAGCGCCCGAAGCCACTCGGGGCGAGCGACATTCACGCCGCCCTCGCCCTGGACCGTCTCGACGATGACTGCGGCGGGACGGTTGATTCCGCTACCCGAATCGTCGAGGACGCGGGAGAACCACTGGAAGTCCTCGGTGACGCCGTCGAAGTAGTTGTCGAACGGCATCGGTGTCGAGTGCACGAGTGGTATGCCCGCGCCGGCGCGCTTCATCGAGTTGCCGGTGACGGACAACGCACCAAGAGTCATGCCGTGGAAAGCGTTGGTGAAGTTGATGATTGCTTCGCGGCCGGTCACCTTACGAGCCAGTTTCAGCGCGGATTCGACGGCATTGGTTCCGGTCGGGCCGGGGAACTGGACTTTGTAGTCCAGGCCGCGGGGTTCCAAGATGTTGCGCTGGAAAGTCTCGAGGAAGTCGCGTTTGGCAACGGTGGACATATCGAGTCCGTGGGTAATTCCGTCGCTGAGAATGTAGTCCACGAGTGCGGATTTCATGACCGGGTTGTTGTGCCCGTAGTTGAGTGCGCCGGCGCCGGCGAAGAAATCCAGGTAGTCGCGGCCGTTCTCGTCACGAATCCAGGATCCGGATGCGCTGGTAAATACTGCGGGCCAATCACGGCAATAGCTGCGAACCTCGGATTCGAGGGTTTCGAAAATGCTTGCTTCGACGGTATTCATATCTTCTTTGTTCCTCCGGGGCAGGTTGTTTACCAACGCGGAAACGCGCTAGTTGCCGATTCGGTACAGATCTTCGGCTTCGTGTCCATCGGGAAAGTTGTTGGGCGAGAACAGGCTCTGCCTACTGATCGGCACATCGCGCCGTCGGGCAAGCGCAGTGAAGAGTGCGATCGAAGCCTCGTTGTCGGGGCTGATCGTCGTCTCCATAGTTGTAACGCCGAGTGGTGCAGTGCGATCCATCAATGCGCCGAGCATGCGGCCGGCAATCGCCTTGCCGCGCTGGTCTTCGTCGACAGCCACCTGCCACACGAACAGGGTTTCCTGCTCGCTGGGCCGGGTGTAGCCGGAAACAAATCCGACCACACGTCCGTCAACTTCCGCAACGATGGACGTTGCACTGAAATCCCTGCACCACAACAGGTATGCATAACTCGAATTGAGGTCGAGCACTCGTGAATCACGTGCGATCTGCCAGAGCCGGACTCCGTCATCGATCTGTGGGCTTCGTAACAACACCGCGTCCGGCGCGGTGGTCGGGATAGCTCTCGTATCAACTGGCTTCATCGGTCATCTGAACGTAACAAGCATCGACACAGAAGTCATGCAGATGTCCGTTTAGGGCCGTGTGGAAGCGGGTACGGCCCAGGTGAGGCCATGTATGTGACGGTCCTCACATTGTGTAACTTTTGGTGTTGTCCGAGCGACTATTTGGGGCTCGCGAGCGCCAGTGGGAGTACCGAATGTGCGCCCGCTTGACGCAATGCGCGGGCTGCCATCGTGAAAGTCCAACCGGTGTCGGCCGTTGCGTCGACCAGGAGCACTGGCCCGCTGTGGGCACTCATATCCGGGACATCCCAGGCGTCAACCAATCCGGCTACGCGATAGGCGGAGTTTGCCGCTGAGACGGGCGGGTGTTCTGGGCGTAGTGACAGCACACCCAGATCTGTGAGTCGACCCACCTGAGCCAGCTTTGCTGCGAGGCTGCTGACAAGCAGTGGGTGAGTGTGGGATTCGAGCGCCATCACACCGGTGGGTCGCTCGGCCCAATCCCAGGCCGCCAGCACGCTGATGCAGGCGCTGACCACGGCGTCCGGCGCCTCGGCATCGGGGCCGTCGAGCAACGCGCGCAGGCGCTGGCCCCAGCCCAGGTCCGACAGGCGTCCGAGGATGCGTCCGGATTCGGGCCCGTCCTTGATCTTTCCCGAAAGGTTGACTCCCAGTTTGCTCAGCCCGGTCGGCCACATCTTGCGAGGTTCGAGGTCGAAACCGGGCCGCTGCAGGCGCGCCCGAGTCTCGTCGAGCGCTGCGCTGTCGACGGAAGTGTCGTACCGCTGACCGGTGCAGTTGTCGCAGCGTCCACACTGCGAGTTGTCCGGCGTGAGTCCGGGATCGTCGAGTTGTTCACGGAGAAAAGTCATTCGACAGGTGGTGATGCTCTGGTACTCGACCATGGCGGCCTGCTCGCTCAGGCGAGCTTCGTCGAGACGGCCGTAGCGTTCGGCGTCGTAGACCCACGGTTCGCCGGTGCTGATCCAGCCGCCCTTGACACGTTTGACGGCTCCGTCGACGTCGAGCACTTTGAGCACCATCTCCAGGCGCGTGCGATTCAGTTCGACAAGGGGTTCCAATGCCGGTGTCGATGTTGCCTTTTCGGTGTCCAGGTGCTCGATCACACTGCGTACCAGGTGTTCGCGAGGGAAGGCAACCGACGCGAAGTAGCTCCAGATCTGCTTGTCTTCGGCGCCGGGAAGCAGGATGACGTCGGCGCGATCGGTCGAACGACCGGCGCGGCCGACCTGCTGGTAGTACGAGATCGGCGACGACGGAGCGCCGAGATGGATCACGAAACCGAGATCCGGCTTGTCGAAACCCATTCCGAGTGCAGACGTTGCAACCAGTGCTTTGACGCGGTTGCCCAGCAAGTCCTGTTCCAGGGATTCGCGCTCGGTGGGGTCGGTCTGTCCGGTGTAGGCGGCGACGGTATGCCCACGCTCGGACAGCAGACTTGCCAGATCTCGTGCAGCTGAGACGGTGAGGGTGTAGATGATGCCGGAACCCGGCAAGGTGTCGAGCATCTGCGCAAGCCAGGCTGCGCGCGCTGTTGCCTCGGGAATGTGCACGACGGACAGGTGCAGCGATTCTCGCTCGAGTCCGCCGCGCAGGATCAGTGTTTCCTCGCCGCCAACACCCAGTTGTGCCGAGACGTCGGCCACTACCCGGTCATTGGCCGTAGCCGTTGTCGCGAGGACGGGAATGCCGTCGCCGAGTTCGGCGATCAAGGTGCGGATGCGCCGGTAGTCCGGACGGAAGTCGTGACCCCAGTCGGACACACAGTGCGCTTCGTCCACCACAACGAGGCCCGCATCAGCTGCCAATGACGGCAGCACCTGATCGCGGAAGTCGGGGTTGTTGAGACGCTCGGGGCTGACCAGGAGAACGTCGAGATCGTTGGCAGCTACCCGCGCGTGGATGTCGTCCCACTCGGTGACGTTGCCGGAGTTGATGGTGGCGGCTCGAACACCCGCTCGCTCGGCCGAGGCAACCTGGTTGCGCATGAGGGCCAACAGTGGCGAGACGATGACAGTCGGGCCGTGACCGGACGCACGTAGCAACTTCGCGGAGATGAAGTAGACCGCGGACTTACCCCAGCCGGTGCGCTGCACCACCAGCGCGCGCTTGCGCTGCACCACCAGAGCCTCGATAGCCGTCCACTGGTCCTCGCGCAGGCGGGCGTCTGGCCCGGCGAGTTCACGGAGCAGACGCTCGGCTTCATCGCGCAGTACGGGTGCAGTGGTGGCGGTCATGGCTTCCATGGTGCAGGACGGCACCGACAGGTGGGCGTTTCAGACCTTCTCGATCGGCTGCTGAAGTTCGGTTACCCAGCCGTCGGCGTCACCCGTGAACGCCAAGGTCACCTCGCGGCTCGGCCCGGCCGCGCGGTATCCGCCCTGCTCGATCCAGTGGCCAAGTGCCTGGTAGGCGGGTAGGCAGTTGTCCATCGACCCGGTGTGCAGGAGCGTCGCCATCTGGGGTTCGGCAGGCAGATCGGTCACGGTGAAGTCATATTCGTCACTGGGGTCCGTTTCTACTGGCAAAGCGGCGTGGACGACGGTCTTCGCCCCGTCATCGGCATCTTCGTAGTACGCGATCGCGGGGCCGGTCGGAACCAGACCGGCGCGTCCTAATCCAGCGCTGAGCTGGTCGTAGAGTCCTTGGACAACCGGGCCGATCGACGACGGGTCCATGGCTTCGGCGGTGCCGGTCAACTCCGCCACCCGGACGGTGGGCACGGACTTCACGGAAACTTCGTAGTCGGTCATCTTTCAGCCTCGTTTCGGTAAGTGACGCTCGATGGAGGATCGGGTCGGCGATGACACCGCTGCGCCGTTCACAGTAGTTGCGAGAGCGCCTGCGATGGCGGCAAAGTGCAGAGCGCGATCGCTGTCGAGTACCCATTCCACCGCGAAGGCACCGGTGAAGGCGTCACCCGCGCCGGTGGTGTCTACGGGCGTCACCGTCGGGGAATCCGCGTGAACGGTCGTGTCGCGCTCGCGCAGATCGGCACCACCCGCGCCCAGTGTTGTGACGAGGTACGGAACTCGATCGGTGACCGAGCCGAGCTGGGTCGATTCGGTGTGATTCACGATCAGGATGTCCACCGAGCCGATCAGCTCTTCCGGAAGGTCCTGCACCGGTGAGGGATTGAGGATGACGACGGTGCCGTTGCGCCGGGCGTGTCGCGCCGCGGCGGTAACAGTGGCAAGGGGAATTTCGAGCTGGCACAGCAGGATATCCGCGCCAGCGATGGCACCGAGGTCGTCTTCGGTCAACTCGGTGACGGAAGCATTTGCGCCGGCAACCACGATGATGCTGTTTTCGGCGTCAGCGTCGACGGTAATTGCGGCAACTCCACTGGCACCGTTCACGCTACGCAGCAGTGAGGTATCCACCCCGGCGTCGGCGAGAGTGCTGCGCAATTGGGTAGCAAAACCGTCGTCGCCGACTGCGCCGATGAACGTGACGTCACCGCCTGCCTTTGCTGCCGCGATCGCTTGATTACTGCCTTTGCCACCTGGCGTAGTGGCAAAGGCAGTGCCGAGCAGGGTTTCACCGGGGGCAGGAAATCGGGGGATCGAGGTGGTCAGGTCCATGTTGATGCTGCCGACGACAACAATGCGGGGCTTGCTCATACCTCCAGGTTATCGGCGGCAGCAGTTTTCTTCCGTCGAACCCTGCGGATGATCCGCCTGGCCTCTTCGTCGGTGGACACCGCCGGTGGTGAGCCTTCGAGTGGCTTGCGCGCTGTTTCCGGAATCATCAGCACCGCGATGCCGCCGATGACTGCGGCGATCATCATGTACATCGGCGCGACAAGATTGCTACCGGTCGTACTCTCGAGTGCCGTCAAGACCAGGGGAGTGGTGCCGCCGAAGATCGACACGGCAAGGTTGTATCCGATTGCCAAGCCGCCGTATCGGATTCCGGTCGGGAACAGTGCGGGAAGGACCGAGGGGAACACTCCGACAAACAGGAGAAGCAGTCCGCCGAGAATGGCGAGTCCGAGGAAAACGGTGACGTAGTTGCCCACTCCGATCAGCAGGTACGCAGGCAGCGACAACACGAAGAATCCGATGAAACCGCTGAGCAGCAACGGCTTACGTCCCACCCGATCGGATAATTTGCCGACGTAGCTGATGCCGACCATCATGACGAGCATGACCACGATCATGAGAACCAGTCCGTGGGATTCGTCGTAGCCGAGGGTATTTGTCAGATAGGTCGGCATGTAGCTGAGCAGACCGTAGTGAGCGATGTTGTAGGTCGCGACCAGCACGATGCACAGAACAAGTGGTCGCCAGTTCTCGACCAGCGTTTCGCGCAGTTTCTTCCCCGTGGATTCGTCGGCGAGAGAACGTTCTTCGGCCTGTTCCATCTGCTGAAACGCGGGCGTCTCCTCGAGTCGAAGGCGCAGGTAGAGGCCGATCAGGCCGAGAGGCCCGGCAAGGAGAAACGGTATGCGCCAGCCCCACTGGAGGAGCTCTTCCGGGCTGACCACTGTTTGGATGATCGTCACAAGGCTCGCCGCGGCGACATAGCCGGCCAGGGTGCCGAATTCCAGGAAGCTGGAGAAGAAGCCGCGACGCTTGTCCGGCGCGTATTCGGCGACAAACGTACTGGCACCGCCGTATTCGCCGCCCGTGGAAAACCCCTGCAGTAAGCGAAGGAGTACGAGCAGTATCGGCGCGGCCATGCCGATGGATTCATAACTCGGTACGAGGCCGATGGCAAAGGTGCTGCCGGCCATCAGAATTATGGTGGTGGCCAGGACTTTCTTGCGGCCGATGCGGTCACCCAGTGGCCCGAAGAACAGGCCACCCAATGGCCGGACGATGAAGGCAGCAGCGAAGATCGCGAAGGTCGACAGCAATTGCGCACTGCCACTGGCCTCTGGGAAGAATACTTTGCCGATAGTGGTGGCCAGATAGGCGTAGACGCCGAAATCGAACCACTCCATGGCATTTCCGAGCATGGTCGCTTTGACTGCCCGTTTCACCGATGCGTCGTCGGTGACGGTGACATCAGGTGATTCGGCCACTTCGAGAGCGCTGATCGAGTTCTCTGGTGTTGTCATGACATGCGCTCCCCAGCGCAATCATCGAACCGAGCGGGGCACGTACCTGATGCACGCATCTTTGTCTTGCCCACTCGCCGATGAGCCGGTTGGGAACATGATGTCCGCGGGCCCTGTGGCTCGATGCGACCCCCGTCGCTCGGCTCTGGCTCGCGGCAGTGTCCGAAGCCCTGGTGGGCTCCGGACGTCCGGCAAGTAAGACATTCACGCTATCAAAAGATAACGCAGAAAACGATTCTCGGGTGTGAAGTGCTATTTCACCATCCACAGCTCCTCAGGCAAGGTTGACCCGACCGTGTACATCTCAACGCCTTGCACATTCTTTCCTGACACGACGGTCGGTGCTGAACGTGTATACCACACACCGGGATTGAGCTCGATCAGTCGTTGCTGCGCGATCTCGTACGCAGCTGTGCGTGCCTCGACAGTTGTTGCGGTGCGGCCTTCGTCTAGTGCTGTGTCTAGTTGTCGATCGTTGATACCCGTGTAGTTTCCTCGAGATGTGGAGTGAAAGGTGTTCCATAGCGACGAATCCGGATCTTGAATCGTGGACGACAGAATAATCATGTCGAATTCGTGAGCGGCGATCCGTGGGACTCCAGCGGCGAAGTCGATTATTTCGACCTTCGCGTCGACGTTGTCGAAGGTACTCAACTGGGCTTGCAGCGCCTCTGCAACAGCTTTGTTCTCGGGTGTGGAGTATGCGAGGAAGGTGAAGGAAAGGGGTTTCCCTGCTGCGGCTAGCTCGTCGAAAAGTTCTTGCGCAGTGGCTTTATCGGATTGTGGTAGAGCATTCGGTGTATAGAAGGGAGAGCCTTCGGTGAATAACGTCTCCGGGATCTTCCCCTTGCCGTTGTACACGGCGGTGTTCATCGCATCCAAATCTACCGCGAGGGTAACGGCACGGCGAGCACGTTCGTCGTCGAATGGTGCACGCCGCATATTCATTCCGATGAATTGTCCTCCGCCGGTCGGAACGGTTTCGGTGGGGAAACCGGCGTCCTGTGCGTCGGCGATGCTCGACCAGCTGGCTTCCATCGCGATATCGGCGCCTCCGGTCTTGATCGAGTTGATCCGTTGGGTGGTGTCCGTGACAGTTCGCAAGGTGATCTGATCCAAGTACGGCTTCGGCGCATCCCAATAGCCCGGGTTCTTCTTCAGTTCCATTGCGCTCTGTCGTTGCCAGCTGACCAACTCGAATGGTCCGGCGCCGATCGGTGCGTCGTTGAATGCTGCCTGGCCCTTCGCTAGAGCAGTCGGCGACGCTATCCAATTCATGGCGCTCGCGACCAGAGAATGGGCGAAATGCGGGTTTGGTGCCACCATCGTTACTTCGAGCGTGGCGGGGTTCACCACCTTCGAGGCGGCTACCTGCGAAGCTTGAGGGAGCGACGGCGATGCAGTTGCCGGTTCGCGGAGTCGATCCCAGTTGAACTTGACCGCCTCGGCGTCGAGTGGTGTGCCGTCGGTGAACATCAGTCCGGGCCGAAGTATCAGTGTGAAAGTTGATCCTCCGTCATTGGTTTCGAACGCTTCGGCCATGGTGTATTCGATGTCGAGAGTCTCGGAATTGTTGATCATCAACGTTCCGTACAGGGCGTTCCCCACCAGTCCGTTTGCCATCCACACGTTGATCATCGCGGCAGGATCGAGTGAACGTGGCTCACCGCCCTGAATGGCCGCCAGTGTGCCACCGGCAACAGGATCACCCACTGCGTCGGGGGAGCTGTTTGTGTTGGCGGTAGTGCTTCCGCATGCGCTGACCAGGAGTGACGCGGACAAAGCTGCGATCAGAACATGTTTGTATCGGATCATGTGGACCTCTCAGTCGATGTCGAAACTGTGATGCCAGCAGCGAGGGCGCGGTGAACCCTCTTCGCCGGATTCTCGGGAAGGTTACTTCGAAATGCAAGAATATTATTCTTTTTTGTGGAAATATCATTTTGGATCAGTTTTCGCGGCGTGCTCGCACGAGATAGGTCCATCGATATCGACGAAAGGACAAGGTGCAGATGCCCCCTGTTTTGCAAATGACTCCACGATTCCACGCGATCGAAACGCCGGAAGCTGCCGCGATCGTGATGGGATCGAGCGGTGAGGTCGTGACGTATCAGCAGTTGGAGGATCGGTCCATCCGATTCGCGCGTGCCCTGCGTGATCGTGGACTTCACTCGGGTGACCACGTCGCAATTCTCATGGAGAACAACCGATCGTTCCTCGAAATTGCCTGGGCTGCACAGCGATCAGGGCTGTACTACACCGCAATAAACCGACATCTGCGTCCGGACGAGGTGCAGTACGTACTGGACGACTGTGGTGCGGTCGCCCTCGTGGCAAGCGAATCGATGGCCGACGTCGTGCGCGATCTGAACCTCACCCGGATTCGGGCAAAAATCTCGGGCGCGGGTGATCTCATGGGATTCGAACGCTATGACGACATACTTGCGCGCACGTCGGCGGAGCCTCTGGAAGACGAGCGCGAGGGGCGAGAGATGCTGTACTCGTCCGGCACGACCGGTCGACCGAAGGGTATTCGTAAGCCTCTGTCGGGCGCGGTATTCGGGGACCCGTCGTCGGCGCCGGTCCAGATCGCGAAAGGCATGCTCGAGCACAGTTCGAGTGGGAAGGTCGTGTACCTCTCGCCGGCGCCGCTCTATCACGGCTCGCCGTTGGTCTTCTCGATGTCCTGGCAACGCGCAGGTGCAACTGTCGTGGTGATGGAAACATTCGATCCCCGTCGCGCCCTGCAACTGATCGAGCAGTACCGGGTCACCGACGCCCAATTCGTACCGACCATGTTCGTGCGCATGCTGCGCTTACCGGCGCAGGACCGAACTTCGCACGATCTCTCGAGTCTGCGAAACGTTGTGCACTCAGCTGCGCCGTGTCCGATTGCAGTGAAGCGGCAGATGCTCGACTGGTGGGGGCCAATCATCAATGAGTACTACTCGGGCACAGAAGATGTCGGTGCTACGACGATCACTGCGGAAGAGTGGCTGCGGTATCCGGGTTCAGTCGGGCGACCGATGCAGCCGTGCCACATTGTCGGTGAAAACGGTGACGAACTGCCGGTAGGGGAGGCGGGCGTTGTCTTCTTCGAAGGTGGTCGACCTTTCGAGTATCACAACGATGCCGAAAAGACGGCGTCGGTAGAAAATGCCGCTGGGTGGAGGACGCTCGGCGACATGGGATACCTCAACGAGGAGGGATATCTGTTTCTCACCGACCGTCAGGCGCACATGATCATTTCGGGTGGCGTGAACATTTACCCTCAGGAAACCGAGAACATCCTCGCCGGACACCCGTCCGTCGCTGACGTAGCCGTGATCGGAGTGCCCGACGACGAGATGGGTGAGGCGGTCAAAGCGGTTGTGCAACTGATCGATCCCACGCTTGCGAACGACCTGCTCGAATCGGAACTGATGGCGTATTGCCGCCGAGAATTGGCCACCTACAAGTGTCCACGCAGCATTGATTTTGTCGACGCATTACCTCGGGACCCGAACGGCAAGTTGTACAAGCGTCGGTTGCGGGAACACTACTGGGATGGACGCGACAGTCTGATCGTCTAGGTGCGGGGTCGAATCTAGTAGGCGCGGGCGTACTGCGACGGAACTCGCGGTCCTACTTCGGCATTCAGCTCACGTGCGGCGCGCCGTGCCCAGTAGGGATCACGCAGGAGTTCGCGTCCCAACAGCACGGCCACCGCACTGCCGTCCTCGACGATCTTCTCTGCCTGCTCGGGTTCGGTGATCAGTCCGACTGCCGCTGCGGGAACCAGGGATTCGTTCTGGATCCGGCGGGCGAAGGGAACCTGGTAGCCGGGCTCGACCGGGATCTGTACACCCGGCGAATTACCGCCAGTGGACACGTCGACGAGGTCGACGCCGTAGTCGGTGAGGATGTTGGCAAGTGACACAGTCTGATCCGCAGTCCAACTGCCGACCTCGAGCCCACGCTCCTCGCTGACCCAGTCCGTGGCTGACACACGGACGAACAGGGGCAACTCGGCGGGCCACACTTCTCGAACCGCGGTGAGGATTTCGAGGAGGAAGCGGATGCGGTTCTCGAAACTGCCGCCGTAGTGATCTGTTCGCTTGTTACTGAGCGGGGAGAGGAACTGGTGGATCAGGTATCCGTGCGCCGCGTGAATTTCGACGACCTTGAACTCCGCCTGAAGCGCGCGGGTGGCTGCCGCTGCGAAGTCGGCGACGATGCCGGCAATCGCATCTGTTGTCAGTTCCGTTGGCGGTAGGTAATCACCGAATGCCACCGCGCTCGGGGCGACGGTGGTCCAGGACAGGCGGTCATCCTGGTCGAGCGATCTACCGCCGCGCCACGGAACCTTCGTCGACGCCTTGCGGCCGGCGTGCGCCAGCTGAATTCCGGGCACCGCTCCGAAGTACGCGAGCTGCGCGTTGATCTCGGCAAACGCGCGAGCCTGCCGCTCGTTCCAGATACCGAGATCGGCGGGGCTGATTCGTCCTTCCGGGCTCACAGCGGTCGCCTCGGTGAGGATCAGGCCGACACCACCGATAGCTCGGCTCGCCAGATGCGTTCGATGCCATTCGTTGGGCACTCCCACCTGATCGCCGATGACATCAGCGGAGTACTGGCACATCGGTGCCATCCACACGCGGTTGGGAATGGTGACGCCGCGCAAGGTGAGAGGTTCGAACAGCACGCTCACGGAGTAACTCCTGACTCGGGGAAGGGGAGGATCACCCGAAGGTGGTCGATCCCGTGCAACAGCGGTAACAGTCCGAATCATTCCCGAAAGGAACGCGTCGGAGCCAATGGCTAATGTGTATTCATGACTGCTGTAACTTCCACCGGCTCGGACACTCGCGACGTAGTGCACGAGGCTGCCCGCCGGGCGCGTAAGGCTTCGCGGGTCCTGGCGTTGCTGACCACAGCACAGAAGGACCGCGCGCTCCACGCCGCGGCCGACGCGGTTCTTGCCGCAAGTGATCAGATCCTGGCGGCAAATGCCGTCGATATCGACACCGCGAAAGCTGCGGGTACCGAGGAATCGCTGCTTGATCGATTGCGTCTGACAGCGGATCGCATCGAAGGTATCGCTTCGGGTCTGCGTCAGGTTGCCGGACTACCCGACCCCATCGGTGAAGTGCTCCGCGGCTCCACGCTGCCCAACGGCCTGGAACTGCGTCAGCAGCGCGTCCCGCTCGGTGTTGTCGGCATGGTGTACGAAGCCCGCCCCAACGTCACGGTCGACGCGTTCGGTCTGACCCTGAAGTCGGGAAATGCTGCACTGCTTCGCGGTTCGTCGTCGGCAGTCAAATCCAACGAAGCTCTTGTGGTCGCTCTTCGTGCGTCGTTGGCTGCGCAGCAGCTCCCCGAAGACGCCGTTCAACTTCTGCCGAGCGCAGACCGGTCCACGGTGACGCACCTGATTCAGGCCCGTGGTCTCGTGGACGTTGTCATCCCGCGCGGTGGCGCGGGCCTGATCAGTGCCGTCGTTCGTGATGCCACGGTCCCCACCATCGAGACCGGTGTCGGAAACTGCCACGTCTACGTACACTCGGCTGCCGATCTGGTGATGGCCGAGAAGATTGTGCTCAACTCCAAGACCCGTCGGCCAAGCGTGTGCAACACCGCCGAGACGATCCTGGTCGACAAAGCCATTGCCGACACCGCGGTTCCCGCACTGCTTCAGGCGCTGCAGATGCATGACGTTGTTGTTCACGGCGATCTGCCCGGCCTCGTTCCGGCCACCGAGGACGACTGGTCGAACGAGTACCTCACCCTCGACGTCGCACTGAAGGTTGTTGCCGACCTGGACGAGGCAGTCGAGCACATCGACACGTACGGCACCGGCCACACCGAGGCAATCGTGACGTCGGATCTCTCGGCTGCCCGCGAGTTCACCGCCCGCGTCGACGCAGCAGCCGTCATGGTCAACGCATCAACTGCCTTCACCGACGGCGAGCAGTTCGGATTCGGAGCCGAGATCGGCATCTCGACGCAAAAACTTCACGCACGCGGCCCCATGGGGTTGCCGGAACTGACGTCCACCAAGTGGATCGTCTGGGGCGACGGACACACCCGACCCGCCTGATCGTTCACCTGGACTTGCCCCACCCTTTTTAGGAGTTAACCGTGGACCGAGCTCTCCCCGATACAACACCGTTCTTCTCGAGCGTCGACGACGTGATCGAGCGTTTGGCCGAGACGGGTTACCTGTCCGACAAGGGCACTGCAACGGCAGTGTTTCTCGCCGACCGACTGGGCAAACCCCTGCTCATCGAGGGACCGGCCGGTGTCGGTAAGACCGAGTTGGCGCGTGCGGTAGCCCAGACGACAGGCGCCGAGCTGGTGCGCCTGCAGTGCTACGAGGGCGTCGACGAGGCTCGTGCGCTGTACGAGTGGAACCACGCGAAGCAGATCCTGCGCATTCAGTCCGGCTCCGACCACAGCTGGGATTCCACCAAGGCTGATGTGTTCTCGGAGGAATTCCTTCTCGCGCGTCCACTGCTCAAGGCGATTCGCCGCGAAGACCCGACAGTCCTGTTGATCGACGAGACCGACAAGGCCGACGTCGAGATCGAGGGACTGCTCCTCGAAGTTCTCAGCGACTTCGCGGTCACCATCCCGGAACTCGGAACCATCACCGCAACACGTAAGCCGTTCACGGTGCTGACGTCCAACGCCACCCGTGAGCTGTCCGAGGCACTCAAGCGTCGTTGCCTGTTCCTGCATCTCGATTTCCCCGATGCAGACCTCGAACGTCGCATTCTTGCCAGCCGTGTCCCCGAACTGCCCGAAGCCATTGCCGAGCAGCTGGTCAACACCATCCGCGTTCTGCGCGGCATGCAGCTCAAGAAGGTTCCCTCGGTGTCCGAAACCATCGACTGGGGACGCACGCTCCTCGCCCTTGGCATGGACACACTCGACGACGACGCCGTACGCGCAACACTCGGCGTCATCCTCAAGCACCAGTCCGATCAGGTGCGAGCCACCGCCGAACTTCGGCTGAACTGAGGTCTGGTCATGGCACTCGGAGGTACGTCACCGATCAAGCCGGGTGGGTTGGCGGCGCCATACGGTCTGCCAGGTCACCTCGTCGATTTTGTCGAGGCCCTTCGCCGACGCGGCATCATGGTCGGCCCCTCCGAGACCGTCGACGCCGGCCAGGTCATGTCGGTTCTCGATCTCCTCGATCGTGAAGCTCTCCGCGAAGGGCTGGCCTGTTCGCTGCTGCGCCGGCCCACCCATCGCGCGACCTTCGACGCCGTTTTCGACCTGTGGTTCCCGCGGGCGATCGGCGACCGTGCGGTCGGCGACGTCGACGTCAGCCTGCCGCGTAAGCCTGACGGCAGCATCGATCTACAGGCACTGCGGGAGCTGATCGCCGAACTGCTGACCGACGGCAGCGATGAGGCCATGGAGCTGACCGAGCTTCTCACTGCCGCGATGGTCGAAGAGCTGGGGCAGTACCAGTCGAGCAACGGACCGTCGTTCTCCGCGTACCAGGCGTTGCGGGATGTCGCTCCCGAAACACTGCTCAACAAGATCCTCGAAGGACTACTCGGTAATCAGCAGGGCGGTAGTGAGGGCAAGGACAACTCCGACTATCAATCGGAGGTTGCCAAGCGGACAGCGGCCCAGCGCATCGCGGACTTCCGCAAGATGGTCGAGAAGGAAACGCGTCGACGTACGGCCGAGAATCTCGGCAAGGAGCGCGTCGCCACCTACGGTGTTCCGAAGCTGGCCGAAGAAGTCGACTTCCTACGCGCGTCCGACGCGGAACTCACGACGCTCAAGAAGAACGTGACTCCGCTGGCACGGTTGCTCGCCAGCAGACTTGCCGTCCGTCGCAGTCGCAGCCGAGCCGGTTCCATCGACTTGCGTCGAACCTTGCGTAAATCGATGTCGACGGGCGGGGTGCCGATCGATCTGGTGCAGCGCAAACCCAAACGCGCGCGTCCCGAACTTGTCGTGATGTGCGACGTGTCCGGTTCGGTAGCCGGGTTCAGCCACTTCACCTTGCTGTTGGTCAACGCTCTGCGAGAGCAGTTCTCCCGCGTACGCGTATTTGCGTTCATCGACACCACCGACGAGGTCACCCGGTACTTCGATTCGAATGCCGACCTCGGATCCGCGATGTCACGGATGGTTCGTGAAGCGGAGCTGATCACGTACGACGGTCACTCCGACTACGGCCACGCCTTCGGGGTATTCCAGGAGAAGTTCGCACAGAGCATCACCAGTCGCACATCACTGCTGGTACTGGGCGACGGTCGCAACAACTACCGCGACCCAAACCTGCAATCACTCGTGCAGATGGTTGCAGTGGCCAAGCACGCACACTGGCTCAATCCAGAGCCCAAGGGGCAGTGGGGGTCGGGCGACTCGGCTGCCAAGGTGTACAACGAGGTCATCAGCATGCACGAGTGCCGCTCCGCCCAGCAGCTGGCCGACGTGGTGTCCGGCCTGCTGCCGGTGTGAGACACGTAAGCTCGGCAGCTGTGCAGAAGGGACAATCGGTGGAACGTGCTCGACGCCTCGGCGTGATGGGCGGCACTTTCGACCCCATTCACCACGGTCACCTCGTCGCAGCGAGTGAGGTCGCCGACAGGTTCGGACTCGACGAAGTGATCTTCGTCCCCACCGGCCGACCGTGGCAGAAGGAGGCTCGAGGCGTCAGCCCGGCAGAGGACAGGTACCTCATGACGGTCATCGCCACCGCCTCCAACCCGCGGTTTTCCGTTTCCCGGGTCGATGTCGACCGTGAAAAAGTGACGTACACCGTGGACACACTTCGCGACCTGCGGGCTTATCATCCGGACGCGGAACTGTTCTTCATCACTGGTGCCGATGCGCTGGCCAGCATCCTTTCCTGGCAAGATTGGGAAGAGTTGTTCGCATTGGCAAAATTTGTCGGAGTATCGCGACCGGGTTTCGATCTCAACACCGAGCACCTGGCCGCTCACCTCGACACGATGCCCGCCGATGCGGTGACGTTGATCGAGATCCCGGCTCTTGCCATTTCGTCGACCGAATGTCGGCGTCGAGCAAGCGAAGACCGTCCTGTCTGGTACCTCGTACCGGATGGAGTGGTGCAGTACATCTCGAAGCGGAACCTGTATCGACCTGTCGACGCGGAGCGCCGTGACGGTGCGACAACCATGTCGGAACCGGCGCCTGGCAAGACGGCCGATTCGAACTAGAAGCAATACCAAGAAGACGAAACTGGAGAACATCGAGTGAGCGCAACAACCGAAGCCATCGACATGGCACGCATCGCGGCCCTGGCAGCCGACGAGAAGCTGGCCACTGAAGTGGTGGTGCTCGATGTGTCCGAGCAATTGGTCATCACGGACTGCTTTGTCATCGCATCCGCCGCTACCGAGCGTCAGGTGAACTCGATCGTCGAGAACATCGAAGATCGCCTCCGCGAGGCCGGCCACAAGCCGATCCGTCGTGAAGGCACCCGCGAGGGTCGTTGGGCACTTCTCGACTACGCCGAGATCGTTGTTCACGTGCAGCACGACGAGGAGCGCAATTTCTACGCTCTCGATCGTCTGTGGAAGGACTGCCCGGCAGTCGAGGTCGAAGGACTCGGCCTGAACATCCCGGGACCGGCTGACGCACACACAGTGTTCGACACCGACACGGTTGCCGAGCCGGACGCGCAGGAACCTTCACTGTGACCTCCTCGGCGCCGGGAGCGGCGTCGAATCCTGTGCGGCGGCTGATTCTGCTCCGCCACGGGCAGACCGTGTACAACGCCGATTCTCGGATGCAGGGGCAACTCGACACCGACTTGTCGGAGTTGGGGCGCACGCAAGCGAAGAGTGCTGGTCCGGTGATCGCCGACCGTGCGCCGCTGACTATCGTGTCCTCGGACCTCAAGCGCGCGTACTTCACGGCAGTCGCTGTCGGTGATGCGGCCGGGCTTCCGGTCCTCACCGACACGCGTCTGCGTGAGACGCACCTCGGCGGCTGGCAGGGATTGACCCACAGCGACGTCGACGAGCAGACACCTGGGCTCCGGGCGTCGTGGCGAGCTGACGCGACATTGGCCCCGCCTGGCGGTGAAAGCCGCATCGACGTTGCGAGGCGCAGTGTGCCGGTGGTGACGGAACTTCTGGCGGCACTTCCCGACTGGGCCGAGAGGCCGGTTGTCCTGGTGGCACACGGCGGCTTGATCGCGGCGTTGACCGCCGCACTGCTCGACTTGCCGATCGACCGCTGGGCGATTCTGGGCGGTCTAGGAAATACGAGTTGGGTTCAGCTCAGCGGACACGGAAATCCGGCTTCCATCGAATGGCGACTCGACGTATGGAATGCTTCTGCGAGTGTCGCAAATGACGTCCTCTGAGAGTGCCGACGGGCAGCGCCCCGTCCTTCTGGTTATTGCCGATTCGCTGTCGTATTTCGGCCCCAAAGGCGGACTGGCCGCCGACCATCCCCGGATCTGGCCCAACCTCGTCGCCGAGGAGTTGGGGTGGGACGTCGAGCTTGTCGCGCGCATCGGCTGGACGTGTCGCGACGCGTGGTGGGCGCTGACCCAGGACCCACGAGTGTGGGCTGCTGTCCCGCGCGCCGGGGCTGTTGTGTTTGCCGTCGGCGGTATGGATTCTCTGCCGTCACCGTTGCCCACCGCGTTGCGCGAAACCATCCGCTACGTGCGGCCACCGGCCCTACGACGCGTGGTCCGCGAGGGATACCAGTGGCTTCAACCGCGCCTGGCACCACTCGGCCGCCCCGTGGCGCTGCCACCGAAGCTGAGCGTCGAATACCTCGAGAGCTCACGAAACGCGTTGGAATACATGCGTCCCGAACTGCCGATGATCGCGACGTTGCCGTCCGTGCATCGCAGTGACGCGTACGCGAGTGTCCATGCCGGTCGTCCGGCCGCAGTATCTGCGATCACCGAATGGGCAACAGCCAAAGACGTACCTGTTGTGGATCTTGCCGACGCGGTACGTGAAAACGTGTTCTCCGACAATGGCAACCCGGACGGAATTCACTGGGGTTGGGACGGACACATCGGTGTCGCCCGGGCCATGACTGCCGCAATTCGCGCCGCCGAAGCTCAGCGTGCGCCCACGTCCGCGAGTGAGGTCGGGTAGCGAAGTGTCAGTTGTCGTCGTCACGGATTCGTCTGCCTGCGTCCCACACGAATCTTCCGAAGCGTGTGGGCTTCAAGTCGTTCCGTTGCACATCCTTCGGGACAGCACTGATTTCCTCGAAGGCGTCGACACCATTCCCGACGACCTGTCCGGGCTCTCGACGGCTGGTGCCTCACCGGCAGAGCTGACCGAGGCCTACGGGCGCGCACTGGACCTGAGCCAGGGCGACGGTGTTGTCGCAGTCCACATCTCGCGGCAACTTTCGAGCACCTGGGACGCCGGGAGGCAGGCGGCGGAGGAATTCGGCAGCAAGGTACGCATCGTCGATTCAGCGTCCACCGGTATGGGTTTGGGGTTCCCGGCCTTGGAAGCGGCACGATTCGCAGCGACCGGATCTCCGCTCGACCTCGTGTACGACCGCGCTGTCGACGTTGCCGAACGCGGGCGCGCCTTCATCTTCGTCGACAAGCTCGACCAATTGCGTCGTGGTGGCCGGATCAGTACCGCGGCAGCGTTGTTGGGTACCGCCCTGGCGATGAAACCGCTGCTGCACCTGGTGGACGGCAAACTGGTCTTGAAAGAAAAAACTCGCACCAGCACCAAAGCGCTCGCGAGATTGGTTGATGCGGCAGTGGAGCGAGCGGGGCGCAGCCGCGTGGCCATCGCCGTCCATCACATGAAAGCTCGGGAACGAGCCGAGGGCATCGCCGCACAACTGTGCGAGCGAATCCCGAATGTCGCCGAAACCGTGGTCACCGATTTCAGCGCAGTCCTGGGCGTGCACGTAGGCGTAGGCGCGATCGGTGTTGTGGTGTGCCCACTTCCGGAAGATGTGCCCTGAACAGTCGGTTATCCACAGACTGCCAGTTATCCCCAACACGATTTCTCTCGCTGCACAGATCAGTGGCCGCTCGCTAGCGTCGCTTCATGCGGATCAATCAAGAGCGGGAGAGGGTGCGTGATCGACTTTCCGCGATGAGCGGCGACGTCGCCCGTCCGGCAGTGCCCGAGTGGCTTCTGGATGTCGACGAGGAAGACGGATCTGAGGAGGATGCTCGGTTTGCCGCGGTGCCCGAACGTTGGCGCGGTATGCGATGGAGTCCGCACCGGCGCGGTGCAATTGTGTTGGTTTTCATTGCGCTTGTTGCCGCCGGGCTCGGTGTTTTTGCACTGTGGTGGGATTCGCCGACAATCCAGGCGGTGCCGGCACTGCCTGCAGCTGTGGGGATTCCGGTCGCGACATCGAATCAGGCTCAGCCGTCAGCGCTCGTCGATGACTCTCGTCCGGCATCGGTGGTTGTCAGTGTTGTCGGGCTGGTGCACAACCCCGGATTGGTGACACTGCCCGATACCTCACGGATCGCTGATGCACTGAGCGCGGCCGGTGGGGTGCTCGACAACGCTGACACTCTCAGCTTGAACTTGGCACAGAAACTGTCCGACGGCGATCAAGTAGTTGTTGGTGCGGTGGGTGATTCGCCGGATCAGCAGATCAGTTCGACTACAGCGGGCGGGGGGTCGGCTACGCCGAGTGCATCCGCTCCCTCGGGTGCAAATGGGGCGCCGATCAATCTGAATACTGCGACGGAAGCCGAACTCGACGCGCTTCCCGGAGTTGGACCCGTCACGGCCAGTGCGATCCTCGCGTGGCGTACGTCCAACGGAAAGTTCACGGATGTAGAGCAATTGGGTGAGGTGGACGGCATAGGCCCGGCGCGGCTCGACAAGCTGCGAGCTCTGGTCACAGTGTGAACGGGGATGCAGAGCAGCGGGTTCTCGACGCGAGGCTTGTGCCCGCAGCGGTGGCGGTGTGGGGAGCAACTGCTGCGGGCATCGTGTTCGGGCCCGGACTTGCGTGGTGCGTCGCGGTGGCTTCGGGCATTGCCTGCGCCGGCCTGGCTGTTTGCGTGTGGCGGTGGGGATCTACGGGCTGGATTCCGGTCCTATTGGTGGCCTGCGTATTCGGCGGTGCATTCAGCGCTGTGACTGCGTGGCGGATGGCAGATGTCGAAGCGCATCCACTGGCGCGCGCGGCGGCATCCGGAGGGTGGGTGACCGCGGAGGTGAACCCCACCGAGGACCCACGGGCGACGGCGTCGTCGATGGGTCCCGGTCAGGTGTATTTCCGGGCATCGGTGCGATCGTTGACCGTGGGTAATCAGCACTACGACGCCGGCGGCGCCGTGACAGTACGCGCGCCGAGCGGACTGTGGCCGGAAACGCTTCCCGGACAGGCGCTTACGATTCGGGGAAAGGTAAGCGTTCCATCGCGCTCGGATCTGACGTTGGCAGTGATCACCACCGAAGGCGGGCCGCTCGAGATCGGCGGCGCACCGTGGTATCAGCGGTGGGCCGGCGTCGTGCGGTCTCGATTTGCGGAGGTATGTGCTCAGGCGCTGGCTCCCGATGCGGCGGGCCTGCTGCCCGGTTTGGTCGTGGGGGACACCTCTGCCTTGTCTCCGGTGGTCAAGGACAACTTCACGGCGGCCGGTCTTTCTCATCTCACCGCCGTGTCCGGTGCAAACATCAGCATTCTCCTGGGCGCTGTGTTACTGCTGGTGCGGGCTGCCGCACTCGATCCGCGGATCGGGGCGGCACTTGCAGCTGTGACGATCCTGGCGTTCGTGATTGTGGCGCGGCCGTCGCCGAGTGTGCTTCGCGCCGCGGTGATGGGCACGATCGGATTGTTGAGTTTGGTGACGGGACGACGCAAACAGGCGCTGCCCGCGTTGGGTGCCGCCGTCATCGTGTTGGTGATCGTCATGCCGGAACTGGCCGTCGACTGGGGATTTGTGTTGTCGACCACGGCAACCGGGGCATTGGTGATCCTTGCGCCCGTGTGGGTCGACGCACTTCGGCTGCGCGGTTGGCCGCGGTGGCTGGCAGAGATGACGGCAGTGTCGAGTGCCGCGTTTGCTGTCACCGCGCCGGTAGTGGCCGCGATGGCAGGCACGCTCAGTGTCGTGTCGATAGCCGCAAACCTGTTGGTGGCACCGGTGATCGGAGTTCTCACGGTATTGGGAGCGCTGATGGCGCTGCTCGCCTTGGTCAGTGTGCCCGCGGCCGCACTTCTGGCTTTGGCTGTGCGGCCGCCGATGTGGTGGCTGCTCTCCGTCGCGGACCGGGCTGCCTCGGTGCCAGGGGCAAACCTCACCGTGCCGTCGGGATTGCTCGGGGCACTTGTAGTCCTGGGGCTGGTGCTTGTCTCGATACTCCTGCTGTGGAATCGCATCTCGCGGTGGCTACTCGGCGCAGTGCTGACGGGACTGGTGCTGGCACTGGCGTTTCACCACGTCTTCTCCGGTGGGCGGCTGGCGCCGGGATGGGCCATGGTGATGTGCGATGTGGGGCAGGGCGACGGACTGGTGTTGGCCACGGGGGATGGGCGGGTAATCGTGATCGACGTCGGGCCCGATCCGACGTCGATGGACCGTTGCCTGAACATGTTGGGGGTCGACGATATTGCGCTCGTTCTGATCAGTCACTTTCATGCCGATCACATCGCCGGGCTCGACGCCGTGCTTGCCGGTCGTTCGGTGTCGGCTGTGGGTGTCGGCCCGATGTTGTTGCCGGAATCAGGTTTTCGCGATGTGGACGCGGCCGCACGAGCCCATGGAGTTCCGCTGGTCGGTCTGCGCGCCGGGTCCACGTTTGTTCTCGGGACGGTGCAGTTCGACGTTCTCGGTCCCGTGTTGCCGGTACCCCGTGATGTCGTGGACGCGGACGCGTCGGCCAACGATCAGTCCCTGGTGCTGATGGCGCACACGAGTGCAGGCCGCATACTGTTGACCGGCGACTCGGAAACCGCGGGTGAAGCGTCGATCATGCGTAGCGGAATCGACGTGCGGGCAGATGTCCTGAAACTGCCGCATCACGGCTCACGAACTACATCGAAAGCATTTCTCGAGGCGGTTCGCCCCCGGCTGACCTTGGTGAGCGCCGGCGCCGGCAACACCTTCGGGCATCCGCATCCGCAGGTGTTGAGCGAGCTGGAATCGTTGGGCGGCGTCGTGGCACGTACCGATCAAGGTGGCACGCTCGCGGTGTACGGAAGCGGCGACGGGTCCGTGTCCGTGGTGTCGGTACCTCGTGGGACGATCTTCGGGTGAGTACTCCGGCTGGCCTCGATCCGTTGCACCTCGTTCTCGGAGACGACGAATTCCTGATCGAACGGGCAGTGTCGACGTTGATCAAGGCCGTTCGTGGTGATCGTGGGCAGGGAATCTCGGATCTACCCATCACCCGGATGCGTGCCGGCGATGCCAATGCGCCAGAACTTGCCGAACTGCTCAGTCCGTCGCTGTTCGCGGAAGATCGTGTGATCGTTCTGGAAGCGGCAGCGGAGGCCGGCAAGGACGCCGTTGCACTGGTACTCGACGCAGCCCGCGAACCGTCCGAAGGTGTTGTGCTGATTGTTCTGCACTCCGGTGGTGGACGCGCAAAAGCACTGGCGCCCGCGCTGGAGAAGTTGGGCGCCGTAGTTCATCAGTGCGCCAAACTCAACAAATCTCAGTTGACCGATTTTGTTCGGGCCGAGTTTTCGTCCGCACAGGTCAAGGTTTCGCCCGCTGTCATCGGGGCGATGATCGAAAGCGTCGGCTCGAACCTGCGTGAGTTGGCATCGGCGTGTTCCCAGTTGGCTGCAGATACCGGCGGGAAGATCGACGTCGACGCTGTCCATCAGTACTACTCCGGCAGGGCCGAGGTGTCGGGGTTCGACGTCGCGGACAAAGTAATCGTCGGCGATACCCGGGGCGCGCTCGAAGCACTTCGCTGGGCTGACCAGATCGGAACCCCGCACGTTCTTCTGGCCGACGCCCTCGCCGACGCGGTGCATACCGTCGCGAAGGTCGGCCCGTATGCCCGGGGCGGTGATCCGTTCCGGTTGGCGTCGGAGCTCGGGATGCCGCCGTGGAAGGTCAAGAAGGCAATCAAGGAAGTGAAGGGCTGGGACCCGGCGTCGATCGGCGCAGCAATGCAGATTGTTGCCGCGCTCAACGCCGATGTGAAGGGTGCGGCCGTCGACTCGTCCTATGCGCTGGAATCAGCGGTGCGTAAGGTCTGTGCGCTGCGTAAGTAAGACGCGCTCGGCACCCCGTATTATTCGAACGCATTATTTGAACGAACAATAGCCGCTCTGGTCGAGTAGACCGGAGCGGCTATTGAAACACCACTGATGACGGCGAACCGCCAACGAGGATGTGTCAGATCTTGTTTGCAGCCTGCGCGAGTGCAGACTTCTTGTTTGCAGCCTGGTTGGCGTGGATAACGCCCTTGCTGGCTGCCTTGTCGAGCTTGCGGCTGGTGGCGACGAGGAGCTCGTTGGCCTTGTCCTTGTCACCGGCTGCCGCAGCCTCGCGGAATGAACGAATCGCGGTACGCAGCGAGGACTTCACCGACTGGTTACGGAGTCGGGCCGCCTCGTTGGTACGGATTCGCTTCACCTGGGACTTGATGTTGGCCACGCGTAAAATCCTTGTCGTCTTTAGCTGGTTACGGTCGAGAAAGCTGTGGGCGCACTGATGCACCGACTGGCAAGATTACCAGTCCAGGGTCGAATATCCCAAACCGCCGCACGATGCGCCTGATTGAGAAGGTTACACGGGGTTTGCGGGGATGTTTCCGCACTGCTCAAATCGCGGACGTGTAGCAGCATGTTTGCTATGACGCCGACGGCAGACAATGTGGTGAATACAGGCTCGGCCACGACGCGGGCGCGTCCCTCCGGAGTGTTCGACGGATATGCGGACATCGGTCGCTACGAGTTGGCTTTCGACGAGATGTTCGACGCCGACGGATCAGTGCGAGAGTCCTATCGAGGGGTGTACTCCGCGCTGGCGCCGACGAGCAGTAAGGACCTCGGGGCCCGCGCAGACGCACTTGGTCGCGCCTTCATCGATCAGGGGGTGACGTTCTCGCTCTCGGGGCAGGAAAGCCCCTTCCCGTTGGATGTGGTTCCGCGCGTTATCGCGGCGCAGGAGTGGGCGCACCTCGAAAAGGGCATCAAACAACGGGTCAAAGCGCTGGAGTTGTTTCTGGCAGACATTTACGGCGAACAGCGGATTCTGCGTGATCACGTGCTTCCCCGGCGGCTGGTCACCTCGTGTGAGCACTTCCACCGGGAGGCCACGGGAATTGTGCCGCCCAACGGCGTGCGTATTCACGTGGCCGGGATCGACCTGGTCCGGGACGAAGTCGGTGACTTCCGGGTGCTAGAGGACAATCTGCGATCACCGTCCGGGGTCTCCTATGTGATGGAGAACCGTCGGACCATGACGCGGGTGTTCCCGGACCTGTTCATGTCGCACCGGGTGCGTGCTGTCGGTGATTATGCAACTCATTTGCTGCGCGCCCTGCGAGCCGGTGCGGCCACGAACGAAGCCGACCCAACTGTGGTTGTTCTCACACCGGGTGTCGCGAATTCGGCGTACTTCGAACACTCGCTGCTCGCGCGACAGATGGGTGTCGAGTTGGTGGAGGGCCGCGACCTCTTCTGCCGCGACAACGTCGTCTACATGCGCACGACGGAAGGTGAACGTCAGGTCGACGTGATCTACCGACGGATAGACGATGACTACCTCGACCCGATGCACTTCCGCCCGGACTCGATTCTCGGTGTGGCCGGCGTGCTCAACGCGGCCCGGGCGGGCAACGTCGTGATTTCGAGTGCTGTGGGAAACGGAGTCGGAGACGACAAACTTGTCTACACCTATGTGCCGCAGATCATCGATTACTACCTCGGTGAGAAACCGTTGCTGCAGAACGTCGACACGTTCCGTTGCTGGCTCGACGACGAGTGTGAGGAAGTACTCGACCGCGTCGCGGAACTGGTGATCAAACCCGTCGAGGGGTCCGGTGGGTACGGCATCGTGTTCGGCCCGGACGCGAGCCCGGCGGAACTGGCCGAGATCACCGGAAAGATCAGAGCCGATCCGCGCGGCTGGATCGCTCAACCGGTGGTGCAGTTGTCGACAGTGCCCACGAAGATCGGGGACGTGTTGTCGCCGCGTCATGTCGATCTGCGTCCCTTTGCGGTCAACGACGGTGACGACATCTGGGTATTGCCCGGCGGGTTGACTCGCGTGGCGCTCCCGGAAGGCTCGTTGGTGGTCAACTCGAGCCAAGGCGGGGGAAGCAAGGACACGTGGGTATTGGCCGCGGCGACATCAACCGACGCCGGGGAACTGGCGGGTGAGGAACTTGTCGGCGAACCGCCGGAATCCGCAGAACCTGACAAGGGCCCGGAACTGACTCCGTCACAACTGAATCAACAACAACAGTGATCACGCCGAAGCGATCAACAGAACGGAGTGTGATGTAAGGATGCTTGCCAGAAATGCCGAATCTCTCTACTGGATCGGCCGTTACGTGGAACGGGCCGATGACACCGCGCGCATCCTCGACGTGACCGTCCACCAACTGCTCGACGACACGACCCTCGATCCGGATCGAACGTCGCGGTTGTTGCTTCGGGTCCTCGGAATCGACGCGCCGGAAGAGGAACTGGATGTGCGGTCGCTGACGGATCTTGTTGCGTTCAGTCGCAATCAGGTCGGATCGATCGTCGACTCACTGTCGAGCGCCCGGGAAAACGCTCGTGGCGCACGTGAGGTGACGTCCAGTGAGATGTGGGAGTGCCTGAACACGACGTACAACGGCTTGGGGGAGCGCGAGCGAGCGTCGCGCTACCTCGGGCCACACGAGTTCTTCCGCTACGTCGAGGAACGCGCGGCAATGTTTGCGGGACTGGCGGATTCGACGCTCAGCCGCGACGACGGTTACCGGTTCCTGCTGTTGGGTCGCTCCATCGAGCGAGTCGACATGATCGTGCGCATGCTGCTGGCCCGTGCGGGGGACAAGCCGACGTCGCCTGCCTGGGTGTCGGTGCTGCGCTCGGCCGGCGCGCACGACACGTACCTCCGTACCTACCGTGGTGCTCTCGACGCGAACCGGGTCGTGGAGTTCATCCTTCTCGATCGGCTGTTTCCGCGGTCGGTGTTCCACTCGATTCGGCAAGCGGAGAAGTGCCTGGAGGAACTGGACCCGCAGCAGGCCAGCCGGGTCGGGATCCGCGCTGAGGCCACCCGATTGCTCGGTAGGGCACGAAGTGAGCTCGAGTTCCTCCCCCAGGGAGTGTTGCTCGAGGATTTGCAGTTGAGACTGTTGGGTTGGCAGGAGACGTGTCGCGAACTGGGTGAGGCTATTTCGTTGCAGTACTTCCATGCCGCGCCATGGGTCGCGTGGACTGACGCAAGTGCTGTCTACGCCGAGGCGACTGTGGAGGGGGAACTGTGAGTTGGCGAATGAGGGTTGTACACACGACCGGATATGCCTACGAAGCTCCGGTGACGTCGTCGTACAACGAGGTGCGACTGACTCCACGGGGTGACAACCGGCAAACTGTCATCTTGAACCGCGTCGAGACCCAACCGGCTTCGCGTGCCTACCGGTACACCGACTATTGGGGTACTGCCGTGACGGCTTTCGATCTTCATGCGCCGCATAAGGAACTGGAAGTCACCGGTCTTTCCGTTGTCGAGACGGAACCGTTTGTCGCGCCGGAAGAAAAGGTCGGCTGGGACGAGTTGGCCGGTAATTCGATCAAGGATCGGTTCAACGAACAATTGAGTTTCACGGATTATGTCCCGCGAGACGAGAAGTTCACGGCAATTGCCGAAGAATTGCGACAGGGTTTATCGCCGGAGGAAGCGGTAGTGGCCGTGTCGAAATGGGTGTACAGCGAAATGTCGTATGTGCCCGGGACTACCGGCGTCCACACGTCGGCGGTCGAAGCCTGGGCCGCACGCGAAGGTGTGTGTCAGGATTATGCGCATTTGACACTCGACATACTGCGCACCATGGGAATTCCGTGTCGATATGTTTCCGGATATCTGCATCCGACGCGCGATGCCGCTATCGGGGACACGGTGGTCGGGGAATCACACGCCTGGATCGAGGCGTGGACGGGTGCCTGGTGGGGATACGACCCGACAAACGTGATAGCTGTGAATGAACAACATGTCGCGGTCGGGATAGGTCGGGACTATTCGGATGTGCCGCCGCTGAAGGGAATCTATTCCGGCGGTCGATCGACAGATCTCGAAGTTGTTGTGGAGATCACTCGCCTTGCGTAAAGTCCGGCAAATCTAGACGCGTGAGCATTACTGCCGTTTCATTGACGAAGAA
Source organism: Rhodococcus sp. ACPA4 (assembly GCF_002300185.1). Taxonomy (NCBI): domain Bacteria; kingdom Bacillati; phylum Actinomycetota; class Actinomycetes; order Mycobacteriales; family Nocardiaceae; genus Rhodococcus; species Rhodococcus sp. ACPA4. The sequence continues at coordinate 165,546 of NZ_NSDY01000001.1, forward strand.
GGTGGGAATATGTCTCCAACTGCACAGGAATTAACCGAGGTCGAACCGATTTCGGACGTCAAGAAATATGTGGCCGAAGCGGTGGGGACATTTGTACTGGTGTTCTCCGCCGTCGGCACCGCCGTATTTGCCGGTGCGAAAGTCGGAAACCTCGGAGTTGCTCTGGCTTTCGGTTTGACCTTGCTGTTTCTGGTGTACGCCATCGGCCCGATTTCGGGTTGTCACGTCAATCCCGCGGTGACCGTCGGCCAATTTGCCATCGGGCGAATCTCGGCAGTGAATGCGGGCATCTACATCGTCGCTCAGATAATCGGTGGTCTTCTTGCAGGTGTTGTCATCTACACCGTCGCAAACAGCCTTCCTGCCTACAACAGAGTCGCAGACGGCCTGGGTGCTAACGGATGGGGAGCGCACAGTCCGTCGGCCGAGAAGAACCTCCTGGGAATGGTGGTGTCCGACGGCTACGGCATCGGCGCCACGATGATCATCGAGATCTTGCTGACCGCGCTTCTGGTGTTCGTCGTTCTGGCGTCCACCGACCAGATCTCCGACGTTCCGCTGGCCGGAGTGTCCATCGGCTTCACGCTCGCCGTGATCCACCTGATCTCGATCCCGATCGACAACACGTCCGTGAACCCCGCCCGCAGCCTTGCCGTCGCCCCGTATCAGGTCGGTGCCATGGGCCAAGTGTGGCTGTTCATCGTGTTCCCGATCATCGGCGGCGCACTCGGCGCACTGATCTACCGCGCGTTGTTCGGCCGATTCAATCGCTTGAACAGCTGAGCCGCCTCAACAGCTGAGCGATTTCGGTAGTGCTTTGTCCTTCGGGTCGGCTTCAGCTCCAGCTGAAGTCGGCCCGAAGTTTTGTGGCGACCAACTCGAACTTTTTGCGGTCCATGACGGCTCCTTCGCGGCGAATACCGGCTTCCGGGACGTCGAGAACACGATCCAACCTGATCCAACTTGGGCGGCCTTCGCTGTCCCACGGGCCGGACCCGATGGCGACCCAATCTCGCTCGCCGTTGCGCTTGCTCTGCGACGACAGCATCAAGCCCAGAAGTGTGTCCCCGTCTCGGCCGACAACCAGAACCGGGCGGTCCTTGCCCTGCGTCGGGTCCTCTTCGTAGGCGACCCAGGTCCAGACGATCTCGCCGGGATCGGCTTTGCCGTCGAGATCGGGGGAGTATTCGACCTTGCGGGCGCGATGCGCGGTGGGGACGGTGCGCGCCGCGACCGGTCGGCCGGACGTGCCCGTCGACGCGTTCGACGACTGCAGTTGGCGTAGCAGTGTCGGGCCCTTGTCCAGAGCGAAGTTACCGAGGGTTCTACCGAGCTGCTTCCACATGCTTGCCATGGCGACCGAGCATAATCGCATGGTGCGCGGGAACCCTGAGCGCTTGGTGCGGGCACACCCGAGTGCTCTGTGCGGGAACCGCTGGCGCGGCGGCGGTGAGACTTGGATATCCTAAGGGTTGACAGTGGCCCGGATCCGGGCCGGTGCCGGTCCGATTAAGGGGTCTCCCATCAGCAGCTTCGCCGACAAGACGTTCACGGATCCTGCGCAGATCCGGAACTTCTGCATCATTGCGCACATCGACCACGGTAAGTCGACGCTGGCAGACCGCATGCTGCAGCTCACCGGCGTGGTCGAAGAGCGGGCGATGCGCGCGCAGTATCTGGACCGCATGGACATCGAGCGCGAACGTGGCATCACCATCAAGGCCCAGAATGTGCGCCTGCCCTGGACTGTCAACGGTGAAGAGTTTGTCCTCCACCTCATCGACACCCCCGGCCACGTCGACTTCACGTACGAGGTCTCGCGTGCGCTCGAAGCGTGTGAAGGCGCGATCCTGCTGGTCGACGCAGCTCAGGGCATCGAGGCTCAGACACTGGCCAACCTGTACCTGGCGATGGAGAAGGATCTCAAGATCATTCCCGTCCTCAACAAGATCGACCTCCCGGCTGCCGATCCCGACCGCTATGCCGAGGAAATTGCGCACATCACCGGCTGTGAGCCCGGCGATGTCCTGCGCGTCTCGGGTAAGACCGGCATGGGCGTCAAGGAACTGCTCGACGAAGTAATCGTGCAGATTCCCGCACCCGTCGGTGATGCCGACGGTCCGGCTCGCGCGATGATCTTCGACTCGGTCTACGACGCGTATCGCGGCGTGGTCACGTACGTGCGTGTTGTCGACGGCCGGATCCGTCCGCGCGAGAAGATCACGATGATGTCCACCGGCACCACGCACGAACTGCTCGAGGTCGGCATCATCTCGCCCGAGCCGAAGGCCAGTATCGGCCTGGGCGTCGGCGAGGTGGGCTATCTCATCACGGGTGTGAAGGACGTTCGTCAGTCGCGAGTCGGTGACACCGTCACCACAACGCGCAACGGCGCCACACAACCGCTCGTCGGCTACCGCGATCCCAAGCCGATGGTCTACTCGGGTCTGTACCCGATGGACGGCTCGGACTACCCCGTGCTGCGCGACGCTTTGGACAAGCTCCGCCTCAACGACGCGGCCCTGGCGTACGAGCCCGAGACATCGGTTGCTCTGGGATTCGGTTTCCGCTGCGGCTTCCTGGGACTGCTGCACATGGAAATCACCCGTGACCGTCTCGAGCGCGAGTTCGGTCTCGAACTGATTTCCACGGCGCCCAACGTCGTGTACCGCGTCGTGATGGAAGACGGGTCCGAGGTCATCGTCACCAACCCGTCGTACTGGCCTGAAGGCAAGGTTCGTGAAGTGTACGAACCGGTCGCCAAGTGCACCGTCATCGCGCCGAGCGAGTACGTCGGCGCAATCATGGAGCTGTGCCAGTCGCGTCGTGGTGAGCTCGGCGGCATGGATTACCTGTCGGAGACCCGCGTCGAACTGCGCTACGAATTGCCCATGGGCGAGATCATGTTCGACTTCTTCGACGCGCTCAAGTCCCGCACCAAGGGCTACGCCAGCCTCGACTACGAAGAGGCCGGCGAGCAGCAGGCAGACCTGGTGAAGGTCGACATTCTGCTGCAGGGCGAGGCCGTCGACGCGTTCTCCTCGATCGTTCACCGCTCCAACGCCGGTGCCTACGGTGGCCGGATGACATCGAAGCTGCGCGAGCTCATCCCGCGTCAGCAGTTCGAAGTTCCGATCCAGGCCGCGATCGGCGCGAAGATCATCTCGCGCGAGAACATTCGCGCAATCCGCAAGGACGTCCTTGCCAAGTGCTACGGCGGCGACATCAGCCGTAAGCGCAAGCTGCTCGAGAAGCAGAAGGAAGGCAAGAAGCGGATGAAGACCATCGGCCGCGTCGAGGTTCCGCAGGAAGCATTCGTGGCAGCACTGACATCCGAATCGGTCGGCGAGAAGCCCAAGAAGTAGGAGCGCATGATCACCACCTGGTTGTCCCGAGAATTCGGAATCGAGATCCCGGTACTCGGGGCACCCATGGGTGGGCGGGCCGGTGGCGCTCTCGCCGGCGCGGTCTCCGCTGCCGGTGGGCTGGGTCTGCTGGGGGCGGCCAGGTACAACACACCCGAGTGGATCGAGGCCGAAGCCGACGTGGCTCGCTCGATCGGCGGGAAATTCGGTGTCGGGCTCATGACGTGGTCACTGCCCGAGAACGAATTGATGCTCGACACCGCGATAGCGGTCAAACCGACCATGATCACCTTGTCGTTCGGTGATCCCGCCGCCTATGTCGGCCGCATCCACGATGCCGGGATTCCCGTTGTGTCACAGATCAATACGCTCGAAGACCTCCGCGTTGTCGAGGCCGCGGGAGTGGACGCCGTCATCGCGCAGGGCGGTGAGGCCGGCGGGCACACCGGCCGCATCGGAACTCTCCCGCTGCTGCAGGAGATCCTCGAAGCAACCTCGCTGCCGGTGCTCGCTGCGGGTGGGATCGGGACCGGGCGCGGTCTGGCCGCGGTTCTTGCTGCCGGCGCGGAGGGCGTGATGATCGGGACCGCGTTGCTCGCCAGCCCCGAAACTGTCGGCCCGGATTACGCGCGTGATCGCGTCGTCGAAGCCGGGAGTGCGGACACCGTCTACACGTCCGTGTTCGACCGAGCGCGCAGTCAGCCGTGGCCGCAGCGTTGGGGTGGCCGAGCCATCGCCAACGACTTCACGGCAGCGTGGGACGGCGTCGATGCCGATGAGGGCACTCTCGCAAAGGCGTACGACCCGTCCGATCCGAACAACGGCGTCGTGTATGCCGGAGAAGCGGTGGGACTCGTGCATGGAACTCACCCCGCCGGTGACGTGGTTCGGCGGATCGGCGCGGATGCGGAGCGCCACCTATCTGCTGTGCGCCTTTCTTGACCGCGGGCGGTTGAGAAAGGCGCACAGCAGGGGACTTACGTCGCGTTGTGCGCAGGCTGGAATGCGCCGGCTTCGGCGGCCTCCTCGGCGCGGATCACGTGCACCACGGCGTTGATCAATGCCAGGTGGGTGAACGCCTGCGGGAAGTTTCCGAGATGACGGCCGGTGTGTGCGTCGATCTCCTCGGCGTAGAGCTTGAGCGGGCTGGCAAATCCGAGTAGACGCTCACACAGGTGCTTCGCGCGCTCGAGTTCGCCGATCTCGACCAACGCCGAGACCAACCAGAACGAACAGATGGTGAATGTGCCTTCTTCGCCGCTCAATCCGTCGTCGGTGGTTTCGACGCGGTAGCGCAGAACCAGGCCTTCCTCGGTGAGTTCGTCGGCGATGGCAAGCACGGTTGCCCGGATACGGGGATCGTCGGCCGGGAGGAAACGCAGGAGCGGCGCGAGAAGCAGCGACGCGTCGAGTGAATTGTGCCCGTATCGCTGGGTGAGCACACCACGAGAGTCGACGCCGTGAGCGAGGATATCCTCTTTGATCTCGTCGGCAATGGCGGACCACTGCTGCGCAAAGCTCTTCTCGCCCTGCATTTCTGCGAGCTTGGCGCCGCGGTCGAGAGCAACCCAGCACATGATCTTCGACGACGTGAAGTGTTGCGGTTCGCCGCGCACTTCCCAGATCCCGCGGTCGGGTTGACGCCAATGCTTGATGGCTTCCTCGACCTGCCGCTTGAGTAGCGGCCACAATGCTTCGGGGACACGCTCGCGGGTGCGGATGTGGAGATACACCGAGTCGAGCATGGTGCCCCAGATGTCGTGCTGCTTCTGGTCGAACGCGCCGTTGCCGATCCGTACCGGCCGCGCACCGTCGTAGCCGGACAGGTGGCTCAGTTCGGACTCCTCGAGGGTTCGCTCACCGCCGATGCCGTACATCACTTGCAACGGGTGTGGTTTCCCGTGGTCGGAACTGGAGACGTCGTAGATGAAGTTGAAGAAATCGTTGGCTTCGCGGTCCAGTCCGAGGGTGTAGAGGCCCCAGAGCGCGAAGGTGGAATCGCGAACCCACGCGTAGCGGTAGTCCCAGTTACGTTCTCCGCCAGGTGTTTCCGGGAGAGATGTCGTGGAGGCGGCAAGGAGGGCGCCGGTGGGGGCATAGGTGAGCCCCTTGAGGGTGAGTGCGCTGCGCTGGAGGTAGGCCCGCCACGGATGGTCGGGGAACTTGCCGATGGTGACCCATTCACGCCACGATTTTGCGGTCTGCCACATCATCTCGGCGGCTTCGTCGAAGGTCTGCGGCGACGGCAGTTCGGACCACGACAGTGCGACGAACGCGTTGTCGCCCTCGACCAACCGGGTGCGGGCACGGGCTTCGCGCCCCTCGAGTCCGAGGCGCAGATCGGTGGTGAGGCGCAGTGACGGATGATCGCCGGGCCGTGAGGAATGGCACGTGGCCGTCGCTTCCTCGTACACCTTGCCGGTGTACTCCCAGATTGCGGCACCCCGGTGGTAATCGAAGGCCGGTTCGCAGCTCATTTCGAGTTCGACAGTGCCGCTGACGCACTTCACAGTGCGGAGCAGGATGTGTTCTGCATCCCAGTCGGTGGGTGTGCGCCGATGAGTGCTGGAACGCTTGTCGACGTTGTGCCACGGGCCGAGAACCAACGCGTCGCGCACGACCAGCCATCCCGTCTCGGTCTGCCAGGTGGTCTCGAGAATGAGCCCGCCGGGAAGGTAGCGGCGAGCTGCCGGAACGTTCTGACCGTACGGGCCGATCCGGAAGTGCCCTGCACTGCGATCCAGGATCGCGCCGAAGACGCTCGGAGAGTCGGGACGCGGGACGCACATCCACTCCACTGATCCGTTCCGGGCGATCAAGCAGGATGTCTCGCAGTCGGACAGAAATGCGTAGTCGTCGATGGGTGGGAAGGTGCTTCGGTGGTGGCCTGCCGTGGTGGAGGGGACGGCCTGCATTACTTCGTCGTCGACACTCATTCGGACATTGTCCGGCCAGATCTGAGGCACGTCCACTCCACAGTCGTTCGGTGCCCGCGGCGGCGAACGATAGGGTGATGAGCGTGGAGCGAATTGCGGGTTGGTGGGACGGCGTGGAGCTGTGGATTGCCGGCCTTCCCTTCATCCCACAGGTCGTGTTGGTCCTTGCCGTTGTTGTTCCACTGTGTGCCGGCATCGCGATCGGTCTGGATCGTGGATTGTCAGCAGTGCTGTCGTCGCCGGTCTTCGAGTGGCTACGACGCACCCCAGCGGCAATCTCCGAGAAAACCCCCGAGAAATCTTTCAGAGAAGTCGAGGAAAACTGATGCCCCGCTCACGGGTCACTCTTGCACTGATCGCCCTGATCCTTCTTTGTATCGTGGCGTGGCTTCTCACTCGTTAGAGATTCGATTCGAGACCGCCGGAATGCTCTGCTAGAGTCCTCGACGTGTCCGAAGCAGCAGCTCCCCAGATCCGCCACCAGTTGGCGTTGATCGCTGTCGGCATGCTTGACGTCGCTGACGTCGCCTGTTGTTGATTTCCCTGTAGTTCGAATTCCTCGGCGGCGCACGTGCGCCCCGCTCGAACTCTTCTGCGCGTAGTTCGCGCCCCCCGACCATGGGCATCTTAAAGCCCCGTCGGCTCTTCATGTCCGAACATTCCGATGGATTCAGCCCCAGAGGTCTCGGACTTTCACGCTGTGTCAGCCCTTTTCTGTCAGCCCTCTCGGAAGGTATCTGCAATGAAACGCCGTTCCCGCACACTCCTCACTGCTATCGCGACCATGGGGGCCGTGGTACTCACAGCGTGCAGCGGTGGCTCGAGCGATACCGTCGGTGCCGATACGGTTGCCAGCGACGGTAGCGCCGGCACGATCAACCTGTTTGCCTACGCGGTCCCGAAGCCCGGCTTCGACAAGCTGATTCCCGCCTTCCAGGAGACGGAAGACGGGAAGAACGTTGCGTTCAACCCGTCGTACGGCGCCTCCGGCGACCAGTCGCGCAAGGTGAAGGACGGCGCGGAAGCCGACTTCGTCAACTTCTCCGTCGAGCCCGACATTACGCGTCTCGTCGACGCGGGCCTGGTGGACAAGAACTGGAATCAGGACGCCTACAACGGAATTCCGTTCGGATCGGTTGTCACCATCGTGACGCGTCCCGGAAACCCGAAGGGCATCAAGGACTGGGACGACCTGCTCCAGCCCGGCCTCGAGGTTGTCACCCCGAATCCGTTCAGTTCGGGCTCGGCCAAGTGGAACCTGTTGGCGCCGTACGCGGCAAAGAGTGACGGCGGCAAGAACCCGCAGGCCGGCCTCGACTACATCACCGCGCTCGTCAACGACCACGTCAAGATCCAGCCGAAGTCGGGCCGCGAAGCATCGGAAGCCTTCTTGCAGGGCAGCGGCGACGTTCTGATCAGCTACGAGAACGAAGCACTGTTCATCGAGGGCAACGGAGATCCGGTCGAGCACGTCACCCCGCCGACGACGTTCAAGATCGAGAATCCGGTCGCTGTGTTGTCGAACAGCAAGGTTCTGGATCAGGCAACGGCGTTCAAGGATTACCTCTACACCACCGAAGGCCAGAAGCTGTGGGCCGAAGCAGGATTCCGCCCGGTTGATCCCGCGGTTGCCGCCGAGTTCACCGACAAGTTCCCGGAGCCCACGAAGCTGTGGACCATCACGGATCTGGGTGGCTGGAAGACCGTCGACTCCACACTGTTCACCAAGGACACCGGTTCCATCGCCGTAATCTACGACAACGCAACCAAGTAAGACTGCCGTGACCGACACCATTGAACGCACACCCGTGACCCGCAAACCCAAACTCGCGCGGGTCACGGGAAGCGTCGGGCCACTCGGCATCGGCGTGGCCACACTCTGGCTTTCCATCATCGTCCTGCTGCCGCTCGCGGCGCTGACCGTCACCGCTTTCGACGACGGTATCGCCGGGTTCTGGGACGCCATCACCGCACCGGTCGCGCTGGCGTCGTTGCGGGTGACGCTGTTCGCCTCGATCGTCGTGGCGTTGATCAACGTCGTGATGGGCACGATCATCGCGTGGGTGCTTGTGCGAGACGAGTTCCCGGGCAAGCGAATTGTGAACGCGATGATCGACCTGCCGTTTGCGTTGCCGACCATCGTGGCGTCGATCGTTCTGCTGTCGCTGTACGGGCCGCAGTCACCGATCGACATTCACCTCAACGCAACCCAGCCCGGCCTGATCGTCGCGCTGGCATTCGTGACGCTGCCGTTTGTCGTGCGTTCGGTGCAGCCGGTTCTGATGGAGGTCGATCGTGAAGTCGAGGAAGCGGCAGCGTCTTTGGGCGCGTCCAACTGGACGATCTTCCGTTCCGTTGTGTTGCCGACGCTGGCTCCTGCCGTGATTTCAGGAGCCGGCCTGGCGTTTGCGCGAGCGATCGGTGAGTACGGTTCCGTAGTTCTCATCGGCGGCAACATTCCGCGCGTGACGCAGGTGACGTCGCAGTACATTCAGCAGCAGATCGAAATCGATCGTCCGACCAATGCTGCTGCGGTGTCGGTGGCCTTGCTGCTCATCGCGTTCGTGACGCTGTTCGTGCTGCGTCTCTTCTCTTCTCGGGGTCAACGACGTGAGGAACGCGGCTGATGAACATTTCCACGAAATCGCGGATCGGACTGCGGTCCGTCGCGCTGCTGTACCTGTTCGTTCTTCTTGTGGTGCCGATCGGCGTGATCTTGACGCGTACGTTCGAGAACGGGATCGGCGCGTTCATCGACTCGATCACGACGCCTGCGGCGATTTCGGCACTGAATCTGTCGCTGCTCATCGTGGTGATCGTGGTACCGATCAACGTGATCTTCGGAATTGTCACCGCACTTGCCTTGGTGCGCGGGCGTTTTCCCGGTCGCGGTGTTTTGCAGTCCGTCGTCGACCTGCCGTTTGCGGTCTCGCCTGTTGTGGTCGGTGTGTCGCTGATCCTGCTGTGGGGCGCAAACGGATGGTTCGGCGGAATCGAGTCCTTGGGATTCAAGGTGATCTTCGGATTGCCTGGCATGGTGCTCGCAACCATCTTCGTCACGTTGCCGTTTGTCGTCCGTGAGGTCGAACCCGTCCTGCACGAGATCGGTGACGAGCAGGAGCAGGCCGCGGCGACGCTCGGTGCTTCGGGGTGGCAGACGTTCTGGCGCATCACGTTGCCCGCGATTCGGTGGGGCTTGACCTACGGAATCGTGTTGACCGTTGCCCGCTCTCTCGGTGAATTCGGAGCTGTCATCATGGTGTCGTCGGGCTTCCCCGGGGTATCCCAGACGTTGACCTTGCTCGTGCATTCGCGATACATCGACGATCACAACACCTTTGGTGCGTATTCGGCAGCTACTCTGCTGATGGGCATCGCCATCATTGTCCTGTTGCTGATGACGCTGCTGGACCGCAAGAGGAGCAACACATGATCACTGTGACCGGGGCGCGTAAGAACTACGGTGACTTCGCGGCGCTCGACGACGTGTCCGTCAACATCCCGTCCGGTTCCCTGACCGCACTGCTCGGGCCGAGTGGCTCCGGCAAGTCGACGCTATTGCGGTCGATCGCGGGTCTCGAGCAACTCGATTCCGGCACCATCACGATTGCGGGAAAGGACGTCACCGGCGTCTCCCCGCAGAAGCGTGACATCGGGTTCGTGTTCCAGCATTACGCCGCGTTCAAGCACATGACGGTTCGCGACAACGTCGCGTTCGGTCTCAAGATCCGTAAGCGTCCGAAGCCGGAGATCGAGAAGAAAGTCAACGAACTTCTGGAGATCGTCGGCCTCGACGGCTTCCAGCATCGTTATCCGGCACAGCTTTCCGGTGGTCAGCGTCAGCGGATGGCATTGGCGCGTGCCCTTGCCGTCGATCCGCAGGTGCTGCTGCTCGACGAGCCTTTTGGCGCGCTGGACGCGAAAGTTCGCGCAGACCTGCGCACATGGCTCCGCCGGTTGCACGACGAAGTGCATGTCACGACGGTTCTGGTCACCCACGACCAGGAAGAAGCCCTCGATGTCGCGGATCGCATCGCTGTGCTGAACAAGGGACGGATCGAGCAGATCGGTGAACCTGCCGACCTCTACGACCGCCCGGCCAACGATTTTGTGATGTCCTTCCTCGGATCTGTCGCCAAGCTCAACGGCCAGTTGGTACGCCCGCACGACATCCGGCTCGGCCGCGACCCCAGCATGGCTCTCGCTCAGGAAGCCGGAACCGCAGAATCGCTCGGCGTCACCCGGGCAACAGTCGAACGTGTGGTGTACCTGGGCTTCGAGGTTCGTGTGGACCTGCGCAACGAAGCGACGGGGGAGCTGTTCTCAGCTCAGGTCACGCGCGGAGACAGTGCTGCTCTGCATTTGGAAGCCGGCGAGACGGTGTACGCCCGTGCGACTCGGGTTCCGGACCTTCCGGAAGAGCCGGTGGACTCTCCGACGGTTGTGAGCCTCGTAGGCCAGGTGTGACGCGGTTTCTCACCCCTCGCGGCACACCATCACCGGGCACTGGGCGTGGTGAATGAGGCTCTGACTGGTGGATCCCACGATCGAGGCCATGAACGGGCTTCGACCGTGGCTTCCCACGACAACAAGTTGAGCCTCGGCTGAATGTTCGAGAAGCGCCTTCATCGGTCCACTTCTCTGCACGCTGCGAGTGACCTCGACCTCGGGGTACTTCTCGGTCCAGCCGGCGAGGCATTCGGAGAGCAGCGCGTTTTCGTGCTCCTCGTACGGACCCCAATCGGTGAACCGCCGCGCTTCCGAGTAGCCCCCGAGCGAGGCGTGTTCGTTCCAGGTGTGGACGGCAACGAGGGGCACACCGAGAAACGCCGCAAACTCGAAGGCGTGGCCGGTGGCGAGTTCGCTGAGTTTGCTGCCGTCGATACCGACGACGATGGGCCTGGTGTCGGTGGTGGCGTGGTCGCTGCTGCCGCGGAAGACGGTCACCGGGCAATGGGCGCGGTTCACCACTCTGATCGTGTCGGATCCCAGAAACACCGACTGCATCTCGGTGGTTCCGGCTTGTCCGAGCGAGAGGATTCGTGCGGTTTTCGAGAGTTCGACGAGCGCTGCCGCCGTGGTGCCGGAGACGAATACACGCTCGATGGTGACGTCGGTGTGGTCGTCACGAATGGCGTTCTCGGCCTCCTCGACCAACTTCGCACCTTCGGTACGGACGTGACGATCGAACATCTCTTCGTCGGTCACGGCGCCGCCTTCGCTGAAATCCGGTTGTCCGCGCAGCACATGTGTCAGGCGTAGGGGCTCGTCGAATTTCCGGGCCGCAGACGCCGCCCATCGCGCAGCGTTCACCGCACCGGGGGAGCCGTCGATTCCGGCCACGATTCCGTGTCGAACAGATGCACTGGTCATGGGAGTCTCCTCGCGTCGCCTCCTTCCAGTGTGTCCCTGCTCGCCTCGGGTTCGCTACACGGAAGCCTTTGCCCGCCGGGCAAGCACGTCGGTGGAGACCGGGGGCAGCGATCGACGTGGCCGCAATGACAGCAGGGCAGTGATGAATCCGTTACCGAGAAGTGTCATGTCGACGTTTTTCAGAACGGTTCTGCGCATCAGGGCGAGGATCGCTGCGACGCCTGTGACGGCCATCCACATGGGAAGCGGGTAGAGCGTGAGACGTTCACCGAGTCCGAAGGTGAGGGTTCGGCCGAGGAGAAGGACAGCACCGACGAGTCCTGTTGCCGCGCACAGGCCTGACCACACTGCGATCCACCGCTGGTGGTTCCAGAACGCGACGGCGAGAAGCACGAGGACGGCGTGGCGGGCGACAAATCCGGGCAGGACTGCAGTCCAGTGAACGAAGGTGCCGTCGTTGGCGGGGAACATTCCGGTGGCAGCGGTACTCAAGGCCACGACGACTGCCAGTCCCAGTATCCATTTCTTCGTGCGACCGTCCGGAATGTACTTGTGCAGCAACGCTGCTCCGAGAATGGTGAGGGCGCCGAGGACCATGAACGCGGCATTCATCACGTCGTGTAGCGGTGAACACGAATCGGTGCTGCAGGTTGTGACGCCCAGCGAACTGATGGAATCACGCGCAAAACTGTAGGGAGTCTTCCAGGCGCCGGCTGTGAGGATCTCGACCAGTAGATACAGGACGGACAGGACCCAGGCGACGCCGGCGGTGCCGAGACGGAAATTGTGAGTGATCGTCTTGCTCCCAACTGGTTGGTGGAACCAACAGTACGGTAACAATCTGATAACGGCCTGTGAAATTGCTCAGGCGGAGCGAATCAACCGGCCGGGAAGAGTTTCAGCAGCGGCGTTGTATCGGTCGATCATCGTCTCGATCAGCAGGGCGTGGGCACCGATGGTGTCTGCAAAAACCGTGCCGTCGAAAGCGGTAGTTGCGGCAGCACTGAGGCGATCGGTCAGAAGGCCGGGTGCAAGAAACCATGGCGCAACAACTATGCGGTTGGCGCCGCCTTCGCGGAGTGCGGAAATTGCGGCCCCCACGCTGGGCTGCGCCGAGGTGGCAAAACAGACTCGAACACCGGACCACTTCGTTCCGGTAGCGAGGGCGCCGGGAATCTCGGCAGTTGCGGAGTTGGCTTCCGCGTCGGACGAGCCGACCGCGGCAACCGCTACACCCACCGACGGATCGTCGGGATGCGCACCGGCTTCGAGAATTCGCTCCCGCAGCGCCTCGATCAATCGATCGTCACGACCCAGTACCTCGGCTTGGGTCACGGTCAACTGCGGGTGGCGCAGTGTGGCCGCTGCGAGGAGTCCGGGCAGGTCGACGCGGGCGTGGAAAGCGTGGCCCAGCAACATCGGAACAACAACGGCGTGAGTGTGGCCGTCGTGTGCAACACCGTCAAGGACCTGATCGATGGACGGCGCATTGAGATCGAGAAACGCCAGCCGGACATCGAGACCTGGCTGGGCTTCACGAAGAGCCGCCACGGCAGCCGTGATCGCCCGAGCGGAACGGGGATCACGGCTTCCGTGTGCAACAGCAATGAGCGGAACCATCTTCTTAGACGCGCTCGCCCAATTCGACAGCGGAAATGACGTCGCCGACCAGGCCGGCTGCGAGAGTGTTTCCACCAGCGGGATCGATCAACAGAAAGCTGCCCGTGTGGCGGTTGACGGCGTAGTCGTCGGCCACGATCGGCTCGGCTACCCGGATCGAGATCTTGCCGATCTCGTTGAGCTCGAGTGTTTCCGGGCCCTGATCCGTGGTGAGATCCTGCTCGTTGAAGCGCTCCACCAAGCTGCCGACGATGGCCTGCGTCGTACGCGTGCCGTGCTTGAGCAGCAAGCGTGCACCGGGGCGAAGCGGCTTCTCGGCCAGCCAGCAGACGGTGGCGTCGAATTCGCCGATGGGCTCGGGTGCGTCCGACGGCGACGCGATGGTGTCGCCGCGGGAGACGTCGACGTCGTCGGCCAGGATCAGCGTGACGCTGCGTCCGGCGTGAGCGACATCCAGTTCACCGTCGGCGGTGTCGATCCGGACGACGGTGGTGCGCGTACCCGAAGGCAGGATTACCACTTCGTCTCCTGGCACGACGGAACCGGCAGCAACCTGGCCGGCATATCCGCGGTAGTCGAGGAACTCCGCGGTGCGCGGGCGGATCACGTACTGAACCGGGAATCGCAGGCCGACGCGGTGCGGCTCGGCGTCGACCGGAATCGACTCGAGGTGCTCGATCAGCGTGGGGCCGGTGTAGTACGGGGTCTTGTCCGAGCGGATGGCGACGTTGTCGCCGTGCAGAGCCGACACCGGGATCTCGACGACGTCTTCGCTTGCCCAGCCCAGTGAGCTGGTGAGTTCGTTGAACTCTGCGGAGATCGAGGTGAAGACCTCTTCGGGGTTCTCGACGAGGTCGATCTTGTTCACGGCGAGAACGAGCTTCGGGACACCGAGCAAGGCGAGAACCGCTGCGTGCCTACGAGTCTGCGCGATGACACCCTTGCGGGCATCGACCAGCAGGATCACGAGCTGAGCCGTCGACGCACCGGAGACCGTGTTGCGGGTGTACTGCACGTGGCCCGGTGTATCGGCCAGCACGAACGTGCGCTTGGGGGTCGCGAAGTAGCGGTACGCCACGTCGATCGTGATGCCCTGCTCACGCTCGGCGCGCAGACCGTCGACCAAGAGCGAGAGGTCAGGGGTGTCGAGACCGCGGTCCACCGACGCGCGGGTCACGGCGTCGATCTGGTCGGCGAGAACGGATTTGGTGTCGTACAACAGGCGGCCCACGAGGGTGGACTTTCCGTCATCGACGCTGCCGGCAGTTGCCAGTCTCAGCAAGTCGCTCATGATCAGAAATAGCCCTCTCGCTTGCGGTCTTCCATGGCCGCTTCGGAAACTCGGTCGTCGCCGCGGGTCGCGCCGCGCTCGGTCAAACGTGATGCCGCAACCTCGGCCAGGATGGCTTCATTGTCGGCTGCATCGGAGAGAACAGCACCGGTGGTCGAACCGTCGCCGACGGTGCGGTAACGCACCGAAAGGGTCTGCAGCTCTTCGCCTTCGGCCGGTCCGCCCCAGACGCCGGGGGTCATCCACATGCCGTCGCGCTGGTACACCGGACGCTGGTGGGCGTAGTAGATGCTGGCGAGTTCGACGTTGTCGCGGGCGATGTAGCGCCAGATATCGAGCTCGGTGAAGTTGCTGAGCGGGAAGACGCGGACCTGCTCGCCGGGGGAGTGGCGACCGTTGTACAGGTTCCACAGTTCCGGGCGCTGCTTCTTGGGATCCCACTGGCCGAAAGCGTTGCGCAAGGAGAAGATTCGCTCCTTGGCGCGGGCCCGCTCTTCGTCGCGGCGAGCGCCACCGAAGACGGCGTCGAAGCGGTTCTCGGAGATCGCGTCCAGCAACGGAACGGTCTGCAGCGGGTTGCGGATACCGTCGGGACGCTCGGTGAGGCGACCGTCCGCGATGTACTCCTCGACGCTGGCCACGTGCAGGCGCAGGTTGTACTTCGCCACGACGTGGTCACGGAAGTCGAGGACTTCCTGCAGGTTGTGGCCGGTGTCGACGTGCAGCAGCGTGAATGGCAGCGGTGCAGGCCAGAAGGCCTTGATCGCCAGGTGCAGAAGCACCGTGGAGTCCTTGCCGCCCGAGAACAGGATGACCGGGCGTTCGAACTCGCCGGCCACCTCTCGGAAGATGTGGATCGCTTCGGACTCGAGGGCGTCGAGAGTATCGAACTGTGTGCCGTCGAGCTGAGGACGTGAAAGTGTCAAGTCAACTGTCATGATGCGTGCAACCCGCATTCTGTCTTGGAGGCACCGGCCCAACGACCGCTACGCGGATCGCTGCCGGGGGCTGGCTTGCTGGTGCAGGGCGCGCAGCCGATGGATGGATAGCCCTCGTCGACAAGCGGATTGACGAGGATGGAATGGGTGTCGATGTAGTTCTGCATCTCCTCGTCCGACCACGGAGCGATCGGATTGATCTTGACGAGTCCGAAGCCCTCGTCGAAGGAGATCAGCGGAGCGTTGGCGCGAGTAGGAGCTTCGACGCGGCGGATGCCGGTAACCCAGGCGCTGTAGCCGGACAACGTCTGCTTGAGCGGCGCGACCTTGCGAAGTGCGCAGCAACGGTTGGGATCGCGGGCGAAGAGGTCCTTGCCCTCCGCGATGTCCTGCTCACCGACGCTTGCCAATGCGCGAGCGTTGATGACGTTGACGCCGTACACCTGCTCGACAGCGTCACGCGTGCCGATGGTCTCGGGGAAGTGGTAGCCGGTGTCGAGGAAAAGTACGTCGACGCCCGGATGTACCTGTGCGGCAAGGTGAACCAGCACACCGTCCTGCATATTCGATGCAACGATGTACGAGTCGCCGAACGTGTCCTCGGTCCACTGCAACAGTTCCTGCGCGCTGGCTCCGTCGAGTTCTACGGCACCGCGTTCGGCGATCGCCCGAAGCTCGTCGACGGTTGCTCGCGAAATGTCCACTGTCATCGCAAATCTCCTTCGTCTGCTCGCACTGCCCATTCGGCGAACCGCTCACCTTCGTTGCGGTTCTTCGCGAACTGACGTACGACGCGGTCGATGTAGTCACCCATCTCGACGCTGGTGACCTTGTGCTGGCGCAGCTTGCGTCCGAAGGCGCTGTCGAATCCGAGGCTGCCTCCCAGGTGAACCTGGAAACCCTCAACTTGATTCCCGTCGCCGTCGTCGACGAGCTGGCCCTTGAAGCCGATGTCCGCGACCTGCGAGCGGGCGCACGAGTTGGGGCAACCGTTGATGTTGATGGTGATCGGCACGTCGAGCTGGCTGTTGATGTCGGCCAGACGTTCTTCGAGTTCCGGAACGAGAACCTGCGAGCGCTTGCGGGTCTCGGCAAACGAGAGCTTGCAGAACTCGATGCCGGAGCAGGCCATCAGGTTCTTGCGCCAGTGCGACGGACGGGCGGGAAGGCCCAGTGCGTCGAGGTCGGCGATCAGCGGCTCGAGCGTGTTGTCTGCAACGTCGAGGATGATGAGCTTCTGGTACGGGGTGAAGCGGATCCGGTCGCTGCCGGCCTTCTCTGCCGCGTCGGCGACCTTCGCCAGGATATCGCCGGACACTCGGCCGGCGATCGGCGCGAAACCGACTGCATTGAGGCCGTTTCGGGTCTTCTGGATGCCGACGTGGTCGATCGGGCGCGTGGGCTTCTCCGGTGCGGGACCGTCGATGAGCGGACGCTTCAGGTACTCGGTCTCGAGAACTTCGCGGAACTTCTCGATGCCCCAGTCCTTGATGAGGAACTTGAGCCGGGCCTTCGCGCGCAGACGACGGTAGCCGTAGTCGCGGAAGATCGAGACAACACCTTCCCAGACGTCGGGAACCTCGTCGAGCGGAATCCAGGCGCCGACGCGTTGCGCGAGCATCGGGTTGGTGGACAGTCCGCCGCCGACCCAGAGGTCGAGGCCGGGGCCGTGCTCGGGGTGGTTCACGCCGATGAAGGCGATGTCGTTGATCTCGTGAACAACATCCTGCTGACCGGAGATGGCGGTCTTGAACTTGCGCGGCAGGTTGGAGTACTTGGGGTCGCCGATGTAGCGGCGCACGATCTCGTCGATCGCCGGAGTGGGATCGAGGACTTCGTCGAACGATTCGCCGGCCAGGGGAGAACCGAGGACAACGCGGGGGCAGTCACCGCAGGCTTCGGTGGTCTTGAGTCCGACGTCTTCGAGACGCTTCCAGATCTCCGGGACGTTCTCGATCTCGATCCAGTGGAACTGAACGTTCTCACGGTCGGAGAGGTCTGCGGTGTTGCGGCCGAACTCCTTCGAGATACCGGCGATGGTGCGCAGTTGCTCGACGTTGAGAGCGCCGGCGTCGCAGCGCACTCGCATCATGAAGTACTTGGCCTCGAGGAGATCGAGGTTCTCGTCGCCGGTGAAGGTGCCGTCGTATCCCTGCTCTCGCTGGGTGTAGAGGCCCCACCACCGCATCCGGCCGCGCAGGTCGCTCTTGTCGATGCTGTCGAAACCCTGCTTCGAGTAGATGTTCTCGATGCGCGCTCGCACGTTGAGCGGGTTGTCGTCCTTCTTGGCCTGCTCGTTGGCGTTGAGCGGCTCGCGGTATCCGAGGGCCCACTGACCTTCGGCGCGCTGCTTCGTGGGGCGAGCAGCGCGAGCGGGCCGTGCCTCGGCGGGCGCTGCCGAATCGGCAGTCGGGGCGGCGTCGGTTGTCGACGTCATCGATGAACTCCTGGATCTTCGGCGGTGTTGATCAGGCACGAGGCACGCAAACGCTGCAGCATTGTGACTCTGTCCGATCGGGGTGCACCGGACCGTGTCGAGTGAGGGGGCTGTCCTCGGGCTCGAAAGGCTTGCGGCCGGCAGATGTGCTCACCAAGCAGGCAGCGGAAACGCTGAAGGCTGGGGAAACAGGTGGAGATGAGCGGGGAAGGCTTGTTGATCAGTTGAAGATCAACAGCAACAGCAGTGCAGACACGTGGAACTGCACACGCGCTTGAAGTCGACGTGGCGACGCGCCACAAGTCGTACTCCTGGTCCGGTCATGCGGACCATTGTGCCACGTCAACTCGATAATTCCGACTCGGGGACCTATTTCCACGAAAAATGGGGGAAATAGCGTGCTCAGGGGACTTGGTGGTCCGGCCAGGTCGGCGAATAGGTCGGCACGCGCGATGCTGGGAGACTGGTGGAGTGAATGTCACCGCTACAACCCCCTTCGTGTTGCCCGCTCGCTCGCTCGAGGGCGTCGGGACGCGGCCGTTCGGAATCTATGTCCACGTCCCGTTCTGTGCGACGCGATGTGGCTACTGCGACTTCAACACGTACACCGCGGGCGAGTTGGGGACCTCGGCGTCGCCGCAGTCCTGGCTTGAAGGGCTCAAACGCGAACTCGACCTCGCGGCGCAGATGACCGGAGCACCGGCGGCCGAGACGGTGTTTGTCGGTGGCGGAACCCCGTCGCTGCTGGGCGGCGACGGTCTGTCCGAGGTGCTCGAGGCAGTACGGAGCAGTTTCGGTCTGGCTCCCGGTGCCGAGGTCACGACGGAATCGAATCCCGAATCGACGTCGCCGGAGTTTTTCGACGCCCTGCGCAGCGCCGGTTTCACGCGAATTTCTCTCGGTATGCAGTCGGCGGCCCAGCATGTGCTCAAGATCCTGGACCGCACGCACACACCGGGCCGGGCAGTAGCGGCCGCAAAAGAGGCGCGCGCGGCAGGGTTTGCGCACGTGAACCTCGACTTGATCTACGGAACGCCGGGGGAGCGGGATATTGATCTCGATGCTTCCTTGGATGCAGTTCTTTCCGCCGACGTCGATCACGTCTCGGCCTATGCGCTGATCGTGGAGGACGGCACTGCGATGGCACGCAAGGTTCGCCGTGGTGAATTGCCCGCGCCCGACGACGATGTGTTGGCGTCGCGGTACGAACGGATCGACGCGCGGCTGTCCGAGGCTGGATTGTCCTGGTACGAGGTCTCCAATTGGGCGAAGACGGAAACAGTCGAATCCGGGGATACCCGTTGCCGTCACAACCTCGGTTACTGGGACGGCGGCGACTGGTGGGGTGCCGGTCCCGGCGCGCACAGTCACGTCGGCGGAGTGCGGTGGTGGAACGTCAAGCACCCGGCGCGCTACGCGGAGCAACTCGCACAGGGTGAACTGCCCGTCGGTGGCAGTGAGGAACTGTCCGCCGACGACATTCACATGGAGCGGGTGATGCTGACCGCACGGTTGCGCACCGGCCTGCCGTTATCGGAATTAACTGTGTCCGAACGTGATTCGGCCGATCAGGTTGTTGTCGACGGTTTGGCGATCGTCGACGACGGCCATCTGATCCTGACCGATCGTGGTCGGCTACTTGCCGACGCCGTCATCCGCACGGTACTGACCTGAGCGGCTACTTCGGGTAGGTGTTCGTTACCTGAGTGAAGTTGTCATCGCCCCAGGAGATGATGGTGCCGTCGGATTTCAGGGCCGACGAATGGTTGGCGCCGGCACTGACGGCGGTGAAGCCGCTACCCCTGGGCGTATTCGTGACCTGCTTGTCGTTGTCCCAGCCCCACGAGGTGATGGTGCCGTCGAATTTCAGTGCCACGCAATGGTGTGCGCCGGCGGCGACCGCAGTAAAACCGTTGCCCCGAGGAGAGCCGGTGACCACCCGGTGGCTGTCGCCTCCCCAGGAGACGACGGTGCCGTCGGATTTCAATGCCACCGAGTGGTAGTTGCCGGCGGCGATGGCAGTGAAGCCGTTTCCAGTGGGGGTGTTCGTGACCTGGTTGAAGCCGTCGTCTCCCCAGGATGTGATGGTGCCGTCGGCATTGAGCGCCACCGAATGGCTGTCTCCGGCGGCGATGGCGGTAAACCCGCTGCCGGTAGGTGTGTTCGTGACCTGTTTGTAGGTGTCCCAGCCCCAGGATGTGATGGTGCCGTCGGATTTCAGTGCCGCCGAATGGTAGGTGCCGGTGGCGATGGCGGTGAAGCCGCTACCGGTGGGGGTGTTCGTGACCAGCTTGGAGCCGTCGTTTCCCCAAGATGTGATGGTGCCGTCGGATTTCAGCGCCAGCGAATGGCTGCCGCCTTCGGCGTAGGCGGTGAAGCCACTACCTCGAGGGGTCTTTGCGGCGAGGGCGGAGCCGTCCCATCCCCAGGAGGCCACGTTTCCGAGTGGTTCGACCGGCATGTCATCTGGTCCGGCCGCAGCGATTGTCACAGCAGCAAGAGTGAGCACACCTCCAGTCAATACGACGGCGAGACCCTGTAAACGACTGACAGGGCGTAATCGGCGCCGGTGAACCATGGCTGTGCCTCTCTGCGGCAAAATCCCGCACAGGGGCGGTGTGGCACCGTCGGTAACCACTGAGCAAAGATAACGGACAGTTGGGTCAAAAGCACGCATTATTTAGGGCCATTTTTGGCCACTATGTGCGTGTGGACGAAACTGGCCACTGCGATGTGGTGGTGGGGGCTCAATTATTCGGGGCGATGCCGAACAGTAGTGCGTCGATTCCGGCTTCGAATGCCGTGTTGTTGTCTATCGATTCTGTTGTGGGTGCTGATTCTGTTGTGGGTGTGCTGATATCGGTGCTCGCATACAGTGCCGCCAGGTGCGGATAGTCGCCGTGGGCGAGTAGTGCGCCGATGTGTTCGGCCCCGCTGTTGGCAGAGGAGCGGGCGGACATTCCCGCAGATTCTTGCGCTGCGAAGCTGGTAACCCAGCCTGTGAGTAGTGCGATTCCGGTCATCGTCGCTGGTGCGCTCAGGCCGGTCGGTGACAGCGCGCCGACCATCTGGTCGAGGTAGCGCATCGACTGCGGGCCGAGGCCGGTCGGCTGGATCTGACTGAGCCAAGGGTGTCGGCGGTGAATCGCCCTCGACTGCACGGCGATGGCGAGGACGTCGGTGCGCACGTTTCCGGTCAGTGGCGGGTAGTCGTATTCGGCCCCGACGGAGTCGGCCATGAGCGCCATCAGGTCGTCCTTGCCGTTGACGTACCGGTACAACGACGCGGCGGCCGTGCCCAGTTCTTGTGCGACACCGCGCATCGACACTGCGCGGAGCCCCTGGTCGTCGGCGATTCGGACGCACGTGTCGGCAAGTTGTTCCAGCGTGTAAGCCGGGCGGGGTCCTCGTTTGGTGTCCTCGCCTCGCAGCCACATCGAGGCCGGTGGTCCGGCGTTGGTCATAGCACCAAGCATGCCCCACTTCAGTAGTTGCGAACACTGTTCGCAGTTGTCTATTCTCTAATTGCGAACAGTGTTCCCAATTGAGGAGGTAGACATGCCGGCTATCGAAGCGGAATCACTCACCAGGTGTTACGGAAAACGCACGGTGGTCGACGGTGTGAATCTGAGCGTCCCCGCGGGGACTGTTCATGCGTTGCTCGGACCGAACGGTTCCGGCAAGACGACGATCGTGCGGATGCTTGCCACGCTGTTGCGGCCCAGTGCGGGCAGCGCTCGTGTTCTCGGTTTCGACACAGTCCTGGCCGCCGCGCAGGTGAAGAAGAGCATCGGACTGGTCGGACAATTTCATGCCGTGGATCCTCGTCTGACCGGCGCCGAGAATCTCGCTATGTTTGCTCGGCTCAATGGATATGCGGCTAAGGCTGCGCGTCTGCATGTGGGGGAACTACTAGAAAGATTTGAACTCCTCGATGCTGCCGACCGGCAGGTGCAGACGTATTCCGGCGGCATGCGAAGGCGACTCGACATCGTCGCGGGAATGGTGGTGCGCCCGGCCGTTCTGTTCCTCGACGAACCGACGACAGGTCTCGATCCCCGAAGCCGACACGAAATCTACGAATACGTACGAAGTTTCGTGAACGACGGTACGACCGTCGTACTGACCACCCAATACCTCGACGAGGCCGACAAGCTGGCGGACAGCGTCACCATCATCGACGCCGGAAAAGTAGTTGCTGCCGGAACCCCGGACGAGATCGTCGAGGCTGTGGGAACAGGTCTCGACGTGGTGATCGCCGACGAGCACCGATGTGGTGAGGTCACCGAGATTGTCGGGCGATTCGGCGGCCGGCCAGGTGCTTCTCACGATTCGGCGACGGAACTGTCCTTTGCCTTCGACGGGCAGTCGATCGCGCTGCTGCCGATACTGCGGGCGCTCGACGACGCCGGAATTGCCGTGCAGGACATCGGGCGTCGCCGGGCAACACTCGACGACGCCTTCCTGGCCCTCACCGGCCACACCAGCGAGAGGATTTCCGCATGACCACGCCCACCCGAAGTGCCGTCTCGGCGTTTACCGGCACCCGAATTCTGTTCATGCGGATCGTTGCGGTGTATCGCCACGCGCCCGCACTGGTTGCAGTGACTCTTGCTGCGCCCCTTGGCATGATGCTGCTGTTCGGTTTCGTTTTCGGTGGTGCACTGTCCGGTGGCGCCGACGGGGTCGCGTATCGGTCGTATCTCACTCCGGGTGTACTTGTCCTTGTTGCGTCGATGGGCTTGGTGGTCACCGCTTCGACAGTGAATGCCGATCTGCACAGCGGCCTGACCGACCGACTTCGTGCATTGCCCATCCATCCTGTTGCTATGCCTGCGGGCCTGGCACTGGCGGAAACCGTCACCGGCGCAGTGGCTTTGGCCGCTATGGCGGGAGTCGGGTATCTGTCGGGATGGCGGATCGACGCGTCGGCCACAGACGTGGCGCTTGCGATCGTGCTGCTCGTCGCATTCCGGTGGGCACTCGCCTGGCTCGGGATCGTGCTCGGCAGTGCCATCCGGGACGAGCAGATGCTCCAACAGCTCGCCCCGCTGATCTTCGGGACGATCATGCTCTCGAACGTCTTTGTCCCCACCGAGACCATGCCGAGTGTTGTTGCAACGGTGGCCGAGTGGAATCCCGTCAGTGCGGTGGTCGCAGCGCTGCGTGAGCTGTTCGGTTCGGGTACCAGTGTTGCGCCCGATGCATCGTGGCCCATGCAGCATCCCGTTGCCGCGGCGTTCGGGTGGACTGCGGTGCTGCTAGCGGTCGCGATCCCGATTGCAGTGCGGCGCTACTCGTCATCGCAGTAACCGCGCTGTCGCAGTAACCTCACCTGCGTGGCCCTCATACACAGTGCGCAATTGAATCCGTCGAAGATCGAACTGCTCAGTGCTTGGGTGCCTGGGCAACCGTGGGTCGGATCCGCCGATACCTCGAGCCTCGAGCACATCGACGCGTACCGCTTCGATGATCCGGACGGCGAGGTCGGCATCGAGACGCATCTGCTCCGCACTGCGGACGGAGCGGTTCTCCAGATCCCGCTCACGTATCGAGGTGCTCCACTAGTCGGGGCGGAAGCCTTCCTGGTCTCCACCATGGACCATTCCGTCCTGGGGCAGCGCTGGGTGTACGACGCGTGCTGCGATCCGGTGTACGTCCGCGCACTGGCAACGACCATCGTCACCGGAGGAACCGAAGCGGCGCTGGAGTTCGCTGACCCCGGCAATGCCCGTGAGGTCACAACACATGTGTTGGGTAGCGGGTCCGGAGACGTTCCGTCGATCGGGGCGGTGAACTGCTCCACCGCGGGTTCGGCAACAACGATGGGTTCGGCAACAACGATCACATCCGGGATGCTGGAACTGACGGTGTTCAGAGTGATCGACGCCGGCGCTGAATTGGGTGAACTCAGCCTGACCGGAACGTGGCCCGGCCAGGCTGAGCGCGCCTTGCTCGCGTCGCTGCAGATCGGTTAGTGCGAACCTTCGATGATTCCGGGCATCGCGTCGTAGTCGAAGACTCGCGCATGGAGAACGACGCGATTCCGCAGTGCTGAACGCACCGCCCGGTGCAGGCCGTCTTCGAGGTACAAGGTGCCCTTCCACTGGACGGCGTGTGGGAAGAGATCGCCGTAGAACGTGGAGTCCTCCGACAGAAGGCGGTCAAGCTCGAGGACCTTGGTGGTGGTCACGATCTCGTCGAGCCGGACCTGACGCGGCGGAAATTTGGACCAGTCACGAAGGGACAGTCCGTGGTCGGGATACGGCTTGCCGTCCATCACGCCCTTGAAAATCATGACTCCACAGTAAGGCCACCACCCGAGACTGGCGCTCGGGCGATTAGACTGCCAGTTGAGATCAGTGCACACAGCGCGCGGGAAACGGAGGTCGCAACGATGTCGAGTACCGACGACAGGCGATTCGAGGTTCTGCGCGCAATTGTCGCGGACTACGTTTCCACGCAGGATCCGGTCGGATCGAAGGCTCTGGTCGAGCGTCACAACCTTGGTGTGTCGAGTGCCACCGTGCGCAACGACATGGCGTTTCTCGAAGCCGAGGGCTACATCGCCCAACCCCACACCAGTTCTGGGCGCGTGCCGACAGACAAGGGATACCGTGAGTTCGTCGACCGCATAGCCGACGTCAAACCGCTGTCCGGGCCCGAGCGCCGCGCCATTCTGGAATTTCTGGAATCCGGCGTCGACCTCGACGACGTGCTGCGGCGCGGTGTGCGTCTGCTGGCTCAATTGACCCGGCAGGTAGCCGTAGTTCAGTACCCGACACTCTCGGCGTCGTCGGTCCGTCATCTCGAAGTGGTGGCGTTGACCCCGGCGAGGTTGCTTCTCGTTCTCATCACCGACTCCGGGCGCGTCGATCAACGCATCGTCGAGTTGGGTGACGTTCTGGTGGACGAGGATCTGTCCAGGTTGCGTGCACTGCTGGGCGGCGCGCTGGAAGGCAAGCGTCTGGCAGCAGCCTCCATCGCCGTCTCCGAACTGGCCGACGAGGCTCCCGACGATCTGCGCGACGCCGTTGTCCGGTCCGCGACGATCCTGGTCGAGACGCTGGTCGAGCATCCCGAGGAGCGTCTTGTCCTCGGCGGAACGG
Source organism: Rhodococcus sp. ACPA4 (assembly GCF_002300185.1). Lineage (NCBI taxonomy): Bacteria > Bacillati > Actinomycetota > Actinomycetes > Mycobacteriales > Nocardiaceae > Rhodococcus > Rhodococcus sp. ACPA4. Next base: position 190,615 of record NZ_NSDY01000001.1, read on the forward strand.
CCAACCTGACGCGCAACGCCTCCGACTTCTCCGGCCTGGCCGGATTCCCGGGTTCGTTGCGGGCGGTTCTCGAAGCGCTCGAAGAGCAGGTGGTGGTGCTGAAACTGCTGGCATCGACCCAGAACGCCGGGATGGTCACCGTCCGGATCGGTGAAGAAACTCAGGTCGAGCAAATGCGCGGGACCTCCGTGATTTCGACGGGCTACGGTGCGGCCGGTACCGTTTTCGGTGGTGTCGGTGTGCTCGGTCCCACTCGGATGGACTATCCGGGAACAATTGCATCGGTTGCCGCCGTTGCCAGATACATCGGCGAAGTCCTCTCCGAACGATGACGTGCGTCGCCGCAGGCCGACGCTCCTCTTCGTGAGGTACGAGGAAAACTAGAAGTAAGAGAAGGACGAGAGAAAAAACGTGGCACGGGATTACTACGGATTGCTCGGCGTCGACAAGAACGCGACCGATCAGGAACTCAAGCGCGCATACCGCAAGCTGGCTCGCGAACTGCACCCTGACGTCAACCCGGACGAGGCAGCGCAGGCCCAGTTCAAGGAGATCTCGACGGCGTACGAGGTTCTCACCGATCCGGAGAAGCGTCGCATCGTGGATCTCGGCGGCGATCCCCTCGAATCCGGTGGGGGCGGCGGTGGCGGCTTCGGCGGTGGATTCGGTGGCGGCGGCCTCGGCGACGTCTTCGAAGCGTTCTTCGGTGGCGGCGGTGGCGCAGGCCGTGGACCTCGCGGACGCGTGCAACCCGGTGCCGATTCCCTGCTGCGCACCAAACTGACTCTCGAAGAATGTGCGACGGGCGTCAGCAAGCACGTCACCGTCGAGACCGCGATTCTGTGTGACAGTTGTACGGGCGCCGGCACGAACGGTGATTCCAAGCCTGTCCGTTGCGAGACGTGTAACGGCGCCGGTGAAGTGCAGTCTGTCCAGCGTTCGTTCCTCGGCCAGGTCATGACGTCGCGTCCGTGCCCCACGTGCCGCGGCGCCGGCGAGACCATTCCCGATCCGTGCCACAAGTGTGGTGGCGACGGCCGCGTCCGCGCGAAGCGCGACATCACCGTGAAGGTTCCGGCGGGTGTTGCAGGCGGCATGCGTATCCGTTTGACCGCGCAGGGTGAGGTCGGCCCCGGTGGTGGACATCCCGGCGACCTGTACGTCGAGATCGTCGAGCAGCAGCATGAGGTCTTCGTCCGCGACGGCGAAGATCTGCACTGCACCATTCGCGTCCCCATGGTCGATGCGGCGCTGGGTACGACGGTCACCGTTGACACCATCATCGACGGCCCCAAGGAAATCGTCATCGAGCCGGGAACTCAGCCCGGTCACGTCGCCGTTGTTCGCGGACACGGTATGCCGAAGTTGCGGTCCGGTACGCGCGGCGATCTCCACGCTCACCTCGAAGTGGTCATCCCGAGCCGCCTCGACAACAAGCAGTCCAAGTTGCTCAAGGAATTCAAGTTGCTCCGCGATCGTGACGAGGCCGAAGTTGTCTCCACCGGGTCGCAGAACAGTGGCGGGTTGTTCTCGCGTCTTCGCGAAGCATTCAGCGGCCGCTGACAGTGGCTGCGACGGTCTTTTTCCTCGACCCCGTTCCGGGCGTCGGTGAGACTGCGGTTCTGGACGGTCCGGAGGGTCGCCATGCGGCGACCGTCCGCCGGATCGGTGTCGGTGAGCGCCTTGTACTGGCTGACGGCCGTGGCCGCGTCGCCGACGCCGAGGTGACCGCAGCCGGGAAAGACCGCTTGGAACTTCTGGTCAGTGACGTACAGGTACTCGAGCAACCGAAGCCGCTGGTGACGCTCGTTCAGGCATTGCCAAAGGCGGAGCGTTCCGAGTTGGCTGTCGAGTTGGCCACCGAGGCCGGTGTCGACGCCGTCATTCCGTGGCAGTCACTGCGGTGCGTCGCCAAATGGGAAGGCGCGAAGCTCACCAAAGGCGTCGCTCGTTGGCGTAGTGCCGCGGTGTCGGCGGCCAAGCAGTCGCGCCGGGCATTTGTTCCGGAGATCGCTGAGCTGCACAAGACCGCGGCTGTGGTCGCGGTGGTTCGCGAAGCCGTTGCGCGCGGCGCCGTGGTAGCTGTTCTGCACGAGTCGGCCACCACTGCGCTGGCGGCACTTCCCCTGGCAAGTGCGGAAGAAGTATTTCTGGTTGTCGGACCTGAAGGTGGGCTCGACGACTCGGAAATCGCTGCACTCTCGGAGGCGGGCGCAACCCCCGTGCTACTCGGCCCGACTGTGCTGAGAACCTCGACGGCCGGCGCAGTTGCATTGGGGGCCATCGGTGTTCTGACCGATCGCTGGGGACCACGACCGCTGCACTGATCGGTATGTGATCTGAAGCCAATTGAGACCTTGCGCTCAGCGAAGTGTCAGCCATGACCACTATCGTTGAATTGCCCGGCGGCGTTCCGCGGGTTCGTTCGGAAATCTCAGGAGGAATGATGCGCTCACGTGCGCACAAGCGAGTTGCAGGCGCGGTGGCTGCCGTCGCGGCAATGATGCTGGCTGCGGGGTGCACCGTATCCACTGACGACAAGGCCGATCCGGCTGCGAGTGCTGTTGCCACCACGGCAACCAGCGTCGCTGTCATCTCGGTGTCGCCTGCAGAAGGCGGCACTCCGATCAACCCGCTCGACCCCATCACCGTCGAGGTCGCCAAAGGCACTTTGACGAGTGTCACCCTCACGAACCCTGAGGGTAAGGACGTCGCCGGAATCATCACCCCGGACAAGACCGCGTGGAAGCCGAGTGAGCCACTCGGCTACGGCAAGTCCTACGACCTGGTTGTCGACGCAGTCGACTCGAATGGTGTTGCCACAACCAAGAATACGACGCTCACCACCGTCGCCCCGAGCAATCAGACGCGGGCATACATCAACACGACCGGCGGCGCGTCGATCTCCGAGGGCGGCACTTACGGCGTCGGCACCGTCGTTGCGGTTCACTTCGACGAATCGATCGGAGACAAGGCCGCTGCCGAGAAGTCGCTACTGGTGACGACCAATCCGCCGGTCACCGGATCCTGGTACTGGGTGGACAGCCAGAACGTGCACTGGCGCCCGCAGGAGTACTACACGCCGGGAACCACGGTGTCGGTGAGCGCAAACATTTACGGCAAAGAGTTAGGCAAGGGTCTGTACGGCGAGCAGGATGACACCGTCGCCTTCACGATCGGTGACTCCCACATCTCCATTGCCGACGACAACACCAAGATGGTGACCGTGTACGAAAACGGTCAGGTGATCAAGGAAATGCCGACGTCCATGGGCATGGGTGGAACCGAAACCATCGGCGACACCACACTGTCCTTCTGGACACAACCAGGCACGTACACCGTCATGGACAAGGCAAACCCGGTCATCATGGACTCGTCCACGTACGGTCTGCCCATCAACTCGCGGCTCGGGTACAAGGAGACCATCAACTGGGCGACGCGCATCAGCACCGACGGTATCTATCTGCACGAGTTGGAAAGCACCGTCTGGGCTCAGGGCAACACCGACACGTCACACGGTTGCCTCAATCTCAGTGCGGCCAATGCCAAATGGTTCTTCGACTTCGCACAGCCCGGTGACGTTGTCGAGATCAAGAACACCGGTGGCGCTCCGCTCGAGGTGTGGCAGAACGGCGACTGGACCCTGTCCTGGGACCAGTGGGCCGCGGGCAGCGCCCTCGCCTGAGCTAGGTTTTCCTGGTGTCTCGGATCAAGATCTCCTACGGTTCCCACGGTCAGCAGTTCGGTCATCTGTACGTTCCCGATACCGTTGACGGCCCAGTGCCTGTTGTCGTGCAGATCCACGGCGGATTCTGGAGCGGGCAGTACGGGCTGAACCTCGGCACCGCGTTTGCCGTCGAACTCGCGCGAGCTGGTGTGGCGGTCTGGAACATCGAGTACCGGCGCCTCGGGGCCGGCGGCGGCTGGCCGGAGATGTCCACAGACGTGAAAACCGCGTACGACGCGATTCCCGGGATTGTGGCCGAAGCTACCGAGGTCGAATTCGACCTGACGAAGGTTCGCCTTGTCGGGCACTCCGCCGGTGGGCACCTCGCAGTCTGGCTGGCGGGGGAGAAGGACGTGTTCACGCGCCCGGAGCGCGTTGTCGCGCAGGCCGCCGCACTGGATCTTGCGTCGGCGGCCGAGCGTGGTCGACGGATCAGCTACATCGAGGATCTTTTCGGCATCCCCTTCGAATCGGATCCGGATCTGTATCGGAGTGCGTCGCCGCAACATCGGTTACCGATCGGCGTTCCCGTCGTATGTGTGACGGGCAGCGATGATCTGCAAGTCCCAGCCAAGGTCAGTGCGCGGTATGTGAAAGCGGCGCAGGCAGCCGGTGATCCCGTGGCATTGCGTGTGGTCGAGGGCGAGGGGCACGATGCGTTTCTCTCGCCCGGGGCCGAGTCGTGGAGGGTCTCCCGTGAACTGGTTCTGGAAGACCCACCGGCTACGTCACACTGATACCAGAGCCTTTTTGCCCGGCAGGATGAACGCGACGACGATCGCGCCGACGAGCAGTGCGAGGCCGCCCGCCCAACTGGCGGCCGAGATCGCGTCGGCATACGCGGCACCGGCTGCGTCGAGTAGCGGCTGCGCTCGAGCCGCGGCCAATGGATTGTGGGCCATCTCTTCGGCGACCAGGGAAGCGCCGCCGACGGATTCTCCGGATACTTCAAGTGCGTATGCGGCTTGCTCGGCCAGTTCGCCGGTCAGTTGCGGGACCTGCATTCCGCTGATGAATCCTGCAATCGAATCTTTGTAGCTTGCAGCCAGAATCGAGCCGAGGACGGCAATTCCGAGTGAACCGCCGAGTTCGATGGCAGTGTCGTTGAGACCGCCGGCACCGCCAAGATCGTCCTCGGAGAAGTTGTCCATGATGGCGTCGGTGGCCGGTGGTTCACTGAGGCCGATGCCGAGACCGAGCAGGATCAGCGGGACCGCGAACATCCAGTAGCCGGAGTCACCGTCCACCTGCGTGAGGATGAGGACGCCGATCGCAGCGATGAGCATGCCACCGACGATGGACGCGCGTACACCGATCAGCGGGGTGATCCGGCCGCTGACCACGGCACCGATCGACACGGCAATTGCCAAGGGCAACAGACGGACACCGGTCTCGAGTGCTCCGTATCCGAGAATGAACTGGAATTGCTGCGAGATGTAGTAGATAGCGCCGAATGCGGCCAGGAACAGAAGCAGTACGGCAAGTGTTGCGCCGCCGACCACACGCTGACCGAGTTTACGGACGTCGAGGAGCGGTTGGGGATGACGCAGTTCCCAGACGACAAACATCGCGAGGCCGAGTGCGGCAAGCACTGCTGCGCTGATGGGTCCTGCGGTCCAACCGAAGTGGAAGCCGTTGATGATCGAGTAGACAAGTGCGCCGATGGTGACAACCGACAGCGCGCCGCCGATCCAGTCGATGCGACCGAGGTGCTCGGCCTTGCTCGGCGGCACCAGGAATACGGCGGCCAGGGCCGCAACTGCTGCGATTGGAACGTTGATCAGGAATGTGGCACTCCAGGAATGACTTTCGAGAATCCATCCGGCCAGCAGAGGGCCGAGCGCGATGGCAAGACCCGAGGTGGCTGCCCACGCTGCGATAGCGCGTGAGCGTTCGGATTTCGGGAAGGTCGCGACCAGGAGTGACAGCGTCGCGGGCATGATGATCGCGGCACCGACGCCCATGATCATGCGGGCCGCGATGACGGCGTTGGTGGTGTCGGCAATGCTGCCGAAGACTGCGCCGCCGGCAAAGACCGCGAGCCCGGCGAGGAGTGCCCCGCGACGACTGTACTTGTCGCCGATCACGCCGAACAGCAGCATCAACGCGGCGTAGGGGACCGTGTAGCCGTCGATGACCCATTGAAGTTGTGTGCTGGTGAGTCCGAGGTCGCGGGTCATGTCCGGCGCCGCGACGATCAGTGCCGTGTTGGCCATGACCACGATCAGCAAGCTCAGACACAGCACCCCGAGCGCGGCCCATCGCCGTGGATACGGCTGGTCCATTTCTGTGACCGGTTTGCTCACGAGTGTTGTCATGGCGCGACTCCGTTTCTGATCTATTTGCACAGTGCTGTGTAAGTTAATAACTTGCACACCATTGTGCAACTATCATTGATGTAGATCACACGAGGAAGGTGGACAACGCGTTGACGGAATCGGGAACTGCTGTGCCGGCAACGCGGCAGCGACGCAGTCAGGCGCGGGCGAACCGCAGTCGCATCATCGAAGCGGCGATCACAGCATTTGCAGTCGATCCCGACGCCAGCATGGACGACGTCGCAAAAGCCGCCGGCGTCGTGCGGCGGACCGTGTACGCACACTTCGAGAGCCGTGACGCCCTGATCAACGGAATCGTGGACGAGGCGTCCGCTGATCTGGTGGCGGCATTGAGTCGCGCGGGGGAGCCTCCCGAGAACCCGGAACTTGCGACCGCCGTGCTGGCGTTGTTGGCCTGGCCGGTGGGAGATCGGTTCCGGGTGCTGCTCAGTTTCGCCCGAAAAGAATTGGGTGAGCAGCGCATCCTCGACCTGATGGAACCCGCTCGCGCCTTGAGCATCAGAGTTGTCGAGCAAGGCCAGAGGGAAGGTATCTTCTCGACCTATCTGCCGGCCGAAACCTTGGTTGCGATGACCGAATCGGTGACCATCACGCTGTTCGACCAGGCAAACAGTGGGGTGATCACGGACTCGGGAGAGTCCTTCGCGATCGTGTGTCTCGTCCTGGTCGGGATCAGCCCGGACCGCAGTGCGGAGATAGTCGCGGACGCCTGGAAATGGATCCGAAAGTCAGTGCCGCCCGTTGCGCCCGGGGATTAACAAGTGGGCGGTGTCGGACTCGGGCGCTAGACTTCGAGGTATCGGAGCCCTCGGGTCGAGCGGGCTCTTTCGGACCAGGAAGCAGGCCATATTCTCCACGTGAGTGAACACAGTGAGTTCGGCGGCAACCGTACATCCACCGTTACCGAGCGCGCTCTGCCGGCAGAGCGCACCGTCCGATCGAGTATGGACCTGGCGCCGGAGACCGTGCGTCAACTCCTGGGATCGACGGACGAAAATCTCACCGCGATCGAACGTGAGCTTTCTGCCGATATTCATGTTCGTGGCGGCACCATCACACTGTCCGGAACGCCGGCCGACGTTGCTCTCGCGGAGCGGGTATTCGCCGAGCTGGCCGTGATGGCCAGGCGCGGGCAGCCCATCGCACCCGACGCCGTCCGCAGAACCATCGGCATGCTCACCAACGAGGTCGGGGAGTCCCCGGCCGAGGTGCTCTCGCTCGACATCTTGTCGCGGCGTGGCAAGACAATTCGTCCCAAGACTCTCAACCAGAAGCGCTACGTCGACGCGATCGACGAGAACACCATCGTCTTCGGCATCGGGCCGGCAGGCACCGGTAAGACGTACCTTGCGATGGCCAAGGCTGTGCAGGCCTTACAGTCCAAGTCGGTCTCACGCATCATCCTGACGCGTCCGGCCGTCGAGGCGGGCGAGCGGTTGGGATTCCTGCCCGGCACGTTGCACGAGAAAATCGATCCGTACCTGCGCCCCTTGCACGACGCCTTGCACGACATGATGGATCCCGAAGCCATTCCGAAGTTGATGGCAGCCGGGGTCATCGAAGTAGCGCCACTGGCGTACATGCGTGGTCGCACCCTGAATGACGCGTTCATCATCCTGGACGAGGCGCAGAACACCACGGCCGAACAGATGAAGATGTTCCTCACCAGGCTCGGATTCGGATCCAAGATCGTTGTCACCGGAGACGTCACGCAGGTCGACCTGCCTGGCGGTGCGCGATCGGGACTACGGGCGGCATCCGAAATCCTTACGGGCATCAACGATATCCACTTCGCGAAGCTCGACAGCAGCGACGTCGTCCGCCATCGATTGGTCTCCGACATCGTCGACGCCTATGAACGCCACGAAACGGATCGCGACGGGGAGCCGAGGCTCGGCAACCGAGCACAACGCCGCGCTGCGCATGCTCATTCACCTCGACGGTAGGCTGAGCGACGCACCAACCCCTACTTTTCCCAGGAAAGAGCGTCGCACATGAGCATCGAGGTCTCGAACGAATCGGGCATGGACATCTCCGAACCGGAGTTGATCAGTGTCGCCCGTTTCGTGATCGCACGGATGGATGTCCATCCGGCGGCCGAGCTGTCGATGGTTCTCGTCGACTCCGCGACGATGGCAGATCTGCACGTCCGGTGGATGGATCTTCCGGGTCCGACCGACGTCATGTCCTTCCCGATGGACGAACTGGAGCCAGGCGGACGCCCCGACTCCCCGGAACCCGGACCGTCGATGCTCGGCGACATCGTCCTGTGCCCGTCGTTTGCGGCCGATCAGGCAGACAAGGCCGGGCATTCACTGGCCCACGAGCTTGCGTTGCTGACGGTCCACGGGGTGCTGCACCTCCTCGGCTACGACCACGCGGAGCCGGAAGAGGAGAAGGAGATGTTCGGACTGCAGAACAGTCTCCTCGAAGAGTGGTACGAGGATTTGCGTCGGATCGAACGCGAGGCCGCGCTGGCGGAGCGAGATCAGAAACTGCTCGGCAAGACCGGGTTCGTCGACGGCGCAGACCGATAATCGAACAGCCGGGGGATCTGTAGTGAGTAGCGCAATCGCGCTGTTGGTACTAGCCGTTGCTCTGGTCCCGGTCGGTGGACTCTTCGCCGCCGTGGATTCGGCGCTCAACACAATATCGTCGGCACGCATCGACGAGATGGCAAAAGAGGAGCGAGCAGGCGCTGAGCGCGTGCAACGCATTCTGACCGATCGTCCGCGATACGTGAATCTCATGGTGTTGCTTCGCATTTTGTGCGAGATCACCGCAACAGTCGTGTTGGCAGGCGCACTCATCGATGTGATGTCGATGGGCTGGGCTCTGACAACCACGGCGGCTGTCATGGTGCTGGTCTCGTACGTGGTGATCGGTGTCGGGCCGAGGACGCTCGGTCGTCAACATGCGTACTCGATTGCTCTGACGGCGTCGTTGCCGCTGTTGTGGATCGGTGTTCTTCTCGGGCCGGTCAGTCGCATCCTCATTCTTCTGGGTAATGCGCTGACGCCGGGTAAAGGTTTCCGGAACGGCCCGTTCGCGTCGGAAATCGAACTGCGTGAACTGGTCGACATGGCACAGGCTCGCGGCGTCGTGGACGACGAAGAGCGTCGCATGATCCAGTCCGTGTTCGATCTCGGCGACACGTCCGCCCGCGAGGTCATGGTGCCGCGCACCGACATGGTGTGGATCGAGAACGACAAGAGCGCCGGACAGGCAACATCGTTGGCAGTGCGCAGCGGACACTCGCGCCTACCGGTGATCGGTGAGAACGTCGACGACGTTCTTGGTGTCGTGTACCTGAAAGATCTGGTGAAACAGACCTATCACCTGCCCGACGGCGGCCGCAGCGTCAATGTCTGTGAGGTGATGCGTCCGGCGGTATTCGTTCCGGATTCAAAGCCACTCGACAGCCTGCTCGCCGAAATGCAGCGCGACCGCAACCACATGGCGATCCTCGTCGACGAGTACGGCGGAATTGCCGGCCTCGCGACCATCGAGGACGTCATCGAGGAAATCGTCGGCGAGATCGCGGACGAGTACGACGAAGACGAGACACCACCCGTCGAAGATCTTGGTGACGGGATGTTCCGCGTCTCGGCGCGCCTGCCCATCGAGGACCTCGGCGAACTGTTCGATCTGGAACTCGAGAACGACGAAGTCGAGACCGTCGGCGGTTTGATCGGTTACGTGCTCGGCCGGGTGCCGCTACCCGGATCCGAGGTGGAGTACGACGGTTTGATCCTGCGCGGTGAGGGAACGAACACCGGCCGTGGACGTGTGCGCATCAGCACGGTTTTTGTGCAGCGTGCGCCTCGCTCGGAAGACGATGCGGCAGAAGACAACGATGACTGAGCGAGACGTTCTACGAGGAGTAGGTATGAGTAAGAAGGAATTCCGGTCGGGGTTCGTGTGTTTCGTCGGCCGGCCCAATACGGGTAAGTCCACGTTGACCAACGCGTTGGTCGGCAGCAAGATCGCCATCACGTCCTCGCGTCCGCAGACGACGCGCCACACGATCCGCGGCATCGTGCACCGCGAGAATTCCCAGCTGATCCTGGTGGACACCCCGGGTTTGCACAAGCCGCGCACCCTGCTCGGCCAGCGCCTCAACGACCTGGTTCGCGATACGTACTCCGAGGTCGACGTCATTTGCCTGTGCATTCCGGCTGACGAGCCCATCGGCCCCGGCGACCGCTGGATCGTGCAGCAGGTCCGCCAGATGGCGCCGAAGACGACGCTGGTCGGCATCGTCACCAAGATCGACAAGGTCAGCCGCGACGCCGTCGGCAAGCAGTTGCTAGCACTGTCCACCCTGCTCGGACCCGAGTGCGAAGTTGTGCCTGTGTCCGCCCAGTCGGGTGAGCAGGTCGAGATACTGGTCGACGTGCTGTCCGGTCTGATGGACGAGGGTCCGGCCTTCTACCCCGACGGTGAATTGACGGATGAGCCCGAAGAGGTACTCATGGCCGAACTCATCCGTGAGGCCGCGCTCGAGGGTCTGGGCGAGGAATTGCCGCACTCCCTCGCCGTCGTGATCGAAGAGGTCATTCCGCGTGAAGGACGCACCGAGAAGCAGGGCGAGATGCTCGACGTCCACGCTTTGCTCTATGTCGAGCGGCCCAGCCAGAAGGGCATCGTCATCGGCAAGGGCGGAGCGCGCCTACGGGAAGTCGGCACCAGCGCGCGTCTGCAGATCGAGAAGCTCCTCGGTGTGCGGATCTTCCTGGAGTTGCACGTCAAGGTTGCCAAGGACTGGCAGCGCGACCCCAAGCAGTTGGGCCGGCTCGGGTTCTAGGGCGCAGCCCCTTTGAGTACCAACAGGATCGACGACGCAACATCCGCGTTGTCGATACCTGTTGCCAGGCGGCGCAGTTGTAGGCCCACGATCATCGCGACGAGGTAGGACGCGACGGATTCCGGATCAGGTGCCCCGAGCGCGGTCAGGACTGCGACTCCCAAAGAGTCGTACGCCGCAAAACACTCCGCGGCAATCTGGTGAAGTTCGTGATCGCGGCCTGCGGCGACGAACATTTCGAACGGTGCGATCCGCTCGACCACAAAAGCGATGTCCTCCGCGATGCTCTCCGTGGCGGCCGCCGCATCCTCCGCGCTCAAATCCTGGTCGCGGTACTGCTCGACGAGGTCGAGAATGCGGGCAGTCTCCTCGGCGGCAAACCGGGACAGTGCGGCCCGGAGCATGTCCGACTGGCTCGGAAAGTGATACGTGACGGAACCCAGTGACACCCCGGCGTCGGATGCAATGCGACGGTTACTCACACCGGAGATACCTTCGGTGGCAACGATGTGAAGTACCGCGTCGAGGATGCTTGTTCGGATGTCTACTGCGGCCATTTGGGCTCACCACCACTGTTGAGGACGACTCTGATCCCAGCGGAGCACCGACTCCAATTGCGAGGCGAGCGAAACCAGCAACGGCTCAGTGCTCTCGCTACCCATCAATTGTGCTCCGATCGGCAGTCCGGCGCTGCTGAATCCCGCGGGAATATTGATCGAGGGCCACCCGAGGACATTCCATGGCCAGGCATACGGGCACGCCGCAGTCATCACCTTGTCGGTTTCCCAGCCGCCGATACCGTCGATAGCGGTGACCGGGATCGGCGGAGTTGCCGTGGTTGGCGCAAGGACGACGTCGTACTTGTCGAAGATTGCGCCGATGCGCCTGCGCATTCTCGGCTCGGCCGCCCGAGCGGCACGCAACGGTGCCCCGCGAAGTAGCTTGCCGCTCTGTGCATTTCCGCGAGTTCTCGGGTCTGCGAGCGCCGGGTCGGGGAGGCGCCCGAGCCAATCGTGTACCCCGACGAGTGAGCGTGGCAGGAAGTTGAGGCCGAAGATCAGTCCGTAGGCGGGATCGTCCACGACGACGCGATGGCCGAGGCTGCGCAGCGTGTCGGCGACGGCATATACAGCCCTTCGCACTTCGGGATCGAGTGTGACTGGTGTAGCGGTGAACGGATTACGCAGGGAGAGAGCAATGTTCAGCCTTCCGGGATCGCGGCCGACCGCGTCGCTGACCGTGAGTGGCGTCGGCGTGTGTAGGTCGCCGTCATGGTTTCCGGCTGCTACGTCGAGGAGAAGGGCTGCGTCGGCGACCGTGCGGGCAAGCGGTCCGTTGACGGTCAGGCCGTAGAACGCTTCGGCGTCGGGCCACGTGGAGATGCGGCCACGCTGTGGTTTGATGCCGACCAGATTGGTCCAGGCCGCCGGTATCCGGATCGACCCGGCTCCGTCGGAACCGATTCCGGCGCTGACCAATCCGGCCGCAACCGCGGCTGCGGTACCGCCGGACGAACCGCCGGGAGTGTGCTCACGTGACCATGGATTGCGGGTGTATCCGAAGGCGCTACCGCTGGTGAGCGGCCACTGGCCTAGTTCAGGGCTGTTGGTCTTTCCGACGATGACAGCGCCGGCGGCGCGTAACCGTCGAACCATCTCGGAATCTTCCGTCTTGACGGGGAAGTCGCCGGGGCAACCGAATGCGGTGGGCTCGCCGGTGATGTCGACATCGTCCTTGACCGCGATGGGTACGCCCAGGAGCGGGAGTCGCTCACCGCGGGCAAGCCGGCGGTCTGCGTCGGCGGCTTCCTCGAGTGCTTTCTGGCGGCGAACGATCTTGAATGCATTGAGAGTCGACTGCGCTGCGTCGATGCGGTCGAGTGTCTCGGTCGTGGCCGTTACGGACGACGTGGCGCCCGACGTCAGACCGGCTACCTGATCGATCAAGGTAGGGGCATCGCGCAGTTCCGTATGCGGTCTCGGCGGCATTGAACTCCTTTATTCGGAACTTATGGAGCGACCGATCAGCAACGCGTTTCAGTATTGACGACGGTGGGTGGCGCGTCAAGATTCCGTCAAGACGGTTGTTCGCTGTGTAAACGGATCGTCAGAGAGCGTCAAAGCCGGCATTTTCAGGTCGAAGCTGGGAGAGCGCTCCTGGTGCGTCATGGCTGCGATGAACTGCAGCACGGTTTTTGATGTCGAAGAGGGAAGCTCATGGCCGACTTGGCCTACGTTGCTCTGATTCTTGGTGGTTTTCTCGTGTGCGCACTGGTTCTTCGCGCCTTACAAGCGAGCGCTCCCAAATGACGGTCGCCGGTGTTGTCAGCGTCGTGCTGATTGCCGTGGCCGCGGCTCTGGTTGTTTATCTCCTTGTTGCGCTCGTAGATCCTGAGAGGTTCTGATGTCGCCCGCTCTGGCAGCCGGACTGCAGATTGCGTTTGTTCTGATTGTGTTGGCGATCGCGTACGTTCCGGTCGGCGATTACATGGCTCGGGTGTACACCTCGACCCGTGATCTGCGGGTGGAGAGCGTCATCTACCGAGTCGGCCGGATCGATTCACGGGCTGAGCAGACGTGGTACGGCTACGCCGCCAGTGTGCTGGGATTCTCGCTCGCGAGTGCGTTGCTGCTCTACTTCCTTCAGCGGATCCAAGGTGTATTGCCGCTCAGTGACGGGCTGTCAGGGGTGAGCCCGGCGGTGGCGTTCAATACGGCGATTTCCTTTGTGGCCAATACGAACTGGCAGTCATACACTCCGGAAACGACGATGAGCAATGTCGTTCAGCCGTTGGGTTTGGCTGTTCAGAACTTCGTATCGGCAGCTGTAGGTATGGCGGTGGCGATTGCGCTCGTTCGCGGCTTCGTCCGAGTAGCGAGGGGCGGTGAGATCGGGAACTTCTGGGTAGACCTCACGCGAGGATGCCTTCGTATCCTGTTGCCGTTCTCGTTTGTGATCGCACTGATCCTGTTGAGTCAGGGCGTGATTCAGTCGTTCCACAGCGGATTTGCGTCGACGGGTCTCGACGGAAATGCCGTCACCAATGCCCTCGCACCGGTGGCGTCGCAGGAAGCGATCAAGGAACTCGGAACCAACGGCGGCGGAATCCTTGCTGCTAACTCCGCCCATCCGTTCGAGAATCCGACGCCGCTCAGCAACATCGTCGAGATTCTGGCGATACTGCTGATTCCGGTGTGTCTGACAAGGACTTTCGGAACGATGGTCAGTGACCGCCGTCAAGGGCTGACGCTGCTCGCTGTGATGGGTCTGTTGTGGAGCGGATTGCTGGCCGTCACATTGGCCGCTGAATCCGGTGCCCGCGGTGTCGCCGCAACCGCAGCAGGTTCGATGATGGAAGGTAAGGAAGTTCGCTTCGGGATTCCCGGATCGGCATTGTTCGCGGTGAGCACCACCGGAACATCCACCGGCGCAGTCAACTCCGCACACGACAGTATGTCTCCCTTGGGCGGCGGTGCGGTCCTACTCAATATGCTGCTCGGAGAAATCGCTCCCGGCGGAGTCGGAACCGGTCTGTACGGCATCTTGGTCCTCGCGCTGATCGCGGTGTTTGTCGGCGGACTCCTGGTTGGCCGCACGCCCGAGTACCTCGGTAAGAAACTCGGCCGACGTGAAATCACCCTGGCAGCGCTCTCGATTCTGGTGATGCCTGCGCTGGTGTTGATCGGCACCGGCATCACAGTGATTCTCGGGTCGACCTTGGGATATCAAGGAAACGGCGGAGATCCGGGTTCGCCGGGGTCCATCCACGGCTTCAGTGAAGTGCTGTACGCCTTCGCGTCGGCGTCGAACAACAACGGCAGCGCATTCGGCGGTTTGACCGTCACGAGCGACTGGTTCCAGTCCTCGCTCGGTATCGCCATGCTGTTCGGCCGCTTCCTGCCCATCATCTTTGTGCTCGCATTGGCCGGATCATTGGCGTCGCAGAAGAAGGTGGCGCCCACCGTCGGTACCCTGCCCACGTCGGGGCCGATGTTCACCGGACTCCTCACCGGCACCGTTGTGTTGGTTGCCGCACTCACATTCTTCCCGGCCCTCGCACTGGGCCCTATCGCGGAGGCGCTCCAATGACCATGAATACCGAAGCGACCCTCAATACCGAAGAAAAACCTGTGGCGGTGGACAGCGTCGACGGCGCCGTCCATTCCCACCACGTCAAGGCCGGCGCGTTCAACCCGCGGCAGATGATCACTGCACTACCGGGCGCCGTACGCAAGCTCGACCCGCGGCATCTCGCCCGCAATCCGGTGATGTTCGTAGTGTTCGTCGGCTCCGTCATCACGACGGTCATGGCGATTGCCGAACCGTCCGTCTTCTCTTGGGTGATCACACTGTGGCTCTGGTTCACGGTGATCTTTGCCAACCTCGCCGAATCCGTGGCCGAGGGGCGCGGTAAGGCGCAGGCCGCCAGTCTGCGAAAGGTGAAGCAGGACACTACTGCCCATCGCATCACGCAGAGTGGTGCCATCGAGATGGTGTCCGGTACCGACCTCGTTGTCGGCGACCGGGTGATCGTGGTGGCGGGTGAGGTCATACCGGGCGACGGCGATGTCGTCGAAGGCATCGCGTCCGTCGACGAGTCCGCCATCACCGGCGAATCCGCGCCGGTGGTCCGCGAATCGGGCGGTGACCGGTGCGCCGTCACCGGTGGTACGACGGTACTCTCCGACCGCATCGTCGTAGAGATCACGGCGGCACCGGGCCAGTCGTTCGTGGACCGGATGATTGCGTTGGTCGAGGGCGCTTCGCGTCAGAAGACACCGAACGAGATTGCGCTCAACATCCTGCTTGCGTCGCTCACGGTGATCTTCCTGCTCGCGGTCGTTGCGATCGGTCCGATGGGGTTGTACGCCGGCCACGAGCAGGATCCGATCAAATTGATCGCCCTTCTGGTGTGCCTGATCCCGACTACGATCGGCGCACTGCTGTCCGCTATCGGCATCGCCGGGATGGATCGTCTGGTGCAGCGCAACGTGCTTGCGATGTCGGGACGCGCCGTCGAAGCTGCCGGGGATATCGACACGCTGTTGATGGACAAGACCGGAACCATCACCTTCGGTAATCGCCGGGCCACGGCGCTGCATCCCGCTCCGGGTGTCTCGGCGCTCGAACTTGCTGCCGCAGCGCGGTTGTCGAGCCTTGCGGACGGAACTCCCGAGGGACGCAGCATTGTCGAACTGTGCGCCGCACAGTTCGGCCTGGGAACCGAACCGACAGCGGACGAGAACCGGGCAGAGTTCGTTCCGTTCACAGCGCAGACGCGTATGAGCGGACTGGACCTGCCTGGTCGCGAGATCCGCAAAGGCGCGGCCGATGCCGTCCTGGGCTGGATTGCGCGAAACGGCGGAACAGTCGATGTTGCCGTCACCGATTCCGTGGGCGAGATAGCCCAGGCGGGCGGTACACCACTTGTTGTGGCTGTCGCAGAGGGTGAGAAAGCGTCGGTTCTGGGCGTCATCGCACTCTCGGACGTCGTCAAGCCCGGTATGGCAGAGCGGTTTGCGGAACTGCGCGCCATGGGAATCCGCACGATCATGATCACCGGAGACAATCCGTTGACCGCCAAGGCCATTGCGGACGAAGCTGGTGTGGACGACTTCATGGCGGAAGCAACGCCGGAAGACAAGCTTGCCCTGATCCGAAAGGAACAGGAGGGTGGTCGCCTCGTGGCGATGACCGGCGACGGTACCAATGACGCTCCCGCACTGGCGCAATCGGACGTCGGCGTCGCGATGAACACCGGTACCTCGGCGGCCAAAGAGGCCGGGAACATGGTGGATCTTGATTCCGATCCCACCAAGTTGATCGAGATCGTCGAGATCGGCAAGCAGTTGCTCATCACTCGCGGCGCGTTGACCACGTTCTCGCTGGCAAACGACCTCGCGAAGTACTTTGCCATTCTGCCGGCGCTGTTCAGTGGTATCTACCCGCAGTTGGATGCGCTGAACATCATGCGACTGGCCACTCCCGAGTCGGCAATCGTCTCGGCCGTGATCTTCAATGCGCTCGTCATCATCGCGCTGATTCCACTGTCCCTGAAGGGCGTTCGATACCGGCCGTCGACGGCATCGGCGCTGCTCGGCCGAAATCTGCTGGTGTACGGACTCGGCGGTGTGATCACGCCGTTCATCGGTATCTGGCTGATCGATCTTGTTGTTCGTTTGATTCCCGGGATTGGGTGACCTGCCATGCGTTTCACTATCGGTTTTGCCAAACAGGTGTGGGCGGGCCTTCTGGTGCTGCTGTCGCTCACCGTGATTCTCGGCGTGATCTATCCCGCCGCGGTCTGGGGAGTTGGCCGGATCAGTTCCGGTTCCGCTGAAGGATCACCAGTGACCGATGCGGCCGGGTGCGTAGTCGGAAGTGCTTGGGTAGGCGTCGATCCGCAGGTGCCGGAGGGAGCGCGCGACCCGTTCTTCCACAACCGGGTTGTGGGCTCGGTTGCGGACGAGGACCCCTTTGCAACGGGTGATCCCGCCGCTGCGTTGCCCTTGAACCAGGGGCCTAGCAGTGAGATTCTTGCCGACTTCATCGCCGAGCGTCGGGCCGCCATCGCGGATCGCGAGGGCGTAGACCCGTCGTCCGTCCCCGTTGACGCCGTCACCGGTTCGGGCTCGGGCATCGATCCGCACATCAGCCCGGCTTACGCGCTGCTGCAGGTGCCCCGGGTTGCCTCGACCAACGGGATATCCGAAGACGCGGTACGGGAATTGGTGAGCGAGCACACCGACGGGCGGCAGTTGGGCTTCCTCGGTGAGGAGCGCGTCAACGTCCTCGAACTGAATCTTGCTCTCGGTTTGACGGCGCCTACGTGTGCCACGTCGACTGCTGGTGGATGATTGTCACGTGAGTTCTTCTGAGAAGGTCGGTACGCGCAAACGAGGTGAACTGCGCATCTACCTCGGCGCAGCGCCAGGCGTCGGAAAGACCTTTGCGATGCTCGGTGAGGCTCATCGCCGCCGGGCCCGTGGAACTGATGTGGTCGCGGCCGTTGTGGAATCACACGGCCGCGCCCGCACCGCCGAGCAGATCGGCGACCTCGAGATCATCGCGCCCAAGCTGGTCGAATATCGGGGCACACGGATGCCGGAACTTGATGTCGAGGCGGTGCTCGCCCGTCGCCCCGCCTTGGTGCTGGTAGACGAATTGGCGCACACCAACACACCGGGAAGTAAGAATCACAAGCGGTGGCAGGACGTGCAGGAGTTGTTGGACGCCGGAATCGACGTCCTCTCGACCGTCAACGTGCAACACCTCGAAAGCCTCAACGACGTAGTCGCGCACATCACGGGAGTGACACAGCAGGAAACGGTTCCGGATGAAATTGTGCGCGGTGCGGCGCAGGTCGAGTTGGTCGACATCACTCCGGAAGCATTGCGACGCAGACTGTCCCACGGAAATGTCTATGCCCCCGAACGAGTCGACGCGGCCCTCGGAAACTACTTCCGGCGCGGAAACCTCACCGCGCTACGCGAGTTGGCGCTTCTGTGGGTAGCCGATCAGGTGGACGCGGCGCTGGCGAAGTACCGGGCCGAGAACAAGATCACCGACACCTGGGAAGCGCGCGAGCGCGTTGTGGTTGCGGTGACCGGGGGACCGGAGTCGGAAACCCTGGTACGACGCGCTTCTCGGATCGCCTCCAAGTCGAGTGCCGAACTCATGGTGGTGCACGTCGTTCGCGGCGACGGCCTCACCGGTGTCTCGGCACCGGAGATGGGAAAGGTGCGCGCACTGGCAACCGGGGTGGGCGCAACTCTGCACACCGTGGTCGGCGACGACGTACCGTCGACGCTCCTCGAGTTCGCGCGTGAGGAGAACGCCACGCAGTTGGTCTTGGGGACGTCGCGGCGGTCGCGGTTGGCCCGAATTCTCGACGAGGGGATCGGCGCGGCGGTCGTTCAGCAGTCCGGCGGCATCGACGTGCACATGGTCACCCACGAGGAAGCGACCGTCCGCCGTCGGATCTCGTTGTTCGGCCGATCCGAGCGCCGCTTGCTGTCGTGGATTGCGGCAGTGGTGGTTCCGACGGCCGCAGCCGGACTCATGGGTCTGATCGACCGGATCTCCGGTGTGCAGGGCGAAAACGCGTTGTTCTTCGTGGTGGTGGTTCTGGTCGCGCTACTCGGTGGTGTTGGGCCGGCCATGGTGTCTGCTCTGATATCGGGACTACTGCTCAATTACTTCTTCACCGACCCCAAATACAGCTTCACGATTGCCGAACCCGACAACTTCATCACGACGGTCGTTCTGCTGATAGTGGCTGTGGCAGTGGCTGTTCTGGTGGATGCGGCCGCCAAAAAAGCGCGGGAAGCGAAGCGCGCTTCGGAGGAAGCGGAACTTCTGACACTGTTTGCGGGGTCGGTTCTCCGCGGCGCTGACCTGTCCACGCTGCTCGAGAAAGCTCGCGAAATCTACCGTCAACGTGGGGTTTCGGTGGTGCATCATGAGGACGGCGTAGTCGCTGCGGTGGGCGCCGAACCGCCGGCACGTGAGGCTGACGCGGATACCGTGTGCGAGGTCAACGACGGCGAATACGCGCTACTGCTATCGGGGCCGGAGCTGAGTGCGCGTGATCGACGGGTGCTGACCGTTGTCGCGCACCAGGCGGTCGGCATGATCCGTCAGGACAAGCTCACGGTCGAAGCGAGCAAAGCGGCAGCACTGACCGAGGCCGATCAACTGCGCCGAGCGTTGCTTTCGGCTGTGAGCCATGACCTTCGGACACCTCTTGCCGGCGTCAAGGCTGCTGTGTCGAGCTTGCGCAGCGACGACATCGAGTTCTCACCCGAGGACACGGCAGAACTACTGGCCACCATCGAGGAGTCGGCGGATCAGTTGACCGCTCTGGTCGGCAACCTGCTCGATTCGTCCAGACTGGCTGCGGGAGTGGTCAAGCCGACGTTGCGGGCGGTATACCTCGACGAAGTTGTTCACCGGGCGCTGCTCGGATTGGGCATCGGCGGCCGGTCGGACTCCCGATCCCACAGTGTGATCGTCGACGTGGGTACTGTTGCCGTGCAAGCCGATCAGGGTTTGCTCGAGAGAGTGATCGCCAACCTCGTCGACAACGCTTTGCGGTACGGCGGCAGAACTCCGGTGCGGGTGGGAGCAGCACGCGTCGGAGACCGCACCGTCATCACCGTCGCAGATACCGGCCCCGGTGTACCCCGCGGCGAAGCCGAATCGATGTTCCAGCCGTTTCAGCGAATGGGGGATCGCGACAACACGGGCGGCGTCGGGCTCGGACTGTCCGTGGTTCGCGGATTTGTCGACGCGATGGGCGGAACGGTCAGTGCCACCGACACTCCGGGCGGTGGGTTGACGATGATGGTCGAACTGGCCGGTGCAGGAACGAATGGAAGCGAGTCATGAGCCGGATACTGGTTGTCGACGACGAACCGCAGATCTTGCGGGCACTACGCATCAACCTCACTGTGCGTGGATACGACGTGGTGACGGCGTCCACCGGAGCAGGGGCGCTGCGCGCTGCAGCGGAACGGCCGCCGGACGTGGTGATTCTCGACCTCGGTCTGCCGGACATGGACGGCACCGAAGTGCTTGCCGGACTGCGTGGCTGGTGTACCGCACCGGTCATCGTGTTGTCGGCACGCACCGACTCGGCAGACAAGGTCGAAGCGTTGGACGCCGGTGCGGACGATTACGTCACCAAGCCGTTCGGGATGGACGAATTCCTGGCGAGAGTGCGCGCGGCAGCGCGGCGAGGAGTATCGGCAACCGACACGTCGGAACCGTCGGTGGAGACGGCCTCGTTCACCGTCGATTTGTCGGCGAAGACGGTCAGTCGGCGCGGCGAGCAGGTACATCTGACGCCCACCGAGTGGGGAATGCTCGAGATGCTGGTGCGCAACCGCGGAAAGTTGGTCGGGCAGAAGGAACTTCTCCGTGAGGTGTGGGGACCGGCCTACGACACAGAGACCCACTACCTGCGGGTATATCTGGCTCAACTGCGTCGCAAACTCGAAGACGACCCGGCTCACCCCAAGCACCTGATCACGGAAGCGGGGATGGGTTACCGCTTCGTGGTGTGAGAGCTCGGTGGTGTGAGAATTCGGGTGGTGTCGGCTCAGGGGTGCGTGACGATCAGCAGTGGACACAGCGCTCGGTGTAAGAGGTTTCGACTTGTCGAGCCCAGCAACATGGACTTGAAACCGCCGCGTCCCCGTCGGCCGACAACAACCAATTGCGCAGACTTCGACTCGGTGATTAGCTCTTGAGCAGGGTTGTCGTGCACCACAACTCGACGAACGACGACGTCGGGATACTGGTCCTTCCATCCGGCAAGCCGTTCGGCGAGAACTGCGTGCTCGGCAATAGCGACGGCATCCCAGTCGAGAGACTCGCCGTCGGGATCGGTGCGGAATGCTGTGGACAGGTGAGAATCGCTCCAAGCGTGGACGGCAACAAGTTCGACGCCGTGCAGCGAAGCCGTTTCGAAGGCTTGGGCCAGTGCAGGTTCGCTGTGTTCGCTGCCGTCGACGCCGACAACAACGGGACGGCCTCGCGCCGGTTCGTCCTCCGAGGGTAGTTCTCGGATCACGGCCACCGGACACCGGGCGTGCAAGACGATCGCGGTACTGACGGAACCGAGGATCCCGTCAGCCCACCGGCCGAGGCCACGCGAGCCTACGACCAGCATTGCGGAGTCCGCTGATTGTTCGAGCAAAATGTCGACGGGGTGACCGAAACCGAGATGTTCGGTGACAACCGGGCCGTCACCTGTTGCAGGCAGCGCCGCCGCTCGGCCACGGGACAGTCTGAGTTTTCCTTCCCGGCGCTTCGCGGCAAACTGCGGCGCAGCGAGAGTGAAAGCGTTTCCGTACGTGCTCGGTTCGCCGCGGATCGCGGCAACGATATGAAGAGGCCGCCGGCGGAGAACTGCCTCGTGCGACGCCCAGCGAACCGCGTCCAACGAGCGCGTCGAACCGTCCACTCCCACGACAATTGGTGCATTCATGCTCGTCCTCCTGAGTCGACAAGTTGAGGCAGTAAGACGGCAGCGCCGGTAATTCGGTCCTCGGCCAGGTCGACCAAGGCCCGATTCGCATCGGCTAGTGGATACGTGTTGGCGGTGATTTCGAGGTGGTGCTCGCCGGCAAACGCGAGGAACTCCCGAGCATCGCGCCGTGTGTTTGCGGTGACCGAACGAATTTCGCGCTCGTAGAACAAGTGGTGCCGATAGTTCAGGCTCGGTATGTCGGAGAGGTGTATCCCGGCGATCGACAGGATTCCGCCACGGTTCAGCGCGGTGAGTGCAGTCGGAACCAGATCTCCGGCGGGAGCAAAGAGGATGGCTGAATCCAGCGGAGTGGGTGGACGGTCGCGGCTACCCTGCACCGAGGCCGCGCCGAGCTGAGAGGCCAGTGCGCGCGCCGATTCGCTGCGCGTCATGACGTGGACTTCTGCGCCCCGCGCAATCGCGACTTGCGCGGCAATGTGTGCGCTCCCGCCGAAACCGTAAATCCCCAGTCGCCCACCATCGGGGACCTCGGCGCGCTGAAGTGCCCGAAATCCGATGATGCCGGCGCACAGCAGCAGTGCGGTTTCGGCATTGCTGTACCCGTCCGGCAAGCGCAACGCGAATTCGGCTGTCGCCACGGCATATTCGGCGTAGCCGCCGTCGATGTCCCAGCCCGTGTACGTGGAGTTCGGGCACAGGTTCTCCCGGCCGCGCAAGCAGTACTCGCACGCGCCGCACGTGGAATGCAGCCACGGAATTCCGACGCGATCGCCAGGGGAGAAGTCCTCGACCGCCGTACCGACCTCTTCGACCACACCGACAATTTCGTGGCCGGGAACCACATTTGCGCGATGTACGGGCAGTTCGCCTTCGGCAATATGCAGGTCGGTGCGACACACTCCGCAGGCGAGAACCCGGACCAGTAATTCGCCCGAGGTAGGCACCGGCCGCGATTGCTGAACCTCGACCAATGGGTGCGTTCGGACCGGCCCAGGCTGGTGTACCTGCCACGAGGCCATTGGCGTCGAAGTTCCGGCGATGTCGTTCACCACTTAATCGTGCGCCTCAGCGCTTCCCCGTGGAAGAGGGCGAAGTGTGTCGGTGGCCTGTGCGAACATCTGTTCGTGTCGATGTCGTCAGATGCTCGCGGCGATCACCGGTCCGGTGGCGCCACGATCCTGCATGCCGATCTCGACTCGTTCTACGCCTCCGTCGAACAGCGAGACGATCCTGGTTTGATCGGGCGACCCGTCATCGTGGGCGGGGGTGTGGTGCTGGCGGCCAGCTACGAGGCCAAAGCGTTCGGGGTCCGGACCGCAATGAGTGGTGGTCAGGCGCGTACGTTGTGTCCGCAGGCAATTGTCGTTCCGCCGCGCATGGACGCGTACTCACAGGCGAGCAAGGACGTATTCGAGGTCTTTCATGACACATCGCCGCTAGTAGAGGGGATCTCGATCGACGAAGCCTTCCTGGAAGTCGGGGGACTGGCACGCATTGTCGGCACGCCACTGCAGATCGGCGCCAACCTCAGACGAGACGTGGCCGAGCAGGTTGGCCTCCCCATCACCGTCGGCATTGCCCGCACGAAGTTCCTGGCCAAGGTCGCCAGTGCCTATGCCAAACCCGACGGATTGCTGCTGGTGCCACCGGACGGTGAGCGTGAATTCCTGCATCCGCTGCCCGTGGAAAGGCTGTGGGGCGTCGGAAAGATCACGGCGCAGAAGCTGCGGAATTTCGACATCGCGACGGTGGGGGACATCGCGCGGCATGACGAGTCGTCCATCGTGTCGATTCTGGGTCGCGGCGCCGGCCGACACCTGTACGCGCTCTCGCACAACCGGGATCCGCGGCCGGTGCGTGCGTACGGCGGCCGAAGCTCGATGGGCGCTCAGCACGCATTAGGTCGAGGTGTGCACTCACGATCCGAACTCGAGGTGTCGTTGATGTCGCTGGTCGATCGGGTGTCGCGCCGCATGCG
Source organism: Rhodococcus sp. ACPA4 (assembly GCF_002300185.1). Taxonomy (NCBI): domain Bacteria; kingdom Bacillati; phylum Actinomycetota; class Actinomycetes; order Mycobacteriales; family Nocardiaceae; genus Rhodococcus; species Rhodococcus sp. ACPA4. Next base: position 214,462 of record NZ_NSDY01000001.1, read on the forward strand.
CTCCGCGCAACAAACCGGCCGCACCGTCACACTCCGGCTGCGTTTCGGCGATTTCACGCGGGCAACCCGTTCTCACACGCTGCGCCGTTCGACGGCGGAAACCACAGATCTGTTGAATGCGGCGATGGCGCTGCTGAGCGATGCGGCGCCACTCATCGCCGACAAAGGCATCACGCTGATCGGTGTTGCCGTATCCAATCTGGACCGAAGCGGCGCGGAGCAATTGGAACTGTCCTTCGACGGCGGGCCGGATACCGCGGCCCTCGACTCCGCGATGGACAGTGTGCGGAAGAAGTTCGGCTCGGGGGCGCTCACGCGGGCAGTGCTGATCGGCCGCGATCCCGACGTTTCGGTGCCGCTGCTCCCGGACTAGCCGCTCGCGCAGCAGCGTCAGGACGTCAGCCGAATTGTTTCGTGCGTAGCGCTTGCGAGATCAGAAGTTGTGGCCTCGATCAATTGACGAGAAAGGTCGGCCAAAGCGCGCGCGACCGCAAGTTCGTCACCGATCTCGGGTACGTCTCGGTCGGCGGGATTGCAGCGCGCGAAACCAGCTCCTGCGAAGTGCGTGTCTTCCTGCGCCCGCAGTCGGGCAATCGCGCGAGTTCGGTTTGCCGTGTCGGATGTGTGTTCGTCGATGGTGATATCCACCGACCAGTGCTTTTCGTTCATGATGTGACCCCCTTCGGCGTACGTTCCATTGTCCTCGGTCGAGTGACGCGTGCGATAGGGCTGAACGACGGTCTTCGATTGCTGCGTGGGTGGGCGTCGCAGCGCGCATGATTACTTGGCCGCCGAACAACCCCGCCGAACAACCCCATGACGAGGAGTCACCATGAAGTCCTTCCGAAGTGCTGTCGAAGCGCGCGATACCGACGCCATGGAGGCGCTGCTCGCTGACAACGTGGTCTTCACCAGTCCTGTTGCCTTCATGCCGTATCCCGGCAAGGCGATCACGGCGTCGATCCTGCGCGGTGTGATGCGGGTGTTCGAGGATTTCCGGTATGTGCGCGAGATCGAGTCGGCAGACGGTCGCGATCATGCCTTGGTCTTCGAGGCAACAGTGGACGGCAAGCTCGTAAACGGTTGCGACTTTCTGCATTTCGACGACGACGGGCTGATCGACGAGTTCACGGTGATGGTCCGGCCGCTGTCGGGTGCCAATGCTCTTGCTGCCGCCATGGGTGAGCAGTTTCCGCGTATTCGGGAAGAGGCGATGAATGAGCTGAAGTGAGCACGGTTTGTGTGTAGTGAGCAGCTGTTTCGGCCTGCTGGAGTGCGTGTTCACTGTACAGAAACCATGCTCGCTTACCGCGTCGACACCAAGAGGGGTTGTGTGAGACTCGCCGTAGCACTAAGTTGAGCCACATCGAGTTACAGGCACTGTGAGGAGACACCGATGGCCAGGTCGACATCGATCACCATGGACCAGTCGTACCGCGAGTTGCTGGCGACGCTGTCCGACGGCTCGGTGCACAGGAGGTTCGACCCCTATCTCGACATCGATTGGGATGCACCGGAATACGCGATCGATCCCGACGACCCCCGGTGGGTGCTGTCGTCGATATCCGATCCGCTCGGTGCCACGAGTTGGTATCAGGAGCAGTCCCTCGAGCGTCGCATCGCGATGGGGAAGTGGCGCCAGGCCAACGTCACCAAGGTGGGTTCGGCGTTCGAGAGCATCCTGATTCGCGGAATGATGGACTACATCATGGCGCTGCCGAACCAATCCCCGGAGTTTCGGTACTGCCTGCACGAGATGACCGAAGAGTGCAATCACATTCAGATGTTCCAGGAATTCGTCAATCGGGTTGGCGTCGACGTGCCGGGGATGCGCCCGCTGTTTCGCCGAATGTCTCCGTATGTCGGCTTGCTGGGCGCTAGGTTCCCGGTCATCTTCTTCATCGGCATCCTGGCCGGTGAGGAACCGATTGATCACTTCCAGAAGGATCTCATCCGCGAAGGCAAGGACACCGTCCCGGTGATGTTGCGCACCATGGAGATTCACATCGCGGAAGAGGCCAGGCACATTTCCTTCGCGCACGATTTCCTGCGCACGCATGTTCCGAGACTGAGCCCGTTCGGCCGCGCGATGACGTCTGTCGCCTTCCCCGGCGCGATGCGTTGGCTGTCCGGCGAAATCATGGCACCGCCGAAGGAGTTTGCGGAAAAGTTCGACATTCCCGACTCGGTGATCCGGGAAGCATTTTGGGACAGTCCTACGTCGCGCCGAATCCTGGGTAACTACTTCGGTGAAATGCGCGCATTGGCAGACGAGTTGGGGCTGATGAATCCCGTCTCGCGACGGGCTTGGAAGAAGTTCGGAATCGCCGGCGACAGGGCCCGGTATCGCGGTGAACCGAGGCGCTGGACAAAATCCCGTCGCTAGCGGTCGTATAAACCGTCGGTGCCGCGTGGGACACTTGTTCGGTGAGGTTGTATCGAGACACGGCGGTGGTGCTGCGCCTGCATAAGCTGGGCGAAGCCGACCACATCGTCACGTTGCTCACCCGTCAATTCGGGTTGGTGCGTGCCGTGGCCAAGGGTGTCCGCAGAACTACCTCCAAGTTCGGTGCGCGACTCGAACCGTTTGCGCATGTCGACGTCCAACTCCTGCCGGGTAAAAATCTGGACATCATCACGCAGGTCCAGACGGTGGACGCCTTTGCCACCGACATCGTCGACGATTACAGCCGGTACACCACGGCCTGCGCGGTACTCGAAACCGCGGAACGACTGGCCGGCGAAGAACGTGCACCGGCGCCGCAACTTCAGCGGCTCACTGTCGGCGCCCTGCGGGCTATCGCCGAGCAGGGCCGTCCCGTCGAATTTGTTCTCGACGCTTTTCTTCTCCGGGCCATGGGTTACGCGGGTTGGGCGCCCGCACTCGGGGAATGTGCCAAGTGTTCGTCTCCCGGCCCGCACCGCGCTTTCCACGTCGCGGCCGGCGGGGCGGTCTGTACGTACTGTCGCCCACCCGGATCTGCGACTCCGTCGCCCGGTGTCCTTGATCTGATGGAAGCGTTGCTGCGGGGGGAGTGGGAAGGTACCGACGTGGCGCCGACCTCACTACGCACTCAGGCAAGTGGCCTGGTCGCAGCGCATTTGCAGTGGCATCTGGAGCGGCAATTGCGCACGCTACCGCTCATCGAACGGTCAAGGCCGCATGCGGCGGTCGAGGGCGCTGCGGCGGTGGGGCAGGATGGAACGCGTGATTCGACGACGCGAACCGCGCACCCCGCTTGATTCTGCTGCAGATCGGGTGATCCGGCCACCGGACCCACACCCGTCCGGAGCAAAACCGCCGATCCTGCAAACCGAATTGATCCCGCGCCATGTTGCGCTGGTGATGGACGGCAACGGACGCTGGGCTCAGGAGCGCGGTTTGCCGCGCACAGCTGGTCACGAGCGCGGCGAAGCCGTACTGATGGACACGGTGTGCGGGTGCATCGAGATGGGCGTCGAGTGGCTTTCCGCGTACGCCTTCTCCACGGAGAACTGGAAGCGCAGCCCCGACGAGGTGCGTTTCCTCATGGGCTTCAACCGTGACGTGATTCGTCGTCGACGTGACGAGATGAACGAGATGGGCGTGCGTGTTCGCTGGGCGGGCCGGAAGCCACGATTGTGGGCGAGTGTCATCAAGGAACTCGAGATCGCCGAAGAGCTCACCAAGAACAACACGGTGATGAACCTGACGATGTGCGTCAACTACGGTGGGCGCGCCGAAATTGCCGACGCGGTCAAGGAAATCGCCAAGCGGGTGGCTGCCGGCGAGATCAATCCAGACAAGATCACCGAGGCCACCGTTGCCAAGTACCTCGACGAACCCGACATGCCGGACGTCGACCTGTTCCTGCGCCCGTCAGGGGAGCAGCGTACGTCCAACTTCTTGATCTGGCAGTCCGCGTACGCCGAAATGGTGTACCAGGAGAAGCTGTTTCCCGATTTCGATCGTCGCGACCTGTGGGCCGCGTGTGTCGAATATGCCTCACGTGACCGCCGATTTGGTGGAGTGAAATGACAGGTGAAAATATGACCGAGACCGACAACGCCGCGCGACTGCAAGAGCGTGCCGCCGAAGCGCTGGCACATTTTGTGACCGTCGACGTGGCTGACGACGGTTCACTGGGTTTCCAGTACTCCGGCGCATTGTGCTCGGTTCAGGCGATGAACCTCTCCGACGGCCTCGACGTTCTGTCGATGACGTGCGTGCTGGCGTGGGACCGACCGGTCAGCGCCGCGCTGCACCGCAAGGTAGCCGAGCGCAACCGCACCATCCAGTTCGGATCCATCGCGGTGTTCGGGCACGGCAGTCTCGCAGATGTCATTCTGCGGTACACGTTCCCGGCAGCGGGACTGGAAGACGAAGCGCTCACTACGATGCTGCTCCTGGCGCTCACGGGAGCCGATACGGCTCGACAGGGACTACTTCCTTAAACCTGAACGCACCGATTCTTCGAGGAGTAGTCCATGACGCTCGAGATCCACAAGGCCTGCGAAGTCACCGACGAGCTGGTTGAAGCCTGCGCGAGACTCATTCCGCAGCTGTCGAAGTCGGCGCCACCAGTCACCGCGGCGTCGCTCGAGAAGGTTGTGGCCTGCCCCACGAACACACTTTTCGTGGCCAGGCTCGACGGTCGTATCGTCGGAACGCTGACCCTGGTCGTCTTTCCGACCCCGACCGGCTACCGCGCCTGGATCGAGGACGTTGTGGTCGACGGGGCGGCTCAAGGCCGACAGGTCGGATCCGCGCTGACCACAGCAGCCCTCGCTCGCGCCGAGGAGCTCGGTGCCCGCACTGTGGATCTGACCTCGAGGAGCTCGCGGGTAGCCGCGAATCAGCTCTACCGGAAACTCGGTTTCGAGCCGCGCGAATCCAATCTGCTTCGGTTTTCGCTGGCTGATTAAGTCGCGGCCGCGCAATCGCGGCAGGTACCAAAAATTTCGACGGTGTGACTGACGTCGGTGAAACCGTTGTCGTCGGCGATGGTCTGTGACCACTGCTCGACCATCGCGCCTTCCACCTCCACGGTGTAGCCGCAATTGCGGCACACGAGGTGGTGATGGTGGCCGGAAGAGCAACGGCGATAGACGGATTCACCGGTGTCGGTGCGTAGGACGTCGATGGTTCCGGCGTCGGCGAGGGTCTGCAGGGTTCGGTAGACGGTGGTCAGGCCGATGGCTTCACCACGCTTGCGCAGTTCATCGTGCAGCTCTTGCGCCGACTTGAACTCGCCGATGTCGTCGAGCAGTGCGGAGATCGCGCTGCGCTGTTTGGTCGATCGAATGCCGACAGTGGCGCTGCGCTTGAATGCAGACTGACCGGTGGTGTTCATGTTGGTGGTGATCATCCTTCTTCTGCGTGGGCGACAGCGTCCACGACTATGTGGGCCAGATGGTCGTCGGCCAGTCGATAGAGAACTTCGCGTCCGTGGCGTTCGCCACGCACGACGCCCGCAGCCTTCAGGACACGAAGGTGCTGGCTGATGAGCGGTTGGGTGACGCCGAGGGCGCCGACAAGTTCGTGGACGCACCGCTGCGACTGGTGGAGTTGGAGCACGATCGCGATGCGGACAGGTGCGGCGAGCGCTCGCAGGATCTCACCGGCCGCAGCCAGAGTTTCCTTGGGTGGAACCACGGCTGGGGGGACGGGTTCGAACGGGTCATGTGTGTGATCGAGCGCGTCGTGATCATGGTGGTTGTGGAGATCGCCGGTATCCGCAATGCTCACAGCGAGGCTCCTTCGAGGGGTGTGTCACAACGTTCCTGCGTAGCCATAAGACCACACTATTGCAAATCACATTCATTTTGATATGCACAAGTACGCATGTCAACCGTGGCGCGAAGTCCACTTCCGGGGCCGGTTAGTCTGGACATGCAAAAAGCGCAGGAAAACCGTGCATCTATTACCCAGATGGAGAGCAATCCAGTGGCACCCAAGTCCAAGATCGAAGCCGTCGTCAATCTCGCCAAGCGGCGAGGCCTGGTCTACCCGTGCGGTGAGATCTACGGAGGCACCAAGTCCGCATGGGACTACGGCCCATTGGGTGTCGAGCTCAAGGAGAACATCAAGCGTCAGTGGTGGCGGAACATGGTCACCAGCCGCGAGGACGTTGTCGGCCTCGACTCCTCGGTGATTTTGCCCCGCGAGGTGTGGGTTGCATCCGGACACGTCGGCGTCTTCAACGACCCGCTGGTCGAGTGCCTCAACTGTCACAAGCGTCACCGTCAGGATCACCTGCAGGAGGCGTACGCGGAGAAGAAGAAGCTCGACAACCCGGACGACGTCACGATGGACCTCATCGGGTGCCCCGACTGCGGCACCGTCGGCCAGTGGACCGAACCGCGCGACTTCAACATGATGCTCAAGACGTACCTCGGCCCCGTCGAGAGCGAAGAGGGCATGCACTACCTGCGTCCCGAAACCGCGCAGGGCATCTTCGTGAACTTCGCGAACGTGCTGACCACGTCGCGTAAGAAGCCGCCGTTCGGCATCGGCCAGATCGGCAAGAGCTTCCGCAACGAGATCACCCCAGGCAACTTCATCTTCCGCACCCGCGAGTTCGAGCAGATGGAGATGGAATTCTTCGTCAAGCCCGGCGAGGACGACGCGTGGCACAAGTACTGGATCGACTACCGCATGGACTGGTACACCGGCCTCGGTATCAACAAGGACAACCTGCGCCTGTACGAGCACGCGAAGGAAAAGCTCTCGCACTACTCCAAGGGCACCACGGACATCGAGTACCGCTTCCACTTCCAGGGCAGCGAATGGGGTGAGCTCGAGGGCATCGCGAACCGCACCGACTTCGACCTCTCGACGCACTCCAAGCACTCGGGCACCGAGCTGAACTACTTCGACCAGACAACCGGCGAGCGCTACACGCCGTACGTCATCGAGCCGGCCGCAGGTCTTACCCGTTCGCTCATGGCCTTCCTCGTCGACGCGTACACCGAGGACGAAGCCCCCAACGCCAAGGGTGGCGTCGACAAGCGCACGGTGCTGCGCCTGGATCGTCGTCTCGCTCCGGTCAAGGCCGCTGTCCTGCCGCTCTCGCGCAATGCGGATCTCACGCCAAAGGCAAAAGATCTTGCAGCGCAACTGCGTCAGAACTGGAACGTCGAATTCGACGACGCCGGCGCCATCGGCCGCCGCTACCGTCGTCAGGACGAGATCGGCACCCCGTTCTGCATCACGGTCGACTTCGACACCCTCGAAGACCAGGCCGTCACCGTTCGCGAGCGTGACTCCATGGCTCAGGAACGCGTCGCACTCGATCAGGTCGAGAGCTACCTTGCGACGCGACTGATCGGTTCTTAAGCCGTATCCGTCTCGGGCGGCCTTCCTCGATAACGAGGGAGGCCGCCCGTTTGCTGTTCCCGGCGGCCTTCGAGGCGTAAGAACAGACATATGAGACAACTCAGTGTGACCAACAGCGTGACTCTCGACGGTGTCATGCAGGCGCCGGGTGGGCCCGACGAGGACCGTCGTGGCGGCTTCGAGCACGGGGGATGGGCTGCGCCGTTCAGTGACGCGGTCATGGCGCGGAAGATGGGCGAGGGAATGGCTGCAAGATCGCAGCTACTCTTCGGGCGACGGACGTACGAGAGTTTTGCGTCGTACTGGCCGCACCAGACCGACAATCCGTTCACCGAAGTGCTCGACAACACGCAGAAATATGTTGCGTCGCGGACATTGACCGAACCGCTGCCGTGGAAGAACTCGACGTTGCTCCGCGGTGACGCCGCCGACGCGGTTGCCGAGTTGAAGGACACCGAGGGGCCGGATCTGGTGATTCTGGGTAGTGGGGAACTGATCACGTCGTTGGCGCAGCGCCAATTGATCGACACCTACATTCTGCTCATCCATCCTGTGGTTCTCGGAACGGGACGCAGGTTGTTTCCTGACGGCGCCGCACTCGCGCGGTTCACTCTCGCCGAAAGTGTTTCCACCACAACCGGAGTCATCATGGCGACGTATCAGTTGCAGTGAGTGGGGCGAAAATAATCGAGTTGCCAGCGCTGGGATTTGACGGCCTGCACACTGGTCGGCGTTACCCACGGCGGGTAGATGCGAATGGCGCGTTTACCGCCCGTGAAGTCTGTCGAAACCACTCGATTCGTGATGAGAGCGTCGACGGGAAAAATGAAGTGCCCCAGTTGTTCTCCGTCGTATACCTTCACGATGAACAACTCGACGCCGTCGGAAACATCGAACGGGCGGATCGGCCCGGCGTCCGATCGTCGCCACAGCGTCACGAACTGCCCGAGTTTGGTAGGAGTCGTCTTTGCGCGACGGTATACGGCGCTGCGCCCGTCGACAGTGAGGGAGTGAGCGCTGTACTCCGCGCCCTCGGGTTCGGGAATCGGTGTGGACCAGGTACATCCGTGAGCGTTCATCGGCAATGATGATGGCACGGGGCACCGACAGCGCTGAAGGTGCAGCGCTGTCGGTGGTGGGGGATTCAGGCCGAGGGCACCTTGTCGAGGAACCCGAGAACAAGGGTCAACCGGCCGTCGTCATTTCGTTCGAGCACGTCGAATCCGTCGATCAGGGATTCTTTGCCGGCCGGGCCGAGCTTCCAGCCGAAGCGAGCTTGGCTGTGGTGTGAGTCCACCGGTCCGGCGAGTGTGAAGGTCATGCCCGGAAACTGCTGCTGCACAGCGCTGATCATCGCGTCGATCTGGCTGTGTCCGGTCACATCTGCCAGTGGATCGGTGTACCGGCCGTCGGCCGCGAACAGTTGCTCGATTCGTTCCTGACGAGCGCCGGCATCGGTTTCGTTCCACAGGTCGATGTAGGCGTGTGCGATTGCGTCGAAGTCGCTCATGGCAGATCCTCCTGGTTGTCGAGGTCCGGGGTTTGTTTCCCGGCTGAGATCACTGTGCCAAGCGGATGTGTCGTCCGTCGATTACCTCGGAGGTCATGGCGTTGATTACACCTTGTCGCTACGTTGAGTGGATGACTCAGAGCACGCATGTGGGAGCCCAGCTGAAGTCGTGGCGTGAGAGACGACGGCTCACTCAGTTGGGGCTTTCCTCCGCTGCCGGAGTTTCGACGAGGCACCTGAGTTTCATCGAAACCGGTCGATCGAAACCCAGCAAGGACATGATCATCCATCTGTCCGAGTGTTTGGAAGTGCCACTACGGCAGCGGAATACGCTGTTGCTTGCGGGCGGTCATGCACCGGCCTATTCGGAGAATGCGCTGGCGGAAACGCCGATGTCCGCGGTCAGCGACGCCATCAATCGCATCGTCGACGCCCATGACCCGTACCCGGCTGTGGTGGTCGATCACCAGTGGGATCTGATCGTCGGCAATCGGGCGGTAAGCATCCTGACGGAGGGCGCTGCGTCGTTTCTTCTGGAGCCGCCGGTCAACGTTCTGCGGCTGAGTTTGCATCCCGAAGGCATGGCTGAGCGCATCGTGAACTTGGCGCAGTGGCGAAATCACGTGATCGCTCGGCTGCGGCGTGAGGTCGAGGTAACCGCCGACGCGCAGTTGGGTGCGCTGTTGGAAGAATTGCTGACTTATCCCAGCGGCGGCGAGTGGTATGAGGACGAGAGTTCTCTGTTGGTGCCCTTGCGGATTCGCGCGGGCGACACCGAACTGGCGATGTTCAGTACCACCACCGTGTTCGGTACGCCGCGCGATGTCACTTTGGCAGAGATCGCGATCGAATGTTTTTATCCATCGGACCGCGAGACCGCGGAGTTCTTCAGAGCGAAATCAGAGTGACTTCTTGCCGAACTTCAGCTTCCAGGGAACCAGTGCCGATTCGAGCTGAACAGCCAGGCTCATCTTCGAGACGCCGTCGGTGCGCTCCTCGAAACGGATGGGGGTTTCGGCGATCTTCATGCCGCGCTGCACAACTCGGTAGTTCATCTCGACCTGGAAGGCGTAACCGTTGCTCTGCACCGATTCGACGTCGATGGCGCGCAACGTCTTTGCGTGCCACGCCTTGAATCCGGCGGTGGCATCCTTGACGTGCAGCCGAAGGATTGCGTTGACGTAGAAGTTGGCCCATGCCGACAGTGCCTTGCGGTGCCACGGCCAGTCGCCGGCCACGGCGCCGCCCTCGACGTAACGCGAACCGAGCACCACCGCAGCGTCGGTTGTGGTGAGGATCTCGATCATGGCGGGGATCACTTCGGACGGATGAGACAGGTCCGCATCCATCTGAATGACGATGTCGGCGTTCTCGGCGAGGGCCCGCGTCATACCGGCGACGTACGCGCGGCCAAGTCCGTCCTTGGCGGTGCGATGCAGAACACCCACCGGGATGGGGCCGTCGATGCCGAGCTTGTCAGCTACCTCGCCGGTTCCGTCGGGGGAGTTGTCGTCCACCACGAGTACTGCCAGGTTCGGGATCTTCAATGCGGCGAGACGATCGACGAGCTTGGGCAGGTTTTCACGCTCGTTGTACGTGGGTACCACGACGGTAATCTGCGGAGCGACGTTGTTCATAACACCTTCGTATGATCTGTGATCCCGACTTGCCGGATGAAGCGTACGACGAGGTCGGTCGCGAACAAAGTCAGAATTTTACTACCTCGGGTAGTTGACTCAGAACCGGCCGCCGCCGCCACCGCCGCGACTGCCGCGTCCTCCACCGCCGCCGCCGAACCCGCCGCCGCCGAATCCGCCGCCCCGGCCGCTGCTGCTCGGACCGCCGTACGAACGCGGTCCACCGCCGCCGCCACGCAGAACGCTGTTGATCAGGATGCCGCCGAGAATGGCGCCTGCCGCGTTGCCGCCGCCGCCGCTTCCGCCGCGGGGACGCTGGTTTGCCTCCCATGTGCTGACGTCGCTCTGGGCCGCCCGCAGAGCATGCGTGGCCAGCGTCGTTGCAGCCTGCGCGTGCTGCAGAGCCGTCGACGGATCGGTGCCCTGCAACTGCTGAGCTGCCTGCAGATGGCGCTGCGCCTCGGCGTAGCGGGTGCGCGCCTCGGCGCCGATGACGCCGCGTCGCGTATTGAGGAAATCGCCGGCAGCAGTGACCTGTGCCTGGGCCGCCAGGATGTCCTGCGCGAGGCGCTGCTGCGCCCGTTCGAGCTGTTGCTTCTGCTCCTGAGCCTCTGCGAGCAATGCGTCGAGTTGTGCGTCGGCGGCCACAATCTGGTTGAAGGCGCCGAGTGGATCACTGTCCTTCGATGTCTGTGCGTGAGCCAACGCGGCTTGTGCACCAGCCTTGGCGGCGGCCAATCGATCGCCGCCCTGGGCCAGGTAGGCGTCGGCAGCGGTGATGCCCTGCTGAACGTCGTCCATCGCGGCGGGGAGGGTAGCGATAGCGTTGCGGATGTCGTCTGCCGCGTGATCCACGGCGTCGAGAAGTTTGCGAGCCTGATCAAGCGCGGCCTCCGCGGTCCGAATCGCTGTGACGGCGGCGCCCTGCTTACCGGCGGGCAAGGCAACAGCGTCGCGGCCCTGTTCGATGGACTGCTCGGCCAGAGTCAACCGTTCTCCGGCCATCGTGACGTTGCCGGCGACCGGCGCCAACGTTGGAGCGGGGAACTGGTTCTTCAGCTCGTTCAGGATCCTCTCGGACTCCGGCAGTCGCACGCTGACGGCCACAACGGCCTGAGTCAGTGCATCGAGGCGAGCGGGCGCGTTGATGAGAAGGTCGCGCATCGTGTCGAACTCGTCGACCCGCGCATCGAGTTCCTGATCGGCACGGCCACACGAGGAAATGATGTCGATGAGCATCTGGCGCCGCTGCTCGGGTGACTCCGGGATGGCGTCGTCGAGCTTCTGCCTGATGCCGAAGGCTCCGGCGAGTGTCGCTTTGGCCTTGTCGAAGGCCTGGGCAAACGGCGCGACCGCCGCATCACCGAATTCGCTCCGCGCCAGTTCGAGTTCTTCCTGACTCGACGCGATGGCGTTGTCGGTCTCGACGAGAATGGCCTGAGCTCGCTCGTCCAGCGTCGGCAACGGAAGTGCGTTCAAGGCGGCGATGTCGTCGGGTGCGATGTTCTTTGCGGCCTCGAGGCTGGCCTTGTCTCGATCGCTCTTCCGCTTGCGTGAGTACAGAACCACTCCACCGGTTCCGACGATGACCGCGCCGCCGCCGATAAGGAGGGTGCTCACGGACATGCCGCCGCTCTTGGCGTTTGCGTCGCCGAGCGCGCCGGCGGTGGCGATTGCCGCACCTGCCCAATCACCGTCGGCGAGAGCCGGTTCCGTCGCGTCGGACTTGATGGAGTCGATGTCGGATTGTGTGATGTTTGTCAGAGCTGGCGGCACGTCGAGGTAGTAGGCGCCCTCCGTGGTCGCGACGGCAAGCAGGACGTCGGTGCCGCTGAGAGTGGACTTCGTTGCTGTCTGATCGGCCCACGCCTGGCCACCCATCTCGTTGAAGTCGGGGACAAACGCAACCCACAGATCGATCTGATGGTCTTCGCTGAGTTGGTCGAGCGCAGCTTGGATGTCCTCCTTCTGGCCGTCGTTGAGTACGCCAGAGGTATCGGTGATCTGGTTGGGAAGGACCAACGGCGGATCAGCCGACGCAGTGGCAGGACTGAAGATCAATGCCAGGATCGCGAAGATCGCCGCAACGGCGCTCGCGCTGCCCCAACGCCGGATCGGCCGGACGAATGCCCGGTCGTGGTCTGCTGGAGACGACTGCTCGATGTGTGCTGCGAAGGCCATGACGCAAATCTAACCGTTATGGCGCGTCGGCAGCGCGGGGGAGCGATCAGGGCTGGCACAATTGCGGGAGTGAAACCAGCTTTCGGCAACCGCTCCCGCAACTCTGCGCCCTCCGGGGCTGGCGGCGGCTTCGGCGAAGGTCTGGCTCGATGGACCCGACGCCTCATCGCCGGGGCTCTACTGATGACCTTCGTCTTGATCGGCGGAACCGCCGTCCGGGTCTGGCAGGTTGCGCGGATCGACGACACAACACCAGCCGACGCGATTGTTGTTCTCGGAGCCGCTCAGTATTCGGGAACTCCGTCGTCGGTGTTCGAAGCCAGGCTCGAGCAGGCGTACAAGCTGTACAAGCGTGGGGTAGCGCCGCAGATCATCACCGTCGGCGGCAAGCAGGAAGGTGACGAGTACACCGAAGCCGCGTCCGGAAAGATGTATCTCACCGACCGCGGGATTCCGTCGAGTGCGATTACCGCTGTGGAAACCGGCTCGGACACCCTGCTGAGCATTGATGCCGTCAGTGACGAAATGGCTTCGCAGGGAATCAATTCCGCAGTTCTGGTCAGTGACCCGTGGCATTCACTGCGCACTCGAACCATGGCCCGCGACACCGGCCTCGAAGCCTGGACGGCGCCGACCAGACAAGGGCCGGCCGTGTTCACCCGCGAATCCCAACTGCATGGCATCGCGCGCGAAACGGGCGCTCTGCTCTGGTACCAACTGACGCACTTCTCCGCTGATTTTCCCTACACGGCAGGGCAATAGGAACAACCGACATGACGGCACACACCACGTACGGCGGCGGAACCTATTCCGAGCACGATCTGGAGCGCCGCATTGTCGAGGCGCCGAAGCGAGCGGGATTGCCCGGAACTCAGATTGCCGCCGCCCAACATCGATCCGACTTCTCGCGGGATCGCGCTCGCGTGCAGCACTCCGCGGCGCTACGACGCCTGGCCGACAAAACCCAGGTAGTCGGTCCTCGCGATGGTGACACCCCGCGTACCCGGCTCACGCACTCGATGGAAGTTGCGCAGATCGGTCGCGGTATCGCCGACGGCCTCGGCTGTGACCCCGATCTCGTAGACCTCGCCGGTTTGGCCCACGACATCGGGCACCCTCCGTACGGGCACAACGGTGAGAAGGCACTCGACGAGGTCGCGAAAGACTGCGGCGGGTTCGAAGGCAACGCCCAGAACCTGCGCATCCTCACGAGCCTCGAACCCAAGATCTTGGGGCCCGACGGTCGCAGTGCCGGACTCAACCTCACCCGGGCTTCCCTCGACGCCGCGATCAAATATCCGTGGACCAGGCCGGAACCCGGAGCCAAGTTCGGCGCCTACGACGATGACGCCGATGTGCTGGCCTGGGTCCGCGACGGAGCGCCCGGGCGTCGGCAAGCATTGGAAGCTCAGGTCATGGACTGGGCCGACGACGTCGCCTATTCGGTGCACGACGTCGAGGACGGCGTGATCGCCGGCCGTATCGACCTTCGGTCACTGGCCGATCCGAGCGAGCAACGGGCACTCGCCGAGTTGGGTGCCTCGGAGTTTCGCGGCCTGGTGATCGACGATCTGATCGACGCTGCGCAGCGGTTGTCGGAACTGCCCGTCGTGCAGAGCGTCGGCAGCTACGACGGGACCCTGAACAGTTCCGTGGCATTGAAAAACCTGACCAGCGAATTGGTCGGACGCTTTGCGACGGCAGCCATCGCCCGCACCCGGCTGACCAACGGAGACCGGCCGCTGTCGCGGTACCAAGCAGACCTCGACATCCCCGAAGCGGTGGCATCCGAAGTAGCGCTGCTCAAAACCGTTGCGCTGTACTACGTGATGTCCGACAACGGGCACAAGGCCCGCCAAGACCGTCAACGTGACCGAGTTCATCGTGTCGCGGAATGGCTGCTGGCAACAGCGCCCGCCGGATTGGACCCCATCTTGCTGCCTGCCTGGGAGCGAGCGGAAAACGATGCGGCGCGCACGCGCGTTGTCGTGGATCAGATCGCGTCGTACACCGAGAGTCGCCTCGAGCGGGTCGACAAGGCGAGCCTCGGCGCCCAGGCGAGTTGGGGCTGACTGCTCAACTCGACGGCGTTTGCGTCAGCGCCCATTCTGCGACCCTGCGCGCACTCTCGGCTTCGCTGAGGTCCTCGACGCGCGTCATGATGGACCAACGCACGCCGAAGGGGTCGCGGATCGAGGCAAACCGGTCGCCCGAGACGAACGTGCTTACCGATTCACGAACGGTCGCGCCGGCTTGTACTGCGCGCTCGACGACTGCGTCGACATCTGAGCAGTACAGGCCCATCGAGTAGGAGTCGGCGTCGCCGGAAGGTGCCTCGACGAGGCCGTAATCGGGGTTGGGTTCGCCGAGTTGGAGCCGACCGTTTCCGAAATCGAGGTCGGCGTGGACGACGACGCCGCTGAACTCGGTGATGTCGACGACGCGTGCGCCGTACACCGACCGGTAAAATTCAATCGCGTCGGCGGCTCCCTTGATCGCCAGAAACGGGGTCAAGCTCGTCGAGCCGTGCGGGATGCCGTCTGTTGTGTGCTCGCCGGTCACGCCCTGCTGGGAAATGCTGTCTGCGTTCATGAAACGAAGGTAGCGCCGTCAGATGGGCTGTGGCTTGAAGATTTGCGACGAACGAGGAGGACGGCAGTTGGTCACGCCCAATGACAGTCGCGGGATTCTGTACCCGACCAAACTCCCGACGTTCCACCGCGAACCGGCCGACGCCTCGTTGGAAGGGCGTATCCGCTGGTTCTGGATTCCGCGATGGCAGCTGGCGCCCGGCCGAACTGTCCGACAGGAAGTGCTGCCATTCCCCGCTTCCAATCTCGTGGTCGAACCCGGCGGGGTGTCCCTGGTCGGCCCGTCGACAGGGGCGTCGCACCGTGACCTGTCCGGCAGTGGCTGGGCGGTGGGTGCACTGTTGCGGCCGGCGGGCCTCGCGTCGTTGCGAGCTGATCCGCAGACCATCCAGAACACCGAAGTGCAGATCGCCGCGCCGGACTTGCACGAGGCAGTGATGTCGGCGATGGGTGAGGCTGACCACGAGGTGGGTAGGCAGCGTGCGATTGCGGCTTTCTCCGAGTGGGCGGCCCAGCACATTGCGCCCGACGACGAGAGTGGTCGACAGGCAAATGCAATGGAAGACCTGATCGCTTCGGATCGGACAGTGATCCGTGTCGGTGATATCGCCGAACTTCTCGGCACCTCTGTCCGTGGTGTTCAACGCCTTGCCCAGCGATACGTCGGGTTGCCGCCCTTGGCAATCATTCGACGCTACCGACTTCAGGAAGCCGCACAACGGCTACGCGAAGATCCGTCGGTGAAGATCGCGCAGGTGGCGGCCGATCTCGGTTATGCAGACCATGCCCACCTGTCCGCCGACTTCCGCAACGTCCTCGGTTTCACACCGAACTCGTACCGCCAGGCTCCAGACCACCCGTGACGAACTTGCCGTGTCAGGCGCAGTTCGTGGACCGCCTAGACTGACATACGTGGCGGGCCGAATTTCTGACAGAGACATCGCGGCCATTCGCGAACGCACACGCATCGAAGACATCGTCGGTGAATACGTCTCGCTCAAGCGTGCGGGTGGCGACTCCATCAAGGGGCTGTGCCCGTTCCACGACGAGAAGTCGCCGTCGTTCCACGTTCGCCCCAACCACGGGCTTTATCACTGCTTCGGCTGCGGTGAGGGCGGCGACGTCTACTCCTTCTTGCAGAAGATGGATCACATCAGTTTTGTCGAGGCTGTCGAGCAGTTGGCCGACCGGCTGAACTACTCGATTTCCTACGAGGGCGGCGGTCCCTCGGTTCAGCGCGATCGCGGCACCCGTGCGCGCTTGATCGCGGCCAACGCGGCAGCGCAGGAGTTCTATGCGGCGCGCCTGCGGGAGCCAGACGCCCAAGCTGCGCGCGACTACCTCACCGAGCGAAATTTCGACGGCGCTGCGGCCTTGCAGTTCGGCTGCGGCTACGCCCCCGAAGGCTGGGACACACTCACAAAGCACTTGATGGCCAAGGGATTCGAGTTCAAGGAGCTCGAAGCCGCCGGCCTGGCCAAGGAGGGGCGACGCGGCCCGATCGACCGTTTCCATCGTCGACTCCTGTGGCCCATCCGGAGCGTTGCCGGCGACGTAATCGGCTTCGGTGCCCGCAAACTTTTCGACGACGACACCATGCCAGGCAAGTACGTCAACACCCCGGAAACCATCCTGTACAAGAAGTCTCAGGTCTTGTTCGGCCTCGATCTCGCGAAACGCGACATCGCCAAGGGGCATCAGGCTGTGGTGGTCGAGGGGTACACCGACGTCATGGCGATGCATCTGGCCGGCGTCAAGACCGCTGTCGCGTCGTGTGGCACCGCATTCGGCGAGGAACACCTCGCGATGCTGCGCCGACTCCTGATGGACGACAGCTACTTTCGCGGCGAAATCATCTACACCTTCGACGGCGATGCCGCGGGGCAAGCTGCCGCGATGAAGGCTTTCGAAGGTGATCAGAAGATGGCCGGGCAGACGTTTGTTGCCGTCGCACCCGACGGAATGGACCCGTGCGATCTTCGGCTGGCGTCGGGCGACGCCGCAGTCCGCGACCTCGTGGCGAGGCGAACCCCGATGTTCGAGTTCGTGGTCAAGTCGATACTCACCGAGCATGATCTCGACACAGCGGAAGGTCGCGTCGAGGCTTTGCGTCGCACCGTTCCCGTCGTCGCGCAGATCAAGGAATCGACTCTGCGTGACAGTTACGCCAACCTGCTGTGCGGATGGGTCGGGTGGGACGACCTGCCGTCCGTGCGTCGACGTGTCCGTGACGAAGCTCGCAAACGTGCGTCCACCCGAGGTTCTTCACCCGCCCCGAAGCGTCGTCAGGTCATTCCGGAGCCGAGCGACGACGCCCTTGCCCTCCCGATCGGCATCTCACGGCCCCGGCCCAACGACCCGGGGCTGTCCACGCAGCGAGCGGTGCTCAAAGCGGCCCTACAGTACCCAGGGATCGCCGGAACGGTGTTCGACTCACTGCCCGTCGAGACGTTCACTCATCCCGCCTACGTGGCAATCAGGCAGTCGATGTCCGACGCCGGCGGCACCAGCAAGGGCTTCGGCGGCGCCGAATGGATCGAGGTTGTCACCAAGGGAGTCGAAGATGTGACAGTTGCCTCAGTGATCTCCGAACTTGCCGTCGAACCGATGCCATGTGACGAGGACACAGTTCCCCGCTACATCAGCGGCGTGCTCGCGCGACTGCAGGAGGCTTGGGTCGGCGAACAGGTCGCAGACCTCAAATCGAAACTGCAGCGCATCTCACCCGCCGCAGCACCGGACGAGTACAACTCGCTGTTCGGCGACCTCGTCGCCCTCGAGCAGTACCGCCGACAGCTGCGTGAGCAAGCCGTCGGCGACAACAGCGTCTGACTAGCGGTTCTTCTTCAACTGGTCATGAGGGATCAGGATCGTGGTTTCCTCGTTGATCGGCTTCATGGGCTCCAATTTCGGCTGCGTGCTGAGCGAATCAGCCAGCTTCTGACGCGACGCGTCGAGCACCTTCTTCGTGGCAGGACTGGTCGCCACCGCCTTCGCGGCCCGACTGATCTGTTCGTACCGGGCCCGCCCTGCTTTCGTCCCCAGGACGTACCCAGCGGCAACACCGATTAACAAACGCATCATTCCTGCTTCCCTCCAGCACCGATCGTCCTGACTCCATCCTGCCTGATGACTCGCTGGGCAGGCGATTTGGTACTTCGGCGGTGGATTCGCTACAGTTTCTCAGGCAACGCCGGAACGGGCGAAGCGAGCAAGACAATCCCCTGTAGCTCAATTGGCAGAGCTTCCGACTGTTAATCGGACGGTTGCTGGTTCGAGTCCAGCCGGGGGAGCGTTCAGAAGAATCCCTGATCCGCAGCAATGCGGATCAGGGATTTTTTTGTTGCACGATTATGTCGAAGGCCTGCCAGGCGCCGCGTGACCGACAACTGTCATTCGAATGTGTGTGCGAAGATTCTGATATGTCTGTCGAGTCTGCGCCGACCAGTTGCCCCAGCGGGCACGCCCTCACCGGTGGCACCTGTCTCGTCGGATGGGAAGTCTGCGGCTGTGTGACGGCCGAGAACGGCGGGCATCGAACGCACTACTGCCGCAAGTGTGGCAAGACTGTGCGAACGCCGCCATGCGCCGGTGCCATGCCGCAGGTTGATCGCTGGCGCAGTCGGTAGATCTATGCCGCCGCGTCCCTGATCGTCTATGGCAGACCACTGGGTTAGGTTTTTTTGGGGCGCGTGACCGCGATGATGCGAAGGCTGGCGCTGATCAGCTGGATCCGGACGGGTACTCAGATATCTAGGGGAGGTATTCGTCCGAGATTTGATCGTTGTCAGGTAGGTAAGAACCTCACAATGCACTGGGAAGATAGTGCGCTTGGTCGTCCTGCACGGCCAGGTTCATGACTTCCTCGTATGCCTCCGGTAGTGGGTGCCCACACGCACCTCCTGTCGGAAAAGCAACTCTCACACCGTGTCCGCTGGCATCGACCAGCCAAACCACAGGAGTGGGAATGGTCGACGCAGTGGGGCATTCGCCGAACCACGGACGATCGAGCGAGGGCTGCGCCAATTCAGCGATGACTCGCGTCAAATCACCGCTTCTCCTCGTCTGCCTCAGGATCGCCCCACTGTTGTCGTCCGCGAACTTCAGGAATTCGCACACCACCACCGATGTCGGTTGGAAGCTCTCGGGAATCGTTCCTGCCGGAGGTAATGGGTCTACTAGGTACTCCGGTGACTGGACCGGTATAGGAATGACCGCCTCGAGCACGTCAGGCGCCAGACATGTGGGTTGCCCGATAACCTGCCCCTGCGGGGCAGCTGCCGGGGACCGTCGGTCGTCCACAATCTGGAAAGCAACAACTACCCCAACCGCGAGAACAGCAACGGAGCCAGCCAATACCGGCCCCAAACGACATCGCCGCATATCCAACACCATGCCAACTATGCCGCTAGCGGACACATTCCGCCCTGTCTACAAGATGATCGCCCGGACGAGCCCCCGAGGCTGCAGGGCGAGTCGGCCGACTGAGATCTATTCGAATTGCGCGCCGGGGCTGTGGGTTTGGTTGACGTCGAGCGTGACCTCGACATCCCCGGCAGGAACATCCGTGAGAAGGTGCACCGCGTCAGCGACCATGTCGGGAATCTGATCGAGTCGGCGTGCTTGGGTGAATGCGCCGTCGACCTCGGGCACCTCGACGGCCCACCAATCGCCGGATTTCGTGACCTTGGCGGTGACCTTCATTTGTTGCCCTTCCTGTCGGTGGTCGTTCGAAGTCGGTGGTTGTCTGAAGCGAAAGCCCGGCGCAGGATTCTGCGCCGGGCTTCGGTGTTCATGGTGCGAGCGACTACTTCGCTGCGCGGTCCGAAGGCTCGAACAAGCGAACGATGTGGGCCGGGTTGATGTAGTAGACCCCGTTGGGGGAGTTGAGCACCAACGTGTCCTCGGAGAAGTCCTTGACGGTGCCGTTGAGCTTTGCGCCGTCGGACATGATGATCCGGATCGTGGCCTTGGAGTTCTTGAATTCAGAGAGTGCAAGCTTCATGTGATGATCCTGTTCAGTGGGGTGTGCTCTCCAACGTTATCGGGTTCCGGCACCCGTGCGAACCAAGTCGAGGTACCTGCTCCGATATGAGTTACACCAGTCACACCCTGCCCGGTTGTGATTCGCGTCAGCGGTGCCGGTAACATTCGGACGCGCCGAGATGTCAGGCAACTCGGATGGGGCGGTAGCTCAGTCGGTTAGAGCCGTGGACTCATAATCCATTGGTCGCGGGTTCGAGCCCCGCCCGCCCCACAACTCTCTTCCACGATCGGCGATGGAATCAATACCCGCCGTGAGCGGACTATTCTCGATCCATGCCGATCACGCCGGACACAAAGAATTGGACATGGGTACTCGAACGCCCGTGCACAGAGTGCGGGTTCGACTCGACCACCATCACCTTCGCTGATGTTCCCGATCTGGTTCGCAGGAATGCCGCCGCTTGGGGTGAGGTGCTGCAGCGCGAGGACGTGACGGTACGGCCGAACAGCGAAACCTGGTCCGCGTTGGAGTATTCCGCCCATGTGCGTGACGTGTTCAGGATTTTCAGAGCCCGGTTGGAGCAGATGCTCACATTCGACGATCCGTACTTCGAGAACTGGGATCAGGACGCGACAGCAATTGCCGAGCGCTACAACGAGCAGGATTCGGCGACAGTCGCTTCGGAATTGGCCGACGCTGCTGACGCCGTTGCGAGTGCATTCGAATCAGTCGCGGAGGGTCAGCTGGGTAGGCGTGGGCTCCGCGGTGACGGATCGGCGTTCACCGTCGAATCATTGGCCATGTACTTCATTCATGATCCGATCCATCACCTGCACGACGTGTCGGGGTAGTCAGAGCCCACGCACCTCCTCGAGAGTTTTCCGCGCTCCGACCGAGTGCAACGAGTCGAGTGTTGTTCGGAAGCTCGCGACAAATCGCCGGTTGTCGACCAGATCTCCGAAAACGGCACGGTTGCCGATGAAGGCGAGTGGGTCGACCGCCTGCTTCTGGGCAAGGGGCACCAACGTGTCGGCCAATTGATCGACCACGGTGATCGGGTCGCCCTTCTCGTCGACGCCCTCGGCGTAGCGCGCCCAACTGGCCACGATGGCCGTGGACAGATTGATGGGCCCTCCGGTGTCGAGTTGCTTGCGGATGACCGGCAAGAGCCACTTGGGAATTCGATCGGACGATTCGGCACACAGACGCGCAATCGTGTCACGAACCTGTGGGTTCGAGAAGCGCTCGATGAGCGTCTTCTTGTACTGATCGAGGTCGACGCCGGGGACCGGATCGAGGGTGGGGGTCGCTTCGAGGTTCATGTAGTCGAGCAGGAACCCGGACAGGAGTTCGTCCTGGCATGCCTCGTGAACGAGACGGTATCCGGCGAGGTAGCCGAAGTAAGCGATGCCCTGATGGCTGGCATTGAGGAGACGCAGCTTCATGAGTTCGTACGGGCGCACGTCCGGCACCACATTCACGCCGGCATTTTCCAAAGGTGGCCTGCCCACCGTGAACTCGTCCTCGAGGAACCACGCAGTAAACGGTTCCGCTGCGACAGGCCATTGATCGTCGACGCCGAATGCCTGGGCGATCTCGGCAGTCACCTCGGCAGTAGTGACGGGCGTGATCCGGTCGACCATGGAGTTGGGGAACGCACCGTTCTGCTCGATCCACTCTGCAAGTTCCGGATCTTTCAGGGCGGCAAAGGCTCCGAAAGCTGTTCGTGCGACGGCGCCGTTTCCTTCGATGTTGTCGCAGCTCATTATCGTGAAGGGTGCGAGGCCGCGTTCTCGGCGAAGGGCGAGAGCATCGCAGACCAGTCCGAACGTCGTGCGGGGGAGAGCTCCTGGCCGAAGATCATGTACGACATCGGGATTGGATGCCTCGAACTCACCGGTGGTGTGCGAGATGTTGTAACCGCCCTCGGTGATGGTGAGGGACACGATCTTTGTCGACTCCGACGCCATCTTCTCGATGACAGCACGTGGATCGTCCGGAGCAAACAGGTACTCGACAATTGACCCGATGACACGGCCTTCGAGCGTTCCGTCGGCATGCTTGAGCGCCAGCGTGTACATACCGTCCTGAGCGCCGAGCGCATCCTTCATCCGCTTGTCCGACGGCATCACTCCGACGCCGCAGATTCCCCAGTCGAAGCCTTCTCCTTGGCGTAGGAGGGTGTCGATGTACATGGCCTGATGCGCGCGGTGAAAGCCGCCGACACCAAAATGCACTATGCCGGTGGTGACTTTGCTCCGGTCGTAGTTCGGCACTTCGAGTGAAGCATCGAAGTCGCGCAAGGTCTTCGTGTTGAGTTCCATGAAAGTTCTAGTCTCCTTCGGCGACGATGACAACGGCCTTGATGCTGCCGGGGACGCGATCGGCTTCCAGCGCCTCGCGCGAGCGTTCGAGTGAAAAGCGGGCTGTGACCATCGAATCCAGGTCGACGCGACCGGACGCGACCAGTGCCGCGGCGATCGGCCACGTGTTGGCGTATCGGAACACACCGGTGAGGACGAGCTCGCGACCCTGAATGATGGGGACGGGCAGCGGGATTTCGTCTGCGCCCATTCCGACCAACACTATTGTCCCGGCCGGCCGAACAGCATGGATGCCGTCGATCACGGCGGCTGTGGCTCCCGAGGCGTCGATGAACGCGTCGACGCCGAGTGAACGTACATCGCACTCGCGGGGATCCACCACGGCGGTGGCGCCGAACGTCAGTGCCACCTCGCGTCGGGCGGCGTCGATGTCCGAGACGATGACCGCGGTGGCGCCAAAAGCCTTGGCTACCTGTGTCGTCACGATTCCCACCGGTCCGGCGCCCGCGATGAGGACTCGGGACCCACCGGTGATACCCGCCTTCTGGACGGAAGCGATGCCCACGGAGAGTGGCTCGAACAGCGCTGCGGCTTCATAGGACACGGAATCGGCGATGGGATGTGCGAAGTCTGCGCCAATGGTCACGTAGTCCGTCAACGCACCGTCTATGGGAGGCGTCGCGAAGAACTCCATGTGAGGGCAGAGATTGTATCGGCCGGATTTCGATTCCGAACTGGTCGGATCGGGCTTCTGTGGCTCGATGGAGACCCGTTGTCCGATGCGACTGGGATCAACGCCGTCCCCGACGGCTGCGATCCGACCTGACGCCTCGTGCCCGAGAACGAGGGGAGCCTCGACGACGTAGGGGCCGATGCGGCCTTCGCGAAAATAGTGGGCGTCCGATCCGCATACGCCAACCGCATGGACGCGGACGAGCACTTCGCCAGGCCTGGGCGACGGTCGCGGTCTTTCCTCCATCTGCATCTTTCCGACTGAAATAAGGACATTTGCCCGAATTGTCGCAGGTAGATCGATGGATTCACCGGAAACTGTTGTGTGGGTCACAACGTAGATGTTAGCTTAATGAGCATAAGAACATCTAGTGAGCATTTGCTCACGACCAAAAGAATCAACCAAAAGAATCAACGAGGAGAACGCGTGAACCAGTCGGCTCAGCCAACGGGACTCAAGACGTCGAAGACGCCGGCGTCCGAGGATGTCCGACTCGCGCTGCGCGCGGCAACGATGTATCACCTCGAAGGTGCTACTCAGGCGGAGATCGCGGCAAAACTCGGTGTCTCGAGGCCGACGGCGGGCCGCTTGCTGGCTCGGGCGCGGTCGCAAGGCTTGGTCAGGGTCGAGATCTTGGTTCCGCCGGAGTTGGAAGGTTCGGTGAACACGGAATTGGAGTCCGAGCTCGAGAAGCGTTTCGGCCTGGCGGAAGTTTTGGTTGTCCCCGAAGCGAATTCGGATTCAGACGATCCCGACTACGATGCGTTGGGCCGTCGCGCTGCTGACGTGCTGGTTCGGCGTCTGCAGCCGTCGAGTGTTCTCGGATTCACGTGGGGGCCGGAAACCGTTGCAGTAGCGGGTTCTTTGCCGGACCGGGCGGCAAAGTGCTCGGCTGTGGTACAACTTGACGGCTCCATGACGGTGACCGACTATCAAACCGGCGTTGACTTCACTATCGGCCGATGTGCACAACAGTTGCAGGCCAATCCGATTCGCCTCAATGCTCCGTTGTACGCCGATCCGGCGACTGTGGAGTCGATGCAAAACGATTCGGTCATATCAAAGGCGCTGCAAGCTGGAACCGATTCCGACATCATGGTTTTCGGTGTTGGCGCCGTATCCACGGCCACCACGTTGTTTGCCGGTAGCTTTGTCGACTCGACCATGCTGGACGAGTTGGAAAGTCGTGGCGCGGTCGGCGAAATCGGGGGCCGTTTCTACACGATCGACGGAACTCCAGTGGAGGGGCCACTACCCGAGCGCACGGTATCCGTATCGCTCGACGCAGTGAAATCCTGTGATCAGACCATTCTGATTTCGGGGGGAACACACAAACGCCAGGCCGTTCTGGGCGCATTGCGCGGAGGTTTGGCACACGTACTCGTCACCGATGTCGAGTGCGCCCAGTGGCTGCTCGAAAGCTAGCTCTCACGAGTTCTGCCGGCTGAGCGTGCAACTGACACGTGAGTGTGAAGGAAGGTAATCCGTGAAAACAGGAAGACGAGTGTGGGGCGCTGCTGCTGCGGCTCTCTGCCTCCTGGTGTCGGGATGTGCGGGTGCGGGCGCACTCGGTGGTTCCGGCGAACGAACCGTCACCATTGCGATGGTGTCGAACTCACAGATGCAGGACGCCATCAAATTGGCACCCGCTTTCGAAGCCGAGAACCCGGGGATCGACCTCAAGTTCGTCAGCCTCTCCGAGAATCAGGCGCGCGCCAAGATCACGGCATCGACGGCTACGGGCGGCGGTGAATTCGATGTAGTCATGATCAGCAACTACGAGACGCCGCAATGGGCTGCCAATGGTTGGCTCGTGAATTTGTCCGAGTATGCCAATGCCACAACGGGTTACGACGAAAACGACTTCATTCCGTCCATCAAGACGTCCCTGTCCTACGAGGACAGCATGTACGCCGTTCCGTTCTACGGTGAGTCGTCGTTCCTGATGTATCGCAAAGACTTGTTCGACCAGGCCGGCATCACGGTTCCCGAAGATCCGACGTGGCAGGAAGTTGCCGGTTGGGCAGAGCAGTTCGACAACCCAGACGCCAAGATGTCGGGCATCTGCCTTCGCGGAAAGCCCGGCTGGGGCGAGGTCCTCGCACCACTGAATACCGTGATCAACACCTTCGGAGGTCGCTGGTACGACGAAGACTGGAATGCGCAGCTGACCAGTCCGCAGGTGGAAGACGCCGTTCAGTTCTACGTGGACACGGTCACGGAACATGGTCAACCAGGTCCCGCGACCAGTGGATTCGGTGAGTGTGCAACACAATTCGCGCAGGGCAATACCGCAATGTGGTACGA
Source organism: Rhodococcus sp. ACPA4 (assembly GCF_002300185.1). Lineage (NCBI taxonomy): Bacteria > Bacillati > Actinomycetota > Actinomycetes > Mycobacteriales > Nocardiaceae > Rhodococcus > Rhodococcus sp. ACPA4. The sequence goes on from NZ_NSDY01000001.1 coordinate 240,050, forward strand.
CGCGACGTCGGCGGTGTCGGTTCTCGAAGATCCCGCGTCGTCGAAGGTGTTCGGAAACATCGGCTACGCCAAGGCTCCGAAGGTCGAGAAATCAGATCCAGGATGGCTCTACACGTGGGCGCTCGGGATCCCGGAGTCGGCCCAGAACAAGGACGATGCGTGGAAGTTCATCTCGTGGATGACAAACAAGGATTACATCCAGCGAGTCGGCACGGAGCTCGGCTGGTCGAGGGTGCCGCCGGGAAGTCGTCTTTCGACGTACGAGATTCCGGAGTATCAGGAAGCCTCCAAGGCATTCGGTGAAATCACCCTCGAATCGATCAATAACGCAGATCCGAAAAACCCTACAGTGCAACCGGTTCCGTACACCGGAGTCCAGTTCCTCACCATTCCTGAGTTCCAGGATCTGGGCACTCGCGTCAGCCAGCAGATCAGCGCTGCCATCGCGGGTCAGAAGAGTGTGAAAGAAGCACTCGAACAATCGCAGCAGTATGCCGAGGTGGTCGGCAAGACCTATCAGGAGAACCGATGACTACGGTTGCTGAGCCCAGAACTGCGGTGGACGACGCGCCGCCGGTCCGAATCGACAAGAAGATCTCCCGCGCCGAGGGATGGCGTCGTCGAGGTCCGTTGTTGCCGGCGTTGATCTTCGCGATCGTCGTCACCCAGATTCCGTTCCTGTTCACGCTGTACTACTCCACGCAGTCGTGGAACCTCGTGCGGCCGGGATCACGGCATTTCAATGGGTTGGACAACTACATCGAGGTGTTCAAGGACAGTCAGTTCCGTGAGGTGGCTGTCAACACGGTCATCATGATCGTGGGAACGGTCATCGTGTCCGTGATACTCGGACTGGCGCTGGCACTGCTTCTCGACCGGGCGTTCCTCGGCCGCGGGATTGTGCGAACGCTGCTGATCACGCCGTTCCTCATCACCCCGGTCGCCGGCGCATTGCTGTGGAAGACAACGATGTTCGACCCGGTATTCGGCATCGTGAACTTCGTCCTCCAACCATTCGGTGTCGGCCAGGTCGACTGGGTGAGCAAGTTCCCGCTCGCGGCAGTCATGATCAATCTGATCTGGCAGTGGACCCCGTTCATGATGTTGCTGATCCTGGCCGGGCTGCAGTCCATGCCCCGCGACATTCTCGAGGCCGCGCGAGTCGACGGCGCCAAGCCGTTTGCGATGTTCCGCGAATTGACCTTGCCGCATCTGCGCCGATTCATCGAACTCGGCGCCGTGCTCGGTGCGATCTACCTCGTGAACACCTTCGACGCGGTGTACATGATGACGGCGGGAGGGCCAGGAGTCGCCAGCTCGAACCTGCCGTTCTACATCTACCAGCGTGCGTTCCTCGGCTTCGACGTCGGTCAAGCTGCGGCGATGGGCGTCGTGACAGTGATCGCGACCATCATCGTGTCGACACTCGCGCTCCGATTGATCTTCAAGAGCTTCACCGGTAATGAGGAGGCTGCGTGATGACTACCGTAGATACGACAAGCGCGACGACCGACAAGCCCGTAGTGAAGAAAAAGAAAAGCAGCAAGTTCAGTCCCTGGTCGGTAGTGGCGTGGATTGCCGCTCTGGGCTTCTTCTTTCCGGTCTTCTGGATGGTTCTGACGGCGTTCAAGACCGAGGCCGATGCCTACACGGATCCGCCGAAGTTGTTCTTCACCCCGACACTCGAGCAGTTCCGTGCCGTTCTCGATTCGGGTCTGGGTACGACGCTGGCGAACTCGGCATTTGCCACGGGAATGTCCACCATTCTTGTTCTGCTACTGGGTGTTCCAGCGGCGTTTGCGCTCTCGCTTCGCCCGGTGAAGAAGACGCAAGATGTGCTGTTCTTCTTCATCAGTACCAAGATGCTTCCCGTCGTGGCAGCGATCGTGCCGCTGTACGTGATCGTCAACGACATCGGATTGCTCGACAACATCTGGGCTCTGGTCATCCTGTACACGTCGATGAATCTGCCGATTGCGGTGTGGATGATGCGCTCGTTCTTCCTCGAAGTACCCGGCGAGCTCCTCGAAGCAGCCAGCATGGACGGCGCCAGTTTGTGGACCTCGGTTCGCGAGGTGATCTTGCCCCTGATCTCGCCCGGAATCGCTGCCACTGCGCTGATCTGCGTGATCTTCTCGTGGAACGAGTTCTTCTTCGCAGTCAACCTGACAGCTGTTCAAGCGCAGACGATTCCGGTCTTCCTGGTCGGCTTCATCACGGGCGAGGGCCTGTACTGGGCTCGCCTCTCTGCAGCAGCAACCATGGCGGCGTTGCCCGTCATCCTGGCCGGTTGGTTCGCCCAGAACAAGCTGGTGCGCGGCCTGTCCTTCGGCGCCATCAAATGACCCGGCGCAATCCACTAGTTCGCCCCACACTTTCAGGAGTTCGTCATGGCTGAAATCTCTTACCGGAAAGCGTCTTGCATCTACGAAGGTGCCGGAACCCTCGCTGTCGATTCGCTCGACCTCGATATCAAGGACGGTGAGTTCATCGTCCTCGTCGGACCGTCAGGATCAGGAAAGTCAACTGCGCTGCGCATGTTGGCCGGGCTCGAGGACATCGACTCCGGTGCAATCACGATCAACGGCAAGGACATGACCGATGTCCCGTCGAAGGATCGCGACATTGCGATGGTCTTCCAGAACTACGCCCTGTATCCCAACAAGACCGTCGGCGAGAACATGGGTTTCGCGCTGAAGATGCGTGGAGTTCCTTTGGAGGAACGAAAGAAGAAGGTTGCCGAAGCGGCAAAGCTCCTCGATCTGACGGATTACCTGGACCGCAAGCCCGCCAAGCTGTCCGGTGGTCAGCGTCAGCGAGTTGCCATGGGACGTGCCATCGTTCGTGAACCTCAGGTGTTCTGCATGGACGAGCCGCTGTCCAACCTCGACGCAAAGCTGCGGGTCCAGACACGTACGCAAATCGCGGCATTGCAGCGTCGACTCGGAACCACCACCGTGTACGTCACTCACGATCAGGTGGAAGCGATGACGATGGGTGATCGAGTCGCAGTGCTCAAAGGTGGCAAGTTGCAACAGTTTGCGTCACCGACCGAACTCTACGATCGTCCCGCAAACGCGTTTGTCGCTGGTTTCATCGGATCGCCCGGAATGAACTTGGTGACGGCGCCGGTCACGTCCGGCGGCGTTCGATTCGGATCCGTCGACGTTCCCTTGGAGCGAGAGCAGATGACGGCAATTGCTGCCGCCGGACTGGATTCAGTCACCGTCGGAATCAGGCCGGAACAATTCCAGGTGGTTCCCGCGGGAACCGGCATCGCCGCTCAGATCGATCTGGTCGAAGAACTGGGCAACGAGTCGTACATCTACGCCCATGTGCCGGGAACGGATGCCGACCCGATTTCACTCGTCGCACGTACAGGTGGGCGATCTCAACTGCAGTACGGCCAGACGCTCGGGTTCGAGCGGGTAGACGGACCGGTGCACCTCTTCGACCCCACGACGGGTGAGCGCGTGGGTAACTGAGTCCCCATCCGAAATCGTGCCCTGCTCGGCGCTCGAACTCGATCGCGCCGAGCAGGGCATTAGCATGATCGCCTCAAAGTTAAGGTCTACCGATGAGTGATACCCGAAATCGATCCGTCGTGGTGTGTGGTGAGGGACTGGTCGATCTGGTGCCGGTGGGGGAGAACTTCTCGCCCAAGCTCGGCGGCGGACCGTTCAACGTCGCACTCGCGTTGGGCAGACTCGGGTCGGCCGTCGGGTTTGTCTCCCGATTGTCGTCCGACGCGTTCGGTGATCGCATGATCGACTCGTTGACCGCATCGGGCGTCGACACCGGCGCGGTGGAACGGGGACCTGAACCGACCACACTTGCCGTCGTCAATCTTTCCGACGACGGCAGCGCCCGGTACAGCTTCTATCTGGAGGGGACAGCGGATCGGCTTTTCAGTGCGCCGGAACTTCCCGACGCCCGCGCCTTCTCGTTCGGAACCCTCTCGCTGGTCTTGGAACCCGGAGCGTCGGCGTACGAAGCGTTGCTGTTCGAGGCGCATCGACGCGGACGACTGACCATGGTGGACCCCAATATTCGACCGGCCGTCATCAGCGACCCCGACGCGTACCGTCGACGGTTCCGCACCTGGTTGCCGTCCATCGACATTCTCAAAGTGAGCGACGACGACGCGGCGTGGCTGGGTTCGGTCGACGGTCGTGAGTGGCTGGCCGACGGTGTCGGAGCAATCTTGTTGACGCGAGGCGGCGATGGATTGACAGTGCTGACATCGGGATTCGAGGTTTCGGTACCGGCGCCGACGGTTCGCGTTGCCGACACCATCGGAGCGGGGGACACGGTGCACGGCGCTCTGTTGGCTTACTTGGAGCGCCACGACGCACTCGATCCGGCAGCTGTTCGCAGCTTCACGGCACCTCAATGGCAGGCGGCGCTGGAGTTTGCGGCGCGTGCGGCTGCCGTCACGGTGTCACGACCCGGCGCGGACCCGCCGTGGTCGGCAGAGTTGTCCCATTGAGAGGTTGTCCCACTGAGCGGGCCGATTCCGAAATACCCGGCACGTGTTTTCCCTGCTCAATTGGACGTCTGACCTGCGGCACGAAAACTTTCGTTAGAACACGTTCCAATTTCCGCTATTTGTGGCTATGGTCACAGTGATAGATGCGGGTGTGCGAATGAAAGGGTGAACTGACGTGAAGACCAAGGGTGCAATCCTGTGGGGCCTGGGCGAGAAATGGTCCGTCGAGGAGATCGAGATCGGCGATCCGGTAGCCGGCGAAGTCCAGATCCGCATGGAAGCGGCCGGAATGTGCCACTCCGATCACCACATCGTCACCGGCGCCACGCCGATGCCGTCGTTCCCCGTGATGGGCGGCCACGAAGGCTCGGGCGTCATCACCAAACTCGGCCCCGAGGTCTCAGGTCTCGAGGTGGGCGACCACGTCGTGCTGTCCTTCATCCCGGCATGTGGAACTTGTCCCGCGTGTTCGGCCGGACATCAGAATCTCTGCGACCTCGGCATGGGACTCCTCAGCGGTCAGGCAATCAGTGACGGCACGTACCGAATTCAGGCTCGCGGCGAGAACGTGATCCCGATGTGCTTGCTCGGAACGTTTGCCCCGTACATGGTGGTGAACCAGTCCTCGGTGGTGAAGATCGACAAGGACATCCCGTTCGAGGTTGCCGCGCTTGTCGGTTGCGGCGTGCCCACCGGTTGGGGATCTGCGACGCACATTGCCGACGTCAAGCCAGGCGAGGACGTTGTCATCATGGGCGTCGGCGGCGTGGGAATCAGCGCGCTGCAGGGTGCCGTTGCATCCGGTGCGCGGTACGTCTTTGCCATCGACCCGGTGCCGTGGAAGCGTGAGCAGGCTCTGAAGTTCGGTGCCACCCACGCGTTCGAGAGTGCTGCTGCGGCAATTCAACCCATCATCGAGGCGACACACGGACGGATGGCGCAGAAGACCATCATCACCGTCGGTGAGATGAAGGGCGAATACGTCGAAGAGGCGATGATCCTTACGGCCAAGGCCGGACGTTGTGTTGTCACTGCGATGGGGCATCTGACGGACATGGACGTCAAGCTCAATCTGTTCCTGATGTCGATGCTGCAGAAGGACCTCCAGGGCAACATCTTCGGCGGCGGCAACGCCCGCCAGGACGTTCCGAACCTGCTCGCGATGTACAAGGCGGGCAAGCTCAACCTCGACGACATGGTCACCCGCACCTACACCCTCGAAGGTGTCAACGACGGCTACCAGGACATGCTGGACGGCAAGAATATCCGCGGCGTGATCCGTTACACCGAAGCGGACTGGTGATCTACAGCTGAATTCGTGGGCCAGTAGTCTGATCGGGTGCACAGTCTTGACGTCATCGATCAGTGGCCCGTCGACAATGCGGCAGCGGTCGTCCTCACGGGAGAACATTCCGGCGGGGGCGGCCGCATTTCTGCGTCGAACGGCGACCAGAACCGCGTGTTCCCATTGGCTTCGGTAACAAAACTCCTGTGCGCCTACGCAATTCTGGTTGCCGTGGAGGAAGGCGCCGTCGAGCTGGATCAACCAGCAGGCCCCGAAGGATCCACGGTGCGGCATCTGCTGGCTCACGCGTCCGGCCTGGCCTTCGGTGAGCGGACCGTCCAAGCTCCCGTCGCGTCGAAGCGGATCTATTCGAGTGCGGGATTCGAGGTGCTTGCCGAATTGGTCGAACACGAAACCTCGATTCCGTTTGCCGACTACCTGGCTGAGGCGGTGTTCGAACCGCTGAAGATGACGAGCGCGGCGCTGGTCGGCCCGGCGGGCCACGGAGCGCAGGCATCGGCGGCCGACCTGGCCGGCTTCGCTGCTGAACTACTAGCCCCGACGCTGATTTCACCGCAGACGTACAAAACGGCGACCTCGGTGCAATTCCCCGGGCTCAACGGCATTTTGCCGGGATACGGCTCCAAGCGGCCTAATGATTGGGGATTGGGCTTCGAAATACGCGGACAAAAGAATCCGCATTGGACCGGACGCGAGAATTCCGCGTCGACTTTCGGCCATTTCGGTCAGTCCGGAACCTTCCTGTGGGTGGATCCCGATATCGACGCTGCCTGCGTTGTCCTGACCGATCGCGCCTTCGGTGATTGGGCAAAGCCGCTATGGACTGAATTGTCCGATCACGTTATAACGGACATTCGGTAACAATTTTCTCTTGTTCCACTAGCGCAACACGGGTAACACAGGCACACTATTCAATCGAGCCTGCTTCACACATTCGACAGAGGTCGTTGGGGAAGACGTCCCTCGTCGAAGCAGGAGGCTCGAGTGCAACCGAATCACCTCGCGGAACTGACGACTGGTGTGGTCTTCATCCACTCGTCACCCGCAGCGCTGTGCCCGCACGTGGATTGGGCTTTGTCCGCCGCGTTGGGCTGTCCTGCCAAACTGCGGTGGACATCGCAGTTGGCAGACAATGGACTGCTGCGTGCAACAACGGATTGGTCGGGGCCCGTCGGAACCGGTGCCCGACTGGTGGATTCACTACGGGCGTGGCCGAAGCTTCGATTCGAGGTCACCGAGAACCCCAGTGCCGGCGTGGACGGTGAGCGCTACAGCCACGTTCCCAGTCTCGGTCTGTGGCGCGGTTCAACCAGTGCCAACGGAGACGTTGTTGTCGGCGAACTGCGGCTTCGATCCATCATCGACGCGGGCGGCGACATCGTCGGAGAAATCGACCGGGCAATGGGGGCGCCCTGGGACGAAGAGTTGGAACCGTATCGATGCTCCGGCGAGGGCGCTGAAGTGATGTGGTTGCACCGCCGCGTCAGCTGATCCGCAAGCGTGAATGAAAAGGTGAGCCTCGCCGTTATCGGCGGGGCTCACCTTGCGTTCGACGCGTTCCTACAGCGGAATATTCTTGTGCTGCCCACGCACATTCGGAGCGGCGGCAAGGGCGGCCGTGACGATACTGCGAGTCTTCGCGGGATCGATTTCCCGATCCACCACACCCATCTCGACGGCCCGGTCGACGCCGCCTGCGATGGCTTCGTGTTCAGCGGCCAACCGGTCGTGGAGGGCTTCGCGTTCGTCGTCGGGAGCGGCGGCGAGGGCGCGCTTGTGCAGGATGCCCACCGCGGCCTTTGCGCCCATGACGGCGACCTCGGAATTCGGCCACGCAAATACAGCCGTGGCACCGAGGGCCCGTGAATTCATGGCAATGTAGGCGCCGCCGTAGATCTTTCGGGTGACAACGGTGACGCGGGGGACGCTGGCTTCGGCAAAGGCATGCAACAGCTTTGCCCCGCGGCGGACGACGCCTTCCCATTCCATCGACACGCCGGGGAGATATCCGGGGACGTCGACGACTACGACGAGTGGCACACCGAAGGCATTGCAGAGGCGAACGAATCGCGCGGCCTTCTCGGCGCTCTCGGAGTTGAGGCAGCCGCCGAGTCGCAGCGGATTGTTGGCAATGACACCAACAGTGCGACCGGCCATCCGGCCGAATCCTGTGACGATGCTGCGCGCGTAGTTACCTTGCAGCTCTTCGAAACTCGATTCACCTTCGACGTTGTCGAGCAGTTCGTGAACGATCGGACGCACGTCGTATGCGCGCTTCGCCGACGCCGGCATCATCGCCCGCAAATCGGAATCGCCGAGTTCGGCGGCGCGCTGATCGAAGGTGCCTTGGTCGCAGAGCATGGACACGAGTCGGCGGGCCCGGTGCAGGGCGTCGGACTCGTCATGCGCGGCGATGTGTGCGACGCCTGACTTCTTGCTGTGGGTGTCCGGTCCGCCGAGCGAGACCATGTCGACCTGTTCGCCGGTCACACTGCGTACGACGTCGGGTCCGGTGACGAACACTCGACCTTCGGGCGCCATGATGACGACGTCGGTCAAAGCCGGCCCGTACGCGGCGCCGCCTGCGGCAAATCCGAGGACAACCGAAATCTGTGGGATAAGGCCTGATGCGCGGACCATTGCCTCGAAGACAAGTCCGACAGCGTGCAGAGCTTCGACGCCTTCAGCGAGGCGAGCGCCACCGGAATGCCAGAGCCCCACGATGGGGGTCTGCTCGTCGATGGCGGTGTTGATGGCGTCGACCAGATGCTTGCATCCGTCGAGGCCCATGGCGCCACCCATGACGGTGGCGTCGGAACAGTAGGCGATGGTGCGGACGCCGTCGATTTTTCCGGATGCGGCGAGCACACCTGACTTGTCGCGCGGGTGAAGCGGAACCGTGGTTCCCGGATCGAACAGATTCTCCAGGCGCGCAAGGGGATCACGCGGATCTGTCGACGATTCGGACTTAGTCACGGGGGCCAGGATGGTCATCGCGTCCTCCTTCAATACGTGCCTTCGGCAGAAATGCCGATCGGTGTGCCCGCGGGTGATGTTGTCATTTCCGTTCCAACATCACCCGCGGACAAGGTCAACGACTGGCTATGCCCGGCCGAAAGCGAGCGCAACATTGTGCCCACCGAAACCGAACGAGTTGTTCAGTGCGAAATCGAAACTGCCGGTTCGGGCTTCGCCCTTGACGACGTCGAGATCGATCTCTGGATCCTGGTTGTCGAGATTGAGCGTCGGCGGAATGATCCCGTCGCGCACAGCCAGAACCGTCAGAACGGACTCGAGGGCACCGACAGCGCCGATCGAGTGTCCCAGTGCGGATTTCGGTCCGTACACCGCCGCGTGGTTGCCCACGGCGGAGTTGATTGCCGTTGCCTCTGCGATGTCGCCGATCGGCGTCGCGGTGGCGTGAGCATTGATGTGCTTGATGTCGGCCTTCGAGAGACCGGCCATCTCGATTGCCCGCGTCATGGCTCGAGCCGCGCCCAGACCCTCGGGATGCGGTGCCACGATGTGGTAACCGTCGGATGTGATTCCCGCGCCCAACAAACGTGCGTGAATCGTGGCGCCACGCGCCTTTGCATGCTCCTCGGTTTCGAGGATCATCAGCGCGCCGGCTTCACCGAACACAAATCCGTCGCGGTCCTTGTCGAACGGACGCGAAGCCGCGGTCGGATTGTCGTTATTGGTGCTCATCGCACGCATCATGGCAAAACTTGCGATGGGAACGGCGTCGATGAAGCTCTCGACTCCGCCGGCCACCACCATGTCCACGTCACCCATGACAAGCATGCGGTGAGCGTGGGCGATCGCTTCGGAACCCGACGAACATGCGGAGACGGGAGTAATGACGCCACCACGGGCGCCGAGCTCGAGTCCCACCGTTGCTGCCGGCCCGTTCGGCATGACCATCTGCACCGAGAACGGGGACACCTTGCGGTATCCACCTCCGCGAAGCTTGTCGACTGCGTCGATCAGCGTGTCGCCGCCGCCCAGTCCGGTGCCGATGACAACCGCGAGGCGGTCCTGATCGACCTCGGGACTGCCGGCATTGCTCCACACAGTCCGGCCGAGGGTCAGCGCGAGTCGTTCGACCCAGCTCATCCGTCGGATTTCAACTCTCGACAGACCCTCGTCCGGTGAAACTTTGAGGTGCCCGCCGATGCGAATCGGAAGGTCGAATTCGTCGATGAACGGGTCGTCGAGGACTCCGATGCCGCTTTCGCCGGCGAGCAAAGCCTTCCACGTGCCATCCACATCACCAGCCACCGACGTCGTCGTCGCGAGGCTCGTGACAACGATGTCGGGAAATTTCCCCCTGCGGGTAGAAGCGGAAGTCACGGTCGGCTCACTCTGCGTTCTTGGCTTCGGCGCCTTCGGCTTCGAGCTTCTGGATGTACGCGACGATGTCGCCGACGGTGCGCAGGCCGGCCAGGTCCTCGTCCGGAACCTTGACGCCGTACTTGTCTTCCGTCTGAACTGCGATCTCGACCATGGACAGGGAGTCGATATCGAGGTCGTCGACGAACGACTTGTCAGCGGTGACCTCGGAAGGCTCGATTCCGGTGACCTCCTCGACGATCTGGCCGAGTTCCGCGATGATTTCTTCCTGAGTGTGGGCCACTGGTGTGGCTCCCTTCTTGATCGATTGAGGTGGTGAACCAAGTCCAGCTTCTGGTCAGCTGAACTCAGGGTGAAGCGCCCGGGCTAGGTCAGTCCGGAAAGAGCGGAGATATCCTCCGGGTTCTTGAGTGCCACCGTCGGAGTGCCACGCATTTCGCGCTTGGCAATACCGACGAGGGTTCCGGCCGGCGGGAGTTCGACGATCGCGGTGACTTCTGCGGTCCGCAACGAAGCGGAGCAGAGGTCCCAACGAACGGGTCGAGTTACCTGCGCGGCAAGTTTGGTGAGTGCGTCGGCACCGGAGGAGACCGGTGCGCCGTCCGAGTTGGACAGCAGCGTGCGCGTGGGATCAGACGGGGTGATCTTGGCGGCAGCAGCTGCAACAGCGTCCTGGGCCGGAGCCATGAATCGGGTGTGGAAGGCACCGGCGACGGGAAGTGCCCGCACGCGAGCCTTCTCGGGTGCGCTGGCAGCAAGCTCTTCGAGGGCGCTGAGTAAACCGGCTGCAACAATCTGACCCGCAGCATTTCGGTTAGCGGCTTCGAGTCCGAGTTCCTCGATGCGGGCCAGTACCTCGGCTTCGTCACCGCCGAGGACCGCGGACATGCCGGTGGGCTCGAGTGCACATGCCTTGGCCATCTCCGCGCCGCGCAGTGCTGCGAGTGCGACAGCTTCGTCAGCAGTGATGACGCCCGCGATTGCCGCCGCGGCGAGTTCGCCAACCGAGTGACCGGCGGCAATGACGTCAGTTCCGAGGAGGCCCTGCGATTCGATTTCCTCGTAGGCAAGAAGTGCTGCTGCGACGACCAGGGGCTGAGTCACGGACGTGTCCGTGATTTCTTCCGCGGTCGCGGTGGTTCCGAGACGGACGAGGTCGAGACCTGCGGCTTTCGACCACATTTCCAGGCGGTCTTGCGCTCCGGGCAATGCCAGCCATGGGCTGAGCATGCCGGGTGTCTGAGAGCCCTGTCCGGGGGCAAGCAAGGAAATCACTTATTAAGAGAACACTGGCAGCAGTGAAGTTCGAGATGTCGGTGGCGATGAACTCTGGTGGTGTGTTTTGTAGGTTTCCCACAAATTCCCACGTCGCGTTTGCTCATCGGAATTGGACGCGAAAGGGTTACAAGGCAATTTGTCACACTGTGAACGGTGTGACGGGAGTGAACGTTGTGTCCGATTTGTTATCGATTTCGCTTAATCGGCCCACGGTAGCGGCTATACGCAGGACGTACGCGTCGCGTGGATTGGTTGGATCCCGACCGGTCACTTCGGTAATTCGTTTCAGGCGGTATCGCACCGTATTTGGATGAACAAACAGCTGACGTGCACAAGTCTCAACCGCACCTCCACAGTCGAGATAAGTGTCCAAAGTGTCGGTCAAGACGGAGCCACTTTCCGCCAACGGAGTAACGAGATGATCCTGGAGAGCGTCGACGGCAGCTTGATCGCCGAGTAGTGCGCGTTCCGGCAGTAGCTCCGTCGCAAACACCGGGCGCGGCGCTCCCCGCCATCCCACGACCGCTTTGATTCCGGCAAAAGCCTCAGACGCACTGAAATGCGCGGCGCTCAGACTTGGGGTCGTCGGGCCGATCACCACCGGGCCGCCCGCGAAGCTTCGCAGAAGATCCTGCATGAACTCGCTCTGCGCGGACTTGCTGGTCACGTCGCCGCTGACAACCATCACCAGGCGGCTGCCCTGAACGACTGCGAGTACCGCTCGGCCGTGGGCCGCAGCAGTGGCGTGGACGGTTCCTGCGACCGAGACCCGTTCATCGGGCGGCGGTGATCCGACGATGACCGTTGCCGGAGCAGTTGCATCCCAATTCAACGTGGCAGCGCGCGAGAGCATGTCCGAGCCGGTATCGCCGCGCACAACGGCGTCGACCACCAGTGCTTCCAGTCGGCTGTCCAATGCGCCACGCGATTCAGCGGCGCTGGCGTACACCGATGCAGCAGCAAATCCGAGTTCACGTCCGTACCGAAGAACAGCCTCGGTCAACGCGATGAGCTGCTGATCGTTGCGAGCCAACGCCGGCAACCACTTCTCGAAGAACTCCATGGCAACGCGAACCATGTCGACCGTCTGCCGCAGCGTCAGCCGCCGCGCCAACTCTTGAGGAATGACCGGAAAGGACTCGTATCCGAAGCTGATCTCCGAATCCAACTGCCTGAGCCATTCGAGGAAATTCACCACTGACGTCTGCACCAAAAGTTGAACGTCTGCGCGGTGGGACGCGTCCAGGGTGTCGAAGAACGGGAGTTGTTCCTCCATGACCGTCACGGCTTCGGTCGCCAGCCGTCCGGAGAACTGTTTGACCCGCCGCAGCAAAGCCTCGGGCAGTGGATCGCGAACCTGACGCCGCCGCGACAGCGACGCCTGCAACCCGGAAGTCGACGACCGGATGCGTCGTACTCCTACCGGAGGTACCCCGGATGCAGGCACATCAGAATCAGGATCAGGCATGACAAAAACCTACGCCCATCGCTGCGGATGTCGTGATGACACCCGCAGCAATGGGCGGAAGTGGTTATCGGTAGCGGTGGAAACTATGCGCTACCGGTGTCCCCGGTCTGCTCGGGAGCAGCATTCACATCGTCGATGCGGTACCGACCAGCTGCCTCGACGGCCTTGCTTCGGTCGATCGAACCTTCCTTGGCCAGACCGTTGAGCACGGCCACGGCGATCGACTCGGCATCGACGTTGAAGTAACGACGAGCGGCAGTGCGGGTATCGGAGAATCCGAATCCGTCGGTGCCCAGCGTGATGTAGTCGCCCGGAACCCACTGGCGGATCTGATCCGGGACGGCGCGCATCCAGTCCGATGCCGCCACAACGGGACCCTGCGCCGACGCCAACGCGTTGGTGACGAAGGGAACCGGAGCGTCGACGCCCGGGTTGAGCAGAGCCTGACGCTCGCACTCGACACCCTCGCGGCGCAGTTCGCCCCACGACGTGACGGACCAGATGTCAGCCGAGACACCCCAGTCGTCTGCGAGCATCTGCTGAGCCCGCAGGCCTTCCGGCATGGCAACACCGGAAACGAGGATCTGAGCCTTCGGGCCCTGCGCATCGGATGCCTTGTAGAGGTAGATGCCCTTGAGCAGTCCCTCGACGTCCAGGTCGGCAGGCTCGGCAGGCTGCACGTACGGCTCGTTGTAGATGGTGAGGTAGTAGAAGATGTTCTCGCCGCCGAAGCCGGCAACACCCTCGGTACCGCCGTACATACGACGCAGGCCGTCCTTGACGATGTGCGCCAACTCGTACGAGAACGCCGCGTCGTAGGTGACCGCGGCCGGGTTGGTGGATGCCAGGAGCAGCGAATGTCCGTCGGCGTGCTGCAAGCCCTCGCCGGTCAGCGTGGTGCGACCGGCGGTTGCGCCGAGAACAAATCCGCGGGCCATCTGGTCGGCTGCTGCCCACAGGCCGTCGCCGGTGCGCTGGAAACCGAACATCGAGTAGAAGATGTACAGCGGAATCATCGGTTCGCCGTGCGTGGCGTACGACGTGCCGACCGCGGTGAACGACGCCGTCGAGCCGGCTTCGTTGATGCCCTCGTGCAGGATCTGGCCGACCGGGCTCTCCTTGTAGGCGAGCATGAGTTCGGCGTCGACGGACGTGTAGAGCTGTCCGTTGCGGTTGTAGATCTTCAGCGACGGGAACCACGAGTCCATACCGAAGGTGCGGGCCTCGTCCGGGATGATCGGCACGATGCGCTTGCCGATCTCCTTGTCGCGCAGCAGTTCCTTGAGGATGCGGACGATGGCCATGGTCGTGGCCACTTCCTGCTTGCCCGATCCCTTGCGGATGACGTCGTACGTCTTGTCCTCGGGAAGCTTCAGCGGTGCTGCGTCCGTATTGCGGGACGGCAGGAAACCGCCGAGTGCCTTGCGGCGATCGAGCATGTACTGGATCTCGGGAGCGTCGTTGCCTGGGTGGTAGTACGGAGGCAGATACGGATCCTTCTCGAGCTCGGCATCCGAGATCGGGATGTGCTGCATGTCGCGGAAGGCCTTCAGGTCGTCCAGCGTCAGCTTCTTCATCTGGTGCGTCGCGTTGCGGCCCTCGAAGTGCTTGCCGAGCGTGTAGCCCTTGATGGTGTGCGCGAGGATGACCGTCGGCTGGCCCTTGTGAGCCATCGCGGCGGCGTATGCGGCGTGAACCTTGCGGTAGTCGTGGCCACCACGCTTGAGGTTCCAGATTTCCGGATCGGTGAGGTCCTTGACCAGTTCCTTGGTGCGCGGGTCGCGACCGAAGAAGTGATCACGCACGAACGCGCCGTCGTTGGCCTTGTACGTCTGGAAGTCGCCGTCCGGAGTCACGTTCATCAGGTTGACGAGCGCGCCGTCCTTGTCGGCGTGCAGCAGCGAATCCCACTCGCGGCCCCATACGACCTTGATGACGTTCCAGCCTGCGCCGCGGAAGAACGACTCCAGCTCCTGGATGATCTTGCCGTTGCCGCGAACCGGGCCGTCGAGGCGCTGCAGGTTGCAGTTGACGACAAACGTCAGATTGTCGAGGCCTTCGGTCGCCGCGACGTGTGCAAGACCGCGCGACTCCGGCTCGTCCATCTCGCCGTCGCCGAGGAATGCCCACACATGCTGATCGGTGGTGTCCTTGATGCCGCGATCGTTGAGGTAGTGGTTGTACCGCGCCTGGTAGATGGCGTTCATCGGGCCGAGGCCCATCGATACCGTCGGGAACTCCCAGAAGTCGGGGAGCAGGCGGGGGTGCGGGTACGACGGGAGTCCGCCGCCCTTGTCGGCGTGGCTCTGCTCCTGACGGAAGCCGTCCATCTGCTCGGCCGGGATGCGGCCTTCGAGGAACGCTCGCGCGTAGATGCCGGGGGAGGCGTGGCCCTGGATGAAGATGTGGTCGCCGCCGCCCGGATGATCCTTGCCGCGGAAGAAGTGGTTGAAGCCCACCTCGTACAAGGCGGCGGAGGACGCGTAGGTGGAGATGTGGCCACCGACGCCGACGCCGGGGCGTTGCGCGCGGTGCACCATGATGGCTGCGTTCCAGCGGATCCAAGCGCGGTAACGGCGTTCGACTTCTTCGTCGCCCGGGAACCACGGTTCGTTCTCGGTCGGGATCGTGTTGACGTAGTCGGTGGACGTCAGAGCGGGCAGTGCGACGTGCTTCTCGCCGGCGCGTTCGAGCATGCGCAGCATCAGGTAGCGGGCGCGGGTCGGTCCTGATCGATCCAGAAGTCCGTCGAACGACTCGAGCCATTCAGTGGTTTCGTCCGGGTCGATGTCCGGCAGGTACGACGCGACGCCTTCGCGAATGACGCGAACACGGCCGTCCGCTCCAGGGGGTGCGCTTGGGGATGGTGAACCTGGCACTCCCGTGCCCCCGGACTCGGCGTTCGGCTCGGACGAGGGACCCTGGATCAGGTCAGACAACGTGTGCTCCTCAGAGGGGTTAGGGACGCGTGGTTGGGCGTCCTTACGTAGGTGACCGGGACCTTGTTAGGTCCGATCCACTTCCATGATGAATATGGCGCGTACCTCATCTTTCACCATCCCGGTCGGCCCGGCACACTGTGGCCCCGGTTACCGTCGGGTAGCGTTCTCGAGTTCGACGTTCGGCTGCAAGAGTTGCCGGTGGCAACGCGATGTGAGGGGGGATTCGTCGGTGATGAAGGCGGGACCGGTCAGGGGATCGGGAAAAAGCGTGGACCGGTATCGACGTCGTGGATTAGTTGTCGCGATCGGCGCGTTGACGGTGGGTTCTGTGGTGATCGTGGGGTGTTCGGGTGCCGTCGAGGGATCACCGACTCCGAACAGGGTGCAGGCTGCTGCCTATCAGGCCGAGGTGACGGCGTCGATTGCAGCATCGTCGTCGAAAGCTGCAGCCGACGCGGTCGAGATCGCGTTCCAGACCTGTGAAGAGCTGATACGCCGATCGAAGGACGACGTGGCCGTCTTCAACGCCTACATCGACGCCAACAACAACGACGAGTCCGACGTGACGAGCAAAGCGCAGGCAGCTGCGTCCTCGGCAGACGAATTCGCAGGGTGGCTCGACACCGCGACCGCGGACGTTCCAGCCGCGCTGTCCGGACTGTTCGGAGACCTGGCCGACAACCTCCGGTCGATCGCCGGCGTCGTCAAGCGCGACCATTCGCCGGACGAAATCAATTCGATCACCGATACAACCAATTCAATTCGGGATTCGATCCGCACCGAATGCGGAGCGCTGTGACCTGCAGATTTTCGAAGGCGTAGGGTTCCGGGCGTGTCTGCGGACACAAATCCGGAAAAGTTTTCGGCGTGGTCGGCTTGCGCTAACGCCTTCGACCATGTTCGCTTTCCCTAATCGAACGTTAAACGGTCGGTGCGCGGGGACTCCGTGCACCATCAACAAAAGGAGGACCCCACCGTGGTCGCCGCGGCGGATGCCCAGAACTACGCTCAGAAACTCGGGATTACTGCCGATATGGTGGTGCAGGAACTGGGCTGGGATGAGGATACCGACGACGGCATTCGTGCCGCGGTTGAGGAAACCATCGGCGGGGAAATGCTCGACGAGGATTCGGACGAAGTCATTGATGTCGTGCTGCTGTGGTGGCGCGACGAAGACGGAGACCTTGTCGACGCTCTGATGGATGCCATCGGTCCTCTCGCAGACGAAGGTTTTGTCTGGGTTCTCACACCTAAGACAGGGCGCGACGGACACGTCGAGCCCAGCGAGATCGCTGAATCTGCCCCTACAGCAGGACTGACTCAGACGTCTGCTGCGAACCTCGGTGACTGGTCGGCAAGCCGACTCGTTCAGCCGAAGGCTCGCCCGGCAGGCAAGCGCTGATCAAGCCGGCATCAAGCAACAGTGCATCGGATGACGCAAGTGCGACGTCCGATGCACTGTCGTATTTCCGAAACTTTTCCTATCGTCAGTGAAGGATGAAATCCATGCCTCTCGAAGTTGGTGCTCAGGCACCGGAATTCACGTTGAAGGATCAGAACAACCAGGAAGTCTCCCTCGCAGACTTCCGCGGTAAGAAAAACGTTCTGCTCGTCTTCTACCCGTTGGCTTTCACCGGAACATGCCAGGGCGAACTCTGCAAGGTCCGCGACGAGCTTCCGACGTTCGAAAACGACGACACGGCAATCCTGGCCATCTCCGTCGGCGCTTCGCCGACACACAAGATCTGGTCCGCCGAGCAGGGCTACACCTTCCCGTTGCTCTCCGATTTCTGGCCGCACGGTGAGGTTGCGCAGAAGTACGGCGTGTTCAACGACAAGCTGGGCTTCGCTAACCGTGGAACCTTTGTCATCGACAAGGACGGAATCATTCGTTTTGCCGAGATGAATGGCCCCGGAGAGGCCCGTGACCACGCGCTTTGGGCAAATGCGATTGCCGCGCTAGAGTCTTAGAGCACTCCCGGTGAGGTTCTCGCCGGGAGTTCGGGCGTGTAGCTCAGTGGTAGAGCTCTGGTTTTACACACCAGCGGTCGGGGGTTCGAAACCCTCCGCGCCCACCGAATGACAAAACCCTGATCTGCGCTCCGGCGCGGTCAGGGTTTTGTTGTTTCTAGTCTCCGATGTATCCCGGTCTCCGGGTTAATCTGGCTGAGGAACCCCTTGACGCAGCGGGCCCGCCCACAGATGATCGAACTCTTGCACGTCGAACTCTGGAGCATCGGTGCCAACGCACGCCCAACATGTAGCTGTACTGATCATCGGAGCCGGACCGACTGGTATTGCCGCCGCGACGTTGCTCGCCCAACGTGGTGTCGAGACCATGGTCGTCGAACGCCACCGCGGCATCTACCCGCTGCCCCGTGCGGTGCACCTCGACGACGAGGTCCACCGGATACTCCAAAAGCTGGGTGTAGCTGACGAATTCGCCGCAATCAGCAAAACCGCCAGAGGGATGCGGTTGGTGGACGGCAGTTTGGAAACCCTGTTGGAGTTACGCCGTGAGGGCGTCGGAGAACACGGCTGGCCCCAGGCGAATATGTTCGATCAGCCTGACCTCGAGAACCTGCTCAGGCACAATCTTGCGGGCTTTCCCGCAGCCACCGTAGTCGCCGGGGTGGAGGCGACAGTGACTCGCAGCGTGGATTCCGTTGTCGAAGTTGAACTGGTGGAACAGGATTCCGGAGCGAGGCGCACAGTCACTGCTGACTTTGTGCTCGGATGCGACGGCGCGAACAGTCGGACCCGCGAGTTCCTCGGCACGAAGATGCGTGATCTCCATTTCGAAGAACTCTGGTTGGTTGTCGATGTGCGGTGCGGCGTCTCCCTCGACGTGTGGGATGGCGTCTACCAAGTGTGCGACCCGTCGCGCCCGTCGACGTTCATGCAGATCGGCCCAGACCGCTACCGGTGGGAGTTCCGGATCAATCCCGGGGAGAGCGTCGACGAACTCGCGTCAGCGGATTCTTTACGCGCATTACTGGCACCGTGGTTCCGCGAGGTGCCCTGGGAGGCAGCGGAAGTGCTGCGTCATACCGGATACACATTCCGTGCCGCTGTGGCCGACGTGTGGGGGCGCGGGGGCGTCTTCCTGCTCGGCGATGCCGCGCACTTGACGCCACCCTTCATCGGGCAAGGCATGGGTGCAGGGTTGCGTGACGCGGCCAATCTGGCGTGGAAGCTGGCGGCGGTGGTGGACGGCACTGCTGAACGGTCGATCCTCGACAGCTATCAGGAGGAACGGAAACCGCATGTGACGCAGATTGTTCGAGCTGCTGTGGCGATCGGCTGGGTGATGGCCGGCGGAAAGGGCTTCATCTCGCAGGCGCGTCAATCCATCCTGACAGCGGTGTGCCGAGTGCCGGGGTTCAGTGGACCGGCGATGAAGTCGATTTCTCCGAGGCTGCGGGCAGGGCTGTTGGCGAGGCGCCCCGTGTTGGAGAGAAACCCTGTCGGATTGATGTTTCCACAGCCACATGCCGGGGACGACGATCGTCTTGGCACTGGTTTTTCTCTGGTGTATCGCGGTGAGATGGACACCCATCTCAGGGTTCTCGCGTCGGCGCTCGGAGCTGTGGAAGTGCTCGTCGGTAGTGACGAAACCGGTCGCGCGGTGTCGTCGTGGATGGATCGACACCGCGCCCGCGCAGTTCTCGTGCGCCCGGATCGGGTGGTGGCGGATTATGCAAAACTCGGGAACGGGCCTGCGCGCGAATCCACGTGGGCGCGTGCGCTGGTCGGTTCCCGAGTCGCGGCGAACTACTTGGACAGGATGATCGAGAACTGAATCTGGCCGGCATCCTCGACGATGATGTTGGCGAACATGGTGGGCTTGTCGATCTTGTAATCGGTCC
Source organism: Rhodococcus sp. ACPA4 (assembly GCF_002300185.1). Classification (NCBI taxonomy): domain Bacteria; kingdom Bacillati; phylum Actinomycetota; class Actinomycetes; order Mycobacteriales; family Nocardiaceae; genus Rhodococcus; species Rhodococcus sp. ACPA4. Next base: position 259,755 of record NZ_NSDY01000001.1, read on the forward strand.
ACGTGACATCGATGGCGCCGGCGGCTTCGATTCCGGCAGCCGACCTACGGATATCGAAATCAGTTGTCACCGGACGGGTTTCGCCCTTGAGAGTGAGCTCGCCGGTGATCGGGATGGTGGTGATGGTGCCGTCGGCTGGGACTGTGCTCAGGTCAACGGGTTCGGTGATGGTGAACGTCGCCTTGGGGAACTTGCTGGCGTTCATCACGGAGTTGCTGAACTGGAAGTCGCGTCGGCCGTCGTCGGTTGCGATGGTGGCAACGGCGACCTCGACGGTTCCCTCGGTCAGCTTCTCGGATTCGACGGTCGCGGTGCCGCTGACTTTCTCGGTCTGTCCGCGGACGAAGACCCGTTGTCCCTGGAGCGTTTCCCACACTTCGTAGCCGGCCTTCGATCCGGGCCCGACGGTCCACGTACCGTCGATTTCTGCCGACGCGTCGGCGGGAGCGGCGTCGTCGCTCAGTCCGAGCGCGTCCGGCTGATCACCGTGAATGAAATTTGCGTACACCCAGGGTCCGGCAAGTACGACTGCCAGCACTACGGCCACCGCGGAGCCGATCACCCACCACCATCGTTTGTTCATGAGGGCGAAGATTAGTGCAATTGTGAACCAGATGGGGGAGTTACGTTTTCGGACGCCCCCGCAATGGTTGCCGCGATGGTTGCGCTGGCTGATAGCTCGGAGAGGTCTCGTTGCAATTCCTGAGCGCGTGTGCGGAACGCTTTGTCGTCGAGGACACGTCGGACGGCGGTGGCGATGGAACGCGCACGTGGGGTGCCGCGTCGCAAGTTGATGCCGGTGCCGGAGATTTCCACCCGGCGGCAGATTTCGGCTTTGTCCTCGGTGGTTCCGGCAACGACCAAGGGGACGCCGTGTGCGAGGGCGTAGTGCACGCCGCCCCAGCCTCCGTTGGTGACCATGACATCGACCTTGGGAAGAAGTTGATCGTAGGGGAGGAACTCCGCGACGCGGAGGTTCTCGGCGGTGGCCGACACGTCGGAGATCGGGCGGCCCCCCGTAGTGGCGACCACAAGTACGTCCTGATCGGCCAGGCCGCGAATTGTGGGTTCCATCAATCGATTCAGGTCACCGTTGTCGAGGGTCCCTTGTGTGACGAGCACCACTGGTCGGTCTCCGTCGAGGTCGTTCCACCATGTGGGTGGCGTGAAATCGCTGCTCGATGTCGAGAGGATCGGGCCGCTGAACGTCAATCGGTGGTCGCGATCGCTGCGCGGATACTCGAACGATTCGGTGGTCAGCACAAATGTTTCATCGGCGAGTATGGGCCAGTTCAGAACAAAATCCGGGATCGGTGTGCCGGTCAGTTGTTGGTGTTGGCGGTCGGCGGACGACTGTGCGGCGCGCAGAATTCCGTACTCGAAAGCGCTGTTGAGCGCCTGGTTGCGGATGCGTCCGGCGCGGGTCGACGACGGTGGAAACCCCGGTCCGAACGGTGCGGTATCGATGCTCGTGCACATGAGAGGTGATGTGCAGATCGCGAATACACGCGGTCGGGAAGCGGGTGATCCGCTCAGCAGCGGGATCAATCCCATGAACAAATTCTCGGCGGCGACGGCATCGACGGATGTGGATTCGATGATGCGCTCAACTGCCCTGTACTGCGCGGACATCGATGCGACAAAGATTCTCTCGAGGTCGAATCGGGAACGAAGTGGTCCGGGCCGACGTGACCGTCCTGGGAACGCGGCTTCCATGTTGTGCTCGTCGAAATCGCATTCGGGGGGAAGGGGGATGTGTGTGATTCCCGCTGAGTCGGCGCGCCGCGCGAACTTGTCGCCGGTCAGTATCGATACGGAGTGACCCGTTTCGATCAGAGCTTTTCCGACAGCGAGCATCGGAACAACGTGGCCTGTCAGCGGTGCGCTGCAGAGCAGTATCGAACTCACCGGTCTCCTTGTTTCTGTGTATCGGTCTCGGATGCATTGTGAGACTGGACAGTCCGCCAAACGACGTAGGTCCCCGTTTTGTTCTCCGATGTGATTTCATCTGAATTCTGCACACTGTAGAAGCTTCAACCAAGTGCCTCGGAGGCTCGACATGACTACCGCCTACATCAACAAGATCTCGACGGTTGTGCCAGAGCATGACATACACGATGCCTTCGTGGAGTTCGCAGACAATTCCTTCACTCTTCGGCGCAAGCAGTTGCTGTTCCGCCGTATGGCCGATCGGGCGCAGATTTCGCACCGATACTCCGGAATCAGCTCGGTTGACGACTTTTACAGCGGCGACCCCAACGGAATCAACACCGAAACGCGCATGATCGAGTTCGAACGCACCGCACCGGCACTGGCCGTGCGCGCCGTGAACGGTCTGAATCTCGGTGACCGTGCCTCCGAGGTCACCCACCTGATCGTCATCACGTGTACCGGATTCTATTCTCCCGGAATCGACTTCGAGATCATCAAACAGTGTGGGATCAGCCCGTCCGTCGAGCGCACGCAGATCGGGTTCATGGGCTGCTTCGCCGGCATCAACGGACTCAAGCTGGCGCATCACATCGTTCGTTCGGAGCCCAATGCGCGGGTCCTCGTGGTCAGCACGGAACTCTGCTCGCTGCATCTGCAGAAGTCCGAGGATCTCGAGACGATGCTCTCGTTCCTCGTGTTCGGCGACGGTTGTGCCGCCGTCCTGATCTCCGCCGAGTCCGAAGGGCTGGCGATGAATTCCTTCCAGGCAGTGATGGTTCCCGATTCCGCGGAACTGATCACGTGGAGAATCGGTGAGCTCGGCTTCGACATGGTGTTGTCCGGCAAGGTTCCCGGGACCCTGTCGCGCGCTTTGGACGATGAAAGCATGAAGCTGATTCTTGCCGGTGCGGACAAGAGTGACATCGGCTTGTGGGCTGTGCACCCCGGCGGTCGGTCCGTACTCGATGCCGTCGAAACGTCTTTGGAGTTGGCGCCGACCGATCTGGCCGCATCACGAAAGATCCTCAACGACTACGGAAACATGTCCTCGGCCACCGTGCTCTTCGTGCTGGCAGAGATGATGGAGCAGAACAAGAACGGCGAGCACAGTGGAAAGGCCGGTTGTGCGATGGCTTTCGGTCCGGGACTGACCGCGGAAACCATGCGGTTCCAGGCCGTCTGAACCTGACGGCAGCGGGCGCGGGTAGAACTGTTCTGTGCTCAACGCGTCCAAGAACCGTCACCCTGTCACTGCTCGCGCCGCCGGCCTGCTCCTCGGCTTTGCGGCCGACCGCTACTTTGCCGACCCCGCAAGGTTTCATCCCGTCGCCGGTTTCGGTACGAGTGCGATTGCTCTGCAGCGGGTTTCCTACTCCGACAGCAAGGTTGCGGGCACCGTGCACGTAACGGTGTTGTTGACCGGAGTGGGGGCACTCGGACTGGTCTCCGAAAGCGTTGCTCGACGCGGCGGGTGGCTCGCACACGCCGGTGTCATGGCCGCGGCCACGTGGGCGGTGCTCGGCGGGACGTCGCTCGCGCGCACCGGACACGACATGGCCGTGCGGCTCGAGGAATCCAGGCGAAGTGGGGACCTTACCGCTGCGCGCGACCTACTCCCGTCACTGTGCGGACGCGATCCATCGGTCCTGGACGAGGAGGGCCTCACCCGAGCGGCTCTGGAATCGGTGGCCGAGAACACGTCCGACGCGACAGTGGGCGCGCTGCTGTGGGGTGCCGTGCTCGGTATCCCGGGCTTGTTCGTCTACCGCGCCGCAAACACATTGGACGCGATGATCGGCTACCGCTCCGAGAAGTACCGCAACTTCGGATGGGCCGCAGCCAGGTTCGACGATCTGGTCAATCTTGTGCCCGCCCGATTGACCGGTGTGATCACCGCCGCATCGGCACCGTTGGTCGGCGGTTCGCCGCGCGAGTCTCTGTCCGCGTGGCGTCGTGACGCGTCGGCGCATCCGAGTCCCAATGCGGGCGTGGCCGAGGCCACCGCTGCGGGAGCATTGGGTATCTCGCTCGGAGGACGCACGCAGTACTCCTACGGCGTCGAAATGCGTCCAGTGCTCGGAAACGGACAAGCCCCGACGCCGACGGATTTGCGCCGGGCGTCGAGGCTGTCCTCGATAGTTCAGATCGGAGCCGCGATAACGTCAGCGGCTGTTGCCGTAGCGGTCGGCAAGTTTGACTTCCTTCGCCGTTCGCGGAACTGACTCGGGCTCCGGCTTTTTGCGACGCCCGATAGTGCGTGCCGGGGTCGGAGTCGGCGCTGGAGTCGAGTCGTCGCCAGCTGTATCGGCGGACTCTTCCTTCTCCTTGCGTCGCTCCCGCCATTCCGCACGGATGAAGTACGCCAGTCCGAGTGGTGCCATGATGCCGAATGCGAGCCACTGGAATCCGTACGAGAGATACGGGCCGGCGTCGAGTTGGGGGAGCGCAATGGTGCCGAGTCCGCCTGGCTGGTCGGGCTCGAGCTGGATGTACGCGTTGACAAGATCGGTGCCGATGAATTCGCCGATCGGGCCCGCGTCGATGGAGTAGACCTGCTTAGCGCCGTCTTCGAACATCGGAACTCGGCCGGGGGCCGTGCCCTCCGACAAGCGAACCCGGCCGTTCAAGGTGACGGGATCGGTGGGCGGCGCGGCAATCGGAGGCGCTTCCGCACCCGTGATCGGCCGCACGAAGCCGCGATTGACGAGGATGGTTCGGCCGTCGTCGAGGGCGAACGGAGTCAAGACCTCGTAGGCCGGTGCACCCTCGACGGACTGAAGGCGGACGAGGATGTCGGCATCGGGGACATAGGACCCGGTGGCTGTGATGTTTCGCCACTCGTCGGCCGGCGCGATGGTGCCGTCGGCGATGACATTGCCGATGGGCACTGTCTCCGCGTTGATGGAATTGGAGATCAGATCGTTGCGGTACTCGGTGGACGTGTTCTTTCCGAGCTGCCATGGCGCCAGCACGGTGAAGCACATGTAGGCGAAGATGCCGACCACAGCTGCCAGTACCAACCAACCGGGCCGCAACAAGAATTTGAGTCTCCGCACGACTACTACGGTATCCGTTCTTCCGAACTGAGTGAATTCAGCTCCGCGTCCTACAGTCGTTCGCGGATCCAGACCAGGATGTCCGGAATTGCCGCTTCGATCTGATCCTGGACCAGTTCGAAATCGGAGAAGTCACCGTAGTAGGGGTCCGGCACCGAGTCCCCGTCGGCATCGGGGTCGAAGGAACGCAGCAGCCGACGTCGTTCCGTCGGAACGCCAAGGTGAGCGAGCTCACGATCGTGGCCGGTGTCGAGGGGTACGACGAGGTCCGCCGACAGGTGGTCGTCGTTGACCTGAGCTGCGCTGTGGCCGGTCGGGTAGTTGGCCGCGAGGAGAATCTTGTTGGTTCGTGAGTCGGCTTCCTCGCCGCTGTGCCAGCCGTCGATACCGGCGCTGGTCACCCGAACCTGATCGTCGAGACCTTCGCGTTGCAGATGGCCGAGCAGGATTTTCTCTGCCATCGGCGACCGGCAGATATTGCCGGTGCAGACAAACGTCACTGCAGTACTGACTCAGTACCGGCCATCGAGTAGTCCTCCCAGTTCGGTGGTCGACGCAACCGAGTGACGGGCGCCGTCCGCTTCGGATGCGTGACCGTAACCCCATTCGACGAACAGCGCGGGAATTCCGAACTTGGCTGCTCCCAGAACGTCGTGATCGCGATCGCCCACCATGATCACATCCGCGGTGCCGCCGTCGGTTGCGCTCACCGGGGTCAGCCCGAGTTCGGTCAACGAATGCGCGATGACATCCGGCTTGGCCCGCCGGGAACCGTCGTCGCTGGCGCCGCCGATGAACTCGAAATAGTGGGCGAGGCCGAAGTGCTCGAGGATACGAATCGCAAACCGTTCCGACTTCGACGTCGCGACCGCCAAGCGGGTGCCGTGCGCGCTGGCCCGGGCGAGTACATCGTCCATACCGTCGAAGACCGAGTTTTCACTCCAGCCGACGGCGTCGTAGCGCTCGATGTACGCGCCGATCGCCGCCTCGACCTCGTCGGCGGGCATATCCATTGAGCGGAACGTGTCGATCATGGGCGGGCCGATGACTGCGGCGAGCATCTCTTCGGTGGGTTCGGGCCGGCCGACGGTAGCCAGCGCATGACGGAACCCGCGGTGGATTCCGGGGGCCGAATCGGTGATGGTTCCGTCGAGGTCGAAGAGGACAACGGGAAAACTATCGAGGGGAAGTGAGCTCACAGAAGGTCATTATCCCGCACGTGGGGAGCCCTGTCCGCACCCGTAGTCTCGTCACCGTGAGTATCGCAGCGGACAACCTGGACAGTTTGCGTCACCACGGGGACGTCGACGCGCAGCCGGGCCTTCTCGATTTTGCCGTCAACGTTCAAGGCGACGGGCCACCGGAGTGGCTGCGGGAGCGCCTGGCTCAGGAGTTGTCGAGCCTCGGTGCGTACCCGTCTGCGGCCGCGGAACTGCGGGCCAGGGAAACCGTCGCTGCGCGCCATGGCCGACGGCTCGACGAGGTGTTGTTGCTCTCCGGTGGGGCCGAGGGATTTGCGATGCTGCCCCGGCTCGGCTCGACATCGGCTGCGTTGATCCATCCCTCGTTCACGGAACCGGAATTGGCTCTGCGGGAAGCCGGTGTACCCGTGACGCAGGTGATCCTGGAACCGCCGTATCTGTTGCGTGACGCAGCCGTCCCCGAATCGGCAGATCTGGTGGTTCTGGGTAACCCCACCAATCCGACGTCGGTGTTGCATCCGAAAGACGATGTGCTTGCACTGCGTCGACCGGGCCGAATTCTGGTCGTGGACGAGGCCTTCGGCGACGCGGTGCCAGGTGAAACCGAGAGTGTCGCTGATCAGTCTCTGCCGGACGTGCTGGTGCTGCGCAGTCTGACAAAGACATGGGCGCTGGCGGGATTGCGATGCGGCTACGCTCTCGGAGCACCCGACGTGCTGACGCGGCTCACCGAAGGCCGGGCACATTGGCCCCTCGGAAGTTTGCAGATCGAAGCGATCAGGGCCTGTTGTGAACCGTCGGCGGTGGCGCAGTCGCAAGAGAAGGCAGCGGCAATTGCCCGTGATCGCGAGTCGTTGTGCCGCGAGCTTCGCGCCCTCAGCTTTTCGGCCAACGGTATTTCGGTCCACGAGCCTGCGTCGGCACCCTTTGTCCTTCTCGAACTTGCCGATGGCGAAGCGATGCGTCTGCATCTGCGCGAGCGCGGCATCGCTGTTCGACGGTGCGATACGTTCCCCGGACTCGGCCCGAATCATCTGCGGTTGGCAGTCCGCCCGCCGCATCAGGTGTCGATCCTGATCGACGCGATGAAGGAGATCTTGTGAGCACAACCCTCGCCGACGTCATAGCTGTACTCGAGGCCGCGTACCCACCGGCATTGGCCGAGTCGTGGGACTCCGTCGGATTGGTGTGCGGTGACCCGGCCGATTCGGTGAGCCGCGTCGTTTTTGCCGTGGATCCCACCGAATCCGTGGTCGACGACGCAATTGCCTCCGGTGCGGACCTGCTGGTTGTGCACCATCCGTTGTTGCTGCGCGGAGTGGACACGGTCGGCGCGCACACGCCGAAGGGCGCCTTGGTACACAAGCTGATCAAAGCGGGGTGTGCCTTGTTCTCGGCGCACACCAACGCCGATTCGGCCGATCCCGGCGTCTCCGACGCTTTGGCGGACGCCTTGGGTCTGACAGTGCTGCGCCCGATCGAGCCGAAGCCTTCACCGCTCCTGGACAAGTGGGTGGTCATGGTGCCGATCGACCGCACCGACGCAGTGCAGGGCGCACTCTTCGAGGCGGGCGCCGGCCGCATCGGCGACTACAGCGAGTGCAGCTGGACGGTCACGGGCACCGGGCAATTCCTTCCCGGCGACAAGGCAACTCCCGCAATCGGAAGCGTCGGCGCGCTCGAGCAGGTCTCGGAAGATCGGATCGAGGTCATCGCGCCGCGCACCAAACGCGCGGCGGTACTCGACGCTCTGCGCACCGCACACCCCTACGAAGAACCGGCCTTCGACGTGTTCGAGCTGGCCACCTTCCCGAGTTCTCGGGGCCTCGGCCGCATCGGTGAGCTTCCGCACGCCGAAACGCTGCGTGAGTTCACGGCGCGAGTCGCAGGAGCACTGCCGTCGACGGAATGGGGCGTTCGCGCGGCCGGCGACCCCGACGCGATGGTGCGTACCGTCGCGGTCTGCGGCGGTTCCGGCGATTCGTATCTCGGTGTGGTGTCCGCGCTGGGCGTCGACGCGTACGTGACGTCCGACCTGCGGCATCATCCGGCGGACGAGCATCTGCGGGCCGGTGGACCGGCGCTCGTCGACGTTGCACATTGGGCCAGTGAATATCCGTGGTGTGCCCAGGCGAAGTCGGTGGTCGACGCCGCATTCGGGTCCGTTCCCGAGTGGCACAGTCGAGTCAGCACCATCCGCACCGATCCGTGGTGCCTGAGTGCGTCGTAGGTGGCCACCGATCAAGGTACGGTTGCACGAACATTTCAACAGCAGACCCGTCACCGGACATACAGCAGGAGTTACACAGCGTGAACGTCCAACCACAGGTGCAAGCCAAGCTTCTCGACCTCGCCGGCGTGGATGCGGAGCTCACCCGGATCGCACATCGACGCGGTGCGCTTCCCGAGCAGCAGGAAGTGGACCGTCTCGAGGCTGAGCGCATCAGCCGCAAGGACGCGTCCGTCGGCGTCGAAATCCAGATCGACGACATCGATCGCGATATCCGCAAGCTCGAAGGTGAGATCGACGCTGTCCGTCAGCGCGAAGACAAAGACCGCACTCTCTTGCAGAGCGGCAACGTAGCAGCCAAGCAGCTCACCGAACTCGAACACGAACTCGGCAGCCTTGTGCGTAGGCAGGGGCTTCTCGAAGACGAGTTGCTCGAGGTCATGGAACAGCGTGAGGCGCTGCAGGCAGATTACGATCACGCCGGCGCGCAGCTGTCGCAGGCAGAAGAGGAACTGATCGACGCCAAGCGTCGTCGCGACGACGCTATGGCCGATCTGAACAAGGCGCAGGAGCGCTGCGTCGCGGACCGTGAGCGTCTGGTCGGCGAGTTCCCCGCCGATTTCCTGGCAGTCTACGAAAAGCAGCGCACCCTCGGGGGACCGGGCGCAGCCCTGCTACAGGCTCGCCGCTGTGGTGCCTGCCGGATCGAAATCGACCGCGGTGAGATCTCGCGCATTGCCGGCACGGCATCCGACGTTGTTGTCCGTTGCCCCGAGTGCGGCGCAATCATGGTGCGTACCAAGGAGTCCGGTCTGTGAGTTTGTCACGAGTCATCGTCGAGGCCGACGGTGGATCGCGGGGAAACCCAGGTCCGGCGGGGTACGGCGCTGTCGTGTTCGACAGCTCTCGCACGGTGCTGGCCGAACGCAAGGAAAGCATCGGCACTGCCACCAACAATGTTGCGGAGTATCGCGGGCTCATTGCGGGATTGACCGCTGCCGGTGAACTCGGCGCCTCCGATGTTGATGTCCGGATGGATTCCAAACTGGTTGTCGAGCAGATGTCCGGTCGCTGGAAGGTCAAGCACCCGGACATGATTCCGCTCCAGCGCAAGGCCGCAGAGGTGGCGGCGCAGTTCGCGAGCGTGACGTACACCTGGATTCCCCGCGCGGAGAATTCGCATGCGGATCGGCTGGCAAACGAGGCGATGGACGCGGCAGCCGGAATGGAAACTGCCGGCCTTGACTCTGCAGGTATCGAGACCGCAAGCGAACCCGTCCCGGTGTCCACACCGAGAACTGCGCCCGCCGAGACCTCGTCCGAACCGCAGATCGCCGGTTCGCCTGGGTGGACGGCCAGCGTGGGCAAGCCGACGCGGATGTTGTTGCTGCGTCACGGTCAGACAGCGATGTCGGTCGATCGCCGTTATTCGGGCCGGGGTAATCCGATCCTCACGGCACTGGGGCGCGCTCAGGCCGCCGGCGCAGCAGCACGTTTCGGCAGTCGCGGTGGTATCGACGCCATTGTCTCGTCTCCACTCGGCCGCACGCGCGAGACAGCTGAAGAGTCGGCGCGAGTTCTCGGCCTGCCGGTGATCGAGCACAAAGGTCTGATCGAAACCGATTTCGGTGACTGGGACGGGCTCACGTTTCGTGAAGCGGCGCAGCGTGATCCGGAACTGCACACGGCATGGTTGTCCGACACGTCCGTGAAGCCGCCCGGCGGTGAGAGCTTCGACGAGGTTCGGGAGCGCGTTATTGCCGCGCGTGACGATCTGATCGCAACGTACGGTGGGTCGACACTGCTCGTCGTCTCTCATGTGACACCGATCAAGACCCTGGTGCAATTGGCGCTCGACGCTGGTCCGTCGTTGCTGTACCGCCTGCACCTGGATTTGGCGTCGCTGAGCATCGCCGAGTTCTACCCCGACGGTGGAGCATCGGTGCGACTCGTGAACGACACGTCGCACCTGCGCTGACTACAGAACAAGCCAGAGCGCGCTGACTGCCCCGAGAAGGGTCAGTGGCGTCGTAGCTAGACCGAGCAGTGTGAAGGTTGCCAGCGTGGGCGCAGCGTCCACGCTGGTGGCCACTCGCCGCCACAGCATTGTTGCGAGTGAGCCGACGTAGGTCAGATTAGGGCCGAGGTTCACCCCGATCAGCATGGCCAGTACCAGGCCGGTCGGGGCCGAGGGGCCAAGGGCCGCGATCATCAGCAAGGTGGCCGGCAGGTTGTTCACGAGGTTCGACGCGATCGCCGCGACCGCTGCCACCACGAGCAGCGAGACATAGCCGGTATCCGACGGCAGTATCCGTGCAACAGCGTCCCCGACGGGACCGTGTGCGACGCCTGCCACCACAACGCCGAGCACCAGCACAAATGCGCAGAACCACAGATCAGCCGCGTACACGATGCGCTTCAGGTCGGTTCTGCGGCGACGGAGAGCGATCGCAGACAGCACTGCCGCGCCGGCGACGGCCACCCACGCCGGTTCGATGCCGACGAATCCCGAAGCGGCAAAGCCGAACAGCGTTGCGCCGATGATCGACAACGGCAGCACGGGTGCGGGGGAGTGACGGATTTCCGGAACCGGTCCGTCGGTTGTGTCCGCGCGCAGCTCCGATCGGAAGAACCATCGAAAGATCACGTACTCGATCACGATCGTCACGATCCACGGCAGCGCCATCAGGGCGGTGAAGTGCAGGAAGGTCAGTCCAGTTGCCGAAAACGCAATGAGATTGGTCAGATTGGAGACGGGCAGCAGGGTAGACGCCGAATTCGAGAGGTGCGCAGCGGCATACGAGTTCGGTTGTGGGCTGGCGTTGATGGATCGGGCGGCAACGATCACGGCCGGCGTGAGCAGCACGACCGTTGCATCGAGGCTCAGTACCGCGGTTGTCAGGGCCGCTGCGCCGAAGACGTAGGTGAGCAGGCGGCGCGGATCGCGGCGCGAGCCTTGCCGCAGTACCTGACTCACCCAGTGAAAGACACCGAGAGCGTCGGCGGCATGAGCGAGGATCAGCACCGCAACCAAGAACACGACGGTCGGTGCCATTGCTGTCACTTCATCGCGGGCTTCACCGACAGTGACCGCGCCGGCGAGAACCACGGCAATCGCGGCGGGGCCGGCTACCACGATCTCGGGCAGCCCGCGTGGGCGAACGATCGCGAACACGAGCACAACGCCGACCAGAATGATCGGAAGCAGACTCACTTCAGAAGTTTGTGGAGCGTGTTCAGATTGCGGGTGGTGGTGTACGCCTTGAATTTCGGTTTACCGGTGTTCTTGCCGAAGGCGCTCTTGACGGTCATGCCTTTCTCGACCTCCCAGTACAAAACGCCGTCACCCGGTGCTACCTGTTCGACTGCCGGGTCGAGTCCCGCGGCCGATTCGGCGAGCTCTGCGAGCACCGACGGCTCTGACGCGATCATCGCGTATGCGTGCCACCCTTCGCGGCCGGGGTCGAAGGGATATCCGTCGACAATGGCCTGCAGCGCTGCGGTGTCGAGCACGAAGACCCAGGCTTCGTACCCGAATTCGCGGTTGAGGGCGGTTTCGATGGCTTTCTTCAGCGCGGGCACATCGGCACTGGTGCTGTCGAAGAGGACATTGCCTGACGCCAGGACCGTTTTCACACGCTCGAATCCGAGTTCTGTGAAGACGCGCGCAAGGTCCACCATCTTGATGTTGATACCGCCGACATTGATGCCGCGTAGCAGGGCCACGTACCGAGTCATACAGCGACCATAGTTCGGGTCACCGACAGCCACCCGGTAACCTACTGGGGCGGACGAGTTGGCCGGGCGGCCGCGGATCAGGGAACCAGCGCGTACTGCGCACAGGCCCCGAGTCGAGGAAAGTCCGGACTCCACAGAGCAGGGCGGTTGTTAACGGCAACCCGAGGCAACTCGCGGGACAGTGCCACAGAAAACAGACCGCCTGCCTTTCGGGGCAGGTAAGGGTGAAACGGTGCGGTAAGAGCGCACCAGCACCCCGGGTGACCGGGGTGGCTAGGTAAACCCCGCCCGGAGCAAGGTTGAAGGTCGCATCGCGTGCGGTGCGGCTGCGCAAGTGTTCGAGGGCTGCTCGCCCGAGCTTGCGGGTGAACCGCGTGAGGCACCCGGCGACGGTGTGTCCAGATGGATGGTCGCCACTCGTCACTTCGGTGTCGAGGACAGGATCCGGCTTATACGCCAACTCGTTCGCCCTGACTTTTTCAAGGCTTCGCAAGCGCATACAACCCCCGCCGGCATGGCCGACGGGGGTTGTATGTCGTAGTTCGTGTGGCGGTTATCAGATGGGCTTGATGACCAACAGGGTCGCCCAGTAGGTTGCCGCGTCATGGCCCATGAGCGGGAGAAGGTAATCGTAAAGAATTGCGGACATTGCGCGCTCCAATTTCTGTTCGTAGCTTGTCGAGGGCGATCAAGCAGAACTCACCGTTCGATTGTCCGGTTTTCACCTGCCAGGCCAAGTCGAAAGAATAGCAGTCTCACAGCGATCTACAAGCCTGACTCCCACTGAAATGCCACACTGTATTCATGACTGATGAAGATCGACTCTGGTACTTCGATGTGTCCGATGGTTCTGTCTCCCAAGGCAAGGGTCCCTCATCTTTGACGAGAATGGGGCCGTACCCTGATCGGGAGTCGGCAGAGCATGCACTGCAGATCGCCGCGGAACGCAACAAAGCCGCTGATCGGGCCGACGACGACTGGAACAACTAAGTTCGGTTTATGCGCCGAATCGAAGGTGGAGGACGCGTGCCCCTAGGTCGAATAACGGTGCAGGGAATCGACTTCGGGACGATTCGGGCTGAGTTTTCGTTGCCCGACGCGTTCGGCAGTGCGGCGATGGTCGAGGCCGAGAATGCCCGAGATCGCCATGCGGACGGCCGACTGGACGCTACGCACATCGAGTTCGTCACCATCGATCCGCCCGGATCGATGGATCTCGATCAGGCAGTGCATCTGGAGAAGTCAGCAGACGGCTTTGTCGTCCACTACGCCATCGCGGACGTTGCCGCGGTGGTGGTTCCGGGCGCCGCGCTCGACGTCGAAACCCGGGGACGGGGCCAAACCTTTTATCTCCCGGACGGTTCCGTACCCCTGCATCCGCGTGTGTTGTCGGAAGATTCGGCCAGTCTCTTGCCGGACGTGGTTCGTCCGGCTGCACTCTGGCGAATCGAACTCGACGTCAACGCCGAGCCGACGTCGTGGTCCGTAACCCGAGCCCTCGTGAAATCCGTGGCGCGTCTGGACTATTCGACGGTTCAGGCCGACGCTGATGCCGGTACCTTGCACCCGTCGATCGCGGCGCTACCGGAATTCGGCCGTCTCCGCGGTGACTCGGCGGTAGCCCGCGGTGCCATCGAGTTGAAGTTGCCGGAGCAGTCCGTGGTGCGGGAAGAGGCCGGACCGGATCAATCCGGTCGGTGGCGAATTGTGTTGGAACCGCGGACGGAAGCCGACGACTGGAATGCCGAAGTGTCTCTGTTGACCGGGATGTGCGCCGGCCGGATGATGATCGACGCAGGTGTCGGATTGTTGCGGACGTTGCCGCCGGCCGAGCAATCGGCAGTGGACACGTTGCGGAGAACTGCGGTTGCGCTGGGTATTACGTGGCCGCCGGGCAAGACGGTGGGGCAGATTCTTGCCGGACTCGACGCGCAGGAGCCGTCCACGATGGCCTTGATGTCGGTAGCGCCGTCTTTGCTGCGCGGCGCCGACTATGCGGCGTTCGACGGCCAATTGCCCGATCTGACAGTGCATGCGGGCATCGGCGCGCCCTACGCTCACGTGACTGCTCCGCTGCGCCGGCTGTCCGATCGATTCAGTACCGAGATATGTCTGGCGATCAGTGCTGGTACGCCCGTACCGGATTGGGTGCGGACCGCGTTGCCTGAATTGCCGCCGATCATGAGCGGATCGGATTCCGTCGCGAACAAGGTGGATCGCGCATGCATCGATCTGACCGAGGTGACGTTGCTCGAGGGCCGCGTCGGCGAGGTATTCGATGCTGTGGTGATGCGATCCAAGGACGGCAAGCGCGCTGCCGAGGTGTTCATACCGTCGGTGACCGTGATCGCCAAGTGCGTCGGCACTCCCGACGACGGTGAGCTGGTGAAGGTGCGACTCACCGCCGTCGACACAGCTAAGCGAACTGTGGAGTTCAGCTTCCCGGCATAGAGCCGAGTTACCGGTAGGAGTCTGTTGCCTCGAGCAGGTGATGGGTGATGCCGGGTTCCATCGCGGAATGGCCGGCGTCGTCGACGATGACGAGCTTCGACTCCGGCCAGGCATTATGGAGGTCCCAGGCGCTGGTTGCGGGGCAGACGACGTCGTAGCGGCCTTGCACGATTGTTCCGGGAATGCCGTGCAGGGCCGAACTCTTGGTCAGCAGTTGAGCTTCGTCGATGAAGCCGGCATTGACGAAGTAATGGTTCTCGATCCGCGCGAAAGCCAGGGCAAAGCGTACTTCGGAATTCTCCTCGACCTTCTCCGGTTTCGGGATCAGGAAGCTTGTCGAACCCTCCCATGCGGACCAGGCGACAGCGGCGCGCTCTGCCACATCCGCGTCGTCGGAATGCAGGAGGCGGTGGTAGACCGCAACCAGATCATCGCCGCGCTCGTTCTCGGGTACCGGTTCGAGGAACTTGGCCCAACGTTCGGGGAACATATGACCCGCTCCGCCGTTGTAGTACCAATCGATTTCGCTTCGGCGCAGGAGGAATATCCCGCGCAGCACGAGTTCGGTGACCCGAGTCGGGAAGGTTTCGGCATAGGCGAGTGCGAGAGTCGAACCCCACGACCCGCCGAACACCATCCACTTCTCGATTCCGAGATGCTCACGCAGGGCTTCGATGTCGTGCAGCAGTTTGTCGGTGGTGTTGACCGACAGATCGGCGCCGTCGGCGACGTGCGGCGTCGACCGACCGCATCCGCGCTGGTCGAGAAGGATGATCCGGTATGCGTCGGGATCGAAGAACTGCCGCAGCGACGGGTGTGTCCCACCGCCGGGGCCGCCGTGCAGGAATACGACGGGTTTGCCGTCGGGGTTTCCGCTGATCTCCCAGTACATGCGTTGGCCGTCGCCGACGTCGAGAAAGCCCGACGTGTGTGGCTCGATCGGGGGATAGAGTTCGCGGAGTTCACCGGTTTCGGTCATCAGAAACCGACCATGCCCGAAGCGAGGTCGGGGATCTCCAGCGCGTACAACGCGCCATCCCGGATTTCCGGGCACGTGGCCGCCATCGCCGTGTCGACGCGATCACGATGCGCCGCAAGGTCGATCAGATTGATGCCGTTCTGGCTCGCCCAGGATCCGACCAGGAGGTTGAGCGCGCCCTTGCCGAGCGTCGGGGTGACTGTTCGCCAATTCTGCAGTTCGGCTTCCATGTCCGAGCACAGCTGCTGCACCTGCGCTTCGGTGAACGTGCCCGCCGCGGCAGCGGTCGTGGTTGCCGCGGCCGATGTGGTCGGTGTGGCCGAGCTGGGCGCGGGAGAGGTTGTGGTCCCTCCCGCGCATCCGCTCAGAACCGTCACGAGAGCAGCCGAACCAACAACGGCAGCTGTGAAATGACGACGGTTACCGATCATGAACGCACCCCTGAATTTCTTTTCGAGAGACAGGCGGCGTTCGCCGGTCTCGGATCAGAAACTGTGCTCGACGGCCGGGAAGGCGCCTGTGCGAACTTCTGATGCATAGGCTGCGGCCGCGGAGCGCAGTTCGTCACCGACGTTACCGAAACGCTTGACGAACTTGGCTGTCTTACCGCTCGTGTAGCCGGCCATGTCCTGCCAGACGAGGACCTGGGCGTCGCATTCGTTGCCCGCCCCGATGCCGACGGTGGGGATGGTCAATTTGCGTGTGACCTGGCCCGCGATGTCGGCCGGAACCATTTCCATGACCACCGAGAAAGCGCCGGCTTCCTGCACGGCAATGGCGTCGGCCACAAGTTGGTCGGCACCGTCGCCGCGGCCCTGGACGCGGAATCCGCCGAGCGAGTTGACGCTCTGCGGGGTGAAGCCGACGTGCGCCATGACGGGAATACCGGCAGCAGTGATAGCGGCAATCTGCTTGGTCATCCGCTCGCCGCCCTCGAGCTTCACGGCGTGGGCGAGGCCCTCTTTCATGAAGCGGGTGGCAGTTGCCAGAGCCTGTTCGGCGGAGGCTTCGTAGGTGCCGAACGGGAGGTCGGCAACAACCAGTGCGTGGGGTGCGCCGCGAACAACACCGCGAACCAGCGGGAGAAGTTCGTCGACGGTGATCGGCACCGTCGTGTCGTAGCCGTATACGACATTGGCGGCGGAATCACCGACGAGGAGAACCGGAATGCCGGCTTCTTCGAAGATTCGGGCCGTCGAGTAGTCGTAGGCCGTGAGCATCGACCAACGTTCGCCGTTCTGCTTCATCTCGGCGAGGTGATGGACGCGGGTCTTGCGCATAGGAGCAGCCGGGGTAGCAGCTGCAGAACCGTACAGAGGAGTCTCGGACATCGTTGTCCCTTTCGTGCCTCGAGGCCTTAGGCGTTGATTGCCGTCGGGTCCCCGGGTGTGGGTGATGACACGATCAGTCTGCCACCGGAAACCGTCGGTGCGAATAGCAAAACCTGGTGCGATGGGTCACATCGGCGAGCGGCCATCCGAAGTAGCGAATGGCTGGTAACCGCTATTTCCTGGCACCATCGACGGTATGTCGAAGTTAGTTCGCCTCTCCGGTGTGTGTGCCGCAAGCGTCGCTGCTCTCCTGTTAGTTGCCGGTTGCACTGTTGCCGACGGCGACAATCCCTCCACCGATTCTTCGGGGTCTGCAACGTCCGCGGCACCCGCTTCGGTTCCGGCAGGGTTGGAGAAGTTCTACGAGCAGACCCTCGACTGGGGTTCCTGCGAACGATTTGCCACGCCAGGTGATTCGCCGCTCAGTAGTTCGGTCGACTGCGCCGCGGTGACGGTTCCCGTCGACTACGCGAATCCGACCGGAGACACGGCGCAGGTTGTCATCTCGCGAGCGGCAGCGACGGGGGATCGAATCGGATCGCTGCTGATCAACCCAGGTGGACCGGGTGCATCGGGGCTGGCGATGGCAACTCAGGGCTCCAGGACACAGCTCGCCGAGCGCTTCGACCGGATCGGGTTCGATCCGCGGGGCGTGGGTGCGTCGACGCCTCAGGTGCGCTGCCTGACGCCGGCGGAGTTCGATGCCGAGCGCGCGGATGTCGATATCGACATGACGCCCGAAGGGATTGCCGACGCGGAGCAGGACAGCAAGGACTATGCCGCCGCGTGCGTGGCGAACACCGGAACCGACTTCCTCGCCCACGTCGGCACGTATGAAGTGGTGCGAGATATGGACGTGATCCGCGGTGCGCTCGGTGATTCCGAGTTGAACTTCCTCGGGTTCTCGTACGGGACGCGAATCGGTTCGACCTACGCCGAAACCTTCCCGCAGAACGTTCGGGCGATGGTGCTCGACGGCGCGTTGGATCCGAATCAGGACGTCGTCGACGAAGTTGTACTGCAAGGAGAGGGCTTCCAGGTCGCGTTCGACGCCTTTGTCGCCGACTGCGTGTCGCAGCGGGACTGCCCGCTCGGAAGTGATCCGGCGCAGGCGCGCGAGAGATTGCAGGCGTTGCTGGAACCGCTGATCGACAACCCTGCCGACACCACGGATCCGCGCGGTCTCAGCTACGGGGACGCGATCACCGGTGTGCAGCAGGCGCTGTATTCACAGCAGTTGTGGACCACGTTGCGGATGGGGCTGTCCGGCCTGGCGGACGGCCGGGGTGATGCGCTGTTGAGTTTGGCCGACCAGTACGAGGGGCGAAATGACGACGGCACGTATTCCAATATCAACGATGCGTTCAATGCCATCCGGTGCGTCGACGATCCGGCTACAACCGATCGGGCAGAAGCCGGTGAGGCCGACACGCGGTATCGCGAGGCCGCACCGTTCCTCGACGACGGCCGAGGCACCGGTCAGGCGCCGCTGGATCTGTGTGCGTTCTGGCCGGTCCCGGCGACGGGCAGTCCGCATGAGCTCGATCCGCAGGCTCTGGCCGATGCCGGCCTCCCGACGCTGGTCGTCGTGTCGACGACGCAGGATCCGGCTACTCCGTATCAGGCCGGCGTGGATCTCGCGAAGCAACTCGGGGCCGCGCTCATCACGTTCGAGGGAACACAGCACACCGTTGTTCTGGACGGCGAACCGTGCGTCGACGACGCGGTCGTCAACTACCTCGTCTACCTGAAGGTCCCGGAGGACGGCCTGACATGTTAGCGCCTGTAGGCCCGCATGCAGGGGCTATGTGAGAGTGACGCATCACTCGGGTAACTCGTGCCGCTGATGTAACACAGATTTAACGTGGCTTGCTTACTCTCGCGTGCATGGATCGCCAAAAAGAATTCGTGCTTCGTACCCTGGAAGAGCGCGACATTCGGTTCGTCCGCTTGTGGTTCACCGACGTTCTCGGTTACCTCAAATCGGTGGCGATCGCCCCCGCGGAACTCGAAGGTGCCTTCGAAGAGGGAATCGGTTTCGACGGTTCCGCCATCGAGGGATTCGCCCGAGTGTCCGAAGCGGACACCGTTGCCCGCCCTGACGCGTCGACTTTCCAGATCCTGCCGTGGGCGCACAAGGACGGCGCGCAGCATTCGGCTCGCATGTTCTGCGACATCACCAACCCGGACGGTTCGCCGTCGTGGGCTGACCCGAGGCACGTGCTGCGTCGTCAGCTGAGCAAGGCCAGTGACCTGGGCTTCAGTTGCTACGTGCATCCCGAGATCGAGTTCTTCCTCCTCGAGAACGGTCCCTTGGACGGCACTCCGCCGATCCCGGCCGATTCCGGTGGCTACTTCGATCAGGCCGTGCACGATTCGGCTCCCAACTTCCGTCGTCACGCGATCGACGCTCTCGAGTCCATGGGGATCTCGGTCGAGTTCAGCCATCACGAGGCCGCTCCCGGGCAGCAGGAGATCGATCTCCGCTACGCCGACGCGTTGTCCATGGCCGACAACGTGATGACGTTCCGGTACGTCGTCAAGGAGGTCGCGATCGGCGAAGGCGTGCGGGCGAGCTTCATGCCCAAGCCGTTCAGCGATCAGGCCGGTTCGGCGATGCACACGCACATGAGCCTGTTCGAAGGCGACACGAACGCGTTCCACAACCCGGACGATCCGATGCAGCTCTCGGAGACCGGCAAGGCATTCATCGCCGGCATTCTCGAGCACGCCAACGAGATCAGTGCCGTCACGAACCAGTGGGTCAACTCCTACAAGCGCCTGGTCCACGGCGGCGAGGCTCCGACGGCAGCGTCGTGGGGACCCTCCAACCGCTCGGCGCTGATCCGCGTGCCGATGTACACGCCGAACAAGGCGTCGTCGCGTCGTGTCGAGATCCGCAGCCCAGATTCGGCATGCAACCCGTACCTGACGTTTGCGGTGCTGCTCGCGGCCGGTCTGCGCGGCATCGAGAAGGGCTACACCTTGCCTCCCGAGGCCGAGGACGACGTGTGGTCGTTGACCTCCGCCGAGCGTCGCGCCATGGGGTACAAGGAATTGCCGAGCAACCTCGACGGTGCTCTGCGCGAGATGGAGAAGTCGGAGCTGGTGGCCGAGGCTCTCGGCGAGCACGTTTTCGACTTCTTCCTGCGGAACAAGCGGCGTGAATGGGAGGAATACCGCAGCCACGTGACGCCGTTCGAGCTCAAGACCTACCTCGGCCTGTGATGGTCAAGCCGCCGTCCGCACGATCCGTGGTACCCGGGCCGGGCCGGCTCGGGTTGGTCGAGAACACCGCAGCCGACGAGCTTCGCCAACTCGGCTGGGTGGACTCGGAGAGCATCGAACTCCTGTGGTCACTCTCGCGTTCCGCCAACGCCGATCTTGCGTTGCGCACGTTGGTGCGCATCAAGGATTCGCTGGGCGACGGATGGAGTGACCTCGACGACGCGCTGCGTAAGGACAAGAGCCTGCGCGGACGGCTGCTCGGACTGATCGGAGCGTCGGCGGCATTCGGTGATCACATCGTTGCCGATCCGTCCGCGTGGCGCATTCTCGACGGCGCATCGCTGCCTACCAAGGCCGCCGCCACCACGGCGCTGCTCGGGGCCGTCGGCGCAACGTTGGACGAGGGCGCAACCCGAGGCTCGCAGACGTACCGCGCTGCGATGACCGGTCCGGACGCGGTTGTTGCGCTTCGGAAGTCGTACAAGGATCAGCTGATGTTGCTGGCCGCGTGCGATTTGGCGGCCACCGTCGAAAACGAACCCGTGGTTCCGTATCAGACCATCGGGCATCAGCTCTCGGATCTGGCCGACGCGGCACTGACTGCGGCTCTGTCGGTAGCGATCGCCACCGTGTGCCCCGAAGGCACATGCCCCATCCGCCTTGCGGTTATCGCGATGGGCAAATGTGGTGCGCGCGAACTGAACTACGTGTCCGACGTCGACGTCGTGTTTGTTGCCGAACCGGCCGACGCTACTGCTTCTCGCGTAGCGGGCGAGTTGATGAGGATCGGCACGTCCGCGTTCTTCGAAGTGGATGCTGCGCTCCGCCCCGAGGGTAAGCGCGGCGAACTGGTGCGTTCACTCGATTCCCACATCGCATACTACAAGCGGTGGGCCAAGACGTGGGAGTTCCAGGCTCTTCTGAAGGCCCGTCCGATGACGGGGGACATGGAACTCGGGCGTCAGTACGCCGAGGCCATGAGCCCGATGGTCTGGACGGCGTCCGAACGTGAGGACTTCGTTCCCGAAGTGCAGGCCATGCGCCGACGCGTCGAGGAAATGGTTCCGCCCGAGATGCGAGAGCGCGAGCTCAAACTCGGTCGCGGAAGTTTGCGAGACGTCGAATTTGCCGTTCAGCTCCTGCAATTGGTGCACGGCCGCGCCGATGACACTCTGCACGTGCAGAGCACAGTCGATGCGCTGACAGCGCTGGCCGCCGGTGGTTATGTCGGCCGAGACGACGCCGCGAACCTCACCGCGTCCTATGAATTCCTGCGTCTCCTCGAGCATCGTCTGCAGTTGCAGAAGCTCAAGCGCACCCACACGTTGCCGCCGCCGGACGACGACGAGGCGTTGCGTTGGCTGGCCCGCGCCGCGCACATGCGTCCCGACGGCCGCCTCGACGCGCTCGGGGTGTTGCGCGCCGAGATCAAACGGAACTCCCATCGAATCCGCCGGTTGCACGCCAAGCTGTTCTACCGTCCGCTGCTCGAGTCCGTGGCGCGGATGGACAAGGAATCGTTGGCTCTCGGGCCGGAAGCTGCCGTTCGCCAGTTGGCGGCGTTGGGATACACCGCCCCCGAGAATGCGCTCGGTCACCTCACGGCCTTGACTGCGGGAGCGTCCCGCAAGGGGCGGATCCAGGCGCTGCTCTTGCCGACGCTACTCGAATGTCTTGCCGACACACCGGATCCCGACGCCGGACTGTTGGCGTACCGACGCTTGTCCGACGCACTGGTCGATCAGACCTGGTTCCTTCGGTTGCTTCGCGACGAGGCTGCCGTCGCCGAACGTCTGATGACGGTGCTTGGCTCTTCCGCGTACTTGCCGGATCTGCTGATCAAGGCACCAGACGTCATTCGTCTGTATGCGGATTCGCCGAGTGGCCCGCGTCTGATCGAACCGGTACCCGAGGACGTCTCGCGCGGTATTCTCACCGCCTCAGCGCGGCACAGTGACCCCAATCGCGCTGTCGCAGCGGCACGTTCGTTGCGTCGCCACGAGTTGGCGCGCATCGCGTCGGCCGACATTCTGGGAATGCTCGACGTTCCGGCGGTGTGCAAGGCACTGTCGTCGGTGTGGGCCGCGGTACTCAACGCGTCGCTGTCCGCCGTGATCAAGGCCAGTGTTGCCGAACTGGGAACGCCCGCCCCTGCGGCGTTCTCCGTGATCGGCATGGGCCGACTCGGCGGCGGCGAACTGGGATACGGCTCCGACGCCGACGTTCTGTTCGTGTGCGAGCCCGTCGAGGGCGTCGACGAGACCGTTGCGGTCAAGTGGGCCAACAGCATTGCGGACAAGGTGCGCAAGCTTCTCGGTGCACCGAGCACGGATCCGCCGCTCGAGGTGGATACGGGACTGCGCCCCGAGGGACGCAACGGCCCCATGGTCCGCACCCTCGAATCGTACGACGCCTACTACGCAAAATGGGCGCAGGCGTGGGAGATTCAGGCACTGCTTCGCGCCCACCCGGTAGCCGGTGATCCCGATCTGGGACTGCGGTTCCTGCACATGATCGACAAGACCCGTTATCCAGAGGGCGGCGTCAGCGAAACGGCGGTTCGCGAGATTCGCCGAATCAAGGCTCGCGTCGATTCCGAACGTCTCCCTCGTGGAGCCGACCCCGCGACACACACCAAGCTGGGTCGCGGCGGACTGGCCGATATCGAGTGGACCGTGCAGCTGATCCAGCTGCGTCACGCCGACAAGATCGCGTCGTTGCACAACACATCGACGCTGGAAACGCTGGACGCGATCGGTGCAGCCGAGTTGCTCAGTGAATCCGACGTGGAGTTGCTGCGCGATGCGTGGATCACGGCGACCAAGGCCCGCAATTGCCTTGTGCTGGTTCGCGGAAAGCCGACCGATCAACTGCCAGGACCGGGACGCGTCCTGTCCGCCGTGGCGCAGGTTGCGGGATACGGAGATGACTCGGGGGAGTTCCTCGACAACTATCTCCGCATCACGCGACGGGCAAAAGCTGTGGTGGAACGGGTGTTCGGCGGAGAGTAACGCCGACTTCAGTCTTCTCGGACGGATGCCGAGGCCGCAAACTTGCGGACCTCGGCGTCTCCCCACACATGTGCGGGAACTCCGCCGCCCAGGAGTTCACGGGCAAGGGCCGGCGACTGCGCGATCGGAACGTCGCTACCCGCGATGATCATGTTTCCGTAGCGCCTGCCCTTGAGCATTGCCGGATCGGCGATGATGGCCAGGTGCTCGAACTGCGCACCGATAGTTGCGGCTTCGGCGCGCGCCCCCTGCAAGTCCGGGGTGTCGCCACAGTTGACGAGGTAAATCCCGCCCGGCGCAAGGACGCGTCGTACGTGTGTGGTGAACTGCGCCGTGGTCAGTGGAACCGGAGTTGTGCTGCCCGCAAAGACATCTCGGATGATGATGTCCCGCGTCGAATCGGTGAGAGTTTCCGTGACCGCGCGCGCTTCGCCGACGCGGATGCGGAGCAGTGGTGCACGCGGCAGATCGAACCAGTCGCGAACCAATTCGGCTAATGCGCCGTCGATTTCGACAACAACCTGACGGGCGTCGGGGTACGTCGCGCAGATGTACCGAGCCATCGAACAGGCGCCGCCGCCGAGGTGCAGGACGCGCAGACGCTCTTTCGGATCGCGTTCCGAATCGACCAGGTGGGCGATCCAGCGCATGTACTCGAAGTCCAAGGTCTTCGGGTCGGCCAGATCGATGTGTGAGCTGGGAACACCGTTGATCTGCAGAATCCACCCCGTGTCCGAGTACTGATCACGAACAAGTTCACACGTGCCGGTGTCGATAGGGAAGACGCCGGGAACAGGTCCGTCGTCTCGGCGGTCGGGGGTGGTGCTGCGAGTCTTGGTCTTGCGCGTTCCTTTGGCCACTGCACCCACTCTAGGCGCTTGTGTTCTAGTGGCAGGTTCCGAGTTGCGTGCCCTGCTCGGTGCCGTATCGGTGACCGTGACCCGCGGGGACGTCGAGGGAGGCGAGCATGTCGACGCTGGTCTGAAGGAAACTGACCACCGGAATCCACTGCGGCATCGGGGCGTCCTGGACCGCGCGGCTCAGGTCTGGTGGCGTCGTCGCGAGGGCCGGCGACCACCACACCACAGGATCGGAGGTGTTGGCCAGAACGGTTGTCCCGTCCACTCGGGTAGCGCCGGCGGGCGGTCCGGCCCAGAGGACGGCGCACAACTGCGTCGGAAGGGCCTCGGCCAGGGCAGCGCTGCCGCCCACGGCGCCAAGACTCTGGCCGTAGAGATAGAGGTCGGGGCGTTCGGTGGCGGGAAGTTCCGCGATGCGGGTGGCGACCGCGGTCAGTATTGCCTGCGCCGATTCCTCGGCATCGGAGCGTTGGAACAGAAATGCAGCCCAACTCGGTGCAGCGGAGTACTGCTGACCGACGATCGCGACGTCACTGCCGAATCGCTGCTCGATACCGTCGACGGCCCGAGTGTCGATCCACCCCGAACCGGTGGGGACGGCTACAACGACGGCGCTACGAGCAAATCCGCCGACGCGGTCGAGTTCGGCCACCGCGTGGTTGGCCCGCGATCCTGCGTCCGGTCCGGAGTCGAGATCGGCATAGACACGCACCGAATCGGTTCCGGCGGCAAGGAACTTCTGCCCTTCCACTGACTGCGCCGACGCGGTGGCGATGCTGCCGAAGGTCAGCTGAAGTCCGAAGGCGCAGATCGCTGCTATGCCGATGGTGCGGGCAAAACCCAGGCGGTGCAGTACTTTCCGAATGCCGGATGCCATTGTGGTCAGGATCAGTACGGTCAGTGCAGCGATGCAGATGACTTCGATCCAGTGGCGAATTCCGACCGGCGGCGCCCCCATTGCAACGCGGAGTGAGTTCTGCCAGCCGTTGGCAGACGTAGCGAACAGCGCAACAACGGCGGTGGCAACGATCGCAGTTCGGGTGCGCCAGGATCGAGTGTCGAACCGTTCCGATCGTGCCCGCAGCGGCAGTGCGTGCCATGCAGTCGTCAGTGCCCAGGCAACAAAGATTCCCACCGCCATGAGCACACCGCTGAAGAGTCCTTGCAGTACGGCGGTTCTCGGCAACAGGCCGGGTGCCAGAGATACTGCGGCCATCGAACCCGTGGCTACCGTTGCCGAGATGCGGGGGAGCGGGACCGCTGCGATCCGGGAGAGCACCGACGGTTGGACGGTATCGAGAACGCTCATGCTGCAACGGCTTTCTGCGAGTAGGCGCCGGCCGCGGCAGGTCGCCGTGACCGAAGGAAGGTGAGTCCGAGTGCGGAGAGGCCGAGCACACCAGCGGCGGCGTATCCGAACCCGGATTCCTGAACCGGCGTCAGGTAGTTCTGACGCCACGAATTCCCGTTCACGGCAGTGGTTGCGATGTCGGCCATGGCAAAGCAGTAGGACCGCGACGCCGGGGATTCCCTCGTGTCACAGGCATCGTGCATTCTCTGGTCGAGTTGGCCGTCGAGTGCTTGCCGTGCCCATGGGCCGAGCTCGTCGCCGTGGAACCGTGCGTAGCGGAGCAGGTCGTAGCCAAGATCGTGGGCCTTGCAGGCGGAGTCGAACTCGTCGGGAAGGGGAACGGGGGACGAGCAGGCACCCTTCGGATTGGCGAGGTGACCGGCGACGATGACGGGTTCGTAGCCTGAGAACGCGGCAAAGTCGCGCGGCACGCTTGGTGCGGCATCAGAGCTGGTGACCGCTGCAACGGCCTGTGCGGCAAGGTGATTCTCCGGCGCTGCCGCTTGCACGTCGCGAGGCGCGGCACTGATGGTGACCGTCGCCGCTGCGACAACACTCAGCGCTGCCCAGGTTGCGCTACGCTGTGTCGCCCAGATAGCGCTGCGCTGGGGCAGCGTCGTTGCTCGTGTGATTCGCATGCAGTTGACGCTATGAACGGCGGGTGCACCTGAGCATCGCTCCGCAGAGTGGTTTGTCTGTGCTCTGGGGTGAGAGGAACCCTGGACCACTGATACTGCGGAGTTAGGGGTTTCTCACTCCGCAGTATGACGACTTTCGAGGGTTCGCTTTCTAGGCTGGACAGGTGATGAAGGCAGGAAAGATGAAAGTGGCGCAGGCGAGTGTGACCCGCGCGTCGCGGCGGTTGACCGGTGATCAGTTCGCGAACGTAGCTGTAGTTGTCGTGACGTTGATTCTCTTTACGGTCGCCTGGCCGACGTTGCACCTGACGCATGCGGTGTCACCGCCGATTCAGCCGTTCGTGGCTGCGTTGGCCGCGTTTCCCTTTGTCCTGATCCGAATCAATCCCGCTCTGGGATGGGCTGTTTCCGCGATCTCGGCGTTGGTGATTCCACACGTATTCGATCTCGTGCCCGGGTACGAATATCCCTGGCAGGTCGTTCACATCATGGTGATCATGGCTCTGCTTGCCGCGGTCAGTCTCACTGCTGCGGTACCGGTGGTGGGGGTTGCGTGGATCTCGACGGTCCTGTTGTTCTTTGCCGAGACGCCGGGCCAGGACGGTGCCGGGTGGGCGGTGGGTCTGACCGCGCTGGTGGTTTTTTGCTTCCTGATTCGGTGGCTTGTTCTTTCACGTCGTGCGTTGGCGAAGCAGGAAGAGGTAAATGAAGTCGAACGTGCCCGCCGAACCGTGTTGGAAGAGAAGGCCAGGATAGCCCGCGAGCTGCACGACATTGTCGCCCACCACATGTCGATGGTGGTGGTGCAGGCGCAGAGTGCGCCGTACCGACTCGGCGACGTGACGCCCGAGATCCGCGCCGAGTTCGATTCGATCGGTGACACGGGGCGCGCTGCGCTCAACGAGATTCGCGGGTTGCTGGGTGTACTGCGCAGCGACGCCGAAGCCACCCAGGTCGCGCCGCAACCGGGAGCGCTGCAACTCGACGAGCTACTGGCAGGCAGCGCCCGCGCGGGAATTCCGTTGGTATGGAACGTGGATGGTGATCGAACACGCGTGTCGGCGTCCACCGGTCTTGTCGTGTATCGCATCGTGCAGGAATCGATCACCAATGCCGTCCGGCATGCACCGGGTAGCCCCATCGAGGTGTCCGTCGAGTTCGGCCAAGCGTCCACGCAGGTTCGGGTGGTGAACGGACCGCCGGCGGGTGGCGGTGTCCCGACTTCCAGTGTCGCCAAGTCTTCGGATACCGCCGGTGGCAATGGAATCCGCGGGATGGTCGAGCGTGCGTCCGCCGTCGGCGGAATGGTTGACACGCAACTGCTGGCGGGCGGCGGGTTCGAGGTCCGCGCTATATTGCCGACGGTCGCCGCCTAGGCTGTCGGAGTGCCCATCACAGTATTCATCGCCGACGATCAGGCAATGGTCAGACAGGGATTCGGAGCCCTGCTCGCCGCGCAACCCGATATCAGCGTCATCGGAGATGCCCCCGACGGCAGGGTTGCGGTTGCCGAAGTAGCGCGCCTGCGCCCCGACGTCGTGTTGATGGACGTGCGGATGCCGGAGATGAACGGCCTCGATGCAGCGCGCCAGATTCTGGCAACGGGTGGGGAGCCACCGGTTCGGGTCCTCATGCTCACGACTTTCGACATCGATGACTACGTCTACGAGGCTCTGCGGATCGGGGCGAGTGGTTTCATGCTCAAGGACGCCCCCGCCGAGGAACTGATTCGGGCGGTGCGCGTCGTCGCCGAAGGGCATGCATTGCTGGCTCCGACCGTGACACGGCGGTTGATCGAGGAAGTGACGAGTAGGAGAACACCCACCCGGGTTCGTTCCAGCGCTCTCGACATGTTGACCCCACGCGAGCGTGAAGTGCTGGAACTGATCGCACGAGGGCTGTCGAACATCGAAATTGCCGAGCACCTGTTTGTCGCGGAACAGACGGTGAAGACACACGTCGGCAAGGTTCTCTCGAAACTGGACCTGCGAGATCGAGCACAAGCGGTTGTCGTTGCATACGAAAGTGGACTTGTCACACCGGGATGATTGCCGGGCTTGATCTGAAAAGTGACAATCCTGCGCCACCGCGCCTGCTGGGGGAAGATGGACAGCAGATCCTGCAATCACCCAACTGTTGAGAGGTGCTTTTTACAATGCGAATCGGAGTCCTCACAGGTGGCGGCGATTGCCCAGGGTTGAACGCGGTTATCCGTGCGGTGGTTCGCACGTCGGACGGGCGGTACGGCAGTACCGTCGTCGGCTTCCGCGACGGCTGGCGTGGTCTGCTCGAAGATCGCAAGGTTCCCCTCGCGGCCGACGACCGCATCAATCGCATCCTCACGCGCGGCGGAACCATTCTGGGAACCGCACGCGTCAACCCCGACAAACTGCGGGCCGGACTCGATCAGATCAAACAAACTCTCGACGACAACGGAATCGACGTCCTGATCCCGATCGGCGGTGAAGGCACACTCACCGCGGCCAGTTGGCTCGCGGAGAGCGGTGTTCCGGTGATCGGAGTGCCCAAGACAATCGACAACGACATCGACTGCACCGACGTCACATTCGGTTTCGACACAGCGCTGGCCGTTGCCACCGACGCGATCGACCGCCTCCACACCACAGCGGAATCGCACCAGCGCGTCATGCTGGTCGAGGTCATGGGTCGACATGCCGGCTGGATCGCACTGCAGGCCGGATTGGCGTCCGGTGCTCATCTGACGTTGGTTCCGGAGCAGCCGTTCGACGTCGACGAAGTGTGCGCCATGGTCAAGAAGCGTTTCCAGCGTGGTGATTCTCACTTCATCTGCGTTGTCGCCGAAGGCGCGATGCCCGATCCCGCTTCCATGACTTTGCGTGAAGGCGGCATCGACGAGTTCGGACACAAGATCTTCACCGGCGTCGCGCAGCAGTTGGGCAACGAAATCGAGCGCCGTATCGGCAAGGAAGTCCGTACGACCGTTCTCGGCCATATCCAGCGTGGTGGTACCCCGACACCACACGACCGGATCCTCGCCACCCGCTTCGGCGTCCACGCCACCGACGCAGCTCATCGTGGTGATT
Organism: Rhodococcus sp. ACPA4; assembly: GCF_002300185.1. Taxonomy (NCBI): domain Bacteria; kingdom Bacillati; phylum Actinomycetota; class Actinomycetes; order Mycobacteriales; family Nocardiaceae; genus Rhodococcus; species Rhodococcus sp. ACPA4. Next base: position 288,827 of record NZ_NSDY01000001.1, read on the forward strand.
TCGGCCAGATGGTGGCCCTGCACGGTACGTCCATCGACCTGGTTCCTCTCGCCGAGGCAACCCGCAAGCTCAAGACCGTGCCCAAGGAGCGTTACGAGGAGGCAGCCGCATTCTTCGGCTGAGCGTACGGCGCATAAACTAGTCACCATGACTGCTGTCGATGCGCCCGACATCCTCGATTACGACGAAGTGCTGACCAAGTACGAGCCTGTGATGGGTATGGAGGTGCACGTAGAACTCGGCACCGCTACCAAGATGTTCTGCCCGTGCCCCACCGAGTTCGGTGCCGAACCCAATACCCAGGTCTGCCCGGTCTGTCTGGGCCTGCCAGGTTCATTGCCAGTGGTGAACGCTGCTGCTGTCGAATCCGCGATCCGGATCGGTCTTGCGCTCAACTGCTCCATCACACCGTGGGGTCGATTCGCGCGCAAGAACTACTTCTACCCGGATCAGCCCAAGAACTACCAGATCTCCCAGTACGACGAGCCGATCGCAACCGAGGGCTACCTCGACGTGGTCCTCGACGACGGCACTACGTGGCGCGTCGAGATCGAGCGCGCCCACATGGAAGAGGACACCGGTAAGTCCCTTCACGTGGGTGGCGCTACCGGTCGTATCCACGGTGCCAGCCATTCGCTGCTCGACTACAACCGTGCGGGTGTTCCCTTGGTGGAGATCGTCACCAAGACCATCCACGGTGCCGGTGAGCGCGCCCCCGAGGTCGCTCGCGCGTACGTCACGGCGCTTCGTGATCTGCTGAAGTCCCTCGACGTCTCCGACGTCCGCATGGACCAGGGTTCGATGCGCTGCGACGCCAACATCTCGCTGATGCCGATCGGTTCCACCGAACTGGGTACCCGCACCGAGACCAAGAACGTCAACTCCCTCAAGAGCGTCGAGGTCGCAGTTCGCTACGAGATGCGTCGTCAGGCGGCAGTGCTCGACGCCGGTATCGAGGTTATCCAGGAGACGCGTCACTTCCAGGAAGCCGACGGCACCACCTCCGCTGGTCGACGTAAGGAAACCGCGGAAGACTACCGCTACTTCCCGGAACCCGACCTCGAACCCGTTGCCCCCAGCGCCGAGTGGGTCGAAGAACTGCGCGCCACCTTGCCCGAGCTGCCCTGGATCCGCCGTGCGCGGATCCAGAAGGACTGGGGGATCTCCGACGAGGTCATGCGCGACCTCGTCAACGCCGGTGCCATCGACCTGGTCATCGCCACCACCGAAGCCGGCGCTTCGCCAGAAGCCGCCCGATCCTGGTGGTTGTCGTACCTGTCACAGCAGGCCAACACTCGCGGAGTTGAACTCGGCGCACTGCCGATTACGCCGTCCCAGGTCGCGCAGGTTGTTGCTCTCATCGACAGCGGCAAGCTCAACAACAAGGTCGCCCGTCAGGTCGTGGACCATGTTCTCGACGGTGAGGGTGATCCCGAGCAGGTTCTGGCGGCACATCCCGAATTGGTTGTCGAGCGTGACGAGACCAAGCTCAAGGCTGCTGTCGACGAGGCACTCGCTGCCAACCCCGATATCGCAGACAAGATCCGCAGCGGCAAGGTGCAGGCCGCCGGAAAGATTGTCGGCGACGTCATGAAGGCTACCCGCGGCCAGGCTGACGCGGCACGGGTGAAGGAACTTGTTCTGGAGGCGTGCAGCTAGTCTGTCGCACACTCAGTACTGAGCACTGATGCCCAGCCGAATCGAATTCGGCTGGGCATCAGTGGTTTACCGCTGTCGATCTACAAGCCAGGGACCACAACCGCGCGGCCGCTGAGCGTTCCGGCGGCCAAGCGTCGATACGCTTCCGCTCCGTTGTCGAGACTGAAGGTCTCGACCGCGATGTCGAAAATGCCGGCGTGCGCGAGGTCGATCAATTCGATCAACTCGTTGCGGGCGCCCCAGTACGGAACTGTCACCGAAGCCTCGTAAGGACTTTGGAAGAATCCAACTTTGGCGTGCGCCTGGCTGTCGCCGATCCCGACGATCGTGACGTCCGATCCGACGCCGGCAACCGCCATCGCGGTGTCGATGGTGGGCTGATAGCCGACGAAGTCGAGAACCAGTGCGGCGCCCTGACTTCCGGTGATCTTGCGGACGTTCTCGGCCGCGTTCTTGTCGGACAGGACAACTTCGTGAGCGCCCACCTTGGTTGCCAGTTCGAGCTTGTCCGCGCTCACGTCCAGTGCGATAACGGTAGCCGCCGAGAGGTGGCGGAGGAGTTGAATGGCAACGTGGCCGAGGCCGCCGGTTCCGATGACAATGGCGTACGAGCCTCCGCGAAGTTTTGGCAGAGACCGTTTGATCGCGTGATACGGCGTCAAGCCTGCGTCGGTCAACGGCACTGTCTTGACCGGGTCGAGGTCACCGATCGGGACAAGGTGGCGAGGAGAGTCGACGATCATGAACTCGGCCAGCGCGCCGGGGGCGCCCAGTCCGGGAGGGCGAATACCGAGTTCCTCTGCGCGAGAACAGTAGTTTTCGAGTCCCTGTGAGCAGTGCCAGCAATTTCCGCAGCCCCACGGGCCGTAGACCACGACGTTGGTTCCGATGTCGAGACCTTCGACGCCGTCGCCAACCGCTGCGACACGGCCGGCACCTTCGTGGCCGAGAGTGAGCGGCAGGCCGTAACTGTACTGCTCTTCCGGCAGGCTCATGATGAAGTCGTCCGAGTGGCAGACGCCGGCTGCGGTCACTTCCAGGAGCACTTCACCTGGACCAGGTTCGGGTTTGGGAATCTCCGTGAGTTCGGGTTCAGCGCCGATTCTCGTGTACTGGATTGCCTTCATTCCGACTCCTTTGTCCCGACTGCGCTGTCGTGGTTGGTCAACGGGCCCTGGCAGCGTGGTGATTAGTCCCGCTAACAAAAGGGTACGCGTCAGCGCATGTTCGGTCACGGGATCGGTGAGTCTGTTCAGAACGGTGGTGGGTCGTTGCCGTAGTCGATGTGTTTGCTAGGTGTGCGCTTTCGGGGCACATGCTGTCGGGGTGTGGAGATCGGGAAGGTTTGGCGGCGTTTGCGTTCCGCATTCTTCGCCGCCCGGTTTGAATCTTGACGCGGCGGTGTTTGCGTTCGCTTCGGATGCGGGCAGCTTTGTTCTCCAGTCGTGTCCGTCGTCTGGTGCCGCCTTCCGGTGGCGGTGGTTCCTGCATCCCGGCGAGTAGTCCGGCAGCTCTGGTGCGGTAGCAATGGCCGGTCTGCGAAGTCAGAGTGACGCTGCGGTCCGGATTCGGGGCGAGCTGCCACTTCCCGGAATGCTTGAGGCGGTGATGGTTGCGGCAGAACGCGCTCAGGTTCGAAGCAACGGTCTTCCCGCCGCTCGCGGGGTCGGTGTGGTTGAACGGATCGTTGTGGTCGAGGTCGCAGTTCCAGGCCGGGACATCGCAGTGCGGCCATTGGCAGCTTCCCTCGCTGACCCGCAGCCACGTGTCGAGTGCCGCGCCGGGGCGGTACACCGATGCCGAGGCGGGATCAGGTGTTTCCGGTACTCGTACTTCTCGAACGTCTGCGTCTTTTGCGATGTCGCGGGCATGTTCGGCGCTGATGACGCCAAAGCCGTCGAGATGTGCAGGTTCGTTCGATCCTGGGCTCAGGGTGGAATCGTGTACTACGACATGTACCAACGGCCGGCGCATGATCACCAAACCACTACGGTCCTGCGGGCAATCGGCGCGGTCGCAGTCGCATACCAACACCGTCGAACCACTCACCAACGCGCCCAAGGCATCGGCTCGGCGCTGCTCGTACGTACGGGAATCATGGCGGCACACCGACATGGCCAATTCCCGCAACCGGCCGTCGAACGCGCGGGCCTGCTCCGCCGGGATACTGCCCAGGATGCGAGCCATGCCGTCCTCGGCGGCACTGACCCACACAAATCGATCGGCGAGCGCGCGGCGGCGGCGTTCCCGCATCCCTTCCGGATCGACGCGGGCCACGATCCGGTCGATCGCCGCCGTCAACCGGCGACCCGTCAACCCGATACCACCGTCCACCGGTGGAGCCAACACCTGCTCGAGCAGCAAGCGTTCGACCTCGTCGATCAGCTCGTCACTGACATTCGCGGTCGCCGACTCGATCAACGAGACCCGGTAGAAGTCGAGTTCACCGCGGGCCATCGCGGCCCGCGTGCGATGCAACCGCGTCTTCAAAGCAAAACCCAACCCGATGAGCTTCCCGGCCGCAGCACGGCCCATCGTCAAGACCGCGCCGACCTCGGATTCGGCGAGCTCGTGCGCCGACGACGTCCACGTGCCACCCTCGACATGCTCGGCGCTGCGGCGGGTGAAGAACTCCGCCACCACGGCCAGTTTCCGCTCGACCAACATCGCCTCGCACGAATGCAATTCGGCCATCAAATCAACGAGGGCGCAATCAGTTTCGGTACCACTCAGCTGTGCCGAGATACCGAAACTTCCCACCCCTGGATCGAACATTCCCCCACCGTAATCGAAATCCTGTTCGATTGGGAGGGCTCCTGAAAATCAGTCGGAAAAGTCTGAATGCTGACTGGAAACTTCAGGGCGGCTTAGCTTTTGACGAGTATCAGTCGACTCCGCCGCCGCCGCTGGGCATGGGAATCTTCACTACCTTGTCGTCATTCGGGCCAGGTTCGCCCGCCGACTTGTTGACGGTGCTGACCCACAGCAATCCGTCCGCGCCCAACGCCAGGCCTTCGAGTTGACCGTAAGTATCCTTGGCAACAGCACCCGGCGGTGTGGTGATGGCGCCGGTACCGGGGTCGGTTGCCAGTGAAGCCACGGCTTTACCCGCGCCCAAAGCCACTGCAACAACGCCTTGTACTGCCACGCAGCCGCCTACTCCCGGGCGGTCGGGCCACGTCCAAGCCGGAGCGGTCACGGTACCGTCTGCACCTACCCGTTGGAGGCGATCCTCCAGTGCGGTGCGATCGGTGACCCACGTCGCGATGCCGGGTTCCACGCACACGCCACCGCCATTACCGATACCTGACAGGACAACGTCGGGGCGCGGGGGAGTGGCATTGGGGGCGAGGGATCGAACACGAAGCAGCTTGCCGGCCAGTGATGCGGGATCGTTTGCAGCAGCTGGATTTCCGGCATCTCCGGTCAGGACCATGAGTTGATCGGGTGCGGCAAACTCGAGGGAACCTCGGTTCCCGTTGGCGCCCCGAGGAATTCCTCCGAGGACTACCTTTGCGGTGTCGCCCGGCGCAATGCGGACCACACGATTGTCTGAGCCCGTCGTGACGTACGCGTAGATCAGGTTGTCTTCGACGAAGGTAGGGGACAGGGCAATATCGAGTAGTCCGCCGTCAGCACTTCCGTCGACGTCGATCTTGGCGACCTCGACGGGGATTTGGCCGGGGGCGACCTGCAGGATCCGGCCGGTCCGGCGTTCGGCAACCAGACCTGAGTTTCCGTCTGGCAGGGTGAGCAGTCCACCGGTGGTGTCGAGGCACGTTGCGATGACCGCCGGGTCGGCATCCACACACGGGCCGAGGGGGCCGCTGGGTGCTACGGGCGGAGCGGTAGTTGTCGAGGGTTGCGGGTTCTGCGGCGCAACTTCCGCGTTCGATTGGATGGTCGGTTCCGGAGTGAAAGGGCTTGCCGTCGATTCGTCGAAGTCGGCGCAACCGGAAAGGATGGACGCAGCGAAGGCGAGTGCCAAGGTTGCCGATGCGGCGCGTCGTGTTCTGCGCGACGTGTTGCGTCCACCCGTAGTCATGGTGAAGACGTTACGTAACCGATGCCCTGCGCCGCCACGCCGGAGTAGGTTCCCCGACCTCGTCGTGTCACCGCTTTAGGCTCTCCTACGTGACTGACGAGCGAAAAGACCCCAGCGAACTGTCGGAACCCGGCGTGGCGACGGGCAAAGTGTCCAGTCCTTACGACTCACCGACGGAGCAGTTTCCTCCGGTGAATGCCCGCAATTCGTTGCCGCGAACCGACGACGATCTCGATTTCGGTTCAGCGCAAGCAAATTCCGTGACCGAACAAATCCCGGCATATCGTCCGGGGTTACTTGATAAACCGACTGAGGTGCTCACACGCGATACCGCGTACGAGATGCCGGCCGATCCGGTCGCGGTCGCAGACCCGATTCCGGTGGCCGAAGATCCGCGGCCGAGCCGAGGAACACTGGATCTCGGTCTTTTGGCGCTCCGGTTGGCGGTGGGCGGCACCGCGTTGGTACACGGATTACAGAAGCTGACGGGTTTGTGGAACGGCCCGGGGCTGGGCGGCTTCGAAACGATGTTGGCCGAAGCGGGATTCGAACAGGCCAAGTTGTTGGCAATTTTGGGTGCGGTCGGCGAGGTGGCTGGTGGCGCACTGCTGATTTTGGGTCTGTTGACTCCGATTGCCGCGGCGTCGGTGCTGGCCGTAATGATCAATGCATGGGCGCTTCGTCAGTTGGCTGAGCCAGGTCTCGAGTACTTTGCGCCAAACGGAACCGAGTACGAGATGCTCTTGGGGATCTGCGCTGGTGTGATCATCCTCACGGGACCAGGGCGAATCGCGCTGGACGGCCGCCGAGGCTGGGCGAAGCGGCCCTTCATCGGTTCGTTGGTTGTGCTGATTCTGGGTATCGGTGCCGGCGTGTGCACGTGGATTTTCCTGAACGGGGCGAACCCGCTCATCTGATCCGATGTAGAAAAACAGCCGCCCGCCTCTCCGAAAAGGAAGGCGGGCGGCTGCTGTTTGTCGATCTGGGTTGATCAATCCTTGACGAGCACCGGTGCGGCATTGGCGGCCGGGATCGCCGTGCCGTCCTTCAGCTTGCGACCGAGTACCGATTTGCGGTGACCGTACGCGAAGTACACGACAACGCCGATCGCCATCCAGACCACAAATCGAATCCAGGTTTCGACCGACAGGTTGAGCATGAGCCAACCGCAGGCGAGAACCGCGAGAATCGGAACGAACGGCACCCACGGCACGCGGAATCCGCGCGGCAGATCGGGACGGGTGCGGCGAAGCACGATCACGCCGACGCAGACGAGCACAAAGGCGAACAGCGTGCCGATGTTGACCATCTCTTCGAGAGTTCCCATGGGGAAGAAGGCAGCGAGCACTGCGACGATGCCGCCGACGATCAGCGTGATGCGCAGCGGGATGCCCTTGCTGGTGGTCTTGGCAAGCTTCCTGGGCATCAGGCCGTCACGTGACATGGCAAACAGGACGCGGGTCTGGCCGAGCATCATGACCATGACAACAGTGGTCAGGCCGGCGAGGCCGCCGAAGTTGATGGCAGTTTGTGCCCATCCGATTCCGTTGGCTTCGAAGGCGGTGGCGAGCGTGGCACTCGAGTCGCCGACGAGCGGGCTACCGTCCTTGAGTTCGGTGTACTTGACCATGCCGGTCAGAACCAGGGTGACAGCGACGTACAGGACGGTCACGATCGCGAGCGAGCCGAAGATTCCGCGCGGCAGCGACTTCTGGGGGTTCTTCGTCTCTTCGGCGGTGGTAGCGACGACGTCGAACCCGATGAAGGCAAAGAAGACCAGGCTGGCAGCGGCAAGGAGACCGTATGCGCCGTAACTGCTTCCGCCGGCTCCGGTCAGCCAGGAGAACAGCGTCTGGTGAATTCCGCTAGCCGTGCTCTCAGCGCCTTCGGCGGGCGGGATGAAGGGCGAGTAGTTCTCTTTCTTGATGTAGAACGCACCGACGACGATGACAAGGAGAACAACTGCGATCTTGATCGCGGTGATGACGGCAGAGACTCGGGACGAAACCTTGGTGCCGATCGCGAGAATAAGTGTGATCGCTCCGATGATGAGCAGTGCGCCCCAGTCGAAGCTGATGGATCCGATGTGAGCTGTGGTGCTTCCGCTCGCCCCGATCACATTGCCGAGATAGAGCGACCACCCCTTGCCGACTACGGCGGAGGCAAGTGCAAATTCGAGGATCAGGTCCCAGCCGATGATCCAGGCTGCGAATTCGCCGAAGGTTGCATACGAGAACGTGTACGCGCTGCCGGCGACGGGGACCGTCGAGGCAAACTCTGCGTAACAGAGGGCTGCAAGTGCACACGCGATGGCTGCAAGAACAAAGGCCAGTGAGATCGAGGGGCCCGCTACGTTGCCGGCTGTTCTGGCGGTGAGGGTGAAGATACCTGCGCCGATGACAACGGCGACGCCGAAGACCGTGAGGTCCTTCGCGGTCAGTTCCTTTTTGAGCTTGGTTTCAGGCTCGTCGGTGTCCGCGATCGATTGCTCGACGGATTTGGTGCGCCATATGCCGACTCCGGGCATGTATTGCTCCTTGATTGATTCCCGGCGACCTTGTGGGGGACGGGAGGTGGCTGACAGTTGTCGAATGTGATGTGGGTCTCATCGACTAGATGAGGGAACCATTGGTGAGCGCAGTGCGCAAGTCGCGGCCACTGAACTAAATAAAATGATCACTTCACTCGCCATCAACCCCCCGTACATATCTGTTTTGATCAGCTGGCTCCGTGCACACTACGGGAAGTGAATTCGATCACGCACATTTCGTACTAATGCGTCCGAATTGTCCGCAGCAGCAGCGCATTCCGGTCAGTCTCTCCGCGCGTCGTGTCGCGTCATTTCAGTACCTGTCGGTCGGTCTTGCTATCAATAAGCGATCAACCGCGACGCTCGCGGTACCCGACTTGAAGGAGATCGTGATGATCCAGGCCCATCTCGACGCGTTGCACGGGCTTCCGGCTTTCGACTTCCCAGCTGCGGGGGCGACTGATTCAGCACTGCCCGCTGCGGGTGCTGTGGCGTGGCGCATCTCGGTGGAACCGTATTCGGATGACTCGGAAGAGTTTTCCGAGGCCTGGGCACGGTTTGTCGAGAAGGTGGACCTGTCGGCGGTGCAGGCTCTGATCATCGGCCAGTGGGGTGAGTCGTACGAGGTCAACTCGTCGTCGATCGTGGAACTGGTTGTCGAGCAACGTCACCGGTTGACGTCGCTGCGGGCGCTATTTCTCGCGGACATCACACAGGAGCAGCAGGAGATTTCCTGGATTCAGCAATCCGACGTCACTCCTGTACTCGGCGCGTTTCCGGAGTTGGTCGAGTTCGGCATTCGTGGTGGCACGGAATTGCAGTTCCCAGAAACCAGTCATAGTGCGCTACGTCGATTGACCGTCGAGTCGGGTGGACTGCCCGCCGCAGTTGTCCACGGTGTGTCCTCTAGTAACTTCCCGGCGCTCGAGTTTCTCGATCTGTGGCTCGGGACAGACAATTACGGGGGAGACGCGACCATCGAGGATCTGGCTGTCATTCTCGGCGGTACGAAATTGCCGTCGTTGCGGCACCTGGGTCTGCGTAACAGCGAGATTCAGGACGATATCGCCAAGGCGATTGTTACTGCCCCGATTCTCGGGCAGCTCACCACGGTGGATCTTTCGATGGGCACGCTCTCGGATGACGGCGCCCAAGCGCTTCTCGGCACCAGTTCTTTCAAGGGTCTCGAGTTTCTCGACCTGCACTACCATTTTCTCAGTGATGCCGCGATCACGGAATTGACCCGGCATTGCGCCGAATTGGGAGTTCGGGTCGATCTGTCCGAGCAGACCGACGCGGATGAGTACGACGATGAGATCTGTCGATATGTTGCAGTCTCCGAGTAATCCCTCGTCGCCGCCTTTCCATTCGCGGTTCGTAGTTATCGGGGTTACGGGCAATCGTCGAGTTTCCGGGTTTGTCGACGCGGTCACGGCAGCGGGATTGCCGACTCCGCGTGTTCTGGGTTGGCGTGAGATTATCGGTCGAGATTATGGTTTCGACGCTGGCGAGATCGTTCGAATCGATTCGCCCGGAGAAGATTCCGTGGTGGACCGATACCTTCGCGGTACGGACGAGTCGACACGGGTTGAGGGCACCGGCAAGTGGTATCGACGATTCACTACCGAGATTCGCGAGATTACCGATCGAGCAGATCGCGTCGGTGCTCGGGTTCTCGGTGATGCGAACGAGATCGCGATGATGTTCGACAAACGGCGCTGCCATCGCCACCTCGACGCTGCCGGGGTACGGGTCCCCGCGGCGTTGGAGACTGCGCCCCGAAGCTACGCCGAACTCGAGCAACTAGCAGCCGACGCACACATGCCACGAGTGTTCGTCAAGCTTGCTCACGGCTCGTCGGCGTCGGGAGTGATTGCGCTGCAATGGGGTCCGCGCGGGCAGGTCCGGGCCGTCACGTCGGTGGAAGTGAGTGCTGATGGTGCGCTGCACAACTCACTTCGAGTGCGCACATATCGAACGAGGGCTGCCATCGCGTCAATTGTCGATCGGCTCGCGCCCGACGGACTTCATGTCGAAGTGTGGATACCCAAAGCATCGCTCGGCGGACGCACCGCCGACGTTCGTGTGGTGGTTGTCGGGGGTGTTGCCACCCATGCCGTAGTGCGGACCAGCGCTTCTCCGCTTACCAATCTGCATCTTGGCGGTACCCGCGGTGCACTCGTCGACGCGATGACTGTTGCAGGTGAGAACTGGTCACAGCTTCTGGAATTGAGTGAGCGGGCAGCAGCGTGTTTTCCGGCGGCACCCCATGTCGGAATCGACGTCTTGCCCGGCGTCGGGTGGCGACGCTTCACGGTGGGGGAGGTCAATGCGTTCGGAGATCTCCTGCCGGGGCTTACCGGTCTGCCCGGAAGCCCCGCCGAGGGAATGACTACGTATCAAGCACAAGTAGATTCGCTACAGAAATCGGAAAACGTGGAGTATGCCCGGTGAACAACCGTGACATGAACGACGTCGACATGAACGACGTCGACACGAGCTACCCCGACATGAATGAGGTCGTCGGGCAGGACGACATCCTGTTGCTCACGTTGGACACGCTCCGCTACGACGTCGCCTGCGAACTGGCCGCGAGTGGGCGCATTCCCACTCTCGCGTCGTACCTCCCCGGGGGACGGTGGGAAAAGCGCCATGCCCCGGGAAGTTTCACCTACGCCTCTCATCAGGCGATTTTTGCCGGCTTTCTCCCGACCCCGGCCAGCCAGGGTCCGCACCCTCGATTGTTCGCTGCTCGATTCGCCGGGAGTGAATCCACCGCCGACGGAACGTTTGTGTTCGAGGGCCCCAATGTGGTGGACGGTCTGCGGCAGGTCGGCTACCGCACTGTGTGTATCGGCGGGGTCGGGTTCTTCAACAAAGCCGCGCCCCTAGGTTCGGTGATGCCCTCGATGTTCGACGAGAGCTATTGGGAATCGCGCTTCGGTGTGACCTCTCCGGAATCCTTCGCAGCGCAAGTCGAGTGTGCCGAGACGGTGGTGGCCGGTCTCGAACCGGACCAGAAGCTTTTCCTGTTCGTCAATGCCGCTGCGCTGCATCAACCCAATTGGTTCCACCTTGCAGGTGCTAGCGCCGAGTCGGGAGACACCCTCCAGTCCCATGCTGCCGCACTCGAATACATCGACCGCCATATCGCACGACTGCTGCAGGCCATGAGTTCACGGCGGCGGTGCTTTGCCATCGTCTGTTCCGATCACGGCACAGCGTACGGCGACGACGGTTGGACCGGGCACCGGCTGGGTCACGACAGCGTGTGGACAGTTCCCTATGCACATTTCTTCGTGGAAGGGCCACAGCAATGAGTCTCGCAGTTACGGTACGTCCGTACCAAAATTACGTTTATGCGTATCCGCACAAGACGGCGTACCGGCCGCTACAGCATCGCCCGTCGTTGCAGAAATTGTGGGCGTCAGAGCCGAAAGACGCACTGTCGCTGTACCTACATATTCCGTTCTGCGAGGTTCGCTGCGGATTCTGCAATTTGTTCACTCGTATCGGCGCGCCGGGTGAGATGACCACCGCATACCTCGACGCACTCGAGCGCCAAGCACGTGTTGTGTCGGACGCTGTCGGCGACGGAACTCACTACGACGCCGTGGCCTTCGGCGGCGGCACCCCGACCTTTCTCGATGCCTCCGAACTCGACAGATTGTGCGACATCGCGGAACTCCGCATGGGCGCGGATCTTTCGTCTGTTCCGTTCTCGGTGGAGGCGTCGCCGTCGACGGTAACCGCCGACCGGATGTCCGTGCTGGCATCCCGCGGAACTACTCGCCTGAGTCTGGGAGTGCAGAGCTTCATCGACTCCGAGGCGAGGGCGGCAGCGCGGCCGCAGAAGCGGGCCGATGTCGACGCCGCGCTCGGGCGGATCCGGGACGCTCGAATTCCCGTGCTCAACATCGATCTCATCTACGGCATCGACGGTCAGACCGAGCAGACCTGGCGGCAATCCCTCGACGCGGCGTTGGCGTGGGAACCGGAGGAGCTGTATCTGTATCCGCTCTACGTTCGAGCGCTCACGGGTTTGGGCAAGAAAACAGCGGTCACGGAATCCGATGCCGAGTGGGACGAGCGGCGTCTGCGCTTGTATCGGTTCGGCCGCGACTACCTAGAGCAGGCCGGGTATCGGCAAGTCTCGATGCGTATGTTCCAGCGCGAGGGCGCGGTCATCGACGGGGCGGCCGACTACGCGTGCCAGACCGACGGCATGATCGGATTGGGGTGCGGCGCACGCTCGTACACCGCTGACCTTCACTATTCGTTCGATTACGCGGTGGACATGCGGGAGATCCGCGGGATCATCGACACGTTCATCGCCCGGCCGGCCGACGAGTTCGCCTACGCGGAAGTCGGTCGATTCATGACTCCCGATGAGACGCGTCGCAGGCATCTCGTGCAGTCGGTGCTTCAGGCCGAAGGGATGGATGTGTCCGACTATCTCGCGCGGTTCGGAACACTACCTACCGACGATTTTCCGGAGGAATTGAAGGCCTTCGAAGCGGCCGGGTGGTTGGCGGGTGATCTACAGTCCGATCGACTGAAACTCTCGCCCGAAGGTCTGGCGCACTCCGACGCGATCGGCCCGGCGTTGTTCTCAGCGAGTGTCCACCGGGACATGGCAGAGTACGAGGCCAAATGAACTCCTCGTTGTCGATTCTCTACCGCGGTCCGTTGGCGAGTTGTAATTACGACTGCCCGTACTGCCCGTTCGCGAAACGCCGTGATCCGCCAGCCGAATTACGCGCGGACAGAGCATCATTGGAACGGTTTGCAGCTTGGGTGGCCGAGCGGACGGATCTACGGTTGTCCGTGCTGTTCACGCCGTGGGGTGAGGCACTGGTGCGGTCCTGGTATCGGCGCACTCTCGCGGAACTGAGTTGGTTGCCTCACGTCGAACGGGTTGCGATACAAACCAATCTCAGCGCTCGCACCACGTGGCTTGCCGACGCAGACCCGTCGACGCTGGCGCTGTGGTGCACATTTCATCCGGGGCAGATCTCGCTCGAGAAATTTGTTGCGAAATGCCGGGAACTCGACGGCGGTGGCATCCGCTATTCGGTGGGGGTCGTCGGATTCCCGGAGCATCTCGATCTGGCCCGTGAGCTGCGGCAGAAACTACCCGAGAATGTCTACCTGTGGGTGAATGCGGCCGAGGGGCGAGTGTATTCGGACGATGAAGCGCAGGTCTGGACCGAACTGGACCCGCTTTTTCCCTACAGCCGGAACCCGCATCCGAGCGTCGGAAAAGCTTGCAGAACCGGAGAATCCGTCATCTCCGTCGACGGTGACGGCACTATTCGGCGGTGCCATTTTGTCCCCGAGGTGATCGGGAATCTGTACGACGGCAGCCTCGAACAAACACTGACCGCACGAGAATGTCCAAAAACGATGTGTGACTGTCACATCGGCTACGTGCATCTCGAATCGCTGCCGCTCTACGACGCTTTCGCCGGGGGAGTGCTCGAGCGCATACCGGCCACGCTTACGAGTTCGCTTGTGAGCAGGCAGTTACCCCTGCACGTAGTGCGGTGAAACAGAAGATCCCCGGCCGCGTTATCAACGCTGCCGGGGATCTTCGCTAGCTTCTGCTATCTACGGGACGTACCGAACCGCGCCCTTGTCAGCCGACGTTGCCAGCGCAGCGTAGGCGCGCAGGGCGGTGGTGACGGTGCGCTGACGGTCAACGGGGTGCCACGGACGCTCCGAGGCTTCCATCTTGGCGCGACGCTCGGCGAGGACGTCGTCGTCGACCAGGATCTCGAGTGTGCGGGACGCGACGTCGATGCGAACCTGATCGCCGTTCTGCACCAGGCCGATAACTCCGCCGGCAGCAGCCTCGGGGGAGATGTGGCCGATGGACAGACCGGACGTGCCACCGGAGAAGCGGCCGTCGGTGATCAACGCGCATTCCTTGCCGAGGCCTGCGCCCTTGAGGAAGGCGGTGGGGTGCAGCATTTCCTGCATGCCCGGTCCGCCCTTTGGTCCTTCGTAACGCACGACCAGGACGTCGCCGGCCTTGATCTTCTTCTGCAGGATCACCGAGACGGCTTCTTCCTGCGACTCGACGACCAGAGCCGGGCCCTGGAACGAGAACAGTTCCTCGTCGATGCCGGCCGTCTTGAGGATTGCGCCGTCGACGGCGATGTTGCCGCGCAGGACGACCAGGCCGCCTTCCACGGTGTAGGCGTTCTCGACGTCGCGGATGCAGCCACCGGCAGCATCGGTGTCGAGGGCAGACCATCGGTTGTCCGTCGAGAACGGTTCGATGGTGCGCACGCCGCCGGGAGCAGCATGGAACAGTTCGATCGCTTCGTCTGTTGCCTTGCCGGAGCGGATGTCCCAGTCGTCGAGCCACTGGTCGAAGCTCTTGGTATGCACGGTCGAGACGTCGGTTTCGAGGAGTCCGCCGCGGCGAAGCTCACCGAGCAGCGCGGGGATTCCGCCGGCACGATGGACGTCTTCCATGTGGTAGTCCGAGTTGGGGGAGACCTTGGACAGGCACGGCACCTTGCGGCTGATCGCGTCGATGGTGTCGAGGTCGAAGTCGACCTCGCCTTCTTGCGCCGCTGCCAGCGTGTGCAGGACGGTGTTGGTGGAACCGCCCATGGCGACGTCGAGAGCCATCGCGTTGCGGAACGCTGCCGGGGTCGCGATGTTGCGCGGCAGAACCGACTCGTCGCCGTCGCGGTAGTACTTCAGGGCAGCCTCGACCACGGTGGTGCCTGCGCGAGAGAAGAGTGCGTGACGTGCCTTGTGGGTTGCCAGCGTGGAGCCGTTGCCCGGCAACGCGAGACCGAGGGCCTCGGTGAGGCAGTTCATGGAGTTGGCCGTGAACATGCCCGAGCAGGATCCACATGTCGGGCACGCACTGCGCTCGACCTCGTCGAGGCCTTCTTCCGACACGGCGTCGTTGGCGGAGGCGGAAATTGCGGTGATGAGGTCGGTGGGGGCCTGGGCCACGCCGCCGACAACCACTGCCTTACCGGCCTCCATCGGTCCGCCGGACACGAAGACCGTCGGGATGTTCAGACGCATCGCGGCGTTGAGCATGCCGGGAGTGATCTTGTCGCAGTTGGAGATACACACCAATGCGTCGGCCGTGTGGGCGTTTGCCATGTACTCGACCGAGTCGGCGATGATCTCGCGGCTCGGGAGTGAGTAGAGCATTCCGCCGTGGCCCATGGCGATACCGTCGTCGACGGCGATGGTGTGGAACTCACGAGCGACGCCGCCGGCCTCACGAATGGCCTCGGCAACGATCTCGCCCACGTTCTTGAGATGCACGTGGCCGGGTACGAACTGGGTGTACGAGTTCGCTACGGCGACGATCGGCTTACCGAAGTCGGAATCCGTCATTCCTGTGGCGCGCCACAGGGATCGGGCTCCGGCAGCATTACGTCCGACGGTGGTGGTGCGTGACCTCAACGGGGGCATGGGCGTGTTCCTTATGTGATCGTTGCTGATCTACTTCTGCTGCGCGAACAACAGGGCTGTGTGCTTACGCGGCGAAAAGAATTGAAGCGAGGGCGATTCAACGCTACTCGCGTGCTACTTCTGTTCTGATTCGGGCTGGTCGTTCGACGGCTCGGATTCGGATTCGGGCTCAAGGGCGCTGCCGCTTGCGGACTGTTCGGCCCGTTCCGCTTCTTCGGCGTCGAAGGCGTCTGCCGCTGCCGCGTAGGGATCGGTGATGCGACCACCGCTGGCGATCGCAATTTCGGGGAGCCGGACAAAGCTGACGGCTGGCAGTGTCACCTCTGTTCCGTCGGTCAGTTCGGCGCGGGCCCAGCTGCGCTTCGGGAAACGGAAGCCCTTGACCTCGTCCCAGCTCAGCGTGCGGCTGGAGAACATCGAACGAACCTCGAGGCCGTCGGGGCTGACGGTGGTGCGGACTCGGGCGACGAAGTAGACGGCGATGATCGGCAGGATCAGCAACCAGCTGAATGCTGCGGGCCAGCCGAAGATCGGGAAGCTGACCGCGAAGAGCAGGAAGGCGCACGCCATGTAGGCGAGCTGCGAAATGCGGATGACGTGCCGAAGTGGTTTCGGCGTGTGGGATGATTGAACCGGTGGCACGGGCTGCTGCGAAGTTGACACCTCTACATCTTCGCATTGCAGCCGATGTATCTCAGATTCTGGGACGGTTGACTCACCAAGTTTGCCGTTCGCGACTAGCGCCTCTACTGTCGAGTGCGTGAAACAGAATGAGTTGCTCGTAATCGACCGGCGCGTCGTCGCCTGAGTCGATAATTTTCAACTCACCAGATAACGACGCGCCACCCTCGCTCAGCAGATGCTGACGGGGGTTTTTTGTTGCCCGGAGCCAAATCAGAGGATTTCCCAGTGAGCGCACCAACAGCACGGCCTCAACCCACGCCGCGCAAGTCAGGGACACCGAGCCCGACTACCGCGGCTGCCGCATCGCAGACGGCTACCCGTCGCCAGCTCCCCCCGGAGCGGGTAACGGGCGCGCAGTCTGTCGTTCGCGCCCTCGAAGAGCTCGAGGTCGACACGGTATTCGGCATCCCCGGCGGTGCCGTGCTGCCTGTGTACGACCCGCTCTTCGATTCGGTCAAGGTCCGTCACGTACTTGTGCGCCACGAGCAGGGTGCCGGCCATGCCGCCACGGGTTACGCGCAGGCCACCGGCAAGGTCGGCGTCTGTATGGCCACCTCGGGTCCCGGTGCAACCAACCTGGTCACGCCGCTGGCCGACGCTCAGATGGACTCCGTTCCGATCGTGGCCATCACCGGACAGGTCGCGCGTTCGCTGATCGGTACCGACGGCTTCCAGGAAGCCGACATCTCCGGTATCACCATGCCGATCACGAAGCACAACTTCCTGATCACCGACGGTATCGACATCCCGCGCATCATGGCCGAGGCTTTCTACCTGGCATCGAGCGGTCGCCCCGGCGCGGTCCTGGTCGATATCCCCAAGGACATCCTCCAGGCTCAGACCACGTTCTCGTGGCCGCCGGAGATGCGCCTGCCCGGATACCGTCCGGTCACCAAGCCGCACGGCAAGCAGGTCCGCGAAGCTGCGCGCCTGATCGCCGACGCCAAGTCTCCTGTCCTCTACGTCGGTGGCGGCGTCATCAAGTCCGAATCCTCTGCCGAGCTGCTCGAACTCGCCGAGCTGACGGGCATTCCCGTGGTCACCACGCTGATGGCCCGCGGCGCGTTCCCGGACAGCCACGATCTCAACTGCGGCATGCCCGGCATGCACGGCACTGTTGCCGCAGTGGCAGCACTGCAGCGCAGCGACCTGCTGATCACGCTCGGCGCCCGCTTCGACGACCGCGTGACCGGTCAGCTGAATTCCTTTGCTCCCGATGCCAAGGTCATCCACGCCGACATCGACCCGGCCGAGATCGGCAAGAACCGTTACGCCGACGTCCCGATCGTGGGCGACTGCAAAGAGGTCATCACCGAACTCATCGAGGCCATCCGTGCCGACATGGCCACGGGCACCACGTTCGAACTCACCGAATGGTGGGCGTACCTGAACGACATCCGTCGTACATACCCGCTGAGCTACGACCGTCCCACCGACGGTCAGCTGAGCCCCGAGTTCGTCATCTCGACCGTCGGCAAGCTCGCCGGACCGGACGCCATCTACTGCGCCGGCGTCGGCCAGCACCAGATGTGGGCAGCCCAGTTCGTCAGCTACGAGAAGCCGCGCACATGGCTCAACTCGGGTGGACTCGGCACCATGGGCTACGCGGTTCCCGCTGCCATGGGCGCAAAGATGGGCATGCCGGACACCGAGGTGTGGGCCATCGACGGTGACGGCTGCTTCCAGATGACCAATCAGGAACTGGCCACCTGCGCGCTCGAGGGTATCCCGATCAAGGTCGCCCTCATCAACAACGGCAACCTCGGCATGGTTCGTCAGTGGCAGACACTCTTCTACGAAGAGCGCTACTCCAACACCAACCTGGGAACGCACGGCGCCATCCGCATCCCGGACTTCGTCAAGCTCGCAGAAGCCTTGGGCTGCCACGGAATTCGTGTCGAGCGCGAAGAGGACGTCGAAGCTGCGATCCGTGAGGCGCAGTCCATCAACGACAAGCCTGTCGTGATCGACTTCATCGTCACCGCCGACGCACAGGTGTGGCCGATGGTCGCCGCTGGAACCAGCAATGACGAGATCATGGCGGCCCGGGGTATCCGGCCGCTGTTCGACGACGACGAGGCAGTAGCCGAGCCCGCCGTCATCCATGAAGCCATGTCACGCGAGCAAGCCGGACCCGCCGCGGGCACAGGGGAGGACCAGCAGTGAGCACCACCCACACCCTCAGCGTTCTCGTCGAGGACAAGCCAGGCGTGCTCGCTCGCGTCTCCGCCCTGTTCTCCCGCCGAGGATTCAACATCGAATCCCTCGCGGTGGGCGGCACCGAGATCCCCGAGATCTCTCGAATGACCATCGTCGTCACGGTCGACGAGTTCCCCCTCGAGCAGGTGACGAAGCAGCTCAACAAGCTGATCAACGTCATCAAGATCGTCGAGCAAGACGGTGATGCTTCCGTCGCTCGCGAGCTTGTGCTCATCAAGGTGCGCGCAGATGCAAGCGTGCGCACCCAGGTCATCGAAACGGTGAACCTGTTCCGCGCCAAGGTAATCGACGTCTCCCCGGAGTCCGTCACCATCGAGGCGACCGGTACCCGGTCCAAGCTGGATGCACTGCTGCGGATGCTTGATCCGTACGGTATCCGGGAGATCGTTCAGTCCGGGGTCGTGGCAGTCGGTCGAGGGCCGAAGTCGATCACGGCCACCCGCTAGTACTTTAGACACGTAATAATCCAAGGAGAGGTTGAGAACTGTGGCAGTCGAGATGTTCTACGACGACGATGCCGATCTGTCGATCATTCAGGGCCGCAAGGTTGCTGTGATCGGCTACGGAAGCCAGGGCCACGCCCATTCGCTGAGCTTGCGCGACTCGGGTGTCGAGGTCCGCATCGGCCTCAAGGAGGGCTCCAAGTCCCGCGACAAGGCTGAAGAAGCAGGCCTGACGGTCGGCACGCCGGCAGAGGTTTCCGAGTGGGCCGACGTCATCATGGTGCTCGCACCGGACACCGCCCAGGCAAGCATTTTCACCAATGACATCGAGCCCAACCTCAAGGACGGCGACGCGCTGTTCTTCGGTCACGGCCTGAACATTCACTTCGACCTGATCAAGGCTCCGGAGTTCGTCACCGTCGGCATGGTTGCGCCCAAGGGCCCCGGCCACCTGGTGCGTCGTCAGTTCGTCGACGGCAAGGGCGTTCCCGCGCTCATCGCCATCGACCAGGACCCCAAGGGTGAAGGCCAGGCTCTCGCTCTGTCCTACGCCAAGGGCATCGGCGGAACGCGCGCAGGCGTCATCAAGACCACGTTCAAGGAAGAGACCGAGACGGACCTCTTCGGCGAGCAGGCTGTGCTCTGCGGTGGCACCGAGGAACTGGTCAAGACCGGTTTCGAGGTCATGGTCGAGGCCGGCTACGCACCCGAGATGGCGTACTTCGAGGTTCTGCACGAGCTCAAGCTCATCGTCGACCTCATGTACGAAGGCGGCATCGCCCGCATGAACTACTCGGTGTCCGACACCGCTGAGTTCGGCGGCTACCTGTCCGGCCCGCGCGTCATCGATGCAGGCACCAAGGAGCGCATGAAGGCGATCCTGGCCGACATCCAGTCCGGCGAGTTCACCCGTCGTCTGGTTGCCAACGTCGAGAACGGCAACACCGAACTCGAAGGCCTGCGCAAGGCTAACGCCGAGCACCCCATCGAGGTCACCGGCAAGAAGCTGCGCGACCTGATGAGCTGGGTCGATCGTCCGATCACCGAAACGGCGTAATTAAGCTGTTTCAGCTTGTCTTCACTCCGGCCTGATGCCTGCTTCGGTCCAATTATCTTGGACCGGAGTGGCATTGGGCCGGAGGTCTTTGTCGGGCCAACTGAAGCCCGCCGTAATTCTCATTGAGAATTCGCCCGCAAAAGTGTCCACTATGTGGTATTGCCTACCGAGTTGTGGACGCCGAGACGGCGCGCACTAAACTACTGGGGGTTAAACCACCCCCACACCCACCTAATCAGGGAGTTTGCACGTGAGCCAGCCTGGCCGCCCCGTTGTTCTGATCGCAGACAAGCTCGCGCCGTCCACAGTCGAGGCACTCGGCGACGGTGTGGAGGTGCGGTGGGTCGACGGACCCGACCGCGCTGCCCTGCTCGCAGCTGTGCCCGATGCCGACGCGATTCTTGTTCGCTCCGCCACCACCGTCGACGCCGAGGTTCTGGCCGCAGGCACCAAGCTGAAGATCATCGGCCGCGCCGGTGTCGGCCTGGACAATGTCGAGATCCCCGCAGCCACCGAGCGCGGCGTGATGGTCGTCAATGCACCGACCTCCAACATCCACTCGGCAGCCGAGCACGCAGTTGCTCTGCTCATGTCGACGGCTCGCCAGATCCCCGCCGCAGACAAGACCCTGCGCGAAAGCACCTGGAAGCGCAGCAAGTTCAACGGCGTCGAGATCCTCGGCAAGACCGTCGGCGTTGTCGGCCTCGGCCGCATCGGCCAGCTGTTCGCACAGCGTCTCGCCGCGTTCGAAACCACCATCATCGCGTACGACCCCTACTTGCCCGCAGCTCGCGCAGCGCAGCTCGGCATCGAACTGGTCACCATCGACGAGCTCGTCGAGCGTGCGGACTTCATCTCCGTTCACCTCCCCAAGACCAAGGAAACGGCCGGCCTGATCAACGCCGAGCGTCTCTCCCGCGCCAAGGACGGCGTCATCATCGTCAACGCCGCTCGCGGTGGACTGATCGACGAAGATGCGCTGTACGACGCTCTGGTCTCCGGCAAGGTTCGCGGCGCCGGTCTCGATGTGTTCAACACCGAGCCTTGCACCGACTCCAAGCTCTTCGGCCTCGAGAACGTCGTCGTCACCCCGCACCTCGGTGCTTCGACGTCCGAAGCTCAGGACCGTGCAGGCATTGACGTCGCCAAGAGCGTTCTCCTGGCTCTGGCCGGCGACTTCGTCCCCGAGGCAGTCAACGTCTCCGGTGGCCCGGTCGGCGAAGAAGTTGCTCCGTGGCTCGAGCTCGTCCGCAAGCTCGGTCTCCTTGCTGCGACACTGTCTCCCGAAGCTGTTCAGACGGTCCAGGTTGTCGCCTCCGGCGAGCTGTCCGCTGAAACCGTCGACATCCTCGGCCTCGCTGCTCTGCGCGGCGTGTTCTCCGCAAGCAGCGACGAGGCTGTCACGTTCGTCAACGCTCCGGCACTCGCCGAGCAGCGCGGCGTCACCGTGTCCGTCGAAAAGCACTCCGAGGCACTCGCTCACCGCAGCGCAGTCGAGGTTCGTGCAGTTGCCGCCGACGGCACCGTCACCTCCGTCACGGGCGCACTCACCGGCCTGCAGCAGGTCGAGAAGATCGTCAGCATCAACGGCCGCAGCTTCGACCTGCGCGCCGAGGGTCACAACATCGTTGTCCACTACGGCGATCGCCCGGGTGTTCTCGGTGTGCTCGGTACCGTCCTCGGTAACTCCGGCATCGACATCCTCGCCGCAGCACTGAGCCAGGACGCCGAAGGCGAAGGCGCAACGGCGATCCTGCGCGTCGACAAGGTTGTCTCCGACGCCGATGTCGAGGCAATCGTCTCGCAGCTCGACGCCCGCGTTGCCCAGGTCGACCTTTCCTGATTGTTTTCACTGTGCGCCTTTGTCAACCCTTGCGGTTGATGAAGGCGCACAGTTCTACCGAATGAGGATTCAATGAAGCTTGCGGTCATTCCCGGTGACGGAATCGGTGTCGAGGTCACAGCTGAAGCACTCAAGGTGCTCGGCAAGTTGGTCCCCGATCTGGAAACCACCGAATACGATCTCGGTGCCCGTCGCTACAACGCCACCGGTGAACTGCTGCCTGCAGACGAGCTGGACCAGATCCGTCAGCACGACGCAATCCTGTTGGGCGCCATCGGCGATCCGCGGATCGTTGCGCCGGGCATCCTCGAGCGCGGTTTGCTGCTGAACATGCGTTTCCAGCTCGATCATCACGTCAATCTCCGTCCGGCGCAGCTGTACCCGGGTGCCACGTCGCCGCTCGCGGCGCAGCCCGAGATCGACTTCGTGGTGGTTCGTGAAGGCACCGAGGGCCCGTACACCGGTAACGGTGGCGCCATCCGCGTCGGCACCGATCACGAGATCGCGACCGAGGTGTCGATCAACACGTGGTTCGGCGCCGAGCGTGTTGTTCGTTACGCATTTGCGTTGGCGCAGACGCGTTCCAAGCACCTCACGCTGATCCACAAGACCAACGTGCTTTCCAACGCGGGAGCGATCTGGACGCGTGCGATCGAGACCGTCGGAGCGGAGTTCCCGGACGTCGAGACGGCGTACTGCCACATCGACGCTGCCACCATCTACATGGTGACCGACCCGTCGCGCTTCGACGTCATCGTGACGGACAACCTGTTCGGTGACATCATCACCGACCTGGCCGGCGCGGTGACCGGCGGAATCGGTTTGGCCGCAAGCGGAAACATCGATGCGTCCGGTACCAACCCGTCGATGTTCGAGCCCGTTCACGGCAGTGCCCCGGACATCGCCGGCAAGGGAATCGCAGATCCCACCGCCGCGATCCTCTCTGCCGCACTGCTTCTTCGCCATCTCGGACGCGAGGACGACGCCGCTCGCGTCGAGGCTGTGGTCGCTGCTGACCTGGCTACCCGCGGCGACGGCCCGATCTCCACCACCGAGATCGGCGACCGCATTACTGCAGCACTGTAAGCACCGCCGCTCTGTAAGATTCGTCTCACGGCTCTGACGCGCGTAAGCCTTACGGCTTGCGCGCGTCAGTCGTTTCCGGCATCCCGATAGACTTGCCAACATGCGTCTTGGTCGAATTGCCAGTCCCGATGGTGTTGCGTTTGTCAGTATCGAAGGTGAAGAGGATGCCCTCGTCGCCAAGGAAATTGCCGAGCACCCGTTCGGGAACCCCACCTTTACCGGCCGTAGTTGGCCACTAGCCGATGTGCGCCTGTTGGCGCCGATCCTTGCCAGCAAGGTGATCTGCATCGGCAAGAACTATGCGGATCATGTTGCCGAGATGGGCGGCGAGGCGCCGGCAGATCCGGTGATCTTCCTCAAGCCCAACACATCCATCGTCGGCCCCGGTGCGCCGATCGTGTTGCCGCCCAGTTCAACCGAAGTGCATTTCGAGGGTGAACTCGCGATCGTCATCGGGCAGCCGTGCAAGGACGTTCCGGCCGCAAAGGCCCTGAGTGTTGTTCTCGGATACACCGTTGCCAATGACGTGTCTGCGCGCGATCACCAGCGCCACGACGGTCAGTGGACCCGAGCAAAGGGTCATGACACGTTCTGCCCGCTCGGTCCGTGGATCGAAACGGCTTTGGATCCGTCGGACGTCGACATCAAGACCGAGGTCAACGGCGCAGTCAAGCAGGACAGCAGCACTGCTTTCCTTCTGCACGACATTCCGAAGATCATCGAGTGGATTTCGGCTGTCATGACTCTGCTCCCGGGCGACGTCATCCTCACGGGCACCCCGGCCGGGGTCGGTCCGATCGTTGACGGCGATTCCGTCTCGGTCACGGTGTCCGGGATCGGCACGCTCACCAACCCGGTGATCGCAAAACGCTGACCATCACGTTCGATCAGGGGCCTCATCCGTACGGGTGAGGCCCCTTTTCGATTTCTTGTCGGTTTGATAACTGTCTGTCCCGCCTTGCAGAAGAGTGAAATAGTTATGAGGTAGTTATCATCACAATTGCGTCCAATCAGCGTTACGGACGCGTAATTAGAAGTTCCTGAATGTGTATTTTTACCTGCATGTTTATCGCCAGAATAGGAACAAATACGACTAAAAGGGCAAATCGTATAGATGATAACCCTGGGTTTGCCAATGTAACGTTCATCCGTATTCTGGTCGATAACTGGTGTGATGCCAGTGGGGTATTAATGAGATTTCGGAAAATGGAGGCTGTGGCACATGGGCGCCTTTACTGCGTACCGGCGCACTCGGTCGATCGGGCCGAGTGAGTCCGCAGCACCGAAGTGGCGCGACAAGAAGCGATATCTGTGGCCGCTAGGTCTACTGGTGCCGCTCAGTCCGTTCGCGGCATGGTTCCTGGTGGAGAAGCTGACGCTGGGTCTGTTCTGGGCTGTCGGGGCCTGGTTGATCGTGATTGTGATTCCGCTTGTCGATCTGCTTGCCGGTGAGGACGGGAACAGTCCGCCGGACGAGAAGATTCCGGAGTTGCAGGCCGATCGTTACTACCGCTGGTGCACGTACCTGTTTCTGCCGTTGCAATACATCGGCCTCGTGTTTGCGTGCTGGTGCTGGGTGAATTCGCCGATGGCGTCGGGGGAGAAGTTCGCGCTCGCGATGACCGTCGGAGTCGTTGCCGGCGTTGGTATCAACGCGGCGCACGAAATGGGCCACAAGAGTGAGAAGCTCGAAAAGTGGTTGGCCAAAATCGCACTGGCGCAGTCTTTCTACGGCCACTTCTTTGTCGAACACAATCACGGTCACCACGTGCGGGTGGCAACACCCGAAGATCCCGCAAGTTCGCGGTACCGCGAGAATTTCTGGTTCTTCTTGCCGCGGAGCGTTATCGGGGGGCTGCGCTCCGGGTGGCAGATCGAGCGCGCTCGCCTCGAACGTGCGGGAGTGAGCACCTGGAGTTACAAGAACAACATCCTCAATGGATGGGCGATGAGTGTGGTGTTGTTCGGCTCGCTCATCGCGGTATTCGGCTGGGAGATCGCGCCGTGGCTCGTTGTGCAGGCCATTGCCGGATTCACCTTCCTGGAAACGGCGAACTACCTCGAGCATTACGGGTTGCTCCGCGCCAAGCGTGACGACGGTACATACGTTCGCTGCTCACCGGAGGACAGTTGGAACAGCGACCATGTCGTGAGCAATTTGTTCCTTTATCAATTGCAGCGTCACAGTGATCATCACGCCAATCCGCGTTTGCGCTACCAGAGCCTTCGCAGCGCCGCCGACGCACCGCAGTTGCCGGCGGGATACGCGGTCATGATCGTCTGTGCGTGGGTCCCGCCGTTGTGGCGCTCGATCATGGACAAGCGACTTCTTGCGTATTACGACGGCGACATGAGCCGGATAAACGTGCTTCCCGGACGCTGACGGTTGGCGCGCTCACCACTTTCAGGGAAAACGAAGAGTCGGCGGGACTAATCTGTAGTACGACCATCCATCATCGCCGAGCCAAGTGAGCCATGACCAACAGCGAAGTACGCGTCCGTTTCTGTCCGTCACCCACCGGAACCCCGCACGTGGGTTTGGTGCGCACCGCCCTTTTCAACTGGGCGTTCGCACGACATCACGGTGGAACCTTCGTGTTCCGCATCGAAGACACCGATGCTCAACGGGACAGCGAAGAGTCTTATCAGGCGATCCTCGACGCCCTGCGCTGGCTGGGTCTGACATGGGACGAGGGCCCCGAGGTCGGTGGACCGCATGCGCCGTACCGCCAGTCCGAGCGTCGTGATCTGCATCTCGACGTCGTCGCAAAGTTGCTTGCGGCGGGCGAGGCTTACGAGTCGTACTCGACCAACGAAGAGGTGGAAGCGCGGCACAAGGCAGCCGGACGCGATCCGAAGCTCGGCTACGACAATTTCGATCGGGATCTCACCGACGAGCAGCGCGCGGCGTACATCGCAGACGGACGTAAGCCGGTAGTTCGCCTTCGGATGCCTGATCACGACCTGACGTGGAACGACCTCGTTCGCGGCGAGACCACGTTCAAGGCCGGAACGGTGCCGGACTTCGCGTTGACGCGCGGCAACGGCATTCCTCTCTACACGCTGGTCAATCCCGTCGACGATGCGTTGATGAAGATCACGCACGTTCTGCGCGGTGAGGACCTCCTCTCGTCCACTCCGAGGCAGTTGGCTCTGTACGAGGCGATGATCCGGATCGGTGTTGCGGATTTCACGCCGTCCTTCGGTCACCTTCCCTTCGTGATGGGTCAGGGCAACAAGAAGCTCTCCAAGCGTGACCCCGAGTCCAACCTGTTCATTCACCGTGACCGCGGGTTCATCCCCGAGGGACTGTTGAACTACTTGGCTCTGCTCGGATGGAGTATCGCGGACGACCACGACGTGTTCTCGCTCGACGAGATGGTTGCGGCGTTCGACATCTCCAAGGTCAATTCCAATCCGGCACGGTTCGACCAGAAGAAGGCCGACGCGATCAACGCCGAGCACATTCGCTTGCTCGAGCCGGCTGACTTCGCGGCCCGTCTGAAGTCGTTCCTGGTCGAGCACGGCCACATCAGTGCCGACGTGGACGAAGCGACGTTCACTGTTGCTGCCGACCTCGTGCAGACCCGCATCGTCGTTCTGTCCGACGCGTGGGATCTGCTGAAGTTCCTGTTCGTCGACGAGGCGTCGTTTGCTCTCGATCCTGCTGCTGCGGCCAAGAACCTGAAGGAAGATGCGGGTCCGGTACTGGACGCGTCTCTTGCTGCACTCGACGCCGTCTCGGAGTGGACGGCGGCAAGTATCGAGGAAGCCCTCAAGAAGGCGCTCATCGAGGATCTGGAGCTCAAGCCGCGTAAGGCCTTCGCTCCGGTCCGGGTGGCGATTACGGGCTCTCACATCAGCCCTCCGCTGTACGAGTCGATGGAATTGCTCGGTCGCGACGTCTCTCTTGCCCGGTTGCGTGCCGGTAGGGCAGCAGTAAGCGCCTAAATAGGATTGTCTCCGGCCGGAAATGAAGTAAAAACGTCCCGTGACCATACGATTTGGTATTTGGGGCGGGGGTACTGGTAATCTTCTTTTCGGCCGGAGACGAGCCGCCAAGCATTACAGCGAAGCGGAGCGAGCAAGGCCAAGCAAGACCTTTGGGGTATGGTGTAATTGGCAACACAGCGGTTTCTGGTACCGCCATTCTAGGTTCGAGTCCTGGTACCCCAGCGAAAATCCGGTCGATTTTGCAGCCGGACTCAGACAAGCTAAGCTTGCTGAGCTTCCAGAGAACAGCCCGAAAGGGAAGTTCTTGAAGTGCGAAAAAATAGAACATGCTTAAAGCGTGTCCTGGCCCCGTCGTCTAGCGGCCTAGGACGCCGCCCTCTCAAGGCGGTAGCGCGGGTTCGAATCCCGTCGGGGCTACAAAAGAAAGACCCTTCGATCATCTGATCGGAGGGTCTTTCTTGTTATGCGCTCAATCAGTGAACAGTGGCGCCACAAAACAATCACCCCAGTCGAAATCGACTGGGGTGATTGTCATCTCATCTTCGGGATGGCCGCGTGCCTATCCGCTCTTGCGACGGAATTCGCGTTTGTGATCAGCGGAACCATGAGTGCTGTGGACCTTCGACTGACCGTCGCGATGATCGGCTGCAGTGGCGTTGCTGTGGTTCTTGCGCTCGAGTGCTTCGCGGAACTTGCGCTTGTTGGCCTCCGCCGGTGTTTCCGATTCAGACGTCGTTTCGGATTCCGGATTGGTACTGTCCTGCTCGCTCATCTGTGTGCTCCTTGGATTTTGGGCCTGTGGTCAAGCTACGCCTTCAGGAGCGGGAGCTGTAGACCCGGACAACGGCATCGCCGGCATTCCGAGTTTGCGGTGGTCCCAGGACCGTGTGCGCTCGGGGATGAAGCGTACCGCGACGCGTTTGTGGAGCATGGCGTCGACTGCTGGTCGTAGATCGTCGGAGTAAGGCCCGGTGTACCGCTCCCAGACGCTGATGCCGACCGCGAACAAGGCGTCGGGGTCGTCGACTATTTCTCCGACGCCCTCCATCGAGACGCCGCGGAGAGTGTCGTACGTGAGACCGTCCTCGATCAAGACCGACATCCGCGAGTCGCGTCGTAGGTTAACGGCTTTCTGGGATTTGGCCTTGGTCTCGAACCAGATCTCGCCGTCCACGATCGCAAACCACATCGCGATGAGGTGCGGCATGCCGTCGCCGCTCAGCGTGGCCATC
The DNA here is from genome assembly GCF_002300185.1 of Rhodococcus sp. ACPA4. NCBI lineage: Bacteria > Bacillati > Actinomycetota > Actinomycetes > Mycobacteriales > Nocardiaceae > Rhodococcus > Rhodococcus sp. ACPA4. Next base: position 317,032 of record NZ_NSDY01000001.1, read on the forward strand.
GTTGCAGTACGGCTCTTTTCGACGAAGTCCGAGATTTCGGACTCCGTCATCGTGATCTGGCTGCGTTGTTTTCCGGTCATGACGGCAGTGATCTCCTCGGCTGCGGGTACTCCTGAAGTTCTTACTGTGGCACGGATTACATGATTACGTGTTCGATTACAGGCGCTTGTGCAGCGCTTCTGCCGCCGCGAGAAGGTCGGCTGCCCACCGTGCGCCGGGGCGCCTACCCATCCGGTCGATCGGTCCGGATACCGAAATCGCCGCCACGACAGTGCCGGAGCTGTCCCGTACCGGTGCCGCCACACTGGCAACTCCTGGCTCGCGCTCGGCCGCACTCTGGGCCCAGCCCCGCCGGCGAACTTCGAGAAGGACGCGCTCTCCGAAGGTCGCGTCGGCCAGAACCGCGCGCTGAGTCTGCGGATCTGCCCATGCGAGAAGGACCTTGGCACCCGAGCCGGCATTCATCGGCAGGCGCGCGCCGACCAGGACGGTGTCACGCAAGCCGGTCGGCGGTTCCATCGATGCGACGCAGACGCGTGCCGTACCTTCGCGTCGGTACAGCTGCACGCTCTCTCCGGTGATCTCACGCAAGCGGGGGAGGATGAGCCCCGCCGCGGCGATCAGAGGATCATTGGCAGTGGCAGCCAATTCGGCGAGGCCGGGGCCGGGACACCACAGGCCGTCGGAGTCGCGGGCGAGAAGTCGATGGACCTCGAGGCCGACGGCAAGGCGGTGTGCGGTGGCCCTTGGCAGGCCTGTGCGCGCACAGAGTTCGGAGAGGCTGCACGGTTCCTCGGCTACTGCATGGAGCACGCCCATTGCTTTGTCCAGCACGCCGATGCCGCTATGCTGTCTCATAGGTCGATACCAAGTTCTCGCATAGTGGGATAGTAGCGCATGATCTTCGACAGGTCAGCAGCATCCACTTTCGAGAATTTGATGCGCAGCATGAGAACTGTTGGGCTGTCGGACTTACATTTCACGCGCGGCGGGCCAGCCCGTAGTTCGTCGACGCGAGGCTACGTACAGAGGTGGAAGACATGGCACAGAAAGCACGCACTCTCGCCGAGAAGGTGTGGGACGACCACGTTGTAGTGAAAGGCGAGGGACAGAATCCCGACCTGATCTACATCGATCTCCACCTCGTCCACGAAGTGACAAGCCCGCAGGCATTCGACGGATTGCGATTGGCCGGACGGAAGTTGCGCCGTCCCGATCTGACGATCGCCACCGAGGATCACAACGTCCCGACGATCGACATCGACAAGCCGATCGCCGATCCTGTCTCCAAGACACAGGTCGACACCCTGCGCCGAAATTGTGAAGAGTTCGGAGTTCGCTTGCACCGCATGGGCGATCTGGATCAGGGCATCGTGCATGTGGTCGGCCCACAGCTCGGACTGACGCAGCCGGGAACCACCGTCGTGTGCGGCGACTCGCACACCTCGACCCACGGCGCTTTCGGCGCTCTCGCAATGGGAATCGGCACCAGCGAGGTCGAGCATGTGATGGCAACGCAGACATTGTCGTTGCGCCCCTTCAAGACGATGGCGATCACCGTCGACGGTGAATTGCCGCCTGGCGTCACGAGTAAGGATCTGATTCTTGCTGTCATCGCCAAGATCGGCACCGGCGGTGGCCAAGGATATGTCCTCGAGTACCGCGGCGAGGCGATCCGGAAACTGTCGATGGAAGCGCGTATGACCATCTGCAACATGTCGATCGAGGCCGGTGCCCGTGCCGGCATGATCGCCCCGGACGAGATCACGTACGAGTTCATCAAGGGACGTCCGCACGCGCCGACCGGCGCGGACTGGGATGCAGCAGTGGCTGCTTGGGAACTGCTGAAGACCGACGACGGAGCGGAATTCGACAACGAAGTCCACATCGACGCCAGTGCTCTGACGCCTTTTGTCACGTGGGGAACCAACCCGGGACAGGGTGCGCCGCTCGGTGACCGTGTTCCGAATCCGGAAGAAATCGTCGAAGAGAACGAACGTCAGGCAGCCGAGAAGGCGCTCACCTACATGGGACTCGACGCCGGAATGCCGCTGCGTGAGGTCTCGGTCGACACCGTCTTCGTCGGTTCCTGCACCAACGGTCGAATCGAAGATCTGCGTGAGGTCGCCGGCGTTCTCGAGGGTCGCCATGTCGCAGAAGGTGTTCGGATGCTGATCGTTCCCGGTTCGATGCGGGTGCGCGCGCAGGCCGAAAGTGAAGGCCTTGGCGACATCTTTGTTGCCGCAGGAGCAGAGTGGCGCCAGGCCGGCTGCTCGATGTGCCTGGGTATGAACCCGGATCAGTTGGCGCCTGGTGAGCGTTCGGCCTCGACGTCGAACCGGAATTTCGAAGGCCGTCAAGGCAAAGGCGGGCGGACGCATCTGGTTTCTCCGCTCGTCGCTGCCGCCACCGCCGTCCGTGGAACGTTGTCGGCACCGTCCGATCTGGTCTGACGTACCTAACACTCGAGGAGAATTTTGATGGAATCCTTTAGCACGCACAAGGGAATCGGCGTACCGCTGCGGCGCTCGAACGTCGACACCGACCAGATCATCCCGGCTGTTTATCTGAAACGCGTGACGCGCACCGGGTTCGAGGACGGATTGTTCGCCGGCTGGCGCACCGATCCGAACTTCATCCTCAACCACGCGCCGTACGACAAGGGCAGCGTCCTTGTTGCCGGTCCGGATTTCGGAACAGGCTCGTCGCGAGAGCATGCCGTTTGGGCGCTATCCGACTTCGGTTTTCGCGTTGTGATCGCGTCGCGCTTCGCAGATATCTTCCGCGGCAACGCCGGAAAAGCGGGCCTGCTGGCCGCACAGGTGGAGCAGAGCGACGTCGAACTGCTGTGGAAGTTGCTCGAAGAACAGCCCGGACTGGAATTGACCGTCGACCTCGAGAACCGGACAGTGAGTGCCGGAACAACGGTGGTGCCCTTCAGTATTGACGACTACACGAGGTGGCGTCTGCTCGAGGGTCTCGACGACATCGGACTGACATTGCGCCAGGTAGAGGCGATTTCCGAGTTCGAAAAGTCAAGGCCGTCATGGAAACCGACTACCCTCCCGGCCCAAATTTCCCAGGGCTGAACGGAAATCGGGGATAGCGGGCAAGAAGAGAAATAGGTCACGATTTCGGGGCTACGTTGATTGAGAATTGGCGTGGCACATAGACTCTTGCCGTTATCAGGTTTACCGTAGTTCTCAGTCGGTCCTACGGTGGACCATTATTTGCGGAGGAATTTCAATGAACAAGGCAGAGCTCATCGATGTTCTGACTGAGAAGCTGGGTTCGGACAGGCGCACAGCAACCGATGCAGTGGAGCACGTCGTGGACACCATCGTCCGCGCCGTCCACCGTGGCGAGAGCGTGACCATCACCGGCTTCGGTGTCTTCGAGCAGCGTCGTCGTGCGGCACGTGTCGCACGTAACCCGCGTACGGGCGAGACCGTCAAGGTCAAGCCGACGTCGGTTCCGGCTTTCCGTCCGGGCGCACAGTTCAAGGCGGTTATCGCTGGCGGCCAGAAGCTTCCGGCCAGCGGCCCGGCAGTCAAGCGCGGCGTAGCAGCACCGGCCACCAAGGCAGCAGCCAAGAAGGCAGCAGCCAAGAAGGCAGCAGCCAAGAAGACGGCAGCCAAGAAGGCTCCGGCCAAGACCGCAGCCAAGAAGACGGTTGCCGCTAAGGCTCCGGCGAAGAAGGCTCCGGCCAAGACCGCAGCCAAGAAGACGGTTGCCGCCAAGGCTCCCGCCAAGAAGGCTCCGGCCAAGACCGCAGCCAAGAAGACGGTTGCCGCTAAGGCTCCCGCCAAGAAGGCTCCGGCCAAGACCGCAGCCAAGAAGACGGTTGCCGCCAAGGCTCCCGCCAAGAAGGCTCCGGCCGCCAAGAAGGCTCCGGCCAAGAAGGCTCCGGCCAAGCGCGCTTCCAAGTAGTCGCGCTCGGGCGAAAAGCCTGACGCTGGAAAGCAAGCAGTAAAAGCAAGAGGCGCGGCCCGCGATGACGATCGCGGGCCGCGCCTCTTGCGTTGTTTTCAGTACCCTTTTCTAATTGGCGACTTTCGGGAGCGGGCTGTCGAGATGATCAGCCGCGATCAGTCGGTCGCCTACGAGCGAGAGAACCCAGGTGCTGCCCTTGCGGTTGCGCGCTGAGGGCAGTGTTAAACCCGCTGATTCGCTCCACCAGGCCATCAGATCCGGAATGACGCCTCCTTGGCTGCAGATGACCGGTGTGCCGCCTGCAGAGGCAATCTCGAGTACCCGCGCACGGGCAGCTTCTGGATCTTCCGCGTATCCTTCTTCGCTCAGAAGTGGTTCGATCCCGATCTCCACTCCGAGAGCCTCGGCGAGCGGCATCACAGTTTCGATGCAGCGAGTTCGGTCGGCGGAATAGACGGTGTCCGCGCCGAAAATGCGTAACTGCGACGCCAAGGCCGCGGCCTGTTCCTTGCCTTTGGCTTCGAGGGGGCGAAGTGTGTCGTCGCCCTTGTACCGCTTGCGACTTCCCGCTTTTGCGTGACGGACCAGCAGCACGGTTCGGGTATCGGGTGGTGCGGAGACAAAGCGGCGCAGGATCATCCGATCCATCGGATACGAGAGATGGTCAGGGACTTCGTCGATCGGAAGCCAGTGCAGAACGTCCACTTCGCTGTTCGGACCAAAATCTCCGTCGACGGCTTCTGCGGCCCAATACTCGACGCGCTTGAGTTTGCGGTGCCCAGGAACCGGATAGGTGACACCACCGAGGTGACGTCCGAAGCGGCCGGTGATCGACGTTTCTTCCTGCACTTCACGAACAGCGGCCGTCAGGAATGTTTCACCCGGGTCGAGTTTGCCTTTGGGAAAAGACCAGTCGTCGTATTTAGGGCGATGAACAACGGCGATTTCGACGGCCTCCGGATTATCGGGAGCCTTTCGCCATAACACTGCGCCGGCGGCAAAGATATTCGCTTTGACAGGTTTGTCAGCCATGGCAGCGACCGTCAGGATCCGCTGGATGTGCGACTGCGCATCAACGCATGTTGATGCTCGCGTACATCTTCGCCGTGTTCGGGGGAGGCGACCCAACTTCCGTCGGGATGGAGTACCCAGCAACGGGTGCGTGGGTCGAGCGCGGAATCGAAGATGTCGCCCAACTGCTTCGCCAACTTGGGATCCGTAACCTGAACCATCACCTCCACTCGGCGATCGAGGTTGCGGTGCATCATGTCTGCGCTGCCGATCCAGAATTCGTCGGCGGCCCGGAAATGGAACATGCGTGAGTGCTCGAGGAATCGTCCGAGAATGGAACGTACTTCGATGTTGTCGCTCAGTCCCGGTACACCCGGCTTGAGCGCGCAGATTCCGCGAACCACGATCTCCACGGGCACGCCGGCCTTGGATGCCCGGTACAGCGCGTCGATAACCTGTTCGTCGACAAGTGCATTCGCCTTCATGCGGATGGCAGCGTCACGCCCGGCCAGCTTGTGCTCGATCTCGGCTTCGATACGTTCGACGATTCCGCGGCGCACACCGTACGGCGCGACCAGAAGGTTGCGGTAGTTGGTCTTGCGAGAGTAGCCGGTCAGCGAATTGAAGAGGTCCGTGAGGTCGGCGCCGACCTCCGGTGCGGCTGTGAACAATCCGACGTCCTCGTACAACCGCGCAGTCTTGGGGTTGTAGTTGCCGGTACCGATGTGGCAGTACCTCCGGATAGTCGAGCCTTCACGCCGAACCACGAGGCATGTCTTGCAATGAGTCTTGAGTCCGACCAGGCCGTAGACGACGTGCACGCCGGCCTGTTCGAGTTTGCGAGCCCACTTGATGTTGGCCTGCTCGTCGAAGCGAGCCTTGATCTCGACGAGAGCGACAACTTGCTTGCCGGCTTCAGCGGCGTCGATGAGCGCGTTGACGATCGGTGAATCACCGGACGTTCGGTAGAGGGTTTGCTTGATCGCGAGAACCTGCGGGTCGGCGGCCGCCTGTTCGATGAATCGCTGAACACTGGTGGAGAACGAGTCGTACGGATGATGGACGAGTACGTCGCCGTCGCGCAGAGTGGAGAACACACTCTTGGGTGTTTCGCGTTCACCGAACGCCGGGTGCGTCGCCGGAACGAAAGGTGCGTCCTTGAGTGCCGGGCGGTCGACGGCGTAAACCTGCCAGAGGCAGGACAAGTCGAGCAGACCGGAAACCTCGATCACGTCGGCGGGGTCGACGTCGAGTTCACGAAGCAACAAGTCGAGCATGTGTTCGGTCATGTCGTCGGCAACTTCGAGACGGACCGGTGATCCGAAACGACGACGGGCAAGTTCACGCTCCAGCGCCTGCAGGAGGTCCTCGTCGCGATCCTCCTCGACCTCGAAGTCGGCGTTGCGTGTGATCCGGAAGGCGTGGTGCTCCACGATTTCCATTCCGGGGAACAGAACATCGAGGTGCGCCGAGATCAGCTCTTCCAACGGGATGAACGAGTCGATCGACGAGGTGGTGCTCTTGACGCGAACGAAGCGGCCGACGTTGTCGGGAACCTTCACTCGGGCGAAGTGCTCACCGCCCGTCAGGGAATCCTTCACCGTCACTGCGAGGTTGAGACTCAGCCCGCTGATGTACGGGAAGGGGTGCGCGTGGTCGACGGCGAGTGGAGTCAGAACGGGGAACACCTGTTCGGTGAAATGCACCGAGAGGCGTTCGTGATCGTCGTCGCTGAGGTCGGACCAGCGAACGATCGAGATTCCTTCTGCCGCTAGGGCAGGGCGAACGGAATCGAGAAAGACGTGTGCGTGCTTGTCGGCAAGTTCCTGTGTCCGCTGCGCGATGAGAGCCAACTGTTCGCGCGGCGAGAGTCCGTCGGCAGAGCGGACGGACAGACCGGTTTCGTCGCGGCGCTTGAGACCGGCAACACGAACCATGAAGAACTCGTCGAGGTTGGACGCGAAGATAGCGAGGAACTTTGCGCGTTCGAGGAGGGGGAGTGACTCGTCGGCTGCCAACGCGAGAACGCGGGCGTTGAAGTCGAGCCAACTGAGTTCACGGTTGAGGTAGCGGTCTTCGGGTAAGCCACCGAGAAGGACTGCGGGAATTGCCTTCGTGGCTGCCGGCGGCGCACTCGGTATGTGCGTCGGCGATCCACTGACCGGTGGTCGCGCCGAAGGCTGCGGTGTCGAAGGCTGCTGCCCGTCACCGGTTTTTGCGGTGTTGGTGTCGCCAAGTTCTGGCGGTGTGGTCTCTACGTTGTTTGCGGACTTGCGGTGCTCGAGTGCTTCGCCGTTGCTCACCTGTCGATCATCCCCCACAATTGCGCGCTTCGACAATTGATGATCGAAAAAGGTCAATGCGTTTTGGACGTGGCGCGATGGAAGCGTGTCAGCGACGCGAGTGTTGCCGGTCCGACGCCGAGTGCGCGGGCGGTGTCGAGATCTGTTGCGGTGTCGACGTCGGTGCGAAGGCCCGGCCACTCTCCGGTGAGACGCCTGGCGCCGGAATCCGTGTGGCCACGCGCGGATTCGGGGCCGAATCGTGGATCGAGCGGCAGATCGGGATCACACGAGAACAGGGCCGCGGTCCCGGTTCCGTGGTGATCGACGACGATGGAACGGCCACCGGCGCGGGCGGCGTCGAGGGCTTCGAGCAGTTCGTCTGGTTGGAGCGACGGAAGATCCGCTTGGATGACAACAAGATCCACCGTGCCATGTTCGGTGCGGATGTGCGTGGCCGCTGCGTCGAGGGCAGAGTTGAGTGAATTCTCGGTGGACCTACTCGAATCTGGATCGGCGTACACGTTTACTCCCGCGGCGTACGCGAGTGCGGCGACTGTCGGATCCGGAGTCACGACGGTGACGCCGTCGATGGCAGGTACACCCGTAACCGTGGTGAGAGTGTCGTGAAGCATCGCGAGAACAAGATCGGCACGGGCGTCGACGTCGAGTTCGGCGGCCAGCCTGGACTTCGCGGATCGGAGGTCCTTCACCGCGACAATGGCATGCATCGGGCGCGGACGTTCCGATCTGGTTGCGCTCGGCCTCGCACTGGTCATCCTTCGATCTTGCCAGTCGGTTGCCGACATGTCTGTCTCTGCCTGCCTCACCGGGGCGTCTGGCGACTCGAGTTCGGTCCGGGCGATAGTCTGTGCAGGCGATTTCATTGCCGGGTCGCAACACAACCGGCGTCTTGGCGAACGTCACGAGGGGTAGACGAGGTGACTGTGTGAGTAAGGCAGCAGTATTGGGTGCAGGCTCATGGGGAACGGCGCTGGCGAAGGTCATGGCCGAGGCCGGCACCGAGGTGACGATGTGGGCTCGCCGGAAGGAAGTCGCCGACAGGATCAACGCGACGCACGAGAACAGTGACTACCTACCCGGTATCGCGCTGCCCGAGTCGATTCGTGCGACGGATCGTCACGAGGAAGCGATGGAGGGAGCAGACTTCGTCGTGCTGGCGGTCCCGTCGCAGTCGCTGCGGGGGAACCTCGAGCAGTGGAAGGATTCGATAGGTCCGAATGCCACCCTGTTGAGTCTGGCCAAGGGCATCGAAACCGGCACCTTGATGCGGATGAGCCAGGTGATCGTATCGGTTACCGGCGTCGAACCCGGCCGTGTCGCCGTGCTGTCCGGACCCAATCTCGCGCGCGAGATCGCGAGCCGTCAACCGGCGGCGACGGTCATCGCCTGCACCGATTCTTCCCGTGCCTTGGCGCTTCAAGATGCTTGTGCCACAGGATATTTCAGGCCGTACACTAATTCCGACGTGATCGGCTGTGAAATCGGTGGCGCGTGCAAGAACGTGATCGCGTTGGCATGCGGCATGGCGGCAGGCAGCGGTTTCGGCGACAACACTGTTGCCAGCATCATCACGCGTGGGTTGGCCGAGACGATCCGGCTGGGCGTCGCGCTCGGTGGCCAGGCATCCACGTTTTCGGGGTTGGCCGGCGTCGGCGATCTCGTTGCGACGTGCACGTCGGAGCTGTCACGAAACCGGACGTTCGGTGAGCACCTCGGGCGCGGCGGCTCCATGGAATCGGCGCAGCAGGCCACCAACGGTCAGGTTGCCGAGGGCGTGAAATCGTGCACGTCCGTGCGCGCACTCGCTGCCGGATACGATGTCGAAATGCCGTTGACCGATGCCGTCCACCGCGTCTGCCACGAGGGGATAGCGGTCAGCGAGGCGATCGGCCAACTGCTCGGCCGGCGGACCAAGCCGGAATGACGTCAGCAGACGGCTACGGCGATTCCACCCGGTGCGTGAGCAGCGTCGGGAGTGTGCACAGCCCTGGTCAGCCCATGCAGTTGGGTCCGGTATTCGCTGCGCCGTACCAGCTTTCGGAGGACGAGGGGAGCGAGAGCGACACGTATGCCCGGGCATCGAATCCGGGGTGGCGTGGCCTCGAGGCGGCGCTCGGCATGCTTGAAGGCGCAGATCACGTCGTTGTCACAGGGTCAGGAATGTCGGCCGTCACGGTGACGTTGCGCAGCCTGCTTCAGGCCGGCGATACCGTCGTCGTTCCGTCGGACGGCTATTACCAGGTGCGTCGTTACGCGGAGGAAGCCCTGGCTCTACTGGGCATCGGCGTTCGCGAGGTGTCGACGACGGGCATGGGTGATGCGAGTTTCCCGGAGTTGCTGTCTGGGTTGCCGGGACGCATTGTCGTGGTCGCGGAGACGCCGTCCAATCCGATGCTCGACGTTGTCGATCTGCGGGCGTTGTCACAGGTGTGTCATCGCGTCGGAGCAATCCTTGTGGTGGACAACACGACCCCGACTCCGCTCGGTCAACGTCCCCTCGAACTGGGAGCGGACGTCGTGGTTGCCAGCGGAACAAAAGCGCTGAGCGGGCACAGCGATCTGTTGATGGGTTACATCGCCACGGCCGACGCGGACATAGCCGCGAAGGTCGAGCGCGAGCGTCTGCTGTCCGGGACGGTGCTCGGTCCATTCGAAACATGGCTGGCGCATCGCAGTCTCGGAACGGCCGGCCTGCGATTCGGCCGACACTGTGACAATGCTCAGGCGCTCGCCGACATGTTGTCCGGCCACCCGGCTGTCATGTCCGTCCGTTACCCGGGGCTGCACACGGATCCGTCGTACGTCGTTGCGTCGGAGCAGATGCACAGGTTCGGCGGTCTGGTGAGCATCGAATTGGAATCCGCGGCGGCTTTCCATTCCTTTGTCTCGGCAAGTGAACTTGTCACTTCTGCGACCAGTTTCGGTGGCATCCACACCACAGCTGATCGGCGAGCTCGGTGGGGAGATCAGGTCAGCGAAGGGTTTGTCCGGATCTCGTGCGGCATCGAGGACACCGAAGATTTGTTGACGGATATACAGCGCGCCCTCGGTGGACTGACGTCCGGTCGGTAAATTATCCACTGGCCCGAGCGCGTGCCGAAGTCGATTCGACGGTACGGTTTGACGCGTGAATAACAGCCGCACCCGGGTAGCCGTGATCTTCGGTGGCCGGAGCAATGAACATTCCGTGTCGTGCGTATCCGCCGGGAGCGTCCTCGCGCACCTCGATCCGGAACGCTACGACGTCGTGCCGATCGGCATCACCGCCGACGGGGCCTGGGTTCTCGGTTCCACCGATCCGGAATCGCTGGCCATCAACGGTCGCGAGTTGCCCACAGTCGACAAGGACGGGACGGCGCTGACACTGACTGCTGACCCGACGCGTTCCGGTGCACTGCTGGCGCTCGACGGAACCGACGTGGGTTCTGTCCTGGCAACTGTCGACGTCGTATTTCCCGTCCTGCACGGTGCTTACGGCGAGGACGGCACCATCCAGGGTCTCCTGGAGATGGCCGGAATTCCCTACGTCGGTCCGGGTGTGCTGGCCAGCGCCGCCGGTATGGACAAGGAATTCACCAAGAAACTGCTTGCCGCCGAGGGGTTGCCGGTCGGTACGCAGGTGGTCCTGCGCCCGGGAACGGCGACACTGACCGACGAGCAGAAGGAGCAGTTGGGGCTTCCGGTTTTCGTGAAGCCGGCGCGCGGTGGATCGTCGATCGGCATCACGCGAGTCACCGGGTGGGACGGCCTCGAGGGCGCGATCGCTCATGCTCGCCTGCACGATCCGAAGGTGATCATCGAGGGCGCGATCATCGGGCGGGAAGTCGAATGCGGTGTGCTCGAATTCCCCAGTGGTGACGTCAAGGCGAGTGTGGTCGCAGAGATCCGGATGCCCGCCGACGACGGCGACTCGGACGCGTTCTACGACTTCGACACCAAGTATCTCGACGACGTCTGCGAATTCGACGTCCCCGCACATGTCGACGCGGCTGTCAGCGATCAGATTCGCGAGTTGGCCGTGCGCGCGTTCACCGCACTCGATTGCCAGGGGCTCTCACGCGTGGACTTCTTTGTCACCGAGGACGGGCCGGTGATCAACGAGATCAACACGATGCCAGGATTCACGTCCATCTCGATGTATCCGAAGATGTGGAAAGCAACCGGAATCGATTACGGCACTTTGCTTTCGACGTTGGTCGACACTGCGCTCGCCCGCGGGACCGGATTGCGCTGACGGACGTGTTGCGCTGACGGACAGGGGCCGGGATTACCGGCCCCTCGTGTCACATCAGGGAACCGGGATCGGCGCCGGGTCGAGTGGCTGCTGCGGGATTGTCGCAGAGATGGTGTCCGAGATTTCCTGAATCGGAGTGGGGCCGGTGCCGTCGGGAACGGTGATCCCGATGTACTCGCCGCGGTCGACGGCAAACCAGGTGCTGGCCGCCAGGCCGATGTCGGTACCCGAGATCTGGAACCACTGGACGCCGTTGACTACCTGAAGTGCCGCGGCCTGATCGAATTCGGCGGGGCGGTCGAGTCCGCAGCGCAGGACGATCGGTTCACCCTCGCTGCGCTGCCACGCAGCGGCGCCGGCGGGTGCGGGTTCGACAAGTTCGGCCTTGGTGAAGTCGCCGATGTCCTCGGGGAGAGCATCAAGCAGCGAAACGCACGTCTCGGACTCCGCGTTGGGTGCCGGAACCGGGCCGAGTGCCACCGGTTCGAGCGTCGGGTTCTTTCCGGCGACCACGGCGGCGATCACCAACCCGACGATCAGGGCCACTGGCAGTGCGATGGCGGTGGCAATCAATGCCGGGCTACGACGCTCGACCTCGTCGAGGTCGTTATCGCCATGGTCGTTCGTCTCGGGGGACGTGTTCTCAGACATGCTCAGTTCTTCGTTCGGTTCCGGGTTCGGTTGTTGCTGGGGAGCTCGCGTGCGCATCGGTAGAATTGCCACTGCTTTGACGGTACCGCAGGACGCTTTTGGTCCGATCTGCGCTGAGAAAAAGGGAGTGCTCATCTCGTCATCAGGATCGACCTCGAACGAACAGGCATCTTCATCGCCCCGCACGGTTGCGCAGGTGGGGGAGTTCGACGTGATTGCCCGCTCCCTTGTCGGTCGAATTCAACCGCTGACGACGGAGTTGGGTCCCGGCGACGACGCGGCGATCGTGACCGCACCCGACGGCCGGGTTGTCATTTCCACGGACATGCTGGTCGAGGGAAGGCATTTTCGGCTGGACTGGTCGCCGCCGCGCGACGTGGGACGTAAAGCGGTGGCACAGAATGCTGCCGACATCGTGTCGATGGGTGCGCGGCCGAGCGCCTTCACCGTGTCATTGGGCTGCCCACCGTCGACTCCGATCGACGTCATGGACGAAATCTCCGCCGGAATCTGGGATGCCGCAACGGATCTGGGTGCGGGCATTGTCGGCGGGGATCTGGTGCAGTCGCAGGACATTGTTGTCTCGGTGACGGTACTCGGAGATTTGGGTGGACGGCGGGCAGTCACGCGGGCCGGCGCCCAGGTGGGTGACCGTGTTGCCGTCGCCGGATTGTTCGGTTGTTCGGCAGCAGGTTTGGCGCTGCTGCTCGCCGGCGATCGATCGTTCCCGGATCTTCTCGCCCTCCATCGTGTTCCGGTCCCGCCGTACGAGTCCGCATGGGCAGCGGCCGATACTGCTCACTCCATGACCGACATCTCGGACGGGGTTGTCGCTGATCTTCGCCACCTCGCGTCTGCGTCAGGAGTCCAGGTCCGCATCGATTCGGGTGCTGTACCGACGTCGGCCGACGTACCGAAAGCCGCAGCCGCTCTGAAACTCGATCCGCTGGAGTGGATTCTCTCCGGTGGCGAAGATCACGGTTTTGCCGCGACCTTTGCAGCCGGTGAAGACCTGCCGTCGGGGTGGACGGTCATTGGGGAGGTCGTTGCCGGCGCCGGAGTTGTTGTGGATGGAGAACTGCGTGAATCCGGCGGCGGCTGGCACAGCTTTTCGGCCACGGGCACCACCGCGGTATAGGTTCTCCTCATGGCTGTTTATGCACTAGGAGACAAGGTTCCGGATATTCATCCGGACGCGTATGTACACCCGGACGCCGTGGTGATCGGCAACGTGAGCCTCGCTGCGGGAACGTCGATCTGGCCACAGGCCGTACTGCGTGGTGACTACGGAACCATCTCGGTGGGAGTTGGATCGAACATTCAGGACGGCACCGTGATTCATTGCACGGTTACCGAGCCCACGATTATCGGCGCGGGATGTGTTGTGGGACACAATGCTCACATCGAGGGGTCCACGATCGAGGACGGGTGCTTGATCGCATCCGGGTCGATCGTGCTCAACGGTTCGGTGATCGGGGCGGGGTCGATAGTCGGAGCCGGCGCCGTGATCGCGCGCGGATTCGTAGTGCCACCGCGCAGCATGGCTTTGGGGGTGCCCGCCAAGATTCGCGAAGGCTACGAAGTTCCGCTCGGTCATCTCGAAGCGAATGTCGCGAACTACTCTGCCAACGCTGCACATTACCGCGGCGCCCTACGCAGGCTCGACTGATGGACGCCCACATCGAATCCGGCTGGGCCACAGCGCTGGAACCGGTTTCGGAGCAGATGGCTCTGATGCAGCAGTTTCTCGACAACGAGATCGCAGCAGGCCGCGAGTTTCTGCCTGCGCGCGAGAATGTGCTGCGCGCGTTCACGAATCCGTTCGAGGACGTCAAAGTGCTTATCGTCGGACAGGATCCGTATCCGACCCCCGGTCATGCGGTGGGTCTGAGCTTTTCGGTTGCCCCTGATGTTCGACCCGTTCCCCGCAGTCTGGTCAACATCTACAAGGAATATCACCAAGATCTCGGTTTGCCGATTCCCGATGACGGTGACCTGACACCGTGGTCGAATCAAGGTGTGTTGCTACTCAATCGGGTACTGACCGTAGCGCCAGGGGCAGCGGCGTCACATCGGAAAAAGGGTTGGGAACCTGTGACCGAACAGGCAATTCGCGCTCTGGTGGCTCGATCTGCCCCGATGGTTGCCATTCTGTGGGGTCGCGACGCCGCGACGCTGACCCCGCTACTAGGGGATACCCCCATCATCGAATCTGCGCACCCGTCACCACTTTCGGCGTCGCGTGGGTTCTTCGGTTCACGTCCGTTCAGTCGGGCAAACCAACTTCTGACGGACATGGGGGCCACGCCGGTCGACTGGGATCTGGGATCAACCGCGAGCGTGACCGAACCACTCTGGTGACGAGCAGTTCGGTCACGCGAGCTGAATCAAGGCTGCTTGGCAGCTACAAAATCGGGACGACGCTTCTCGACGAACGCGTCGACGCCCTCCCGGCCGATGGGACTGTTGGCGGCAGTCTTGATGGACGTAGCTTCGGCGTCGAGTTGCTCGGAGAGCGTGTTGGTTCGTGACGAGCGCAACAGTGCCTTGATGCCGGCGTACGACGAACTCGGTCCGTGTGCAAGCGTGCGGGCGAGCCGGGCTGCCTCTTCCTGAACCTCGTCGTCACCGACGAGGCGGGTGAGGATGCCGAGGCGAACAGCTTCGTCGCCGCCGATAATGGAATCGCTCAGGAGGATTTCGCGAGCCCGTCCGGCGCCGACGATGCGGGGGAGTGACCAGGACATCCCGCCGTCCGGCGTGAATCCGATGGAAGGGTATGCAGGGCGAAGTTTGGTGCTGGTGCCGCCGATGGCGATGTCGGCAAGGCAGACCAGGCTCATGCCGGCCCCCGCTGCCCAACCGTGAATTCCCGCGACCACGGGAACCGATGCCGCATCCAGAGCACGCACGAAGGTGTGGAGATTCTGGGCAACTCCTTCGACGTACTCGCCGCGATCCGGCGCTGACGCGAAGGCCCGGACGTTACCGCCCGCACAGAAGTTGGGGCCTTCACCGACCAGGAGAATGCTGCCGATGTCGTCGCCGAACGATTCCAGGGCTACTGCACCCTGGATCATCCCTTCGTCGTCGAGGGAGGTGCCGTTGGCGGCGGTGGAAATGGTGATGCGGAGTACGCCTTCTTCGAGCGTTACTTTGCTGAGGTCATCGATGGAAGTCACCTCACGCACATTACGGGTCAGGTGTCCGGGTCGTCACAGGAGGGACCCCGGCACAGGCACAACAAAAGGCACGACAAAAACAGCTCTGCCCCCGACACCGAAGTGACGGGGGCAGGGCTTGCAATCGTTGTGCTCGGGCAATCAGCCCCGAGCGACCTTGCCTGCCTTCAGGCAGGAGGTGCACACGTTGACCTTACGGGTGTTACCCGGGGCAACCTCGGTACGAACAGACTGAATGTTCGGGTTCCAGCGACGATTGGTACGCCGGTGCGAGTGCGAGACCGACTTACCGAAGCCGGGCCCCTTGGCGCATACGTCGCAGACGGCAGCCATAGTCGCGAACTCCTTGTTAGAAATGAATATTGAAGTGGTTACCCTACACAGTAGGACGGCCAGAATGACAATTCGAATATACGCTGTGGATCTTGCGATACCGAATCGGTCTCCGACCGCTTACGGTGCAGTCGAGCGTGACAACACAGAACACTGTTGTAGACGATGCACCGGAGTGCACTGTTTGCAGCAATATTTGGTGTAGCCCGTTCGAGGCAACCGTGTAACAGTAACTGTTGACCGGTGGATTGACCAAACCGGCCTGCAAACCGGTGATTACGGAGTGTGCCCGACTACCCTCGACAGCATTCGTTTCCGTCCCCGAGGAGGGGACGTTTCCGCAGAGGGGAATTGCCAGTGGGGGACGCGCACCACCAGAGAACGGACGGGACGGCCGACGGTCTCCTGCTGCGCCGGTGGGCGCGACGCTCGGTCGATTGCCTCGAGGAGCGGCGCGGAGAGATCAACAGCCTCAACGTCTTTCCCATCCCTGATTCCGACACCGGCACAAATCTGCTGTTCACGATGCGTGCCGCGCTCGATTCGGCCGAGGCGCTCGGCGGCGACGTCACCAGCGCTACCCGCACCGCCAATGCGCTGGCGCGGGGCGCCGTGGCAGGAGCCCGCGGCAATTCCGGCGTCATCCTGTCCCAGGTGATTCGTGGGATTGCCGAGACGGTGCGCGGTGAGCGGATCAACGGACTCGATCTTGCGGAAGCGCTGCAGACGGGTACCGAGCTTGCGTCGCGCGCGGTGACGGACTTGGTCGAGGGCACCATCGTGACCGTTCTCCGAGCGTCCGGTGAAGCGGCGGCGCAGTGCGTCGGCGTGGACCTCCAGTCTGTTGCGCTCGCCGCGGCAGATGCGGCCGCGAGCGCCCTGGTCAAGACACCGCAGCAACTCGACGTGCTGGCCTCGGCGGGCGTCGTGGATGCGGGCGGACTGGGCTTGCTGGTGATTTTGGACGCTCTGGTCGAGTCCGTGTCCGGGCACTCACCGGATCGGGCGGAACTGGGTGCCGGACGAAGCCGCGGTCTCATTGCGGAGGTCAGCAGACGCGACCATGACTGGGACCGGAAATCGGGTCCGCTCGAATGTGGCGACGATTCGGCGCAGGACTTCGAGGTGATGTACCTCGTCGACGAATCGGATGAGGATCTGATGGCGGCGCTCCGCACCCGGTTGGCGGTGCTCGGCGACTCGATAGTGATCGTCAGTGACGGATTCGGTGGCTGGTCGGTTCACGTGCATTGCTGTGATGCGGGCGCCGCAGTCGAGGCCGGCCTCGAAGCCGGCCGCGTGCACGGGATTCGGATCAGCAGTTTCCTCGTCGACGAACGTGATCAGTTGGTCGCCCGTCAGGAGATGCAGTTTCAGGGCCACGATGCGCGTGGTGTACTCGCCGTTGTGGCGGGGGACGGCGCCGCGGCACTGTTCGAGAGTGAAGGTGCCTCGGTACTGCGGTGCGACGACGCGCCGGTGACCCGCGCACAGTTGCTCGGCCATATCCGCACCATGGATCGCACCGAGGTGCTGGTGCTGCCGAACGGCGCGCTGAGCGCTCAGGAATTGGTTGCGGTCAGTGCCGCGGCCCGAGATCCCCTGCATCAGGTGCTTCTGCTCTCGACGTCCTCGATGGTTCAGGGGTTGGCGGCACTCGCGGTCCACGACGGAAGTCGCAACGTCGCCGACGACGGGTTCACCATGTCCGAGTCGGCTGCGGCAACTCGGTGGGGGTCTCTGCGGATCGCGGTGGAACGGTCGCTGACGTTTGTCGGAACCTGCGACCCGGGCGACGCCATCGGATTGATGGGCCACGAGGTGGTGGTCATCGGACCGGACGTCGAGGCGTCGGCAGCGCGGTTGATCGATCTTGCGCTGGGATCTGGTGGCGAATTGGTCACACTTCTCATGGGCGCCGACGCCGCCGACGGCTTGGCCGAGCGGATGGAAGCACATGTCATCAGCACCTACCCAGGCGTCGACGTGCTGATCTATCAGGGCGGTCAGCCGGGGGATCTGTTTCAGCTGGGCGTTGAGTGAGCGGTCTCCGGGGTGATCGTGTCGGGAGTTTTTGTGTCGGCGGCTACTGATATACGAATAGCTGTGCTTTTCGATCTGCTGCTTTTCGATCTGCGAGGAATCTGACATGGCAACGCTCGCCGACAACTTGGATCGGCTTCTGGGAAAGAAGACCGCGGACGCGTTGGCCGAGGCCTTCGAGATACGCACGGTCGAGGATCTCCTGCGCCACTATCCTCACCGGTACGCGTCGGCCGGTAAGGAACTTGCCGACAAAGAGCCCCCGGAGGGCGAGCACATCACGATCATTGCGCGGGTGGCGTCCGCGAGCGTGGTGAATATGAAGTCCCGGACGGGGCAGATGCTCAAGGTCTCGCTCACGACGGACACACAGACCGTCGACGTCACCTTCTTCAACCCGTACAAGGTGAAGCACGCCATCAAGCCCGGCGTACGGGCGATGTTCTCGGGCACAGTCAAGTACTTCCGGAACAAGTGGAGTTTGACGCACCCCAGTTATCTGATCCTTCCGGAACCCCGTGCCGGGGAAGAAGATTCGGTGGTTCCTTTGAAAGCCGTCAAAGGGGCCGGCGATCTCGCGGGGCTGGCCCGTGCCAGTTCGGGGCCGGGGGCCGAACTCGACTACTCGATTTTCGAGCGTGAGTTCATCCCGCTGTATCCGGCGACGCGCGAGGTGGAGAGCTGGACGATCATGCGGTGCGTCCGACAAGTTCTCGACCAGCTTGATCCGGTTCCCGAACCACTTCCGGCCGAGACTCTCGCCGAACATCATTTTGTCGGGCTGGACGAGGCACTGAGGACGGTGCACCTGCCCGATACCAAGGACGACATCGAACGTTCCCGCGAGCGATTGCGGTTCGACGAGGCGCTGTCTCTGCAGTTGGTTCTGGCGATGCGACGTCACGACAATTCCGAGCGGGTGGCACCGGCGTGCGTGCCTGTCGCAGGCGGTATCGCCGAGCAGTTCGAGGAGATGTTGCCGTTCACACTGACGGAAGGGCAGCAAGCCGTCGCCGCGGAAATCGCGGCCGATCTCTCGCAGACTCACCCCATGAGCCGGCTCCTTCAAGGTGAGGTGGGCTCGGGTAAGACCATCGTGGCGCTTCGGGCGATGCTGCAAGCGGTTGACGCGGGATATCAATGTGCACTGCTCGCGCCTACCGAGGTGCTGGCCAATCAGCATGCCCGCTCCCTGCGCGCGATGATGGGGCCGCTCGCAACCGGGGGAGAGCTGGGCTCGGCCGAGCACTCCACTCGTATCGCCTTGCTCACCGGTTCACTTCCGGTTGCCGCAAAACGTGCCGCGCTTCTCGACGCGGTGACCGGTGATGCGGGAATTGTCATCGGTACCCACGCGCTCATCCAGGACAGTGTCGAGTTCTTCAAGCTCGGCATGGTTGTGGTCGACGAGCAGCACAGGTTCGGTGTGGAGCAACGAGATCACCTCCGCTCGCGTGCTCGCGACGGCCTGAGCCCCCACCTGCTGGTCATGACTGCTACTCCCATTCCGCGCACCATTGCCATGACGGTGCTCGGCGATCTGGAAGTATCCACCCTGCGCGAATTGCCTCGTGGGCGTAGCCCGATCAAGAGCAGCGTTGTGCCGGCAAAGCAGAAGCCCGCCTGGGTGGATCGGGCGTGGGCACGAATTCGCGAGGACGTCGCAGACGGGCGTCAGGCCTACGTCGTGTGCTCCCGGATCGGTGACGGCGAGCCTGCTGCTGGCGAGGACCAGTTCACCGAGGAGAAGCAACCCGAAACGAAGTCGGCAGTCGACGTCTTCGAGGAGTTGTCGAGCGGTCCGCTTTCCGAGCTGCGCGTCGGCCTCCTGCACGGTCGCCTGCCGTCAGATGAGAAAGACGTGGTCATGAGCGCGTTCAACGTCGGCGACATCGATGTGCTCGTCTGCACCACCGTCGTGGAGGTCGGTGTGGACGTGCCGAACGCGACGGTCATGGTGATCGTCGACGCGGAGCGGTTCGGCGTCAGTCAGCTCCATCAGCTGCGTGGCCGTGTCGGCAGAGGAAAGCACCAAGGGCTGTGCATTCTGGTGACGGGCAGCAACCCAGGTGGACCGGCGTACGAGCGGCTCTCTGCCGTTGCCGCCACCAATGACGGTTTCGAACTGGCACAACTCGATCTCGCGACACGACGTGAGGGAGACATCCTCGGAGCGGCCCAATCCGGCACCACGTCCAATCTGCGGCTGCTCTCGCTCATCGCGCACGGCGACATTCTCGAATCCGCGCGAGACTTCGCGACCGGAGTTGTCGAACGCGACCCGACGCTCGCCCAGCATCCCGCACTTGCGTCGATGGTGAGCGCCGCCCTGGACTCCGATCGGATCGAATACCTCGAGAAATCGTGAGAAGTATGACGGCAAACTGAATACGAATAGCGGCAGGACCATCGGGTTTGTTTCTCGATTCAGTCTACGATGTGGGACGCCGCGTGCCTGCACACACGGAATTCGCGGTAGTTTTTCCCCATGTTCTCCAAAGTGCTCGTCGCCAACCGCGGCGAAATTGCGATCCGCGCCTTCCGCGCCGCCTACGAACTAGGTGCTGGAACTGTCGCGGTGTTCCCGTACGAGGATCGGAACTCGATCCACCGCCTGAAGTCTGACGAGAGTTATCAGATCGGGGAGAAGGGGCACCCGGTTCGGGCGTACCTGTCGGTGGAGGAGATCGTGGCCGCGGCCCAAAATGCCGGCGCTGACGCGATCTATCCCGGTTACGGGTTCCTGTCCGAGAATCCGGATCTGTCGGCTGCGTGTGCGGAGGCGGGCATCAAGTTCGTCGGCCCGTCCGCGGAGATCCTCGAGCTGACCGGTAACAAGGCGCGGGCGATTGCCGCAGCGAAGGCTGCGGGTCTGCCGGTGCTGGCGTCGTCGGAGCCGTCGTCGGATATCGACGAGTTGCTCGCGGCGGCCGAGGACATGACCTTCCCGATCTTCGTGAAAGCCGTCGCCGGTGGTGGTGGCCGCGGTATGCGCCGCGTAGCCGAGCGATCACTGCTCAAGGAATCCATCGAAGCCGCGGCGCGTGAAGCGGAATCCGCCTTCGGTGATCCGACGGTGTTCCTCGAGCAGGCTGTCATCGATCCCCGCCACATCGAAGTCCAGATCCTCGCCGACGAGCACGGCAATGTTATTCACCTGTTCGAGCGCGACTGCTCGTTGCAGCGTCGCCACCAGAAGGTGATCGAACTCGCCCCGGCCCCGAATCTGTCGGAGGAGTTGCGGGCCAAGATCTGCGCCGATGCCGTGGCTTTCGCGAAGCAGATCGGTTACACGTGCGCCGGCACGGTGGAGTTCCTTCTCGACACCCGTGGCAATCACGTCTTCATCGAGATGAATCCGCGAATCCAGGTGGAGCACACGGTCACCGAAGAGGTCACCGATGTCGACCTCGTTCAGTCGCAGCTCCTGATCGCGTCCGGTTCCACCCTCGACGACTTGGGTCTGACGCAGGACTCGATCAAGCTGCGCGGCGCGGCGCTGCAGTGCCGCATCACCACCGAGGACCCCGCCAACGGGTTCCGCCCCGACACGGGCCGGATCACCGCCTACCGCACGCCGGGTGGTGCCGGTATCCGCCTCGACGGCGGCGCAACTCTCGGTGCCGAGGTCGGCGCGTACTTCGACTCGATGCTGGTCAAGCTCACCTGCCGTGGACGCGACCTCGAGGCTGCCGTGGCGCGTGCGCGTCGCGCGGTCACGGAGTTCCGTATCCGCGGCGTCTCGACGAACATCCCGTTCCTGCAAGCAGTTCTCGACGATCCGGACTTCAAGGCCGGACGGGTCACGACCTCGTTCATCGAGGAACGTCCCCATCTGTTGACGCAGCGCTCCTCGGCGGACCGCGGTACCAAGATCCTCACGTACCTCGCCGACGTCACGGTCAACAAGCCGCACGGCGAACGTCCTTCCGCGGTGTACCCGCAGGACAAGCTCCCCAAGATCGATCTCTCGACTCCGCCGCCGGCCGGTAGCCGCCAGCGGTTGCTCGAACTCGGTCCGGAAGGATTCGCGAAGGCGCTGCGTGAGCAGAAGGCTGTTGCGGTCACCGACACCACGTTCCGTGACGCACACCAGTCGCTGTTGGCGACCCGCGTCCGCACCAGCGGTCTGCTCGACGTCGCCGGTCACGTTGCCCGGTTGACGCCGGAGCTGCTCTCCATCGAAGCGTGGGGCGGCGCGACATACGATGTGGGACTTCGCTTCCTGCACGAGGACCCGTGGTATCGGCTCGCCGCACTGCGCGAAGCGATCCCGAACATCAACCTGCAGATGCTGCTGCGTGGCCGAAACACGGTGGGCTACACGCCGTATCCGGAAAAGGTCACCCGCGCCTTCGTGCAGGAAGCCACCGACACCGGTATCGACATTTTCCGAATCTTCGACGCGCTCAACAATGTCGACCAGATGCGGCCGGCCATCGACGCGGTCCGCGAGACCGGTACGGCCCTCGCCGAGGTTGCGCTGAGCTACACCGGCGACCTGTCGGATCCGAACGAAACGCTCTACACCCTCGACTACTACCTGAAGCTGGCCGAGGAAATCGTCAATGCCGGCGCACACGTCCTGGCGATCAAGGACATGGCCGGACTGCTCCGCGCCCCGGCCGCGACCAAGCTCGTGACCGCGTTGCGCTCCAACTTCGATCTGCCGGTGCACGTTCACACGCATGACACCCCCGGTGGACAGTTGGCAACGTACTTCGCCGCCTGGCAGGCGGGCGCAGACGCCGTCGACGGTGCTTCGGCGGCTCTGGCCGGCACCACCAGCCAGCCCGCGCTGTCGGCCATCGTGGCTGCTGCTGCGCACTCGGAGTTCGACACCGGACTGAATCTGCAGAACGTGTGCGACCTCGAGCCGTACTGGGAGGCACTGCGAAAGGTGTACGCGCCGTTCGAGTCCGGGCTTCCGTCTCCGACCGGGCGCGTCTACACGCACGAGATCCCCGGCGGTCAGCTCTCGAACCTGCGCACTCAGGCTGTGGCACTGGGCCTCGGTGACCGCTTCGAAGAAGTCGAAGCCAAGTACGCCGACGCCGACCGCATGCTCGGGCATCTGGTGAAGGTGACGCCGTCGTCGAAGGTTGTCGGCGACCTCGCCCTGCACCTCGTCGGTGCCGGTGTTCCGTCGGAGGAATTTGCCGCCGACCCGGCCAAGTTCGACATCCCCGACTCGGTTGTCGGCTTCCTGCGCGGCGAACTGGGCACCCCGCCCGGCGGCTGGCCGGAACCGTTCCGCAGCAAGGCACTCGAGGGCCGCGGCCCCGCGAAGCCGGAGACGCCGCTCTCCGCCGCCGACGAGGCGCTGCTCGAAGGCTCGTCGAAGGACCGTCAGGGCGCGCTGAACCGTCTGCTGTTCCCCGGCCCGACCAAGGAATTCCTCGAGCACCGCGACAAGTACGGAGACACCTCGCGGCTCTCGGCGAACCAGTTCTTCTACGGCCTGCGCCGCGGTGAAGAACATCGCGTCGAACTCACACCTGGTGTGCAGTTGATCATCGGACTCGAAGCGATCTCCGAACCCGACGAGCGCGGCTACCGCACCGTGATGTGCATTCTCAACGGACAGTTGCGTCCGGTCTCCATCCGGGACCGGTCCATCGCCAGCGATGTGCCCGTGGCGGAGAAGGCCGACAAGAACAACCCAGGTCACGTGGCCGCACCGTTCGCGGGCGTCGTGACGCTCGCGGTGAAGGAAGGCCAGAAGATCGAGGCCGGTGACACCGTCGCCACCATCGAAGCAATGAAGATGGAAGCGGCGATCACCTCACCGCGCGGCGGCATCGTCTCCCGCATCGCGATCAGCGCAGTCCAGCAAGTCGAAGGCGGCGACCTCCTCGTTGTCGTCTCCACCGGGGAGAGCGCCGCAGAGTGACACGCATTATCTCGGGACTCGCAGGCGGTCGCCGCCTGCGAGTCCCGCCGAGCGGAACCCGGCCCACCTCGGACCGTGTCCGCGAGGCGCTTTTCAGTGCGCTCGAAGCGCGTATCGACCTCGACGGCTGTGCTGTCCTCGACCTGTTTGCCGGTTCCGGAGCCCTTGGCCTCGAAGCACTCTCCCGCGGTGCGGAGCACGTGATGCTCGTCGAGTCCGACGCAAAGGCAGCAGCAGTGATCAAGGACAACATCGGTGTTGTCGGGCTGCCTGGCGCGGTCCTACGGGCAGCGCCGGTCGCTGCGGTCGTCTCCGGTCCGAGTGCTCGTGAATACGACATCGTCATCGCAGACCCGCCGTACGCGGTGACCGACGACGCGGTGGTGTCCATCCTCCAACACCTTCAGACAAACAAGTGGGTGGGGGAGGGCACGATCGTCGTTCTCGAGCGGTCGTCCCGATCACCGGAGACCGTCTGGCCGCACGGGTTCGAACCCGTCAAGGCGAAGAAGTACGGCGAGGCCAGGATCGAACTCGCAACCTGCTACGGTCTGGACTCATGACTGGCGCCGTTTGCCCCGGATCCTTCGACCCTGTGACCAATGGTCACCTCGACGTAATCGGAAGAGTTGCTGCGCAATTCGACGAGGTCGTGGTCACCGTGATGATCAACAAGAACAAGCGCGGAATGTTCACCGTCGACGAGCGTATCGAGATGCTCGAAGACGCGACGAGCCACCTGCCCAACGTTCGAGTGACGTCATGGCACGGGCTTCTGGTCGACTACGCGAAGCAAGAGGGGATCACCGCGATCGTCAAGGGTCTGCGCGGCGCCAACGACTTCGACTACGAACTGCAGATGGCGCAGATGAACAAGAAGCTCAGCGGTGTCGACACGTTGTTCGTCGCAACCAACCCCACCTACAGCTACCTGTCCAGCTCACTGGTCAAGGAAGTTGCCACCTTCGGTGGTGATGTCGCTGACATGTTGCCCGCAAAAGTGCATGCCCGATTGCTCGACCGCATCGCTGAACGGGCAGCCGAAAACAGCTGATACCCGACACACCGCCCCCAGACGCACCTGGTGGGCCGATCTTCCGGCAAACTTGTCGACAAGGAACGGGCGCAGATCCAGGTGGATCGGTGACGATGTGGGCCGATAGTTGGCCGGTGAAGATTGGGGTTGCTTGTGTACCGGGTATTCGAGGCGCTTGACGAACTGGTCGCGATTGTCGAAGAGGCACGAGGCGTTCCGATGACTGCCGGGTGCGTCGTCCCACGCGGCGACGTGCTCGAACTGCTCGACGACGTCCGTGACGCTATTCCGAGTGAGCTGGACGACGCCCAGGACGTCCTCGACCATCGTGACAAGTTGGTCTCGGACGCGCGTTCCACGGCGGACAAAACCGTCAGCAGTGCCAACGCGGAAGCAACGTCGACGGTCGAGAATGCCCGCGACGACGCCGATCGCATCCTGTCCGACGCCAAGGCTCAGGCGGACCGCATGGTCGCCGAGGCCAGCGCTCACGCCGATCAGTTGGTCGCCGATGCCGAGGCGGAAGCCGAGCGCACGGTCACCGACGGTCGACGCGAGTACGACGCCGTCACTGCTCGCGCGCGCGACGAGTCCGATCGCATGATCGAAGCAGGAAAGGCGTCGTACGACCGCTCGGTTTCCGACGGAGCCGAGGAGCAGGCACGTCTGGTTTCCCAGACCGAGGTCGTCCAGACCGCGCGCGCCGAGTCGGCTCGGGTGATCGACGCCGCGCACGCGGAATCTGATCGAATGCGCTCGGAGTGCGATCTGTACGTCGACACCAAACTTGCCGAGTTCGAGGAGTTCCTCAACGGGACTGTTCGATCCGTCGGGCGCGGTCGTCAGCAATTGCGGACGGGTTCGGGTGTGCCCGACTACCTCGACGACGATCGCCGCCAGGAGCGTCGCCGATAGGGTCCTTCACCGGATTGGGCCTGCTGTGCACTGTCGGGTATTGTGGGGTGGTTGCCCATCCAGTTTCAACAGTTAGGTGAGTTCTCTTTGTCAACGCATCGTCGTCATTCATCGCATCAGTCAACTGATGCGGGATTCTTGCTGGACACCGTCAAGTTAGGTCGGCGTCCAGGGTCGATGCGCACTGTCGAGAGAACGATCCAGTCGCCGAATCGCATCGGTCTCGATCTCATCGCGATCGAAGCAGGTTCGGACATAGATCTCGATCTTCGTATGGAAGCGGTATCCGAGGGCGTTCTCGTCACCGGTACCGTGCACGCACCCACTACGGGTGAGTGCTCGCGGTGTCTCGAGCCGTTCACGAGCGTTGTGGACGTCTATCTCACGGAGTTGTTCGCTTACCCGGACAGCGTCACCGAGGAGACAACCGAAGAGGGCGAGGTCTACCAGGTCGAAGACGAAGAAATCGATCTGGAACCGGTCATCGTCGATGCAGTCGGACTGGCGCTTCCGCTCCAGCCTTTGTGCAGTGACGATTGCCTGGGATTGTGCTCAGAATGTGGCATTCGCCTGGCGATTGCGGAATCTGGGCATGGGCATGACATACTTGATCCTCGCTGGGCTGGTCTCGCGGCCAAATTTGGCGTGGAATCAAACACCAGTGAAAATCTTGTGATCACCGAAGCCGAGGAGAAGTAGAAGTGGCTGTCCCCAAGCGCAAAATGTCGCGATCCAACACGCGGTCGCGTCGTAGCCAGTGGAAGACCACTGTGCCCACCCTCGTTACCTGCCCCAACCGTGGCTGTGGCGAGCAGACCTTGCCCCACATCGCGTGCCCGTCCTGCGGTACGTACAAGGGCCGCCAGGTAACCGCTGCTGTCTAGTTCTCCACGGAGAAAGACTATGACGAGCGACAATACAGTTTCAGCCGTTGGCGGCGAGGGCAATCACGACACGCTCCTCGCCGCTATCGGCGTCGATATAGAGCCTGGCCTCTTGACGCTGGCTCTCACCCACCGCTCGTATGCATACGAGAACGGTGGACTGCCGACAAACGAGCGCCTCGAGTTCCTCGGGGATTCCGTTCTCGGTCTCACTGTTACCGAAAATCTTTACCTGTCACACCCGGCCAAGTCCGAAGGTGACCTCGCCAAGATTCGTGCGAGCGTAGTCAACATGCACGCTCTGGCCGAGGTTGCGCGGACTTTGGGTGAAGGTGGACTCGGAGCGCATCTGCTTCTGGGCAAGGGCGAGGAAATGACGGGTGGCCGTGACAAGCCGTCCATCCTCGCCGACGGTATGGAATCCATTCTTGGTGCCATCCACTTGCAGCACGGAATCGATACCGCGCGCCGTGTGGTCCTCGACCTGTTCGACGACCTTCTGACCCGTGCTCCGCTTCTGGGTGCCGGTTTGGACTGGAAGACGAGTCTGCAGGAGTTGACCGCAGAACACAGTGCCGGTGTTCCCGTGTACGAGATCACGGCTACCGGCCCCGATCACGACAAGGAATTCACCGCCACTGTGCTTATCAGCGGCAATCCCTTGGGTGTCGGTGTCGGTCGGTCCAAGAAGGAAGCCGAGCAGAAGGCAGCAAGTACGGCATGGAAAGCGATGTCGGAGAAGGCTTCCGAGGGCGCTGCTGTAGCCGATGCTCCTGTCGATCTTGCCGGCTGAGTTCTTCTCTTGCCTGAACTTCCCGAAGTCGAAGTCGTTCGCCGCGGCCTACAGTCTCACGCTGTAGGTGCGGCGATCGAGGCTGTCGAAGTTCTCCATCCCCGCGCTATTCGCCGCCACGTTCTCGGGTCCGACGACCTGATCGGGCAGTTGACCGGACAGACCATCGCCTCGGCCGAGCGCCGCGGCAAATACCTGTGGCTGGTTCTGGAACCTGCCGGTGTCGGTGTAGTGGTTCACCTCGGGATGAGCGGTCAGATGCTCGTTCAGCCGCCCACTGTGGACTGGGAAAAGCACCTTCGTATCCGACTGGCTCTCGATTCCGGAGCCGATCTTCGGTTTGTCGATCAGCGCACCTTCGGTGGCTGGTCGATTTCGCCGTTGGTCGAGGTGGACGGGACGCTGTTGCCGGAGTCGGTCGCACACATCGCACGTGACCCGATGGACGAGGCTTTCGATCTCGAATCGGTGGTGAGCGTTCTGCGCGGCAAGCACACCGAAATCAAACGAGCACTCCTCGATCAAACCGTCGTCTCCGGTATCGGAAACATCTATGCCGACGAATCATTGTGGCGGGCAAAGGTTCACGGCAACAGAATCGCCGAAACCCTGACAAAGCCCAAGCTGCGTGAGCTCGTGACGGCGGCCCGCAGTGTCATGGGTGAGGCGCTCGAGCAGGGCGGCACGTCCTTCGACGCGTTGTACGTCAACGTGAACGGCGAATCCGGCTACTTCGATCGCTCACTCTCGGCGTACGGGCAGGAAAATTTGCCGTGCCCGCGGTGTGGTGCGCCCATTCGGCGTGAGAAGTTCATGAATCGATCGTCGTTCAGTTGCCCGCGCTGCCAACCGGCACCCAGGTCGCGGCGAAACGTAGCGTAGGTCGTCGCACTCGCCACTGCAGAAGGGTGGCAAGATTGCGGCATGGCTGAACAGATCGCTGACAACGCACCGGCACACACCGAACTCTGGGTCGAACGTACCGGCACCCGCCTCTACACCGGCAAGAGTTCGCGGGGCGCCGAAGTCCTCATCGGATCGGAATCGGTACCGGGTGTTTTCACACCGGGGGAACTTCTCAAGATCGCTTTGGCAGCCTGCTCGGGAATGAGTTCGGACTTCCCGATTTCGCGCCGTCTCGGTGACAACTACGACGCGACCATTCGAGTGTCGGGAACCGCGGATCGTGAGAACGAGGTGTACCCGCAACTGGACGAGGTTCTCGAACTCGACCTCAGTGAACTCGACGCCGACGCCCAACAGCGGTTGATCACGCTGATCGAACGATCCGTCGACAAGGTCTGCACTGTGGGGCGCACCCTCAAAGCCGGCACCAAGGTCACGTTGACCATCGACACGGACGCCTGATGCTGCGCGCCGGCAGTGTTGTCGCAGCGCTGGTACTGGGTTGTGCTGTAGCAGTGTCCACTCCGGCGGCAGCGGAGTCCACTGGGGCCGGCGACGGTTGTGGTGAGTGGAGGTCGACGCTCGTGACCTCCGGTGCGGGAATGCTCGAAAACCTGGAATTCGACAGGGCCGGGTCGATGGTGTTGTCGCAGTCGGCTCCCGTCGGCCCGGGAGCGCTGCTCACCGTGGCGCCGGACGGAAGCCGAAAGACTCTGGTGAGCAACGTGAACGGGCCGGGTGGGCTGGTTGCCCAAGACAGCGCCGTGTACTTCACCACCGGAAACACTGCAGTCTCAGGACTGTTCGGAATCGCGGACGGAACTTTGGGCAGAGTCGACGTCGGGGACGGGTCGGTGACGACGATTGCCGACGGGTTGGTGATGCCCAACGGCCTTGTGCCGCTGGACGGCAATCGGTTCCTGACGACGCGTACATTGACACAACCCGGACTGACCGTGATCGGCAGTGACGGTTCGGCGACGGTGGTGCGCGAGGATCTCGGAACCGTCGACGGGTTGGCTCGATCGGGGCAGAATATTTTTGTGACAACAACATTCGACCTCACCACCGCAATTCACATTCTGAACGCCGACGATCTGGGTGGAACTGTGCGGACTATTGCGTTGCCAGGGTTCGGTCCCGCGAACATGGCCGACGATTTGACCGTCGGACCGGACGGAGCGCTGTACGTGGCGTTCAACGCCGGTGGCAAGGTTGTGCGTGTTGATCCGGAGTGGGGCACCTCGTGTGAGATTGCTTCCGGTTTGCCGTTGACCTCGGCGGTGAAGTTCGGCGCCGGACCGGGGTGGGATCCGAATGCGCTGTACACCACCAGTTTCCTGGGTGACGTGCACAAGCTCGATCGGGTCGGCGGTGTGTCATGAGTGAGCCGGTGCGGTTGACGGCGTGGGTACACGGCTTTGTCCAAGGCGTCGGGTTCCGGTGGTGGACCCGGGCGCGCGCGTTGGAATTGGGATTGGTGGGGTACGCGTCGAATCAGCGCGACGGCCGAGTACTCGTTGTCGCGGAGGGTGATCGGGAGTCGCTCGAAAGGTTGCTGGAGTCGTTGCGCTCGGGCACCACGCCGGGAACTGTCGACCTGGTTGTCGACAGTTGGGACGCCGCGCGGGGAGAGATGTCCGGGTTCGTCGAACGCTGACCGCGATGACGGTAAAGTTCTCCGCATGCATCTCAAGAGTCTGACGCTCAAAGGCTTCAAGTCTTTTGCGTCGGCAACGACTCTGCGATTCGAACCCGGCATCACCTGCGTGGTCGGCCCTAACGGTTCCGGAAAATCGAATGTCGTCGACGCGCTGTCCTGGGTCATGGGAGAGCAAGGCGCCAAGGCATTGCGCGGCGGAAAAATGGAAGACGTCATCTTTGCCGGAACCTCCGGGCGGGCACCGCTCGGCCGCGCCGAAGTGACCTTGACCATCGACAATTCCGACGGCGCTCTTCCGATCGACTACACCGAGGTGTCGATCACGCGGCGAATGTTCCGTGACGGCGCAGGGGAGTACGAGATCAACGGCTCGTCGTGCCGGTTGATGGACGTCCAGGAACTACTCAGCGACTCCGGAATCGGGCGCGAAATGCACGTCATCGTCGGCCAGGGCAGGCTCGCCGCGATCCTGGAATCGCGGCCGGAGGATCGCCGCGCATTCATCGAGGAAGCGGCCGGCGTCCTGAAGCATCGGCGCCGCAAGGAAAAAGCGGTACGCAAGCTCGATTCCATGCAGGCCAATCTCGCCCGGTTGAGCGATCTCACCGCGGAATTGCGACGCCAACTCAAGCCACTCGGTCGTCAGGCCGAGGTTGCCAGGCGCGCCCAGACTGTGCAGGCAGATCTGCGTGATGCCAAGATGCGTTTGGCCGCAGATGATCTCGTGACCCGGCGGAATGCCCTGCAGGATCAAGCGCAGGACGAGAAGGCTGCGCGCGAGCAACACAATCAGGTGGCCGCCGCCCTCGACGAGGCCAACCTCGAACTCGGGCGCCAGGAGCAAGCACTGGCCCGCCTGACGCCCGGCGCAGAAGCCGCGGCGCAGACGTGGTTCCAGTTGTCGGCGCTGGCGGAACGAGTCAACGCCACGGTGCGTATCGCACGTGAGCGTGCGCGTCACCTCGACTCCGAACCGGTTGGCGTGCGTGGCCAGGATCCCGACGAGATGGAGGCGCGGGCCGAGCGAATGGCGGCTGAGGAAGCCGAGTTGATCGAAGGCGTCGAGATTGCTCGTGCTGCGGCCGAGGCGGCGCGCGAACAATTGGCGGCAACGGAAGACGCTGCGGCAGAAGCGGAACGGGCACACATGGCCGAGGTACGCGCTGTGGCCGATCGCCGCGAGGGGCTCGCTCGACTGTCCGGGCAGGTAGACACCCTACGAACGCGCGTCGAATCCGCGGACGCCGAAGTTGCGCGGCTCACCGAATCGATCGACGAATCCCGACGCCGCGGGAATGACGCAGAAGCCGAGTTCGAGACGGTGCAGGAAAGTATCGGTGACCTCGATGCCGGCGAGGTCGGTCTCGACACCAATCACGAGCGCGCCGTCGAAGCGCTCACGATCGTCGATGCGCGGGTTGCCGAGTTACGCGCCGAAGAGAAGTCGAGCGGACAGCGCATCGCGTCGTTGAGCGCTCGTATCGAAGCGCTCTCGATCGGGTTGGCCCGCAAGGACGGTGCGGGGTGGCTTCTGGAGCGCCACGACGGCGTCACCGGCGCGCTGGCCGACATGATTCGGGTGACGCCGGGCTACGAGAGTGCAATTGCCGCTGCGATGGGGCCGGCCGCGGATGCTGTTGTCGCGCAGTCGAGTGACGCCGCACGATCTGCGGTATCGGCATTGGCCGAACACGACGGTGGGCAGGCGGCGTTGATTGTCCACGGGCCGAACGACGTGTCCGCTCCGGTCGACCTCGGTCCTGGCATTCGCCGGGCCGTCGACGTCATCGAGTGCGCGGACGAACTGCGAGCGGGACTCGACGCTCTCCTGGGCGACGTGGTCTTGGTCGACACCCTCGACGAGGCGATACGAGTTGTGGCTGAACACAGCATGATTCGGGCCGTCGACCGCTCCGGGAACCTGCACGGCCGGGGGTGGTTCGTCGGCGGTTCCGATCGACGCCCGAGCACGCTGGAAACCCAAGCGTCCATCGACGCATCCGCAGCCGAGTTGGCGCAGACACAACTGCGGGCCGAAGAGTTGGATGCAGCTTTGGCCGGCGCCCTGTCTGAACAGGCAATCCGGCAGGAAACCGCAGAACAGACTCTTGCCGCACTCAACGAATCCGATGCGGCGATCTCCGCGATCTACGAACAGTTGGGCCGACTCGGTCAGGCGGTGCGCGTCGCGCACGAAGAGTCGGAGCGACTGACGTTGCACCGCAGTCGCGCCGAAGCCCGTCGAGTCGAATCTCTCACTGCGCTGACCGAACTGGAGGAACGCCTGCGCCACGCGGAGGACAACGGCGGGCTCGAAGCCGGGGAACCGGAATCAACCGCCACCGACCGGGAAATGGCGGCGGCAGCGCTCGCGGAAGTACGCATCGTCGAAATGGATGCGCGACTGACCGTACGCACTGCCGAGGAACGCGCCGAATCCGTTCGCGGAAAAGCCGATTCGCTGCGCCGCGCGGCAGCCGCCGAACGCGAGGCGAGGGTGCGGGCAGAACACGCGTTGCGGGCACGGGCACATGCGGCCGCCGTGGCTGCGGCAGTCGCAGAATCCGGTCTGCGAGTGGTTAGCGAACTCGAGACCGTCGTGGCGGCAGCGGTTGCTCATCGCGACGACCTGGCGCGCGCCCGTACCGAATGCGTCGCCAAGCTCGACCAGGTTCGAGAGATCGTCAAGGCGCTGAACGGGCAGCTCGCATCGCTGACCGATGCCGTGCACCGCGACGAAGTTGCCAAGGCACAGGCAGCAATGCGCATCGAGCAATTGGAAGAGTCCATTCTCGAGCAGTACGGAATCGGACTCGACGATCTGATCGCGGAGTACGGCCCCGACGTCGAATTGCCACCGACGGCTCTCGAGTTGGCGGAGTACGAAGAAGCCAAGGCGCGCGGCGAGCAGGTCACCGCTCCGGCGCCCGCTCCGTACGACCGCGCCACGCAGGAGCGTCGGGCCAAGCGGGCCGAGAAAGACCTCGCAACCCTGGGCAAGGTCAATCCGCTGGCGCTCGAAGAATTTGCCGCACTCGAAGAGCGGTACACCTTTCTCTCCACTCAACTCGAAGACGTCAAAACAGCACGCAAGGATCTCCTCGCGGTGGTCGCCGACGTCGACGCCCGGATCTTGCAGGTGTTCACCGAGGCCTACACCGACGTCGCCCGTGAGTTCGTAGGGGTCTTCGAGACACTGTTCCCCGGCGGCGAAGGCCGACTTGTCCTGACCGACCCGTCGGACATGCTCACCACCGGCATCGAGGTCGAAGCGCGACCACCGGGAAAGAAGGTCAAACGGCTCTCCTTGCTCTCGGGTGGAGAGAAATCCTTGACAGCGGTGGCCATGCTCGTCGCGATCTTCCGGGCCCGGCCGTCACCGTTCTACGTCATGGACGAAGTCGAAGCCGCTCTCGACGACACCAACCTGCGCCGCCTCATCGGGCTCTTCGAACAGCTGCGGGAAAAATCGCAGTTGATCGTGATCACGCACCAGAAACCCACCATGGAAATCGCGGATGCTCTCTACGGAGTGAGCATGCGCGGCGACGGCATCACGACTGTCATTTCCCAGCGATTGCGAGGGCAAGACCTCGCCGTTCGGTAAGCCTTGGTCACTTTCTGTTGCCGAGCCTGAAACAATGAGCCGGTGACTACCCAGGCTTGGATCATCATCGCGGCTGTCGCGGCCGTAGTACTTATTGCTCTTGTGGCGGGTTTCCTGCGCTACCGCAGCCGCCAGGTGTCGTTGAAGGCGCCCGAGACGAAGCCGGAGCTCGGTGCACCGGAGAAGGACAAGTCGGGCGGCTACAAAGCCGGCGGCGGGTTCAACTTCAGTGAGGGATCGACGGCAACGGCGCCACCGCCGGCACCGGCCCCGCCGGCAAAGCCGCCAGTTCCGGAGAAGCCAGTTCCGGAGAAGCCGGTCGAGCCGGAACCGGCGCCGCCCGTTGTTGTAGAGCCGGTTGTCGAAGCTCCTGTTGTTGAGGAACCAGTTGTTGAAGAGCCGGTCGTTGAGGCGCCCGTCGTCGAAGAGCCGGTGGTTGAAAAGCCGGTTGTCGAGGCGCCCGTCGTCGAGGAACCGGTCGTTGAAGAGCCGGTCGTTGAAGCGCCGGTTGTCGAAGAGCCGGTCGTCGAGGCCCCGGTGGTCGAGGCTCCTGTCGTCGAGACGGCTCCTGTTGCTCCGGTCGAGCCCGCCCCTCGGGTTCTCGACGAGATCGAACCGACCGAAGGCCGACTTGATCGCCTGCGCGGTCGACTGTCTCGTTCACAGTCGGCAGTCGGCAAGAGCTTGCTCGGTCTGCTCGGTGGTGGCGACCTGGACGAGGATTCGTGGGAAGAGGTCGAGGACACCCTGTTGATCGCGGACCTCGGTTCTGCGACGACGGAAAAGATTGTTGCCACGCTGCGGGCGCAGATGGCAGCCCGCAGTGTTCGGACCGAGGCGGAGGCTCGCGCTTTGCTGCGTGAGGTACTCGTCGCGGAGCTTCGTCCGGAACTGGATCGCTCGATCCGGGCGCTTCCGCACGACAACCATCCGGCGGTTCTGCTTGTCGTCGGTGTGAACGGAACCGGCAAGACCACCACGACGGGCAAGCTGGCCCGCGTATTGGTCGCTGACGGGCGACGGGTGCTTCTTGGTGCCGCTGACACGTTCCGTGCTGCTGCGGCCGATCAGCTGCAGACGTGGGCCGAGCGCGTCGGCGCTGAGGTTGTTCGCGGAAAGGAAGGCGGCGATCCCGCTGCTATTTCCTTCGACGCCGTTACTCGTGGCATCGAGGAGGGCGTCGACGTCGTTCTGATCGACACCGCCGGCCGCTTGCACACCAAGACCGGTTTGATGGACGAGCTCGGCAAGGTCAAGCGTGTGATCGAGAAGAAGGCGTCGGTCGACGACGTTCTTCTGGTTCTCGACGCCACCGTGGGGCAGAACGGTCTCGCTCAGGCCCGCGTGTTTGCCGAAGTTGTCGATATCACCGGTGTTGTTCTGACCAAGTTGGACGGTACGGCGAAGGGCGGAATCGTCTTCCAGGTTCAGCATGAACTCGGGGTTCCGGTGAAGCTTGTCGGCCTCGGTGAGGGCGCTGACGACCTGGCTCCGTTCGAACCGGGAGCGTTTGTCGACGCACTGTTGGGCTAGCGCCCCCGTGCGCCTTTTCGGTAGTGCCCACTACCGAAAAGGCGCACAGGGATTCGAAGAATCCCAGTATGAAACTTACTTGCAACAAAGTTGGGTAATTGGTTCACGTCCGCGAAACGTAAGCGCGCCACGGACGAAACACCAGCCCAGCAGTCTTCTACTCAACGACGTGCCACCCGGCACGTGCGACTAGGAGGTAGTAAGTGAGTACCGACGATTTGTTGGCGAACTCCGGTAACGCCGCATGGATGCTGATGGCCGCATCACTGGTTCTGCTGATGACACCGGGTGTCGCGTTCTTCTACGGCGGCATGTCTCGGTCCAAGTCCGTGCTCAACATGATGATGATGTCCTTCGGTTCGATGGCCGTCATCGGTGTCATCTACGTGCTGTGGGGATGGTCCATGTCCTACGGCACCGAGAACATCGGTGGCATCTTCGCGAATCCCTTCGAGTTCTTCGGACTCAAGGACAGCATCACCGACGCGGACGGTAACTTCATCGCCGGTGCGTGGGGCTACCCCAATGTCATCGACATCGCCTTCCAGGTGACGTTCGCCATCATCACGACAGCACTTATCAGCGGTGCGTTGGCCGAGCGCGTGAAGTTCGGTACGTGGATGCTGTTCTCGGGCATCTGGGTCACGGTTGTCTACTTCCCGCTCGCTCACATGGTGTGGGGTGGCGGATTGCTCTCGGGTTCCGAGGACGGCATCGCCGCAAAGATCTTCGGCACCACCGATGACGGTGACGGTGGCCTCGTTGCCGCAGTCCCGCCGATCGACTTCGCCGGTGGCACAGTCGTTCACATCAACGCCGGTATGGCCGCTCTGGTTCTCGCTCTGATCGTCGGCAAGCGCGCCGGCTTCGGCAAGACCGCGTTCCGTCCGCACAACCTGCCGCTGGTCATGCTCGGTGCGGCTCTGCTCTGGTTCGGTTGGTTCGGCTTCAACGCCGGTTCCGCTTTTGCTGCCGACGGTTTTGCCGGTCTCGCCTGGGTCAACACCACCACCGCTACCGCCGCTGCAATCCTCGCTTGGTTGCTCACGGAGCGTATCCGTGACGGACATGCCACCAGCCTCGGTGCTGCTTCCGGTGCTGTTGCCGGTCTTGTTGCAATCACCCCGGCAGCTGGTGCACTGAACCCGGTCGGCTCGATCTTCCTCGGCGCAATCGCCGGTATTCTCTCCGCTCTGGCCGTCGGCCTGAAGTTCCGCTTCGGCTTCGACGATTCGCTCGACGTTGTCGGTGTTCACCTCGTCTCCGGCCTGTGGGGCACGATCGGTATCGGATTCTTCGGTACGTCGACCGGTCTCTTCTACGGCGGTGACTACAAGCAGTTGGTGGTTCAGATCGTGATTGCAGTTGTCGCTCTTGTCTTCACCGGTGTTCTCACCGCGATCATCGGCTACGCACTCAAGCCCCTCGGATGGCGCATCTCGGCCGAGGACGAGGCTCGTGGAATCGACGAGACCCAACACGCAGAGACCGCATACGACCTCGCGTGATCAGCACGTGATTAAAGTGAAATCGCAGCACTTCAGAGTTGGGAAAGGGATGAGCACATGAAGCTGATCACAGCAATCGTCAAGCCGTTCACGCTCGAGGACGTCAAAACCGCGCTCGAGCAGGCCGGGGTGCTGGGTATGACTGTCAGTGAAGTTCAGGGTTACGGTCGTCAGAAGGGCCACACCGAGGTGTACCGAGGCGCGGAGTACTCCGTGGACTTCGTACCGAAGGTTCGGGTGGAGGTCGTGATCGACGACGCGGCTGTCGACAAGGTGGTCGAGGTGATCGTCGAGGCTGCGCGCACCGGCAAGATCGGTGACGGCAAGGTCTGGGTCTCGCCGGTCGAGTCGGTCATCCGGGTTCGTACCGGAGAACGTGGTGGCGATGCACTCTGACCCGAATGGGTCCGGGAACTTCGGCCCTGGTTCCGTCGCTAAGGCGACGGGGCCAGGGCCGGTCTCGTCAGGGGGATCCGATGAAGCCGCGGACCTGGCCCGCGCACGCAAGGCATTACTCGACGGTGGACCCAAGAATCGTCGGCTCGACGCACCTTCGCTGCGACACGCACTGGTTGATCTCCACGAGTTCTGGCTGACCACCAAGGGCGCCGAATTGGGAATCAAGCCCGACTGCGGATTTGCGATTGTTGCTGTCGGCGGGCTGGGCCGACGCGAATTGCTGCCCTATTCCGATCTCGATCTGATTCTGCTGCACGACGACATGGATCCCGCCGTGGTGGCTCAGGTGGCGGAACGCCTCTGGTACCCGTTGTGGGACGCGCACATCAAGCTCGACCACAGCGTGCGGACGCTGCCGCAGGCCTTGCAGGTTGCGGCAACCGATATCACCGCGTCGCTTGGCATGCTGGAAGCTCGCCACATTGCCGGCGACATGGAACTCACCAATTTGCTGATCAGCGGTGTGCGACGCCAATGGCGGATGGACATTCGCTCGCGGTTCGACGATTTGATCGCGCAGACCCAGTCGCGGTGGGCGAGCAGCGGCGAGATCGCCCACCGAGCCGAGCCGGATCTCAAGAGCGGGCGCGGGGGACTGCGTGACGTGCAGTTGCTCAATGCCCTGTCCATCGCTCAGTTGACGGACGGCATGCCGGGGCTCGGTCCCAATTCGCCTGGCGGCGGTCTGGCACTGGCGCACCGGCGACTGCTCGACGTACGCACGGAGTTGCATCGCGTGGCCGGTCGGCCGCGGGATCAGCTGCGGGCGCAGGACGCCGACGAGATCGGCGCCGCCCTGCGGATCGGTGATCGATTCGATCTGGCTCGCCTGCTCAGCGAATCGGCACGCATTATCAGCTATTCGGTGGACGTCGGAATCCGTACTGCCGGAAACTCTTTGCCCAAGCGTGGGTTGTCGCGGCTCCGGCGGCCTCCGGTGCGTCATCCTCTGGACGAGGGTGTCGTAGAGCATGCCGGAGAAGTCGTGCTGGCGCGCGATGCTCGGCCCAAGAAGGACTCAGGGTTGATCATGCGCGTTGCGGCGGCTGCCGCAACCGGTGGGATGCCGATCTCGGCGTCGACGCTCAATCGCTTGGCGGACAACGCTCCTGAACTGCGCGAGCCGTGGCCTAAGAACGCGGTCAACGATCTTCTGGTGTTGTTGGGGTCGGGTTCTCGGGCGGTGCCGGTCATCGAGGCTTTGGATCGCACCGGATTGTGGGGGCGACTGTTGCCGGAGTGGGGCACGATCCGGGATCTGCCTCCGCGTGACGCCGTCCATACCTGGACGGTCGATCGGCACCTCGTCGAAACCGCCGCATACGCAAGCGGATTCACGACGCGGGTCGCGCGTCCTGATCTGCTGATGCTCGGAGCCTTGATTCACGACATCGGAAAGGGGCGCGGCGGCGATCACAGTGTGGTCGGCGCGGAACTGGCCACGGCAATCGGAAACAGGTTGGGGCTCTGGCCTTCCGACGTCGCGATGCTGTCCGCGATGGTCCGATATCACCTGCTGTTGCCGGAAACGGCGACGCGACGCGATCTGGACGATCCGGCGACGGTGCAGGGGGTCGTCGATTCACTGGGCGGTGACGGAACGCTGCTCGACCTTCTTCATGCACTCGCCGAAGCGGATTCTCTGGCAACGGGTCCGGGTGTGTGGGGTGATTGGAAATCGTCGTTGATCGGCGAACTGGTGCGTCGATGCCGCTTGCTGATGGCGGGGGAGGATCTGCCCGCTCCGGATCCGCTCGATCCCGAGCAGTTGTCCATCGCCGAGGACGGCGGTGTTCACGTGTCGTTGTCTCCGGCCGAGAACGCGCATACGTATGTCGTCACGGTCATTGCTCCGGATGCACCCGGCCTGTTGTCACGGGCCGCGGGGATTCTTGCGTTGTCGTCGCTTCGCGTGCATTCGGCTTCGCTGGGCGCCCACGCGGGATCTGCAGTCAACTCCTTTGTCGTGACTCCGCGTTTCGGGGCGCCGCCGCAAGCCGCGCTGCTGCGACAGGAGTTGATCCGTGCATCCGAGGGCGAGCTGAACCTGCTAGAGCTACTCGATGCCAAGGAAGAGGAAACTCGGGCGCAGCAGTGGGAAGATCCGATTGCGCTGAGCAAGAGTTCGGCGATCCCGGTCCTGTACGCACAGGCACCGCCGCGGGTGATCTGGTTCGATTCGCCTGGTGAGGGTCAGGCGATCCTCGAAGTACGTACCGAGGATCGCGTCGGATTGCTGTGTCGTCTGGCCGCAGCTCTCGAACGCA
Source organism: Rhodococcus sp. ACPA4 (assembly GCF_002300185.1). Classification (NCBI taxonomy): domain Bacteria; kingdom Bacillati; phylum Actinomycetota; class Actinomycetes; order Mycobacteriales; family Nocardiaceae; genus Rhodococcus; species Rhodococcus sp. ACPA4. The sequence continues at coordinate 356,189 of NZ_NSDY01000001.1, forward strand.
GCGGCGCCGACATCAGGTGGGCAAAAGTCGCGACCCTGGGCTCGTCTGTCATCGACTCGTTCTGCCTCGACTTCGGTGGGGCCGATTCGCGGGCCAGTCGTGAGCGCGTCGAGGCCGCCGTTCTGAGTGTTGTGCCGCTGCCGCAGCCGGAGAAAAAGCCGCAGTAGCGACACGCCTGAAAGCGGTTACGTCCGCATCGGCTGGGATCGATGCGGACGTAGCGGCTAGGCTGGTGCCCGAGAATATCCACGGCAAACTCGCACGACCTTCAGGAGCGCACTCGGTGTTCGAATCCCTTTCCGACAGATTGACCGGATCTCTCAAGGATCTGCGTGGTAAGGGTCGTCTGTCCGGCGCCGATATCGACGCGACCGCCCGTGAGATCCGCCTCGCACTTCTCGAGGCCGACGTTGCGCTGCCCGTCGTGCGCAGCTTCATCGCCAAGATCAAGGAACGCGCCAAGGGCGCCGAGGTGTCCGGTGCTCTCAACCCGGCGCAGCAGGTCGTCAAGATCGTCAACGAGGAACTTGTTCAGATCCTCGGCGGCGAAACTCGTCGGTTGCAGTTCGCCAAGAACCCCCCGACAGTCATCATGCTGGCCGGTCTGCAGGGTTCCGGTAAGACCACCCTCGCCGGCAAGCTGGCCAAGTGGCTCAAGGATCAGGGCCACACTCCACTTCTGGTTGCGTGTGACCTGCAGCGTCCCGGCGCCGTCACACAGCTGCAGATCGTCGGCGAACGCGCCGGTGCCGCCGTCTTCGCGCCGCACCCGGGTACGTCCATCGGCGGCGGCGAGAACGCTCTCGGCGTCTCCGCTGCCGACCCCGTCGAGGTAGCCCGAGCCGGCGTCGAAGAGGCGCGCAACAAGCAGTACGACGTGGTCATCGTCGACACCGCCGGCCGACTCGGCATCGATGCAGATCTGATGGAGCAGGCTGCCGGTATTCGTGACGCCGTCAACCCGGACGAGACAATTTTTGTTCTCGACTCGATGATCGGTCAGGACGCGGTCAGCACGGCCGAGGCGTTCCGTGAGGGTGTCGGCTTCACCGGTGTTGTCCTCACCAAGCTCGACGGCGACGCCCGTGGTGGCGCCGCGCTCAGCGTTCGTGAGATCACGGGCCAGCCGATTCTGTTCGCGTCGACGGGCGAGAAGCTCGAAGACTTCGACGTCTTCCACCCGGACCGTATGGCCAGCCGCATCCTCGGCATGGGCGATGTCCTGAGCCTGATCGAGCAGGCCGAGCAGGTCTTCGACGCCGAGCAGGCTGAAGCAACCGCCGCCAAGATCGGCTCCGGCCAGCTGACGCTCGAGGATTTCCTCGATCAGATGATGGCTGTCCGCAAGATGGGCCCGATCGGCAACCTTCTCGGCATGCTGCCAGGCGCAGGCGGAATGAAGGACGCGCTGGCCAACGTCGACGAGAAGCAACTCGACCGCATCCAGGCGATCATCCGCGGTATGACGCCCGCCGAGCGTGAAGACCCCAAGATCATCAACGCGTCCCGCCGTCTGCGCATCGCAAACGGTTCGGGTGTCAAGGTCTCCGACGTCAACCAGTTGGTGGACCGGTTCTTCGAGGCCCGAAAGATGATGGCCGCCATGGCCGGTCGCATGGGCATGCCCGGCGCCCGCAAGCAGGTGCGCAGCAAGAAGGGCAAGAAGGGCAAGAAGGGCGGCAAGGGTCCGACGCAGCCCAAGATGCGCGGAGGGTTCCCCGGCATGGGCGGATTCCCGGGTATGCCCGGTGGCATGCCTGCCGGAATGCCCGACCTGTCGAACATGCCCAAGGGACTCGACCAGTTGCCACCCGGACTCGAAGGCATCGACCTGTCGCAGCTCAAGCTGCCCAAGAAGTAAGCCCGTGAGCGCCCTCCATCTGCGCGGCATCGGTCTGCCCGATGCTGCGCCCATCGAACTGTGGATTGTCGACGGCAGGATCACCTTCGAACCGGTCGCAGGCGCCGAGACGATTGTCGATGCTGGGTGGATCACTCCCGGTCTTGTCGACGCGCATTGCCATGTCGGTATTCGCTACGGCGGGGGCGGCGGCGAGACCGTCGACGGTTTGATCGCTCAGGCACAAACCGAGCGCGACGCCGGTGTATTGCTGTTGCGTGACGCGGGATCACCCGTCGATACCCGATTCGTCGACGAGCGGGCCGATCTTCCCCGGATCATCCGTGCGGGTCAGCACATCGCTGCGCCCAAGCGCTACATCCCGGGGTTGCCGGTCGATCTCGACGACGAATCGCAGTTGCCTGCCGAGGTCGTGCGCCAAGCCAGGGCCGGTGACGGGTGGGTCAAGCTCGTCGGCGACTGGATCGACCGCTCTGTCGGCGACCTCGCGCCCCTGTGGAGCGACAAGATCCTGGTTGAAGCTATTGCGGCGGCTCACGCTGAAGGCGCCAAGGTCACGGCCCACGTTTTTGCCGAGGACGCACTTCCCGGCCTGATCAACGCCGGTATCGACTGCATCGAGCACGGCACCGGATTGACCGACGAGACCATCGAGATGATGGTTGCTCACGGCACCGCACTGGTGCCGACACTGATCAACATCGCGACATTCCCCGGAATCGCCGACTCCGCGACGCGGTACCCGATCTACGCGGCCCACATGCGCGATCTCCACTCGCGGCGCCATCGGACGATCGGTGCGGCGCACGAAGCCGGGATCCCGATCTACGCCGGCACTGATGCCGGAGGATCGATCCTGCACGGCCGGATCGCCGACGAGGTGGCTGAACTCCAGATCGCCGGGATGTCGTCACACGACGCGCTCGGTGCAGCCTGCTGGGACGCCCGGACGTGGCTGGGTGGATCCGGATTGGTCGAGGGTGCGCCCGCTGACCTGGTGGTATTCGACGAAGATCCGCGGGGAAACACCGCTGTGCTGGCGAAGCCCGCCCACGTGGTGCTTCGCGGCAATGTAATCGCCCGATAACGCTTGCCTGGATTTCATCCACAAGTAGGCATCTGGCACAATGGACGACTGTTCGTCGCAAACGGTTACGTACCGCTGCGACGGTCACAGGTTAGAGGCAAAACCGGGCCCCCAAATTCGTGGGGGTTGCTGAATTGCACGTGACACGCGCCGCACTGTTGTGCGCGCTGAAGGAGTACCGCAGCCATGGCTGTCAAGATCAAGCTCACCCGCCTCGGCAAGATCCGCAACGCTCAGTACCGCGTTGTCATCGCCGACTCCCGCACCCGTCGTGACGGCCGTGCGATCGAGACCATCGGCAAGTACCACCCCAAGGAAGAGCCGTCGCTGATCGACATCGATTCCGAGCGCGCTCAGTACTGGCTGTCCGTGGGCGCACAGCCCACCGAGCCCGTCGAGGCTCTCCTCAAGATCACCGGTGACTGGCAGAAGTTCAAGGGCCTCCCGGGCACCGAAGGCACCCTGCGTGTCAAGGAAGCCAAGCCCTCCAAGCTCGAACTGTTCCAGGCTGCACTCGCGCAGGCCGAGAACGAGCCGGTTGCAGAAGCAATCACCCCCAAGAAGAAGAAGGCTGCCAAGGCAGACGAGGCCAAGGCAGACGACGCCGCAGCCGACGCCGAGGCTCCCGCTGCAGACGCCGAGGCTGCTGACAAGTGAGTGCCGTCGTCGCTGATGCGGTAGAGCATTTGGTTCGCGGCATTGTCGCCAATCCTGACGACGTACGCGTCGAACTGATGACCGGACGCCGTGGACGTACCGTCGAGGTGCACGTGCACCCCGACGATCTCGGCAAGGTCATCGGCAGGGGCGGCCGCACCGCGACCGCTCTGCGCACCCTGGTCTCCGGTATCGGTGGCCGAGGCATTCGCGTCGACGTCGTCGACACCGATCAGTAGACGGCAGTATTTCACGTGGAACTCGTCGTCGGTCGTGTCGCGAAGTCGCATGGCATCAAAGGTGAACTGGTCGTAGAGGTTCGTACTGACGAACCCGAAGAGCGCTTTGCCGTTGGAACTGTGCTGCGTGGACATAAGCCACGCGAGTCCACTAGCAAGTCCTACACAGTAGAAGCCGCCCGGGATCATTCCGGGCGGCTCCTGCTGCGTCTCGAAGGCGTCAACGATCGCGGCGAGGCAGATGCCTTGCGCGGCACGTTGTTTGTCATCGACAGCAGTGAACTCGAACCGTCCGACGATCCGGACGAGTTCTACGATCACGAACTCGAAGGACTGAAGGTCGTTCTGGCCGACGGTACCGAGGTGGGTTCTGTGATCGAGGTATTGCACTCCGCCGCAGGCGAATTGCTTTCCATTCGCCGCACCGGTGAGGCATCGGGCGAGTTGTTGATCCCATTTGTCGCCGCCATCGTGACCAAGGTGTCGATTGCCGACGGCCTGGTTGAGATCACGCCTCCCGAGGGTCTGCTGGACCCTGACTTCGGTGACAAGTCGAACAGCGACAGCGACAAGTCGAACTCAGATCGCGACTGATCGATTCATGCGTCTCGACGTAGTCACCATTTTTCCCGAGTACCTCGAACCGCTTCGTGCCGCCTTGCTGGGCAAGGCAATCGAACGCGGCTTGATCTCGGTTGACGTCCATGATCTGCGTTCGTGGACCCATGACGTACACAAGGCCGTCGACGATTCCCCGTACGGCGGGGGACCTGGCATGGTCATGAAACCCACCGTGTGGGGTCCCGCGCTCGACGACGTCCTCGGCCGCTCCGATTCTTCCGGCCCGGATGATGCCGACACCATTTTGGTGGTGCCGACTCCCGCCGGTGTTCCCTTTACCCAGGCAACAGCGCATCGTTGGTCGAAGGCGCAGCATCTTGTGTTTGCCTGCGGCCGGTACGAGGGCATCGATCAACGAGTCTTCGACGACGCGGCCAAGCGGGTTCGCGTCGAAGAAGTCAGCATCGGCGATTACGTCCTGATCGGCGGCGAGGCTGCCGTACTGGTGATGGTGGAGGCAGTAGTTCGCTTGATGCCCGGTGTGCTCGGCAATCAGCTGTCGCACCAAGAGGATTCGTTCTCCGACGGTCTTCTCGAAGGGCCGAGCTACACCCGCCCGGCGGTCTGGCGCGACCTCGAAGTTCCGCCTGTTCTGCTGTCCGGCGATCACGCAAAGATCAAGGCATGGCGCCATGAGCAGTCGCTGCAGCGCACCGCCGAACGTCGGCCGGATCTGCTGCCTTAGCTGTTTCGCTTCAGCCAGGTGACGCTCGCGCCGTTGTCGAAGACTTCACTGGCCGTGGGCGTGAAAAGTATCGGCTCGAATGTACCGGCGATCATCGGTATCCCCGCACCCACGATGACCGGGTACCTTTTGATGATCAATTCGTCGATCTCCGGTAGCAGTTCCCCGGCAAGTATTCCGCCGCCGCACAGCCAGATATCTTGTCCTTCTTGGGCTTTGAGTTCCTTGATCTTCGTTACCGGGTCCGTGCGCACCAGGTTGACTGCCGGATCGTCGATATCCAGGAGCGTGGTCGATACGACGTATTGCCGAAGGTGCGCGTACGGACTGCTCACGCCGACGCTTCGTGCGGGCTCGTAGGAACCGCGGCCCATGAGGACGGTGTCGAAAACTCTGTTCGGTGGGTTGCCCATCCCGACGTGGGGCCGGATGTGCGTGGGTACGGTTTCCGGGTAACGCTCGTTCATCGACGCGGTCATCTGATCGGAGAGCGCAAAGAAATCGAACTCTCCTCCGGGGCCCGCGATGTATCCGTCCAGCGTTGTTCCGACGTAGTACACAAGCTTGCGCATGTACAACTCCGTTCGTAGTACTCTGTTTGTAGTGGTTTAATTTAGGGTCGTGACAGGAGCGGTGTCAAGTGCGAAAAAACCCGGAACGCCGGCTGGCGCTGATCGATGCGGCAATCGAGGTGCTGGCGCGAGAGGGCGCTAGAGGCTTGACATTTCGAGCCGTCGATACGCAGGCGGCCGTGCCGAACGGAACTGCGTCGAACTACTTCGCAAATCGCGACGACCTACTCACCCAAGCCGGTGGCCGGATCTACGAGCGACTGATTCCGGACGACCTCGAAGGGATGATCGATCCCGTCAACGGCACCGATCGTGAGCGCCTTGTGACGCTCATGCTCGACGTGGTCGAGCGGGTCACCTCATTCGGGACCGGATTCCTCGCATTGATGGAGCTGCGCCTCGAGGCGACGCGTCGGCCTGATCTTCGAGCTGTTCTGACGGTCCGCATCCGAGAAGACTTCGAACTCAACGTCGCCAACCATCTGGCCTCGGGAGTGCCAGGTGATGCGATGACCGTTCGACTGCTCTACATGTCGTTGAACTGGCTGGTTCTCGATCGGCTCACCCTGCCGAATCTTTTCGGGCAGGAGGACGTTCGTGCCGTCATCGAGGCGGCGGTGGATCGGGCCTTGCCGCCACAGCGGTAGCAGGTCAGTGATCGGTAACAGGTCAGTGGTTGTCGGTGCTGCGCCGGAACGAGAAGTATCGATGCCCCAGAAAACTCACGCCTGCCACGATCAGCATCACCACTGCCTGTGCCGGTAGTGGTGGCGCATGGAGAACCGACACCGCAAAAGTCCCCAGGATCAGATTCAGTACCAGTCCACCGGAATTGACGACGATAAACGCCCCGAGGTCGCGGGCGAGGTGACCCCGGACGCGGAAGACCAGAGTTCGGTGCAGCACAAACGCGATCAGGACGCTGATGCTGTAGGAACCGATCAGCGCGACCGGGTAGAGGTTGTCGTTGCCCAACGCGAGCATCCAGATGACGAACAGCCCGTATCCGATGGCTGTATTCGCCACTCCCACAACGGCAAATGCGATGGGCTGATGTTTCACGATTCGCAGCAGCGGGCCTGGGTCGGCAACCGGGGCGGTGTCCTCGCTCACGATGCGTTGTTCGTTGCGTCGTCGATCCGGTCGCGTCGACGGCCGCGCAGATACATCCATTCGAGTACGCCGAGGCCGAGAATTCCGGCGACCATCGACGCGCCGCCGATCTTCCATCCCGGCGGACGCCAGGTGAGAACAAGTTCCGCGTCCTGAGTTCCGGCTGGAACATCCACGGTGACAAAGGATTTCGCAACAACGTCGATGGGAACAGACTCGCCGTTCAAGGTGGCGCGGTAGCCAGGCCAGCCGAGACGGGCGAAGACGACCTTCCCGCCGCCGCTCGAGCTGACTCGAAGAGTGCTCGACATGTTCGTCTCGGCGACCGACGTCGCTTCCACCCCTTCGGTGTGCGAGATTCGGCCGTTGCGGGTGGAGACCGGGCCGTCGACGCGTTCGAGTACAGAGATGTAGTTGTCGTGGCCGGGGTAGTCGACCCATTTCCAGCCGTCGGGGGCCGGCTGGTTACGAGCATCGGGATACAACGCGTTCTGCAGAACCACGCGGTCCACGTTCATGAGATCGACTAGGGTGCGGCCAGTTTCGGGTTCGACGGCGAAGGCCCGTGCGAACGCGTCGGGGCACACGCTCATATCCCACCGCATGCACAGGAGATTGCCGAAGTAGTAGTGCCCGTTGGGGGTGTAACCGCTGGTGTAGGTGAGTTCCAGATCTTTCGGATAGTTTCCGAAAGCCAGTGAGCCGTATGCGCCGTCGAGGGTGCGTTGGTCGGGGGCGATGAGCGCGCGATCGGCGAGTTGCAGTGTTGTTCCGTCGAAGTCGGGGAAAGCTGCTTTCATGTCCGAGCGCGACTCCGGCAGGTTCCAGCTCATCGGTGTCGGTTGCGCGGCGCGCACCTGGGCGTAAGCGATGGGGGAGACTGCGGCAATAGCGAGGATGCAGGCCGCGGCCGTTCCCTTCGTTCGGCCGAGCCAGACCATCGCGGCGCCGAGAGTAGCGACGGCGACGGCCGAGATCACGTGCCATTCCAGGAGGCTGGGCGCAGCCGACGCCGAGCGGATCAGGAGTAAGCCCACCAGGATTCCGGCGGCCGCGCCGCGGCGACGCCAGTTGTCGGTGGTGGCGTAGCGCCCGAGCAGGATGCACACCAGAAGTAGCAGTCCGATCGCCACCATCGGGAGCACCCGAGCGGGCCAGCGGAGGGGGCCGATGGTGCTGGGTCCGGCAGTCCACATGAGTACTGCTACCGTGAAAATTCCGACGGCCGTCAGTTCGCGTGCGGCGCCGCGAGCTTTGCCCCAGTCGATGAATGCAAGCGCAGGAATCAGGAACCAGGCGATGTAGACCATCGGCATGGTCTGGATGTAGCCCCACCACGAAACAAACGCGGGCATCGTGCTCGGCAGGCTGGCGTTGAGGGATTCCGACCACGGTACGGCGAGGAAGGCGTCGTTCTTGACCTCGGATGCGCCGCGCCAGGTGACGTCGGCGGTGAGCAGACTCGGCAGGTAGGTTGCGAGGCCCGCCAGCGCGGCACACGCGGAGACTGCGAGGAGCCGCAGCGATGGCAGCCAGCGTCGTTGGTAGACCACTTCGCCGATGGCCACAGCAACGATCATCAGACCGGATTCGACTGCGGGAAACACGTATTGGACCGACATCGCGAGATACAGGAACACAAACGTCGGTATCGGACCGCTCTTGCCGCGGGAGTACCGGATCGCCGACGCCCAGGCCTGCACCATCCAGGCGGTGCCGGTAAAGGCCGTCATCCAACTGGCCTCGTCGAAGAACAGCAGGAAACCGGTGAAGGGAATCGAGACGCCGGCTACGGCCGCCCACGCGGGCTTGGAGCCGTATTCGAGGCAGATCCGAAATACACCGAGGCCGAGGATGATCGCGAAGATCAGCTTGACCAGCGTTGCGTATAACGCGAGGTTGTCGAAGGACGGCGCTATCAGGTCGATGAGCAGTTGTGGTGGGTTGAGAAGGCCGGCTTCCTCGATGGCGTAGTTCCCGGCCATCCAGTTCTCCGGCACCAGGACTGGTAGGTGGCCCTCGCGCAGATTTCGGCCCAACATCACCCACAACGGGGCGTACTGGGACTCGGTGTCATCGGTGTAGAAATGGCGTGCATTTGCCAGGACGACAGCGATGTATCCCGCGATAACACCGACCGCAGTACCGGCACCCCATTTGTACACGTCAGCTCTGGCGCGAATGCGAGTTTCCACCACGAGTTCCAGACCTTAACAGGATGGGGGAATCAAGCCATGACGCGTGCAGGTAAACCGTTGGCAAAGTACAAGAGTCGTACACGCGCGCGTGTTAAAGTTCGCGGCGGTGTGAGTCCGGTCGCACTGATCACTCGACCCTTCGTCGAGTTCCCGAAGGGAGCAGTAAGCGAGTGCACTCGATCTCCGTCGTGGTGCCCGTGTACCAGGGCGAACGCACGATTTCCGCGCTGGTCGACGAGCTGAACACTCTCACCGGTACCTGTGTCACTGCAGGTGGTGCCGAATTTTCGGTCGACGAGATCGTCCTTGTCCATGACAACGGGCCAGATCGCTCCGACGTCGTCCTTCTCGAGTTGGAACGCCGTTTCGACCACGTACGGGTGATTTGGCTGAGCCGCAACTACGGCCAGGATGCCGCAACGATTGCCGGTATGGCTGCTGCCCGCGGCGACTGGATTGTCACGATAGACGAGGACGGGCAGCATGACCCGGCGTCGATCAGCGCGTTTCTCGACACCGCACTGCGAGAACGTGCCGATCTTGTCTATTCGAAGCCGGTCAATACCCGCCCCCACGGATTCTTGCGGAACGTGACGTCGCGGGGCGCAAAGATGGTTCTGGCTACGGTGTTCGCGTTCCCGGCATCGGCGCAATTCGAGAGCTTCAGACTTGTTCGCGGCGACATCGCGAGACAACTGGCGGAGGTAGCCGCAAACGGTGCGTACCTCGACGTCGCTCTGACCTGGGTGGTGGGTAACACCGCCACCGTTCCGGTTAGCTTACGTGCGGAGGGCCGAGAGGAATCCGGCTACAACTACCGCCGGTTGTTCTCTCTGTTCTGGAAGATGGTGTTGTGCAGCGGAACCCGGGGTCTCCGATTGGTCAGCCTGCTCGGCGTGACTCTTGCGCTCGCCGGAGTGGTCGTCGCTGCGGTGATCTTCGTCCAGGCGGTGACCGGCGACAACAACGACCCTGAAGGCTGGGCGTCGATGATCGTGGCGATGCTGCTCTGCTCGGGGGCAATTCTGTTCTCGCTTGGTCTCATTGCCGAATATCTCGGGGTTGCCCTGCATATTCTGGTGGGCAAACCCCTGTATCTCAAGGTCGATGCACCACGTCCGGGTGTAACTGAAATGGACGGTGTCACACGTGAACGCTGACCGCATCATCTTCAGTCGGCCCTACCGTGCCGCGAATGAATTGACCAATCTGGCAACGGTTCTGGAATCGGATCACATTCACGGCGACGGCACGTTCACCGCCTCGTCCACCGCAAAGATCAAGGCGATCACCGGCGCCAAGCACGCCCTGCTGACAACCTCGTGCACACACGCGCTCGAACTTGGTGCACTTCTGTTGGAGATCGGGCCGGGCGACGAAGTCATCGTTCCAAGTTTTGCCTTCAGCTCCGCAGCGACTGCTGTCGCGCTGCGCGGAGCAACCGTCGTGTTCGTCGACATCGATCTGGAAACCGGCAACATCGATCCGGTCGCCGTCGCCGACGCGATCACACCGCGCACCAAAGCCGTGCTGGTCATGCACTACGGCGGTGTGGCAGCCGAGATGGAACCGCTGCTGGCACTCGCGAAGGAACACGGCTTTGCGTTGATCGAGGACAACGCGCACGGACTGGGCGGCACGTGGCGGGGCCGAACACTCGGCACCATCGGCACCGTCGGCACTCAAAGTTTCCACGACACCAAGAACATTCATTGCGGCGAGGGTGGCGCGCTGCTGCTCTCCGACGATGCACTGATGGAGCGCGCCGAGATCATCCGCGAGAAGGGCACGAACCGTGCTCGTTTCCTGCGTGGTCAGGTGGATAAATACTCGTGGCAGGACATCGGCTCCAGCTATCTGCCCAGTGAACTCAACGCGGCAGTGCTCGACGCTCAACTAGCCGAATTCGACGCGATTCATGCGGACCGTCATCGCGTCTGGGACGACTACAGCGAGAACCTGTCCGATTGGGCGAAGAATCACGACGTTCAACTGATGACTGTTCCGGACGATCGTGAGCACCCCGCGCACCTGTTCTATGTCCGGCTGCCGAACGAGCGCAGCCGCGACGCCATGATCCGGCACATGGCCGAGCGCGGCGTCGTGGCACCGTTTCATTACGTGCCCCTGGACACGAGTGCGGCCGGACTGCGCTACGGCCGCACACCTGTGCCGTGCGTTCGTAGTCTGCAGTTCTCGACCACGATTCTGCGACTTCCGCTGTGGCCGATGCTCACAGCCGACCAGCAGGGCCGCGTCGTAGATGCTGCGGCGTCGTATCGCGTGTAGGTAAGACTTCTAGGGCCCGGACGCTTCCTGAACGGGCTTTTCGGTTGTGGGTGTGGAGGGCGACCATTCGTCCACCGTGCCGTCGGGGAAAATGATCTGCGCTACGCCCGTGATGGTGTCGCGGGCGTGGAGCGCACTCTCGTCGTTGGTGGCGTCTGTCATCGAGGTATCCGGGATGAGTCCGTAGTTGTCGTCGTCCTGATACTGAATATCCTCGCGCGTGGTGACAGTCACGATGAATCGGTTGTCCTCGCCGACGATGCCGGTGGTCAGATGGACCCACTGGTCGCTGACACAACACATCCATCCCTGTTTGACGGCAAGCACCGGTTCGTTGAAGAGAGCGTCCGGGAGGCCGAAGCGTTGGTCGTAGCCGTCGGCGGCAGTCGCCGTGGATTCGCGGAGGTGGTCGACGATCAGATTGATCCGGTCCGCCCCCAGCCCTGCGGTGTCGTCGAGGACTCCGTCGTAGAACGTGATCAGATCGCGCGCCGTAGTTTCGGTGTTCCACCACAAACCGTCGTATGGCGCGGTGGTGGAGGTCAACGAGTAGCGTTGCGCGACGCGGTTCACGAGGTCGGAGCCGCCGGCAGCGTCCCACAGGAGATTGGCGGCAGTGTCATCGGAAGATTCGAGCATGGCAACCATGAGGGCGCGGTCGTCGTCGCCGAGTGGGCGTTCGTCACGCGAATCTTGATAGAGCAGATCCTCGGCGATGAAAAGCTTTGCTACCGAGGCTGTTTCGATCTGCTGATCGCCGCCCACCTCGAGATAGTTGTTCGTGGTGCGGTCGAAGACGGCAATCGACGCCTCTGCGCCGCGATCAAGTGCGGCAGTACGGGCCTGTTCGAGTCGCACGTCAAGGGCCTGCGCGAGCGGCACGTTTGTATCAGGGAAGGGGGAGGTCTCGGTGGATGCTGCCTGGTTTGCGGCCGCGCTGCATGATGCCGCACAAGTAACTGCGGCAATCATTGCGATAACCCGGACGAACCGCGCAGTCATCAATTTCCCCCGGACTCCGGACACGGCGCTGTCTGCCGGTCTTCTTGTTCCAGGATAGCGGTAGGCTCGGTTCTCGTGATTCTCAAGACCGTGAACCAGCGCATTGCCGAGGAACTCGACGTCCGCGAAGGGCAGGTGGCTGCGGCCGTAGACCTGTTGGACGGCGGGGCCACCGTGCCCTTTATCGCCCGGTATCGAAAAGAAGTCACCGGCACTCTCGACGACGCTCAATTGAGACTTCTCGAGGAGCGGCTGCGCTACCTCCGCGAACTCGACGAGCGTCGCGACGCGGTTCTGGCCGAGATCGAATCCCAAGGAAAACTCGACGACGCCTTGCGCGGTCAGATCATGCTTGCCGACACAAAAGCGCGGCTAGAAGACATTTACCTGCCGTTCAAGAAGAAGCGCCGCACCAAGGCGCAGATCGCTCGCGAGGCCGGCCACGAGCCCGTGGCGGATGCGCTCATCGGGGATCCCACCACCGATCCTGCGCAGTATTCGGAGGAACAACTCGACGGTGCGCGATCGATCCTGGTCGAGCGCTTTGCCGAAGATGCCGATCTCGTCGGTGAATTGCGCGAGTTGATGTGGACCCGCGGACAGGTTGTTTCCGCGGTTCGTAAGGGCAAGGAAACCGATGGCTCGAAGTTTGCTGACTACTTCGAGTTCTCCGAACCCTTCGCAAAACTTCCGTCCCACCGAATCCTCGCGGTACTGCGCGGCGAGAAGGAAGAAGTGCTGTCGGTGACGATGGCACCCGATACCGCGGAACTCGCACCGGGGGAGCGGACGGTCTACGAAGGCCGCATCGCAACCCGGTTCGACATTGCGGATCGTGGACGCGCAGCCGACGGCTGGCTCCTCGACACCGTTCGATGGGCGTGGCGGACCAAGTTTGCAGTCACCCTCGGCGTCGACGTCCGGATGCGCCTGCGCCAGTCTGCGGAGAAGGACGCCGTCGACGTGTTCGCGACCAACCTCAAGGACCTTCTGCTGGCAGCGCCGGCCGGCGCTCGTCCGACCATGGGTCTCGACCCCGGATTCCGAACGGGCACAAAGGTTGCCGTCGTCGACGGTACGGGCAAGGTGGTTGCGTACGAGACCATCTACCCGCATCAGCCCCACAACAAGCGAGACGCTGCTCTGGCCACACTGGCGAGCTTGGTCGCCAAGCACGGCGTCGAATTGATCGCCATCGGCAACGGCACCGCGTCACGTGAGACCGATACGCTGGCCGGCGACCTGATCACCAAGTCCGGCGCCACCAACCTCACCAAGATCGTTGTCTCCGAAGCCGGTGCGTCCGTGTACTCGGCGTCGGCATACGCATCTGCGGAATTGCCGGACCTCGACGTGTCCATCCGCGGAGCCGTCTCCATCGCGCGTCGCCTCCAGGATCCCCTCGCCGAACTGGTGAAGATCGACCCGAAGTCCATCGGCGTCGGCCAGTACCAGCACGACATCACCGAATCGCTCCTCTCTCGTTCACTCAACGCCGTAGTCGAGGATGCTGTGAACTCGGTGGGTGTCGACGTGAACACGGCGTCGGTCCCGCTGCTGGCCCGTGTCTCGGGTATTGCCGGTTCGCTGGCGGAAAGCATTGTGTCGCATCGAGATCAGAATGGTCCGTTCCGAACGCGCAAGGCACTCAAGGACGTCTCGCGGTTGGGACCCAAGGCGTTCGAGCAGTGCGCGGGCTTCCTCCGCATCGCCGACGGTGACGACCCGCTCGATGCGTCGAGTGTGCACCCCGAGGCGTATCCCGTCGTCCGCAAGATCGTCGCGAGCGCAGGTGGTGACGTCAGTAGTGTCATCGGCAATGCGACGGCGTTGCGCTCGGTGCGCGCCGCAGATTTTGTCGACGACCGCTTCGGCCTTCCCACTGTCACGGACATCATCGCCGAACTCGAGAAGCCGGGCCGTGATCCGCGTCCGGAGTTCAAGACGGCCACCTTTGCCGCCGGCATCGAGAAGGTCGCACACCTCAAGCCCGGAATGGTGCTCGAAGGCGTAGTCACCAACGTCGCCGCCTTCGGTGCCTTCGTCGATGTGGGAGTACACCAGGACGGATTGGTCCACGTCTCCGCGATGTCGCACAGCTTCGTCAAGGACCCGCGGGAAGTGGTGAAGTCGGGTGACGTCGTCAAGGTCAAGGTTCTCGAGGTCGACGAGGCTCGCCAGCGCATCGCGCTGACACTGCGACTCGACGACGAGGTCGGTGCGCCGCCGCGAAAGTCCGACGGTCCTCGCGGTGGGCAGAACCCACGTCAAGGTCAGGGGCAGGGTCAGGGTCAGGGCGGGCAGCAGCAGCGCCGCGGCGGTGGCCAGCAGCAGGGCGGTCGGGACAAGCGCCCGGACAACCGGGCGCCGGCGTCCGGGTCGATGGCCGATGCCTTGCGCAATGCGGGATTCGGCAAATAAGAGGGTTCGAATGATCCACCCCGCCTGGTTTGTCACAATTGAGCAGACCGGGTCGGGGGACTTCGTGGAGTGAGGGCAGTAATGGGCGAGTGGCTCGACCGCGAGATCGTCGCCCACGGCCGACTGCCGCTGTTGTTCTTTCTTCTCGGGTTTCTCGCTGCGTTCCTGTTCATTCGGCTCAGCGTGCGAATGATCCGCGCGCAGGTGAAGTGGTGGCCGGGCAACATCACTCCGGGTGGTCAGCACGTTCACCACGTGGTCTTCGGCGTTGTTGCCATGATCGCCTCGGGCGGCGCACTGATCGCGGTCTACGTGGACGGCTCCCAAACCACTGGCGCCGTCCTCGCCGCGATCTTCGGGATGGGCGCCGCGTTGGTGCTCGACGAGTTTGCGCTCATCTTCTATTTGAAGGACGTCTACTGGTCGGAGCAGGGCAGGACGTCGGTCGACGCGGTTTTTGTCGCCATCGCGGTGACAGGCCTCGTTCTGCTCGGCTTCCGTCCGCTAGAGCTGCTGGACTTGGCCGGCTTCCGCGAGGAAAGAAACCCCTGGATCAGATTGGCCTTCGTGTTTGTCGCTCTGATCAACTTCGGCCTGGCCGCGATCGTGATTCTCAAAGGCAAGATCTGGACGGGTCTCGTCGGATTGTTTGTCCTCCCACTGCTGATCATCGGAGCGATCAGACTCAGTAGGCCCGGTGCGCCGTGGGCGCGGTGGCGGTACACCCGCAAACCGAAACGAATGAAACGGGCGCTCGAACGTGAACGAAAATGGCGACGCCCCGTTATCCGGGCCAAGATCTACGTCCAGGATCTGATCGCCGGGTCGCCGAGCGTCGAACATGCGATGGCTGCGGCGGAGGAGGAACTCGACCACACAATTCAACCGGCTCCGCCGCCTCCGGTTTCGCCCTTGCTGTCCGCGTCTGGCACAATGGACGGGTTGCCTGGACCAGGCAGCAGTACTTGATCTGGGCACGAACCAGTCGAGCGTCGTATCGGGCTTACCGAAGCGTCGCCGCTCGGTTCCTCTGCTCCTGCGAAATGCAAGGATGACACATGAACACTTTGGACTTCCTGGATAAGAAGTCGCTGCGCGACGACATTCCTGACTTCCGCCCCGGCGACACGCTCAACGTGAACGTCAAGGTTATCGAAGGCTCGAAGGAGCGCGTGCAGGTCTTCAAGGGCGTCGTTATTCGTCGTCAGGGTGGCGGCGTTCGCGAAACCTTCACCGTCCGCAAGGTTTCCTTCGGCGTCGGTGTCGAGCGTACGTTCCCGGTTCACAGCCCCACGCTGGCCTCCATCGAGGTTCTGACCCGCGGTGACGTTCGTCGCGCGAAGCTGTACTACCTGCGCGAGCTGCGCGGCAAGAAGGCAAAGATCAAGGAAAAGCGCTGATCTTTCTTATTGGCCCGGCACCGCGTACGCGCGGTGTCGGGCTAATCTGTTTCTGTGGCAGATTCTTCGAAGGAGCAGGCATTGTCGTCCGGACCCGAGAATCAGGATGGAACAGGTAATCCCGAGGAACTGAACACTCCTCGACCACAGACATCACACCGCTCACCCAAGAAACAACGATCGTTCTTCCGGGAACTCCCGATACTGATCGGGGTGGCGCTGGTTCTCAGCATCGTTTTACAAGCATTCG
Organism: Rhodococcus sp. ACPA4; assembly: GCF_002300185.1. Classification (NCBI taxonomy): domain Bacteria; kingdom Bacillati; phylum Actinomycetota; class Actinomycetes; order Mycobacteriales; family Nocardiaceae; genus Rhodococcus; species Rhodococcus sp. ACPA4. The sequence goes on from NZ_NSDY01000001.1 coordinate 372,584, forward strand.
TCTTTCGCGTTTTCCTCATTCCGTCCGAGTCGATGGAGCCGACCCTGCACGGCTGTGCAGGATGTACCGGTGACCGCATCGTGGTGGAAAAGATCGGATACCGCTTCGGCGATCCGCAGCCCGGCGACGTAGTCGTCTTCAAGGGCCCCGATTCGTGGAACACCCACTACACCTCCACGCGGTCGGACAACGTCGTGATGCGCGGAATCCAGGAGGTCGGCTCGTGGGTCGGCCTGGTCCCGCCCGACGAGAACGACTTGGTCAAGCGCGTCATCGCCACCGGCGGACAAACCGTCGAGTGCTGTGACGAACAGGGTCGAGTCCTCGTGGACGGCAAACCGCTCGACGAGCCCTACGTCAAGATGGACTACCCGTTCACTCCCGGCGTCCAGGATTGCCAAACCGCTGTTCAATCCGGCCGATGCTTTGCTCCCGTCACCGTGCCCGAGGGACACGTGTGGGTGATGGGCGACAACCGGAGCAATTCCGCCGATTCGCGCGCCCATGTGCAGGACGAGCTCCAGGGGACGATCCCGCTCGACAACATCATCGGTCAGGCACGCTTCATCGTTCTCCCGCCTTCACGGATGGGTAGCATCAGTTCACCTGATCCCCAAAGCAATTGAGTGCAGAACACCGTGAGTAGTTCGAGTACTTGGCCACCCCGAGTGGTCATTCGCAGATCAACAGGTTTGCGAACGATGGAGTCTGCGCTGTATCGAACGGGGATGGGTCCGGTTGCCGGTGTCGACGAAGCCGGACGCGGTGCGTGCGCCGGCCCACTGGTCATCGCGGCGTGTGTTCTGGCGCCGAAACCGCATGTGGCCCTTGCTCGTCTCGACGATTCGAAGAAGCTCACCGAACGTGCCCGCGAAGAACTCTTTCCGAAGATCAAACGGCTGGCATTGTCCTGGAGTGTCATTTCTGTCGAAGCCGAGGAAATCGATCGGATCGGCATCCACGTCGCCAACATAGAAGGGATGCGACGCGCTGTCGCCGGCCTCGAGACTCCACCCGGATATGTGCTCACCGACGGGTTTCGAGTTCCCGGCCTGCCCGCGCCGTCGCTGCCTGTTATCGGTGGTGATGCCGCAGCCGCGTGCATTGCCGCCGCCAGCGTGCTCGCCAAAGTGACGCGCGATCACGTCATGGAAGAGATGGACGGCACCCATCCCGGATACGGCTTTGCGATCCACAAGGGATACAGCACACCCGTGCACATGGACGCGCTCGACGAGTTGGGTCCGTGCCCGGAGCACCGCATGACATACGCCAATGTTGTTGCTGCGGGACTCCGGGTGGAGCAGCGTGCGGGGCATACGGGATGATGAAGGTTCAGACGAACTGGGAGGACTGGCTAAACCGATGAGTGCCGAGGATCTCGAGAAGTACGAAACCGAGATGGAGCTGTCGCTCTACCGCGAATACCGGGACATCGTCGGACAGTTCTCCTACGTCGTGGAGACCGAACGACGTTTCTATCTCGCCAACACGGTCGAGTTGCTGCCCCATAATTCGGATGGCGAGATCTACTTCGAACTGCGGATGTCCGACGCGTGGGTGTGGGACATGTACCGCCCCGCGCGATTCGTGAAATACGTGCGCGTCGTGACGTTCAAGGACGTCAACATCGAAGAGCTGGACAAGCCGGATCTGCGCCTGCCGGACTGAGCTTGGCTCACATGGACTTTTGCGCACAATGACGGCCTCGCCGATTTTCGGCGGGGCCATCATTGTGCATTATTCGGGTCAATCGCCCTTCACATTGACGATCTGACGCAGCGTGTGACGGATTTCCACCAAGTCCTTGGCATCGTCCATCACGACGTCGATGTCCTTGTACGCTCGCGGAATCTCGTCGAGAAACGCCTTCGAACGCTTGTACTCGATGCCGACCATGGCCTTGTCGAGATCGTCGATCGTGAACGTCCGCCTTGCCTTGTTCCTGGCGTAGACACGACCGGCGCCGTGCGGGCTGGACTTGAACGATGGCACATTGCCCTTGCCGACCACGACGTAGCTGGCCGTTCCCATCGACCCGGGGATGAGTCCTGGCACGCCAACGTCGGCCTTGATTGCACCCTTCCTGCTCAACCACACACCGCGACCCATGTGGAATTCCTTCTGGGTGAAGTTGTGGTGGCAGTTGATCCTCTCGAGTTCCTCCACGACTGCCGGAACGCCGTCGCCCATGAAGTACGCGAAGTCCTTCACTACCCGATCCATCATCTCCTCCCGGTTCAGCAGAGCAAAATGCTGCGCCCAGTTCAGATCGGTGATGTAGCAGTCGAATTCGGGTGTCTTCTCGACCAGGTAGGCAAGATCCCGGTCGGGGAGGTCGATGTGCCAACGGGCGCACAGTTCTTGCGCGACCTTGATGTGGTGCTGTGCGATCTTGTTGCCGACACCGCGGCTACCCGAGTGCAGGAACAGCCACACGTTGTCATTTTCGTCGAGGGTGACCTCGATGAAGTGATTGCCCGACCCCAGCGTTCCCAGCTGGAAACGCCAGTTGTTCTTGAACTTGTCGTAGAAGGGCAGGCGATCGCCGGCCATCACCTCGAGCTCTGCGATACGGGTTTGCGCCGTCGCGGTCAGTGACTTGTTGTAGACACCCGCGGACAGGGGGACCGAGCGTTCGATGCTGTGGCGAAGTGCGCTCAGATCGCGACCGGTCAGGTCCTGAGCGTTGTACTGGGTTTTGACTGCGATCATTCCGCAGCCGATATCCACGCCGACGGCGGCAGGCATGATCGCGCCTTCCGTCGGGATGACCGAACCCACCGTCGCACCCGCACCGAGGTGCGCATCAGGCATCAATGCCAGATGTGGACGGACAAAAGGCATCTGGGACGTGCGCAACGCTTGCTCGCGAGTTTTCTCGTCGAGTATCGATGCCCAGTTCCACAGCCTTTCGGTGATCTTCTCCATCAGTTTTCTCCCACATAGTGCACGTCGAGGACCTGCTGGTCCTTGTGGTGTGCGGGATCAACCATGCGCGCCGAGAGGCGGTGTGCGCAACCTATTTTCAGGTCCGAAGGCCGTCGGCAAGCTCGTAGATGCGGCCGACGTACTTCTCCTGGAAGGCTTTTCGGGCCGCTGCAGCCTGATGCTCTGCCCCCGCGTGTGAATAGACGTACTCGAGGTGGACCAAGCTCTCGCCGATGTCGACGCGGCGCTGGTCCAGCACTGTCAACTCCTCGACCAGCCGCGCCAACTCGCAGGTTGCGTCCGTTGTTTCGTCCATGGCGGTCCTCGATGTGCTCGTCGATACGTCCTGGTCTCAGGCTAGCACCCTTCGAACAGATATTCGAAGGTGAGTTTTATCGTCAGCTGCCGGGAATGAAGCCCGGGTATACGAAGTGGCCTGGTCCACCGCCGGGGAGACCGGATCCGGACACGTTGGGCACATTGGCTTGGAGGCGAATCAATTTGTGCGGATTACCGTACTGATCGGCCTGCCAGCATCCGGTCAGAACTCCGTGAAATGCCGTGCACACAATGCGTGTGCTGGTGCCGAACGGCGAGGTGAGCCGGTCTTGATTCACGAACGGATTCCAGTAATTCGGGTTCTCGGGGGTCAGGAAGTTCGAAGCCTCGAACGGTACCGACGGACTCGGGTACGGAGGAATCGGCGGCCACTCGTCCTGGGCCTGCGCGAGCGCGGCGCCGCCGAGGGAAACTGCTGCAACTGAAGCTGCGACGACGGCAGCTTGGGCGAAATGGCGCATTCGCGGTTTTGTCATCTGTCGAGAATAGGGGCGACGCCGCACATGACCGGGCGAATCCAGGCCACAGTTCAATGTCGAAATGGGCATCAACGTAGAAATGGGCAGAGCTACCAGCATGCGCTGGCGGCTCTGCCCATTTCCTTCCCCGAACTGAGTTAGCTCAAATTGCCGATCACATTGCCCAGGACTCCGCCGATGACGTTAGTCATCGACCCCTGCGGATCGGTGAGGGAGCCGAATACCTGGCCCGATCCGGTGTTCACTGAACCGAAGCCCATATCCTCGAGGCTGCCGGCGCCGGCCTCGACAGGATTCGGCTGCCGGATTGTGACGCACACGCCCATCGGGTTGATGTTCCAGTCGCCGGCCGCGAGCACGATGTTGGTGCCGGCGCCGCTGTCGAGCTTGCTGCCGACCGTGGCATTATCGGGAACCTTGTAGGTGGTTTCCAGAGCGATGACGCCGCCGCCGGCCGTCGTCCACCCGCCGCCCTTGGCAACTACGGAAGTACCGTTGACGACGGCTGTGCCTGTGACATCTTCCCACTGTTGGTTTCCGATAAGCCATTTGACGTTAAGGCGAGCCTTGACCAACTGGAATCCTGCCGGGTGGAAATCGCGGATCTCGTTGACGAGTGCTCCCGAGCCGGACACCTTGGTGATGTAGGTGACTGTCTGACCCGGTGCGACGGTGCCGTCGCCGACAACCTCCTTGCTGACGGTGTAGTCCGTCCAGAAGGAGCCGGGCCAGTTGTCGGTGACCGACTGGCTGAGCGCGCATGCGGGTGCGGCTTGTGCCACCGATGCTCCGAGTCCGACAGTGACGCCGGCGGCGAGGAGGACGAGAGACGTAGTGGTCGCTACTGCGTGGCGTAGTGAGCGGCGTGACATGTAGAACTCCATTCAGCGGGTTGCAGCGGTCTTGTAGGTTCGAGCAAAAACTATAACCAGTTCTACTGGACCGCCGTCCAGTTTTGGTGGGAATCGGAATATTGCCGGTATGCCGCCTGTTCTGCTGAATTCCACAGGTCTCGAGTTATCAACAGGTGGGTTTTCTTTTTGTCGGGGTGTGGTGTGGGTGGGGCACTGTGACGGGTGGGACGCGTTTTGCATGGGCGGGCGCGCGGGACCGGAACGGTGGGGCTGTGATGGCGGGGAATATGGCGTTGGGGGCGCGCGGCGAGGATGTGGCCGCGGAGTTCCTGATCGGTGCGGGTTTGGAGATTGTCGAACGGAATTGGCGGTGTCGGTACGGCGAGTTGGATGTTATTGCGACGGTTGATGATCGGATTGTGTTCGTCGAAGTGAAGACTCGTAGTGGGGTGGGGTACGGGTCGCCAGCGAACGGCAGGAACGGTGGACGATGACGTTCGACAGCTTGGCTTTAGCAACGAGATCTGCGTCTACGAAGTTCAATTCGATCACCCGCGCGAGTCCCCTGCATTGAAACTGGCGAAGTGTAAAGAGCTGGGTGTGTCGGTGTTCTATGACGACCGAACTGATGTGTGCGACTTATTGGGTGCCAACGGAATCACGGCTTTGAGGGTTTCTCGGCGGGATCGGTCGATTTGCGACGCTCGGGCTGAATCGCGTACTCGATAGGAAGCTCACTCGGGATCTCACTATCATCGGCGAAGAATCGGTAGGCGGCCTTCTTTTGGAGCTTCATTCCTGCTTCGTTCGCATCGTTGGTCTTGCGTACGGCTTCCTCCCAGTCGTTGTCTTGGTCGGCCGTGGTGAAGCACTTCGCTGCTTCTTGCATGTTCTCAAATACGCTCGACACCGCCACGACGAGTTCGGGACTAGTGATCTGGAACATCGCAGTGCGGACAGTCATCATGCAGTCGTTCACCGTGCCCAGCAGTGCCATCTGACTGGTCTCGTTACGGATGATCATCTGGACGGTGTACCGAGTCTTGTCGGAATCGGACATAGTCTTCGAATTCCCTATGTCCTTAGTGATGCCGTCGCTTGTTTCGATCACTCGAACGTGGTTGTAAACGTCCGCGATGAACTTGCCGAGAGCGACAAGTATTGCCTGAGCGGAGTTGTACTCGCGCTTGCGAACCTCCTCACGCTGCCGGTCGCGGGATTCTTTTGCGATCCTGGCGACGTCTGCCTCGTAGCGGGCCTTCTGGGTGTCCATCTGTTCACGGTGCCGTTCTCCAGCCGCTTCAGCGTCGCGCTCGTTCTGGGCTTCGGCGGCATCAAGCTGGACCTGCAAGCGTTTCTCAGCAGCATCGATTTCGTCCTGGTGCCGCCGAGCTGTGAGGGCAGCCTCTTCCTTCGCCCGCTGTTCTGCTTCCCGTGCCTGGCCGTTGGCCTGCACAGCCAACCAGACCGACGCGAGGGCAAGGGCCGTGGCACCAACTGCACTGGCCCATGCTCCGGCCGATGCAGCCTTGGTCTCGCTCTCGTTTTCTCCGGCAATCCAGCCGAACAGTGTGAACCCAAGCAATCCGGCCACCACTGCGAGCACGATTCCGATGACCCCGCCGAGTATTACAAGGACCCACGGCACCCAAGATCTGTTAATCGGTTCGAGATCACTCGACTTCCGCAAGTCGGGATCTTTGTCGACGCTCTCAAGGGTCACTCGCTGATCTAAGCAGATCCGACCGGTCGTCCTTCACTGTCAGACCACCATGCGAACATTCTCGCTATGGACCTGATCTCCACCACCGACAACGCCGTGGATGAAAGCGCCCTTTACCTGGCAGCATCTCCACACACTCGTGCTCAGGTTCTAACGAGTCCATGCCCGTGCCGGCTACTCCTGGTGTTTACGGCTGGTGGTTCCGAGAGTTACCCGCTGACATCAACACATCAGGGTGTGCGAAGAAGGACGGGCTGACCTTGCTGTACGCGGGGATCAGTCCATCAGCACCTCCGACTAATGGAAAAGCACCGAGCAAGCAGAGCATCCGCACTCGCATCAAGACTCACTACAGGGGCAATGCTGCTGGTTCGACGTTGCGGTTGACCCTCGGGTGCTTACTGTCCGATCAACTGGGCATCGAGCTACGTCTGGTTGGTTCGGGCAAACGGCTGACATTCGTTGCGGGTGAGAAGGTCTTGTCCGAGTGGATGGCTGAGAACGCATTGGTGTCCTGGGTTCTGAACCCCGAGCCTTGGGTGTTGGAGCATCAGCTCATCTCAAGCCTGGACGTTCCTCTCAACCTGGATGCCAACGCGCACAACAGTTTCTTCCCAACTCTGAAGGCTGCGCGGCAGTCGGCACGCGATCGGGCCAGGGAATTGCCAGTGGTGCCGAACCCTGGAGTGGGCGACAAGTAACGAGCTGTAACGCTTCCCCTCCTGAGTGCGAGATCTCAGTCAAGTAAGTAACTTAGGGGGAAGAGGATTCCATGGCCAACGCGAATACCGGCAAGACCAAGTGGTGGTCGGGCTTTCCAACTGTCCTGGGGATTGTTCTGTTCGTACTGCTATGTCTGTGGCTATTCACATCTTGTGTGAACGCGATCAGCGGGTCCGACGAGAAGCCTGAGACAGGCAACACGCGTGTGGTGAAGTACTCGGAGTCGAAGTGCGCACAGCTGCGCTTTGACATGCTCACCGATGCGAACAGCACTTGGACCAAGAATAATGCAGCGATTGAGTACGAGAAGTACTGCTGACCTCAAGTGACGAAGCAAACTAGGCCACAGGATTCTGCTGTATCACGAGAGGGAGATTTGCTGATGACGGTTTCTGGTGATTTGTTCGCGGACTGGCCCAGGAAGACCCCACGGCTCAAACGCGGTACGCGGCTCTACATGTGCGTAGGTTCGCCGTGGGACAAGGCGCTCGATGATCTGAAATCCGGTGCAGGCAAGAAGGATCTGTGGAAGGTGGAACGGACGTATCGTCAAGGCGACCTCATCCTGAGCTTGATAACGACGTCGCCCCGCATGGTTGTGTGTCTGGAGGTCGCCGCGAAGGATGCGTCAGACGGGCCGATGATCGACATCACATCCGACTACGTAGATTTCGATAACGGCATCCTGCTTCCAAGGGTTTGCGCCGAAGTTGGATTTTCCGTGAAGAGCAGTGGGTACTACGAGGGGTCAGACGCTCGGAACATACTGAAATCTCTGGCGGTAGAAGATTCAAAGGGAGAGCCATGGCTTACGCCGAGAGGATGGACTGCTCTCGCAGACGACCTCTACACGGATTGATTTGAGTTATCCACAGGTTCTCTCATTTCGCTATTGCATTTATCGTTAGTTTGGCTCATAGTTATTTGCATAGTAAATAAGCAGGAATCAATGCAATATGAGTTCATACGATCAACCCAATAAGAACCGCCGCCGCCTCGTAGTCTTTCTACTAGTAATCGTCGCCTTCATCGCCGTCGCATCGTTCACCCAAAAGGGCGACCAACCGACTGGACTCGTAGTTCCAACTGAAACTGCGACATCAGCACCCGCGCAACAGAAGTCCTGGCACAGGGTCATCGAGCTATCTGGATCGACAAGCAAGCGCAGTGACATCTTCCAGCTGAACAGCTCCAAGCAACGGATCACTTACACAGTGAACGGTGAGTACAGCCCGTTCGTAAACGTCTATGTAATGGCAGAGGGTAAGTCTCTCGACAAGAACGGCGGAATCCCTGAGGTCACGATGGCTCCCGTAGGTGGAGATACGTTGATGTACAAAGCATCTGGCGGCTACTACCTCGATGTTTCAGGGAACGGTGAGTGGTCGGTGGTTGTCGAGGAGTGGAAGTAATGGGGGAACTACCACGAGCTTCCACTGAGGAAGATAAACGTGAAGAGGAGAGGTTCAGTGGAAGGATTCTAGCGCGCATGCGTGAGTGGGAAGACCCACACCCAGAATCCACGGGACACGACACCGATTGCGATCCTCCAGTTGATGGGCGTAGTGGTCCTGATCGCCACAGCAGTAACCGCCATCGTCTACAGCCTGCACTCGATGACACTCAATGACACTCAATGACAGCGGCGTGACGATCAAGAACTGGGGGGAGTCTCTTCTTCAGCAGCGAGACACACTGCGATTGGAATGAGATCGAAGGCCTCAACGTGCAACGCGGGGGACCGTTGGCGTTCGTTGGTGGTTACGGCAATCTTCTAATCCAAACAGCAGGCACCGAGACGAACCTGCGTTTCAACTACTGCCCACGTCCTGAGTACTGGCGCGACTACATCGACCAGCGAAGCGAGGCGTCGCCTCAGCTAATTCAGAGTGTCTCGTAATCACGTTTGTCGGTTATGCCCTACTGTTTGACGACCAGACTTTCTGCAAGGAGAAACCGACGTGGGATATCCCGCACCGCCACGCGGGCAACAGCCCTTTCAACAACCATCGCGTAACAACACCCCGCTGTTCATTGCGTTGGGTGTCTGTCTTGTGGTGATAGTGGCGCTCGCCGTTGTCGTGGTGGCGCTTACCCGCGGCAATGCCGATGCGAATCAGGCGGTATCTGCGCCTTCTTCATCGAGCCAGGCTTTACCGGGGATGAGTGCAACGACTAGCTCAGTGACCGAAGTGGTGGAGACAACAGTGTCTCGATCAACGACGACGGCGGCGTCTGGTGCGGGTCTCTTTGACAAGCAGCGAGTGTCACCAGGGATGTGCGAGTCCAACGGTGTCTGTCGAATTGCCAGTCCTAGTGGCAATTTCATGTGCTACATCACCCCTGACAGCGCGAACTGCTCAGCCCCACAAGGCGAGCCGCTCGTCACTGGATTGCTTGTCCCTCTAGGTGGTGGATCGGATCGACAGATTCCAGCGACGTCAATCTCCGTAGACAAGACAGGGAAGACCTCGGTTTACGCGATCACCGCTGGCGTTTCAAAGATGGAAACCCGTGATCAGTTGCAGCCGTACATCTTCCCGTACGGAAGCCAGATACAGGTGCTGGGGTTCACGTGCGCAATGGATGCGGACACCGGGGTTAGCTGCCGCAATGATGCGACCGACACAGGCTTCTCGGTGACACGCCAGGGATACACGTTCTTCTGAGCGTTCCAAGATTTTCACATCTAGTAGGGAGTGCAGTGTTGCGTAGGTCAACTGGCTACAGGTTCGCCGCGTCGTTCGCGTTGATCGGATTGGCGCTCTCGTCTGGGGTGGCTTGTTCGTCTGATCAGAATGAAAACTCTGGTGTAAACCGATCCTGGCCGAACGGAATTGAGCGCGCTCCGGTGCCAGAAGACGGTGACGAGGGGTTCATTGAAACGAATGTGCGGGACTACCGAGAATCGGGCGTCTACCCGCGTGCGCGTGCCCACGTCACCTACATAGCTGACTCCACTGATCCAGTTGTGATGCAAAATCTCGCAAAAGCTTGTATCCAGCACTATCTCCCCGACTTTCCAGGTGTGGATTGTCGGGTGTACCCAACTCAGGCTGACTACGACGTACTACCCCCAGGAGCGGAAGAGATCCCAGCTGAGGATCTTTTGCGGCCGTGTTTCAGCGTTTTCGGCTACATTCCGCCGTCTGGAGGCGACTACAACTTTGTTCCCTTCGACGGAACTGGACCTCTCCCGCCCGAATGCCCCAGCGCGGGGTGAGCCTCAGCGGAATCCGTCTGCGATCAATCGCTCAGCACACTGTCGGGCATGGTCGAGCACGAATCTTCACCGCGCTCTTCTGCGTGGTCGAGTGCAGAGTCCGTAATCCCTACGGTTGCAACGGTGCCCTCCCATCCACCAAGCGCAGCGATCGAGCCAGGGTTGAACCTCGCGGCTATGTCCACCTTCTCAATCGCCAGCTGATCAGCATCGGGGCCGAGGTAGATTCCGCCGTCTACCGCACGTTCGATGTACGCAGGTCGAGGCAGTACTCCTGATAGTTGGTTGGCGTTGTACTCGCTCATGAACCAGGGCGGGGGGTTGAAGTAGTACCAACTCGCAGCGCAGACCCCGTACAAGCCAGGACCGAACTGTGCGTAGTTGAGATACAGCTCCAAGATCCGTTGATCTGACATCGAGTAGCTGAACTCTGTTGCCCTAACTGCTTCGAGTCCTTTACGGATAGCGCTACGTCCAGGCCAGAGGAAGATGTTCTTCACCAACTGCTGGGGGATGGTTGATCCACCTACTCCAGCATCGCCGTCCATGTATTCCCTTGCCTTAGAGGTCAAGTCGCTGATCTCAAACCCACCAGCTCGCATACCAAGTCGCTGATCTTCGTGGGCGATCACTGCCGCAGGCCGTTGGAAGATGGGCACATTGCCGGCCAACATCAGGGTCATCCCAGAGTCCCATCGTGCCTCCACCTGTAGTTAGAGTGCTAATAGGCGTATATCACACCACATCTACAACATGGATGGGCTGACGGTTCAAGTCTCGTCATTTCGCCACCTCTGTCGTAGACGATCTGGATCCACGAGGCGATGCTGCTCACGCGAGACCGCCGCGACCGACTCGATACGGATCTTCCCGACCTTCTTGACCACCTTGTCGTTGATCCGAGCACTGATGACAAACCCTGAAAACCGATGCCGACTTCAGGATCTCGTTGGCACGCTTGAGTTCCCGATTCTCAGCGCGAAGCTTGCGCATCTCCGCCGCCATTTCGCTCGTCACGCCGGGGCGTTCGCCGGCGTCGGTTTGCGCTCTCCGGATACCGAGTTTGTCGGCCACGGATTCGACCGCAGCCCACTCCGACGGGTACTCGTGTTGGACTTCAGCGACCATCCGCACAGCCCGCTCACGCAGTTCGGGCGGGTACCTCTTGTTCGTTCCTGACGACATGACTCCATCTTTCCCAAAGAATGAGGTCCCCGGAAACTCCGGTGCGATTCAAGACCGCCTGAGAGGGCGGTTTTTCGTCTATCATCTTGCGGTGGATGAAAAACAGCAGGAGTGGTGGCAAACTTTCCCTTGGGGGGGCTGTGTCGATAGTTATTGCGTTAGTCGCGATTGGGGTTACAGTAACGATCGCGGTTTGGAACAAGGCTCGGAAAACACTTGACTACGAAATTCTGAGTGACGTACTTTTATTGACCAAACACACGGCATTAATTAGCGGGATTGTGGAAGTTACAGTCAAGGGAAAGCCGGTCGCAAATCCTCGAGTGATCTCGATTAGGTACCAAAATACTGGAAACAAAGAGATTATGTCCGTTGATTTTCTCAAGACCATAACATTGCCTGCTGGTGTTCAGGTTCTGCAGGTGACGATCAACGAAAGTGCAGGAGTGGTACCCCAAGTAGCGGTGTCCGCTAAAGTAGACGTCCAACCTTCGATCGCCGCAGACTGCCTGAATCCGGGAGACTATCTTGACGTTCAGTACCTGATCGATGACGTTGAAACATCAATTGTACCGATCTACCGAATTCGCGGCGCTACACGACCAGCGAAGGATATGAGAAAGAGTCGTAGTCGGAATTTCCGGGTATTGGCGGTAATTGGCTGGATAATTGCAGTTGGAGTCTTCGCTGTGGCGGCAGTGTTTGCATCCAAAGGCTATGGTTGGCCGACCATAGGACTACTTGCGTTGGGTTCGCTCATTCCTACGGTGGCTGCCTTCTGGAGCGCATCTCAGACTGCGAAAGAGGTTGCAGCGGCAAGGCTGGCTGACCGAATGTCTAGCTGCGGGACGTAGAGGCTTCCCTTCAACTACGTCCCGCTGCGATTGCGACCATAGCATTTGTCGAACGTGTGTACGAACACACTGGTGTCGCGGCTAGATGTTCCTGTTCAAGTCCCCAGCAGCGCGTCGGTTCGAAATCGCTTCATACGTTGGTTCTTTGCTTCTTGGTGACAGCGAAGTGGCATATCGATTCCCGTATGTCCGGAAGCGATAGTCATGCTGCGTGCAGAGTGTGCCGTAGCCCTGGCGATTGGCGCGACCGACGTACTTGCAGGTTCCATCTGGTAGGTCGCCGTCCAGGGGGCATTTGTCGAGCTGATCTTTCAACATGCACCTTCTCCTAGCTGTTGGCGGGCTGGCTTCCAGGTAGCGACTTGTCGACGCCGAGGTGATAGCGGCTCGCTGCGACGAAGTTTCCATACGCTGACATAAAGGCTTGAAGGTATGTCTCCCAATCTCCGTCATCTAGGACGTTCAGTCCGTCGAGGTCGGAGACGGACAATTGAAACTCGTTAGCCAAGACGTCGAGTGGTTTTCGAGCGACCAGCAGAAGACGTGCGAACGCAAGGTGGGCGTTGAGCTGTCTTGACAGCAGTAGAGAAGTGTCTTCGGCGAGGTTGGTTGATCTTGGCTCCGGAGGGATTGGTGCTGTGGAAGAGACGTTGTTTCCTGTGAACGTCGTGGACATCCCAAACAGCGGCGATCAGGTCCGCGCAATGCTCTTTGAGGGCGGCGTCCCAGCGCAACTCTTTCTCCGCCGCAGTCTTCTTACGATCCAGACGTGCTGCATACCAAGCGGTTGTCAGTGGTGAGGAAATCGCTGATGGCGCTCATGGCTGGGAACGATACATGTGAATTTTTGCTGTTGGCGTGCGCAGACCCTTAGTCGAAGATGCCGCCAACAATGCCCTCGAAGGTCGCAACTACTCCCGCCATGAACACTTGTGGAGCAGCCTTCTTGATCACCGAGCGGATCTTCGTTGCATTGGTTGTTGTTGCTGCGGCTTGCGTTACGGCGCTTGCAGCTTGATCTGCGTTCGAATCGCGTGACCGACCTTGGTAGAAGACCGCAGTGGCGACCGCTCGTTCTGCCCCTTTGGTGTCGCCTGTTGAGTACAAGACATCGGCGATTTCGATCTCGAGGTCTGAGGCTCGTGCGAGGTCGCCAGTCTTGGTGCACATCCAGATCCACCAACGCTTCGCATCGATCGAAGCGCTGGCTTCCTTGCCGAGGATTCGATCACGTGTCGTCGAAAGCTCGCGTGCCAACTCAATGGCCTCGTCCCACTGCTGAAGGTGGTTGAGACAGTAGATCGAAGAGTGCAGATTGGAGAGGTATGACAGGGACTCTTTACGCACATGAAGTGTTGGTGCTGAAGCAACCGAAGGTAGCGGTGATGGTTCCGGAGGTAGACCTGTGGCTTGTCGCTGTGCTGAGCTTGGTCACGATCATCTTATTGATATTCATTTTCACAATCTGATGTATATTTCAGAAGAGGATACGATTACGGCACTCCACGCAGATTCATTCAGCTGCAATAACATCCGTGAACATACGTCATTGACGAGGCACTTCCGAGGGTGTGATTGAGACCAAGGTTGTCAGTACTCAGGGGTATGAAGCAGGTTCGATCATCTATGTGGGTGAATTTGCTCGAGAACATGCGAGAAGTCCGCGGTTGACGCCGTCACAGGCGATATGACCGTCACGCTGGTTCTGCACTCGAGAACCGCACGCGGAGTTTGCTGATGTCACAGGCGCAACTGGGCGACCTGGTTAACTTCTCCTGAGTGGCCAACGTGGACGGGAAAGTGTCGGCCGGTGACCTAGTCACGGTTCTCTCTACTCGCGGCATCGATCCTGATCAGCCCTCGACATAGAGGACGGATCCTTCGGATGGTTACGAGTTCTCTTACCACAGAACGTATTTCATTGCTACTGCCGACGATGTGCCTGTACTTGACAGTGACGCTCCGAGGGGCCAGGACGGTGCAACAATTGCTGGCTTGATGAAATCCGTATAGAGGTGGGGTTCACCAATTCAGTCGATCGAAACGACCGCAGATTTTCCGGCCAGGCTTTCTCCGCTGAGTGCTGTGAACGCTGCTCGCTGCGTTCCATACGCGACGCTCTTCAGGCCTGCGCCTGAGATCTCCGCACGCTGCCGATTAAGGTTTCCAGCGCGGCCGCTGCAAGTTGATCGCTCGATCGAGGCTGCACTGACGAGTACTTCGTTGATCGATGCGTCGTTGATCCCGGACGATTTGCCGGTATGGCGCCTATTCTGCTGAATTCCACAGGTCTCGAGTTATCAACAGGTGGGTTTTCTTTTTGTTCGGGTGTGCTGTCTGTGGGGCACTGTGACGGGTGGGACGCGTTTTGCATGGGCGGGCGCGCGGGACCGGAACGGTGGGGGCTGTGATGGCGGGGAATATGGCGTTGGGGGCGCGCGGCGAGGATGTGGCCGCGGAGTTCCTGATCGGTGCGGGTTTGGAGATTGTCGAACGGAATTGGCGGTGTCGGTACGGCGAGTTGGATGTTATTGCGACGGTTGATGATCGGATTGTTTTTGTCGAGGTGAAGACGCGTAGTGGGGTGGGGTACGGGTCGCCGGCGGAGGCTGTGACGTTTGCGAAGCGCCGCCGGATTCGGGTGTTGGCGTTGCAGTGGCTCGGTGATTCGGGTCGGTCGTGGTCGAAGGTGCGTTTTGATGTGGTGGCGGTGTTGATTCGCCGCGATCAAGATCCGGTGGTCGAGCATTTTGTGGATGCGTTCTGATGGCGTTGGGGCGGGCGCATTCGGTGGCGGTCAGTGGCGTCGACGGTCAGATCGTGGAGATCGAGGCGGATATCGGGCGTGGTTTGCCTGGTGTGCAGTTGGTGGGGTTGCCGGATACGGCGTTGCACGAGTCGCGGGATCGGATTCGGGCGGCGGTGACGAATTCGGGGGAGGAGTGGCCGGACAGCAAAGTAATTTTGGCGTTGTCTCCTGCGACGTTGCCAAAGGTGGGAAGTGTGTACGATCTTGCTCTTTCCTTGGCGGTGTTGGATGCGGCAAAGAAATTGCCGCGCAAGGAGTTACGCGAGACGATTTTTTTGGGTGAGTTGGCGTTGGATGGCCGGTTGCGGTCGGTGCGGGGTGTGTTGCCTGCGGTTCTGGCGGCGAAGCGTGCGGGTTGGGGGACGGTGGTGGTTCCGCGTCAGGCGATGGCTGAGGCGGGGTTGGTCAAGGGGATCGAGGTGCTCGGTGCCGGTGATCTGGCTTCGGTGCTCTCGTGGTTGCGGGGTGAGATTTTCCTGCCTGTTCCGGAGCCTTTCGAGCGGGCGGTGGAGGTGGGTGTGCGTGATCTCAGTGAGGTGGTGGGGCAGGCGGATGCACGCTGGGCTATCGAAGTGGCTGCGGCCGGTGCACATCATTTGATGTTGACGGGTCCGCCGGGAATCGGGAAGACGATGTTGGCTTCGCGGCTTCCGGGGATATTGCCGCCGCTGACGGAGTCGGAGGCTCTGGAGGTGACGGCGATTCATTCGGTGGCTGGCGTGTTGACGGCGGAGCATCCGTTGATCGACATGCCGCCGTTCATTGCGCCGCATCACAGTTCGTCGGTGAGTGCGTTGGTCGGTGGTGGTAGTGGCATGGCAAGGCCAGGCGCGGTGAGTAGGGCGCACCGCGGGGTGCTCTTCCTCGACGAGTGCGCGGAGATCGGCGTCAAAGTGCTCGAAGCCTTGCGAACACCGTTGGAAGACGGCGAAGTTCGGATAGCTCGACGTGACGGAGTCGCTCGGTACCCGGCACGTTTCCAGTTGATCTTGGCTGCAAATCCGTGTCCGTGTGCGCCGCCGCGTGACGCGGACTGCGTGTGTGCACCCGCGGCGAGGCGACGGTATCTGGGCAAACTGTCGGGACCACTACTCGATCGAGTCGATATTCGGGTGCGGATGCAGGCCGTTGCAACGGGTGCGTTGATCGACGAAGTAGGCGAGAGCACCGAAAGCGTCCGAACCCGAGTATCCGCGGCGCGTGATGCCGCAGCGGAACGCTGGAGTGACTACGGCTGGCGGACCAATGCCGAAGTTCCGGGCCCAGCGCTGCGACAGAAGTTCCGACTCTCACGCGACGCTCTGGCGCCCGTCGAGCGTGCGCTCCGCAAAGGCGTGATCACTGCGCGAGGTGCTGATCGGGCTTTGAGAGTTGCCTGGACAGTTTCGGACTTGGCGGGTGAATCAACGCCGGGCCCCGATCAGGTTGCAACGGCACTCGATTTCCGAGACAGGGGATTTCAGTGAGCACACATGATCCGCGACAGCTCGCCTGGGCGTACTTGTCCGCGGTTGCACAAGGGCCGAGCGTTCACTTGGCCGCGTTGGTCGAGCACCTCGGCGTCGAGGAGACTGCACGGGCCGTGAAATCCAGGGATCTGCCGCCGTCGTTGGAGGAGAAGACCCGGGCTCGGGCGCATATCGACACTGCGCAACGCGATCTGGACCTGATGGCGGCGATGGGAGGAAGGTTGGTAACTCCGGATTCCCCGGAATGGCCGTCGTGGCGATTACTCCCGTTCAATGATCTCGACGTGGCAGCAGGTGAAGTCCCACCATTTGTTCTGTGGGTCTTGGGTTCTCGTGATCTGACGGAACTGACGGAGAGATCTGTCGCGATTGTCGGTACGAGGGCGTCGACGGCATACGGTGAGCACGTGACCGCTGAGATAGCCGGTGACTTGGCAGTGGACGGATGGACGGTGACGTCGGGCGCAGCTTTTGGTATTGACGGTGCAGCGCATCGAGCAGCAATGGGAGTAGGTGGCACCACGGTTGCTGTGTTGGCGTGCGGAGTGGACCGCGCCTACCCGTCCGGTCATGCTCGATTACTGCGCCAGATCGTGAGTTCCGGAGCGGTGGTGAGCGAATACCCGCCGGGGACTACTCCGGCCAAGTTCAGATTCCTTGCCCGGAATCGACTGGTCGCTGCGTTGTCCGACGGGGTGGTCGTGGTTGAAGCGGGATGGCGAAGTGGTGCGAGGAACACGGCTAATTGGGCGCGGAAATTAGGTCGCCCGGTAATGGCAGTGCCCGGACCGGTGACATCATCGTCGTCTGCCGGCTGTCACAGAATGATTCGTGAGGGAGAGGCATATCTTGTTGCGAACGCGGTCGACGTCGTAGAAGTTTCCGGACCGTTCGGTGTTCTGAATTCAGAGCAGGACGCTGCTGCGGTTCGCGACATCGACTCGTTGACCGGTAATTCTCGACTCGTGTACGAGGCATTACCAGGAAGCGGTTCACGAAGCACAAATGAGTTGTCCGAGGCATCTGGGCTGCTGATTTCCCAGGTTCGTGCAACACTTCCACTGCTCGAGTTGGAGGGTTTTATCGACTCTGACGGAAGCGGGTGGTTTCGTACGAAATAGGCGTTGTGCAGTGGGTCTATTTTTGGCGTGATGGTGTGATCGGTCATTTGCCAGATCGTTGGCACAATGTTGTGTAGCGTGTCGGTTGGTTCTTCGAAAGACTGTTTATCGGCACGTCAGAGCGGTGCGGTGGGGCGCTGCACCGAATGAGAGGGGCGGCAGTTCAGGTCGGACTGTGCGGTAGGTTACGAATGCCGCTCGCGTGTCTCAGGAATGTCTCAGGTTGATGTGCTGATTTGCCGATTAGTCAGTATCGTCCAGAAAGGTGCGGGTTTCCATGTCGCGCCCGGTGGTCGAAATAGATTGCGCGCCAATGCTGTAGCGCTGGATCGAGGTAACTCGATGTCGCTAACTTATCGTTAATGCAAACCGCCGAGTCTGTTCGGTTTGTTTTTCGGTTCTGTGGGCATCTTTGTTATTGCTATGGAATTCTGTGTATTGTGAAGCGAAAGCAAATCGATCATTGAAAGAGGAGTGCAATGGCTGAGAAGCTGATTCGGCAACTCATTGACGACCTTGATGGTAAGCCGATCGACGATGGCTTCGGTGATCGAATTGAGTTCTCGTACCAGGGAACCGATTATGTGATCGACCTCCGGGCAACCAATGCGGAGAAGTTCGACGCAGCAGTCAAGCCGTTCGTTGATGCTGCAGCCAAGGTATCTGCACGTCGCGGCAAGAAGGCGCAGCTCCCATCTACGCAGGCTACATCGGGTTCTGGGCGTTCCAAGGAGACACTGCAGGCTATTCGTGACTGGGCAGCGAAGAACGGTTACGAGGTCGCACCGCGCGGTCGTATCAAGGCAGAGATTATCGACGCATTCGATGCTGCTCACTAGAGCACATTGACCTTCGCTGGCACTTCACGGATTCCGTGGAGTGCCAGAGTTGTTTTTACTCTTTCTTTGCTGGCAGTACCTCCGAATGAGCGAGTTGATCGCTGAAGTGAGGAATTGTCCTTTCTTTGGCAAAGATTCTTCATTCGGGTTGGTCGGTTTTCAGTCGATTAATTAGGTCATCGGAATCGGTATGTATCGCTGAGCGACGCTCACTGGCGTGGGTTGTCTTGGAATCAGCTTTCGGCCGCTACGCTCGCCATCCTGTACTCTACTTAGGTAACACTAACTTTGGAAGGATGTGGCTGTGGCCAAGCCGACGACAACCCTGACAGTTTTGCGAACTCAGAAACTGACTCCACACATGGTCCGCGTGTTCCTGGGAGGTCCGGGATTCGACAACTTCGCACCTAGTGAGTTCAGTGATTCGTATGTGAAAATCGAATTCGAGACACCGGAAGGTCAGGCTCTTCGGACCTATACCATCCGAAGTTACGACAGTAGTGCTCGCGAGATCGCGATTGATTTTGTTGTTCACGGGGACATCGGGATCGCTGGACCGTGGGCCGCATCAGTGGAAGCGGGCGCCAAGATAACAATCCGTGGGCCCGGCGGTGCCTTCGCGCCGGCAGAATCAGCCGATTGGCACCTCTATGCAGGCGATGAAACCGCCATTCCGGCAATATCAGCTTCCGTCGAGAGACTTTCGGGCGACGCGATCGGGTATGTAGTCGTCGAAGTTGGTAGTGCCGACGACGAGATTGCTATCAATGCACCGAATGGTGTTTCTGTGAAGTGGGTCCATCGAGGTGCGTCCTCGGACGCTGTTTCAGATGAATCCGCAGGCGACAATTCGCCGATTGTCACAGCAGTGAGAAACCTCGAATGGTTGCCGGGAAATCCGCAGGTATTCATTCACGGCGAAGCGCAGGCTGTCATGCATAATCTGCGCGCCTACGTCCGGAAGGAACGTGGAGTGCCGGCAGGTTCCGCGTCGATCTCGGGCTACTGGCGGCGTGGGCGCACGGAAGAGGGATTCCGGGTGTGGAAGTCGGAACTCGCAGCGGTTGAACGTTAGTTCGCAGCATCGGCCTTGCGGGCGAACAGCGCCAACGAGAGGGCTGCGAGTAACCCGAATGTCGGTATTGCGATGGCCATCGGTACGGCGGTATCCGGGCCCGCGATACCGACTAGTGGTGACACAGCTGCAGCCAATCCGAACTGACCCGCGCCCATCAATGCCGAGCCGGTTCCGGCTGCAGCAGTGACCTCGCCTTGTGCGAGCGCTGTCGCGTTGCCCATGATAAATCCGATGCTGGATACCGAAACGAACAGCGGAATGAGTAACGCGGCCGGGTTGGTTGAGTTGAAAAGCGCTGCAGTACAAAATAATACAGCTCCTGAGATTGTCAGCAGAGCAACTCCGAAGTTCAAGAGGGTGCGTGCGCTCAGGCGGCCGAGCAACCTTGCTGTGATTGTGGCCGCCGCGACCATTCCCACTGCGTTGACCGCAAACACCATCGAAAACTGTGAAGGGGTCAAGCCCAGGACGTTCTGCACGACAAACGGTGAAGCGGCGATGTAGGAGAACAGGGCACCGAACCCGAATATGAAGGCCAGCGCGTAGCCGAGATAACGACGGTTTCCGGTGACATAGCCTAGGTTGGCGACGAGCGCCTTCAACCCGCCGCCGTGTCGACGTTCTGGCGGCAATGTTTCCGGAACGAGTGTGAACACGCCGGCAACCATGACTGCGCCTGCGGCTGTCAGCACCCAGAAGATGCCTCGCCAACCAACCGGACCGAGCAGTACTCCACCGAGCAATGGGGCAACGACTGGAGCGACGCCGCCGATGATCATCATGATGCTGAACAGTTTTGCCGCTCCGTTGCCACGGGCGCGATCGGCGATGCACGCGCGCGCGAGCACGATCGCAGCCCCGCCACTGAGGCCCTGGATCAGACGTGCACCGATCAGGAATTCGATGTTGGGTGCTAGAGCGCATGCCGCGCTTGCCAGCGTGGTGATCGCCGCGGCGCCGAGCAGAAGGCGTCGACGCCCTATTCCGTCGGAGATCGGTCCGATGATCAGCTGGCCGATTCCCAGTCCGGCCATGAATGTTGTCAGCGTCAATTGGACACTGGCCGCGGATGTATCGAGTGACTCGGCCATGATGGGAAGTCCTGGCAGATACATGTCGGTCGACAGTGGCGCTATTGCTGAAATCAGGGCAAGGATGCATAGCATTTTCAAGGGAATTGCTCGGTTCACCGGCCAACCCTATCGGCGAGGGTGCTTGAAGTTTCACGCGAGGCAGGCAACGTTATGAAGATGAGTGACGAATTACCGCGAGCGCTGTCGATCCACCTCGACGCGTATGCGGAGCACCTGAGGCTGGGGCGTGGACGGTCGGAGCACACCATCCGTGCGTACGTCGGCGATGCACGCTCGCTGTTGGAACACCTTGCTGCGCAGTCGACTGGAACCGATCTGGATGCTCTGGACCTTCGGGTGCTTCGTTCCTGGTTGGCACAGCAGTCCGCTGCCGGGACCGCGCGGACAACGGTGGCACGCCGCGCGTCGTCGGCGCGCGGATTCACCGCGTGGCTTGCGCGGACCGCGCGCATCGAGGTTGATCCCGGGGTGCGACTCGCTGCGCCACCGGCTAGACGAACGTTGCCAGTCGTCTTACGTCAGAATCAGGCGATCGAGGCGATGGAAGCGGCGGAAAGTGGAGCGCAACAACATGATCCGATAGCTCTACGTGACCGGCTCATCGTGGAATTGTTGTACTCCACAGGAATTCGAGTCGGAGAACTGTGCGGCCTCGACATCGAATCGGTAGATGCGAACCGTCGATTGTTGCGAGTGCTCGGCAAGGGAAACAAAGAGCGTTCGGTGCCCTACGGCGTGCCGGCCGAATCGGCCATCGAACAATGGCTCGGGGTTGGCAGGCCACTGTTGGCATCGGAAAAATCGGGTAGTGCGCTGCTGCTGGGAAAGCGCGGCGGGCGGCTCGATCAACGCCAGGCGCGGTCGGTGGTGCACGAAACCGTCTCAGCTGTTCCGGGAGCGCCCGATCTATCGCCGCACGGTTTGCGGCATTCGGCAGCGACACATTTGCTGGAAGGTGGAGCTGACCTACGTGTCGTACAAGAGCTGCTGGGACACGCGAGTCTGGCGACTACTCAGTTGTACACCCACGTCTCGGTGGAGCGTCTGCGTGCAGTCCACGATCAGGCGCATCCGCGAGCCTGAAAAGCTCGTCGAACGAGAGTTCCTCCGAGCCATTTGGTAGCGTCGAGACTCGGAAGGGCGGACCATCGGCACGGTTGGCACAATCGCGCTGCACCGCTCGTTGCTACGCAATATCCGGGGGAATTGTGAATCGCACAGATGTCGAACACCTGCCACAGACCGGGGAACCGGCGTGGATTGCCGAAGTTGCTCCGGTTGTAGCTGCGCCCGCCGCGCCGCCCGAAGCGCGAGTGTGGCCGCAGGATTCCTGGTCGGCCCCGCCCCCGGTTTCGAACCAGATGAGCCAACAGCAAGTTACCAATCAAGATTTGGTAGCTGAAGCATTACTGAAGCGGTCCCGGCGAACGCCTCGCGGCGGGTGGCGACGTGGTGTTCACCGCGCGACCGGCGGATACGTCAACCTGGGGGAGTCCACCTCGGACCAGCGTCAACGCGCGTTGGTCGAGCGAATTGAACAACCGATACGGAACGACTACCGGATTGCACTCCTTTCTCTCAAGGGCGGCGTCGGAAAGACGACAGTCACCGTGGGTCTTGGATCGACCTTTGCTTCTCTTCGCGGAGATTGTGTTGTTGCCGTCGACGCCAACCCGGATTTCGGAACGCTGGGACAGCGCGTGCCGCTCCAAACCCGTTCAACTGTGCGCGATCTGATTGCATCGAGGCCGGATATCAAGAGCTACTCGGACGTGCGCGCCCACACCTCCCAGGCGCCCAGTCGGCTCGAAGTTCTCGCGAGTGAACAGGATCCGGCGATCTCCGAGGCGTTCAGTGAGGACGACTATCGCCAGGTCATCGACATCCTGCAGGTGTACTACAACATCATCCTCACCGATTGCGGCACCGGCATCATGCATTCGGCCATGTCCGGGGTGCTCGATCTGGCCAACTCGCTGGTCCTGGTCAGCTCGCCCGCAGTTGACGGTGCACGAAGTGCTGCCGCCACTCTGGACTGGCTGCAACTACACGGATACGGGCATTTGGTGGAACGAACCGTAGTTGTCATCAGCGCCGCTCGGCCGGGTTCGAGCGTCATCGACATGGACGCGCTCACTGACTACTTCATGCGACGGTGCCGAGCGGTGACGGTTGTGCCATTCGACGAGCATCTCGCCGAGGGGTCGGTCATGGACCTGGAACTGCTCCGTCCGGCAACCAAGCGGGCCTTCATGGAGCTGGCCGCGATGGTGGCGGATGATTTTGCCGATGCGGCGGGCCGTCACGCTGTTGCTGAGTGGCGTTGAGCGTTTCCCTAGCGTCCCAGCGGTTTGAGTCAGCGTCCCAGCGGTTTGAGTCGCAGCGGCCGGTCATGGATAAGGCCGAGCGGATCCAGGTAGGTGCGATCGCGTCGTAGCCCCCAATGGAGACAGGCGGCAACAGCGCAGCCTTCGTGCCCGGGCTCGAGAGTGCCGATCACCGTCCCGAGGCCCACGCGGTCGCCCGCCGATACCACTGCGGTGACAGGTTCGTATGTGGTGCGCAATCCGCCGATGTGGTCGATGGACACCACTGGTTTGCCGGCAACCTGTCCGGCGAACACCACAACCCCGGGTCCGGCGGCAACTACGGCCTGTCCGGTCGAACCGGCCAGGTCGACCCCGCGATGTCCGGGCAACCAGTTCTTTTCGGGGTTGTCGAAGGTCCTTTCCACTCGCGGCCTTGGCATGAGTGGCCAATCGAATCGGTCTGCGGCGTCGGCGAGAGTCGGCCCGGCGCCGATCGTCACGGCAGTAACTCCGCACAGCACCAGGATTGTCCGGCGGATGGAATTCACTAGGGGCATCACTTCAGCCTGCAGTGTGCGTCCGCAGTGAAGGTGCAGATCAGGATGGTTTTCCACAGGTTCGGATTCCATCCACAGGTTTGATTCGGCACTGGCGTTGTAGTGCTGGTTATGGCATTGCGAGGCAAGGACGTACACTTGTCGAGCGGTCTGTGTTCGCACAGTCCGACTTCGCGCGCCCGCGCACGTTTTTTCGGCCTTCGGCTGGTCCTGTATTTCCGGATACGGGTCCGACGGCCGTGTGGGCGCCAGGGCGCAGTGCCACCGGCACCGCGCAGCAACCGAATGTGAAAGAGAGAACAACAATGCCTGTTGTAACTATGCGACAGATGCTTGACAGCGGTACCCACTTCGGGCACCAGACCCGTCGTTGGAACCCGAAGATGAAGCGTTTCATCTTGACCGACCGCAACGGCATCTACATCATCGACCTCCAGCAGACGCTGACGTACATCGACAAGGCGTACGAGTTCGTCAAGGAGACCGTTGCCCACGGCGGCACCGTCCTCTTCGTCGGCACCAAGAAGCAGGCGCAGGAATCCATCGCTTCTGAGGCAACCCGCGTCGGGATGCCTTACGTCAACCAGCGCTGGCTCGGCGGCATGCTCACCAACTTCACCACCGTCCACAAGCGTCTCATCCGCCTCAAGGAGCTCGAGGCAATGGAGCAGACCGGTGGATTCGAAGGTCGCACCAAGAAGGAAATCCTCATGCTCACGCGTGAGATGACCAAGCTGGATCGCACCCTCGGTGGTATCCGCGACATGGCCAAGGTTCCCTCCGCTGTGTGGGTTGTCGACACCAACAAGGAGCACCTGGCAGTTGCCGAGGCTCGCAAGCTGAACATCCCGGTCATCGCGATCCTGGACACCAACTGCGATCCTGACCTCGTCGACTACCCGATCCCGGGCAACGACGACGCGATTCGCTCCGCAGCGCTGCTCACCAAGGTTGTCGCTTCCGCTGTGGCCGAAGGCCTGCAGGCGCGTGCCGGACTGAGCGCCGACAAGGACGCGAAGCCCGAGACCGGCGCTGGCGAGCCCCTCGCAGAGTGGGAGCAGGAACTGCTTTCACAGGCAGCTCCGGCCGCAGAAGCAGCTCCGGCTGCTGAAGCCCCCGCTGCAGAGGCTGAGGCCCCCGCCGCAGAGGCACCGGCCACCGAGGCCTGATTCGTCGAAACCGGCCCTGACCAGAGTTCCTGTGGTCAGGGCCGTTTCACCGTTAGGCCCGTGCTTCATATTTAGTCCCTGGTCCGAAACAGACATATGAGGAGGCTCGCTAACCATGGCGAACTACACCGCCGCTGACGTCAAGCGGCTCCGTGAGCTCACCGGCTCCGGAATGATGGCGTGCAAGAACGCACTCGTAGAATCCGATGGCGATTTCGACAAGGCTGTCGAGCAGTTGCGCATCAAGGGTGCAAAGGATGTCGGAAAGCGCGCAGAGCGCACCACGGCTGAGGGTCTCGTTGTCGCCAAGGACGGCGTCATGATCGAGATCAACTGCGAGACCGACTTCGTTGCCAAGAACGAAGAGTTCATCAAGCTGGCCGACGAGATCGTGACCGTCGCCGCTGCAGGTAAGCCTGCTGACCTCGCTGCCCTCAAGGCACTCGAGCTCGACGGCAAGACCATCGAGACCGTCATCGCCGAGCAGTCCGCGAAGATCGGCGAGAAGCTCGAACTGAGCCGCGTCGCAACATTCGACGGCCCCGTTGCCGTGTACCTGCACAAGCGCAGCTCCGACTTGCCGCCCGCTGTCGGCGTTCTCGTCGAGTACACCGGTGAAGGCGACGCTGCTGCTGAGGCCGCTCGCGGCGCTGCAATGCAGGTCGCAGCACTCAAGGCCAAGTACGTCACGCGTGACGAGGTTCCCGAGGAGATCGTCGCTTCCGAGCGTCACATCGCCGAAGAGACCGCCCGCGCAGAAGGCAAGCCCGAGCAGGCTCTGCCGAAGATCATCGAAGGCCGCGTCAACGGTTTCTTCAAGGACGTCGTACTGACCGAGCAGTCTTCGGTTACGGATTCCAAGAAGACCGTCAAGGCGATCCTCGACGAGAACGGCGTGACCATCAAGCGCTTCGTGCGTTTCGAGGTCGGCGCCTCCGCTTAATCCGGAGCCCGTGCACATGGACCCCGCCAGAAGAGCAATGCTCATCCGGCGGGGTCTACGTGTACCTGGGGCCTCCGATGAGGCAGGATAAGAGTGCCTTCGGGAGCAGTCCCGGAAGATTGTTGTGTCGCCGGATCAAGTCGGCGATCGAATAAGGACTTATGGCCTACGGGTCTTGTATCGAACTGAGGAGAACAATGTCCGAACCAGCCAACGAACGTCCAGGATTCAAGCGGGTCCTGCTCAAACTCGGCGGCGAAATGTTCGGAGGCGGCAAGGTCGGACTCGACCCCGACGTGGTCACGAAGGTGGCTGAACAAATCGCGGAGGTCGTTCGATCAGGCGTGCAGGTAGCTGTGGTCATCGGCGGCGGTAACTTCTTCCGCGGCGCCGAACTGCAGCAGCGCGGACTCGACCGCGCGCGTTCCGATTACATGGGCATGCTCGGCACGGTTATGAACTGCCTGGCTCTGCAGGATTTCCTGGAGAAGGAAGGCGTCGACACCCGAGTGCAGACCGCGATCACGATGGGACAGGTTGCCGAGCCGTACCTGCCCCTGCGCGCACGCAGGCACCTCGAGAAGGGCCGCGTTGTCATCTTCGGTGCGGGTATGGGAATGCCGTATTTCTCCACCGACACCACCGCCGCGCAGCGCGCTCTGGAAATCGGTGCCGAGGTTGTTCTGATGGCAAAGGGCGTCGACGGCGTTTTCACCGCGGACCCGCGTCTCGATCCGACGGCAACGATGTACGACCAGATCACGCACCGCGAGGTCATCGAGCGGGAACTCAAGGTTGCCGACGCCACTGCGTTCAGCCTGTGCATGGACAACTCGATGCCGATCATGGTGTTCAACCTTCTTACCGAGGGCAATATCGCACGTGCGGTGTCCGGTGAGAAGATCGGAACACTGGTCAAGTCGTGAGCGACTCCCACGATCCGCTCGAAAATTCGACAGTGAACGACATGAATCAGAACGACATGGAGGAACAGCCGTGATTGATGAAGCGCTCTTCGAAGCCGAAGAAAAGATGGAAAAGGCTGTCGCGGTAGCCAAGGACGATCTCGGCTCGGTACGCACCGGCCGCGCTAACCCGGGCATGTTCTCTCGTATCGTGATCGACTACTACGGTTCGATCACTCCGATCACGCAGCTCGCGAGCATCAACGTTCCCGAGGCGCGCATGGTGATCGTGAAGCCGTACGAGTCTTCACAGCTGAACGCCATCGAGACGGCCATCCGCAACTCGGACCTCGGCGTCAACCCGTCCAACGACGGCAGCATCATTCGCATTTCGGTTCCGCAGCTCACGGAAGAGCGTCGTCGCGAGCTCGTGAAGCAGGCCAAGTCGAAGGGTGAGGATTCCAAGGTCACGCTCCGCAACATTCGTCGCAAGGCGATGGACGAGCTCAGCCGGATCCAGAAGGACGGCGATGCAGGCGAGGACGAAGTCGGCCGCGCAGAGAAGGAACTCGACAAGACCACGGCCAAGTACGTGCACACTGTCGAGGAACTGGTCAAGCACAAGGAATCGGAGTTGATGGAGGTCTAGACCTCCTCGCTTTCGTGTTTGTCGGTCGGTAGCAGATCAGGGAGTTTGGGTGCACGCACAAGAGGGAACCGCCGGCGGTCCCGTCACGGACGGGCCGACGGGGGGCGCTGTTGGCGCGCAGCCGCCGAAGTCGAAGGCGGGCAGGAATCTTCCCGCCGCCATCGGCGTCGGAGTTGGTCTCGGCGCATTGGTCATCGGGACACTGATCTTCCTGCCGCCGGGCTGGATTGCCGTCGTGGCGATTGCGATGTTCATCGCGACGTGGGAAGTTGCGACACGGCTTCGGGAAGCGGACATCGAAGTTCCACGGATCCCGTTGCTTGTCGGCGGTCAGGCAACGATCTGGCTCGGCTGGCCATGGGGCCCGGTTGGCGTGATCGGCGCTTTCACCGCCACGGTTCTGGTGTGCATGGTGTGGCGCCTTTTCGATCACGGACTCAAAGCCACTCCGAAGAATTTCCTGCGGGACACGTCGATCACGGTGTTCGTGTTGGCGTGGATCCCGCTCTTGGCGTCGTTCGGCGCCCTGATGGTTCTCGAAGACGACGGACCCGGTCGCGTGTTCGTCCTCATGATCGGCGTCGTGTGTTCCGACGTCGGTGGCTACGCCGCAGGCGTTCTGTTCGGGAAGCACCCCATGGTCCCGGCGGTCAGCCCGAAGAAATCCTGGGAGGGTTTCGCGGGGTCGATGATCTTCTGCGTAATCGGCAGCCTGCTGTCGGTGACGCTGATTCTCGACGCCAATTCGATGATCGGTGTCCTGCTCGGCGTTGTTCTGGTCATCGTCGCCACGGTCGGTGACCTCATCGAGTCGCAGGTCAAGCGCGAACTCGGAATCAAGGACATGGGCACGCTCCTGCCCGGTCACGGCGGCATCATGGACCGTCTGGACTCGCTGTTACCGTCCGCATTCGTGACCTGGTTGATCCTGTACGCACTCGTGTGATCGAACGCAGCGTGACACCGATTCCCAGTCCGAACATCTGGCATTGGCCCGACGTGTACGAGGTGGAGAATCGTGCGCAGGACGTCGATGGCGCAATCTGGATGGCGATGCGTGCGGCTGTGGACTGGGCGGATCGTGACGTCGTGGACGTCGGCTGTGGGGCCGGTTTTCATCTGCCGGAGTTCGCGCGCACTGCGCGCCGGGTGGTCGGGGTCGAGCCGCACACGCCTTTGGTGCGATTGGCCCAGGATCGAACTCGCGACGACGCGAAGATCGACGTCGTTGCCGGGTCTGCCGAGTCGACCGGTCTGGCGGATGCGTCCGTCGATGTCGTTCATGCGCGCACGGCGTACTTCTTCGGGAAGGGCTGTGGCCGGGGCATCGCCGAGGCGATGCGAATCCTCAGGCCCGGGGGCGCATTGGTGATTGTCGATCTCGATGTCGGTGCGTCGCCGTACGGCGACTGGATGCGGGCCGATCTGCCCAAGTACGACCCGGCCGCAGTGGAAGCATTCTTCGAGGCTCAGGGATTTTCACTGAGCCGGGCTGACACCCGATGGGAATTTCGGAATCGGGACGATATGCGCAAGGTTCTCGGGATCGAATTCACCGAGAAAACTGCAGCGCGCGCGTTCTCGTCGGTGTCGGGTTTGTCGTTCCCGGTGCGCTATCGCGTGCACGTCCGATTCAAGCCGCGATCGTTGGAATTGCTGTGAATCTCTTCAGAAAGTCGCACGTCAGGCGCTCTTCATGAGCATGAGCGCCTGACGCATTCTGCACCGATTCAGAACTATGCCGAAATTAGTTCTGAGTCGGGATGTGGAAGAGGGTTGCCAGGGCGTGAATCTTCTTTGCCTTGGCCAGCCGCGGCAGGTCACTGCCATCACGTACGCGTGAGCCGTCCTCACCGAGATCGTCGATGACGTCCTGGGCCCAGGCGGCGTCGGCAACGGAGGGGCTTAAACCTGTGTTGACGGGTTCTGTTTGTGCCGGCGTCATGCAGAGCTTGCCTGCCATTCCGAGTGACAGCGTGATCGCACAATCGCGCGACAGCAGATCAAGGTCGGTACCCAACGTCGGGCCGTCGATGGGAGCGGCGATCCGGGCGGCACGGCTCGCGATGGTGAGCCGTGAGCGGGGATAGGACATGGATGTGGGGGAGTCGTCCATCCCGGTGTCGCGGCGGAAGTCGCCACTACCGAATGCCAGTCGGAACGTGCCCTCGGTTCGAGCGATTTCCGGTGCTGCCTCCAGTCCGACTGCCGATTCGACGAGAGCAAGAATCTTCGTGCCCTCTGGGAGGCGTTCGGCGGTGGCGTCTACCTGCTGACCGCTTTCGGTCTTCGCGAGCATGACGCCTTCGAGCCCTTGGAGGCCGGACAGCGCGGCGAGGTCCTCTTCCCAGAAGGGTGTGGTGGCGTCGTTGATGCGCACCCAGGCACGGGCATGCCCGCTCAGGAACGCGACGACGTCTTCTCGGGCCTTCGGCTTGTGTGCCGGGGCGACCGCGTCCTCGACATCGAGAATCACGGCATCTGCAGCGCTGTTCAGCGCGGCGGTGAAGGTGTCCGGTTTGGACGCGGGGACAAGTAGCCAGGATCGCGCTTGTTCAGGTGCGATCCGCATGGTCACAGGTCTCTCCATGTGAGTGGTCACAGCAGGTCCTTTCCGGTGATTTGTACGACACCAATGATGCCTGGCAGACCACCGATCGACCCAATTGCGTAACTAGATTTCAGTCACAGCTGACGTTTGGCCGCGCGGCGAATCTGAACAATCCGGACACCGCCGGCAAGGGCCATGATGAGGGCGCCGGCAATCGCCGCCAGCAGGATGGTGATCCCGAGTGGGAAATCCAGTTGCCACGCCAGGATTTCGACCGACACGTTCTCGAGATTCTGCAGGATGAAGACAAGTAGCAGGATCAGCACAATTGCACCGATGACCAGGCCAACCCACGTTGTTGCCGCGCGAGTTCGGTCGGTGACGGCAGTTCCGGTGGGAGTCGGCGTGGGTTCTACTGGCGGCGCCGGGTCGTGTTTCTCCACGGCCGCCGTGTCATCGGTGGCGGGGAGTTGTGGGTCGGATCCGAACCCGTCGGCGGGTCCGTACACGGGTGCGTTCGAGGGATCCTCTGGTGTGCTCGACATGAGTTGATCATCACGCAAGAAGCACGAACATGCACGGGTTCTCGGCGCTCAATCGGGCCGAAGTAGGGGTGAACGCCAAATCAATGGGAGAATGGTGTAACTATGGCTGCCTCTCTTCCCCTCGTTTTCAATGCACCCAAGCGCGGAATGCCTCCTCGGCACCTCGCTGACCTCGACTCCGACGAGCGCAAAGAGGCGGTCAAGGAGCTCGGGTTACCGGCATTCCGGGCCGATCAGATCGCCCGCCAGTACTACGCCCGCCTCGAAGCTGATCCCGAGAAGATGACGGATCTGCCCGCAGCGGTGCGCGAGAAGGTGGGGGACTCGCTCTTCCCGAGGTTGCTGACACCCGTCAAGCATCTCGCGTGCGATGCCGGCGATACTCGCAAGACGCTATGGAAGGCGCACGACGGCACGCTTCTCGAGAGCGTCCTCATGCGGTACCCGGATCGCGCGACGCTGTGCATCTCCAGCCAAGCCGGCTGCGGAATGGCCTGCCCGTTCTGCGCCACCGGTCAGGGCGGCCTCGATCGCAACCTGTCGACGGCGGAAATCGTCGACCAGGTTCGCGACGCTGCTGCTGCCATGCGCGACGGTGAAATTGCGGGCGGACCCGGCCGTCTCTCCAATGTCGTCTTCATGGGCATGGGTGAACCGCTGGCCAACTACAAGCGTGTTGTCGCGGCCGTGCGTCGCATCACGTCACCGGCGCCGGACGGACTCGGACTGTCTCAGCGATCCGTCACCGTGTCGACGGTCGGCCTGGCCCCGGCAATCCGCAAACTCGCCGACGAAGGCCTGAGCGTCACGCTGGCGGTGTCCTTGCACACTCCTGACGACGAACTGCGCGACACCTTGGTACCGGTCAACAACCGGTGGTCGGTGGCTGAGGTTCTGCAGGCTGCGCGGTACTACGCAGATCAGACCGGCCGCCGTGTGTCGATCGAATACGCGATGATCAAGAACGTCAATGATCAGCCGTGGCGCGCGGACATGCTCGGCAAGAAACTCAAGAAGGCGCTCGGAGGACTGGTTCACGTCAATCTGATTCCGCTGAACCCGACTCCGGGAAGCGAATGGGACGCGAGCCCGAAGGACGTCGAGCGGGAGTTTGTTCGCCGCGTCATCGCGCAGGGTGTGTCCTGCACGGTCCGCGACACCCGCGGCCAGGAAATCGCTGCCGCCTGTGGTCAGTTGGCTGCCGAAAACTGAAGTACCGCAACAAAAAACCTCCACGAACTCGAAGTTCGTGGAGGTTTTTTGGTTGCGTGGGTTATCGCGGGTGGCGACGGACGATCACGTCACGGATCAAGACGATCGCCATCAAAGCGGCGGTACCGATCAGCCACAGGTCTTCGACCTTGCCACTGTGATTGCCGATGATCATCAGGAGCAGGAATGCCGTGAAGAACCATCCGGCGATACGGAAAGTCTTGAGGCTTTCACCACTCCACCCCCATGCGGCAGAGGGGACCTCGGCCTCATCGACATGTGAGACCACGACGGGGGCGCTGGACTTGACGTCCAACTGGGTATCGGCCACGGTCGATCCTCCTGCTCAATAGGTTGCACTACTGCTCAATATGGTGACATACGACCGACCGTCGTACGTAGTGGGGCGTCGATAAGGTTGTTCTCAGGTGTTATCGGCAACAATGGATGCGTGCAGGAAACCACACCCACCCGCGTCCTTCTCCTCGGCAGCACCGGTTCCATCGGTACGCAGGCCTTGGAAGTCATCGCAGCCAACCCCGAACGGTTCGAGGTGGTCGGCTTGGCTGCGGGTGGCAACAACGTCGAGTTGTTGTCCGAGCAGATCAGGGCGACTGGTGTTACCGAGGTTGCGGTGGCGAATCCGGACGCCGCCGCCGCGCTCGACGGCGTAACTGCTCGATCGGGGCCGTCGGCCGCGGCGGAACTGGTTCGCGCCAGTGGAGCCGACGTTGTCCTCAACGCGTTGGTGGGATCACTAGGTCTGGAACCGACGCTGGCCGCTTTGGAGTCTGGCGCGCGACTGGCGCTGGCCAACAAAGAATCGCTGGTTGCCGGCGGCGCATTGGTGACCAAGGCCGCCGCGCCCGGTCAGATCGTTCCGGTGGACTCCGAACATTCGGCACTGGCACAGTGCCTTCGCGGTGGCACCGCAGACGAGGTGTCTCGCCTGATTCTCACCGCATCCGGTGGTCCGTTCCGTGGATGGAGTGCCGATGCTCTTGAATCCGTGACACCCGAGCAGGCCGGTGCCCATCCCACGTGGTCGATGGGCCCGATGAACACACTCAACTCGGCGACGTTGGTGAACAAGGGGCTCGAATTGATCGAGACCAACCTTCTGTTCGGGATCGACTACGACCGCATCGACGTCACTGTCCATCCGCAGTCGATCGTGCACTCGATGGTCACGTTCTTCGACGGCTCCACCTTGGCGCAGGCCAGCCCGCCGGACATGAAACTCCCCATTGCGCTGGCACTGGGGTGGCCCGATCGGATTTCCGGTGCGGCATCGGCGTGCGATTTCACGAAGGCATCCACGTGGGAGTTCGAACCCCTCGACGAGACGGTCTTTCCCGCAGTCGCGTTGGCTCGTAGCGCGGGCAAGGCGGGCGGCTGTTTCACCGCGATCTACAACGCCGCCAACGAAGTTGCCGCGCAGGCATTTCTCGACGGCGTCATCACGTTCCCCACAATCGTCCGGACAGTGTCGGCAGTTCTCGACGACGCGTCGGAGTGGTCCGCAGAACCGACTACCGTAGACGACGTTCTGGCCGCAGACGGCTGGGCACGTACACGCGCGCGTCAGCTCGTGAAGCAGGAGGGCTAGAGCTTCCATGGTTTTTGCATTGGGCGTCATCCTGTTCGCCCTCGGAATCGGCGTGTCCATCGCCCTGCACGAAGCCGGCCACATGTGGACGGCAAAGGCGCTGGGCATGAAGGTCCGCCGCTACTACATCGGCTTCGGTCCCAAGATCTTCTCCTTCCGTCGGGGTGAGACGGAGTACGGCCTCAAGGCCTTGCCGCTCGGCGGTTTCTGCGACATCGCCGGAATGACGGCGCTCGACGAGATGACGCCAGAAGAAGAGCCGCACGCCATGTACAAGAAAGCGGCGTGGAAGCGCGTCGTTGTCATGTCCGGCGGTATCGCGATGAACTTCATTCTCGGCCTGTTGCTGATCTACGGATTGCTCCTCGGCTGGGGCACGCAATCCACGGATCCTGCTCCGGCTGTTGTCGAGAAGCTCTCATGTGTCGCACCGACGCAGTACGGCCAGGACCAGAGCTGGGCGTTGGCGCCGTGTGAGGGAACCGGCCCTGCCGAAGCTGCCGGACTTGCCCCTGGTGATCGCATAACCGCGGTCGACGGAACACCGGTCGAGACGTTCAAGGAAGTGTCAACCGCAATCCGGGATACCTCCGGCACGGTGGATCTCACCGTCGAACGTGACGGCCAGATACTTCAGATTCCGGTTGCCGTGACCTCTGCCGAACGTTATGTCACGGGCGCAGGTAAGACGACGCCTGAGCTCACCAAGGTCGGGGCCGTCGGGATTGTCGGAGTCGAGCAGGCACGGGAGAGCTACAACGTGTTCACGGCCGTTCCGGCGGCCTTCGACTACACCGGCACGATCATGGTCGAGTCGGTGAAGGCGCTGGCAGATATTCCGTCCAAGGTCGGTGCGCTGTGGGAGTCGGTTACCGGTGGTGAGCGGGCGCAGGACACACCGATCAGTGTCGTGGGAGCGAGCGTGATCGGTGGTGAAGCTGCGGACCGCGCTGAGTGGCCGACATTTGTCCTGCTTCTCGCGTCGATCAACTTCTTCCTCGGCGTTTTCAATATCCTCCCGTTGCTGCCACTCGACGGTGGACACATCGCGGTGGTTTTCTACGAGAAGATTCGCGACTGGTTCCGGGCCCGGCGCGGACTTATTGCCGGGGGACCGGTCGACTACACCAAGCTTCTCCCGATCACTTACGTCTTCATCGTGATCGGTGGCGCGTTCATGTTGCTGACACTCACAGCTGACATCGTCAATCCGATCAAGATTTTCTAAGGCTGTGTGATCAGCGCAATCGTTTCGAGGCGCTCGCACAACCACGGCCCGGCTAAACTTGCAGTGAAGCTATGAAAGTAGGCACAGACGTGACCACCCCCATCGGTTTGGGAATGCCCTCCGCACCCGCAGCGATTCTCGCTCCGCGACGCAAGACCCGTCAGTTGAAGGTCGGCAACGTGGGTGTGGGTAGCGATTTCCCCATCTCGGTGCAGTCGATGTGCACCACGAAGACGCACGACATCAATGCGACGCTGCAGCAGATCGCCGAACTGACCGCTTCCGGTTGTGACATCGTGCGCGTTGCCTGTCCACGCCAGGAAGACGCGGACGCTCTGGCGACCATCGCGAAGAAGAGTCAGATTCCGGTCATCGCGGATATTCATTTCCAGCCGCGCTACATCTTTGCCGCCATCGACGCCGGATGCGCCGCCGTCCGCGTCAACCCCGGCAACATCAAGGAATTCGACGGCCGTGTCAAAGAGGTAGCCAAGGCTGCCGGTGACGCGGGAATCCCGATTCGTATCGGCGTCAACGCAGGCTCGTTGGATCCTCGATTGATGGCGAAGTACGGCAAGGCCACTCCGGAAGCACTCGTCGAATCCGCGCTGTGGGAAGCCGGACTGTTCGAGGAACACGGTTTCGGTGACATCAAGATCTCCGTCAAGCACAACGACCCCGTTGTGATGGTCGAGGCTTACCGTCAACTCGCTGCAAAATGCGACTACCCGCTGCATCTCGGTGTTACGGAAGCCGGTCCGGCATTCCAGGGCACCATCAAGTCCGCAGTGGCGTTCGGCGCTTTGCTGGCAGAAGGTATCGGCGACACCATTCGTGTGTCACTGTCCGCGCCGCCGGCTGAGGAAATCAAGGTCGGCAACCAGATCCTTCAGTCCTTGAACCTGCGTCCGCGCAAGCTCGAAATCGTGTCGTGCCCGTCCTGCGGACGTGCACAGGTCGACGTCTACACGTTGGCCGATCAGGTGTCTGCTGGTCTCGAAGGCATGGAGATCCCGTTGCGCGTGGCCGTGATGGGCTGCGTTGTCAACGGACCAGGAGAAGCCCGCGAAGCCGATCTCGGAGTGGCGTCCGGCAATGGCAAGGGCCAGATTTTCGTGAAGGGTGAGGTCATCAAAACGGTGCCCGAAGCCATGATCGTCGAGACTCTCATCGAGGAGGCTATGAAGATCGCGGAAGCCATGGAAGGTGAATCTCCCGACGGCGCACCGGTTGTCACGGTGAGCTGATGAACCTGTCGACACTGTGAGTTGAGCAATAGCCGGATGAAACCTTCCCGCAAGTTCCCGGTTCGTGGCAATCTGGGTGCACAAGTCTGCACGGCGCGGGCGCACTGAGAGCGGAGGGGTCAATCAATGCTGAAACTCCTCGGAGCCAAGCCGGTCGGGGGCCGCGATCTCGACGACGTTCGTCGTGTCCTCGACGCCGACCCCATTGCGTCGTGCATGATCGCTTCACGCGTCGAGGAATGCGGCGTTGATCCTCGCATGATCCACGGCGAACTGTGGAGCCGCGGCGGCCCGTCGTCGTCGTTGTGTTTTGCCGGCGCCAATCTTGTGCCTCTTCGCGGAGACATCGACAGCATCCGTGCGTTCGCGGATCGGGCGTGCCGGATTCCGCGAATGTGTTCGTCGGTGGTCGGCCGGGCCGAATTGGCCTTGCCGCTGTGGGAGATGCTCGAGTTGGATTGGGGGAGCGCGCGGGAGGTGCGGGCCGAACAACCTTTGCTCGCGGTGTCCGAACCACTTTCATGTTTGTCCGATCCGTTGGTCCGGCAGGTCCGGCCCGACGAACTCGACATCTATCTACCCGCTGCCGTCGCCATGTTCATCGAAGAAGTGGGCATCGATCCCCGGACGAACGACGGCGGACGTGGATACCGTCATCGTGTCGCGAGCTTGATCGCGTCGGGCCGAGCGTGGGCAAGAATCGACGACGGCCAGGTTGTCTTCAAGGCCGAGGTGGGTTCCGTGTCGTCACGGTGCGGTCAGATCCAAGGGGTGTGGGTCAATCCCGAATTCCGTGGTCGTGGATACGGAGTGACGGGGACGGCCGCAGTCGCCGAATCGATCATGGCAACCGGCAGGGTCGCGAGTCTGTACGTCAACAGCTTCAACACGGTGGCACGGTCCACGTACGCGCGGGTCGGGTTCCGGCAGGTCGCAACATTTGCGACCGTTCTCCTCGATTGAGTCGTGCCTCCGCTGCGTCGAGTTTGTGTCGACTTAGTATGGGGTCCGATGAACACTCGGACTTTCACGCGTAGCCGCTCCGCCCAAATCCTGGCGTCCTGCACTGCTGTTTTGCTGGCGATGGGGGTTAGCTCATGCACTCCGAAGCCGGCGGGGCCGGAACCTGTGGCTCAGCAGTTCTTGAGTGCGTTTGCAGACCGGGATATCGAGGAAGCAGCAGGGTTGACGGATCGACCTGACGCGGCCGGGGCTGTGCTGAGCGATACGTGGGACGAGTTGCAGGCCGAGTCGATGACGGCGGAGACCACCAAGGTCAAGATCGACGGCGATACCGCGACGGTCGGCTACACCTACGTCTGGCACCTCCCGAAGGAGCGTGTCTGGACGTACGACGGTGAAATGCAGATGGGCCGCAAGGACGGAGGCTGGTCCGTCCGTTGGAGTTCCACCGACGTCCACCCGAAACTCGGTGACAAGCAGACCATGTCGTTGCGGTCGAAACCGGCGCCCCGGGCTCGCGTCAACGAGCATTCGGGAACCGATGTTCTGGTTCCGGGAATCGTGTACCGGGTCAAGTTCGATCGCTCGAAGAGTTCCGACGTCGTCGGTGCGGCAAACGCCTTGGCCGCGACCTTGGCTCAGTTCGATTCCACGCTGTCGGGCCAGTCGATCGCAGAGTCGTCGACGGCTGTGAAGGGTGACTACCTGGTCACTCGTTTGCGTAGTGATGACTACGAGCGGGTAGCGGCGCAGTTGGCCGGGATTTCCGGGGTGAGCGTCTCCGATGAATCGGATCTGGTGTCCACCGATCCGGAGTTTGCACCGGACCTGCTGGGGCAGATAAAGAAGACGATCATCGACGAGGTAGACGGCAAGGCCGGGTGGAGTGTCGTCACGGTCAACCAGAACGGCGTCGATACCGATATCTTGACGGAGACTGCGCCGCAACCGGTTCCGTCGTTCACCATCAGTCTCGACCGCAATATTCAGATCGCCGCGCAACGTGCCGTCAATGTGAATGCGGATCAGGCGATGATGGTGGTGATCGAGGCTTCCACCGGCGCGATCCTGGCGGTAGCCCAGAACAAGGCGGCGGACCGCGACGGTCCGGTCGCGACGACGGGCCTGTACCCGCCCGGTTCCACGTTCAAGATCGTGACTGCGGGTGCCGCAATTTCCGGTGGGCAAGCGAGCCCGGAGACGATGGTACCGTGCCCCGGTCGCATCGAGATCGGTCAGCGAAGTGTCCCGAACTACAACGAGTTCTCACTCGGGACGGTACCGATGGCAACGGCGTTCGCCCGTTCGTGCAACACAAGTTTCGCGAAACTGGCCAGTGAGATGGAACCCGATGCATTGACCACTGCGGCAGCGCAGTTCGGTATCGGCCCCGATTACAACATCGTGGGATTGCCGACCGATTCCGGTTCGGTCCCGCCCGCGCCGGATCTGGTGCAGCGCACCGAGGACGGCTTCGGGCAGGGCTTGGTGGTCGTGAGTCCGTTCGGTATGGCATTGGCTGCAGCGACGGTGGCCCACGGGTCCACACCGGTGCCGCAACTGATTTCGGGTCGGGAAACCGTCATCGACGGTGACCGCACGCCCATCAGTCCGGAGATGGTCGACGGTTTGCGCGGCATGATGCGCTTGGTGGTTACCAGTGGTACGGCTGAGCGCGTCGAGGATCAGGGTGAGGTGTACGGCAAGACCGGTGAGGCCGAGGTCGACGGCGGCTCGCATGCATGGTTCGTCGGGTATCGGGGTGACTTGGCTTTTGCGACTTTGGTTGTGCGCGGCGGAAGTTCGGACAATGCCGTCGGCGTAACGCGGGACATGTTCGCAGCTCTCCCGGAAGGTTACTGACCTTCAGCGTTCTGCGAGATGCTCCGGGTCGATCTCGGGGCCGCCTCGCCCGGATCGCTTGTTCACGGCGTAGGTGACGAGCCAGAGAACTGCTCCGATCCCGAGGAGAATCCCGGCGATCTGATATTGCACGACGGGACGGTCGGCGATAGGTGTGACCAGTAGGCCCGAGGTGATGGCGCCGAGGATCGGAAAGATTGTCGGAACCCGGAAGTGCTTGTGTTCCACGGGATGTCTGCGGAGCACCAGAACTGCGATGTTGACGATGGTGAAGACGCACAGCAGCAGTAGTGCGGTGGTTCCGCCCAGTTCCGGAACCTCGCCGACAAAGGTGATCAACCCGAATGCGACAAGCGTCGTGAAGATGATGGCGACATAGGGTGTGCGCCTGGTGCGGTGGACTTTGCCGAACGCCGACGGAAGTATGCCTTCGCGACTGATTCCGTACAGGAGTCGCGATGCCATCAGCATGTTGATCAGTGCCGTGTTTGCCACGGCGAACATCGTGATGAACGCGAAGATGCCAATGGGGAATCCGGGTGCCCCGGCCTGGACCACTTTGAGGAGTGGGGTGTCACCTTCGCCGAGCTCGCTCGGGCTTACCAAGGCAATTGCGGTGATGGAGACCAATATGTAGATGATTCCGGTGATCACCAGTCCGGTGAGGAGAACCTTCGGGAAGATCCGGGTCGGTTCCTTGCATTCTTCGGCCATGTTCACCGAGTCCTCGAAACCGACCATCGCGAAGAACGCGAGCGCGGTGCCGGCGATCACCGCGGAGAGGGTGCTGCGATCGCCGGTGTCGAATGTGGTGACTCGCGCGAAATCGCCGTCGCCGACGCCGAGTGCCCACAGACCGATCATGATGATGATCAACAGTCCGGACAATTCGATGCAGGTCAGCACTACGTTTGTCTTGACGCTTTCGCTGACACCGCGGAAGTTGACGATCGCCACTACCGCCATGAAGGCGATACCCAACAGCGTGATACCTATTCCGGTGGTGAAGTCGAGGTCGAATGCCTCGACAAAATTGGCTGCGAATGCCCGCGATGCGGTGGACGCGGATGTGATCCCGGAGCACATGACGGCAAAGGCAACCATGTACGTCAGGAAGTGGATGCCGAATGCTTTGTGTGTATACAGTGCTGCGCCTGCGGCTTTGGGATACTTGGTCACCAGTTCGAGGTAGCTGAACGCGGTGATCATCGCGATCACGAACGCGACGAGGAACGGTACCCAGACTGCGCCGCCTACCTGATTGGCGACCTTTCCGGTGAGTGCGTAGATACCAGTGCCCAGGATGTCTCCGACGATGAACAGGAGAAGCAGGCCGGGGCCCATGACGCGTTTGAGGCTCGGTTGTTCCGAGGATTGCCTGTTGTCCATGGTTTCCGACATCAGCGTCACCCTTCGTTGCGAGCGCTCTCGGCCATCCAGCCGTACATGC
Organism: Rhodococcus sp. ACPA4; assembly: GCF_002300185.1. NCBI lineage: Bacteria > Bacillati > Actinomycetota > Actinomycetes > Mycobacteriales > Nocardiaceae > Rhodococcus > Rhodococcus sp. ACPA4. The sequence goes on from NZ_NSDY01000001.1 coordinate 412,505, forward strand.
TCCTGGGCTGCGCCCAGTTTTACGGCAGTATGCCCAATCGTCGTGCCGTCACTACTGCTTCGTGGCGCGAGCTTGCGTCGAGCTTGCCCATTGCGCTTCTCAGGTAGCTCTTGACGGTTTCCGCGCTGACTGAGAGACGCTGTGCTGCTTCGATGTTGGTACATCCAAGGGCGACCTGTGAGAGGACGTCGATTTCGCGTGGCGTCAGGGTCACGGCCGAGGCCATGTCGCGGTCAGCGGGGCTAAGGATCGATGCGAGACGTTGCGAGAGTCCGCGGAGTTTGATCTGCAGATCGGTATCCGTGACGCTGTTTGCGACACTGCGCAGTTCGGCGTGCACGTCGCGGATCTCTTCGGTGGACATGCCGTCGCTGCTTGCGGCGGACGCGGCTTGCAGGAGCTGGAGGCGGCGGTCGACTTCGTCGCGGATCGCGAATTCCATCCCCAGTCGACGGGAGGCGGACACCATGACGTCGCCGGCGCGGTCGCCGAGTGGGGCGCTCTCGCGGATTGCGGCATACAGCACAGCCCGAGATTTGCCGGCAACCATGACCGGAACGGCAATGATGGAGTGCAATCCCTCGCTCAGCACCGGTCGATCGAAGTGATGAGTGATGGACTGGGAGTTGCCGTAGTCGTGAACCAGGATCGGTGCTCGCTGCGCGACGGCGCGGCCACCCATGCCGGAGCGCGGCGGGATGGCGAGGCCCTTGAGGTTGTTGGTGCGCGTGCCGACAAATTCGGTGAGGTGCAGGGTCTCGTCCTGTACTTCACCGCCGAACAGCACGGGAACAACGCCCTGAGCGGCGATCGAACGGAGTTCGCTCCGCATGGCGTCCCCGTCTCGGGGGCGTAGAAGTGACGATGAACTTCGGGTCACGCCGCACCCCTTTCCGGGGGTAGTGAAGTTTCCTTGTGAGCTTGATCATAAGTGGTGGACACTGCGTATGACGAGTCGGTGATCAAACCCGCCGACCCACAATACGACCATGAAAAAGGAGCATGTTGATGAGCACCGATCCCACGGCGCGGGTGCGTGAGCTTTTGGATCAGTACGACACCCCCGAGGCCAGCGCCGCAGAACTGCTCTGCGACCGGCACCCCGCGGACGGCGTTGCCTTCACCGTTGTCGAGGCAGACCTTAGCTCAGTGGACCTCACGTACGGGTACCTACGTGAGCAGTCCGCCCGGTTTGCCGCGGCACTGTCGGACCTCGGAGTCGAACCGGGTGACCACGTCGCGACGCTCATGGGCAAGTCCGCCGATCTGGTGGTCGCGCTGCTCGGTATCTGGCGCCGCGGCGCAGTTCACGTGCCGTTGTTCACCGCGTTTGCCGCTCCGGCAATTGCGTTCCGCTTGACTGCCAGCGGCGCGAAGGTCGTCATTTCCGACGCGAATCAGCTGGAGAAGTTGGCACCGGGTGAAGACATTCCCGCCGACGCCCCGTGGCGGATCATCGTTGCGGGTGGCGCTGTCGGCGACGAGTTGGACTTCGGCACCCTGGTCGCGGCGCAGGACGCCGAGGATCCGAAGGGCGCTGCTCAGGCTGTCGGCGGCAACGGCCCGATGGTGCAGTTGTTCACGAGTGGCACCACGGGAACGCCCAAGGGCGTGCCGGTTCCGGTGCGTGCGCTGGCGTCGTTCCACGCGTATCAGGAGTTCGGTCTCGACGTCCGCGGCGACGACGTGTTCTGGAACGCCGCTGATCCGGGCTGGGCGTACGGCCTGTACTACGCGTTGCTCGGACCGTTGGCCGCAGGCACTCGAAGCCTGCTACTGCACGCCGGTTTCTCCGCGCCGTTGACGTGGCAGATCATCGAGAAGTTCGGTGTCACCAATTTTGCCGCAGCACCGACGGTGTACCGCAGCCTGCGTGCTGACAAGACACCTGTCCCCGCCGGTATCTCCCTACGGCGCGCGTCGTCCGCAGGTGAGCCGCTGACGCCGGATGTTGTTGCGTGGTCCAAGGATTCGCTGGGCGTCGAGGTTCGGGATCACTACGGGCAGACCGAGCACGGCATGTTCATCGTCAACGCGTGGGCCGACGGTCTGCGTGAGGACGTACGCCCCGGTTCGATGGGTCTGCCATTGCCGGGCTGGTCCACCGCTGTGCTGGAAGACAATTCCGACGACATTGCTCCGGCCGGGACACCGGGCCGGGTGGCGATCGATACCCACAACAGTCCACTCATGTGGTTCACCGGGTACGTCGACGCACCGGAGAAGACGAAGCAGCGCTTCACCGAAGACGGACGCTGGTACATCACCGGCGACGCGGGCATGACGGACGAGGAGGGTTTCTACTTCTTCTCCTCGCGTGACGACGACGTCATCATCATGGCGGGCTACCGCATCGGCCCCTTCGACGTGGAAAGCGTGCTGGTCATGCACGAGCACGTCATCGAGGCTGCGGTTGTGGGTATGCCGGACGAGTTGCGCGGAGAAGTTCTCGAGGCGTTTGTCGTTCTGCGCGAAGGCGTCGATGGTGACGACGATTTGGAGAAGGAACTGCAGACCCTGGTGAAGAAGAAGTTTGCCGCTCACGCCTACCCGCGTACGGTGCACTTCGTTCCGAGCCTGCCCAAGACTCCGAGTGGCAAGGTCCAGCGGTACATCTTACGTAAGGGGTAATCCCACTGTGCGCCTTTGTTAACCGCGGGCGGTTGACAAAGGCGCACAGCAGGTTTTCAGAGTCCGAGTTGATCAGCAGTTTGTTCGGCCAGGGCAGGGCCGAGCGTCATTCCGCGCCCGCCGGGACCGGCAACCACCCAGATGTTGTCGGCAGCTTGCGCGCGGTGAACCAGCTGTCTGGGATCGAGGCATTGGCTGTACACGCCGGCCCAACGCTTGACGATCGGTGGAAGATCGCGTCCGAGAAGGGTTTCCACGACGCCGGACAGGTGACGATATGGCTCCTCGTCCACGTCGAAGTTGAAGGGCTCCTCGTACTCGTGGGTGTCGCCGATCGTGAGCCCGCCGTGCAGGCGCTGGACGCACAGGAGTTGCATGCGGTGCTGTTCGGCAGTCGGCTCTTGAGGCTGGACTTTGTGGAGGGTATCCAGTGCGGGTCCCGCAAAGCCGGGGTAGTACCGGAAGCTGTCACCGTCGGCGATTGCGGTGGTGAGCTTTTCGCCGAGCGGCGCTGTCTGCATCATCTGCAGGCGCACTCGGCGAAGGGGAAGGTCTCCGGCCAGGTCGCGGGCCAACCCGCCCAATGTGGCTCCGGGGCAGACGATTACCAGGTCTGCGTCGTAGCTGCGTCCGTGGTCGTCGCGAATGTGAACGCCGGATTCGGTGGTGGTGATCTCGCGGGCTTCCGTGCCGGCGTGGAATGTGTATCTTCCGGTGGCGCCGAGGTAGCCGCGGATTGCCGGGAGCGCTTGGCGCGATTCAACGGCTGCGTCGAGAGTGCAGTGCAAGCCGCCGAGGAACTTGCCTTGGAGTGCGGGGTTGATGACGCGAACTGCGTCGGCGTCGAGAAGCGAAAAGCCGCGGTTCTCGGCGTCTTCTCGCCCAAACGCTTCCTCGGCTACCGCAACTTCCTCCTCCGTGCGCATCAGGGTGATGGAGCCGGCCGCGCGGTATCCGATTCCCGGGACGCGAACGGCTAGATCGGCCCATAGTTCTCGCGATCGGAGAGTGGCCTCGAGTTCGTGAGGCGCTCGCCCGGATACCCAGACCAATCCGAAGTTTCGTACCGTTGCACCACGGGCTTCGGGTTCACGTTCGAGATGGATGACGTCGTGTCCGCGGCGGATGGCCTCGTCGGCGTGCGTCGTTCCGAGTATCCCGCCACCGACAATCAAAATTTGCATGAAGCGATCATGACCTTTGGTCTAGACCAGCAAGGATCATCGAAACGAACAACAGGTTAACGATTGGTATAGACCAGTCACGGGGCGTCCATCGGTATGTCGGCAAGAAGTGCGGTACCGCTGCCGGCTCGAGAAATGATTTCCAACTGGCCGCCGAGGGCCTCGACGCGATCCCTGATTCCGGTCAGTCCGGACCCTTTGGCGGGGTCGGCACCTCCGGACCCGTCGTCGCGGACCGAGAGTTCGAGGTGGGTGCCGGTTGTTCTGGCCTGCAGGTGCACCCCCGACGCGCGGGCATGTTTAGCTGCGTTTGTCAGGGCTTCCGCTGCGACGTAGTACGCCGCTACTTCCGTGGATTCCGGCACTCGCGGGTCGAGGTGCAGATCCAGATCGACGGGAATCGCGGAGCGGCGGGCAAGGGCTTTCAGTGCTGGGCCGAGACCTCCCTTGGACCGGATTGCAGGATAGATTCCGCGTGAGATTTCTCGGAGATCGGCGGAGACATCGTTGAGTCCTGCCACGATGTCGGAGATCTGTTCCTTGAGCGCGGCCGGTTCGGTATCCGCCGACGCTTCAGCGGACCGGAGCGCGAGTCCAAGCGAGACGAGGCGCTGTTGTGCACCGTCGTGCAGATCGCGTTCGAGTCTGTGCCGTGCGTCGTCGGCGGCGGCGACGATCCGGGCGCGCGACGCGGTCAGTTGTGTGTGGGCTTGAGCGTTGGCGATTGCGGTTGCCAACAGATCAGTGAAGTCGCCGACGCGTGCTTCGGTGTCTGGCGGCAGGGGATCGGGGCCGGTTGACCCGACCACCGCCGCGCCCCACAGGTTGCCGTCGACGACGATCGGCACGCCGACCTCCGAGTTCTGCGCCGAGTCGATCCGAGCGCAGTGGCCGGAACGGAAGACTCGTGCCGCAATACTTTCGCCGTCGACGGGGTGGGGTGCGCCCCGCGCAGACCCACCGACCGGTTCTGTGTTGGAGGCCACCAACATGGACATACCGTCAGGACTGAAGCAATACAAACCGGTCGATCGATTGCCCAGTATTCGGGTCAATTCCGCTGCGACGGAAGCGCATACGTCCGACGGGGAAGTGCCGTGCGCAATCAGGGTCGCAACGCGTCGGAGTGCGGCCTGTTGCTCTACGAGAGCCCTGAGCTCCGCATGGCTCGCTTCGATCATCTGTTGGGCCACGCGGCGCTCCGTCACGTCGCGGCCGGCCGCATAGAGCGAATCGCGCGCCGGGACGGTGTTCCATTCGATCCATCGCGCGGAGCCGTCTTGGCAGACGAGTCGGGATTCGAATTGTGCAACTGGAAGACCTCGGGCCAGATCGTCGAGAGCCTCGATGGTTCGTGCTCTGTCGGCAGGATGGACAAGATCCAGGAAGGGTCGCTTCAACATTTCCTGTGACGTGTACCCGAGTGCCTTCTCGAACGCCGGGTTCACTCGCTTGCAGAAACCGTCGATGCCGCCGATGCAGAGCAGATCGGACGAAAGATCGAAGAACTTCTCGAGATCGTCGACGCCGACCGCGGATGCGTGATCGCTCGATTTGCGATCACGAGTCGAGCGCAGCAACTCCGTCAGGCGGCCCAACAATCCGACCGTCTCACCCGGGGCGATTCTCGTCCGAAAAATATCCATGAGTAACCCGTTGCGACAAAAATTGCCGCGGCCATACCGCCCAGCGCTGACGAGGCATCGGTTTCCTGCTTCAGTCTACGGCGACGGCAGGTGACTAAGCCATCGCGCGTGCGCTTGGAGACTCGAGCAGTCAGCATGCTTGGAGGTAGGTGACAACAGCGAGTACTCGGCGGTGGTTTTCACCGGTCTCGGTGAGTTCCAGTTTGGTGAGAATGCTGCGGACGTGTTTCTCGACGGTGCCCGGCGTGACACACAGCCTGTGGGCGATACCCACGTTCGAACGTCCTTCAGCCATCAATGCCAGCACTTCTCGTTCGCGCGTGCTGAGGGCGGCAAGTGGGTCGTTGCGTCGGCGAGCCGTCACCAACTCCCGAACCAAGGCAGGGTCGATAACTGCCGCGCCCTTGGCGATTCGCTGGAGGGTCTCGACAAAATCGTCCACGTCGGTGATGCGGCTCTTGAGCAGGTAGCCAATCCCTTGACCGCTTGCGAGCAACTCCATTGCCTGCTCGACGTCGGCGTGCGCCGACAGGACCAGAATGCCGGTTTCCGGGAGTTCGTCGCGGATCACCTTGGCCGCGTCGAGTCCTTCGGTCGTATGAGTCGGTGGCATTCGGATGTCGACCACCACAAGATCCGGCGACATTTCCCGGACCGAATCCAGCAATTGCTCCGCATCGCCGGCCTGACCCACAACGTCGACGCCCGAGCGGGTCAGCAGGCTTGCGAGACCTTCGCGGAGTAGGACGTCGTCCTCGGCCAGCACCACCCGGACTGCGCTGCGGCCGTTGCTGTCTCTATCTCGATGTGGTGCAACGAAACTGAAATCTGTCATCGTCGACTCCGAGACTCCCGGTCCATGACTGGGTGTTCACCCAAACGTCGCCGGGCCGATCAACTTCGAGCCTACCGAGTTGCGGTCTGCAGGTATACGCGAGGACAGCGATGTTGCTCCGGGGCGACTCGGTGATGGCATTGAAGGTAGCGGGAATGGCGGCAGTGGGGGCAGTCGGTAGCGCAGATGGGCGTCAGCGGTGACGACATCGGTACGTGTGCCGACGATTCTGGGAGTCAGAAGTAATTTCGGGAGGCAACATGACCACATTGCAAGGAGCACCTGTGCCGTCAGCGCACTACCGACAGGCGTGACGGTCGTGGTCGGAAGATTGGTCTCTCGTGATCGCGACGTTCTTCCTCAGGAGGCACAGTTTCGTTATCGACAAGCGGAGCCTCGCCAGTGATAAGGATTGCGACAATGACGAATCGAATGGCGTATCAACGGATTGTAGGTACCAGATCGCACATAGAATTCCTCAATATCTTGGACGAGGAAGAATTCGATAGTCCGGATCGGACTATGGGAATTCTTCGAAACTGGGCACGCCAGTATCTCACTGAGCCACACCAGGATTTGGGGCGAGCAGGTCCGGTGTGCCCATTTACCGGTCCATCGCTGGAACGACGCCTTTTCTGGGCAGGAATCGTCCAAGGTGACAACATAGATTTTTCCTTGATGACAAAGATCGCGCAGGACATGGCCGACATATTTCCGGAGCTGAGTCCCAGTGACGGGAAAGATGCAATATTCAAGGCGATTCTGGCGATATTTCCGGATCTGACTGATTTCTCGATCATTGATGCGGTTCAGTCGTATGGAAAGTCCACTTTCATCAACAAAGGCCTGATGCTGGGACAGTTCTATCCAGGGTGTACCAGGCCCGGTTTATGGAACGACGACTTCAAACCACTGGATGCACCGCTTCCGATGCTGGCGGTGAGGCACATGGTCAGCACGGACTACCCGTTCCTGACCGAACGTTCCGAATGGATGGCTGCGTATTTGAAGCGGTTTGCGCCAACTGTTCCGCCGCCTGCCCGCGCCTACATCGTCTCGAAACTGGAGTCTTAGCACGACGCGCTGGAGTTCGAACAATGGGCAGGAGTGCACCGTGAATGAATTGCACGATCAAGTTGCTGCGGCGGTCGAAGAATTCAAATTCCCGGTCATTGTTCATGACCACTCCACTTTCGATCTTCCAGTTTTATCGCCGAAAGATGTTTCGAGGACACTCGGGATTCCGCTGGGTCGGATCACGAAATCGATCCTGTTGCAACAAAAGTCCGGAACCCGTCTTGTCCTTGCGGTGTGCCCGATCGATCGGCGGATCGACATGGCGTCGATTTCCCGTCATCTGGGGTTGGGTCGGCTGGAAGTGGCGGGTGAGGACAGCGTCTCGAAGAAATGTGGATATCAACGTCTCGGAGTGTCACCGCTCGGATTGCCGCGCGACATTGTGGTTGTCATCGACACATCTCTGATGGCCCACTCCACTGTCGTGGTTGGCGGCGGGAACGTCGGCGTCGAGGTCGAGCTGAGTCCGTGGGATCTTGCCGAAGCGTGCGATGGACAGAATGTGGAGATAACTGATGGATGAAATTCGACTCAGTAGCAACGACGCCCGCGTTCCCGAATCGAACGCGGATCCGGAACTTACTCCTGCCGATTCACCCTCAGATCCGTTTCCGCTGTCGTCTGCTCAATACGGTGTGTGGCTGGCGCAGCAACTCGTTCCGGAACTGCCGCACTGCATCGCCGAATACGTCGAGTTCCACGGAGAACTTGATCTTGCGCTGTTCCGCTCGGTGGCGGTAACCGCTGGACGCGAGGTCCAGTGGGCGTTCCTCCGACTGATCGAAGTCGACGGCGAGCCCCGCCAAATTCTTGATCCCAGTCAGGACAAGGAACTGGGATTTGTCGACTTTCGTGGTGAGCACGATCCGGTCGCGGCAGCACAAGCCTGGATGCGCGACGAATACACAACGCCGACGGATCCCATGCGTGAGCGTTTGATCGCGTCCTCGCTGCTGCAAGTCGGCGATGCGCATTACCTCTGGTACGGCCGGGCTCACCATGTAGCGCTCGACGCCTATGCCGCGGTGACGATGGTCAATCGCATGGGCGTGATCTACACAGCTGCTGTGGAGGGGCGTGAACCGCCGCCCAACCCGACAGTAGACCTGCGCACCTTGTACGAACTCGACTGCGCTTACCGTGCTTCAAGCCGCTTCGAGTCCGATCGCGCCTACTGGACCGAGCGACTGGGGGGCATGACTGAAGGCTCGAGTCTCGCCGAGCGGTATGCGATTCCGGTCGCCACCGACACGCTGGTGGCGTCGTCGTTGGAGGAGAATACTGTTGCGCGTCTGATGGATTCGGAAAGACACGCGAGCGGAACGTCGGCGGCCACCATCATTGCCGGGTTTGCCTGCTACCTCTCCCGGATGACGGGGCACACCGATGTCTGCGTGCAGATCCCCGTTTCCGGCCGGACAACCGCTGTGCTCCGCCGATCAGGCGGAATGCTCGTCAACATCGTTCCACTGCGGATTGATATCCGCCCCGACGACACTGTTGGCGAACTGGTCGATCGTGTCCGACTCGAGTTGACCGGTGCACTGCGCCATCAGCGCGGCAATCTCGAAGAGATCGCCCGTGGCTTGAGTGCCGGTGCGCGGCGTTCCATGGCCACCGGGCCGATCGTCAACGTGATGCTGTTCCGTCAAGAGATCAACTTCGGATCGGTGTGCGGTGAGTTCCACGTGCTGACGTCAGGTCCGATCGACGATCTGCTGGTGAATATCTATCAAAGTGGCACTCCAGTAAGAACATTCGTCGAGTTCCGGGGAAATCCGGGTCGCTATACGGAAGGCGAGTTGCAATGCCATCATCGCGGCTGCGTCGCAGTTGTCGAGGAGTTCGCCGCGGCAGGCCCGGCGACACCGATTTCCACAATCCATGCTGCTAGCGCGGTGGTGGGCAAGCGCCGGATGGAAACAGTGCAGCACCTGGACTATTGGCGGCGCAGCCTGGCAGGTCTCCCGGCGCGGTTGGACCTGCCGACGGATCGGCGTCGCTCGACCGACAGGTCCCCGCTGTTGGAATCGCGCCAGGTCGAACTGGGTGCCGAGTTGCATCGCCAGCTTGAATCCATTGCCCGCGAGCGCGGTTCGACAGTATTTGCGGTGATGCACGCAGGTCTGGCTGTACTGCTGGCTCGCCTGGCTGCCGCCGACGACATCTCGGTGGGAGCGCCGGTTCGCAGGCGGAATGAGGCAGCTGACCCAGTCGTCGACGCGGTTGTCCTGCGGACTCGAGTCGATCCGGACATCTCCTTTGCCGACCTGATAGATCAGGTAAACCGATGCGAGCGTGATGCATTCGCTCATGCCCAGGTACCAGCGGAACGGGTCGCGGAGGCTGTAGGTTCGACTCTCTTCCACGTAATGCTGGGCGTCCGTGGCTGTGAGCCGACCACGGCGGCGGATGTGGCTCTCACCGCGCCCGACGGATGGCGTTCATCCTGGAACTGCGACCTGAATATCACAGTAGCCGAGAGGTTTACCGATACCGGTCGACGTTCGGGCGTACAGGTGGATCTCGGGTTTGCCACCGACGTGTACGACCCGGAAACAATCGATATTCTCGCCGAGCGTCTGGTGCGTGTGCTCGAGTGTGGCGTCGCGAATCCTGAGGTTCGGATCTACGAGATGGATCTGCTTTTGCCGTCGGAGCATGAATACCTGACACCGGTACGGGGTGGGGCCGCACTGCCACCACGGAGTTTGCCGCTGCTTTTTGCAGAGGCTGTCGCTGCCGATCCGACCGCGATTGCTCTTGTGGGCGGCGATTGCACACTGACGTACGAAGAGCTGGATCGCCGATCGAATCGCCTGGCCCACTATCTGATCGGCCATGAGATAGGACCCGAGTCGGTGGTGGCTATCGGACTGCCGCGGTCGATCGATTCGGTGATGGCGCTATTGGCCGTCACGAAGAGCGGTGCGGCGTTTGTTCCGGTGGATCCGGGATACCCGTCGGCGCGACTCGAACACATGCTCGTCGATTCCGGGGCGGTACTCGGTGTGGCGAACACCAGCTATGCCCGAAAACTGCCTCAGACGGTTCCGTGGCTGGTGCTCGACGACCAGGACACCGCTACCGAGATCGTGGGTTCCTCCGCTGCGCCGGTGACCGACGGGCAACGGACAGCGACTCTCGACATCGACCACCCGGCATACGTGATCTACACATCCGGGTCGACCGGGATTCCGAAAGGGGTGGTGGTGCCGCACCGAGGGTTGCTCGACCTGATGACGGAGCAGTGCACACGATTCGAGACGGGGCCGCACGCGCGAATATTGCACTGTGCATCTCCGAGTTTCGACGCGTCGGTGTTCGAATTGATGTGGGCCTTGGGGTCGGGAGCCCGATTGGTGATCACGCCGCCAACCACATACGGCGGTGACGAACTCACGGCGCTGCTCGATCGCGAGAAGATCACACATGCCGTCCTCACACCTTCCGCGCTGGCATCACTGGACCCGCGGGGGCGAACCTCGCTGCAGTGCCTTGTTGTTGCCGGGGAGGCATGTTCGCCGGAATTGGCGGGTCGGTGGTCAGCCGGCCGGTTGATGTTCGACGCCTACGGCCCGACCGAGTCGACGGTCATGGCAAATGTCGGGGCGATCGAGTCGGGTAGTGAGCTACTGACACTGGGAGGTCCGATCCGCGGTCTCGCCGAAGTAGTCCTCGACGATCGACTGCGACCGGTGCCGGTCGGAGTGGTCGGGGAGTTATATCTGGGCGGCGTCGGCTTGGCGCGCGGCTATCGGAACCAGACGGGAACAACAGCGTCGAGGTTTGTTGCCGATCCGTTCGGGCCTCCGGGGCGCCGTATGTATCGCACCGGGGACATGGTGCGATGGCGCCACGATCAGGAGGGACGTCTGACAATCGAGTACTTGGGCCGCAACGATTTTCAAGTGAAAATCCGCGGTTTCCGGATAGAACTCGGCGAGATCGATGCGGCATTGACCGAACTTCCGAGCGTGGCATTTGCGGTTACACTCGGACACACCGAACCCACTGGAAACACCGAACCCACTGCAAACACCAGCTTGGCATCGTATGTGCTTCCCACCGGTGACAACAACGTCGCCCCGGCTGAATTACGAACCCACGTCCGGGGATTGCTGCCCGACTACATGGTGCCGGCAACAATCACCGTGCTCGACGCTATCCCTCTGACCCCGGTCGGCAAGCTCGATCGCGGCGCCCTGCCAGAACCCGATGTCGGGGCATCAAGATCCGAGTTCCGCCAGCCTCGAACTCCGATCGAAGAGACCATCGCCGGTGTGTTCGCCGAGGTGCTGGGCATCGAGCACCTCGGCGCCGATGCACACTTCTTCGACCTCGGCGGCAATTCTCTGAGCGCGACCAAAGCTGTGGCGCGGATCAATTCAGCGCTCAACGAGGGAGTGGGCGTGCGGGACCTGTTCGACGAACCTACCGTGACGGCGCTCGCAGGCTGGATCGAGCGCACCGACGGACGGACGTCCGCGGGGCCCGCTTTGACGGCAGGTGTGCGACCCGAGAGAGTTCCGGTGTCCCTTGCCCAGCATCGTATGTGGCTGGTCAATCAATTGGACACATCGTCGCCCGCGTACAACATTCCCATCGCGCTCCGCCTGACCGGAGAACTGGATACCGACGCCTTCCGAGCGGCGCTGACAGACGTCGTCGAGCGTCATGACACCCTTCGCACGGTGTACCCCGGATCGTCGGACGGTCCGCACCAGGTGGTTGTTCCGACAGGGCAAGTGCTTCGGGATTTCAGTCCGGTCGACGTGGCAGGTGAGAGCGAATTGCTCGGGCGCATCGAGCGGCTTGCGTCGTCCGGATTTGATGTCACCGACGAAGTTCCAGTACGGATAGCGTTGTTCAGGGTTGGCCCAGAGCAGCACGTATTGGTGATTGTGGTGCACCACATCGCTGCCGACGGTTCGTCGATGCCGCCGCTGGCCCGCGATGTGATGACCGCGTACACCGCGCGGGCGAACCGGCGAATCCCGGATTGGGCGGCGCTTGCGGTGACCTATGCCGATTACACCTTGTGGCAGCGCCGCCTGCTCGGCGTCGAATCCGATCCGGGTTCACTTGCCGGCGAGGAGCTCACGTACTGGCAACAGGCGCTGTCCGGGTTACCGGCCGTCCTGCCGTTGCCGACGGATCGAGCCCGCCCGACGTGGCGGCAGATGCGAGGAAGCGCAGTGCACTTCGAGATCGGTGCGCAGTTGCATCGCGCGCTGCAACTGCTTGCGCGCAAGCATGATTCGACGATATTCATGACCATGCATGCGGCGCTGGCCATCCTGCTCAGCCGGTTGAGTGGGAGCGGCGACATTGTGGTGGGTACTCCGGTAGCCGGGCGTGGTGAGGCTGCACTCGACGATATGGTGGGCATGTTCGTCAACACAGTGGTGTTGCGGACGGCAGTAACATCCGGGTCGTCGTTCGGGGAGGTGCTGGCGACGGTTCGAGAGAGCGATCTGGGGGCGTTCGCACACGCCCAGACCCCGTTCGAGCAAGTGGTCGAGGCAATCGATCCGGTCCGCTCGACCGCACACTCACCGTTGTTTCAAGTGATGCTCGAGTTCAGGAATGCCGCGTTACCGGAACTGGCGCTCCCGGAATTGACCGTCGAACTTCTCGACGTGGACGTCGAGGTCGCCCGGTACGACCTGCACTTGAGTCTCGCCGAGGACTTCGATCCCGGCGACGGTTCTCCCGCCGGGATGTCTGCGTCCTTCGGTTTTGCCGTCGACATTCTCGACCGGGATACCGTGCAGGGCTTTGCGGATCGATTTGTACGCATCCTCGAGGACATCGTGACTGCGCCGTCAACCCGAGTGGGGGATATCAGTCTCCTCTCGCCGGCGGAATGTGGTGAGTTGGTTCCGGTGTCGGGTGTTGCGGGTGGTCGGGTGTTGGTGTTGCCGGAGTTGTTGGCTGTGGGGGATCCGAACGCGCTGGCTGTTGTGTGTGGTGATGAGCGGTTGTCGTATGGGGAGTTGGATGGTTGGTCGAATCGGTTGGCGCGGTTGTTGATTAGCCGTGGTGTTGGTTCGGGGTCGTGTGTTGCGGTGGCGTTGTCGCGGTCGGTGTTGTCGGTGGTGGTGTTGTGTGCGGTGGCGAAGTCGGGGGCGGCGTTTGTTGCGGTTGATCCGGGGTATCCGGCGGTGCGGGTGGAGTTCATGCTTGCTGATTGTGGTGCGGTGCTGGGTGTTACGTCTTCGGAGCATGGTGGGGTGTTGCCGGGTTCGGTGCCGTGGTTGGTGCTTGATGATGTAGTGGTGGACCGGGAGTTGTCGACGCTGTCGGCTGATGCGGTGACGGATGTGGATCGGGGTGGATCGCTGTATCCGGATGGGGCGGCGTATGTGGTGTATACGTCGGGGTCGACGGGTGTGCCGAAGGGTGTGGTGGTGACGCATCGGGGTTTGGCGAATTTGGTTGTGGATCAGTGTGTTCGGTTCGGTTTGGGCGCCGACTCGGTGGTGTTGCATGGCGCGTCGCCGAGTTTTGATGCTGCGGTGCTCGAGCAGTTGTGGGCGTTGGGGTCTGGTGGTCGGTTGGTGGTTGCTCCACCGGGGGTGTTCGGGGGCGGCGAGCTTCGGGAGTTGTTGGTGCGGGAGAGGGTTTCTCATGTTGCGTTGACGCCGACGGTGTTGGGGACTGTTGATCCGTCCGGGCTTGTGGATTTGTCGACGGTGGTGGTGGGGGGTGAGGTGTGTTCGCCGGAGTTGGTGGCGCGGTGGTGTTCGCCGGGTCGGGTGGTGGTGAATACGTATGGTCCGGCGGAGGCGACGGTGCAGTCGAATGCGAGTGTGCCGTTGGTGGTGGGGGATTCGGTGACGATTGGTGGGCCGATTCGGGGTGTGGCGGAGGTTGTTCTTGATGGTTGGTTGCGTCCGGTTCCGGTGGGTGTGGTGGGGGAGTTGTATCTTTCGGGTCCTGGTTTGGCGCGCGGGTATGTGAATCGGAGAGGGTTGACTGCGTCGAGGTTTGTGGCGGATCCGTTTGGCGGCTGCGGGCGGAGGTTGTATCGGACGGGGGATGTGGTTCGGTGGCGCCGGGTTTCGGGTGGGGGTCTCGCGTTGGAGTTTGTCGGTCGTGGTGATCTGCAGGTGAAGGTGCGTGGTGTTCGGATCGAGTTGGGGGAGGTGGAGTCTGCGTTGCTGGCCTGTGTGGGGGTGGCTGGGTCGGCTGCTGCGGTGCGGGAAGATCGGCTGGTCGGGTATGTGGTGCCGGAAGCGGGGGTGGCCTTGGATTCGGCCGTGGTGGTGGCCGGTGTGGGTGAGCGTCTGGTGCGGCAGATGGTGCCGGCTGCGGTGGTGGTGGTTGACGAGTTACCGGTGACGCCGAATGGGAAGATCGACCGGGATGTATTGCCCATACCGGATTTTGACGAGCGCCTCAGCGAATTCATCCCTCCGGTAACCGAGATTGAATCGGCACTAGCAGGGTTGTTCGAGGAAGTGCTCGGACTCGAATCGGTAGGCGTGGAGGATTCGTTCTTCGCCCTCGGCGGTGACAGCATCGTTTCGATTCAATTGGTCTCACGGGCAAAGGCGACCGGAATAGTTTTCTCACCGCGAGATGTGTTCGAGCGTAAAACAGTGGCTGGGTTGGCGGAGATTGCTGTCTTCGGTGACGGACTGGAGGCAGCCACGTTGGAAGAACTGCCTGGGGGCGGGGTCGGCGAGGTTCCGTTGACGCCGATAATGCGCTGGCTCCTCGAACGGGGCACGTCGGGGTTTACTCGCTTCTCACAGGCGCTGATGCTGAATCTGCCGGAGGCAATAGACGAACAGAGCTTGGCGAGCACGATACAAGCGGTGCTCGACCATCACGACATTCTCCGGGCTCGGCTCCGGCAGCAAGCCGGTGGCCGCTGGACGTGGGAGGTGTTGCCGGAAGGAGGGATTCGAGCGGACCGCCTCATCTGCCGGGTACCGATGAGAGGGAAGCCGGGAAGTTCCCAGTTCAACAACCTCGCGTCTGCGGAGTTGGATGCTGCGGCGGATCGGCTTGATCCCGGTGCCGGTGTGGTGATGCAGGTGGTGTGGTTCGAACCTGTGGAGGATGGCGCGCACGGCTGTGTTCTTGTGGTGGTACATCATTCGGCTATCGACGGTGTGTCCTGGCGAGTGTTGGTGCCGGATCTGGCGATTGCGTGGTCGCAGATCGTGGCTGGGGTGGAACCAGAGTTGCCTGCGGTTGGAACGTCGATGCGTCGCTGGGCTCATGGGCTTGTCGAGGAGGCCCGTCGGCCGGAGCGAGTAGCGGAACTCGACCGGTGGCGAGCGATGACGGCCGGCGACGATCCGGTGATCGGGTCGCGGCCCCTCGACCCGTCGGTCGATGTGAACAGATCGACGGATCATGTTTCCGTGGAACTGCCCACCGACGTGACAGAAGCCTTGCTGACCACAGTTCCTCAGGCGTTTCACGGTGGGGTCAGCGATGGGTTGCTGTCTGCGTTGGCAGTCGCGGTCACGCAATGGCGGCGAGATCGCCGACCGATGTCGGCAGGTGCCCCGATTGCCACGACGCTCATTGCGCTCGAAGGCCATGGACGAGAGGAGAACGCGGTCCCCGGTTCGGATCTGGGTCGTACCGTCGGCTGGTTCACCACGAGTTTTCCACTGCGCCTGGATCTTGCAGACATTGATCTCGACGACGCCTGCGCAGGTGGCCCGGCATTGGCTGCCGCAGTCAAAGCTGTCAAGGAACAGATCCGGGCGGTACCCGATCACGGGATCGGGTACGGATTGTTGCGGTATCTCAACGAGGACACCGCTTTTGAGATGCGGGAGCTCGCAACACCGCAGATCGGATTCAACTATCTAGGGCGCGTCGGAGCATCAATCTCAGACGGAATCGGATGGTCGCCACTAGATGAAAATCGCAGGCTCGGCGGCTCCGACCGTGGTGGTGCTCAGGATCCTGACATGCCGATAGCGAGCGTCCTGGAGATCAACGCCATGACTCTCGGTAGCCAGGGCAAGCCCCGATTACGTGCGACGTGGTCATTCCCAACGGGGGTGCTGACTGTCGACGAGGTGAGCGAGCTGGCACGGTTGTGGACCGAAGTGTTGACCGCGCTGGCCGACCATCCCATCGGGGGGCGGACACCGTCGGACCTGGCCTTGGTCAGTCTCGGCCAAGGTGAGATCGACGTGCTCGAGGACAGGTATCCCGCATTGAGTGATGTGTGGCCGTTGTCCCCGCTTCAGTCCGGTTTGCTGTTCCATGCCCTGTTGTCCGAGGAGTCGATAGACGCGTACGTCGTGCAATTGACCGTCGAATTGCGGGGTGAGGTCGATTCGGAGCGTTTGCGTCAGGCGGGTCAGGTGGTGCTCGATCGCTACCCGAATCTGAGGACCGCATTTGTCTCCGACCTCGAACCCGGGCCGGTGCAGGTGGTTCAGGAACACCTGACGGTCGTGTGGTCGGAGATGGACCTCTCGGAACTCGACGAGGAAGCGCGCCGCCTGGAATTGGATCGGGTGATGGCCGCTGACAGAGCACGCCGTTTTGATCCCACGCGTGCGCCGCTGCTGCGCTGGTTGCTCATGACTACAGGTCCGCAGAGCTACCGGCTCGTAATGACCAATCATCATCTGCTGCTCGACGGTTGGTCGACGCCACTCTTGTTGCGTGAAGTGCTGCTGGCTTATGCCGCAGGTGAAGATGCCTTGCCCAGGGCGTACCCGTACCGCGACTACCTGGCGTGGATCAACCGGCAAGATACCGCTGGATCTGTGGACGAGTGGGTCAAACAACTTGCCGGCGCCCCGAGCCCTACCCTGGTCGCACCTGCCGATCCTGGTCGTCGGTACAGCGAGTCGCGGGATGTGTTCGGTGAGTTGACCGAGGAGCAGACTGCGGGGTTGATGTCGTTTGTTCGGGGTCGGGGGGTGACTGTGAATTCGGTGATCGAGATGGCATGGTCGATTGTGTTGGGTGGGTGGACTTCTCGTGATGATGTGACATTCGGTTCGACGGTGGCTGGTCGTCCTCCGCAGGTTGCGGGTGTGGAGTCGATGATCGGTTTGTTTGTCAATACGGTGCCGGTGCGGGTTCGGTTGGATCGGGGGGAGACTCTTGGTTCGCTTCTCGGCCGGATTCAGGCTGAGCAGGCTGGGCTTTTGGATCATCAGTATGTGGGTTTGGCGGATATTCAGCGGGTGGCGGGGCCGGGTGCGGTGTTCGACTCGATGACGGTGTTCGAGTCGTATCCGGTCGATCGTGGTGGGTTGACTGCGGAGACGGATATTGCGGGTATGCGGGTGGTTGATGTGAGTGGTGTTGACGCTGCGCACTATCCGATCGGCGTCGTTGCGCACCTGGACAACCGACTACACATCAGAATCAAGTATCTACCGGAACTTTTCGACAACGACACGATGAGCAGTGCTGTGCAGCGGGTTCTGCGTGTCATCAACACCACAGTCGCAGATCCTGACCTACCACTTGCAGCGCTGGACGTGCTCTCGCCCTCGGAGCGGCGGGAACTGGCTCCAGTTCAGGGTGGTTTGTCCGCGAAAGAACATGTGCTTCCGGAATTACTGTCGGCTGCGCGGGATCCGAACGCACTGGCAGTCGTGTGTGGTGATGAGCGGTTGTCGTATGGGGAGTTGGATGGTTGGTCGAATCGGTTGGCGCGGTTGTTGATTAGCCGTGGTGTTGGTTCGGGGTCGTGTGTTGCGGTGGCGTTGTCGCGGTCGGTGTTGTCGGTGGTGGCGTTGTGTGCGGTGGCGAAGTCGGGGGCGGCGTTTGTTGCGGTTGATCCGGGGTATCCGGCGGCGCGGGTGGAGTTCATGCTTGCTGATTGTGGTGCGGTGCTGGGTGTTACGTCTTCGGATCATGGTGGGGTGTTGCCGGGTTCGGTGCCGTGGGTGGTGCTCGATGATCCCGAGTTCGAGGGTGCGTTGGCGGGGTTTGATGCTGGGCCGGTGACGGATGCGGATCGGGGCGGAACACTGCGTCCGGATGGGGCGGCGTATGTGGTGTATACGTCGGGGTCGACCGGTGTGCCGAAGGGTGTGGTGGTGCCGCATCGGGGGTTGGCGAATTTGGTTGTGGATCAGTGTGTTCGGTTCGGTTTGGGTGCCGACTCGGTGGTGTTGCATGGCGCGTCGCCGAGTTTTGATGCTGCGATGTTGGAGCAGTTGTGGGCGTTGGGTTCTGGTGGCCGGTTGGTGGTTGCTCCGCCGGGGGTGTTCGGTGGGGAGGATCTTCGGGAGTTGTTGGTGCGGGAGAGGGTTTCTCATGTTGCGTTGACGCCGACGGTGTTGGGGACTGTTGATCCGTCCGGTCTGGAGGATTTGTCGACGGTGGTGGTGGGGGGTGAGGTGTGTTCGCCGGAGTTGGTGGCGCGGTGGTGTTCGCCGGGTCGGGTGGTGGTGAATACGTATGGTCCGGCGGAGGCGACGGTGCAGTCGAATGCGAGTGTGCCGTTGGTGGTGGGGGATCCGGTGACTATTGGTGGCCCGATTCGGGGTGTGGCGGAGGTTGTTCTTGATGGTTGGTTGCGTCCGGTTCCGGTGGGTGCGGTGGGGGAGTTGTATCTTTCGGGTCCTGGTTTGGCGCGCGGGTATGTGAATCGGAGAGGGTTGACTGCGTCGAGGTTTGTGGCGGATCCGTTTGGCGGCGGTGGGCGGAGGTTGTATCGGACGGGGGATGTGGTTCGGTGGCGCCGGGTTTCGGGTGGGGGTCTCGCGTTGGAGTTTGTGGGTCGTGGTGATCTGCAGGTGAAGGTGCGTGGTGTTCGGATCGAGTTGGGGGAGGTGGAGTCGGCGCTGTTGGGGTGTGTGGGGGTGGTTCGGGCGGCTGCTGCGGTGCGGGAAGATCGGTTGGTCGGGTATGTGGTGCCGGAACCGTCTGTGAACCTGGATATTTCGACGATTGTGGATTGTGTGGCAGGACGGGTGCCTGCGCAGATGGTGCCCGCTGCGGTGGTGGTGGTTGACGAGTTGCCGGTCACTCCGAATGGGAAGATCGACCGGGATGCATTGCCCACACCCGACTTCGAAGCCCAGCGCGCAGAATATCGGCCGCCTCGAGAAGGCGTGGAAGCCGCCGTCGCCGCAGCGTTTGCAGATGCACTGGGTATATCGCGAGTGGGCGCCGACGACAATTTCTTTGCACTCGGAGGCAATTCGTTGACAGCCACCGCAGTGGCTGCGCGATTGCATCAATCGATTGAGACCGAAGTGCCGGTTCACTGGATTTTCACCGAGTCGACGCCCGCGACGTTGGCGCACCGAATTGCGACGTGCACAGCGGAGACGAACGACGCGGTCGGGGTAATGCTTCCCCTGCGGGCCACGGGGAATCGTGAACCGCTCTTTTGTGTCCATCCCGCGGTCGGGTTGGCGTGGTGTTTCAGTGGATTGGTGCAGTATGTGGACAGTGACCGCCCGATCTACGGAATCCAATCACCCGCACTGACAGATTCGTCCGTGCATTTCGATTCGCTCGACGATCTCGCGGCCCGCTACGTCCGTGAGATCCGATCCGTGCAGCCACACGGGCCCTATCATCTGCTCGGATACTCGGTGGGTGGCCAGATCGCACATGCAATGGCGGCCAGGCTTCGTCGTGACGGTGCTGACGTTGCAACGCTCGCGATGATGGACAGTCGCTTGATGACGGAGGTTGACGCTCCGATGCCGTCTGTCGCGCGATTGGTCGCCGAGTTCGCCGAGGTTGATTCTCTCGATGCGCTCGAGGAAGACCCCACATTCGATCAGGTCGCGGAGTTGTTGCGCCGCAAGGGCGGATTCTTTTCGACACTGACGGCCGATCACCTCGGGACTTTGTACCGGCAGTACTGCAAGCTGGTCGATGATGCCGTGGCGCACCACCCGTCGAACCTTGATCTCTCCGATCTTCTCTACTTCAGCTCTGTGGAATCGCGCGAAGCCGAAAGGAATGGCGGACCCGAAGGCTCGATCGGGGCAGCGGACTGGAAGGACTACATCGTGGGCGACATCCACGAGTACAAGATCCCCACGACGCATGAGCAGATGACGAGCCCTCCGGGTTTGGCAGTCATCGGTCCGATCCTGAATCGCCACCTGGCGTCGGTTGGCCTAGTGACCGGCGCCGAGTTCGATGAGGACAACACCGGCGGCAATCAGGGCAATTCCCGCCGCCATGAGCTTCGTCAGGGCTTCGCGAAACAGGATTCGGCACGCGAGGGCAGTTAGCGCCACCCCGCAGGCCGTCCAGATTCCGTACGCCACTCCGAGGGCAAGGCCGGCGTCGAGCGCGAGTGTCAGAAATGCGAAGGAGGCCACATAGCCCGCGCCCACCACGACGAACCACTTCTTGTTGCTTCCAGTTTGCGACGCCATACGCAGCGCCAGGGTGGCGGAAACCTCGGACAGGATCGCCGCGATCAGAAATATCCAGGTCACGCGGGGTCACCCGATTCGCGAGTGGCGGCTGCTTGCGAGCCGAGTTCGACACACAAGACTCCACCGATGACCAAGGCAATGCCAAGTCCCATCGTCGCAGTCAAGGGATCGCCGAAGAGAAGCGTTGCGAGAATTGCGGTCAGGACAACTCCGGTCGCTCCCCAGATTCCGTATGCAACACCAAGTCCCATACCTGCGCGGAGAACGAACGACAGCGCGGTGAAGGCTGCCACGTATCCCACCGCGACCACTACGTACCAGGCAGGGTGATCGAGAGCTGCGCGCAACGAGAGCGTGGCGGTGACCTCGGTCACGATTGCGGCAATCAGTAGTAGCCATTTCTTCACAAGCCGTGATTCTGTCAGAGCAGTAGCCGCTGCTCCGACGGAGAACTTGCGGCGACGCAGATTCTCGACTGGCATCACTCCCAGGTGCAGCGCCTGGACTCGGTGATCGATCGCGCTTCGGCCCCGTCCGGCGGAGGTTTCCTCGACAGCGAGTACCTGGCAGCGGCCCACGCCGTCGTCCAACGGAATGTTCGAGCTGTACGGGCTCGATGACACACAACCGGCTTCGACGACGCTCAGACGTGGACGCGGATCCTGCAGTCAACGACTTGCCGTGCTGGAGGCGCTGGCCCGCAGTCGCGGGAACTGGAGTGCGTCCGGCTAGCACCGTGATCGGGGGCTAGGCTGTTCGGCATGTCTGTGCGTACACCGTTGGTCCCCGGAACCGTCTCACCTGTCCTTGCTGTGCCCTCGAAGATCGAGCGGCCCGAGTACGCGTGGAAGCCGACAGCCAAGGAAGGCAACGAGCCTTGGGTCCAGACGCCGGAGACCATCGAGGCGATGCGCGTCGCGAGCAAGATCGCCGCGCGGGCGTTGCAGGAAGCGGGCAAGGCCGTTGCACCTGGCGTCACGACTGACGAGCTGGACCGCATTGCTCACGAGTACATGATCGATCACGGTGCGTACCCGTCGACGTTGGGCTACAAGAGCTTTCCCAAGTCCTGCTGCACCTCCCTCAACGAGGTGATCTGCCATGGAATCCCCGATTCCACGGTCATCCAGGACGGTGACATCGTCAATATCGACGTCACCGCATACATCGGCGGCGTGCACGGCGACACCAACGCCACCTTCCTCGCCGGTGATGTATCCGAGGAGCATCGACTTCTTGTCGAGCGCACCCACGAAGCCACGATGCGGGCGATCAAGGCCGTCAAGCCGGGCCGCGCGCTCAACGTGATCGGTCGCGTCATCGAGTCTTATGCTCACCGATTCGGATACGGCGTCGTGCGTGATTTCACGGGCCACGGCATCGGCGAGACCTTCCACAACGGCCTCGTGATCCTGCACTACGACGAGCCCGGCGTCGAAACGATCATCGAACCCGGAATGGTCTTCACCATCGAACCGATGATCAACCTCGGCGGCATCGACTACGAAATCTGGGAAGACGACTGGACCGTGGTCACCAAGGACCGCAAGTGGACGGCTCAGTTCGAGCACACCCTGGTTGTCACCGACACCGGTGCCGAGATCCTGACTCTGCCTTGACCCTGCGCGGTGCCCTGCTCGTAGCGGGTACGACCTCCGACGCGGGCAAGAGTGTCCTTGTCGCCGGGTTGTGTCGGATGCTGGCGCGTCGCGGTGTACGCGTCGCGCCCTTCAAGGCGCAGAACATGTCCAACAACTCCGTCGTCACTCTCGACGGCGGGGAGATCGGCCGTGCTCAGGCACTTCAAGCCCGTGCCTGCGGTCTCGAACCGAGTGTGCGGTTCAACCCGGTACTGCTCAAGCCGGGAAGTGACCGGACATCGCAGCTGGTCGTTCGTGGCAAGGCGATGACAACTGTCGGTGCGCGGGACTACATGCAGCACCGTGCGTGGCTGCGCGGCGTCGTCGCGGAGGATCTGGCGTCGTTGCGTAGCGACTTCGACGTCGTGATTTGTGAGGGTGCCGGTTCACCGGCTGAAATCAATTTGCGGGCAACCGATCTCGCGAACATGGGATTGGCGGAAGCGGCTTCCATTCCGGTGATCGTGGTCGGCGACATCGACCGCGGTGGGGTGCTGGCTCATCTGTTCGGAACAGTCGCGGTTCTCTCGCCGAGTGATCAGGCCTTGATCGCCGGCTTTGTGATCAACAAATTCCGTGGTGACGTCGGGCTGCTCGAGCCAGGACTCGAACAACTCCGCGAACTGACCGGACGCCCGACGCTGGGTGTCATCCCGTTTGCCGACGAACTGTGGCTCGACGCGGAGGATTCGCTGGGAGTCACCGGTAATGCACCGGTGGGTCGCCCCGGACAGCCCGTCGGTTCGGCGTGGTTGACGGTCGCGGCAGTTCGGTTGCCGCGCATTTCCAATTCGACGGACGTCGAAGCTCTCGCCTGCGAACCGGGTGTTGCGGTTTCGTGGGTCACTGACCCGGCACGTATTCGCGATGCAGACCTCGTGGTGATTCCAGGCAGCAAGTCCACCGTGAGTGATCTCGAGTGGTTGCGCAGCACGGGCCTGGCCGACGAGATCATCGCTCGAGCAGGCCGCGGGCAAGCCATCCTGGGAATCTGTGGTGGTTATCAGATGTTGGGCAGATCCATCGTCGACGACGTCGAATCAGGATCGGGCACTACTGCCGGACTCGGATTGCTCGAACTCGACATCGAATTCGCTTCGGACAAGGTGCTGGCTCAGGTCGACGGTCACTACGACGGTATTCC
Source organism: Rhodococcus sp. ACPA4 (assembly GCF_002300185.1). NCBI lineage: Bacteria > Bacillati > Actinomycetota > Actinomycetes > Mycobacteriales > Nocardiaceae > Rhodococcus > Rhodococcus sp. ACPA4. The sequence goes on from NZ_NSDY01000001.1 coordinate 436,020, forward strand.
GGTGTCCGGGTACGAGATTCATCATGGACGGGTGATCCGCAACAACGATCTTCCGTTGTTGACCGCTGCCGACGGTTCGCCGGAAGGAAGTGTTCGAGGGTCGGTTCGCGGCACCCACTGGCATGGACTTCTGGAAAGCGATGCCTATCGCCGCACCTTCCTGACGGACATTGCCGGTGTGGGGTTTGTCGTGGCGCCGGATACCTTGGTGGCTGCGGTTCGTGAACAGCAACTCGACCTCCTTGCAGACCTCGTCGAGAAGTACCTCGATCAGGATGCTCTCGAGGAACTGATCGGCGGGGGAGTCCCGAATGGATTGCCCGTCATCACCTCTCAGGTGAATTACGTCTGACGCTCGCTAGGTTCCTACGCGGTGATCGGGACAGCCGTTCCCGTTACAGCGATGCCTCCCTGTACCGGAATATCGACGAGTAGGACGCTCGGACGGCCGACGTGTCTGCCCTGGTGGATTGTGATGCGCCGAGGAGTGTCAGCGGGATCGAGTGCCCGCAGGTATCCGCCGGTGGAAGCTGCCGCAGATCCTGTTGCCGGGTCTTCGGTGATGTTGCCCGCGGGGAAGAGATTTCGGGCTTCGAAAGTGTTGGCGTCCAATTGATGCAGGAAGGTCACGGTTCCGGCCCAGCCTTGTGCGTCCATGAGTGTGCGCATTGCCGCGGGGTCGAAGGTGAACTGGTCGAAGGTCGATTTGTCACTGAGAACCACAATCGGATGGGTGTTTCCGGCATACGACAGCTGCGGCGGAAAGTTGGTGTCGATTGCCGACGAGTCGATGCCCACGAGGCCGAGCAGTGCAGTGAGCACGGCATGGTCGATGGGCGAGACTGCAGGTTCCACGCTGGTGAACGTTGCGTGAATGCCTGATGCCTCTGTTGTGGTCGTGATCGACACCGGTCCGACGGATGTCTCGAACGTGAAGGTTCCGGCGCCGTCACGTTCGGTGAGCGCCACCGCCGTGGCAATGGTGGCGTGACCGCAAAACGGAATTTCCGCAATAGGGGAAAAGTATCGAATAACGTTGTGTTGCTTGTCTTCCTCGGATCCAGGCTTGGTGACAAATGCAGTCTCCGCGTATCCGATGTCCGTTGCGATGGCCTGCAACTCCGCGTCGCTCAGCCCCCGTGCGTCCAGCAACACTCCTGCGGGATTGCCGCCCGCGGGATCGGAGCTGAATGCGGTATATCGAAGGATATCGGGTGTGATGGCCATGGAACTATCGTCCCTCGTGGACGTGCCGGCAACAAATGGCCGGATGGTCGGAACTGGACTGCGAGCGTTTCGATCAGCCCGCGTAGCGCCAGCTGTAGGCGCACAGCAAGCCCCAGGTGGCCGCGAATCCAGCGACCTTGAGCCGCGTTGCGGTTCCGGGCAGCGTCGATCCGAAGATTGCGGCGTCACCGAGATCGGCTGCGGCTCGGAACGCGACAGCGCCGCGACGCGCCGGCCCGTACGGTGCCATGGCCAGCAGAAGTCCGCTCGCGACATCGCGCGCTCCAACCGCCCTGATCACGGTCGCTACTTCCGGTGCGATGCTGCCGTCAGCCTTGGTGAGTTTGCACGGCTTCGCAAGAATTCTCGGTGAGAGGACGAGGGCGGCGCTGTAGGCGGCGGTCAGGACACCGAGAGCTTGAGGGAGCAATCGCGCAGTGGGGATTGGCGTCATGATCTCTGTGTACCCACAATCCGTTGTCCTACCTCCGTCGCACATACCGTCTGTTTGTGCTGAGGACTCCAGCTGGACGCTCGTCGTCCGTGGATGGAATCAGGGGTCAGCCTTCAGTGTCATGTCCATGGTGACGGTCACAGCCCACATCTCGGTAGGGCCTGCGACTGCGGACGGACACTGCTCGAGAGCGACGCTGTCCACCAGCTTTTGCAGCACGAACCAACTGAATGAGGTTGTACTGGTGTCGACCATTGCCGACGTCGTCCCGGTGAGGATCACCGACACGCTGCCAGGGTCGGCTCCGACGGTGCACGTGAGAGTGCTGCAGGTAGGCGTGTGGCGCAGAAGAGTGCTCGCTGCTTCATCGACCGCGAGAACGAGGTCTGCCACAGCGTCGGCTGCTAGGTCGTGGTGTCTGCCCCTCGACCGGACGAGAGCTCGCAGGATATGGAGCTGATCAGCGGTGGCGGCTACGGACAGTGAAGGTAAAGGGAAAGACTCGTCGACAACCATGAGTGCTCCTACGATGCGTTGCGGTGTCGTGTCAGGAAGCAGCGGCGGCGGACCGTCCTGATGACTACCAGTGCGCGCATCAAAAGGTGCTCTTTCCAGTGGCCTCCCGTCGAAACGATTCGGCAGGGACAGGCCAGATGCCGTCTGTAGTGCATTCGTAGCCGGATCGAAGGCGGATGGGTCGGACGTGGGAAATATCAGGTGTCGAACTCGGCAGCAAGATCCCTGGCCTGCGTCAGCTTCGTCGCCGCCCGCTCCGCGGCTTCCTCGGCGGTGCGCCGAGCGGACTCGGCAAACCGGCACTCCTGCTCGGCCTGTGACAAAGCCTCTCGGAGATCGGAGACCTTCTGCGCCGCCTCGTTCACCCTCGCAGTAGCCGAGTCGAGTTCCGAAGTAGCCTGATGCGCAGCAGTTTCCGCGTCACTGACGCGAGCCTGGGCCTGTTTTCGCGCGGCCCCAGTCGGCTGTCCTTTCGGCTCGGCGTCGGAAGGCGCCGGTGCGGTCGGTTCAGGTACCGATGCGAGCGCGGCAGGGCCGAAGCCGCTGTACGACACTGAGCCCAGCATCCGGCCGCGACGTAGATCGGCGCCGATATCGGGTTCGGAGAGCGCCGCCGACAGTGACTGCCCGATCTCGCGCATCACTGTCTCCGACAGCGGGCGGCCACGATCTTGTGCCGCGGCCGAGGCGCGTTCGGTCAGCGCTGAGATGACGGCCGCTCGCCGGGAAGCCAGGGACCGCAACTCTTCAGCGCGTAGGGCCTGTTGTGCGGATCGCAGTGCTGCTCCGAGTTCGAGCAAACGATCGACGCTTTCCGGCTCGACCCGAACGAGAAGGTTGAGAGCCCATCCCGTTGTCGTGGGTTTGCGCAGGGCATTCAGATTTTTCGCCAGCGTCGTATCGCCCAACTCCTTGGCGCGCGCGACTGCGGCGCGTCGCGCGCCGATGAATTCGGACGGGTCGAGTGCGTAGAGTTCGTCGGCTGTGCTGTCGAAGTCCACACATCATTGTTACACCGGGAACGCCGTGGCACCGCGATCGCCAACGGGAGTCGTACTCGGACTCGCTGGGCATACATCCGGTATGGGTCAGGTTATGAAACTCGTCGTTGTTGTCAGCGCCGTGATCGCAGTAGTCGGATCGTTCATCGGTTCGGGAGCCTGGATCGGCACGCCTATCGCGGAGGCAGCAGGAGGTGCACTGAGCGCTACTTCAACGCTGGTGGCACCGGCCGGGACTGCGTTCTCGATCTGGTCGGTTGTCTACGGCGGTTTTCTCGCATACGCGATCTGGCAGTTCCTGCCGGGCAGAACTGTGCGTCACGAGGCCTTGCGTCCCGCGATAGCCGTGTCGATGCTCCTCAATGCTGCCTGGATTCTCTCGGTGCAGGCCGGATTGTTGTGGCTGAGCGTCGTGATTATCGCGAGTCTGCTGGCCGTGCTTGCGCGAGTGTTCGTGCTGCTTCAGCGACAGCGCCCGGAGAACGGGATCGACGCGGTGATCACGGACGGCACCATGGGTCTGTATCTCGGCTGGGTGTGCGTCGCAACCATTGCCAACGTCACCGCCTGGCTCGTCGATCTGGGTATCACGAGTGCCGCGACGACGTGGGCAGTCATTGTTCTCGCCGTCGCTGCCATGGTCGGAGTTGGCCTTGCGACCGGTTCGCGCGGCGCGATCGCGCCGTCGATCGGCATTGTGTGGGGACTCGCGTGGGTGGCGCAGGGCCGACTGGGTGGCGAAGTGGCGAACACGGCGGTCGGTATCTCGGCAGTGCTTGCCGCCCTGTTGGTCGGTGTCTATACCGCCGGCGTCAGGCTCGAGCTGACCGGCGCGCACCCGGCGAAATGAATTTTTGATCCCGGTTGGTGAGAGAAGTCATCCCGAAGCGATTCCGGTTTACCTAGATTCATGAATCGAAGTATTTCTCCACCTTGAAGTAATTCTCTACGTAAAGAAGAGGCATTCTGTGAAGATCCTGATTGTTGGCGGAACTGGCATGATCGGTGCCCACACGGCACTTCACCTTCGCGACATGGGAAACGACGTCACCGTCGCGGCGCGTAATCCACTCGCCGATGACTCGCCTGTGCGAGATTTCCCGGTCCTGCTCGGTGACTACACGGAACAAACTTTCACGGCGGATCAACTGGCACCGTTCGACGCGATCGTCTTTGCCGCCGGTCAGGACGTGCGACACATGGGCCGCGGCGTCGATGAGGCGGAATTCTGGGAGAAGACACAGTCCGGTGGGGTGCCGCGGTTCGCGGCCCTGGCCAAAGAGGCTGGTGTTGCCCGGTTCGTCCAGGTGGGAAGCTACTACCACCATCTGCGTCCCGAATTGGCAGAGACGATGCCGTACATCGCTGCGCGAAAGGCTGCCGACGAAGGAGCACGGGCGTTGGCCGACGAGACCTTCAATGTCTCGACGCTGAACCCGCCCTCAATTCTCGGCGTCATCAGTGGAACGTCTGCCAAGCGTTACCGCAAGATGTTCTCGTGGGCTGCGGGCAACGAGGCACAGATTCCTGATTTCGCTCCGGCCGGCGGCACCAATTTCATGTCGGTGCGGTCTTTGGCGGAAGCGATCTGGGGCGCGCTGCAACACGCGGAATCCGGCAAGGCATATCTGATCGGCGACCAGAATCTCACCTACCAGCAGTATTTCCAGTTGCTGGTTGCTGCGGCAGGCGGCGACCGGGAGATCGGCGAACGCAATGAGGAGCACCCCATCCTTCCGGACAGCTTCATCGTCCAGGGGCGCGGCAACGTCATCTCCTACGAGCCGTCTGACGCCGACACCGCGCTCCTCGGTTACACCCGGAACGACTGTGCGCGAGCACTTACCGAGATGCACGAGACAGTGAAGGAAGCCGTCGACGCACGCTGACGTCGTGGCCCGCTGTCCTTTTGGTGATCCTGTTTCGGTGTGTCGCCAAGCCCACGCCAGTGGACAGCGGGCCGGCCGGCCCAGCGAGCCAGGCCGCGGCTTGCGGCCGCGCTACGCGCCGCTACCGCGATCCTCGTCTTCAGTCCTCGTCAGGGTAGTTCCAGTCGAACACAACCTTCGCGGGCGGAACCGCCTCCGCGACGCGAAGCTGCAACGACTTCTCGAAGGTGGGACGCCACTTGTAGAAACCGCTGAAAATTACGGGATGCTGTGACACGACGTGCACGTCACGGGTCCCTTCGGGATTTTCTCGCCGTGAGATGACCACCTCACGTTCGAGCCGATTTTCCTCAACTACCTGCTCGAACAATGTGTAGATCGCGTCGGCGTCTGCCGGCGTGAGGCCATACACACCAAAACGGACATCGATATTCACAGACATCCGACAACTGTAGGTCGAGGTTCACCCGACAGTTGCATTGAGGTGACGGATGTTCGGCTCGGGTGCACGCGATTTCCGTTGTCCCGCACACCAACGCCTCTGTCAGGTCAGGCTTTCGGATCCGGGTTTTGGTTGCGGCTGGTGTGCCCCTGGCCGGAATCGCTTGGTGCGGCATCGTCTGGCGGGGCCGGGGTGCCGGGCGAGTTGCCTTCCGCTGTCGGAGTTGGGGTCGCAACCTCATCGGGTGTTTCTCCGATGGCTGGACCGCTCGCAGTGCTTGTCTCGGCGTTGTGGTGGCTAGCTTTTTTGGCAAGGTCGCCGACCTTGTGTTGCACCTGCGGTGCCTTCTCCTTGACGGTTTCCGCCACTTCGCTCACTTTTTCCTGGACAGTCGGGTTGTGCCACAGTTCGAGGGACTGGTCCCTCATCTTTTCGTAGGTTTGTCGTCCGGATCTGGTGCCCACGACGAATCCCGCAGCGGCGCCCGCTATGAAGATCAGTGCTTTCTGCATGACGTCTCCTGGTGTCGTCCGGCATGGAACGAGGTGGACGAGTTGTCACTGATCGCTCGTCCACCCACGAATACCCGTCAACAAGCCTGCTAACCGCGCGAGCGGCGGTATGACGGAGCGTCTTAACGATCAGCGGTGTCTTCCAAGGACATTGCGCGCGCGGAGTGGCCATCGCTGGTGATGTGAGCTTCGGCGCGCATCCGGTCGACCATGTGTGGGTAGTGAAGTTCGAACGCGGGGCGTTCTGATCGAATTCTGGGAAGTTCGGTGAAATTGTGCCGGGGCGGGGGACAACTGGTTGCCCACTCGAGCGAGTTTCCGAATCCCCACGGATCGTCGACCGTGACCACTTCGCCATATCGGTAGCTCTTGAAGACGTTCCACACGAACGGCAACGTGGATGCACCGAGAACGAACGCGAAGAGCGTGGACACGGAATTCAGCATCGTGAACCCGTCGGAAGGTAGGTAGTCGGCGTATCTGCGCGGCATTCCTTCTGCGCCCAGCCAGTGCTGCACAAGGAATGTGCCGTGGAATCCGACAAACGTGGTCCAGAAATGCCAGACGCCGAGCCGGTCGTCCAGCATCCGGCCGGTCATCTTCGGGAACCAGAAGTAAATGCCGGCAAACGTCGCGAACACGATTGTGCCGAACAGAACGTAGTGGAAGTGCGCGACGACAAAATAGCTGTCCGTGACGTGGAAGTCGAGTGGTGGGCTCGCGAGGATGATGCCAGTCAATCCGCCGAACAGAAACGTGACCAAGAAGCCGAGGGAAAACAGCATGGGTGACTCGAAAGTCAACTGTCCCTTCCACATTGTGCCGATCCAGTTGAAGAACTTGACTCCGGTGGGCACCGCGATCAGGAAGGTCATGAAGGAGAAGAAGGGCAATAGAACGGCGCCGGTGGCAAACATGTGGTGTGCCCAGACGGCGATGGACAGCGCCGCAATGGCGAGAGTGGCGTAGACCAGGCCGTTGTAGCCGAAGATCGGTTTGCGGCTGAAGACCGGCAATATCTCCGAAATGATGCCGAAGAAGGGGAGGGCCACGATATAGACCTCGGGGTGGCCGAAGAACCAGAACAAATGCTGCCACAGGACGGCACCGCCGTTGCTCGCGTCGTAGACGTGTGCGCCGAGGTTTCGGTCGGCGAGGAGTGCCATCAGGGCTGCAGTCAGGATCGGAAAGGCGATCAGGATCAGTATCGACGTGATGAAGATGTTCCAGGTGAAGATCGGCATGCGGAACATCGTCATTCCCGGCGCGCGGAGGCAGATCACGGTGGTGATCATGTTGACCGCTCCGAGAATGGTTCCGACTCCGGCCAATGTAAGACCGGTAATCCAGAGGTTGGCTCCGGCGCCGGGTGAGAACGTGTCGGTGGACAACGGCGCGTACGCAGTCCAACCGAAATCGGCCGCGCCGCCAGGCGTGACGAACCCACTGATCGTAGTAATCGCGCCGAACAGGTAGAGCCAGTAACTGAGGGCGTTCAATCGGGGAAACGCGACGTCAGGTGCTCCGATCTGCAGCGGCAGTATGTAGTTCGCGAAGCCGAAGACGATCGGGGTCGCGTACAGCAGAAGCATGATGGTGCCATGCATGGTGAACAGTTGGTTGTACTGCTCGTTGGACAGGAACTGCATTCCTGGAACAGCTGTCTCGGCACGCATCATCAACGCCATCACGCCGCCGATCAAGAAGTAGGCGAACGACGTGAACAGATACATCAAGCCGAGTTTCTTCGGATCTGTGGTCGTCAACGTGTCAAGAAGCGCCTGGCCCTTCCGCAGGCGGCGTGGGGGATACGGCCGTCGGCCTACGAGGGCGCGGACTGGTACTGCGGTCATCAGGTCTCCCATCGCACGTATGGAAGCGCGACTGCAAGAGTTGTTACCCGTACTTGAAGCTGGCGAAACAGCGCTGAACTATCTCGGATGGTGTGGATTCTCGGCGGATCCCGGTGCGGAACAATATCCATTCCTGCGTCGTTGTCCGGGCTATGAGCGACGATACGGAAGTCCGGGACGCACTCTTCGAGCTTGTTGCCAAGGGAAACAGGGTGTTTTGGCAACAATCAAGCGGGACGGCAGGCCGCAGCTGTCCAACATCATTTACCGCTGGGATTCCGAGTCGCGAACGGCATCGATCTCGATTACGGCGGACCGCGTCAAGAGCAAAAATGCCGAGCGTGACCCGCGGGTGTCACTGCATGTGAGTGCTCCGGATTTCTGGAGCTATGCAGTGATCGAAGGCATTGCGAAGTTGACTCCATCAGCTTCCGATCCACACGACGAGGTGGTCGACGCGCTGGTTGATCTCTATCGAGACATCAGTGGCAATGAGCATCCCGACTGGGAGGACTACCGCCGCGCGATGGTGGCGGAACGCCGCCAGATCCTGAGTGTGCGAGCAGATCATGTGTACGGCATGTCGGGCACCGGTTAATAACGTTACGAGCTACTATGTAATGGTGAATTCGGAGACACCACGCGCCGGCCGGCCGCGCGACCCGGGCAAGGACCAAGCTGTGCTGGTTGCAGCGCGCCGCCTCCTGGCCGAAGTTGGCTACCAGCAGACGACGATTGCCGCCATCGCCCGGTCGGCCGAAGTGAATACGCCGGCTATCTACCGCCGATGGCCGACTCGCGAAGCATTGATCGAAGAAGCAGTGCACGGGACCGGAGGCCATCCGTTGCCCGAGGTGTCCGGAGATCTCCGAACAGACCTCGCGACGTGGGTGCGGATCTTCCTGGTTCGAGCCGCGCGACCTGCGGCCAGGGCCGGTGTTCCGGGACTGCTCGCGGACCCTCAAAGTGAGGACGCCCGGCAGCGTTTGCTGGCCATCGGCGCTCCGGTTCGCAAAGCCTTTCAAGAGATGTTGGACGACGCCGCTGCTCGGGGAGAAATCCCGGTCGACGTCGACGCGACGTTCCTGTTCGATCTACTCTCGGGCGCCACCACTATGCGTGGTCTCACGCGTGGCGCCGAGGGCGAGGACCGCTTCGTCGATTCACTTGCAGGTTCGCTGTTCGTGTTGGCAGTGCATGCAAGCGAGACGATCGGTCTGAAAGCAGGGCACGAATGAAGATCGATCTCCAGTTGGATTCACGTCCCGAAGACTCGGCAGCGCGCGCGAAGGAACTTGTTGCGCTGGGCGCCGACGGTCTTTTCACGTTCGAGGGCGCACACGACGTTTTTGTCCCGCTCGTCGCAGCGTCAGGTGTGGTCGAGGCGGACCTCATGACCAATGTGGCGATCGCGTTGCCCCGCAGTCCGTTGCACCTCGCTCATGTTGCGAACGACCTACAGGCATTGAGCCGCGGTCGATTCCGGCTCGGTTTGGGTTCGCAGATCCGTCCCCATATCGAGCGACGCTACGGTAGCGAGTGGTCGCGGCCAGCCGCACGAATGCGGGAAGCAGTACTTGCGATCAAAGCGATCTTCACTGCGTGGGAAGAGCGTTCGCCCCTGGATTTCGTGGGCGAGTTCACCCAGCACACGCTCATGCCACCAACGTTCGATCCTGGACCTAATCCGTACGGTCCGCCGGAAATCTGTCTGGGAGCGTTGGGGCCCTTGATGACTCGGGCCGCTGCGGAAGTGGCAGACGGGTTGCTTGTCATGCCCTTCAACAGTGCCCGTCATTTTCGCGAGCGGACCATGCCCGCAATCGAGGAGGGGCTCGAACTCGGCGGGCGTACCAGGGCGGATCTTGCGATCTACCCGCAGGTGCTGGTTGGTGTCGGGCGGACCGCAGACGAACTCGCCGACGCCGAGCGCGGGGTCCGGAGTCTGCTCGGGTTCTACGGTTCCACGCCGGCGTATCGGCCGGTGTTGGAGGTCGACGGCTGGGAAGATGTTCAGCCCGAACTCAACTCGCTCTCCAAGCGGCGCGAGTTTGCTGCAATGACGGACCTGATCGATCGAGACATGATGAACACGCTTGCAGTGGTGGGTACCCCCGAGGAATGTGCGGCAAAGATCATCGCGCGATTCGGCGACCACGCTGAGCGCGTGTGCTGCTACTTTCCTGGATACTCGGTATCTGATTCCCATGTTGCGGAGATGATTTCGGCGCTCGGGAAAATGCGATGACAAGCGGGGTGCTGGTGGAGGTGGACGGCGGCGTAGCCGTAGTCACCCTCGACCGGCCGGAACGACGCAACGCGTTCACCGGGGCGATGGGTCGAGCACTGGGTGAGGCGTACCGGAATCTTGACGCCGATGACGGCGTTCGTGCCATCGTGCTGACCGGTGCGCCGCCGGCATTCTGTGCGGGCGCAGATCTAGGGGGAGGCGCGGACACGTTCGATGCGCCTGTCGGTGACGGCTTTTCGGCATCGCCGATCAACCCACCGGCCTTCGATTTGCGTAAGCCCGTGATCGCGGCGGTGAACGGACACGCGATAGGTATCGGACTGACTATCGCGATGCAAACAGACATCCGGATTTTTGCCACCGATGCCAAGTATGCGATTCCGCAGGTTCGCCGGGGAGTGTTGCCCGACGCGATGTCACATTGGACCGTTCCGCATATCGCCGGTATGGCGGTTGCTGCCGATATCCTGTTGACCGGTCGCACATTTGACGGTGCGGAGGCTGTTCGGCTGGGACTCGCGAGCCGTTGCCTGCCCGCAGACGACGTGTTGCCCGCCGCCCTGGGCATCGCTCGGGATATCGCGGTGAATGTTGCACCCATGTCGGTTGCGCTGTCCAAACGTCTCTTGTGGCAGTCGGCCAGACACGGCTACGGTCCCGAGCGGGTAGCGGACCTCGAGACAGAGTTGCACTTGCGTGTGATGGGTGAGCCCGACTCGTCCGAGGGGGTTCGCGCCTACCTGGAACGGCGTGACCCACACTGGGTCTCACGGCTGTCATCCGACTGGCAGGAGATTGCTCCGCAATGACTCAGTGTGGGGTCAGGCCGCGCTAGGCGTGTGCCAACAACTGTTCGAGGCGGCGGCTACAGAATGCGGTGATGTCCGCGTGCTCACCGAGTTGTAGGTGCGTGGACAGTCGCAGTAGCGGAACCGATAACAGCACCGCAGCGAGCACCTCGTTGAACAACAGGTTCTGGACCGGCCATCCTGTCAGTTCCTCGTAGCGGGTGATCGTCTGCTCCCGGGTCGGTGTGCCAGGCAGAGATGGGTGACCCTCGAACTCGCTGCAGGCCCAGTCGAGGAACAGCATCCACGCCAGGTCGGCTTCGTGATCACCCAGATACGCCATTTCCCAGTCGAGTACACCGGCAACGGAATGGTCCGGGCTGTAGAGGATGTTCGACATGCGCGCATCGCCCCAACACAACGTGACATGTTCGGGCTCGTAGATATTCGCGCGGAGCCACGACAGTGCCTTCTCCATTACCGGCGACAGACTCGGCGCTGCCCAACGCACGGCCCAGTCGAGATAGTTCACGGCCTGCTCGATCGGTTTGTCCCCGAACCTCGGCATGGAGAGAAAGTCGAGGCGAAGCTCGCCGGGGTCGAGTTGATGGATGCGGGCCATCGTCTCGACGCAGCCCCACCACATCCGCGCCCGACTCTGCTCGTCGGCCTCGAAGTAGTTTCCGGCGGTGTGATACGACGGAAAATCGCTGGGAGCCTCGGCATTTCCGATGCGTTCCATGACGTAGTACGGCCCGCCGAGAGCATTATCGGCGTTGTCTATCCAGAGCATCCGGGGGACAGGCAGATCGGTACCGGCAAGTCGCTTCGACACCAAATACTGGCGTCGTAGGTCGTAGTCGGGAAACAGGGAGATCTCGGGTGGGCGTCGGAACACGAAGCCCGCCCCCGAATTTTCGGACCCTTCCAGCTCGAACAGGTAGGTCTCGGTGGAGAACCCGCGCTCGGTGCGTTGCCAGGCGACGATCTTCGCTTCCTGTGCGCCTGGAATCTGTTCGCGAACAACGGGTTCCAGGGTCGATGCCAGAGCCTGCGCGGCGACACGTTCAGTCATTGTGTGCGTCCGTCCGGTTTGCCGACCAGTCCGTGTACCCGTACCGGGGGTTCACACCCATGAAAACCATCTCGACCAGTCCGTGCCCGATCTTGTCACCCATCCGAACCTCGCACAGTGTTTCGCTGAGCATGCTCACTTGGCGGATCTCGTCGAGGTTGGTGATGTCCACTGTGAAGCTGTCGCTGAAGTCCTTGCCGCGGTACATGCCCGAGGCGTAACCGCGGTATTCGTCGTAACCGGCTAGTCCCGGCCAGAAATCACACACCGGATTCACTTCGATGACGTCGGTGGTTCGGTCGGCGCGATGCACGGTGAAGGTACCGGATTTCACGACGCGCAGATCGTCACGGAACTTCAGGTCGTGTTCGACGTCGCTGATGGGTAATGGGTCCTTGCCGCTGTCGATCGGGAAGAGCACTTCGCCCTCGAACTGCCAACGCGCTCCCGTGCTCGTTTCACGCTGCGCGAAATGCACTACCTCGTCGTCGAATTGGAAGATCCCCATGTAGTACAGGACTCCCTCCGGAACCTCCGACGGCTGCAGGTTCGCGCCCTCCGACAGGCTGCCGCCCCCGCCGCCGTGGCGAACGCCCCACGAGTGGTCACGACCGAACCACCAGTTGTCCGGATCGATCTCGATGCGCTCGCCGTCGATCTCGATCCAGCCGGTGATCGTGCCGTTCTGGTAGAAGCGACGGGCGTCCTCGCGCACTCTGCCACGGGTGCGGTGGAATGCTGCCGTCTGCTCGTAGACCGGAAAGTCGCCGGAGAAATCGAGTTGCAGGCTCAGTCCGTGCTCGTTCGACTCGACGGTCGAGCGAACCTTGCGCAGCGGTTCGACGATCTCGTAGGTGTACGGCCCGACGCTCCAGGCCGCAAGAGCGCCGGTCTGCGGGTTCAGTTCGGTCGACAGACGAACCACGCGAGCCTCTTCGCCCTTGCGTGTGACCATCGCGTAGGCGTCGAGGACGTTGCGGTTCGGGTATTTGGCCAGGCCGGTCATGACGGAGACCTCGCCGGTTTTGTCGAACCCGTACATCACGATGCGTTCGGTCCAACGCAGGTCGCTTTGCGAGACGTGGTCGAGTGTCGTGGGTAGTTGGTGGATGAGCAGTTCGTCGTGCGGAGTGATCACTGCGGGCCCCTTCGTGGTGGATGGATGCCTTCAATCTATTACGGAGCGCATCGCAACGTAATAGTTTTCGGCAAATATATCTCCGGTAATGTCCGCGGATGTGGATGAACGCAGAGATCGTCGAACCGGTACCGCTGGCGTGGGGAGGCCCCGCGATCCTCAGGTGGACCTGGCCGTTCTCGCCGCCACCCGGGAATTGCTCGTAGAGCTCGGCTACCAGAAAACCACCATCACGGCGATCGCCCGACGAGCAAACTTGGGTACGGCAGCGATCTATCGGCGCTGGGCAACTCGCGAATCGATTATCGAAGAAGCGGTCTTCGGCATGCAGAATGGTGCATTGCCCGCGACTACCTCGAATTTGCGCGAGGACCTACTGATCTGGACGCGATGGTTCCTCACGCAAGTGGCGGAACCGGCAACTCGCGCAGCCATTCCGGGCTTACTCTCTGCATATCAACAAGAGGAAGGCGCGTACCAGCGACTGGTTCTCAGTTCCGAGTATCCCGCCCGACTGGCACTCCTCGAGCGGGTGCGCGCCGAGTACCCGGAGCGGTCCGAGGCGGACGTTGCCGCCGCCACCGATGTCGCCTTCGATTTCCTCGTTGCGGCCACGATTGTCCGCGGACTCACCAGTGGACTCACCGACGCCGACGCTTTCTGCACCCGAACCGCCGCATCATTGGCGCTGCTGATCACCTCTACGCGCAGCGATATCAACGAGGAGTAATTGCATTCAGGCTAGGTAAGGGATTCGACACTTCGCGTCGGTCGGGCCGCTGATACTGCGCGCGGAGGATAACGGCCACAGTGACATCTGTGGCAACAATCCGGAATCAATTCGAGCTCGAAACCATTCGGTTGGCGTCAATTCCAACTATTTTCGCGAAAGTCTTGGATCAGTCCAGAAATCCGCGTCATAGTAGTGGGGTGTCCTCGACGCCGGACTTTCCAGCACAACTGCGTGACGCAGAGCTCCGTGTGACCCGACCACGGGTTGCGGTGCTCGAAGCGCTGCATGCGCGTCCACATGCCCCGACGGATTCGATTTTCGATGCTGTTCGGGCGGTTCTACCGGGAGTGTCTCGCCAAGCGGTGTACGACGTACTGCATGCGTTGACTTCAGTGGGAATCGTGCGGCGGATTCAGCCTTCCGGTTCAGTGGCTCTCTACGAGTTGAGGGTTGGTGACAACCATCATCACGTCGTCTGCCGATCGTGCCGGACGGTGTCGGACGTCGACTGCGCAGTTGGCGAGGCACCTTGTCTGACGCCACCGGATTACGACGGCTTCGAGTTCGTCGAAGTCGAAGTTGTCTTCTGGGGGATGTGCCCCGACTGCGCGGCATCACAGAGTTCGCGATCACACCCGTGATCGGAGTCGGATCTATTTGCTCATGGAGGGATTAACGTGTCCGATAGTTGCCCGATGGCCCCTGAAGGAAAGTCGCAGGGGGGAAGCGAAAGTGAAAATCCCGCGATCTCGGCTCCGACGCCCACGGCGCATCGCCCGATGACAAACCAGGACTGGTGGCCGAACCAGCCAAACCTTTCGGTGTTGCGTGTTCATTCGCCCAAATCCAACCCTCTGGGTTCGGACTTCGATTACGCGGCGGAGTTCGCGAAACTCGACGTCGACGCTCTCAAGCGCGACGTCATCGACTTGATGACAACGTCGCAGGACTGGTGGCCCGCAGACTACGGTCACTACGGTGGGCTGTTCATTCGGATGAGTTGGCACGCCGCGGGTACCTACCGCATCGCGGACGGCCGCGGCGGTGGAGGTCAAGGCGCACAACGGTTTGCGCCGCTGAACAGTTGGCCGGACAACGCAAGCCTCGACAAGGCTCGCCGCTTGCTGTGGCCCGTCAAACAGAAATATGGCAAGCAGATCTCGTGGGCCGACCTTCTGGTTTTTGCCGGCAACTGCGCCTTGGAGTCGATGGGGTTCAAGACCTTTGGCTTCGGGTTCGGTCGCGAGGACATCTGGGAGCCGGAGGAAATGTACTGGGGCCCGGAGGACTCGTGGCTCGGAGACGAGCGGTACAGCGGCGACCGTGAGCTGTCCGGTCCGCTCGGCGCGGTGCAGATGGGTTTGATCTACGTAAACCCGGAGGGGCCGAACGGGCAGCCCGATCCGGTCGCCGCTGCCCGCGATATCCGCGAAACCTTTGCGCGCATGGCGATGAACGACGTCGAGACGGCGGCGCTGATCGCCGGCGGACACACCTTCGGTAAGACTCACGGGGCCGGCCCCGCCGATCTCGTCGGGCCCGAACCCGAAGGCGCTCCGATCGAACAGCAAGGCTTGGGCTGGAAGAGTTCCTTCGGCACTGGCGTGGGGAAGGATGCGATCACCAGCGGCCTCGAGGTCGTGTGGACGAATACGCCGACGCAGTGGGACAACTCGTTCCTGGAAATTCTCTACGGCTACGAGTGGGAACTGACCAAGAGCCCCGCTGACGCGTGGCAGTGGACGCCCAAGGACGGCGCCGGTGCCGGCACGATCCCGGACCCGTTCGATTCGTCGGTGAAGCGTTCTCCGACCATGCTGACCACCGACCTTTCGCTGCGGCTCGATCCCGCATACGAGAAGATCACGCGCCGTTGGCTCGATCACCCGGACGAATTTGCCGAGGAGTTCGCCAAGGCCTGGTACAAGCTGCTGCACCGCGACATGGGACCTGTCACTCGCTATCTCGGTCCGTGGATTCCGGAACCGCAGCTGTGGCAGGATCCTGTTCCCAACGCCGCTGCCCCGGTGATCGGCGATGCGGATATCGCTGCCCTCAAGAGCAAGGTACTGGAGTCCGGGCTGTCGATCTCGCAGTTGGTGTCTACCGCCTGGGCGTCGGCGGCGAGTTTCCGTGGCACCGATATGCGCGGCGGCGCAAACGGAGCCCGGATTCGCCTCGAGCCGCAGAAGAGTTGGGAGGCAAACAGTCCCGCCGAGTTGTCGACGGTATTGAGTGCACTCGAGCAGATCCAGCAGGACTTCAATTCCCAGTCCGGCGGAGCGAAGGTCTCGCTTGCCGATCTGATTGTTCTGGCGGGAACCGCGGCGGTCGAGAAGGCCGCCAAGGACGCCGGCCACGAAGTCTCTGTCTCGTTCACCCCCGGTCGGGCGGACGCGTCGCAGGAACAGACGGACGTGGAGTCCTTTGCGGTTCTCGAACCCCGGGCAGACGGATTCAGGAACTACCTGCGCGGCGGGGAGAAGATTCCGGCCGAAATCCTGCTTGTCGACCGGGCATACATGTTGACGTTGACCCCACCGGAGATGACGGTGCTGGTCGGCGGCCTTCGCGGGCTGAACGCCAACGTCGGGGGTACCGCCCACGGTGTGCTGACCGATCGGCCGCAGGCGTTGACCAACGACTTCTTCGTCAATCTCCTCGACATGGGCACGGAGTGGAAGCCGTCCACGTCGTCGGAGAACGTCTACGAGGGTCGTGACCGGGCCACCGGTGACGTCAAATACTCTGCCACTGCCGTCGATCTTGTCTTCGGATCGAACTCGGAACTGCGTGCTCTCGCAGAGGTGTACGCAAGTGCGGACGCACAGCAGAAGTTCGTGGAGGACTTCGCGAGCGCGTGGACCAAGGTGATGGAACTCGATCGGTTCGACCTCGGCTGATCGCCGCCCTGCTGAATACGTAAGGCCCACCTGGCAATCAATTGCCGGGTGGGCCTTACGCATTCCGTCAGGGAGTCACAATCGGTCAGGGAGTCACAATCGCAAATGCCGGATCGGGACTGTCGAGTAGCCCGAGGAGTCGCTGTATCGTCGCCGGGTCGCCGGAATGCTCGATACCGTCCAGTCCGCCGCCGGCCAGCAACCCGAGCAACTGGGCTTTGGTCAACGTGAGGGTGAGATCGGCGGTTGCCTTGGTCCGCGGGTTGGGTGTCTGTATCAGCGCGCCATTGGAGAGAGTCATGCGGACTTTTGTGTCGAGATCGGTGAAAATCCACTCGATGCAGAGCTTTTCATCCCCGGCGCGGGGCCCGTTGACGCGGATGGCGAGTGTGTCGAAGAGTTGCTCCACCGTCAGTGCCGCTGCCATTCCGGTGCCGAGATCGATGGGTGGTGGGGTGATTTCGCCGCGCAGTTCCTTCGCTCCGGTGAGGTAGAAACCGCGCCAGGTCGGATTTTCGGCGCCGTAGCCGAGCGTGGTGTAGAGATCTGCGAGAGCGTTTTTCGCTTCTGTGTTGTCTGGTTCGGCAAATACAGCGTGCTTGAGCAGTTCGGCCGCGAACCGCGTGTCACCGGCATCGATGTAGCCGCGCGCCTTGTCGAGCACTGCCGGTACGCCACCGATCACGTCGACGTATCGGGCCGCCAACTGCTCCGGCGGGTGCTGCCAGAGTGAGCTGGGATGACCGTCGAACCAGCCCATGTAGCGCTGGTAGATCGCTTTGACGTTGTGACTGACCGATCCGTAGTAACCTCGCACGTGCCAGGCGTCGTCGAGCGACGCGGGGAGTGTGATCGCCTCGGCGATTTCGCTGCCGGTCAGTCCGATGTTGACCATCCGCAACGTCTGATCGTGCAAGTACGCGTACATGTCCCGCTGCTCGGTCAGGAACTGCACGATGTTCTCGGATCCCCATGTGGGCCAATGGTGTGACGCGAATACGACGTCGGAATCCGGCGCGAACAATTCGACAGCCTCGTCGAGGTAATGGGACCAGATGCGTGGGTCACGTACCAGCGCGCCTCGAAGTGTGAGGATGTTGTGCAGGTTGTGCGTGGCGTTTTCGGCGACGCACAATGCGCGGCTGCCCGGAAAGTGGAAGTTCATCTCCGACGGTGCTTCGGTGCCCGGCGTGATCTGGAAGACGATCCGCACTCCGTCGACGGTTTCCTCCTGCCCGGTACGGGTGATGTCGACAGTTGGGGGGATCAGACCCACCGATCCACCGGATGTCTGAATGCCCAGTCCGAGACTGGCTTGGCCCTCTGGTCCGACGTCCAATGTGTAGCCATATTGGTAGTTCGCGCGACGGTTCATTGCCGTTCCCGCATAGACGTTTTCCGATACCGCGTGTTCGAGAAATCCTTCGGGCGCGATGATCGGCACGTCGCCGGCGCCGTCCGGCAGAACTCCCATCACGCCGCCGAAATGGTCTGCGTGTGAATGGGTATAGATCAAGCCGGTGACCGGACGGTCACCGCGGTGCTCGCGGTAGAGCGCAAGACCTGCGGCAGCGCACTCGGCGGAGATCATCGGGTCGATCACGATGACGCCGGTATCGCCCTCGACGATCGTCATATTGGAAATATCGAACCCGCGGATCTGATAGATCCCGTCGGTGACCTCGAAGAGTCCGTTCTTGACGCAGAGCTGCGCCTGACGAAACAGGCTCGGATGAACTGTGTCCGGGCACGGTTCGTCGAGATAGCTGTAGCCGGACAGATCGAAAACAATCCGTCCGTCGGCGTTCTTGATGGTAAGCGGTTCGAGCGTGGCGATGAAGCCCCGCTCGGCGTTGTCGAAATCCGTGCGGTCGGAGTAATCCAGCGCCATATCGATGCAGCTCCCTCGAAGAGTCGATGATCACGTCCTCACATGGTCGAATTCCGCACGGCTCGGCGCATCATCCGCGGCGGGTGAATCGAGTGGCACCGAACGCGACCGAACGCCTCGTGCCGACTCGCCGTCGCAGGCAGATCAGTCGGAGGTCTCACTTTTGTGCGGCAATAGTTTTCGAGTTCGTGCGCACGCGGGCCTTGTCGCCGCTGGGGCCGAACAGGTGCAGGATCTCGACAACCTGGTCATCTGCCGGGCCGAACCAATGGGGCTCCGCGGTGTCGAACTCCGCGACTTCTCCTGGCCGGAGGACAACCTCATGCTCGCCGAGAATCAGGCGTAGGTCGCCGGCGAGAACGTAAAGCCACTCGTATCCGGCATGTGTGACGAGTTTCGGCGGGCGAGGCCCGATCACCTGCTTGAAGACCTGAACCCGGCCCGGGTAGCGCGTCAACGGCACTACAGCGCTCCCATTTCGGCGGCGACTCGGTGTGAGGTGAACTCTGGGGTCCCCGGTGGCGGGCGCCCCAACCAGTTGGTCCAGTGCCACACGGTGGGTTCGGGCAAGAGGCACAAGCAAATCGAGGGTAGGACGACGCTTGCCCGACTCGAGTCGTGACAGTGCGCTGACGGAGATACCGGTGGCGTCGGACAGAGCTTCGAGGGTCATGTCGCGATCGCGACGAAGTGCCCGCAATCTCGGTCCGATAGCGCTGAGCATCTTCTCCAGTTCGGTATCCATGTGCTCATCTTTGCAGTTTCCGCAAATTTCCTACCGAGTTCGCAGGCCCGGTTGCGACGATCCTTTCGACAGGCGACCACGGCACAGCATCAGCACAACAGCATCAGTACAGAGGGAGTCCAACCATGAAACCTTCGAGCGGAATCGACAGACCGCAGGCGATCGGAATGCATGCCCGACGGCGGTGGGGCGTCCTGGCAATCTGCTGCACGAGTTTGTTCGTGGTCGGATTGGACACGACCATCGTCAATGTCGCGCTGCCGACGATCGGGGCAAGTTTCCACGTCGGCATCCGTGGTCTCGAATGGGTCGTCAACGCATACACACTCGTACTGGCGAGCTTGCTGATCTCGTCCGGAGCCCTGGCCGACAGGTTCGGCCGTAGACGCGTTTTCCAGATCGGACTGGTCGTGTTCGGAGTCGCGTCGATAGCGTGCGCACTTGCGCCGTCAGTAGGCGTGCTGATCGCCGCGAGAATTGCACAGGGCGTTGGCGGTTCGATGTTGAGTCCGGTCGCGCTCGCAATCGTGGTCAACGTGATGACCGACCCGAAGGAGCGAGCCAAGGCGATCGGCGTGTGGGCCGCGGTCTTCGGTCTGAGTATGGCCGTCGGGCCGATCGTCGGTGGAGTGCTCATCGAGAGCTTCGGTTGGCGCTCCGTGTTCTGGGTCAACGTCCCGGTGATCGTGATTGTTCTGGTGTTGACTGCTGTGTTCGTGCCGGAATCGCGCGCTCCGCAGGCGAGAAGGCTCGACCTGCCGGGACAAATACTGTTGGTCGCTGTTGTGGGCGGTGCGGTGGGGCTGCTCATCGAGGGCCCACGAATCGGATGGACGTCACCCGGTGCTGTGGTCGGTTACATCGCAGTCGCGCTCGCTCTGGCTTCGTTCATTGCTGTCGAATCGAGGAAAGCCGAACCACTCGTCGACCTTGCACTGTTTCGGCACAGACCGTTTTCTGCGGCGGTTCTCGGCGCAGTTGTGGTGTTCGTGGCATTGAACGCGACGCTGCTGCTCGGCACGCTCTACCTGCAACAAGCGCGTGGCATGACCCCGGCCACCGCGGGCGTCGTCATTCTCCCGATGGCTGTTGCAGCAACCGTGTGCGCACCGTTGTCGGGGATTCTGGTCGGACGCGTCGGGCCGCGGTTACCGCTGCTGATCGCCGGCGGCTTCACCGCGTTGGGTGGCCTGTGTCTCGTATCGCTCGACAACAACACCGGTCTTCCGACTGTGCTTGTCGCCTACCTGTTTCTCGGTATCGGGTTCGGTTTCTCGAATGCCCCCATCACCAGCACTGCTGTCAGCGGACTGCCTCAATCGCAAGCTGGACTCGCTGGTGGAATCACATCCAGTGCAAGACAGTTCGGCGCTGCTCTCGGCGTCGCACTGGCCGGTGGCTTTGTCGCGAACACTGTCGATTCGGACGTCGCGCAGGCGTCACACGCGGGGTGGATGCTCGTTGTCGCGTGCGGGTTGGTGGTTCTTGTCGTCGCGTGTGCATCGGCTCAGCCGACATTGGCTCAGTCAGCATCGGTTCACCCAGCACGGGTGATTCCAACTACCCCGCCCGCCCGATAGAGATGGGGGTGTAACCGATCGTCGTAACCGAACGGGGAGTGCCATGTGCCAGACACCCAAGGACGCAACACCGGCCACTGTGACGGTGAATCGCGAAGCAGTCGAGCGATATGCGATGGAGGACCGGCAAGACTTCGTGGACGCGGATCGTGGCTTGATCGCTCCGCTACCGGGCAATGTGCTCGGCGACGACGGGCATGTGGTCTTCGATCCCGAGGCGATGGAATACATCGGTGACGACGTTCCCGCGCCGGACACCGTCAACCCCAGTCTGTGGCGCCAGAGTCAGGTAATACGCAGAGGTGGGCTCTACCAGGTGACGGATCGCCTCTATCAGGTGCGAAACAACGACCTGGCCAACCTGACGGTCGTAGAAGGTGACGAAGGTCTGATCGTCATCGACTGCATGGCGGGTGTGGAATCGGCCCGTCAAGGCATGAAGATGATTCGCGAGCACGTCAGCGACAAGCCGGTTGCGGCAATTATCTACACGCATACGCACATCGACCACTACGGCGGCGTCAAGGGAATCGTCGATGTCGACGACGTTGCGTCGGGGAAGGTGCCGATCATCGCGCCGGGCACGATTGCCTCGTTCGACAAGTTTGCAATCGGTGAAAATGTTGTTGCCGGCAATGCGATGGCCAGGCGGTCGTTCTATGCCTTCGGTGGACTACTCGACCTCGGTCCGAAGGGCGCAGTCTCCTGCGGAATCGGTGTGCTCAGCACCAAAGGGCCTCGGATCTCGTATATTTCCCCCACCGACGGCATCACCGAAACCGGAACGAAACGCGAAATTGCGGGTCTGGAGTTCGAATTCCTTTATGCGCCGGACACCGAGGCTCCGGAGGAAATGCATATCTGGATCCCCGAACTCGCGGCCTTGACCTGTGCGGAGAACGCCAATCATTCGCTCCACAACATCCAGACCCTGCGGGGTGCGCGTACGCGCGATGCCCGCAACTTCGCTCGGTATCTGGACGAGACTCTCGAACGGTGGGGAGACGACGCGGCTGTTCATTACGGTCCGCACACGTGGCCGGTGTGGGGCAACGAGAACCTGGTTACCTTCATCGAATCCCAAAGAGACACATACAAATACATTCACGACCAGGCGCTGCGTCTGGCGAACAAGGGATACACACCGCTCGAAGCTGCCGAGGTCATCGAGTTACCGGACGAACTCGGCCGCAAGTGGTACAACCGCGGATATCACGGAACACTGCACCACGACGTTCGCGCCGTGTACACCAAGGAACTCGGAATGTGGGACGGCGATCCGGTGTCGCTCCATCCGCATCCACCGGTGGAGTCGTCCAGACGGTTTGTCGATCTCCTTGGTGCACAGAAGATTCTGGACGAGGGCAAGCGGGCTTTCGATGCGGGGGACTACCGCTGGGCAGCTGAGATCCTGCACAAGTTGGTGTTCGCGCAGCCAGAGAACACCGAGGCGAAGAACCTCCAGGCCGACGTCTACGAACAGATGGGGTATCAAGCCGAAGGTCCGCAGTGGCGCGGGATCTACCTGACAGCCGCCCTGGAATTACGTGAAGGCTCGCAACCTCCGCCCTACATCACGGCAAGTGAGGACAGTGTCCTCGCGATGCCCATCGACATCCTGTTCGACTTCGTCGCAGTACATCTCATCGGCGACAAGGCAGCGGACGTCGATCTCCGCATCGATTTCGTGTTCACCGATCACGACGACGAGACATGGACGACGTGGGTGAAGCGCGGCGTTCTCAATGCCAGGCGGGGGGCGGCGTCGAACACGCAGCTGACGGTCTCGGGGCCGAAACCTGCGCTGATCGGCGCACTTCTGCAACCAGGTGCAGCGCTCGAGTTGGCCAGGGCCGGGAAAATCTCGCTCGACGGCGACGATTCGGCTTTGAAGACGCTCGGAGGGTTGTTGGATACCTTCGATCCCACCTTCAATATCGTCACGCCGTAACCCAGAGACGAAGGGAGATTTTCTCGATGTGTACGCGATTGGTTTACCTAGGACCGAACGACACTGTGATCACTGCTCGGTCGATGGACTGGAAGCTCGATCTCGGTACCAATCTGTGGGCATTTCCCCGTGGCATGGAGCGTGAAGGCTGCGCCGGGGCGAATTCGATAACGTGGACGTCGTTGTACGGCAGTGTTGTCGCCTCCGCCTACGACATGTGCACGACAGATGGGGTCAACGACGCAGGACTGTCCGCAAATCTGTTGTGGCTCGTTGAATCCGAGTATCCGGCCTACGACGGATCAACTCCAGGCCTGTCGATTGCTGCGTGGGCGCAGTACGTGTTGGACCGGTGTGGGAGCGTCGCGGAAGCCGTCGAGGTGCTGGCAGCGGAGCCCTTCACCATCGTGACTGCGGCCGTTCCGGGAGAAGACCGCTTGGCAACACTGCACATGTCGCTCTCGGACGCCAGCGGTGACAGCGCCATCATCGAGTACATCGGTGGCCGACAGACAATTCACCACAGTCGTGAGCATCAGGTGATGACAAATTCTCCGATCTTCGACAAACAACTCGCCGTCAACGAGTACTGGAAGCAGATCAACGGAACCGTCATGTTGCCCGGTACCAATCGAGCTGCGGATCGTTTTGCCCGTGCCTCGTTCTACGTCGACGCAGTCCCGAAGACCGACGATCCGAGGGCAGCATTGGCCGCGACCTTCAGTGTCATTCGGAACGTGTCAGTGCCCCTGGGTATTTCGACTCCCGACGAGCCGAATATTTCCTCGACGCGGTGGCGCACCGTTGTCGATCACAAACGCGGACTGTACTTCTTCGAATCGGCCATGACGCCGAACACTTTCTGGGTGGATGTGTCGTCGATCGATCTGAGTGAGGGGTCAACCGTCCGGAAGCTCGAACTCGGGCCGGACGAGAGCACCGTATTTTCGGGGGATTCCACCGATCAGTTCAAACCCGCTGAACCGTTCACTTTTGCCGGGTTGTAGGGGTGGGCGATGCCGCGGTGACGGTACAGCTACCGACCGCTCGCCACTGTTGCCCTGGCCGCGTGGGGGGCTTTCGGTTTGGCATCCTCCCATGGGAGAAATGCTTTTGACCTCCAGACCTGTCACCCGTTCAGGGCGGCGCAGGGCGAACAGCGGGCCGTCGATGCCCAGCTAGTTTCAGCGTTTTGCCGGGGTGAAGTCTCCGGGACGCCAGCTGCCGTCGAATGCTGCGGCTTCGGGTCCGTAGATACGGATGTATGCGAACCATCCGCGACCTGGAACCGTTTCCAGCCAGTTGTCCGCCGCATCGTCTGGTTGGGTCGGACCGAAGTGCAGCGTGATCTCATTGCCAGAGGTCAGAGCCGATGACAGTTCGAACAACGATCTGAGCGCTCCCTTGTTGCCGTCCGTCTGCACTTGCGAACGTGTTTGCGCGTCGTAGATGGTGACGGACCAGAAGAGCTTGCCAGGGACCGGCAGCGGGATAGTGAGTGTGTAGGCGTTGGCGCCGTCCAGGTATGTTCCGGTGCTGTCGCGTGTGGCGAGCCAATACAGCGATCCACTGCCCTCCACGCGCCGGAACATCGCCGGCGACGCGACGATGGCCTGCGCGAACCACCGCTCACGGGCTTCGAGATCGAGACCTGCGGGTGTCTCGAAGTCCGCGTTGTCGGGAACCAATCCCACCCATTCCCACTGCCGATCGGTCCAGGCGGCCTGGTCAGGGCGTGTTCCGGCGAATGCCGTCACCAACATTTGATCACGGCCGATTCGGGCGGCCTTCGTGAGTGCTGCAGCGTCGCGGTCTGTCGGTGCGAACGGGGTTCCTTTCCCGATTCCGAGTCCGTCGAGCAGTCCGTGCATTGGCCGGAACTCCTCTACAAGCGGTTCTTCCTCGAGGATGCCGTGCAGGACTCGCCAGAATTCGAGGTTGTCCTCCCACCGCAGACAGGTGCTGTCGACGGTCTTGGTGCTGGTGTCGATCACATCGAGTAGTTTGTCGGTGCCGAGGCGGTAGATCTTCACTCGGAGGAGTGCGTCCTTGGCTGCATCGAGATCGCCCCCTACCGGGAGGGCTCGTACTGCCACCAGCACTTTGAAGGAATTCGACCGACTGACGTGATGATCTGCCGGTACTTCTCCGGTGTGATCGGGGGGAAGTATGGCGTATGTTCCTCCAGCGCCCTGGTCGGGCCCGGGGATACCCATATCGGTGATCCACCTGTGGTGATGATCGTCGACGAGACCGATGTACGCTCCGGGCGGCAATTCGATGACCATCGGCCCCTCAGTGAGGTCCAAAGCCGCTGCCCCGTAGGGGGTATCGGAGTTAAGTGTGAATCCGACCTGCCGAGGGGTTGTCGCTGCAATTCCCATCGCCTTGTTGTCGTCGAAACCTAGTTCGCGGTTGCCGTTGAAAATCCCCTCAATGGACACTGTCGGGTACCAAAACCGGTAGGCGACGAGTGCGCGCTCCAGATAGGCGTCCTCGTGGGCTTTCTTCGCGGTCGCAGCGGTCGGGTAGCCCCCGGAAAATTCATAGGGTGTCTGAGATGTCGGATGTGCTTGGTCCATGCCACAGATCATCAACCGTCGGTATCGACGACGGCATCACCCGCGTCGGATGATCCCTAGAACTCTGGCAGGCATTGCGTCCGACGCAATGGCAGATCGATTTGCGGTGTAGTCGCGTGAGGGGCGCGCGACTCTATTCGGAGCCGTTACCCGATTCTGTTGTCACACGGAGAGTTACGAAGTGGCGACGGCCGGGACCTCTGAAAGCTCGGCCGGAGCGCACCGATGGAATGTCAACGAATTACTTGGCGGCGCTCTTGCGAGGCCGACCGCGTCGAACTGCCTTAGTCGGAGGCGTGGACTTTGCGGCCGGCTCAGCCGGGGGATCGTCGCGCCAGTGAATCTCGATTTCGATTTCGACTTCGTTGCCGTCTACCTCGATCTCGAGTTCCCACCGAACCTGTTCAGGGACAGCGATTTCAATCGAGTCGCCGCCCGATCCCAGTTCCACTTCCGAGCCGCTGGCGAGCGCTTGCCCGAGCGCGATCAGTCGCTCGGCGACTTCCGCGCGCGAGAGTGCGGACTTACTTTTGATCTCCAATTTGGGCACGATCACTCCTGACCTCGGCGGATTCATTGTTCACGGTAATTGGACCATCGAAAGATTGTGGGAGTTTCGCGCGACCGCTGATTACCGCGCTCCTGTGTGAGTTGTCATTTTCAGTCCGCTGCTCGCCGACCTGGGGATTGGATCGCGTACCGTTGCCTTTCATGGAACTGACTCGAGTAGCGGTGGGCAAGGGGTCGTGCACCGTTCGGATCGACGGACCGGTCAGTAAGCACGCGGTCCTCCTTCTTCCGGGCAAGGGCGACCCTGTCGACGTATACGACAAAGTGTGTGAACGCCTCCACAATTCGGATTTGCGCACGGTAGCGGTCGAATCGATCGAGAATCTCGACGAGAAGACGGCAGTGGTTCTGCTCGACGAGTTGAACATCGCCTGGGTAAACCTGGTGGGACACCGGGAAGGGGCAGACCTTGCGTGGCTATTGGCGGCGCGCCAGTTCGGCCGCTTCGCGAGCTTGATTTCGGTGGATCGTGGACATCCGTCGGCGGCCGACATCGCCGGAGTTCCGCCGGTGGAGGTGCCGACAACCATCGTGGTCGGCAGTGCTGGGCGGGCGATCGCCGACGCCAGTGGACGGTTTGTGTACTCCGATTTCCGGGTGGCTGAAGTGCCTGACGTCGATGACATCGTGAAGTCCGCGCCCGCTGAACTCGCCACGGAGATCGTGTTGCGCACCAGCCCCTGGTAGACCCGAGAACCACCAAGGCGGGCATCCCCGAGGGGGTGCCCGCCTTGCGCGTTCCAGATGTCGAGCGTTTTAGATATGGAGCGTTTTAGATATCGAGTCCGAGCAACGCGTTCTCGACGACCTCGGCCAGGGCCGGGTGGATCCAGTACTGCCCACGGGCCATGTCCTGAGCGGACAGCCCGAAACTCATGGCCTGGATGAGTGGCTGGATAACGGTCGGAGCGTGGGTTCCCATGACGTGAGCGCCCAGGAGTCGGCCCGTGCCGCGCTCCGCGATGACCTTGCAGAGACCTTCCTGATCTTCCATCGCCCAGCCGTAGGCGACGTCGCCGTACGCCTGGACCTTGACGGTGATGTCGAGTCCGGCGTCGCGCGCCTGCTTCTCCGTCATTCCGACATCGGCGATCTGCGGATCGGTGAACACCGCGGCCGGGACAAACCGGTGATCGGTGGCGCGCAGCCCGGAAGTGTCGTTCCACGCGTCCTGGAGCAGGTTGTGCTGCACAACACGCGCCTCGTGGTTGGCGACGTGCTTGAGCTGATAGGGGGAGGAGACGTCGCCGAGTGCAAAGACGCCTTCCGCGGTGGTTCGCTGGTACTCGTCGACGACGATGGAGCCGTTGTTGTCGAGTTCGATGCCGGCCTTGTCGAGGTCCAGGAGATCTCCGTTGGGCTTGCGGCCCACCGCAACGAGCAGAACGTCGCCGGAAACGACTGTGCCATTTGCCAGTTCGACGGCGATGTTCTCACCGTCCGCGCGGACCGACTGCATCGGTGATCCGAGATGCACGTCCCACTTCTTGACGGCGAGTTCGGTGAAACGCTCCGAGATCTCGTCGTCGAGATGACGCAGGAGGCGCCCACTGCGGCCGATGATCGACACGCGAGAACCCAAGGCGGAGAAAACATGTGCAAACTCGGTGGCAATGAAACCCGAGCCGACGATCACGAGGTGCCCGGGGAGTTCCGGCAAGCGCATGATGTCTTCGTTGGTGTAGTACTTCACACCAGACGCGGCGATCTCCTCGGGAATGATCGGGCGTGAACCGGCCGCGATCACAACCTGGTCGGCAGTGATGGTCTCACCCGTGCCGGTGTTGATGGTCTTCGGTCCGGTGAAGGTGGCGTGGCCGCGATAGACGGTGGTGTTGGGGCTGTCCTCGCTGCGGTAACGTTCGCCGCCCGCGGAGATGGGATCGATCCGGCCGAAGACACGCTTGACGATGTCGGACCAGCGGACGCCGTCCAGGGTGGCGTCGACGCCGAATTTCTCGGCATGCGACACCGTGTTCGCGACCTCTGCCGCGTAGACGAACATCTTGGTCGGTATGCATCCGACGTTGAGGCACGTGCCGCCGAAGGTGCCTTCCTCGAGGATGGCGATTTTCTTGCCGTCGAATCGCTCGTCGGGCAACGAATTCCCCGAGCCGCTTCCGATGATGGCAAGGTCGTAATGCGTCACTGCGCGTTCTCCTGTGTGGTGGTGTCTGCGTCTGCGGTCAGATGGCGCTCTAGCCACTCCAGCCACTGATCGAGTTCGGAAAAGGCTGTGGCCAACGGCTTCTGAGTCGAGAGGAAGACGTCGTGGCGCGCGCCGTCGATGGGAACGATCGTAGTCCGATCACCGAGGCAACCTGCCCACCGTGCGATCTGCCTCACATCCAGGACGGAATCTGCCAGGTCGACGCCGGGGTGGTACGCCCTGGCGAACTCCGATTTCTTCGAGCGCAGGATCAGCGCCGGCACACCGATGTCCAGGCCGCGGTGCAGTTGCGCGTGTCCGCTGCGCACGGCACGCATCCACCCGAACGTGACCGGGCAGCCTTCGAGCGGCTTCCAGTCGAGGTTGTAGTCCCACTCGCCGTTGGCGGAGACGTGCAGGCTCGAGCCGTACGTCGGCAAGCCCGTGCCGGGGATGACAGTCTTCGCGGACACCCGTCCCAGTGCGTCGATGGCGGCGGTGCCGACGCTGCGAACCATCGCTGGACCCTGCAGGTCGAACCACGGGCTGTTGAGCACAAGACCCGCGATGCCGTGTCCCGCGCTGCCGCCCGGCTTGCGCTGGAGTCGGTCCAGCCACAGCGGAACGATGAGCCCACCGGTCGAATGCGCCATCAGGAGCAGTTCGCTGCCGTCGGTTTCGGAGTTCACGATGCGCAGGGCCTCGTTGAGTTCGGCGTCGTACAGTGCGAGATCCGACACAAAGTGAGCGGTGTGGCCCGGTTTCAGTGAACGCCCGCACTTGCGCAGATCCAGTGCAAAGAAGGCGTAGCCCTGCTCGGCAAAGTGCTCCGCCAGATGTTTCTGGAAGAAGTAATCGGTGAACCCGTGTACGTACAGAACTGCACGGTTCGCCCGAACTGCCTCGCCAGGCGGCTGATAGCGGACGAGTGTCGCGTCGACCTCACCCTCACCGTCCGGATCGGTTCCGAGAGGAATGGTCAGCTGCTGATATCCGTCTCCGAGGACGTCTGGAACCCATGTAGTCACAGATCACAATCTAATCGTCGTTTCCCGGCGGCGTTGTAGAGCACAATTGGGGGTGGTAAACGGCGCACTTACGCCCAGGTAACCTATTCGGCGTAACACAGCAGGCGGATGCGCGCACGGCTAATGACAAGGAAGTCGATTCTCCAGTGTCGAATCAGAACGCGGTAGAGACGAAGACGGATGTAGTGCTCGTAGGTGCGGGCATCATGAGTGCCACGCTTGGTGCATTGTTGCGCCAGCTGCAGCCGGACTGGTCGATCTCGACCTTCGAGAGGCTCGACGCCGTCGCAGCCGAGAGCAGCGACCCGTGGAACAACGCGGGAACCGGTCACTCCGCGCTCTGTGAGCTCAACTACACCCCCGAGAACTCGGACGGCACGGTCGACATCAAGAAGGCCGTCAACGTCAACGAGCAGTTCCAGGTGTCCCGGCAGTTCTGGGCACACGCTGTCGAGCAGGGCGTGTTGACGCAGCCCAAGGAATTCATCAACCCCATCGCGCACGTGAGCTTCGTTCACGGCGAGGCAAACGCCAAGTACCTGCGTGCCCGCTACGACGCACTTGCCGGCCACCCGCTCTTCCGTGGCATGGAGTACATCGACGATCCGGCCGAGTTCACCAAGCGCCTGCCGCTGATGGCAAAGGGCCGCGACTTCTCGGATCCCATCGCCCTCAACTGGAGCCAGGACGGCACCGACGTCGACTTCGGAGCGCTCACCAAGCAGCTCGTCGGCTACATCGGCAAGACCGGCGGCAACATGTACTTCGGTCACGAGGTCACCAACCTCACCCAGAACTCCGACAAGACGTGGACCGTCAAGGTCACCAACCGTCGCACCGGTGAAAAGCGCGTCGTGCGTTCACGATTCGTGTTCGTCGGAGCCGGTGGCGGCGCTCTGCACCTGCTGCAGAAGTCGGGCATCAAGGAAGCCAAGGGCTTCGGCGGCTTCCCCGTCAGCGGCGCGTTCCTGCGATGCACCAACCCTGAGCTGATCGACCAGCACAGCGCCAAGGTCTACGGCAAAGCTGCCGTCGGCGCTCCGCCCATGTCGGTTCCGCACCTCGACACGCGTGTCATCGGCAACAAGCCAGGCCTGCTGTTCGGACCGTACGCCGGCTGGTCACCCAAGTTCCTCAAGCAGGGTCGCGTCACGGACCTGCCCGGTTCAGTCAAGCCCAACAACATCCTCTCGATGCTCGGCGTCGGCGTCAGCGAACTCGGTCTGGTGAAGTACCTGGTCAGTGAGCTCACCAAGAGCGAAACCGGACGCATCTGGGACCTGCGTGAATTTGCGCCCAAGGCGGAGACCAAGGACTGGGAGCTCATCACCGCAGGCCAGCGTGTTCAGGTGATTCGCCGGGCCAAGGGCAAGGGCGGCGTCCTCGAATTCGGTACCGCCGTGGTGGCTGCCGAAGACGGAAGCATCGCCGGACTGCTCGGTGCCTCACCCGGAGCGTCGACGGCTGTTCCCGCGATGCTCGACGTACTCGAGCGCTGCTTCCCGACCGAATTCCAGGGCTGGAAGGGCAAGCTGCGCGAGATGGTTCCGTCCATCGGCGTCAAGCTCACCGACAACGAAGGACTTTTCAACCAGGTCTGGGATTGGTCCTCGAAGGTGCTCGAGCTCGATTCCTCGGCGTCAACCGATTCTCTTCCGGTCGCGGAGACCGCTGCAACTGTGTGATAGTCGCAACCATGACGGCAACAGCAGCATTGAAGCGTTCATGGGCACTCGACCTCGACAACAAGACTTTCTACGAGTTGTTGAAGCTTCGGGTAGAAGTATTTGTCGTCGAGCAGGCCTGCCCGTACCCCGAGTTGGACGGGCGGGACCTGCTGACGGAAACCCGCCATTTCTGGCTGGAGCAGGACGGCGAGGTGGTGTGCACTCTGCGCCTCCTCGAAGAGCACGACGACGGCACGAAGAGCTTCCGTATCGGTCGACTCTGCACGTCACGTGAAGCACGCGGACAGGGCCATACGACGCGATTGCTGCAAGCTGCGCTGGCCGAAGTGGGCGAAGCGCCGTGCCGCATCAACGCTCAGACCTATCTGGTCGACATGTACAGCAAGCACGGTTTCAAAGCTGACGGCGAAGAATTTATCGAGGACGGTATTCCGCACACCCCGATGCGCCGCGGTGGCGGCGAGGCGTTTGTGCTTGCCAGCTGAAACGCAGTCATACACCCGACCCAGTCGGCTCACGCAATTGTGGGCCGACTAGGGTTTTTTCGATACCGAATGCTCGCGGGGAAGTCCTGTTCGATTCAGGTGCGGTCCCGCCACTGTAAAGATCTCACGAGATCCCAGCCAGATTGCCGCGACGTTCGGATGAAGCCAAGTTCTCGGCGAGGAAACCGAGAGGTGGAGGGATGTCGACGTGCGTGTAGAAGACGATCAGGCAGCGGTGGCGGGTTTCCCGTTCAGCGCGGTAGTAGGCCAGGACCAACTGCGATTGGCGTTGATCCTGTGCGCCGTACACCCCGGAATCGGTGGCGTGCTGGTTCGCGGTGAAAAGGGCACGGCAAAATCCACCGTCGTTCGAGCCTTGACGGCTTTGCTACCGGCTGTCGACGACGCCGGTGTGACGCGTCCGGCCAGGCTGGTCGAACTGCCCGTCGGGGCGACGGAGGACCGCGTGATCGGCTCGATCGACCTCGAGAAGGTATTACGCGACGGTGAGCGCGCCTTCCAGCCCGGACTCCTGGCCGCGGCGCATCAGGGGGTTCTGTACGTCGACGAAGTGAATCTCCTGCACGATCACCTGGTGGACGTTCTTCTCGACGCGGCCGCGATGGGCCGAGTGCATGTCGAGCGGGACGGAATTTCGCACTCGCACGCCGCGAAGTTCGTCCTCGTCGGAACAATGAATCCCGAAGAGGGAGAACTGCGTCCACAGTTGCTGGATCGTTTTGGCCTGGCGGTCGACGTGTCGGCGTCTCGCGACGTGGATGTGCGGATGGAGGTAGTGCGTCGACGCCTCGACTACGAGCGCGATCCACAGGCGTTTGCCCGCAGGTATGCGCCGGCCGATCAGGAACTCGCCGCCGAAATCCTTTCTGCGCGTAACAAACTGGATGGCGTGGAGCTGAGCAACCGCGAACTTCGGCGCATCGCGTCGCTGTGCGCGTCTTTCGACGTGGACGGTATGCGCGCCGATCTTGTTCTCGCCCGTACTGCCACCGCTCATGCTGCGTGGCGTGGCGGCAGCGAGGTCACCGAGGAAGACGTACGAGTCGCAGCGGAACTGACACTGCCGCATCGCCGCCGACGCGATCCCTTCGACGAGCCGGGCCTCGATCAGCAGCAACTCGACGACGCGATGGATCGTGCAGACGATGATGCTCGGGCCGGCGAGCCTGAACCACCAGAGAATCCTGAAGGCGGCGAGCCTGAGGGTGGGGAATCCGACGGCGGCGAACCCGATGACGGGGGCCCTGATGATGACGGCCCCGACGATGATGGGCCGCAAGACGATCCGGACGGTCCGGGCGGGGGAGTTCGCTCGACCGATCGACCGTCTGCCCCACCGCGCAGTGCGTTCAAGGCCAAACTTCTCGAAGTTCCCGGTGTCGGTGAGGGGGCGCCAGGCCGGCGTTCGCGCTCCACGTCGTCGCGTGGACGCGTCGTGCGGTCCACCACCGACCGCGGGCACGGTCTGCACCTGACGAGCACGGTGTTTGCCGCTGCGGAATCGCAGATTGCGCGTGGCCGGACGGTGGGCCGACTGCGGTTGGCGCCGGCCGACCTGCGCGGCGCGATTCGTGAAGGGCGCGAAGGCAATCTGATCGTGTTCGTGGTGGACGCGTCGGGGTCGATGGCGGCGCGCGACCGGCTCTCCGCTGTGACCGGCGCCGTTGTCTCGCTACTCCGCGACGCATACCAGCGCCGCGACAAGGTTGCCGTCATCACCGTCCGGGGCCGCGAAGCCGAACTGGTTCTGCCGCCGACGTCGTCCGTGGACATCGCTGTTCGCCGGTTGCAGTCCATGCGAACAGGTGGCAAATCACCACTCGCAGAAGGCTTCTTGCGTGCCCGTGAGGTGATTCTGCGTGAGCGGCTCAGGGATCCGCAGCGCCGCGCGCTCATGGTTGCGCTGACAGACGGGCGTGCCACCGGCGGCAAGGACGCGCTGCACCGCGCTCGCGTTGCCGCGCACTTGCTGGCCGATGCATCGGTCGCTTCGATCGTCGTGGACTGCGAAACCGGGCTTGTCCGTTTGGGATTGGCCGCCGAATTGGCCCGAGAACTACGAGGTGGATGCGTCCGCCTCGCCGAATTGTCAGCTCAGCAGGTCGCGGGTGTCGTCCGCGCCGCCGCCTAACGTTTTCATTTCAGGAGATCACCATGCCTAAAGGCGTACCCGACACTGTCCCCGACGACGGATTGACCACACGTCAGCGTCGTAACGCACCGGTGCTTGCCGTCCACACCGGACCGGGAAAGGGCAAGTCCACCGCAGCATTCGGGATGGCGCTGCGTGCTTGGAACCAGGGATTCGACATCGGCGTCTTCCAGTTCGTGAAGAGCGCAAAGTGGAAAGTCGGCGAGGAAGCCGCCTTCCGCGCACTCGGAAACCTGCACGACGAGAGTGGCGTCGGCGGTCCGGTGCAGTGGCACAAGATGGGTGAGGGCTGGTCGTGGACTCGTAAAGCGGGTAGCGAGGAAGACCATGCGGCAGCAGCTGCGGAGGGATGGCAGGAGATCGCCCGTCGCCTCGCCGACGAAACGCACCGCTTCTACGTCCTCGACGAGTTCACCTATCCGCTCAAGTGGGGCTGGGTCGACGTCGACGAGGTTGTGCAGACCCTGCGTGATCGGCCGGGAAATCAGCATGTGGTGATCACCGGCCGGGACGCGCCGCAGGCGTTGATCGACGCAGCCGACCTGGTGACCGAGATGACCAAGATCAAGCACCCGATGGACGCCGGCCGAAAGGGCCAGCGAGGCATCGAATGGTGAGTTCGTCCACTCCCGCCGTTGTCATCGCCGCACCCGCATCGGGTAGCGGAAAGACCACGGTGGCAACGGGATTGATCGGTGCACTCCGGCGATCCGGCAGCAGTGTTGCACCGTTCAAGGTGGGTCCGGATTACATCGACCCGGGCTATCACGGACTTGCGGCGGGAAGGCCAGGACGCAATCTCGACACAGTGCTCGTCGGCGAAGAACGCATCGCTCCGCTCTATCAGCACGGCACCGCCGACTGCGATATCGCGGTGGTCGAAGGCGTCATGGGCCTCTTCGACGGCAAGATCGACGAAGCCAATGCGCAGGCATCCGCAGAAGGGTCGACGGCGCAGGTGGCCGCGGTTCTGGGCGCACCGGTTGTTCTGGTCATCGACGCTCGCGGCCACAGCCAGAGCCTGGCCGCCGTGTTGCACGGCTTTGCCACCTACGACGCGAGTGTGCGGATCGGCGGCGTCATCCTCAACCGCGTCGGCAGCGCCCGGCACGAGCAGGTTCTGCGCCACGCGTGCGACAAAGTGGGGATACCGGTACTCGGGGTTGTTCCGCGCCTGGCCGAATTGGAAGTGCCGTCGCGTCACCTGGGGTTGATTCCGGCTGCCGAGCACGGCACCGCGGCAGTCGCCGCGGTGGACGCGATGTCGGAGTTGATCGCAACTCACGTCGATCTCGGCGCGGTGCGCGCCTTGGCCGCATCGAATGTTGTTGCACCTGTGTGGGATCCAGTGCAGGACGTGGGGGAGCATCGCAGCTCGCGGCCCGTGGTGGCGATGGCTGGCGGGCCTGCCTTCACCTTCGGGTACGCCGAACATCGTGAACTTCTCACTGCCGCAGGCGCGGACGTGCAGGTCTTCGATCCGCTGCGCGACGAATTGCCGTCCGGTACTGCCGCGTTGGTCCTTCCCGGCGGATTCCCGGAGGAGCATGCCGTTGACCTCGCGTCGAATACTGTTCTGCTGGCGCAGGTTCGAGAGCTGGCCGACGGCGGAGCACCGATCCACGCCGAGTGCGCGGGACTGCTCTACCTCGCCCGCAGCCTCGACGGTCATGCCATGGCCGGAGTTGTCGGCGTCGACGCCGTTTTCGGTAAACGACTCACACTCGGTTATCGGGAGGCGGTGGCGTTGACGGACTCGAGTCTCTTTGCGGCGGGTTCGCGTGTCGCCGGGCACGAATTTCACCGAACGTCCCTCGTCAGCGCCGACGCCGACGGGTGCGCAACCGCGTGGGGTTGGCGACCGTGGGACGGCGGCGCAGTGCGCGAGGGATTTGTCCGCGGTGGAGTTCACGCGTCGTATCTCCACACACACCCGGCGGGTCAGCCCGAGTCGATCGCCACCTTTGTCGAGGCCGCGCGTGGCTGAGGTCTATGTCGGACTCGGGTTCACTACATCTGCCTCTGCTGTCGAGATCGTCGACGCCGTGCGAGGGATATTGCCGCAGGGCGCGACGCTCGTTGGTCTTGCCACCGCCGCGGTCAAAGCCTCCGCCCCGGCGCTGATCGACGCCGCGCAGATCCTGTCAGTCGATGTCGCGGCGTTCACGTCGGAAGAACTTGCAGCCGTGCCCGTTCCATCACCGTCAACGCGCGTAGAGCAGGCTGTCGGCACTGCGAGCGTTGCCGAGGCGGCAGCGATCCTGGCTACCGGTCACGGACAGTTGACAGTAGGTAAGACCTCGACCGGTGCGGTGACAGTAGCCGTGGCCAGTAAAGTTCCCCCAGCGAGCGCAGGTTTTCCAGCGCGCACAGCTTTTCCAGCGAGCACAAAGATCGACGATGAAATGGAGTGCGAGTGAGCGAGCCCACCGCAGACGAGACCAACTACCTGGTCGGACTCAACCTGACCGATCGACGCGTTGTCGTATTCGGCGGCGGGACGGTCGCTCAGCGCCGCCTCGGCCTGCTGGTCGCGTCGGGCGCAGCAGTTCACGTCATCAGCCGCGAGGTCACGCCGGCAGTCGAGGGCATGGCAACGGCAGGGCAGATCACACTCGAGCTGCGTCCGTACCAGGAGGGTGACCTCGAGGGTGCCTGGTACGCAATTGCGTCGACCGACGAGCCGGAGACCAATGCGGCAATCGTCGCGGAGGCCGAGCGTCATCGAGTCTTCTGCGTGCGCGCCGACAATGCCAAGCACGGCACTGCAGTCACACCCGCAAGTGCCGAGTACGACGGTATGAGCATCGGAGTCCTGGCCGGCGGCGATCATCGTCGTTCGGCAGCTGTCCGTACCGCTGTGGTCGAAGGTCTGCAGTCCGGTGTCCTCGCGGATACGGCCGAACCGGCGGCGCCTGGCGTTGCACTGGTCGGCGGTGGGCCAGGTGACCCGGATCTGATCACGGTGCGCGGTCGACGGTTGCTGGCCCGCGCCGACGTTGTTGTTGCCGACCGCCTGGCGCCGCCGGAGTTGCTGGCTGAGCTCGGTCCCGACGTCGAGGTCATCGACGCCGCGAAGATTCCTTACGGCCGGGCCATGGCGCAGGAAGCCATCAACGCGGCGCTGATCGACAACGCGAAGGCCGGAAAGTTCGTCGTGCGGCTCAAGGGCGGCGACCCCTACGTCTTCGGTCGTGGCTACGAAGAACTCGAAGCGTGTGCCGCAGCCGGTGTTCCGGTGACCGTAGTGCCCGGAATCACGAGCGCGATTTCGGTACCGTCGGCAGCCGGCATTCCTGTCACGCATCGCGGCGTCACCCACGAGTTTGTCGTCGTGAGTGGGCACGTTGCTCCGGATCATCCGGATTCGCTGGTCGACTGGTCGGCTTTGGCGAAGCTGCGCGGCACGATCGTGCTGCTCATGGCCGTCGAACGCATCGATCAGTTCGCGGCTGCACTCATCGAGGGTGGGCGTGCCGCGAGCACTCCGGTCACGGTGATCCAGGAGGGCACACTGCGTACGCAGCGTGAGGTGCGGGCCGATCTGGCGACCGTTGCTCAGCGCGTCAAGGACGAAGAGATCAAGCCCCCGGCCATCATCGTGATCGGACCGGTGGCGGGCTTTTCCGTCAACGCTGGGTAACGTGAAGTCTTGTGTCTGATTCCCCAAAATCTGAAACCGCTCAATCCGCGGCCCCAGCGGTCAATGCGCCGGTAGCGACCCGAGTCATCGGACTCGCCATCATCGTCCTGAGCGGTTTGCAGATGATGGTGGTGCTCGACGGCACCGTCGCCAACCTTGCGCTTGCGCCGCTTCAGGCTGATCTCGGCCTCAGTGACAGCGGCCGGAACTGGGTGCTGACGTCGTATGCCCTGGCGTTCGGCGGGCTGATGTTGCTCGGTGGGCGACTCGGTGACGCGTACGGCCGCAAGAAAATGTTCATCGCGGGCGTCACGCTCTTCACCGTGGCGTCGTTGCTGTGTGGTCTTGCGTTGAACGAGGGCATGCTGATCGCCGCGCGGGCACTACAAGGTGTTGGCGCGGCCGTCGCATCGCCGACGGCTTTTGCTCTGGTTGCCACGACGTTTGCGGCCGGACCGGCGAGAAATCAGGCCATCGCGATTTTTGCCGCCATGACCGGTGTCGGTTCGATCGCGGGTCTGATCATCGGCGGCGCGTTGACCGAGGTGTCATGGCGGCTGATCTTCCTCATCAACGTCCCCATCGGAATCGTGCTCGTGGGGATGGCATTCCGGGCACTTCGTGAAACAACGCAGACTCGGCTTGCTCTGGATGTTCCCGGCGCAATTCTGGCCACGCTCGGCTGCACTGGCATCGTCTTCGCATTGACCGAGGGGCCGGAAATGGGCTGGGGGAGCGTCGCCGTTATCGGTGCGTTGGTCGCCGGACTGATCGCTCTCGGAGCATTCCTCTTCGTCGAACGCACCGCCAAGAATCCGTTGCTCCCGTTCTCGTTGTTCGCCGACCGGAACCGCGTTGCGACCTTCCTGGCGATCTTCTTCGTCGGTGGTGCGATGTTCAGTATGACCGCGTTTGTTGCGCTCTTCGTGCAGGACATCATGGAGTACTCGCCGCTGCGCGCAGGTTTGGCGTTCATTCCGTTTGCCATCGGACTAGGTGCCGCAGCAACGGTCGCGTCGAAGTTGGCGGTACGTGTCCAACCTCGCTGGCTGGTTCTGACCGGTGTGCTGATCATGATCGTCGGACTTCTCTACGGTTCCACCCTCGACTCCAGTTCCACCTACCTCGCCAATCTTTTTGTCCCCGTCATCGGCATCGGATTCGGTATCGGACTGGCGATGGTGCCGCTGCCACTGTGCGCGATCGCCGGTGTTCCCGAGACGGAGATCGGCCCGTTGACCGCCATTTCCCAGGTCGCCCAGACGCTTGGCGGCCCACTCGCGCTGTCGGTCATCGGCGCGATGGCGACGTCGAAAACTCTCTCGCTCGGCGGTATTTCGGGCAAGGCTGCCGACATGAATCCGGCCCAGCTGATTGCCCTCGGAGAGGGGTACACCTTTGCGCTTGTCGGCTGCGCGATCTGCGCGGTACTTGCCGGCATTGCGGCCGCGTGCATCAGATTCACCCCGGCCCAGGTAGCACAGGCGCAGGCAGCGGAGAAGGCAGCTCAGGGAATTAGCTGATCAGCCCTGTTTTTGTGCGTCGCAACTGGATACGATCGTTGCAAGAGGGCCGAGATTCTCGAAGGATCGGAGTGCCGTGATGCGGATCGCGGATATCTTGCGCAACAAGGGCAACAGCATTGTCACCATCGACGCCCACACCACCGTCAACGCGTTGCTGTGCGATCTTGCCCGCCACAACATCGGCGCCATGGTCGTTCTGGACGGCGACGCTGTTGTCGGAATCATCTCCGAGCGCGATGTCGTGCGGCGTTTGCACGAGCGGGGTCCGGAATTGCTGGCCACGGAAGTGTCCGAGGTGATGACAGCGTTGATGTACACGTGCGTGCCTGCTGATTCCGTGGACAGCATTGCCGCGATCATGACCGATCGCCGAA
This sequence comes from Rhodococcus sp. ACPA4, assembly GCF_002300185.1. Taxonomy (NCBI): domain Bacteria; kingdom Bacillati; phylum Actinomycetota; class Actinomycetes; order Mycobacteriales; family Nocardiaceae; genus Rhodococcus; species Rhodococcus sp. ACPA4. Next base: position 475,187 of record NZ_NSDY01000001.1, read on the forward strand.
TCCGCCATTTGCCCGTCATCGAAGACGGCGAACTGCTCGGAATCGTCAGCATCGGTGACGTGGTCAAGAGCCGGATCGACGAGTTGCAGAGCGAGCGCGATCACCTCGAGTCGTACATCGACCAGGGCTGATCGATGGGCTGTCTCACGGTGGCTACTCTCGTGTGATGGCTGCAATCCAGGATTCCACGGCAGGCACGGACACCACCGTTGCCGGCCTCGAGAGCACGTTCGCCGACGAGCTTGGCGCTTTGACGGTGCCGTGGCAAGGTACTGCCGCACCTGACCCGCAGTTGCTCGTGGTGAACGAGAGGCTGGCTGCATCGTTGCGCTTGGACGTGGAAGTGCTGCGAAGTGTGGACGGGGTTGGCGTCCTGTCCGGGTCGGCGATGCCGGTCGGGGCAAAACCGGTGGCGATGGCGTATGCGGGTCATCAGTTCGGTGGATACGCACCAATCCTCGGGGACGGTCGGGCGTTGCTACTCGGTGAACTGTTGACCGGTGACGGTCGGCGAGTGGACCTGCATCTCAAGGGCTCGGGGCGCACGCCGTTCTCTCGGGGCGGTGACGGGTATGCAGTTGTCGGGCCGATGCTGCGCGAATATCTGGTCAGTGAGGCGATGTATGCCCTCGGTGTCCCCACTACACGCGCGCTGTCTGTCGTGGCGACGGGCCGGGACGTTCGCCGCAACGGCGCAGAACCCGGTGCCGTGCTTGCACGGATCGCGTCGAGTCACCTACGCGTTGGGACCTTCGAGTTCGCGGCCCGGCAGGGCGAGGTCTTGCAGTCGCTCGCCGATTACGCGATCGCCCGGCACTACCCGGAGCTGACCGAACTGCCGGCAACGGTTACACACAATCGCTACCTGAGGTTCCTCGAGGGGGTGGTCGAGGCGCAGGCGTCACTGGTGGCGCGGTGGATGCTCATCGGTTTTGTACACGGAGTGATGAACACCGACAACACGACAATTTCGGGGGAGACCATCGATTACGGTCCGTGCGCCTTCCTTGACGCGTTCGATCCGGCGGCAGTGTTCAGCTCGATCGACAGCAGCGGCCGCTACGCGTTCGGCAATCAGCCCGCCGTCTTGAAGTGGAATCTGGCGCGCTTCGCGGAAACACTGTTGCCGCTGATCGATTCCACACCCGACGATGCGATTACCGCGGCGTCGGCAGTTCTCGACACCTTCGACGAGCGTTACGAGGGCCACTACGCGGTCGGGATGGCGGCAAAGCTCGGTCTAGCCCACCCGATTGTCGATCGGGCGCTTGTCGACGATCTGCTGACATTGTTGGCGGAACACGGTGCTGATTGGACGGGCAGTTTCCGTGCTCTCGCGGACGAACTGCGCGTAAATTCCGCGCGCCTCGACGACCTCGTGCCACGGGATCACATCGCGCCCTGGTTGCAGCGGTGGCACGGCGCCCTGACGGAACAGGGACGCGCGGCGGTGGAGACCGCGAGCGCGATGGATCGCGTCAACCCGCTATATATTCCGCGTAATCATCAGCTCGATGCTGCTCTGTCTGCCGCGACCGACGGCGACCTCGTTCCCTTCGAGAAGATGCTCGAGGTTGTCACGCATCCGTTCGACCGACGCGACGAGTGGTCCGACTACGCCGAGGCGGCTCCGCAGTCTTTCAGCGAAACGTTCCAAACCTTCTGTGGCACTTGATTTATGATCGAGCGCCGCCAGCACAAGGTGAAATTCGGGCCCGCCAGCACCTCACTGCCGGCGGGCCGCTTGATCACGCGCGTTCCACCGGGAACCACAGCTCGCACGTGGCCGTACTGAAATCATCGGCGCGGTCGAGAACTGCGACGATCGACGGACCCGGCCGGAGTCGCCACGGGTTCGACGGAAACCAGTCCGTCGCGGTCGCTGCCCAGGTCGCCTGCAACGCAGCCGGATACTCGCCCTCGGTGCGGAACACCGCCCACCTACCGGCGGGAACCTCGATCGTGTCGAGATCGTCGGGCACCGGCGTCGTGTCGGTGACGGCGACGCCGTGCAGGTAGGTCAACTCGCTTCCCTCGGTGTAATCCGGGTCGACGTCGGCGCTCACTTGGAGCAGGCCGGCCGGTTCGGTGTTGCCCAGCGCTTTGAGGCGGGCGTGCTCTGCAGTCGGCAGAGAAGCGATGTGGGCTTGGATGTGGGGGTTGACGCCCTCGTGGATGAGGGGCACGCGCGTGGCGTGGCCGACGAGGCGGAGCGCCGGTCGATCGGTGATGCGGGTATCCATGGTGATGTTCCCTTCTACGGTCAGGCGGAACCTGAGCTGCGGTTGCGTTCGAAGGGGGCCGCCATCTCGCTTGACGTCGCCGGGGCTGACGCCGTGCACGGATCGGAATGCTCGGCCGAAGGCTTCGGTCGACCCGTAGCCGTAGCGGACCGCGATGCTCAGCAGGTTCCCGTTTCCGAGAACGTCTGCCGCTGCGACCGACATGCGGCGACGCCGGATGTACTCCGACAGCGGCATGCCTGCCAGGGACGAGAACATCCGCCGGAGGTGGTATTCCGTCGTGCCGAGCTCAGTCGCCAATGAAGCCACATCGAGGTCGTCGTTCAGACGATCCTCGACGAGTTCGACCAGTCTGTTCAACTCCGCGATCATGGCGCCTCCTTCGACACCCACACTTCCGGGTCGTCCCGATCGGCACCCTACTATCGCGGTCCGATCGGATCGTCTTCGTACGCGCAGTCGTCCTCCGACATTCCGTCTTCAGAAGTGCTGTGCACAAACCGTCCAGCTGACTTTGCGGTGCAGGGTTGATCGGCTGGTGAAGTCATCAATCCGTCAGGATGATCAATTCGCGGTCCGATGCGATTTCCACGCGCAGGCCCGCCTTCGATGCGACTCGGGCAACTCCCTTGATGTCGCTGGGTTCGGCGCGCGAGACCACCAGGGCGCGCGCGAGCAGACCCTTGTGATGCTTGTTGAAGTGACTGACCACGGTGCGACTGCCGTCCGGCTTCTCGGTGAGGACCGTTGCGATCAAGGCGTCCGGAACAGGTCCGAGGTCTTGGTACGTGCCGGATCGTAGGTCGATGACAAGGCCGTCGGCTTCGGCGGCCAAGGCCTTCGGCAGCTCCGGCTTCCACAGCGAGCGCAGCGTCCCCATCCCCGGCAGCTTGGACCCGCCGGAGAGGCGGTAGGCGGGAATCAGATCACCTGCGCGGACGGCACCGAACAGGGCAGAACCGATAGCGATTCGATCCAGTGCCTTGGCCTTCTGAGCGCGCGTGAACGACTTCGCGTCAAGGGCATCGAACAGCACACCGGTGTAGCGCTGCAGCGCGGGGCGGGTTGCCGAGACCCACAGTTTCGCGTTGCGTTCCACCTCGTCCGCCTGGGTCGGTCCGAGCCCCAGCGCCTGGCACGAGGCGTCGACATCGGCGGCTAGATCGACGAGCGTCTGCACCAGCAATTCGCGCGTTTCGGTCAACTGGGGCATCGACAGTTCAGCCAGATCGAGGGGCGCGTCCTTGCCGCCGTCGGACTTGGTTTCTGAGGGAGGCAGCAATACAAGCACCCCGATACCGTACCGACGCCCGCGGACGGTACAGCGCCGACTATCCTTGTACCTCGTGATTACCCGTCTGTCCCACCTGTTCCTGCGTACCCTGCGTGACGATCCCTCGGACGCCGAAGTTGCGAGCCACAAACTGCTGGTTCGCGCCGGCTACGTGCGCCGAATCGCTCCAGGCGTCTACTCGTGGTTGCCACTGGGATTGCGGGTGCTGCGCGAGGTCGAGCGCGTTGTCCGCGAAGAGATGAATGCCATGGGCGGCCAGGAAATCCTGCTCCCCGCATTGCTGCCGCGTGAACCCTACGAGGCATCCAACCGGTGGACCGAATACGGCGCCGGACTGTTCCGCCTCAAGGACCGCAAGGGCAACGACTACATGCTCGGCCCGACCCACGAGGAGCTCTTTGCTCTGACGGTCAAGGGTGAGTACAACTCCTACAAGGATTTCCCGGTCACTCTGTACCAGGTACAGACCAAGTACCGCGACGAAGAGCGTCCGCGCGCCGGCATTCTGCGTGGCCGCGAGTTCGTCATGAAGGACTCGTACTCCTTCGACCTCACCGACGAGGGTCTGACGGCGTCGTACCAAGCTCACCGCGACGCGTACGAGAAGATCTTCACGCGGTTGGGCGTCAAGTACGTCATCGTCTCGGCTACGTCGGGCGCGATGGGCGGCAGCGCATCCGAGGAGTTCCTCGCCGAGAGTGAGATCGGCGAAGACACCTACGTGCGCTGCCTCGAATCCGGTTACGCCGCAAATGTCGAGGCCGTCAAGACGGTTGTGCCCGAGGCTATTCCGTTCGACGGTCTGCCTGAGGCCAAGGTCTACGACACCGCGAACACCCCCACCATCGACACCCTGGTGGACTGGGCGAACGGTGCCGACCTCGGCCGCACGATCACCGCTGCCGACACCCTCAAGAACATCATGGTCAAGACCCGCCTGCCCGGCGGCGAATGGGAACTTCTCGGCATCGGCATCCCCGGCGACCGTGAGGTCGACGAAAAGCGCCTCGAAGCTTCGCTCGAGCCCGCCGAGTTCGTGATGATCACCGAGACCGACTTCAAGAACAACCCGTTCCTGGCCAAGGGCTACATCGGCCCGAAGGCACTGCAGGCCAACGGTGTTCGTTACCTTGTTGATCCGCGCGTCGTGGATGGCACCAGCTGGATCACCGGCGCCGACGAAGACGGCAAGCACGTTGTCGGCCTTGTTGCCGGTCGCGACTTCATACCCGACGGAACCATCGAAGCCGCCGAGGTTCGCGACGGCGACGCATCTCCCGACGGAGCCGGCACGCTGGTCTCGGCCCGCGGTATCGAAATCGGTCACGTCTTCCAGCTCGGCCGCAAGTACACCGATGTGTTCAACGTCGACGTCCTCGCCGAGAACGGCAAGCCGGTTCGCCCGACCATGGGTTCGTACGGCGTCGGCGTCTCGCGCCTCGTGGCCGTCATCGCCGAGCAGCACCACGACGAGAAGGGCCTGCGTTGGCCCGCTGAGGTCTCACCGGCCGACGTCTACCTCGTCATCGCGAACAAGGACGAGACCGCTCGCGAAGGCGCCGAAGGCCTCGCGGCGCAACTCGACCGTGCCGGACTCGAAGTGATCCTCGACGACCGCAAGGCATCGCCCGGCGTGAAGTTCAAGGACTCCGAGCTGATCGGTGTTCCGCTGATCGTTGTCGTCGGCCGTGGTTGGGCCGACGGTAAGGTCGAAATCCGCGACCGCTTCACCGGCGAAAGCCGCGAAATCGACGCCGATTCGGCAATCGAGGAGATCATCGCCGCAGTTCGCGGCTGATCCCAGAAGATGTGCGGGCCGCCGCAGACACTGTTCGAGGTGTCTGCGGCGGCCCTTCTTTTCTGCCACAATCGTGGCTATGGAACGCGAACCGGATTGGGCAGAAGTCGACGGTTACCTTGTCTCCACGTTGGTAGGTGAAGATCCGGTCCTCGATGCGGCACTCGCCGCCAACACCGCGGCCGGCCTGCCGCCTATCGACGTAGCGCCGAACCAAGGCAAGTTGCTCCATCTGTTTGCTCGAATGTGCCTGGCGCGCAACGTCCTCGAAATCGGAACCCTCGGCGGGTACAGCACCATCTGGTTGGCCCGCGCCGTCGGACCGTCGGGACGCGTCATCAGTCTCGAATTCGAGCCGGCACACGCCGAGGTAGCGCGCGCCAACATCGAACGCGCCGAACTCGCCGATCGGGTCGACATCCGCGTCGGCGCTGCCCTCGACAGCCTCCCGTTGATCGCGAAAGAAGAACTCGGTCCCTTCGACCTGGTGTTCATCGACGCGGACAAGGAAAACAACAGCGAATACGTCCGGTGGGCCCTTGCGCTGTCCCACCCGGGAACCGTCATCGTCGTCGACAACGTCGTGCGTGGGGGACACGTCTCGAATCCGGACATCGACGACGAGCGAGTCAAGGCCAGTCGTGCCGTCCTCGAGATGATCGCGGCCGAACCGCGACTCGACGGCACCGCGATCCAGACTGTCGGATCGAAAGGGTGGGACGGGTTCGCCGTTGCAGTAGTCAACGAGTGAGCGCACACTCGAAGCGGTGAGGATGCTGGGGGCAGCAAAGGCGGTATGGCAGTGGGTGCGGAGCGCACCCGGGACGTATATCTGGTTGTTGGCCCTGCTCTTCACCACACTGTTCCTGCGGCATCTTCCCGACAATGTCGAGGAACACTTTCTCGGTAAACGCTCCACTAATCTGCATCACCTCTCCGAAGACCCGATCCGCGTCCTGTTCTCGAGTGCCTTCTGGCTCGAAGGTGGTGGCTGGCTGGGGTATTTGGTTCTGTTCACTGTTTTTCATGCCACGGCAGAGCGCTGGCTCGGGACGTGGCGGTGGTTGTGCGTTGTCGTGATCGCGCACGTCGGCGCCACCTACATCAGTGAAGGTGTTCTCTACGAAGGCATTCGGCACGGATATGTCGCAGAGTCGGCGGTCAACACTCTCGACGTCGGGGTCAGCTACGGATTGGCCGGTGTCGTCGGTGTTCTCGTGTACCGGATTTCGAAGCCCTGGCGTTACGTCTACCTCGGCGCAGCAGTGATTTTCTATGCGGTGCCGTTGATCTTTGCTACGACATTTACTGCGGTCGGGCACATGTCGGCGTTACTTCTCGGAGTGGCGTGTTATCCGCTGACGCGGGCTCGGACGGGGGTGTGGAATCCGGCGGATCTATTGCCGTCGCGGAGGACCGCGCCGGCTTCGTGAACTCTTCCCAACCTAAGTTACTCACTGGTAGGTTTACGGCATCGACGAAAGGTATGACGTGTCTGACACCGACGGATTGCTGTTCAACCCCCACACCGAAGATTTTGCCCGTTTTGATCCCGAGACTCGCAGGCTGCTGCTGGCAACAGTCGAATGGTTCGAAAGCCGTGGCAAGAATCAGCTCCTGCATGACGATCTCGAAGCTGTTTGGGTGTCGGACTTCCTCGACTTCGTCAAGAAGGAGAAGTTGTTCGCGACATTCCAGACTCCGGCGGCCTACGCCGACGGCGACGAGAACCGTCGCTGGGACGGTGCCCGCAATGCGGCACTGAGTGAGGTCTTCGGCTTTTACGGACTCGCGTACTGGTACGCGTGGCAGGTCACGATCCTCGGACTCGGACCGATCTGGATGAGTGACAACGACGCCGCAAAGAAGCGTGCAGCGCAGGAACTCGCCGACGGCGGAGTCATGGCGTTCGGACTCTCCGAGCGCGACCATGGCGCCGACGTCTACTCCACCGACATGCTTCTCACTCCGGCCGACGGCGACGTTGCCTTCCGGGCCAGCGGTGAGAAGTACTACATCGGCAACGGCAACGTCGCCGGAATGGTGTCGGTATTCGGCCGTCGCACCGATGTCGACGGACCCGAGGGGTACGTGTTCTTCGTTGCGGACAGCGCGCACCCGAACTACCACCTCGTCGACAACGTCCTCCGTGGTCAGATGTACGTCAGCAACTTCCGGTTGGAGGACTACCCGGTCCGCGAGGAAGACATCCTGCACACCGGTGTCGCGGCGTTCGAGGCAGCGCTCAACACCGTGAACGTCGGAAAGTTCAACCTCTGCACCGGTTCGATCGGAATCAGCGAGCACGCGTTCTTCGAGGCAATCACCCACGCGCAGAACCGAATTCTGTACGGAAATCCCGTCACCGACTTCGCTCACGTCCGAGCGGCGTTTGTCGACGCGTACTCCCGGCTGGTTGCGATGAAGCAGTTCAGCGCGCGGGCTGTCGACTACTTCCGCAGTGCGAGTCTCGATGACCGTCGCTACCTTCTGTTCAACCCGATGACCAAGGCCAAGGTCACCTCAGAAGGTGAGCGCGTTGTCGGACTTCTGCACGACGTGATTGCTGCCAAGGGCTACGAGAAGTCCACGTACTTCCGCGAAGCCGCGCAGGTGATCGGCACACTGCCCAAGCTCGAAGGCACCGTTCACGTCAATGTCGGCTTGATCCTCAAGTTCTTGCCGAACTACCTCTTCAATCCGGCAGAGTTCCCGGAGATTGTCACGCGCGACGACGCTGCGGACGACGAGTTCTTCTGGAATCAGGGACCGACTCGCGGCGCCGCGAAAATTCAGTTCCACGAGTGGAAGCCGGTGTACGAGAAGCACTCCGGTATCCCGAATGTCGCTCGTTTCTACGAGCAGGCGATCGCGTTGACCGAACTGCTGACGTCGGCGGCCCCGGACGCGGCGCAGCAAAAGGATCTCGATTTCATGCTCAACGTCGGGCACCTGTTCTCGCTCGTCGTGTACGGGCATCTGATCCTCGAGCAGGCCGAAATCGCCGGACTCGACGCCGATGTCGTGGATCAGATCTTCGACTTCCAGATTCGCGATTTCTCCGGCTATGCGATTGCGCTGCACGGGAAACCGTCGTCGACACCGGAACAGCAAGCTTGGGCGCTCGCAGCTGTGCGCAAACCCCTCGTAGACAGTGAGCGCTTCGACCGCGTGTGGCAGCAGGTCAAGGCCTACGACGGCGCGTACGAGATGCGCGCATGAGCGCGGTGGCAACCCGCGATCAGTTGATGGCGGTAGTCGAGGGATCTCCCAAAGCTGTCGGCGCACACGATCGTTCGGCGTGGGTCTCGCTGTTCAGCTCGGATGGTCAGGTCAACGATCCGGTTGGTTCGCGCCCGCACAACGGGCGGGCGTCGATCGAGAAGTTCTACGACACATTCATCGCCCCGAATACCATCACGTTCCATGTCGAGCGCGACATAGTGTGTGGCCGAACAGTGTGGCGCGACCTCAGCCTCGCCACCGAAATGTCGACGGGCGTTGTACTGAACGTGCCGATGCATCTGCGCTACGACCTGGTCGGCGAGCCGGATTCGTTGCAGATCGGAACCCTCTACGCCCATTGGGAATTGGCGACCATGTTGAGTCAGCTTGCCACCGCGGGCGCAGCAGGCGTCAAGGCTGCGGCCAAGCTCACGCCGCAGTTGCTGTCCAACCAGGGGATCGGGGGAGCGATTGGCTTCTCCAGCGGCATCCTCGGGGTCGGGTCCAAGGGCAAGCGGGCGGCAACACGATTCCTCGACGCCGCAAAGGTCGGCCGGATTCCGCCCATTCCGGTCGAGCTTCCGGCGGGCACGAACCTGTCTACCGCAGACGCCAACGATCTTCTGACTGGCGTGAGCGGGGGCAAGGTCCTCGCTGCCGGCCGCACGGTCACGGCAAGCGTTGTCGTCTGCGGTGAACCGGCCATCGCGCTCTTCGGATTCGAGCCCTCGGGGCATCGGATCAACCGGGTGCGGTTCTTCACCGAGAGCTGACGTCATTGGCTCGGCGCACCGATACCGGCGCGCCGAGCCTGCGTCGTCTGTGTTTAGAGAGCGCCGAGATCGGCGGACAGCCAGGTGTGCGGATTCATGTGGATCGCGACTTGCTCACCCAGTTGAGAGCGGGCAAAGTCGAGATATCCGTCAACCTTGTCCGGGGTCAAATATCGCCGCGATACTTCGACCAGCATCTCATCGGTTCCTGGCACGATTTTGTCGACGGAACCTTCGACGCTCACATAGCGGATGGTCGGCTCGAGTCGTTGAGCCATGAGGGAGAAGTGCCCAGCAGACTCTATGAGCTGGGCCTTTTTCGATCCTTTTCCCGTGAGAATCCAGGGGCTGCCACCTGGTGAGTAGAGATACCAGATGGGGACTGTCAACGGACCGCGCTCGGAATTGTTCGCCACCGACAGCGCTGCTACGTGCGGCTCGGCCAGAAACTGTTCACGCTCATTCTCGGAGAGTGCCATCACCTGAGACTACAGCGGTGTTCGACAGGCTGGCCAGCGTTGTGGCGCCCTCATTTCGGGACGAGTTGAGCGGCCAGGATCCGGGCGGCTTCCTCGAAACGATCTGGATGTGAACCGCCGAAGTTCAGACGAATGTATGCGGCGGTTGGTTCCGCCGGAAACCACTCGGCCCCAGGGGAAATCGAGAGGCCGTGCGTGAGGCACCTGGTTGCAAACGTTTCGGAATCGAAACCCTCAGGCAGGCGAAGCCATAAGTTGAGACCACCGGCGGGTTTGTGGGTGAGCGTGAGTTCCGGTGCATGAGTATCCAATTCGCGGATCAGATGGTCACGCCGTTCGCGCAGTAGTTCGCGAACGTTTCGCCGATGAGTAACCCACGAAGGTTGGGTGAGGACGTCGACCGCCGCAGCTTGGAGAATCCCGGAAACGTACAGGTCATCGATGGTGCGATCGGTTTCGATTCGTCGTCGCGCCGGACCGCGTGCAACAACGGCCGCGACCCGTAGTGCCGGAGACGTGCTCTTGGTGAGCGACCGGACGTAGATCACGTGACCGTCGGGGTCGTTCGCAGCCAGGGGAGTGACGTCCTTGTCTATTCCGAAATCGTGCGCCCAGTCGTCTTCGATCATGAATACGCCGTGATCACGCACGACCTTCATGATCGATTGCCTCTCAGCGTCCGACCAGAGTGCTCCGGTTGGGTTGGCAAAATGTGGTTGCGCATAGAACAAGCGCGCCCCGGAGAGTTCGAACGCGCTGGCAAGATCATCCGGATCCGGCGCGTGCGTCCCGCGGGCGACGGGCACAACGGTCAGCCCGGCCTGTTTGGCTGCTGCGATGGCACCCCAGTACGTGGGCGACTCCATCACGATGGCATCGCCGGGACCTGCAAGCGCGCGGAACGTCGAAGACAGTGCGCTCTGCCCACCCGGTGTGATCAGGACGTCGGAATCGCGCACCGTGGTAGCGCCGCCCGTGGTGAGCTCGTGGGCGAACCACTCGCGGAGTTCTCCAAGCCCTGCGGTGTGCGGTCGACGTGCCGCATGTGAGCTCCGCGCAGCCCTCGACAGTGCTCCGCGGATCTGACGAAGGGGAAGCAACTCGTCCGTTGGGTAGCCGCTGTGCAGCGAGATCGTGTCTGCCGTAACCGTGAGCATGCTTGATCCGATGGGATTGGCGTCGACCCGGCTCGGCCCGAGACTGGTTGTCTGCCAAGAATAGTCGGATATCTGAGGCGTTCGCGTGCGGGCGACGAAATTTCCCGAACCTGGGCGGGTTTCAACCAGGCCTTCACCCACGAGTTGGCGGATTGCGTGCTGCACAGTGACAGGCCCCACGCCGTGCGTTGCGGCCAGCGCCCGAGTGGAGGGGAGTTGCATTCCGGCGGTCGACGACGTGATCAGCGTGCGTAAGCCGTCGACTACCCGTCGGCTACTGCTATCGTGGGACATGAATGACAATAGTAGCGCTATCGTGAACGAATCGGCACCGCTATCGGGTCGGTGGTGGGGGCTCTTGGGAGTTCTGGCGTTTTCGTTCACGGTTCCACTGACCAGAATCGCAGTCGCTGACCTTGATCCGTTGTTCATCGGCGCCGGCCGGGCTGTAGTGGCGGGAGGGTTGGCGACGATTGCGCTGCTGGCTTCGCGCGCCGCCATTCCCAGCCTTCGGCAATGGGCACGGATTGCCCTTGTCACCATCGGAGTCGTTCTCGGGTTCCCTCTACTCACCACGTTTGCAGTGCAAACATCACCGGCCAGTCATGCCGCCGTCGTGATCGGGCTATTGCCTGCCGCGACGGCCGTACTGGCCGTAGTTCGGGGGAAAGAACGGCCGAGTCAGGCATTTTGGTGGGCGAGTGCGGCCGGCGCGATATCGGTGGCAGTGTTCGTCGCATGTGCAGGCGGCGGACTCGGTTCGTTCCACCTCGCCGATCTTCTGCTCGTCGGGGCAGTGATCTGTGCTGCTCTCGGGTACTCCGAAGGAGCGTTGCTGGCCCGCGAAATCGGATCATGGCAGACAATCGCCTGGGCGTTGATTCTCGCACTGCCCGTTACGGCCACCATGACCGTTGTGTCGGTGGTGAATACGCCCGTCCACGCCGACGCCAATTCATGGCTCGCGTTTGCCTACCTCGGTGCCATCAGCATGTTTCTCGGTTTCTTCCCCTGGTACCGAGGCCTGGCGATGGGGCCGATCTCCACAGTCAGTCAGACGCAGCTGGTTCAACCGGTTCTCAGCATCGCGTGGTCGGCCTTGATCCTGGGCGAGGAATTGTCGCTGTCCATCGTCGCGGGCGGCATCGTGGTGATCGGCTGCGCGTGGCTTGCGCTCAAGGCGCGCGTAGCGGCGCCGGGCACCGCGAGGGTGCGCGACGCCGCTACGGCGTCCGGTGTGCGTGGCTCAGAAGAGCGGGCCGCCACCGAATGCAGCACGATGTGACGCCGGCTGCTTGCCGTTGGCGTCGGTGATTCCGTAGTCGAGTGCAGTTTCCGCGGTGATCAGCGTGTGCCCGCTGCGGGAGTTGACGTCGGGATCGTTGGCCAGTGCCGTGATGACCTGCCCGACGAACTCCGGGGTTTCCGCTTCGGCGAGGGAGAAGCCCTCGAAGCTCTCCATTCCGCTGGCTTCCATTCGCTCGTTGCGAATCAAACCGAGCCAGAAGGACAGTGCGGTGACTCCGGTTCCTTTCAACTCGACGGCCATGTCCGCGGCCATCTTGTCGAGGCCGGTCTTCGACATTCCGTACAGCACCGAGTGCAGGTATCCGCGGCTGCCGAACGACGAGATATGGCCGATGACACCGCTTCCGCGCGGGACCATCAACTTTGCGGCTTCCACGGACGCGACGTAATGCGCGCGCAAACCGATCCCGATCAGGGAGTCCCAGTCGGCGACGGGGCGCTTCCAGAACGGATCCGTGAAACCTGCGTAGCCGGCAGGGTTGGCCCACACGTTGTTGACGAGGAGATCGAGACGCCCGGACTGCTCGTCGGCAATGCGGGCAAAGAGATCAACGATTTGCTGATCATCGCTGTGATCACACTGCACGGCGATTCCCCGGCCACCACGCTCGGTGATCTCCGCAGCTGCAGCGTCGAGTGGGCTGTTGGTGCCGACTTCACCGCGCGCGGTCACATACACGGTCCAGCCGTCGCTGCCCAGCGCCAACGCGATTCCTTTGCCGACACTGCGACTCGCGCCGGTTACCAGTGCAACTTTTGATCCAGTCATTCTTGGCTCCCCACTGATCCCTCGGCGAGGACGGTCTCGGCTGACAGGGGAGTGGTCATCGACCACGTCTCCGTGAAGTGGCAGCGACTCATCTTCCACGCCCCGTCCTCGATCACATACGCGTCTTCGTATTCGCCCGTCATCAATTTCTGAGTCCGAGCGACGGTGTCGATCTGGCGGAACTGCAGCGTCCATCGTCCGAGCGCGGAAGTCTCCGAAGTTATTTCGATATCGGGGTGAAGTCCGTGGTGCATGTCGAGGACCGCGTAGTGGCCGTCGACTTTGCGCAGGGCGACTGCAGTGAAGATGTCGGCCATCGGGCCCGCGTCGTCGAATGCTCCCAGCTGGCCGTAGTCGATGGACGCGCCGCTCTTGATGAAACTGTTGCGGAACGCGACCGGGTCCTTGGCATCACAGGCGCGCCAGTAGTTGTACTTGAGCTTTTTGATCTCTTCGATCTGCTCGAGGGCGTCGATGCGTTGTGCAAGATCCAACGTCGGTCCTTTTCGTCCGGTTTTACGTGATGTGTCGGAACCCGACTCTATGGTGCGTTCCATCACACATGTGACGTAAATCCCAGTGGCCGGTCAGGTGTCCGAGTCGGATGCAGGCGCGGTGCCGGTGGCGGAGAGTGTTGTTGCGGCCGATTCGCCGAAGACGCTGACGCACAGTTCCGCTAACGCGGGATCCTCGTCGATGCGGTCCGGCGCTTTCATCGCGAGCAGATTGTTGATGAGCATGCCGTTGGCGATGAACATCCGGGCCTGCTCGGGGGTGCAACCGGTTCGATCACGCACCAGGCTGTAGATCTTCGACATCGCGAACCGTGAGACGGTGGCGATGTCGTCTGTGCCGGTGGCGAACCCGTGCAGCATGACGAGCAGTAGGTCGCGGTCCAGGATCAGCTCGCCGTAGGCGGAACCGAGTTCGGCCCAGAACTCCGGATCGTCAGGCTCGATATCAAGTGTGTCCAGCTTTTCGGTGAAGGTTCGGACGATTTCGTCGAGTGCTCGCGCGAACACCGCCCGGAACAGTTCTGCTTTCGTTCCGAACATGCGCACGATGTACGGCTGCGAGACACCGGCTTCCTTCGCGACCGCATCGGTGCTGGTGCCGGAGTATCCGCCGCGGGCGAAGGCCCTGGTGGCTGCTGCAAGGACAAGTGCCCGGCGCTGGGGCGCGCTCATCCTTCGCTTGGGTGGGGCGGAATCTTCGCTCGGCATATTGACAGGTTATCAGTTGATAACTTAGCGTCGAATAAGTAATCAACTGATACCTAATCGAAGGCGTGCAATGACTGTTTTGGCGAATGCCGGTGCCGCACCCGGTTCGGAAGGGACCCGCAGGCGATCAGTACCGGTTGCGATTGCGATCGTCGCGGCGTCCCTGCCGATGTTCATGGCAACCCTCGACAATCTCGTGATGACCAGCGCATTGCCGGTGATCGAGAAAGATCTGAATGCGTCCGTGAGCCAGTTGCAGTGGTTCATGAATGCGTACACGCTTGCGTTTGCGACGCTGATGTTGTCGGCGACGACGCTCGGCGATCGCTGGGGTAGGCGACGCATGTTCGTCGGCGGGATCGGACTGTTCACCGCGGCGTCAATTGCCTCCGCGCTCTCGACATCGGCAGGACTGTTGATCGCGGCACGCGCCGTTCAAGGCGTCGGCGCTGCTGCCATCATGCCGCTCTCGCTGACACTGCTCGTGGCTGCGGTTCCGGAAGCCAAGCGCGCCATGGCAATCGGCATCTGGGGTGGAGTATCGGGCCTCGGTATCGCGATGGGTCCGGTGGTGGGCGGCGCTGTGGTCGACGGTTTTTCGTGGCAAGGGATCTTCTGGATCAACGTGCCGGTAGCAATCGTCGCAGTTCCGCTCGCAATGTATGCACTGCGCGAATCGGCAGGGCGGAAGCAACCTTTGGACGTCGCCGGGGTCGCGCTGGCCGGACTTGGTGTGTTCCTCGCTGTCTGGGGCATCGTTCACGGAAACGACGACGGTTGGGGTTCCTTCGGTGTTGTCGCATCGCTGGTGGGTGCCGTAGTTGCCTTGGGGCTGTTCATCGTTCGCGAACGAACCACGTCGCACCCCGTGATGCCGTTGCGTCTGTTCCGATCCAGAAGCTTCTCGATGGCAAACGTGATCGGACTGACCTTCTCGATCGGCATCTTCGGTGCGGTGTTCCTGCTCTCGCAGTACCTCCAGATCGCGATGGGGTTCACACCGTTCGAAGCCGGGTTGCGGACGCTTCCGTGGACGGCGGCGCCGATGGTTTTTGCGCCGCTCGCGGGCTTCCTCGCCCCGAAAGTGGGACTGCGGCCGCTGCTTCTCACCGGTCTCGGTCTGCAAGCCGGCGCGTTGTTCTGGTTGGCTGCTCGCATCGGTCCCGACGCCACGTACGCGTCACTCGTCCCCGCACTTCTCATGGCCGGAATCGGCATGGGGCTGACCTTCGCGCCCAATGCCACCGCGGTACTCGTCGACATGGACGCGCCGGATCACGGCACGGCCAGTTCGACCAACGCAACACTTCGCGAGATCGGCGTCGCATTGGGAATCGCAGTCCTGACAGCGGTGTTCCTGGCCGCAGGTGGAGCGTTGACGCCGCTGGGATACAGCGAAGCACTGACTCCCGCTCTGCGAGTCGGCGGATGTTTTGTACTGGTCGCGGTAGTGGCGGCGTGGTTTGTGCCGACTCGGAAGTGAGTTTTGCTGTGCGCCTTTATCAACCGCGGGCGGTTAATCAAGGCGCACAGCACTATTCGCCGGGAAACGCCGATGTTGCGGGAGTTGTCCCGAGTGCGAGATTCCAGCCGGCCCCGCGGATCGAGGCGTCTGTGAGCGCCTCGACTCCGAAAGTGCGGAGATCGTCGGAATCGGCCTGTTCGATCAACGCGCGATACGCAGTTGCGGTGTCGGCTTCGATCTGTGCCGCCAACTGCGCCGCCGTGATGGCGTCGGTGACCGGGAAAGGGATGTCGTAGCCGGCGGCGGCAATCGGGGGAGTGAGGCCCGCGTCGACGGCAATGACGGACAAAGCGTCGCGGCGCGCCCGGTGGGTCGCCATGTGGGTGGCAACCTCGTTGGCCCGAGCCGGGTTGGAGAACGCTGCCACGACGCCGTAAGCGAAGATTGCGGCGTTCTCGGATTCGATGGCGTCGAGCACGGCTGAATCACTGGTTGTCGATGTGCGCAGAATGCTCATGGCAGCAGTACCGCCGCCTGGGTGGCGCACGCCGCGCTGATCGAACCGAGCAGTCCGGCGCGATAGCCGGATGTCGTCCGGGCGAGATCGGCAGCGCTGCGAGCGGACTCCGCTAACGACGCGCGCACAGCGTCGATCCCCGCGGGCGCTGCGGGCGCGGTCGACGACGCTGACGGCGTTGACGTGGTGCCGGTACCCCCGCCTGCCGCTCGCGCGATCTCGGCGTCGAGGGCATCGGCATGAGCGGTGCGCTCCGCGCTGATCGTCGTGAGCGCGGCAACACGTTCCGGTGCGAGCGCGATCGAATTGCTTGCAGCGGCGGCGTCTGCTCGTGCGCGATCGGCCTGCGAGGTCAGCTGGTCGACTTCTACGGCGGCCTGGGCGGAGCCGTTGTCAGTACACGCTGTGGCCGCGAAGGCGATGGCGCCGATCGACGCCGCACCTGCGATCTTCAGCGCACTCCGGCGGGAGTGGGAGGTGGTGGATAAGGGCGTCAGCACTCGTCCATGGTGCCAGGTACCGCGCGATTCGTTCGAATCAGGCAAACGTGTTCACGTGTGATGTGTAACGGTCGGTCTGGTCGCAGGCATCTCGAAGGGGCGGTACTCTTGGATGCTTGGCCGGACAGTGTGGCGAATGGTGTCTTTGGCATGCCCACAAACTGGGTACCTGCTACTTCGAGACCTGCATCACACAGGCCTGAGCCACGCAGACTGACAACATCGAGTCGATGCGAGTCGACGACAACTGAAACGAGGAGTTCGCGAGATGCCGGTGCCATCCAAGGACAGGGTTATCGAGCTGGTCTCCGAACTCGTGCAGTCCAAGGGCTACGACGTCGAGGACGTCGTAGTCACTAATGCGGGCAAGCACAGCGCCGTTCGCATCATGGTCGACAGTGACGCCGGTATCGAACTGGATGCCGCTGCCGAGATCAGTCGGCTCGTCTCCGAGTTGTTCGACAGCCTCGAGGAAATCGGGGAAGCGCCGTACACGCTCGAGGTCACGTCGCCCGGGATCGATCGGCCGCTGACAGCAGAGCGACATTGGCGTCGCGCACGTGGGCGCAAAGCACGCATCGATCTTGCCGACGAGACCGTCGTCGGTCGAATCGGTGTCCTCGGCGAGGATTCGGTTGCAGTGGTGATGAACGGTCGCGGCGGGCTGACAGTCCGCGAGATACCACTGGCAGACGTGCAGAAAGCTGTTGTGCAGGTCGAGTTTTCGAAGCCGAGCGACGCAGAGCTGGAGCTTGCCGGAGGAATCCCGGAGGGTCGGGCAGTGCATACGGACCTCGACGAGTCCGATGCACAGGTGCTCGATTCCGAAGAAGACGTAGAAGACGTAGATAACGAAGAAGGGTTCGACAAGTGAATATCGACATTGCAGCGTTGCGAGCGATCGAGGCCGAAAAAGGCGTCCCGATCGAAACGGTGATCGCCACGATCCAGACTGCGCTGCTGACGGCATACCGACACACCGAGGGCCACAAGCAGAACGCTCGGATCGACGTCAATCTCAAGACCGGATCGGTGCGAGTCATGGCTCACGACACCGACTCCGACGGAAATATGGTGGGCGCCGAGTGGGACGACACCCCCGAGGGCTTCGGCCGGATCGCGGCGACCACCGCGCGTCAGGTGATTCTTCAGCGTCTGCGTGATGCCGAGCACGAGCGCAGTTTCGGCGAGTACTCGACGCACGAAGGTGAAATCGTTGGTGGTGTGATCCAGCGAGACACCCGCGCGAACTCGCGTGGCATGGTTGTCGTGCGAATCGGCAGCGACGCGCATGGCACCGAAGGCCTGCTCCCGCCGGCCGAGCAGGTTCCGGGTGAAAGCTACGAGCACGGCGAGCGCATCAAGTGCTACGTCGTCGGGGTTGCCCGCGGCGCGCGCGGCCCGCAGATCACGCTGTCGCGCACCCACCCGAACCTGGTTCGGAAGCTGTTTGCACTCGAGGTTCCCGAAATTGCCGACGGCAGCGTCGAGATCATCAATGTTGCCCGCGAAGCTGGTCACCGTTCCAAGATCGCGGTTGCGTCGCGCGTTCACGGGCTCAATGCGAAGGGTGCATGCATCGGTCCCATGGGGCAGCGCGTGCGTAACGTCATGAGCGAACTTGCGGGCGAGAAGATCGACATCATCGACTACGACGAGGACCCCGCGACATTTGTGGGCAATGCGCTCTCGCCGTCGAAAGTGGTCTCCGTCACTGTTGTCGACCTCGATGCCCGCGCAGCTCGGGTTATCGTGCCTGATTTCCAGCTGTCGCTGGCCATCGGCAAGGAGGGTCAAAATGCCCGCCTTGCTGCACGGTTGACCGGTTGGCGTATCGATATTCGAAGCGATGCAGCACCGGTCGACGACGCGTCGGATCGCTCCGGCGCGTCAAACGGATAACGGTGGAATGCAGTGTTCCAGACAGTTCGACGGTAGAGTAGACGATGGTTCGACGTGAGTCCTCGGATTTTGCGCGCGCGACGCCCGGTTCGCCGGTCAGAACGTGTGTGGGATGCAGGGAACAAGGGTCGGCTGCCGATCTGTTGAGGGTCGTGGTTGGTGGGCAGGGGCCGGAGGGTTCCCTGCTTGTCCCCGACGTATTGCGAAGGCTCCACGGTCGAGGTGCATGGCTGCACCTGGATCCGAGTTGCCTGAGCCTGGCAGAGCGGCGCCGAGCATTCAGCAGAGCACTGCGAGTGTCCGGAAATCTGGACACGTCCGCTGTCGACCAGCTGGTCGACGCAGTTCACACAAAAGCAGTACCTCTCGAGAAGAACAGGCACAAGCACTCATGAGCACACCGTGAAGCACCAACGATGAACGTCCATCGGCTATAACCCGAGGTCGTGTGGGACCCACATCTGTGGGATGCCTCCTGCTCGACCTCATCAGTGAGGAGAGCAGTGGCAGGCAAGGCCCGCGTACACGAGTTGGCTAAAGAGCTCGGTGTTACCAGCAAGGAACTACTCGCAACGCTCAAAGAGCAGGGCGAGTTCGTAAAGTCTGCGTCATCCACAGTGGAGGCGCCCGTCGCACGTCGTCTGCGGGAATCATTCCCGTCTGCCGGTGGTGCAGAAACCAAGCCCGCGTCCGGTGACGCAGCGGCAAAGCCCGCAGCGAAGCCCGGCGCACCGTCGCCGTCGGCAGCAAAGCCCGGCGCACCGCGTCCCGGGCAGCGTCCCGGCCCCAAGCCGGCCGCACCGGCTCCCGCAGCACCGGCAGCCCCGGCTGCTGCAGCTCCGGCCCCGGCAGCACCGTCCGCTCCCGCAGCACCGGCTCCTACGACGCCGGCAGTCCCCACGCCGACGTTCAATGCGCCCGCTGCACCCAGCAACGCTCCGAAGCCGGCTCGTCCGGCTCCGGCAGCTCCCGCGGCACCGGCAGCTCCCGCTGCAGCTGCTCCGGCAGCACCGTCGACCGGCGCAAAGCCCGGTGGACCTCGTCCGATGCCCAAGGCTCCGCGCGTCGGAAACAACCCGTACTCCTCGGCTCCGGCTGAGCGTCCGGCACCACGTCCGGCTCCGGGCCAGAGCGGTCCTCGTCCGGGCGCTCCGCGTCCCGCGGCGCAGGGTGGATCTCGTCCGGCTCCCGGCCAGGGTGGACCCCGTCCGGCTCCCGGCCAGGGCGGTCCTCGTCCGGCTCCCGGCCAGGGCGGTCCTCGTCCGGCTCCCGGCCAGGGTGGACCCCGTCCGCCCGCAGGTCAGGGTGGACCTCGTCCGAGCCCCGGCTCCATGCCTCCTCGCCCGAACCCGGGTGCAATGCCTGCTCGTTCCGCTCGTCCCGCGCCCGGTGGCGGCGCAGGTCGTCCGGGCCGTCCCGGTGGCGCTCCCGGCGGTCGTCCCGGTGGCGGCGGCGGTGGGTACCGCGGTGGCGGAGCTCCCGGCGGCGGCGCAGGTGCCGGTGCAGGTGCTCCCGGTGGCGGAGCTCCCGCAGGTGGTTTCCGCGGTCGTCCCGGCGGCGGTGGCCGTCCCGGTCAGCGCGGCGCTGCAGCAGGCGCATTCGGTCGTCCCGGCGGCGCTGTTCGTCGTGGACGTAAGTCGAAGCGGGCAAAGCGCGCCGAGTACGAGAGCATGCAGGCTCCCGCAGTCGGTGGCGTCAGGCTGCCTCGCGGCAACGGCGAGACCATCCGTCTCGCTCGCGGCGCGTCGCTGTCCGACTTCGCAGACAAGATCGATGCGAACCCCGCAGCACTTGTGCAGGCACTGTTCAATCTCGGCGAGATGGTCACGGCAACGCAGTCGGTCAACGACGAGACGCTGGAGCTTCTCGGCGGCGAAATGAACTACGTCGTTCAGGTCGTCAGCCCTGAGGACGAAGACCGTGAGCTGCTCGAACACTTCGACCTCACCTACGGCGAGGACGCCGGCGGAGAAGAGGACCTCGAGTCCCGTCCGCCTGTGGTCACCGTCATGGGCCACGTCGACCACGGTAAGACCCGTCTGCTCGATGTGATCCGTAAGGCCAACGTCCGTGAGGGCGAAGCCGGCGGCATCACGCAGCACATCGGTGCTTACCAGGTGCTCACCGAGCTCGAGGGCAACGAGCGTCTCGTGACGTTCATCGACACCCCCGGTCACGAGGCCTTCACGGCCATGCGTGCTCGTGGTGCCAAGGCCACCGACCTCGCGATCCTTGTTGTCGCGGCCGACGACGGTGTCATGCCGCAGACGGTGGAAGCGATCAACCACGCCCAGGCGGCCGACGTGCCGATCGTGGTCGCGGTCAACAAGATCGACAAGGAAGGCGCTAACCCGGACAAGATCCGTCAGCAGCTGACCGAGTACGGACTGGTCGCCGAGGAATACGGCGGAGACACCATGTTCGTCGACATCTCGGCGAAGCAGGGTCTGCACATCGATCAGCTTCTCGAAGCTGTGCTGCTGACCGCGGATGCTTCCCTGGATCTGCGCGCAAACCCGGACATGGATGCACAGGGTGTTGCGATCGAGGCTCACCTCGACCGTGGCCGTGGCCCCGTTGCCACAGTGCTCATCCAGCGCGGAACGCTGCGCGTCGGCGATTCCATCGTCGCCGGTGATGCATACGGCCGCGTCCGCCGCATGGTGGACGAGCACGGCGAGGACGTCCACGAGGCACTGCCTTCGCGTCCGGTTCAGGTCATCGGCTTCACGTCCGTCCCCGGTGCAGGCGACAACCTGCTCGTGGTCGACGAGGACCGTATTGCCCGTCAGATCGCTGACCGTCGCAATGCACGTAAGCGCAATGCGTTGGCAGCGAAGAGCCGCAAGCGCATCAGCTTGGACGATCTCGATGCAGCTCTGAAGGAACATTCGCAGCTGAACTTGATCCTCAAGGGCGACAACTCGGGAACCGTCGAGGCTCTCGAAGAGGCACTGCTGGCTATCCCGATCGACGACGAGGTGCAGTTGCGCGTCATCGACCGCGGTGTCGGTGGCGTCACGGAGACCAACGTCAACCTGGCAGCGGCTTCCAACGCGATCATCATCGGCTTCAACGTCCGTGCCGAAGGCAAGGCGACCGAGCTGGCGAACCGCGAGGGTGTCGACATCCGGTACTACTCGGTGATCTACCAGGCCATCGACGAGGTCGAGAAGGCTCTCAAGGGTCTGCTCAAGCCGGTGTACGAAGAGGTCGAGCTGGGCAAGGCGGAGATCCGCGCGATGTTCCGTTCGTCCAAGATCGGCAACATTGCCGGTTGCTTGGTCACGTCGGGCAGCATCCGTCGCAACGCCAAGGCACGTCTCATCCGCGACAGCAAGGTTGTCGCCGAGACGGTCACCATCTCCTCGCTCAAGCGGGAGAAGGAAGACGCCACCGAGGTTCGCGAAGGCTACGAATGTGGTCTGACCGTCACCTACTCCGATATCAAGATCGGTGACGTTCTGGAGTGCTACGAGCTTCGTGAGAAGCCGCGCGACTAGTAGTCGCCGCGGGCGCTGGGGGCGCTCGTGAGTATTGACTGACATGGACTCTCCTGGACATTGACCACAATGTCCGGGAGAGTCCATTCGGCTATGCCGACGAGGAAGCGGTCTGGGACGAGAAACTGTCTGGGGGAATATGTTCGTAGGTGCATTGGAGTTCGACATTCTTTTCGGAGATGTCCACTCCCTCAAGGAAAAGCGTTCGCTGGTGTCGCCGATTCTGACCGAACTGCGGCGTTTCGGTATCAGTGCGGCGGAAGCCGGGGAACAGGGGCGTCTTCGCCGCGCCTTGGTCGGTGTTGCTGCGGTCAGTTCGTCGATGGATCATCTGCACGACGTACTCGATCGTTGTGAGCGAGCGGTTGCGGCGCGACCGGAAATGCAGTTACTTGCCGTACGTCGGCGTGTCTTCGGTCCCGAGGACTGATTTGGTCGGTGGGCGGCGATGCACAAGACTGGTGTCGGTAATAATTCTTGTAAATCGAACATTGTGAACGATCGAGTTATCTCGTATCGGATGTGCGTGAAATCGAATGTCCGTGGAATCGAAAGTCCAGGGAGAAGGAGACAGAGATCATGGTGGATCCCGCCCGGGCCCGTAAGCTCGCAAAACGAATCGGCACGATTGTCGCGACCGCAATCGACCACGAGATCAAGGATCCGCGGCTTGCTTTTGTGACCATCACCGACACGAAGGTCACCAACGACCTGCACGATGCGACCGTGTACTACACCGTGATGGGTGAAAAGGTCGATTCCGCACCCGACGTCGAAGCTGCTGCAGCCGGTCTCGAGAAGGCCAAGGGTGTTCTGCGGTCGAAGGTGGGCGCCGGCACCGGTGTCCGTTTCACCCCGACGCTGACGTTTGTCGCGGACACCGTTCCCGACACTGCGCGCCACATGGAAGAGCTGTTGGCTCGTGCGCGTGCCGCCGACGGCGAGCTCGCCAAGGCTCGCGAGGGAGCTCAGCCTGCCGGTGATGCAGATCCGTACAAGGAGCCACGAGTAGCTGCTGACGACGATGACGACGTCGTTGCCTCGGATGCTCGAGATCTCGACTGACCCGCAGCGAGGATGACGATCACCGCACGCGCTGACGGAGACCCTTGCGAGGATCCTTGCCGGGCAGGCTTCGCGCGGGCAATCGAAGTGCTGGATGCGGCTCGGACGGCAACTATTCTGTGCCACATCCAGCCTGACGCAGACACTATCGGCAGCGGTCTGGCATTGGGGTTGGCGCTCGAGCGCCGGGGCGTTTCGGTTCAGGTTGCCTTCAGCCGGCCTGCGCACCTGCCCGAGTCCATGCTCGGATTTCCCGGTCTGCATCTGTTGGTTCCACCGGCTTCCGTGCGTTCCGAAGTGGACGTCCTGATCACCGTCGACGTGGGAAGCGCCGGGCGCTTGGGCGCTCTTGCGGATCGGTTGGCTGGTGCGGCCAGCACTGTCGTCGTGGATCATCATCGATCCAATTCGGAATTCGGTGCGATCAACGTCGTGGACGAATCCGCAGCATCGACGACGGCTCTGCTGGCACGGTTGTTCGATTTTTGGGGCGTGGAGATCGATCGAGACGTGGCCCATTGCCTGTATGCCGGTCTGGTGACCGATACGGGGTCCTTCCGTTGGGGCGGGCCGTCGACGCATGTTCTTGCGGCCCGGCTGTTAGCCACCGGTATCGACGGCGACACCATCGCTCGGCAACTTCTCGACACGCATCCGTTCGGCTGGCTGCCGATGCTGTCGTCGGTGCTCGGCTCGGCGACGCTGGTACGAAGCGCTGCGGGTGGTCGCGGTCTCGTGTACGCGGTAATCCGCCGAGACGACATCGGAGATCTGCGGTCCGAGGAAATCGAGAGCGTTGTCGACATCGTCCGGACGACGTCGGAAGCCGAGGTTGCCGCTGTGCTCAAGGAATCGGAAACCGGCAGCTGGTCGATATCGTTGCGCGCGAAGACCGATGTCGACGTCTCGGCTGTCGCGGAGAGACTCGGTGGCGGTGGACATCGGCTCTCGGCCGGCTACACCTCGACCGATTCGAGTGAGCAGACGGTTGCAGCGTTGATTGCCGCACTGGGGTGAGTGTCCGATCGTGACCGCATCCGATAGTCCTGTGCCAGCAACTGCGACAAAATCCGGCGCCGAGGTCGACGTGACCGGCCGTCGTATCTTCGGGTTGGCGTTGCCTGCGCTAGGTGTGCTGGCAGCCGAGCCGCTCTATCTCCTGTTCGACATCGCAGTCGTGGGACGGCTCGGAGCCCTTCCGTTGGCGGGTCTGGCGGTGGGCGGGCTCATCTTGTCGTTGGTGAGCACTCAGTTGACGTTCCTCTCGTATGGAACCACCGCTCGCGCGGCTCGACTGCACGGCGCCGGCCGCGATCGCGAGGCGGTGGGTGAAGGTGTTCAGGCAACGTGGTTGGCGTTGGTGATCGGGCTGCTGTTGGTGGCGGTGGTGCAGGCGATTGCCGGGCCGTTGACGTCGGCGGTGGCGGGCGGTTCCGATATCGCGGATGCGGCCGAGAGTTGGTTGCGCATCGCGGTACTGGGTGTGCCGCTCATTCTGGTAGCCCTCGCCGGCAACGGTTGGATGCGCGGGCTGCAGAACACGATCCGTCCGCTGCGATTCGTTCTTGTGGGACTGGGGATTTCGGCAGTTCTGTGCCCGATCCTGGTTCACGGATTATGGGGTGCGCCGCGCCTCGAACTCGAAGGTTCGGCGGTTGCGAATCTTGTCGGTCAGAGTATTTCCGGCATCTTGTTCGCGTGGGCGTTGTTCCGCGAACCAGTCTCGGTCAGACCACGTGTGTCGATCATGCGCGCGCAGATGGTCATGGGCCGCGATTTGATTCTCCGCAGCCTCGCTTTCCAAGCCTGTTTCGTGTCGGCTGCGGCGGTTGCGTCGCGATTCGGAGCAGCCGTGGTGGGCGCGCATCAGGTGGTTCTGCAGTTGTGGAACCTGGTTGCGCTGCTTCTCGATTCATTGGCGATCGCCGCGCAGACGCTGATCGGGGCCGCGCTGGGAGGCGGATTTGCGGTTGCTGCCAAGAAAATGGCGTGGCGGATCACAGTGTGGTCGACGGTCTTCGCAGTGCTGTTGGCCGTTCTGTTTGCCGCCGGGCACTCGGTGATCCCGCAACTGTTCACGGCAGACGACGAGGTGCTGGCGCAGATGTCGATCGCCTGGTGGTTCTTCGTCGCGATCATGCCGGTCGCGGGAGTCGTGTTTGCCCTCGACGGAGTTCTCCTCGGCGCCGGTGATGTGACCTTCATGAGAAATGCCACCATGGCGTGTGCGGTGGTCGGATTTCTGCCGGCAATCTGGATGTCGCTGGCCTTCGACTGGGGGTTGGCCGGAATCTGGGCGGGCCTGACCGTGTTTGTCGTACTGCGGATGATTGCGGTGTCCTGGCGTGCGCTGTCGGGAAAGTGGGCTGTGACGGGAACCGAGACAACTGCACATGCAGTCGAGCGTTCGAGTGAGGAAGCTGAGGGATCGTGGCAGCAAAGCTGATGGCAGTGAGCGACATCCATGTCGGTCACAACGGCAACAAGCCGATGACGGAGGACCTGTTCCCGGACTCGCCGGACGACTGGTTGATCCTGGCCGGCGACGTGTCGGAGAAGACCGACGATATTCGCTGGGCGCTCACGCTCCTGCGTTCGCGCTTCGCGAAGGTCATCTGGATTCCCGGCAACCACGAACTGTGGACCACGGCCAAGGACCCGGTGCAGATTCACGGCGCTCCGCGGTACGAGTACCTGGTCAACATGTGCCGCGAGATCGACGTCATCACGCCGGAGGATCCGTTCCCGGTGTGGGAGGGCGAAGACGGTCCGGTGACGCTCGTCCCGATGTTCCTGCTCTACGACTACTCGTTCCTGCCCGTCGGGGCGCGAGACAAGGAACACGGCCTCGAGATCGCGCGGGACAAGAACGTCGTCGCCACCGACGAATTTCTGCTGTCGTCGCAGCCGTACGCAACCCGCGACGCGTGGTGCCGTGCCCGCATCGCGTACACGCAGGAGCGTCTGGACGCGTTGCCCGAAGGTACGAAGACCGTGCTGATCAATCACTTTCCGTTGGTTCGTCAACCGACTGACGTGCTGATCTATCCGGAATTCGCGCTGTGGTGCGGTACGACGCTGACCGCGGACTGGCATGTGAAATACAACGCCGTGTGCTCGGTCTACGGGCACCTGCACATCCCGCGAACCACCTACTACGACGGCGTCCGCTTCGAGGAAGTGTCGCTCGGATACCCACGGGAGTGGCGTCGGCGCGGCCTGCCCGAGAAACTGTTGCGGCAGATTCTGCCGGTGCCGGAGTACCCGCCGGGAACGTTGAACAAATGGGGCGGCCACTTCAAGGTGACGCCGGAGCAGGAAGCCGAAGTCGAGCGTATGCGCTCGGGTCGCTAGAAAGGCACCGACACGTGATCGAACAGATTCTGCCCGGCGGCATCGCGATTGCCGAGGCGTTCGAGGATCCGCCTGGACTTGTCCCGCATCCCAGCGAAGAGGCGCTGATCGGCCGTGCGGTGGAGAAGCGTCGTCGCGAATTCGTGACGACGCGCAATCTTGCCCGCACCGCCATGGGGAAACTGGGTGTCCCGGCGGCCCCCGTCATGCGGGGGGAGCGGGGAGCGCCGTTGTGGCCGAAAGGCGTTGTCGGCAGCCTCGCGCACTGCGACGGATATCGCGGCGCGGTGCTGGCGTACTCGATGCAGGTTCGTTCGCTCGGTATCGACGCCGAACCCCACGGACCGTTGCCGGACGGGGTGCTTCCGGCCGTCAGCATCGAGGACGAGCGCACCTGGCTGGGCGAGCAGGCCGGCGACGGTCGCGTCCACTGGGATCGAATCCTGTTCTGCGCCAAGGAAGCCACGTACAAGGCGTGGTTCCCCCTGACACAACGGTGGTTGGGGTTCGAGGACGCACACATCACGTTCGAATCCGAATCGGATACGTCTGGCACGTTCCGATCCAAGTTGTTGGTCCCGGGGGAGACGACCTCCGGTGCGCCGCTCACCGAATTCGACGGTAGGTGGATGGTGTCCGACGGACTGATCCTGACGGCAATTTCGGTGCAGTGAGTCCGGCTGGCAGAATCGAGACCCGTGTCAGCTCGCGAAAAGCCTTCCTCCGGACTTGTCGGCGCCGGAATCTTGATCGTCGACAAAGAAGCAGGCCTCACCAGCCATGACGTAGTGGCCCGGTGCCGCAAGCTGTTGAATACTCGCAAGGTCGGCCATGCGGGAACGCTTGATCCCATGGCAACCGGTGTGCTGGTTCTCGGCGTGGAGCGTGCCACCAAACTGCTCGGACTGCTGGCACTGACCACCAAGGCGTATTCGGCGACCATCCGGTTGGGTGCGTCGACGACCACCGACGACGCGGAAGGTGAAGTACTCACCTCAACGGATGCGTCGGCCGTGACGGATGAGGAGATCGCCGCAGTAGTGGCGACGCTGACCGGTGACATCGAGCAGATCCCGGCCAGTGTCAGCGCCATCAAGGTGGACGGTCAGCGGGCTCACGCTCTGGTACGAGCCGGTGAAACCGTCGAACTTGCCGCGCGTCCGGTGACGGTGTCGACGTTCGAGATTCTTGCCCGACGCGACATCGAGGGCGGATTTGTCGACCTCGACGTCGACGTCGAGTGCTCGTCCGGCACTTACATTCGTTCGCTGGCGCGTGATCTCGGGCGAACGTTGGGTGTCGGCGGTCATCTGACGGCACTGCGTCGCACGCGCGTCGGACCGTTCACTCTCGAACACGCGCGCACGCTCGAAGATCTCGCCGAGGCTCCCGGCGTGAGTCTCGATATCGACCAGGCCGCCCAGACTGCGTTCCCACACCGTCAGATCACAGTGGCCGAGGCCGAAGCCATCAGCCAGGGGCGGTGGCTCGAACCGATCGGGCTCAAAGGTGTCTACGCGGCCATCGATCCCAGCGGCCATACGATTGCCCTGCTGCAGGAAAAGGGAAAGCGTGCGAGTTCGGTCATGGTCGTGCGCCCGGCGACACTGCGCCAAGATTAGTCACTCGCCCGGACCAGGCTGATCAGACCAGCCAGATGGCTTGGGCGACAGGGCTTCCCAGATCTATGCAGTCGGGGTTGTCGCCCAAGCGTACGGAGACGGTGCCGGCAAAATCGCGACGCTCCTCCACGGTGATCTCGACGTCGAGTGTGACGCCGACGGAATCGAAGTAGCGAAGCATCTCCGGATCGGAGTCGGAAATTCGCGCAACCCGCCCGCGCTCACCGTTGGTGAAGTCGCTGAGCTGGCGCGCCGGGGGAGTGGGAATTGTCCCGTCGGCGGCCGGGATGGGGTCGCCGTGCGGATCGCGTTCGGGGAAGCCGAGTTTGGCATCGATGCGCGAGATCATCAGGTCGGAGACGGCATGCTCGAGAATTTCGGCTTCGTCGTGAACCTCGTCCCAGCCGTAGCCGAGTTCGTGAACGAGATACGTTTCGAGCAATCGGTGGCGTCGCACCATGGAGACAGCTGCCGCCCGGCCCGTGTCCGTCAACGCGATCGATCCGTATCGGGCGTGATCGACCAGGCCCTGATCGGACAGTTTGCGGATGGCTTCGGACACGGTGGAGGCGGAGACGCCCATCTTCTCGGACAGCAACTTCGTGGAGATGCGTTCGAGTGACCACTCCTGAATGGTCCAGATGACCTTCAGGTAGTCCTGCGCGACCGAAGACAGTGCAAGCGTGTCGATCGATCCGTCCGGGTGGGAATCCGCGTCGCCCGATTCGGCGGCACCATCCGGTGCAGAGTGTGTATCGGAGGGTCCAGTCTTGTGAGCTGCCACGACACTTAGCTTAGGCTACGAATTGCGGAAGTTCCGTACCTGCGACGTAGTGCAGTGGCAGACCGCTCGGCGGGTCCAACCGAAACTACTGACGGTGCGCCCCGTAGGCTGCCTTTCGTGCTGAGGTGGCGTGGTCTCGACGAAGTTCCGGCCGATTGGGGTCGTTGTGTGCTCACTATCGGTGTGTTCGACGGTGTGCACCGTGGGCATGCCCAATTAATTGCCCGGGCAGTAGCCGCGGCGCGAAAGCGCGGGGTTCCCAGTGTGCTCATGACGTTCGATCCGCACCCCATGGAAGTCGTGCGACCGGGTAGTCATCCGGCTCAGTTGACGACGCTGGCGCGTCGTGCGGAATTGGCCGAAGAGTTGGGCATCGACGTCTTCTGCGTCATGCCGTTCACCGCGGATTTCATGAAGCTGACTCCGGAGCGGTACGTCCACGAAATCCTCGTGGAGCGCCTGCACGTTGCCGAGGTTGTCGTGGGCGACAACTTCACGTTCGGCAAGAAAGCCCTGGGTAACGTCGATCTGCTTCGCGAAATGGGCGATCGATTCGGATTTGCCGTCGACGGTGTCCAATTGCTCGCCGAGCATGCGGTGACGTTCTCGTCGACCTACATTCGCTCGTGCGTCGACGCCGGCGACATGGCCGCGGCAACCGAGGCGCTCGGTCGACCGCATCGCGTCGAAGGTGTTGTGGTGCACGGCGACAAGCGTGGCCGTGAGCTCGGATTTCCGACGGCAAACGTCGCGCCTCCGGTGTTCTCGGCTATTCCGGCCGACGGCGTTTACGCGGCGTGGTTCAGCGTTCTGGGGGCAGACGAGGAGTTGGGCACACTCGTACCGGGAAAGCGGTACAAGTCGGCAGTGTCCGTCGGCACCAATCCGACATTCTCCGGTCGCGCACGCACCGTCGAGGCCTTTGTTCTCGACGCCGACGCAGATCTGTACGGACAACATGTCGCCGTCGACCTGGTGGCGCGGATCCGTGGGATGGAGAAGTTCGATTCCATCGAGTCGTTGATCGCGGAAATGAATCGCGATGTCGAGCGCGCTCGTGAAATTCTGGATCACGACTCGGAACAGAGTGTCGGCTGACGCCCGGGAACAGAGTGTCGGCTGACACACTTGCGGTCGACCGGTAAATCGATCGCAACGGTCCTGGTAGAATCTTCTCTCGGTGTGTGCTGCGGTTTGCGGCGGCCGCGTCCGATCTAGTTCCTTTCACGCAAACGTCATCACAGGAGTGAATCAAGTGGCATTGACCACGGAAGAAAAGAAGGCCGTTCTCGGCGAGTACGGCTTGCATGAGACCGACACGGGATCGCCCGAAGCTCAGGTGGCAATGCTCACCAAGCGCATCACCGATCTCACCGAGCACCTCAAGACCCACAAGCATGACCACCACTCACGTCGTGGACTGCTCTTGATGGTCGGTCGTCGTCGTCGTCTGCTCAAGTACGTGGCAAAGACGGACGTCGCTCGTTACCGTGCGCTCATCGAGCGCCTCGGCCTGCGTCGCTAGATTTTTGTCACGACGCTGATCGAAAGCAACACGGCAGGCTCCGGTTTGCCGAACACTCCGTTAGCCGGCGAAGCCACGCATATACTGGGCTTCGCTGGCTTTCGGCGTTAGCTGCCGCAAGGCAGTTTCCGCTGTCGGCGCATTTGCACAGTTGGTGCAGTGCGAAGTCAGCACACCGTATGCATCAGAGAACGTGGTGTCGGTTGTCGGTAGTGGTTCTCCGGACCGGGCGAATGCCCTGTGGTTCCGGCGGACTTCGATCGACGGCCGCCCCGAACGTCAGTGACGTCCCGAAGCAGAGACCAGTTCGCACGTAGGAACCTCTGCAATTCAAGAGGGGGACGTCCCTCGGTGCGCAGTTTCCACCAGGAGGGTGGGAACGCCCGCGCGGGTACGGCGAAGACGAGAGGGAAGTGAAGAGAAAAAGATGACAGAGAATTCCGTAGTAGAGGTCGACGAAGGCGTGTTCGAATCCACCGCCGTGATCGACAACGGGTCCTTCGGTACCCGCACCATCCGTTTCGAGACCGGACGCCTTGCTCAGCAGGCCGCCGGTGCCGTCGTTGCCTACCTGGACGACGAGACCATGCTGCTGTCCGCCACGAGCGCCAGCAAGCACCCCAAGGAGCATTTCGACTTCTTCCCCCTGACGGTGGACGTCGAAGAGCGCATGTACGCAGCGGGCCGCATCCCCGGCTCGTTCTTCCGTCGCGAGGGACGCCCCTCCACCGACGCGATCTTGACCTGCCGCCTCATCGACCGGCCGCTGCGCCCGTCGTTCGTCGACGGTCTGCGTAACGAGATCCAGGTCGTCGTCACGGTCATGAGCCTCAACCCGCAGGATCTGTACGACGTCGTGGCTATCAACGCCGCATCCGCGTCGACGCAGATCGCTGGCTTGCCGTTCTCCGGTCCCGTCGGTGGCGTGCGTGTTGCACTCATCGTCTCCGAGGACAACAAGGCCGGCCAGTGGGTTGCATTCCCGACGGTCGATCAGCTCGAGAACGCCGTCTTCGACATGGTCGTCGCCGGCCGCGTCGTTTCCGGCAGCGGTGACAACGCCGACGTCGCGATCATGATGGTCGAGGCCGAGGCCACCGACAACGTCATCGCGAAGATCGCCGACGGCGCTCAGGCTCCCACCGAGACCATCGTCGCCGAAGGCCTCGAGGCTGCCAAGCCGTTCATCGCCCGTCTGTGCGCTGCGCAGGCAGCACTGGCATCCAAGGCTGCAAAGCCTACGGGTGACTACCCGGTCTTCCCGGCGTACCAGGACGACGTATTTGCTGCCGTCGAGGCTGCTGCGTCCGAAAAGCTCAATGCCGCACTGACAATCGCCGGCAAGCAGGAACGCGACGACAAGACCGACGAGGTCAAGGTCGAGGTTCTCGAGCAGGTTGCACCGAACTTCGAAGGCCGCGAGAAGGAACTGGGAGCAGCGTTCCGCTCGCTCACCAAGAAGCTGGTTCGCCAGCGCATCCTGCGCGATCAGTTCCGCATCGACGGCCGCGGCGTCACGGACATCCGTTCGCTGTCCGCCGAGGTTGCGATCATCCCGCGCGCACACGGTTCCGCACTGTTCGAGCGCGGCGAGACCCAGATCCTGGGTGTCACCACACTCGACATGGTGAAGATGGCTCAGCAGGTCGACTCGCTCGGCCCCGAGACCAGCAAGCGCTACATGCACCACTACAACTTCCCGCCGTACTCCACCGGTGAGACGGGTCGCGTCGGTTCGCCGAAGCGTCGCGAAATCGGTCACGGCGCACTTGCCGAGCGCGCACTCATGCCGGTTCTGCCCAGCGTCGAAGAGTTCCCGTACGCGATTCGCCAGGTCTCCGAGGCGCTGAGCTCCAACGGTTCCACCTCGATGGGCTCCGTGTGTGCTTCCACGCTTGCACTGCTCAACGCCGGTGTGCCGCTGAAGGCTCCGGTTGCCGGTATCGCCATGGGCCTCGTCTCCGACCAGGTCGACGGCGAAACCCGTTACGTGGCACTGACGGACATCCTCGGCGCCGAAGATGCTTTCGGTGACATGGACTTCAAGGTTGCCGGTACCAAGGACTTCGTCACGGCTCTGCAGCTGGACACGAAGCTCGACGGCATCCCGTCCAAGGTCCTCGCCGGCGCACTCGCGCAGGCCAAGGATGCTCGTACCACGATCCTCGAGGTCATGGCAGAGGCCATCGACACCCCGGACGAGATGAGCCCGTTTGCACCTCGCGTGACGGCCATCAAGGTCCCGGTCGACAAGATCGGCGAGGTCATCGGCCCCAAGGGCAAGATGATCAACTCCATCACCGAGCAGACCGGTGCCAACATCTCCATCGAAGACGACGGCACCGTGTTCGTCGGCGCCACCGATGGACCGTCTGCACAGGCCGCGATCGACATGATCAACGCCATCGCCAACCCGCAGCTCCCCAAGGTCGGCGAGCGGTTCCTCGGCACGGTCGTCAAGACCACCGCCTTCGGTGCCTTCGTCTCGCTCCTGCCGGGTCGCGACGGTTTGGTGCACATCTCCAAGCTGGGCAGTGGCAAGCGTATTGCCAAGGTCGAAGACGTGGTCAACGTCGGATCCAAGATCCGTGTCGAGATCGCCGATATCGATGCTCGCGGCAAGATCTCGCTGATCCCCGTGGAAGAGGGCAACGACGACGCTGCCGCTCCGGCTGCTGAAGAGGCTGCTTCCGAGTAGCACTTCTTCTCGGTTTGTTCGATGCGGCCCCGCGCGGATTTCCGTGCGGGGCCGCATCTGTACTGTCTGTAGACACATACTTTCCGGACCTGATCATTCTCCGCACCGAGGACTGCTGAACTTTTTCATGGCCAAGACCCCAGGCAAGACCACTGCCAAGACCTCAGGCACGACAACTGCCAAGAATGCTGCGAAGAAGACGCGCAGCCGCAGTACTGCACTCGCAACTCCGATCGACGCTCTTCCCGAATCCGGAGTCCAGCGGACAGTTCTGCCTGGCGGACTCCGCGTCGTCACGGAGTTCATCCCGGGTGTGCGCAGTGCGTCGGTCGGCGTCTGGGTGGGCGTCGGATCGCGTGACGAGCAGCCCAGCGTTGCCGGCGCGGCACATTTCCTCGAGCACCTGCTGTTCAAGTCGACGCCGTCGCGGACAGCGCTCGACATCGCGCAGGTCATGGACGGAGTGGGCGGAGAACTCAACGCGTTCACGTCCAAGGAGCACACGTGCTTTTACGCGCATGTGATCGACGAAGATCTGCCGATGGCCGTGGATCTTGTCGCCGATGTCGTTTTGCGCGGCCGGTGCCGGTCCGCTGACGTCGATGTCGAGCGGCA
The DNA here is from genome assembly GCF_002300185.1 of Rhodococcus sp. ACPA4. Classification (NCBI taxonomy): domain Bacteria; kingdom Bacillati; phylum Actinomycetota; class Actinomycetes; order Mycobacteriales; family Nocardiaceae; genus Rhodococcus; species Rhodococcus sp. ACPA4. The sequence continues at coordinate 509,006 of NZ_NSDY01000001.1, forward strand.
AGTGGTCCTCGAAGAGATCGCGATGCGCGACGACGATCCGGAGGATCTCCTCGGCGACGCGTTTCTGACTGCTCTGTTCGGTGACCACCCGGTGGGTCGCCCCATCATCGGCAGCGTGGATTCCATCGAGTCGATGTCCCGCAATCAGTTGCATTCCTTCCATGTGCGCCGGTACACGCCGCAGCGGATGGTTCTTGCCGTCGCCGGAAACGTCGACCACAAGCAGGTCGTGACATTGGCGAAACGCGCATTTGCCGGTCACCTCGAGCGTGGTGTGAAGCCGGCACCGCGCCGTGAAGGAACTTTGCGTCTGCGCACGATGCCGGAACTGAGTTTGACGCATCGTGACAGCGAGCAGGTTCATCTTGCGCTCGGTGTGCGGGCTTTCGGCCGTCACGAAGGTCATCGGTGGGCGCTGTCTGTGCTCAATACCGCGGTGGGCGGCGGCTTGAGTTCGCGTCTGTTCCAAGAGATTCGGGAACAGCGTGGTTTGGCGTATTCCGTGTATTCCGGGGTGGACACCTTTGCGGACACGGGGGCGTTCTCGGTCTACGCGGGGTGCCAGCCGGAAAACCTGGGTGAGGTCACCACGGTGATCCGCGAGGTTCTCGCTCAGGTGGCCGCAGGCGGAATCACGGACGCGGAGATTGCGCGCTCCAAGGGCGCGCTTCGGGGCAGTCTTGTTCTGTCACTGGAAGATTCGGGTTCGCGGATGAACCGTATCGGTCGCAGTGAACTCAACTACGGAAACCATCGCAGTGTCGCCCAGACATTGGCGTCCATCGACGCCGTCACTGCGGAAGAAGTTCTCGAAGTGGCACAGACTCTGCTGACACGGCCGTTTGCCGCCGCCGTGGTCGGTCCGTACAAACGTGTCCGGGATCTGCCGGCGTCAGTGCGTGGGATTGTCCGTTAGTCGGTAACCAGCGAAATCAGGGTGCGCAGTTGAAGATTCGTGGAGCAGTGCTCGAAGAAATCGGGCGGAGCCGCCCGTACGCGTCGTCGATGCCGATCACGGTGTCGGAACTCGAACTTGATGCTCCCGGTCCCGGTGAGATCCTCGTGAGGATCGAGGCGGCCGGACTGTGTCACTCGGATCTCTCCGTCGTAGACGGCAATCGTGTTCGCCCGGTGCCGATGCTGCTGGGGCACGAAGCGGCCGGTCGGATCGAGCAGATCGGTGACGGCGTGGACGCCCTGCGGGTGGGGGATCGTGTTGTCATGACGTTCCTGCCTCGGTGCGGCGAGTGCGCCGGCTGCGCAACCGACGGCCGGATGCCGTGCACGGTGGGCAGTGCCGCAAACAACGACGGCAGTCTTCTCGGCGGTGCGCACCGACTGCAGCGCGACGGTGTGAGCGTCAAGCATCACTTGGGAGTATCCGGATTTGCCACGCACGCTGTCGTGAATGCCAAGTCGGTGGTGGCCGTCGACGACGACGTACCGGCGGATGTTGCAGCTGTGCTGGGCTGCGCAGTCCTGACGGGTGGCGGAGCGCTACTCAATGCGGCAAAACCCCGTTCTACCGACACCGTGATGGTTGTCGGTTTGGGCGGCGTCGGTATGGCAGCAATTCTGACGGCCCGAGCGTTGGGTGTCGCGACGGTCATCGGCGTCGACGCGCTCGAGTCGAAGCTGGCTCAGGCACTCGAACTGGGCGCGACCGATGTCTTCACACCGTCCGGTTTGTCCGAGAGTGGTGTGCGAGCAGACATTGTGGTGGAAGCTGCGGGCAATGCTCGCGCGTTCGAGACTGCCGTGTCCGCCACGGCTGCGGGTGGCACCACTGTCACGGTGGGACTGCCCGCGCCGGACGCGCGTTCGTCGATTTCGCCGCTCGGACTGGTCGCGGAAGCTCGGACCGTCATCGGCAGCTATCTCGGCTCGGCAGTCCCGGCGCGTGACATCCCGATCTACGCGCAATTGTGGCGCGACGGAAAGCTACCGGTCGAGAAGCTCATCTCGTCAAGAATCGAGCTGAGCGACATCAATTCGGGGATGGACGAACTGGCGGACGGGAAAGCAATCCGACAGGTCATTATTTTCGACTCAGAGCACGACTGAACAGGGATTTTGTCGGGTGAGGGCATGGCCTCTCCGGCCGAATCGAGCACGCATAGCCCTCGCAGATCGTTATCCGATGTAACGCTTCTCCCGAACTGGACGACTACTCGAATGACGTTGCGTGACGCCCCGGGGGTCGGTCGTACGTTTTCCGAAAGTGGATTGGGGAGAAAATATGCCGGTTCGTGGGTTCTTTTCACGACATCGAATACTTGCGGGCGCACTGGCGCCTGCAGCGCTCGGCGTTGCAGCGCTGGTAGCTGTGGCGGTAGCCGTGGACTCACCGCAGTCCAGCACGATCGAGACGCAACTGACGTCGTCGGTCACCGAATGCCACGACATGGTGAGCATCGCAGTTGCCGGTCGGCACGACACTCCGGACGCGAACACGGTCAAGATGCTGCTCGGTGCGGACGGTAAGCCGCTACCTGCCGCGCTGTCAGGCGATTACACGAGTGACCGCGTCGATCAGGTGATCAATCCGGCCGGTTCGGTCAACACGACCAAGCCAGGTTCGTATGCGGCCGTATATATCGCATACCCGGCAAACATGGCGTCGTACGAGGATGCCGTTGCCGCCGGCGCGGCAAACACCCAATCCGTGATGAGTGCGATCGCGAAGGAATGCCCCAAGACGCAGTTCTCGATCGTCGGGTACAGCGAGGGTGCTGACGTCGTCCGCCGTGTTGCCATGGACATCGGAAATCAGGAAAGCAACGAGTTCGGGGTAGACCCGGACAAGGTTGTCGGTGTGGTCATGCTCGCGGATGCGGGACGTGAAGAGGGAGACGGCACGTTCATCGGCGCCCAGAATCCGTTCACGAACCCAGACAATTTCGACACGAAGTACCAGAATGGCACGTCGGCAACCCCAGGTCAGGGCGTCCTCCCCGACACGGCGGGCAGCTTCGGCAAGCTGAACGGCAAAGTCGCCTCGTTCTGCTCCGACGGTGACTTCACGTGCTCGGCTCCGAGCAATATTTCGCTCTTGCTCCTGGCTGCGAACGTCGGACGCCAGCTGAACATCGACGATCTCGAATCCCAGGGACTCACCCCGACCACCGGTATCAACGTTGCCGTTGTGCTCGGTCAGATCGTCTTCGAAGCATTCAACGACATTTCATCCGATCCCGATTGGATGAAGGGTGACGAGACCTTCCTCCAGGTGATGCTGAAGGTATCGGATCCTGACTACAAGCCAGGTACGGCCACCACGGTGACCACCGTGGCCGACGAAGACTCGATTACCGCCGAGAAGGTCTCTCCGCTGGCGTACCTGCCGCAGAAGCTCTTCAAGGAGATCGTCGGACTGATCGCCACCAACCAGAACACGATCCCGGTGATCATGAGTGATCCGTACCAGATGACACTCGGTCCAGACGTCGGACATCACTTCGACTACTGGCGCGACGCCGATGCCGCGAACGGCAAGCCGTTGACTTCTGCGCAGTACGCAGCAGCGTGGCTTACGTATCTCGCGCAGCAGGCCAAGGACGGTAAGCCCGTCGATACGACGGCAAAGCCCACGGCTGTAGAGCTTGCCGCTGCCGTCGACGCGTACATGGCTGACGACGCAGCCGAAGGCGATGTCGCTGCCGAAGGCACCGATAATCAGGCTCCTGCCGGAACCACAGGTTCGACGGACTCCGCCACCGCGCCGGGAACGTCGCCGGATGCTCCTGTCGCCGGATCTGTTTCCGAGACCTCAGGTGCAGTTGCAACACCGAGCGAATCGGTGGTGCCCACCACGGGCGCAGCAGTCTCGAGTGCTCCGACATCGGAGACAGCGAGTTCAAGTGCGGCCGCCACTACCACCACGACGGTGACGTCTACGACGACCACAACCAAGGCGCCGACCACGGGACAGTAGCCTCTCCCCGGCAAGCATCAGGCTGCGATCCGCATGTACATGCGGATCGCAGCCTTTTTCTATGCCACGGTTTTTCTAAGCCACCGTTTTTCTAAGCCATGGCTCTGCCCTATCGTGGAACGTACGGTCCCTTCACATGTGAATTGCGGGTCTGCCGTGCATGAACTGTCGATTGCCCAGAGTGTGGTCGATGCCGTGTGCGAGAAGGCAGGCGCGCGACGCGTATGTGGTGTCCGACTCGAAGTGGGACGACTGTGTGCTGTTGTGCCTGATTCGCTGCTCTTCTGCTTCGACGTCGTGACTGCGGGTACTCAGGCCGAAGGCGCGAGTCTGCGCATCGACGAGATCGCGACGAGCGTGCGTTGCCGGCAATGCGGCGAGGTTTTCTCACCGCCGGACATGATCTTGCTCTGCCCCTGTGGCAGCGCCGACGTCGAGATCCTCGCCGGGCGTGAACTACGGATATTGTCGATGGAAGTGAGCTGATCATGTGCGCAACATGCGGCTGCGGTGAGGGCGCGGGGGTGCGAATCTCCGGTGAATCGGGGCAGTGTCAGGATCATGAGCACCCGCACGACCACGAGCACCCGCACGACCACCCGCATAGTCACGATCATTCACACAGTCACGAACATTCCCACAGCACGACCGTTGTTCTGGAACAACAGGTACTCGCCAAGAACGACGAAGTTGCCACCCGCAATCGCGAGTGGATGCGCCGGCGCCGGATTGCCGCACTCAATGTTATGAGTTCGCCGGGCGCGGGTAAGACAACGTTGCTGGTTCGCACGATCAACGACTTGCGCGGCCGATTTCCCGTTGCCGTTATCGAGGGCGACCAGGAGACTGCGCTCGATGCCGAGAGGATTCGGTCAACGGGATCTCCTGTCGTTCAGGTGAATACGGGTGCGGGTTGCCACCTGGATGCGGAAATGATCGATCGGGCTATTAACGTGAATCGGCCGCTCGACGATTCTCTACTCTTGATTGAAAATGTGGGAAATCTAGTGTGTCCCGCACTTTTTGACCTCGGCGAGGAAGGCAAGGTTGTCCTAATTTCTACGCCGGAGGGTGCCGACAAGCCGATGAAGTATCCGCATATCTTTGCCGTCGCGGACCTCGTCATCGTCAACAAGATCGATTTGCTTCCCTATGTGGAATTTGACGTCGAGGCATGCATCCGTCAAGCAAAATCGCTGAATCCTGCTGTGCGCGTTGTTGTTTTGTCGGCAACGACGGGTGAGGGTTTGTCGCAGTGGTATGACTGGATCGATTCTCGAATGGCGCTTTCCTGAGTTGTCGTTGACAACTGATCTGCTCGGGTACTTAATGAAATGAGTGGGTGCCACGTTGCGGGCCGAATATCGGCTCGGGTGGTGTTCGATACCGGCGGCAGGAATCCGGTGGAACCAGACCCGGTGTAGCAAGTGGTGCCGTCGCACACGTGAAAGCGGCTGATATGACTACTCAGAATGCGACTGCGGACACCGCAGCAGCGAAGGCGGAAGAAACTCTCATCCATGTTCTGTGGATCAACGCCGGGCTCAGTTGTGACGGCGATTCGGTGGCGTTGACCGCGGCCACGCAGCCGAGCATCGAAGAGATTGCACTCGGTGCGCTGCCCGGCTTGCCCCAGGTTGCGGTGCATTGGCCACTGATCGACTTCGAGTGTGGGCCAGAGGGCGGCGCCGACGATTTCCTGGAATGGTTCTGGAAGGCGGATCGGGGTGAACTCGATCCGTTTGTCCTTGTTGTCGAAGGGTCGATCCCGAACGAGAAACTGCACGACGAGGGCTACTGGTGCGGTTTCGGCAACAACCGCGAGACGGGGCAACCGGTCACGACCAGTGAGTGGCTGGACAGGCTGACCCCCAAAGCGACTGCGGTTGTTGCTGTCGGCACGTGCGCGACGTACGGCGGAATTCACGCCATGGCGGGAAATCCGACCGGCGCGATGGGCGTACCGGACTATCTGGGATGGACGTGGAAATCCAAGGCCGGTATCCCGATCGTCTGTGTGCCGGGATGCCCGATCCAACCGGACAATCTGTCGGAGACCCTGACCTATCTGTTGTACATGGCAACTGATCAAGCGCCGATGATTCCACTGGACGAATCGCTGCGACCACAATGGCTGTTCGGCGCGACGGTGCACGAGGGCTGTGATCGCGGTGGCTACTACGAGCAAGGAGAGTTTGCCACCGAATACGGTTCGCCCAAGTGCATCGTGAAACTGGGCTGTTGGGGTCCGGTCGTGAAATGCAATGTGCCCAAACGTGGTTGGATCAACGGAGTGGGTGGATGCCCCAACGTTGGCGGCATCTGCATCGGGTGCACCATGCCGGGGTTCCCGGACAAATTCATGCCGTTCATGGACGAACCACCCGGCGGCAAGCTTTCGTCCACCGCTGTGGGTATGTACGGCAGCGTGATTCACAGTCTGCGCCGGATCACCGGTCACACCTTGGACAAGGAACCGCATTGGCGCGAACGGGGTTCGAAGTTGCTCACCGGCGCCACTCGCACGTGGTGAACAACTCGAGATACATCGAAACTGGGAGGCACTGACATGACGGCCATCGTTCCCGAACCCACCTCTACCGCGGATCGTGACGGTCTGGTGGAGATGGCGTGGGATCCCATCACCCGCATCGTCGGAAGTCTGGGCATTTACACCAAGATCGACTTCGCGAACCGGGAAGTCGTGGAATGCCACAGTACGTCGTCGATCTTCCGCGGCTATTCCCTGTTTATGAAGGGGAAGGATCCGCGCGACGCGCATTTCATCACCAGTCGCATCTGCGGTATTTGTGGAGACAACCACGCGACGTGCTCGTGCTACACCCAGAACATGGCGTATGGCGTAAAACCACCGCATCTGGGCGAGTGGATAGTAAATCTCGGTGAAGCCGCAGAATACATGTTCGACCACAACATCTTTCAAGAGAATCTTGTTGCGGTCGACTACTGCGAGAAGATGGTGTCCGAGACCAATCCCGGTGTCCTGGCGCAGGCGGAGAACACCCGCTGCCGGCACGAGGATCAGCACGGTTACCGCACCATCGCCGACATCATGCGCACTCTCAATCCGTTCACCGGCGAGTTCTACCGTGAGGCCCTTCAGGTTTCACGTTCGACCCGTGAAATGTTCTGTCTGATGGAGGGCCGTCACGTTCATCCGTCGACGCTCTATCCGGGCGGCGTCGGAACAGTGGCCACCATCGAACTGATGACCGACTACATGACGCGGTTGATGCGCTACGTGGAGTTCATGAAGAAGGTCGTGCCCATGCACGACGATCTGTTCGACTTCTTCTACGAAGCCCTGCCCGGTTACGAGAAGGTAGGTCTGCGTCGGACTCTCCTTGGATGCTGGGGGTCGTTCCAGGATCCGGAATTCTGCAATTTCGAGTACAAGGACATGACCGAGTGGGGACGCAAGATGTTCGTGACCCCCGGAATCGTGGTCGATGGCAAACTGATCACGACCGATCTGGTCGATATCAATCTCGGTATCCGAATCATGCTGGGCTCTTCGTATTACGAGGACTGGAAAGACCAGGAGATGTTTGTCGAGACCGACCCTCTCGGTAACGCGGTGGATCGGCGTCACCCCTGGAATCAGCACACCAACCCTCATCCGCAGAAGCGTGATCTGGAGGACAAGTACAGCTGGGTGATGTCGCCTCGATGGTTCGACGGCAAAGACAATCTTGCTCTCGATACCGGCGGCGGCGCACTCGCCCGCTTGTGGAGCACGGCGCTGGCGGAGTTGGTCGACATCGGCTACGTCAAGTCCACCGGACACAGCGTGCAGATCAATCTGCCCAAGACAGCGCTGAAGGGGCCGGTCACACTCGAGTGGCACATCCCCGAACACGGGAGCAACACGCTCGAAAGGAACCGTGCACGTACGTATTTCCAGGCATACGCGGCCGCATCGGCGTTACATTTTGCGGAGGAGGCTTTGGTGGAGATTCGCGCCGGCCGGACCAAGACGTGGGAATCGTTCGAAGTTCCGGACGAGGGTATCGGCTGCGGCTTCACCGAAGCCGTCCGCGGAGTTCTTTCCCACCACATGGTGATTCGGGACGGCAAGATTGCGAACTACCACCCGTACCCGCCAACTCCGTGGAACGCGAGCCCGCGTGACAGCTACGGCACTCCCGGGCCGTACGAGGATGCGGTGCAAGGTCAGCCGATCTTCGAGGAGAACGATCGGGACAATTTCAAGGGTATCGACATCATGCGCACAGTCCGCAGTTTCGACCCGTGCCTGCCGTGTGGCGTACACATGTATCTCGGTGGCGGTAAGACCATCGAGAAACTGCATTCGCCGACACAATCCGTGACGGGGGAGTAGCCCGTGGTGCACGGTGACAGGGAGCACGGTGACCGGGAGCGCGGTGAGAACGCGAGCGGTGCACCGCCTGGTGACTACTGGCGTGGAGCGGGCGAACGCATCGAAACTCTGTTGCAGGCCAGCGCAGGGGGCGGACCGGTAGCACGTGATCGTGCAGAGCAACTGGTGCGTGAAGTAGTGCAACTCTACGGCGCAGCTCTCGAACGCACTGTGCACCTTGCGGATTCCGCGATGGTAGATGAGATGACCCGTGACGACCTGATCTCGAGCCTTCTGCTCGTGCATGGCCTACATCCGCACGACGTGGAAACCCGCATACGTACGGCGCTGGACAGTGTGCGCCCGTACCTCGGGTCGCACGGCGGCGACGTCGAATTGATCGAGGTGACCGATGGTGTGGTGCGGTTGCGGCTGCTCGGCAGCTGCAACAGTTGTCCGTCGTCGTCCGTCACGCTCGAATCAGCCGTGCAGGACGCCGTGACGGCTGCGGCGCCCGAGACGAGCGGCATCGAGGTCGAGACCCCAACCGAACATGAGCCCAAAGCTGGTGTGATCTCGGCGCAGTCGCTGTTCTCGCACATCCACCACGACGCCGCCGGCCACTGGATCGGTGTGCCGGAGTTCGCCGAGGTCGGCGAAGGTGAGGTGGCAGGTTTTTGCGTCGAAGGCGCAGATCTGTTGGTATGCAGGCTCGGCGACACCCTGTACGCCTACCGCGATCACTGTCCGGTCTGTGATCGCTCGATGGCGGGGGCGATGCTGGAGCGAATGATGGGGCGACCCGCACGTAGCGGCGTGGTGCTGACCTGTCCGAACTGCGGCACTCACTACGACGTCCGAACTGCAGGCGCGCGCGTCGATGCCCGTGCCGGTGTTGATGCCGGGGCGGAACATCTTGCGCCCCTGCCGCTTCTGCCTCGCGACGGGATCCTGTCGGTGGCAGTGCCTGGCAGCGCTGCACCGGGAAGTTCAGCAGCTGACGTTCAGGTATCGGTGATGTAGTGGCAAAATCCACTGTGGGAGAGGTTCTCACGAGAATAGCGTCGGCGCGATCGGTACCAACCGGTCCGCGATGCGAGATGTGCGCGGTCGGCATCGGCGAGGACCATCAGCACGTCGTCGATGTCTCGGTGCGCGCCCTGATGTGCGTCTGTCGACCGTGTTACCTGCTTTTTGCCCCGGTGGACGCTGATCTGCGGTACAAGGCAGTTCCGGATCGATACGAGGAACTCGACGATTTCGAGCTGGGCCCTGGTCGATGGGAATCGCTGGAAATTCCGGTGAATCTGGCGTTCTTCTTCCGCAATTCCGTGTTGGACAAATTCATCGCGTTTTATCCCGGTCCGGCGGGGGCCACGGAATCCGAGCTACCCATCGATGCTTTCGAGGCGGTGCTGCGGGAGAATCCTCGAACGAGCACGATGCGAGCAGACGTCGAGGCCTTGATCGTTCACGTTGTTCCGGGCGAGGTGGCTCCCCGATGTTTCATTGTGCCGATCGACGCCTGTTACGAGTTGGTAGGGCGATTGCGGAAGGTGTGGCGCGGTTTCGACGGCGGCCAGGATGCGCACACCGAGATCGCGGAGTTCTTCCACAGAGTCGAGGAACGGTCGCGATGACCGCCTTGGAGTTCTCCGTCGTGGACATCATGGTCGACCCGTACGCGGTGACCCCCAATCTCGTAGTGAAACTGAAGATTTCGGAGTCCACCGGAACACCTGTGCGGGCGCTGGCCGTGCGAGCACAGGTTCGGATCGAACCACACCGACGGCCGTACTCCGCATCTGAAGAAGACGCGCTGCTCGATTTGTTCGGTCGGCGTGAACGTTGGTCGAGTACGCTACGAACCTTCCTCTGGATGGAATGCTCGACGGTGGTCCAGGGGTTCTCAGGAGTCACGGTCGCCGATCTTCCTATGCCGTGTACGTACGACGTCGCGGTGACCGCATCCAAGTACATGCATGCCCTGCAGGACGGCACGGTGCCGGTAGTCGTGCTACTGAGCGGCACCGTCTTCACCGACGGCAGTCGCGGATTCTCGGTCGAGCAAATTCCGTGGGACAGATCGGCGTCGTACGAGATGCCGGTGGCCACGTGGAAGCACATGATCGAGACGCATTACCCGGGTTCGGGTTGGGTACGCCTCGATCATGACACCATTGCCGAACTCACCCGGTTCAAAGCCACACACGGTTACACCGACTTGGAATCCACGGTCGGCGCGCTCTTGGCGGGGATCGAGGTGCCGCAATGACACACGCGGGTGTCGACCATGACGTTCGAGCCGTAGCCGACGCGATCCTGTACGAGGGGTACCTGCTCTACCCGTACCGGGCGAACTCGGGAAAGAACCAGTCCCGCTGGCAGTTCGGTGTGCTCGGTCCACCGGGGGCATCAGAGTTGGGTGTCGGTGAGCAATCAGGGATGTCGGCCCAAGCCGTCGTGGCCGCGGATGCCGGCGATCTGCGTGTCACGTTGCGGTTTCTCCACCTTCAGCGCCGAACAGTCCAACGACGTATCGATCCGGACGGCTGGGAGTCAGTGCATCACGTGACTTCCGGTGACCACGAATGGATTTCGTGGGACGAAGCAAGTGAATGTGAGATCGAGTCGGGTCCGCACCGGCTCACGGACCTTGGCGAAGGGCGAAGCCTGGCTTTCGAGGTTCCGGCCTTTTCGGAGATCGAACCGATCCTGGATGCGACCGGCGCATCTATCGGTCGCATTGTGCGCACCCGGGCTGCGCTGTCCGGACTCGTTGATCTTCGGGCTGCGTCGGGGAGGCCTGATCAGGTTGTGTTGTCGATGGATGTTCGAAACACCACCGCGATCGTGGCCGTCGACAAGCATTCGGCGCCGGCGTATTCCATGCTCGGGGCGCATGTGATCATGCAGTGCGATACGCCGTCGTTCGTCTCACTTTTCAGCGTGAATGACGAGCAGACACACGAGTACCCGTTGATTCAAGATCGGTGCTATCCGGTGTTGGCCGGTACCCCGAATCCAGCGTTGCCGGACCGCTCGACCACGGTTCTGGTATCGCCGATCATTCTGTACGACTTTCCTGTGATCGCGGGGCAAAGTGAAGGATCGCTGTTCGATTCCACCGAAATCGACGAGATCCTGTCGCTGCGCATTCTGACGATGACGGACGAGGAGAAAGCGCAGGCGCGGGCGACAGATCCGAAAGCCGCCGAGATCATCGATCGTTGTGAGGCCCTGACACCCGAAGGGTTTGCCGACCTTCACGGAGTGCTTCGTGATCCTCATGCCGGGCAGGAAGACGCGCAGGGAAACTCGGCTCCCATGCTTCCCGAAGTGCCAGACGGTGTCGACTGGTGGTCGCCCGAGGCCGATACGAGGGTGTCGCCGCGAATCGACGGCATCTTGGTGGGCGGTGTGCGGATAGCCGGGGGAAGCACCGTACGCGTGCATCCGTCGCGGCGGGCCGACGCTCAGGACCTGTTTTTCGACGGCAAGCTCGCTCGCGTTGCCACCATCCACGAAGACGTGGACGGCGACATTCACGTAGGGGTGACGCTGCTCGACGATCCCGCGGCCGACCTGCACAACTGGTACGGCCGCTATCTGTATTTTGCTCCGGACGAGGTGGAACCGGTGCCCGGAGCGCAGACGCAGAGCAATCGAGAGGAGAACACACTATGAGGGGCATGGGAATGCTGTCGACGGTACTTCTCGGCGCAACAGCGATCGCTGCGGCCGTCGTGTTGGTGGTGTCGATGCCGGATATTCAACGGTATCTACGGATGCGAAAGATGTAGTCACGCATGCGCGTTCTGGTTGCGGGTGTCGGGAATATCTTTCTCGGCGACGACGGGTTCGGGCCCGAAGTCGTGCGGGTGCTGCAACAGGAGCAACTGCCGGCGGGAGTGCAGTTGGTGGACTACGGAATTCGAGGGGTGCACCTGGCCTACGACCTTCTGGAAGCGTGGGAGGCCTTGGTGCTGATCGACGCGCTGCCGCCGAGCGGGAAACCCGGCGCGGTCGAGGTATTCGAGCTGGAGGCCGAAAGGGATGACAGCACGGCAAGGTTCGACGCGCATTCGTTGGATCCGAACTCCGTGTTCTCCAGTCTGCGGGCGCTCGGTGGAACAGCGCCGCGAACGTTTGTCGTTGGTGCGCACGTCGAATCGGTGGACGAGGGGATCGGATTGACACCACAGGTTCAGGCTGCCGTGACCGGTGCCGCGTCAGTTGTTATCGGCCTTGTCAGGTCGATGGCGGCGGACGCCGCAACCGCTGATCAGGGGGCATGACCATGTGCCTGGGTATCCCTGGACGCGTCGTGGCGCTGCTCGACGGATACGGCGGACAACTGGCGCTCGTCGATGTGGAAGGTGCGGCGCGCAAGGTGAATATCGGGATGCTCGATGAGAATACCGTCGGCGCTGGTGACTGGGTTGTCATCCATATGGGCTTTGCCGTCGAGAAGGTGGACGCGACCGGCGCTGCCGAGGCGCTTGCGGGTTTGGAGCTGATGGGTCGATCACGCCCCGAGGTCGAGGTCGAGGTCGAGGGCGAGGGTGGGGGCGAGCCATGATCACCGCCATCCGACTTCATGTTCAGGGGGTGGTGCAGGGAGTCGGATTCAGACCGTTCGTGTATTCACTCGCAACCGAATTGGGGCTGACGGGCACGGTGGGCAACTCGCCGCGAGGAGTGGTGATCGACCTCGAGGGCGAGGATCTATCGCTCGCGGAGTTCGCGACGGTACTGCGGGTGCGCCAGCCGCCGTTGGCCAGGATCGACTCGGTGGAGTGCGTGCCTGCTCAGGCGTGTGGGCGGGCCGGGTTTCGGATCGTGGACACGGACACGACGACTGCAGGGCGGACGTTGGCACCGCCTGATGTTGCGACCTGCGACGATTGCCTGCGCGAGATGGCCGACCCGGGGAACAGGCGGTATCGGCATCCGTTCATCACGTGCACCAACTGTGGTCCACGGTTCACGATCATCGAGGAACTTCCGTACGACCGGGCAGCGACAACGATGCGCGGGTTTCCGATGTGCTCGGAATGCGCGGCCGAGTACGCCGATCCACGTAATCGTCGCTTTCATGCGCAGCCGATTGCGTGTCCGCAGTGTGGCCCGACCCTGACCTTCGTCGATACAGACGCAGATGCTGCTGCCGTGCCCGTGAACGGCGAAGATGCCGTACACCGGGCGCGAGAGTTTTTGCGCGACGGCAAGATTGTTGCAGTCAAAGGCATCGGGGGGTATCACCTGGCGTGCGATGCCCGAAACGAGTCGGCAGTACAGGAACTACGAGCTCGTAAGCGCCGCCGCGGTAAGCCGCTTGCCGTGATGGTGCGAGATATCAACGGTGCGTACGCGGTGGGACGGGTCAACGAGACGCAGTCGCGGGCGCTGACCGAATGCTCGCGTCCGATCGTGTTGGTGGACAAGGCGTCGAAGTACGACCTTGCGCCTTCGGTCGCGCCGGGAATCCCGGATATCGGAATTATGCTGGCGTACAACCCGATCCAGAACCTCCTGCTCGGTCTTCCCGGTGATGCGGCTGGGCCGACAGCGCTGGTGATGACGTCGGCGAACCTCGGTGGTGAACCAATCCTGTTCCGCGGCACTGATCTGGAAAGAGTGTCCGCGCTGGCAGACAGTGTCCTGACCCACGATCGCCCGATTCGGGTGCCGTGCGACGATTCCGTCCAGCGTGTAGTCGACGGCCGCCGAGTGATGCTTCGCCGTTCCCGCGGATATGCACCTTTGCCGATCGAACTGCCATTGGACGTCGCACCGATTCTGGCGGTGGGCGCAGATCTGAAGAACACCTTCGTGATTGCCGACGGAACGTCCGCCTGGCCGAGTCAACATATCGGAGACATGGGTGATGTTGCCGTGTTGGACGGGTTCGCGGCGGCCCGGACACACTTCGAATCGATTACCGGCGTCACCCCGAGTCAGGTTGTGTGCGACGAACATCCCCGGTACCACTCGTCGGCGTGGGCCAGAAGGCATGCGGCGGGACGGCCGGTGCGCACTGTGGCACACCATCACGCGCATATCGCCGCGGTGATGGGTGAGAACGGCTGTGACGGCTCCGAACCGGTTATCGGAATGGCCTTCGACGGAACGGGCTACGGAGCGGACGGAGCGGTGTGGGGCGGGGAGATGCTGCTCGCCACGTACAAAGGTTTCCGTCGTCTAGCGCATCTCGGGTACGTAGCGCTGCCGGGCGGTGACGCCGGCGTGGAACGTCCGTACCGCATGGCGATGTCGCACCTGCGATCGGCGGGAATCGGCTGGGACAGTGAGCTTCCACCAGTTGCAGCATGTTCGGCTCGTGAACGCTCCGTCCTCGGTCATCAGTTGGAGACGGGATTCGGCTGTGTGGAGACTTCCAGTATGGGGCGGCTTTTCGATGCCGTAGCCGCACTTGCCGGTGTCCGCCAAAGTGTGGAGTACGAGGCTCAGGCAGCAATCGAATTTGAAGGAATATCCCGGGGAATCGACTGCGGCAGTGAGTACTACGTGTTCGGTGAACGCGAAGATGCCGGCGGGTCGTGGATCGCCGATCCCGGTCCGGTCATACGTTCCGTGGTTGACGACTTACGGAACGGTGTGTCGGCAGGTGCGATCGGTGCGCGCTTCCACGAGAGTGTTGCGCGTTTGGTAGTGACCTGGGCGCAGGCAGCGCGCGCCGCGGCCGGCGTCGACGACGTTGCCTTGAGTGGCGGTGTCTTCCAGAATCCGTTACTCCTGGCACGGGCGCGGGTACTGCTGTCAGACGCTGGATTCCGCCCGCTGACGCACCACGAGTTACCGCCGAACGACGGTGGTCTTGCGTACGGCCAAGTGCTGGTCGGGAGTTCGCGATGAAGTCAGGAGGGTAGCCATGTGTTTAGCCGTACCGGGACGTATCGAATCGCTCGAGGATCGTGACGGAACCACGATGTCCGTCGTCAACTTCGGGGGAGTCCGCAAAGAGGTGTGCCTCGAGTACATTCCGGGCGCCGCGGTCGGAGAGTACGTCGTTGTTCACGTCGGGTTCGCGATTCAGAGGCTCGACGAGGAATCAGCACAACGCACACTTGCGGAGTTCGAGCACCTCGGCGTGCTCGACGAGGAGTTCGGCGACGGATTTGCTCGCGCAGCCAAGGCTCTGGGAGTCGATCAGAAGGAGAATCAATCATGAAGTATCTGGACGAATTCTCCGACCCCGAGTTGGCCGGTAAATTACTCGATCAGATTCGCACCCTCGCTACCCGCCGATGGGCGATTATGGAAGTCTGTGGTGGCCAGACGCATTCGATCATCCGCCACGGAATTGACCAATTGCTGCCCGAGCAGATCGAGATGATTCACGGGCCGGGGTGCCCGGTCTGTGTGACGCCGCTCGAGATCATCGACAAAGCGCTCGAGATCGCCGCCCGCCCGGACGTGATCTTCTGCTCGTTCGGTGACATGTTGCGAGTACCAGGTAGTGCGTCCGACCTCTTTCGGATCAAGAGTGCTGGTGGTGATGTGCGCGTGGTCTATTCGCCGCTCGACGCGCTGACCATCGCGAAGGAGAATCCGGACCGGGAGGTCGTGTTCTTCGGGATCGGGTTCGAAACCACTGCGCCCGCAAACGCGATGACCGTATATCAGGCGCACCGACTCGGCATCAAGAACTTCTCGTTACTTGTCTCCCACGTGCTCGTCCCGCCCGCGATGGCGGCGATCATGGACTCCCCGGAGTGTCGGGTACAGGCGTTTCTCGCCGCAGGTCACGTGTGCAGTGTGATGGGAACATCGGAGTACCCCGCTCTGGCAGAGAAGTACCGGGTGCCTATCGTCGTCACGGGGTTCGAACCCCTCGATTTGCTCGAGGGCATCAGAAAGACCGTGCTGCAGTTGGAAACCGGCAGGCACGAGGTGGAGAACGCCTATGCACGGGCTGTGACGGCCCAGGGAAATGTGGCAGCCAAGGCGATGCTCGACGATGTGTTCGTAGTATCCGACCGGACGTGGCGCGGTATCGGTCCCATCCCGGACAGCGGTTGGCAGTTGGCGCCGAAGTATGCGGAATTCGATGCGGAACAAAGATTCTCGGTAACCGACATTCACACCGACGAGTCATCGGTGTGCCGTTCCGGAGAAGTTCTCCAAGGCTTGATCAAGCCGAACGAGTGCGCTGCCTTCGGGAAGGAGTGCACGCCGCGTAATCCGTTGGGGGCCACCATGGTCTCGTCCGAAGGTGCGTGCGCCGCCTACTACCTGTACCGACGCTTGGAACTGCAGGAGGCGGGTCATGGGAGCTGACAACAGTGCGGTGGTGGACCCTGGGGCGTGGGTCTGCCCGCTGCCGCTCCGTGATTCGCCGAACATCGTCATGGGACACGGCGGTGGTGGCGCGATGTCCGCCGAGCTGATCGAGCACTTGTTCCTACCCGCATTCGGCGACGCGGCCGACGCGGAACTCGGAGACTCCGCGGTGCTCGACATCGGTGGCGTTCGGGTGGCATTCTCGACGGACTCGTACGTGGTCAAACCGATGGTGTTTCCGGGTGGAAACATCGGCGATCTGGCCGTGAACGGCACGGTCAACGACCTTGCTATGGCCGGCGCGCAACCACTCGCCATGTCGACTGCTTTCATTCTCGAGGAGGGGACGCCGCTCGCCGACATAGCCACGGTGGCGGCCACGCTTGGCGACGCGGCTCGCTCAGCCGGAGTGCGTCTGGTGACCGGCGACACCAAGGTGGTCGACGCCGGTCACGGCGACGGAGTCTTCGTGAACACGGCGGGCATCGGCATCGTGCCAGCTGGTGTCGACATACGGCCGAACCGGGCCGAGGTCGGTGATGCAGTGATCGTCAGTGGTGACATCGGAGTTCACGGCGTGGCGGTGATGAGTTGCCGGGAGGGCCTGGAGTTCGGAACCGAGGTGCGCAGCGACTGCGCCGCACTGAACGGCCTGGTTGCGGACATGATCGCCACCGGCGCGGACATCCACGTCCTTCGCGACCCGACGCGCGGCGGAGTTGCAGCGACGCTCAACGAGATTGCCCAGGCGTCGAATGTCGGCGTTGCGATCGTGGAACGGAACCTGCCGATTCCCGACGCCGTTCGGGATGCCTGTGGATTGTTGGGTCTGGATCCGCTGTACGTGGCCAACGAAGGCAAATTGGTTGCGTTTGTCGCACCCACCGACGTCGACCTCGTGCTCGATGCCATGCGTGGACACCCGTTGGGAAGGGGGGCAACGGTGATCGGGGAGTGCGTGAGCGCGCACTCCGGAATGGTGGTTGCCCGAACCGCGCTTGGTGGCAATCGGGTCGTGGATCTCCCTGCTGGTGAACAGCTTCCGCGGATCTGTTGATGACCGGCGTTCACGTTAGCGGCCCGGCTCTGTTTGCGAGGTACGCATATCCGCCGAACGAATTGGGGTATTGCGGAGCCGACGATCCGTCGGCGCTCTTGCGTCAGGCGGCCGGAACGGTGACAGAGCAGGACCGAGGCCGAGCGCAACAGTTCGACGGTGCATGGCCGTATCTCGAGGCACTGGCCCGGGCATCGGGCGTGGACGACCCACTCGACCCACGCGTGATCGAGGCTTACTGGTTGGGTGGGTCGCTGCTGGATTCGGTGAACTCGGAAGAGTTGGTGGCGCACCTACGGCATGAATTCGGGACGCGCAACGACGGAGGGTTGCTCCCAGATCTGGATCGCCGAGATTGCGCTCTTGCGCATCACAGTTTCCACGTTCTTGCCGTGTATCCGTGGGTGCGCCTTCTTCGGAAGCACGGTGCGGTGCCACTGTCCATCCTCCAGAACTGCCGAATCAGGTGGGGCGAAGTACGTGAAGTAGGTGACGAGTATGCCGAGGTAGAGTCCTCGCCGCTCGCGTTCGACGGTAATCGACTGACCCGCGGTCCGAAGGCTATCGAACACGTGCGGTGGAACGTCGACGGCATTCCACTTGCTCCCGCTCCGGTGCGAGGGAACGTGGTAGCGCTGCACTGGGATTGGCTGTGCGACAGCATTTCGGTGAAGCAAGCCGAGGCCTTGGATCACGCCGAAGAGGCGGCACTCGAGATCGTCAACCTGCGACTGCGGGAGCGCAGAATGTAGGCGCGTCAGGCGGTGCTAGTCCAACGACGCACAGGCAGTGCACCACGGGCGACCGTCGACGCCGTCGACTCGATCCGAAGGGTCGATGCGCGCGGCAAGGATGCAGCTCTCGTTGTCGTGGTAGACGTCGAGATCGGAAGGAACCGTCGAGTGGAACGCCGGGACCTTCATGTGCACCTCCGTTGTGGCTCGTCAGGTTTCGAGCCGAATGGGCTAATGATCGCACCCTGGGCATCATTTCGCTCGACGGTGGCACGACCCGGTGGGGTGCTTTGTCTCACCGAGTATCCGATGTGTGACTCTGCCCTCCTGCGCGAACAACGGATGCTCCGACGGCGCGCGCCGACGGGCGATCCCGCGGGGATAGGCTGAACCCATGCGCGGAGAGTACAAGGTTCCTGGTGGCAAGCTCGTTGCAGTCGATGTCGAGGTCGAGGACGGCCAGCTGTCCGGCGTCGCGGTTTCCGGCGATTTTTTCCTCGAGCCGGACAGCGCGCTGGATGACATCAACGGAGCGCTGACGGGTATGCCGGCCGATGCCAACGTGGAACAGCTGGCGGACGCCATCATTGCGACGCTCGACGAGTCCGTGTCGATGATCGGGTTCACCGCGGAGTCGGTCGGCATCGCGATTCGCCGCGCGCTCGGTCATGCCACCAGCTGGGCGGACCACACATTCGACGTCATTTCGCCGGTGGTCCTCGATCCCGCGATGCACGTTGCGCTGGACGAGGTCATCGCGCGCGAGGTGGCGTCCGGTGAGCGTCCGGCCACTTTGCGTTTCTGGGACTGGGATTCGCCGCTGGTCGTGATCGGCTCGTTCCAATCCGTACGCAATGAAGTCGACTCGGAAGCTGCTGCGCGCCACGGTATCGGTGTTGTGCGCCGGATCTCAGGCGGCGGTGCGATGTTCATGGAACCGGGTAACTGCATCACGTACTCGTTGGTGGTACCCGCGTCGTTGGTGGAGGGGCTGAGTTTCGAACGGTCGTACGCCTTCCTGGACCAGTGGGTGATGGGCGCGCTTGCCGAAGTCGGAATCACCGCGCGCTACGTACCGCTCAACGACATCGCCTCGGACAAGGGCAAGATCGCCGGCGCAGCCCAGAAGCGGTTCGCCGACGGCACAGTCGTTCATCACGTGACGATGGCCTACGACATCGACGCGGAGAAGATGACGCAGGTTCTGCGAATCGGCCGAGAGAAGATGTCCGACAAGGGAACCAAGAGCGCGGCCAAACGAGTGGACCCGCTCCGCTCTCAGACCGGAATGACACGCGCCGCGATCCTGACAGCGTTCGAGAATTACTTCCGATCGCAGCACGACACCCGCACCAGTGCCTACACCGAGGCAGAGTTGGCGCAGGCGCGTGAGCTGGTGGAGACCAAGTTCAGCACCGAGAAGTGGACGCACCGCGTGCCGTAGGGTGCGTCCACTTCGAGCTGTTTTCAACCAAGTTATGCGGTGTGAGGAGCGGGTTGCTCTTCGGTGGACGGAGAGTAACCTGCTGCTGCACTGCGACGCGTCACGGTGAATGTTGCAGCGACGCAGAGTATTGCGACGACGAAGCACGCCAGTGTGTACCAGAGATTCCCGATCGGGTCTCCGTTGCTGGTCGAACCGTCGACGGCACCGAAGAAATCGGGTAGGGCGCTGGCCCAGAGAACGGCCATGATGCACAGGTACACCACGCTGTAGTACTGGACAAACCTGTTGGTGTACGGGGGCGCGTCAGACGGCTGCGTACGCAACCGGGTCCACTGGCGGATCAACAGCGTAATCGCGACAACCGAGAGGATCACCAGTTCCGCTGCGTAGAGCACTCCTCGGACCGTGTCGCTCCCCGCGCCGAAGACTGTCGCGGGCAACGGCAGGATGAACGTGCCCACTGAGGCCAGGACGCCGATGACGATTGTGCGCCAAACCAATTGGAGCCCGGTGAAGTGCTGGCCGTCGTCGACGTGGCGGCCAACGAAGAACTGGACGCAGAATGCCAGCGACATCGGCCACAAGGCTGCGAACACAACAACGCTCGGCAGTGGGACGGCGTCGAACATCGGTTGGTTGATCGGGTTGGCTGTCGACCATTCCCACCACCGAAGCTGCGGTCCGAGATGGTCGAAGATCTCGTAGAACGCGTGGTGAACGAAGCCCACGCAGACTGCGCCGGCGAGCACACCGTACCGACGGAAAACGCCCAGCATCCTGACGATTTCGAAGGCCAGCGTTGCCATCAGCGGATAGATCGCGATGATGTAGAGGGGGAGTCTGCCCCACAGGAAATCGACGGTGAACACGTTGTGCGCGAACATCGTATCCACGTGCTTCTCGATGCCGAAGGCCGCGGGAAAGTACAGCGGCGGTTCGATGATGAACAGATAGGCGGTGGCGCCGAACCAGAGTATGAGATTGGTGGGATCGCCGTTTCGCCGCAAGCGCACGATCGCGAGAACCAGAGCGAGCACCGAGCCGATGATGATGGTCCACTCGAGAACCGGCAGAGTCCAGTTCTCCAGCCCGAAGGGATTGCGGATTTCGACCAACCCACCCGCTTCTGCGCAGGAGAAGCCGAGTTCCGTGGCGAGTTGATCGAAAGTGGGGGAACAGAGGTCAGCCATTGTTCGACCCCCCTGTTGTCTTCGGCCCGGTGCTGTTCGATTCAGCTGTATACCAGCGGGTTACGTCGTATCCGGCTTCGAAACGTTCGAACCACACGTCGGCCAGGGCGGGCAAGTTCTCGGTGGCGGGGTTGTGCTTGGGCAGTTGGCTGCGGATAACTCCCCGCAGCGCGGTGAGTTGCTCGCCGAGCGGCAATACGTCGAACGCGCGAGACATCGGACCGTTGTCCTGCGCCTCGAGCCCGGGTAAACGCTTGCGAAGAAACTGCAGGTTGCGATACGACGCGAACATGGCCATCGCGTCGACCTGCCGATCCTCGCGCGGCACATGCTTGTTGAAGCCCAGGGAGGCCAGCCTGATCACTTTCATGACGTGCCGGAAAATTGACGGTGCCATGCGCATCCGGTAGAGGTCGCTGCCGACGACGGAGTCGAAGATGATGAGGGCGGAACTTCGGTGTTCGACTTCCTCGACGAAGTGCCAGATGAACAGCGACGCAACCCTGTCGTCGCCGGGGCGGAAAAGTGCAGATTCGTTGTCGAGCATCAGCTTGAACACCGAGGTGAAGGTTGCTTCGAGGTCGGCGGTGTATGCCAGTCGGTAGTTCACCGACGTTTCTGCAGTGAGTTTGTCGAACTCGCCGACCACGTCGTCGAGAGTTTCCTGCAGACCGGGATATCGCCTGATCAAGCCCTTGACGTGTTGGCGATGTGCCGAAGAATGCTGTCCCTCTTGGCGCATGAACGCGTCGGCTTCCTCGGCAACTGCGCGATCCGTCAACAGCGGTTTGGTTTGCATGATGAGCTTGACGATCATCTTCTCGAAACCGATGGCCAGGAAAGAGACGGCATTGGCCATGCTCGAGAATGCCGGATTCTCCTCGTTCCACAGGAAGGGGACGTCGTAGTCCTCGAAAGCAAAATTCATCTTTCGGACGTGTAGATCAGTCACTTCTCGAAACCTCGTCTTTCCGGACGGTCGGGTAGGTGGCTGCCCGGATGCCCCGATAGCCACGCTCTGAATGTGACCATACACAGATTGGCGTTTGTGTATGGTCACAATTCCGTGATGCGCACAGAATTGGTGTCGACTGGCAGTGTTAGCCTGGGTTTCTCGATTCGAGTGAGGAATACAGGCAGTGGCGCGAAGACGTGGGTGGGGCGGAAATCCGCCAGTCGACGATGACGACGCAACTCGTCGAATCGTCACCGCGGCAGTCGATTTGATCGGGCGAACGGGCTCGGCAATCAGCATCGCCGATATCGCGGAGTCGCTGGGTGTGATCCGTCAGACGGTGTATCGGTACTTTCCCAACTCCGACGCCCTGATGCGCGCAGCGGCAATCGCATCGGTCGCCGGATTTCTGGATCGGCTCACTGCCCATGTGAGCGGCATCGAAGATCCCGTCGACGCGATGACCGAAGGCGTTGTCTACACACTGACCGAAGTCCGCAGAATCCCACATCTTGGCATCTTGCTGACGGGAACGTACTCGAACCTTCACCCCGACGGTCTCACATCGGATGAGGCTCAGGCCTTCGGAATTGCGATGATCAACCGCTTCGACGTCGATTGGAAGAAGTACGGCTACGACGACGCTGCTCTTCGGGAACTCGTCGAATACGTCCTGCGCACGATGCAGTCGTTTTTCATATCCCCCGGCAATCCACCTCGGAGCGACGACGAACTACGGCAATACCTGCGCCGTTGGATGGGCGCTGGGATCACTGCACAACCACAGCCCTAGATCACGGTCAGTACGATCGCTCCGGCGCAGGAAAGAACGACAACGATGATCGCCAGCAGATCAGCTCGACGCGGACGCTTCGGATAGGCGGCGATCAATCCCGTTCCGCCGCGTGCGGAGATGGCTTCACCCATCTCGGCGGATCTCCGGATCGCCACCGACATCGTGGTAGTGATCAGATCGATAATCGTGTTGTCGGACGCGCTGTGCACCACGCCTTTCGGCCGGAGTCGGCGAGCCGCGGCCAGCGTGAGCATCTCCTCGATCAGGAGGGGGAGTGAGCGAATGCAGAGCGCTGCCGCTGTTGCCCACTCGTCCACCGGGATTCGTAGGAACCGCAGCGGACGTCCGAGTGTCGCCAGTGCGGGTGCGACGTCGCTCATCGAGGTGGTCCAGGCCAACATCAGTGACGCGCACAGCAATATGATTCCGAAGGTGACTGCCCGAAGGTAGAGGTACACGGCGTCGAGACCGATCGGGAGATTGACCAGGGCGCCGCCCAGCAGTAGCAGCCATATCCACCATGGTGGGCGCGGGATTGCCGTCGGTGGAATGTGGCCGATCGCGGCAGTAATGACGAGCAGTCCGGTGATCACGGCAATGGACGGCCACGACGGCGCGATCACCATGACAAGGCTGATGAGAACCACGGCAATGATCTTCGTGCCGGCCCATAGTCGGTGGATCGGTGAGGTGGTGGGAACTTCGCGCAGGAGTGTGGTCATCGCCGGGTCTCTTCCAGTGTGACGGGATTTTCGGTCAGGACACCGTCAGAGAGATGAATTGTCCTGCTGCACACGCCATCCATGCCGTCGACGTCATGGGAAATCACGACCAGCGCGGTGCCGTTGCGCCTGATCCAGGTCAGGACGTTCATGATGGCCGCTCGGCCGGGTGGGTCGAGGCCTGCGAGGGGTTCGTCGAGGATGAGCATCTGGGGCTGTCGGACGAGCAGACCGGCGAGCACCACTCTGCGCATCTGCCCGCCACTGAGTTGATCGATGCTGCGGCTGGCAATGCGGCGATCAAGTCCGACAGCGTCGAGCGCCCACGAAACCTGTGTCGACCCGATTTCGGGCCCACCGGCGGCCTCGATGTCTTCGGATACGGTTCGACGTTGCAGTTGCAGCCGCGAGTGTTGGAAGGTCAAGCCCACCGAACCCACCTGCCGGGCAATCGGTTTGCCGTCGAACAATGCCGTGCCCGACGTGGGTACCGTTAATCCGGCCATGATCCAGGCCAGTGTGGATTTTCCGGAGCCGTTGCCGCCCAGGACCAGTACGCCGTCACCTGAGCCGATGGTGAGATTGACGTCGGACAACGCGGTGCGCGACCACGGAGTCCGATTGTTGTAGGTGTGCGAGAGGTTCTTGATTTCGAGCAGGGCTTTGGTGCTGCGCGGCCAGTAGGTGGGAACCGTCGGCGCTCCGGTGCCGACCATCCAGCCCGGCTCATGTTCGATCTGCCGGCCGTTCTCGAGCTGGATAACCCGGTCTGCTTGGCGGGTGTCGGCCTGATGATGGGTGACAAGAACAACGGCCATATTGTGCCGACGGGGGAGAGCTGCCAGCAGTTCCACTAGTTCTTCTCGCCCGGTGCGATCGACCATCGCGGTGGCTTCGTCGGCGATGAGCAACGCGGGACGACGCGCGAGGGCAGCGGCGACAGCAAGGCGTTGCATCTCGCCACCCGAGAGTGACGACGTTTCACGCATCGCCATTCCACCCAGCCCGACTTCGGTCAAGAGCGCCTCGATGTCCGGAACATGCTCGGGTTGCAGGCCCCACACCACGTCGTCGGCGACGCGCGTTCCGAGGATCTGGCTTTCGGGTCGCTGCAAAACCACCGCCGTACCGTCGTGATGGCCGAGTCCCGCAGCGCCAGGTCGAACCAGCAGTCCGGTGGACGGTGCCCGGCCGGCGAGAAGGCGCGTCAAGGTCGATTTTCCGGAACCGTTGTGCCCGACGACGGTGACAAATTCGCCGCGGTCGATCGAGAAGTTGATGTCCGTCAACGCCGGCGACGTAGAACCCGGGTAGGTGAAGCCGACGTGTTCGAGCGTCAACGGCAACGGGTTGATCGACCGGTCGTCGGGCGTCGTGGCCAGCGGATCCACCGTGGGAAGTGCGGCCAACCGATCGAGAACTGCGCCGAGAACAAAGTAGGAGACGACGGTGCTGATGATGATGCCCAGCGTCGCGGACGCGGCGATCCAGAGCCACCAGTAATCGATGATGGCTCCGATACTGCTTTCGATCGCATCCGCGATCCCGATGAAGTACGGAAATCTTCTGAGAATTTCCGCGACGCCGCGAGCCGTGTTGTCGAGTGAATCCAACAACAGATTTCGTAGCGGCGAGAGAATGAGCAGCAGAACTATCGAGAACAGGGCCAGAATCGGCCCGACAACGAACGACGCCAGTAGCGCGGAAAAGAATCCGCGCCCCCGCCTTTTTACGTTGCCGATAATTCCGCCCAGTAGGGCGCACAGCGCAACGGCTGAGGCAGAACCGGAGCCGGCGGCAACAAACGCGACTGCGGTGGCTGCAACCCCGGAGGCGACCACAGCGCGGATTCTGAACCGCTGAGCAACGATGCCCATCGGAACAGCCGCAACAAGATGGAGAGCACTCGCCAGAGGAATAACTGTCGCGATGACTGAAAGAGCGACCGTGAATCCGGCCATCACGGCACCAGTCGCCACCTCGAGTGGACGCAAGTTGCCGGTTGGCTGAATTTCTGGGCGGTTGCTCACCAACTCCAGTGTGCCAGTCGTGACGAAACTCCTGTTGCACTGATGGTGAGCCCATCTGCCCGGTTGCGTAGGCTTTACCCCACAACAATGCATCGGACGGAGCGTGGAAGACGTGAGTGCAGCACCCATCAGGGTTGGGGTTCTGGGAGCCAAGGGCAAGGTCGGCCAGGCAATCTGCGCAGCAGTCGAGGCTGCCGCTGATCTGGAACTGGTTGCGCAGGTAGATACCGGCGATCCGATCGAGACGTTTGTCGACACCCGCACTCAGGTCGTGGTCGACTTCACACATCCCGATGTCGTGATGGGAAACCTGGAGTTTCTCGTGGCCAATCGCATTCACGCCGTGGTCGGCACCACAGGTTTCGACGAGAGTCGGCTGGCTGCGGTGCAGTCGTGGGTCGACGCCCAGCCCACCACAGGCGTCCTGATCGCCCCGAACTTCGCGATCGGTGCTGTGCTGTCTATGCGCTTCGCGGCTGCCGCAGCTCGGTTCTTCGATTCCGTCGAAGTTATCGAACTGCACCATCCCCACAAGGCTGACGCGCCGTCCGGCACCGCGTACCGCACTGCGGCGATGATCGCTGCTGCGCGCGCCGAAGCTGGTGTCGGTCCCAGTCCTGACGCCACGACCACTGAACTCGACGGTGCCCGCGGCGCCGATGTAGACGGTGTGCGCGTGCATTCGGTGCGCATGGCCGGGATGGTCGCGCACCAGGAGGTCATTCTGGGCACGCAGGGCGAGACGCTCACCATCCGTCACGATTCCATCGACCGAAACTCCTTTGCACCGGGCGTCCTGCTCGGCGTTCGCCAGATCGCGTCTCGCCCCGGCCTTACCGTCGGTATCGATTCGTTCCTGGATTTGTGAGCACTACGGGCCTGTGAGTACTACGAAAATGAACAACAAAACCACCCGCACGCTCATCTTGATCACGGCGATCTGTATTGCCTTGGCGGTGTACTTCGTGCTGCTGGGCCAACGCGGAATTCAGCTCATCCAAGACGGCGGCGGCGTGGCCATCGGCCTGGGAATCGGTGTGCTCATCCTGCCGTTCCTGGGACTGTGGCTGGTGATCGCAACATTGCGAGCGGGATTCACCCATCAGCGCCTGGCTCAGCAGATCCACGACGAAGGCTTGGCCGTCGATGCGTCGACGCTCCCGAAATTGCCGTCGGGCCGGATCGAGCGCGCTGCAGCCGACGAGTTGTTCGCGACGGTCAAAGTTGATTGGGAAGCTGATCCCGACAACTGGAAGCAGAACTTCCGTCTTGCCCGCGCCTACGACTACGCGGGTGACCGAAGCCGTGCCCGCGAAACCATGCGCCGGGCAGTGGAATTGGAACGACGCGAGCGCGGCAAGTAGACCCGTCTACTCCGGAACGGTGGTGGGGGACGCCGGATCCGGAGTGGTGGGGTCGAACGGCGGCGGGTTGTCCGGGTCGAAGCTCAACGGCGGAATCGAACACGTCGCTCCCACTTCGGGATACGTCGCGGGATTGAGTCGAAGCGCCGAGATGAACTGATCGATTCGGATGTCGGATGCTTGGTCGAGTTCGAGTTGATGTCCCCACGACTGCAACGAGATCGGCGCGTCGAGCGTTGGATACGGTGACATCAGCATATGGCTGTTTCCGCTGACCCTTCCAGCGAGGAGCTCGACGTCGCCGGCTGAAACAAGGTCAGGGTTGTACGTGATCCAGACCGCGCCGTGTTCGAGTGAATGAACGGCATTTTCGGTTCGGATCGCCTGTGGATACACAATTCCGGTGCATTTAGCCCATACCCCGTCGTGCCGCCCGCCGAACGGTGGTGAATGTGTGTATGCCACACGCTCATTGGGCTGGACGTGAAGTGCCGTTGGGTATTCGACATACACAACCCCGTCGATCGCTTCCGACGGATCAGGGTTGTCGGCGCTCGGAACAAACGCATCGGGGAGCGGCGTGCCAGTGACCGCGTGGGTGCATCCCGCTGCCCCGAGGGCAACGGTGCATACCAGTGCAATGGCAGCGCCGCTCATCCGAATTCGTGTATTCACCTCGCGATAATAGCGGTCCCGCGGATTGACCCCGAGTCTACGAACCCGTTGAGCCCAGGGGTCCCGCCGAGCCTCCCGCCACGGCAAGGGCGGTTGCTCCGCGAAAGACGAGCAGCGGCGGCAGTGGCCCCTGGTAGGCCTCGGATCCGCTGATCAGATCTCCGTCGTTGTTGAATGCAATTGCCTCGCCCTGTGGTTCGTTCGGGAGCGGAACCCGAATCGCTCTGACGGACAGGGCTTTGACTACGTCACCGTCGGGGGCTGAATATAGGTAGACGTCGGTGTATGTGCGCAGAGCGACCACCGTGCCGTCGGTGCTGACTGCGCCGCCGGTGACGGCCATTGTTCCCGCTCCGTCGACCGGACCGCCGGGAGTTGTGGTCGGCGAGAATTGCAGGTGTCCGACCTTGTTCAGTTGTGTCGGGACAGTCGTGCTCAGGTCGTGCACATTCTGATTACCTGCCGGTGCGTAGATATCGCTCGACCCGAGGTAGTCCTTCGTCACTATGACGGGGAGTCCGTTGTTCGAGATGAGTAAGGTCTCGGCGTCATGTGCGCCGTCGGGATAGGTCAGTACACGTGGTGTGGCAGCTTCCGCGCCCGACGGATCGAATCCGATCAGCGCCACGGACGTACGAACCTTGTTGTTGTCCCCGATGTCGGCAAGCCACAGAGTGCCGTCGGTAGTGGAGTCGAGATCTTCGACATCGTAGGTCTCAGTCCCCACCGGTATCCAGCGAGTGACGTGGCAGCCTGCGTCGAGTTCGGCAATCCGGTCGTCTGCTCCGCTGTCGCCGAGTGCATACATTCCGGTTGACGTTGCCGCCAACCCGGACAGTTCGGTGAGGCCGGTGTCAGTCGGGGTGCACAACACCTCGAAGGTTGGAGATACCTGCTGCGCAGATACGGTTCCGAACTGAATCCCGGTGACGAGGATAGTCACTGCGCCGACGACCATCGCAGCGTGGCGGGTTGAGGCGCGCATTCGATTCACAGGGAACCCTCCAGGCGAGAAGCCAGAGACGAATTAGGATGTATCGCCCAAAACGGTACTGAACGCCCGACCTGTTGGTGTCAAAATGAGTGCATCGACCGGTAGTGAGCCACTATTCGGCAAGATCTTCGGCTAGATCGAATGCGCTGAGAATCGTTCGGAACTTGGTACTGGTTTCACGCAATTCCGTATCGGGATCCGACGACGCGACAATTCCGCCACCGGCATAGGCCTTCGCCGAGAGGCCGTCGGCCGCGATCTCGGCGCATCGGATGGCAACCATCCATTCGCCGTCGCCGGTCCGATCGCACCATCCGATGGCACCTGCGTAAAAGCCACGATCGTCCTCGGTCCCGGTGATGTGATCGCGAGCGGCATCGGTCGGTGTTCCGCAGATCGCCGGAGTGGGGTGCAGTGCAAGCGCGAGCTCCAGTGCCGTTGTGTTCGGGTCGGCCAATACTCCTTCGATCTTGGTTCCGAGGTGCCAGAGTTGAGGCGTGCGGAGCAGTTCGGGAGTGCTTGGCGCTGAGAATGATCGGCACAGCGGTCCGAGAACCGCGCTGATCGAATCGACGACAAATTTGTGCTCGGACAAATCCTTGGTGGACGCCAGGAGTTCCTGGGCGTGTGCATCGTCTTGCTTCGAATCAGGGTGTCGTGCAATCGAACCTGCTAGCGGGTGGCAGGTGACTATGTCTCCGCGGCGTTCGATCAGGACTTCCGGCGTCGAACCGACCAAAGCGCGCCCGCGGTATTTCCCGCCGGCGGGGGAGAGGTCTACGCAGAACCCGTTGTGCGAGTGATCGAGCGAGATCAATTTTCTCGTGAGTGCTGTGGGCGAGATCGGCGATTCGGTTGCGATCGCGAGCGTGCGTGCGAGAACAACCTTGTCCAGTTCGCCTGCCTGCAGTCGCGTGATCGCACCGCGAACGCGCCGGGTGTGCTCGAGAGGGCTTGGTTCGCATCCGGCAACTTTCGCGGAGGGAAGATTCACCGCACCGGAGTGATGTAGATCACCCCTCGTTCGAGTGAAACTCAGCGGCGCGGTGAGCGCGCACGGTGTTGAGGGAGCGAAGGGGAGGGCGCCCACAACCGAGTCGATCCGCCCTGTCTTGAGTCCCTCTACAGCGTCGAACGCCGAGTCGAATTCTTCCACCACTCCGGAGGTCTGAACCGAGGTCTGCCTGCGGGAGAGCAGGAAAACTGAATCCGCTCCGTTGTCAGATCGGTTGGTGTGCAACGGGTATTCGGCGACTTCGGCCAGTGCAAACATGGACGCCCTTCCAGATTGTCCGGAACTATTGCTATGTTGAGGCTAGCCTTAGTTGTGCGAGATTTGTGTGTCCAGTTTCAAGTTGGGTACCAACGTACCAATATGGTTAGGCTGGCCTAAAGTCATGCCGTATTCGTACTATACGAGGAGATCGATGAGCAGCACTGTGGACCGGGCCCGGATTGTGCGTGACGTTGCCGAAGTTCTGTCGATGAGGGCAGAACAACTCGGCGACGACACGGATCTGACCGATGAGGGCCTGGACTCGGTGCGGCTCATGATGCTGGTCGAACAGTGGCGCGCCGACGGAGCGGATGCAGATTTTGCCGAGTTGGCGGAAGAGCAGACCATCAATGCATGGGTTGAGGTTCTCTGCTCGCGGTAAGCGGCCTTGCCTGCGGTAAGCGCGTCGTATTCTCGTGGACGTGAAGACTTTGTTGGTGGTTCACCATTCGCCCTCGCCTGCGACGCATGAATTGCTTGATGCCGTGCTGGCAGGCGCGCATGATCCGGAGATCGAGGGCGTCGAAATTATTGCTGTCCCGGCATTGGCAGCGACCGTGCCCGACGTACTCGGTGCTGACGGATATATTTTCGGAACCACCGCGAACTTCGGCTATATGTCCGGGGCATTGAAGTACTTTTTCGACACTACCTATTACCAATGCTTGGGTGCGGTGTCCGAGCGTCCATATGGGTTATGGGTGCACGGAAACAATGACACTGCCGGTGCTGTGTCGTCGGTGCGGGCACTGGCAACCGGTCTCGGTTTGGTTCCGGTGGCCGAGCCGCTCGAAGTGATTGTGCCCGTGGACAAAAACGTGCGTGAGCAGTGCTACGAATTGGGCGGAACCGTCGCTGCCACCGTGATGGGCTGACGCATTCCGTTTCGGGCTCGATCCCACATTTTGATACAGCAGCGGTGTTGTCGGAAATGAAGTAGTTGTTCTTTCAATAAGATTCGGTATTTCACCTGCGGTAATTGTCGGAAAGCGTCGACTTGGCGGCGGTTGCGAAAATTGCCCTGAGTGAGTCTTCCACTTTGCCGCATATTTAGTTTAGGCTGCCCAAAATGAGGTTAGGCCACCCTTGCGTGGCACGTCCGCGGCGAAAGGATCAGTGTGAGCGTTTTTCCAGGTTCGAACTCCATCGAGGCAAGCGAGAATTTGCTTGCACTGACAGGAGCTCAGCTCGGAATCTGGAACGCGCAGAGACTTGATCCGGAATCGCGGAGTTATCTCGTCGGCGAGGTGCTCGAGATTGTCGGCGACGACGCGATCGATACCGCACTTCTGGCAGATGCCATCCGGGCGACGATCGGCGAGGCCGAGACCATGCGGCTGCACATGATCGAGACGCCTGACGGACCTCGACAGATCATTTCCGACGCTCCCGTCGGTGACATCCCGATAGTCGACCTGCGGGCGGAGCGTGACCCGGTTGCGGTTGCGCACGCCCTCGTCGACGCCGAACGAGGCCGGGCGTCGGAGTACTGCCGGGCGATGGTGGAACGCCCGCTGTACACGTACTCGCTGATCAGGCTCACCGATCGCGAAGTCTGGTGCATCCAGCTCTATCACCACCTGATCGTCGACGGATACAGCGCGGCAATGATCTCGCGCCGCGTGGCCGACCATTACACCGCGCTCGCGCGCGGAAGTGAGGTAGCACCAACACGATTCGGCTCGATCGAGCAGCTGATTGCCGAGGACGAGGAGTACCGCGGCGGTGAGCAGTTTGCCGAAGACCGCGACTACTGGCGTGACGCTCTTACCCCGTTGCCGCCGTTGGACGGTCGAGGCAAGCAGGTTGCCGGGCCCGCCGAGCGAACCGTTGCGGTCCGCAGTGTGATGTCGGCCGACACCCTGACCAAGCTCAAGGCAGTGGCGGCCACAACGGGTACGACCTGGGCCGAAAGTCTTATTGCCTGCTACGGAGCATTCTTGCATCGCCTGCTTGGTGAGTCGGACGTTGTCATCGCGATGCCGCTGATGGCTCGGGTCGGTCGCACGGCGCTCCGGACTCCCGCGATGGCTGTCAATGTGCTGCCACTGCGTCTGACGGTCCGCAGCGGTGATCGACTCGGCGACCTCAGCAAGCAGGTCGCGGCGTCGATGAAGAGCATGCGTGCTCATCAGCGTTACCGCGGCGAGAACCTGGCCCGCGATCTCGCGGTGGCCGGCAGCGGTGCGTTGCTTCACGGAATCGGTATCAATCTCAAGGCATTCGACTTCGCATTGGACTTCGCAGGTGCTGTGGGCGTGCTGCGCAACGTTGCAGGCGGTCCGCCGGAAGACCTCGGCTTGACTGTTACACCCATTGCCGACGGTGAGGTGCTCCTCGGGTTCGAGGTGGACGCCCGCACCAACACTCGTGAATCCGTGGAACGACGCCTCGCGGGATTTGTCAGCATCATCGACGCGATGGTCGGGGAGGACGATCCGGCTGTCGGGCAGGTGGACGTACTCTCCGTCGCCGAGGCCGACCGGATTCTGGTCGACCGTGAGAGCGCGCCGAGCGCCGGCCGGATCGAGCACGTTGCAGGTGTGTTCGATCGTGTTGTCGCCCAACAGTTAGAGGCCACGGTCCTGGTGTGCGGCGACGATTCTCTGACCGGCGGTGAGCTGGGCGCTCGCGTCTACCGACTGGCGCGCGCGTTGCGAGCCCGCAGCGTCGGACCTGACGACATAGTCGGGATCGCATTACCGCGCACAGCCGACATGGTTGTTGCACTGCTCTCGACGCTCCAAGCCGGGGCCGCGTACGTGGCATTGGATCCGGAGCATCCGGCAGAGCGCCTGCGGGCTCTGATCGACGACGCTCAGCCCAAGGTTGTGCTGACCACTGGTGCACTGGCGGAGCAACTTTCGGGGGATTCCCGGCCGGATCCAGTAGTCGTGGAGTCCGAAACGCTGCGCGAGGAACTCACGGGTTACTCCGATCTACCTATCTCTGCGAGTGAACTGGCTGCTCCGCGTCACGCGGACCACCTCGCCTACGTCATCTACACATCCGGATCGACGGGGACACCCAAAGGCGTTCTGGTGCGAAGCGGCGGACTCGCGCATTTGCTACACCACCACAGTGCGACGATCTACCGTGACGCTGCGAACCGAGTGGGCGGGCGACAACTGCACACCGCTCATACGGCCTCGTTTGCCTTCGACGCATCCCTCGACCAGCTGCTGTGGCTGCTGTGTGGACATCGAGTGCATGTGTACGACGAAGAGCTTCAGAAGGACGCCGACGCACTGGTTTCCGCGTTCGCGCGCGATCGGATCGATGTCGTCGACACCACCCCCTCGATGGCTACGGCACTGGTCGACAGTGGATTGTTGACGGGCGCACACCCACTGGCATTGTTGGTTGTCGGCGGTGAGGCCGCGCCGCCTGCGCTCTGGGATGCGATCATCGCTGCGAACGTGCCGGCCCAGAACCTGTACGGACCCACGGAAGCAACCGTCGACGCGATTGCTACTTCCGTCCACGGCGCCGAACCCCGAATTGGCTACCCGCTCGCGGGAACTCGCGCGTATCTCCTCGACAGCGCGTTGAAGCCGGTTGCCGACGGCGAGCGCGGAGAGCTCTATCTGGCCGGTCCTCAGTTGGCCAGGGGATACCTCGGGCGGGAAGCCGCGACGGCTGAACGATTTGTTGCCGACCCCTTCGGTGCTCCCGGCGACCGCATGTACCGGGCCGGCGACCTAGCCCGTTGGGTGCCGGGCCGCGGATACGAATTCATCGGCCGCGGCGACAAGCAGGTCAAGATCCGTGGTCATCGCATCGAACTCAGTGAGGTCGAAGCGATTCTGGGTGCCGTGCCCGGCGTCGGCGCGGCCGCAGCCGTCATTCGCACCGACGGTGGACGCCCCAGTTTGGTGGGTTACGTCGTGGCTGTGGCCGGTGCTACTTTGCCGCCGCAGGACGAACTGCGCCGTGATCTTGCGACGCGAGTGCCGGATCACCTGGTGCCTTCGGTTGTTGTTGTCTTGACTGAACTTCCCGTGACTGTCAACGGAAAACTTGATCGCGCGGCGCTACCCGCTCCGGTTCTGGAATCAGAAGGTCGTGCCGCATCCACACCTCGCGAGCAGATCCTCTGTGCTGTGGTGGCGGAGGTTCTGGGACGGGACCGAGTTGGTGTCGACGAGGACTTCTTCGGTCTCGGTGGTGACAGCATCACCGCCATCAGCGTCAGTAGTCGGCTACGTGTGCGCGGAGTGCTCATTGCTCCGAAAGAGCTTTTGGCGCAGCGCGATTTGGGGACCATCGCAGCGGCGGCCCGCGAGGTCGCCGACGATGACAACCGCGCCGCTGCTGTCGTCGACGTAGCGACCGGCTCAGTGATCGCACCACCGATCGTGCGCGCATTGACCGACAAGAACCCCACCGACGAGTCCATTGCCGGTTACGCACAGTGGACCGCTGTGCGTATCGACGAGGTGGTCGCGTTCGAGGACATCCGATCCGGGGTCCAGATGATCCTCGATCGCCACGATGCACTGCGACTTCTACTGCGACGGGGAACTGGCGGCGCCGCCACCGAATTGATCGTTCGTGACTCGGGTGCGGTGCGCGCAAAGGGGCTCGTGAGTGAGATCGCGGGAAGTGCTGACACTGAACTGATCCAGCGCACCGCCGAAGAAGCTGCGGCGCAACTCGATCCGCGTGCAGGCAATCTCCTGCGCGTCGTGTTGCTGCGAACCCCAACCGGTCACCCGGATCAGTTGATCGTCATTGCGCACCACTTGATCGTCGACGGCGTTTCCTGGCGGATTCTGCTTCCCGATCTGCACGAGGCAACTGATGCTGCGCGCGAACGTCGATCCGCCACGCTCGGCGTCTCAGGTAGTTCGTGGCGTCGGCACGCGGGCGTGCTCGCGGAGTTCGGGGTCTCGGGCACACTGCGATCCGAACTCGACTACTGGAAGACCGCCGCCGGCATCACGGCAATCGGCGGTGGAGGCGCTGCTCCGATCGGCGCTCGTCGACTCGACCCCACGACGGACACCGTGAGTACCGCGGCCCGCACCACAACCCTAGCGTCGGCAGCAGTGACCGAAGCGGTTCTGACCACGCTTCCTGCGGCGTACCGAGCGCGGGTAGACGAGGTATTGCTGGCAGCGTTGATGTTGGCGTTGCGTTCGTGGCAGAACAGTCGTGGGCACGAATTGGGTCACACGCAGACGGTGACCGTCGAAGGACACGGTCGTGATCCGCTGACCGAAGACACCGACTTCGCCGGAACGGTCGGCTGGTTCACCAGCGAGTTCCCGGTATCGGTGCCCACCGACGCGATTTCGAGCCGCGACGCACTGACCGACGCTCTGAGCGGTGGCGCGGCGGCCGGAGATCTGCTGCGTAGCGTCAAGGAGGCGAAGCGCGCTGTTCCGGGCGGGGGCGTCGGCTACGGGGTACTTCGCTACCTCGATCCTGTTGCGGAACCGGAATTCTCCGACGTCGTTGAGCCTGAACTTCTGCTCAACTATCTGGGACGCTTCCCGTCGTTGCCGGGAACCGGGTGGAGGCTACCCGAGCATGACGCATTCTCCGTGATCGAACCGGCATCCAAGGCGATGTCGGAAGTGTTGGCGCTCAATGCGTTTGTTCGCGAAGACGGTGACCCCCAATTGGCTGTCGAGTGGACGGCAGCGGGCCGGGTGTTGGACGCCGCGATCGTCGATGAACTGCACGGACATTGGGACCAAGCTCTAGCGGCGCTCACCGCGCATGCAGCGCTGTGTGCCGGCGGGTTGACCCCCTCCGACTGCTCGGCTCATTGGGTCGATCAGGACGGCATCAATGAACTGGAGTCGGTTCACGGCCCGCTCGCCGATCTTCTTCCGTTGTCCCCGTTGCAGGAAGGGTTGCTGTTCCACGCCGTTCGAGATGGCGTTGCGGACGTCTACACTCTCACTGCTCGTTTTGATCTCACCGGACCGCTGGACGACGCGCGGCTGGCCGAAGCATTCGAGACGGTCATCGACCGGCATCCGAACCTGCGCGCGGCGTTTCACTACGAACAGTTCGATCGGCCGGTGCAGGCAATTCCGCGTTCGGCCAAGGTCGCCTGGCGCTCGGTCGATCTGACGGCGGTACCGAAGGCGGCAGCACTGCGTTCGGCGCAGCGCCTGGAGGACGAGGCTGCCGAGCACATCTTCGACGTCGGACTGCCGCCGTTGTTGCGCGCCCTACTGATTCGTCTCCCCGGTGATGTCCATCGACTGATCCTCAATGCGCATCACCTGCTCACCGACGGCTGGTCCACGCCTATCGTCCTGCGTGAATTGATGAACGTTTACCACGACGGTGACGCCGGTCTGCCGACGCCGACTCCGTACGGCGACTACCTGGCGTGGATCGCCGACCGTGACGAGGATGCGCAACGGGCAGCGTGGAGCAAGCGTCTGCGTGGGCTGACCACTCCGACGCTCGTTGCTGACGGACAGTCGGAACGAGGCGTGCCGGTGCAGGTTCCGGTACCGCTGTCGGACACGGACGCCTCGGCGCTGATCGAACTCGGACGCACCCGCGGTTTGACTGTCAACACACTGGTCCAAGGGGCCTGGGCTGCAGTCCTTGCCGAGCTGACGGGGCAGTGGGACGTTGTTTTCGGAGCGACAGTCTCCGGTCGTCCCGCCGATCTTTCCGGTGTGGAAGCTATGGTCGGATTGTTCAGCAACACGATTCCAGTGCGGTTCGACATCGCTGCCGACGTGCCTCTTCTCGAGCAGTTTGCCGGTTTGCAGAACGCACAATTCGATATGCAGGAGGTCGAGCACGCCAGCCTCGCGGAGATCGAGCGAATCGCGGGAATCGGGCAACTGTTCGACACACTTCTCGTTTTCGAGAATTTCCCGAATTCCGGAGCCGGCCAGCCCAGCTCGCACGAGCTGCGCGTCAGTAGCTTCACGAACCGTGGTGTCACGCACTACCCGATGACGCTGATGGCACCGCCGAGCCTGGGCCTCGATCTTGTGCTCTACCACGATCCTGTTGCCATTCCCGCAGACACCGCTGCGCGGGTGGTGACGCGATTGGGTGAGATTCTGGGCGGTGTTGTTCATTCGCCGTCGTTGCCCGCGGGGGACCTCCTCGACGTCGTGAAGCGCGTTTCGATGCGCAGACCTTCCCCGGCGCCGATCAAGTCGGATGTGGCAGCGCCTGGTGCCGTGGATCCTGTCGTCGTGGACGCACTGTGCCGTTGCGCTGCAACGGTGTTGGATCTTCCCGTAGTGAACCCGGCTGATAACTTCTTTGCCCTCGGCGGTCATTCGCTGACCGCTATGCGTTTGGTGGGAAGCCTGCGCAAGCTGGGCTTACGCGTATCGGTTTCGGATGTGTTCGATACGCCGACCCCGTTGGGGCTGGCCGGCGTCGCGCGGATTGACAACACGAAGTTCGGTGCGCTCGAGCTGGACTCGACCGTGGCAGCGCCCGTGGATGGTGTCGGGGATCAGAGCGAGGCGCCGCGCGGCGGCGCCGAGCCGGGAAATCCTGACGACGAAAAGTACTGGGTTCAGGTGCTCGGCGGTCTGCCGCTCGACGTGGATCTTCCCTACGATCGAACTCCGTCCCCGGCGTACCGTGCCCACACGTACATTCGGCAGCTGGGCGAAACCGTCGACCGGGATTCGATGCTGCTCGCTGCAGTTGCCGCCGCGCTGAGTACCTTCGGTGCCGGCCGCGACATAGCGGTCGGATTGGTCGACGCCGAAGCGGAGTCGATCATCCGGGTCGATCTGAGCGGCCGACCGACCTTTACCCAGGTCGTGGACCGGGTCGAGAACGCCATGTCCGGCGCCGGTTTGCATTCCGACGTGAGTCTCGATCGACTCGCGAACCTCCTGGATCGTTCTCGGGCAAGTTTGTGTGCCGCTCGCGTGGGGCGTGCCGACGCAGTCGTCGATCTCGAGTTTGTGCGCGCTGGTTCCGAGATTCACCTGACCGTCAATGCCGAGGTGTACGACGGATCCACCGCGGACGCCCTCCTCGACACCGTGATCTCGGTACTCGAGCGCGGCGCCCGGCACGGGGACCTTCCCGTTCCCGAATTGCTGCCGACGGTGGCTCGTCCGCATAACGACCCACCGCGGCGAGTTGACGCTCCAGCGGGAATATCGATCCTGTTCGAGCGGAATGTCGTCGCAGCACCCGACGTCATCGCGCTGGTCTCCGGCGAGTCGACGCTCACCTACCTCCAATTATCGCGCCGGGTGGACGAATTGGCGCGCGAACTTGTTGCCGCCGGTGCCGGGCCGGAGCAGGTTGTTGCCGTTGCCCTCGACCGATCCGTGGATCTGGTCGCAGCACTGCTGGCTGTTCTGCGCGTCGGCGCGGTGTACCTGCCACTCGATGTCGATTATCCGGCCGAGCGGCTCGAATTCATGATCGAGGACGCGGCACCTGTTTGTGTTCTGACGAGTTCCGATGTGGCAGGGCAACTTCCCTCGACTGTGTCCGCGGTGGTGCTCGTGGACGCAGCACGGACGAGTTCCGATGTTGTTCTTGCAGAACCGCGACCGGCCGGTGAGCACCTTGCCTACGTCATCCACACTTCGGGTTCGACGGGTCGACCCAAGGGAGTGATGGTCAGCACTGCCAATCTCGCGGCGTTCGCCGAGACTGTGATCGGCGATCAGTGGATCAGGCCAGGCGATCGCATTGTTGCGGTGACGACGGTGTCGTTCGATATCGCCGCGCTGGAATTGTTGTGTCCGCTGGCTGCCGGTGCCACCGTTGTGCTCGCCGATCGGGGGACGGTCCGTGATCCGGATGCCCTGCTCGAGTTGATCACGCAAAGCCGTGCCACCGTCATGCAGGCAACTCCGTCGCTGTGGCGAGTTGTCACGGAACACGAGAATGCGCATCGCCTTCTCCAGGTTCGAGCGTTGGTGGGTGGAGAAGCACTTCCGCAAGACCTGGCCGATGATCTGGTGACATTCTGCCCCTCGGTGCGCAACGTGTACGGACCCACGGAAGCGACAGTGTGGGCGACATCGGCGGTACTCGATCGCGATGATCGGGTCACGATCGGGCGACCATGGACCGACGTCCACGCACGGGTACTCGACGACGATCTGCGGAACGTTCCGGAAGGTGTTGCAGGCGAGCTGTACCTGGGCGGTTCGCAGGTGGTACGCGGATACTTGAACCGACCCGATCTGACGGTCACCAGGTTTGTGGCGGATCCGAGCGTGCCGGGCGCCCGCCTGTACCGCACGGGTGATCTGGTTCGACGCAGGAACGGTGTGTTGCATTTCTTGCGACGTGCGGACGATCAGGTGAAGGTCCGCGGGTTCCGTATCGAACTCGGTGAGGTCGAGGGCGCGCTCTGCGGTGTGAGCGGTGTATCTCGTGCGGCCGCCACTGTGCGAGTAGATGCGGCAGGCATCGGAAGTCTGCACGGGTACGTGGTGGCTGAAGTCGGTACCGGCCTCGATTCGGCTTTGGTTCGCAAGGAAGTTGCGCTGCTGCTTCCCGAACACATGGTGCCGCAGACACTGACGGTGCTGGATGCGCTTCCGTTGACGCTCAACGGAAAAGTCGACCGCAAGGCGCTTCCCGAAACGGCGCCGGATCGGTTGCGGCACCCCTTGGTGACCGTCGACTCCGATCGGCGGATACGTCTCGACATTCTCAGTCCGGGTTGGCGGGATGTGTTGCCTCTCGGTCCGTTGCAGGAAGGCATGTACTTCCAATCGGTACTCGACGGTGCCGGCGGCACTGACGTCTACCACATGCAGCCGAAATTCACGTTCTCGGCGGAGGCCGATGTGGACATTTCTGCGCTGCGTGCGGCGGGGGATGCACTTCTGCGCCGCTACCCGAACCTGCGTGCCGGCTTCACTCACGCCGGGTTCGACGCTCCGGTTCAGTTTGTTCCGCTGGCAGCCTGCATGCCTTTCCGGGAAGTTGACCTGAGCACTACTCCGGTCGCCGAGATCGAGGGTGCAGTACAGGCACTCGACGAAGAAGAGTTCGCCACCGTCTTCGATCTGAGCGCTCCACCGCTGATCCGAATGGTTCTGGCGTGGTTGCCGGGCGGCGGCGCGCATCTCGTATTCACCCAGCATCACCTGCTGACCGACGGTTGGTCGCAGACGCTGATGTACGCGGAACTGTTTGCGCTGTACGAATATGCTCGTTCGAACGGCACAGATCCGGTCCACCTCGACTCGGCGTTGGAAACCCCGGCGGACTTCCGTGATCACCTGCGCTGGATCGCCGAGGCAGATCGCCCGGAAGCTCTTTCGTCGTGGAAGAACTATCTGGCAGACCTCGAACAGCCGACGCTTGTCGGTGGCACCGGTTCCGGCGGTAGTGCGCCTCTTCCGGTGTTCACGCGAGTTGTGTTGGAACAGAGCATCAGTAGTGACGTACGGGACCTTGCGCGCAGGACCGGTGTGACCCTGTCTACGGTTGTCTCCGCGGCCTGGGGACTGGCTCTGCGAGCAGTGACCGGTCGTGACGACGTGGTCTTCGGTTCGACGGTGTCCGGACGTACGCCTGAGGTGGACGGCGCGGACCGCATGGTGGGTCTGGCGCTCAACACCATTCCGGTGCGCATGAATGTTCGCCCCGGGGAGCGGATCTCCGACCTCCTCGGACGGTTGTTCCGCGAGCAGGGTTCACTCCTCGAACATCACCATGTGGGTCTCGGCGACGTTCAACGCGCGGCAGGATTTGCCGCACTGTTCGACACGCTCTACGTTTTCCGTAATACCCCTCGCGACGAACAGGCACGCCAGGACACGTTCGGGCGCAGTGGAATCGTCGGATTCGACGCGGTGGACGGCACCCACTACGCGCTCACACTCGATGTTGATCCCGGTGTGGGTGACGCGTCGATGGCGCTTGTTCTCGAGAACCGGCCGGATCTGGTTCCGGGCGATGTGGCGCACGACGTTCTGGCTCGTACCGAAGCCATCCTCGAACTGATGGCGCGTTCCGAGGCGGCGACAGTGGCCGACACGGCGGTTCCGCGCGCCCAGACGCCCACCGAGTTCGTGTCGCAGCACGTCACGATGCCCCTTCCCGGAGAGCCGGGCGGCAGCGTCGACGCGTTGCTGCGAGAACGAGCGTTGGCGACACCGGACGACACCGCACTCGTATTCGGCGATGTCACGTTGAGCGCTGCGCAGATGAATACGCGAGTTGATCGGTTGGCGCGAATACTTGCGTCGTCCGGCGCTGGGCCGTCCGGCGTTGTTGCGCTTGCACTTCCGCGGACAGCGGATCACGTGGTGGCGATCTTTGCCGTCATGCGAGCCGGAGCTGCCTACCTTCCGTTGGATCTGGCGCATCCCGCCGCCAGGCTGCGGGAGTTGATCGAAGACAGCAATGCGGCCGTGGTGATCACCACCGCCGATCAACACGATCTCGTCGCTGCCGAGGGTCGGACAAGCATTGTCATCGACCTGCCGAACATCGTTGACATTCTTGACGGCCGCGCCGAGACACCCACTGTTGCCGATGCAGCGGTAGGCGGTCCGACATCGGCGGATCAGCCTGCCTACGTGATCTACACGTCGGGCAGCACGGGCAAACCAAAGGGCGTCGTGGTGGGCCACCGCGGCCTGACCACGATGTACCACAACCACAAGGCCGAAATCTTCACGCCGACCGAAAACAGCGCTGCCGGGCGACGATTGCGTATCGCGCACACGGTGTCCTTCTCCTTCGACATGTCGTGGGAAGAACTGTTCTGGCTCCTCGCCGGTCATGAGGTTCATGTGATCGACGAGCAGGCGCGGCTGGATCCGGTGTCGTTGGTCAAGCACTACCAGTCCGTCGGCATCGATGTGGTGAACGTGACGCCCTCGTATGCACGGGAATTGACGGCGGCCGGACTTCTCGACGGTGATCACACTCCGGCGCTGGTCATGCTCGGCGGCGAAGCGGTTCCCGCGGAATTGTGGTCGCGGTTGCGTGATCAGGACGGCGTCGACGGCTACGACCTGTACGGCCCCACCGAGTTCACGATCAATGCGATGGGCTCGCCAGTTCGGGCAAGTGACACCCCGTGCTTGGGGCGGCCGATCCTCAATGCGTCGGCGCGGGTGCTTGATTCAGGCCTGCGCGAAGTCCCGGTAGGGGCGGCAGGGGAGTTGTACATGTCCGGTGACGGAACAGCGATGGGCTACCTCGATCGGACCGCTCTGACGTCGTCGGTATTTGTCGCCGACCCTTTCAGCGTCGGCGGGCGCATGTACCGGACCGGTGACGTGGTGCGTCGACGGCGCGACGGCGAACTCGAATACCTCGGACGCGCAGACCATCAGGTGAAGATCCGAGGAATCCGGATCGAGCTGGGAGAAGTGGAATCTGCACTGGCAGCGTGCCCCGGAGTGCTTCGCGCCGCGGCGACCGTTCGGCGTGACAACGGTTCGGCGCCACGGCTGATCGGCTACGTGATTCCCGAAACGGGTTGTGCACCGGGAGACCTCAGGGCGGTCATGCGGGAACGTGTACCGGCGCACCTGGTTCCGTCGGATATCGTCACCGTCGCTTCGATTCCGCTGACACCCAACGGAAAGCTGGATCGAGCGGCCTTGCCCGCGCCGCCGACCCGGGCAGCGGCACGCGCGCCTCGCACCGAGACCGAAAAGCAACTGTGCCAGGTCTTCGCGCATGTTCTCGGTGTCGACACCGTCGATCCGGAAGAGAGCTTCTTCGACCTCGGTGGAGACTCGTTGCGTGCCATGCGATTAGTGGGTGAAGTAGAACACGAACTCGGCGTCGGAGTGGGCGTGGGAACGTTGATGGCTCGCCCGAGCGTTGCCGAGCTTGCTGCTCATATCGCAAGCCCCCTTGACGTGGACCTCAGCCGTGATCACCTGGTGTCGCTACGGTCGGAAGGCGCCGACGAACCGTTGTTCTGTGTTCACCCGGCGGGCGGATTCGCGTGGCCTTTCGCACCGCTGACCGGGGTGCTCGAGGCTGATCGTCCGGTGTTGGGCCTGCAGTTGCCGACGCTCGCGGGCGACACCCTCGAAGCTACGAACGTGGATCAACTTGCATCGATGTACGTCGAGACGATTCGCGGCGTGCAACCGGACGGTCCCTATCACCTCCTCGGATATTCGTTCGGTGGCAACGTCGTTCACGCGATGGCTGCGCAGTTGGCGGAGGCGGGACACACGGTAGGATTCACCGGCCTGATCGACACCC
Source organism: Rhodococcus sp. ACPA4 (assembly GCF_002300185.1). Classification (NCBI taxonomy): domain Bacteria; kingdom Bacillati; phylum Actinomycetota; class Actinomycetes; order Mycobacteriales; family Nocardiaceae; genus Rhodococcus; species Rhodococcus sp. ACPA4. Next base: position 551,999 of record NZ_NSDY01000001.1, read on the forward strand.
ACCCGCTCGGAACCAGGTCCGCTGAGAACCGGGAAGACCGCAGCATTGAACAGGACTTGGCAGCGGCACTCCCGCCGGAACTCCTTGCGCAGGCACCCGCCCTGGTCGAGTTGGTGCGAACCGGATTTGATGCCACTCGTTCACTGGCGTCGGGATCGGTGGACCCGAATTACGCCGGGTCGGTTACTCTGATCACCGCTGACACGGGTGTGTCCGGGGAAGTGCTGGCCGATCGCTGGCGCACAATCCGGGGGGACCAGGAACTTTCAGTCCACCACCTACCGTTCGACCACGCCGGACTGGTGACCCCAGCCGGTTGGGCGGCAATTGCGCCACTGCTCGACAGTCATCTGTCGCAGCCCACAAACCACACAGTTGGAAACACAATGGGAGTTGAATGATGAAGTCCACACCGCCCCTCGCGATTCGAAGTTGGCGACGATTCGTCGCGATTGCGGGTCTGTTGATCGTTGCACTCGTTGCGATGATCGGTTGCAGCAGCGCGTCCTCGGACGAGCCTGCAAAGGCAGACGAACCTACGACGCGTGTGATCGAAACCGAGAAGGGTTCTGTCACCGTACCGGCGTCGGCAGAACGGATCGTGGTGCTCAGCGGTGGCCTCGCCGGTTACCTCTATGCACTCGACGCACCCGTAGTCGCAACCGACACACGCGTTTTGGGTGTGACGAACCTCGACGGCGGCTTCCCGCCGGCTTGGGCAGCGGATGCAAAGGCTCAGGGCACCAAGGAACTGCCCGCCGGTGAGCAGCTCAACATCGAAGCCGTCGCCGCAGCTGCGCCCGACCTGATCATCGGTGGCGGACAGGGTGTCACCTCGGTGCAGGCTGAGGAGCTCTACGACCAGCTCACAGCAATTGCGCCGACCGTCCTCGTGCCGCGCACCGTTGCCGCATGGGACAAGCAACTCGAGATCGTCGCCGACGCAGCCGGACGCTCCGACCAGGTTCCGGCTCTGATGGATGCATACGACGCCAAGGTCAAAGAGGTAAAGGGCAAGATCACCGTTCCCGAGGGCAACGTCGTCTACATCCTCTCGCTCGCGAACAACAAGCCGTACCTCGTGCCGCCGACTGCCGCACTGCCCGCAATGCTTGCAGAACTCGGATTCAAGGCCGACGACGTCATGACCAAGGCCGGAAACCCGCAGCTCTTCGGCTCGGGTGACTCGTTCGAGGTCAGCCCGGAAATGCTCTCGCAGGTTGCCGACGCCCCTGTCGCATTTGTCATTCCGGTATCCGGACGCCCGATGGCAGAACTTGCCACCGATCCGCTGTACTCGCAGCTTCCTTCCTTCAAAGCCGGAACGACGTTCGAGCTTCCCGCCACCAGCTACCGTCCTGACTACGACGGCGCAATGGCGACCCTCGACCTGATCGGTCAGACCTTCGCATGACCCGACTCGGTGGGCTGGTCATCGATGTATCACCATTGCGGACCAGCCGTCCCTTCCGGTACGCGTTCTCCGCGCGAATGATCTCGCTGCTCGGGATCGGACTACTTGTCGTAGCCGTTCCCGCGCAGACGTACCAGCTCACCAAGTCGACCTTGCAGGTTGCCGGAGTGTCCACGGCGATGGCCGTCGCCATGTTCGTCGGCAGCCTGTTCGGTGGGGTGCTTGCGGATCGATACGATCGGCGACGCACTATCCAACTTGCCCGCAGCGCTGCGGGTCTCGGATTTGTGATCCTCGGGTGCAACGCTCTGCTTCCGCATCCGTCCATGTGGGTCATCTATGTCGCAGCGGCGATCGACGGCTTGGCCGGCGGCGTCAGTAGCTCGGCCCTGATGGCTTTGATGCCGGCGCTGCTGCCCCGCGAGAAGATGGCGGCAGCCGGCGCACTGGTGGCGTTGACCACCGATGTCGGGACGATGATCTCACCGGCGATTGCCGGAGTGATCATCGCCTCCGGCGGTATTCCTGTGACGTACTTCGTGGCCGCCGCGGCCACGGCGGGCACGGTTACTCTCTTCCAAGCTGTCGGACCGGCGCCGGCGCCCGGCACCAACCACGAAAGCCCCGTCCGCGCTCTCGTGACCGGAGTGAAGTTCGCGGGTACCCATACCGTGATCCGCGGAATCCTGATCAGCGGATTACTGGTCATGTTTGTCAGTGGTCCGATGGTCCTGCTTCCGGCCTTTGTCGACGACGTACTCGGCGGTGGCCCAACGATGCTGGGTCTGCTGTACGCGGCACCGGCAGTGGGCGCGGTGATCGGTTCGCTGACCAGCGGATGGACTGGGCGCGTTCACCGCAACGGCGCGGCTATGTTGATATCGGTCGCGCTCATGCCGCTCGGTTTGGTGATTCTCGGGGCTTCGGGGGCTGTATTCCTCGCCTTCCTCGGCCTTGCCGGATTCGGACTCGGACGAGCCCTCAACGACATCTTGCGATTCGCCGTCCTGCAACAGAACACGCCGGACGAATTGCGTGGACGAGTGTCGAGTCTGTGGATGGTGCAGGCCGTCACAGGTACGGCGATCGGGTCCATGGCAGCGGGATTCCTCGGCCAGTGGCTCGAACCGGGAACTGCACTGCTGGCCCTGGGTATTGCAGGCCTGACGTTGGGACTGATACTCCTCGCAACACTGGGTTCGGTGCGGCGGGTAACTTCAGAGGTAATCGTGCTCGATCGCCCAGACTCTCACCCGGAAAATGCGGTGCCCGTGGCCACTGCTGCGCGGGAAAAGGAAGGTAGTTCATGAATCGAGGAGACCATCTCGCGACCATTGCCGACGTGCTGGCGGGAACCAGCGGCGCAAAAGTGCCGTACCCCATCGGCATTCGTGAACTCGAAGTTGTTCGTAGCACCATGGTCGGATCAGGGTTGTTGCGGTTGACGTTGGGTGGACCCGAACTCGAAGGGTTCGAGTCGCACGCTCCGGATGAACATGTGCGGCTGGTCTACCCGAATGAGGACGGAACACTTCGCCTGCCCGAGCGTGATGGGACAATGCTGAAATGGCCGAGACCACTTCCGATCTCGCGTGAATACACCGTCCGTCGGTACGACCCGGATCTGGCGGAATTGGACATCGACTTCGCCCTGCACGAAGGTGGCTTCGCCTCCGATTGGGCCCAGGCCGTGACGCCGGGTACCCGGATCCATGTGGCAGGTCCGCCCGGTGGCGTCATCGTGCCGTGGACGTACGACAGGTACCTCCTCGCCGGCGACATCACGGCGCTGCCCGCGATCGCCCGGTGGCTCGAGATGCTGCCGGAAGCTGCATCCGGGTGGGCGTTCATCGAAATTACCGACGCTTCACAGGAAATCGAGTTGACGGTCCCGGAGGGTGTCGAGGTCCGGTGGCTGCACCGCGGTGACGTTCCGGCCGGACATTCCGATCTGCTCGAGCAGGCAGTGCGAACTGTCACCGTTGCTGAAGATGAGCGTATCTACGCCTGGATCTCCGGGGAAGCCACGAGCCTCAAGCCGCTTCGCAGGTTCGTTCGCGACAACTTGAAGTTGGACAAAGGCGACTACCTGATAACGGGTTACTGGAAGCGTGGCGTCGCAGATTTCGACGAGGACGACGAAGACTGAACCAGAAAGGCGTCCCCGCGGGGACGCCTTTCTCGGGTTTTCAGAAGAACGTGTGGACTGACCCTACGACGCGATAACGTGCATCTACCTCGGGAATCAGTGACCACTTGTCGAAAGTTGTGCACGGGTGCGAGATTCCGCAGCCCAGGAGATCACCGACACGCACGTCGAAATTTCCCGGCAGATCGACGTAAGCGTGCTGATCGTTGAGTGCAGAGATGGACAGTTCCCGAGCCGACTGATTGGAGCCGTCTCGGCGTCGCCACAGTACTGTGGGAAAGCCTGCGTCGGAACCCACGTCGCGACGACCGAAGCCGAGGATCGCCCGGCCCGGCTCGGGTAGGGAGAGCACAACGCCCCAGACCTCGGCAGCTGCCCGCAAAGTCCGCGGACCATCGGCCCATGGCGAGGTATCGGCGTAGAGGCCGTGATCGTGAGTGATGTAGCAACCACTGCGCAGTACGACGCGCACACCGTTACCTGTTGCCCAACGGCCGGCCAACTCGCGGACTACCAGATCGTGAAATGCGCTGCCGCCGAAGGTGACCAGGGGGAGCGGGGCTTGTGTCGAGTTGTTCTCGAACAGGTTCTCCGCCACGCAGATTTCTGTGAATACTCGCGCGGATCTGAGATACGAATCGACAGAGATTCGGCGGGCAGCCACTGACGCGCCCGGCATCATGCCCTCGAACCCCTCGACTCCGGTGAGGACGAGTGACTGGGTCTGTGACGCTGCGCGGGCGACGTCGAGTGCCTGGTCGAGTGTGCGTGCCCCGGCGCGACCGTTGTCGTAGCCGAGTTCGACGAGTACTCGGATTCTGCTGCTCGGTGAGACTTTCGCGATCAAGCTCTCCATGAGTTGGACGCTCTCGATCGAGTCGACCAGGGTAGCGACGAAGAACCCGGGATCTGTTTGCTGCACATCACAGATCCATCGAATGCCCGCCGGGTCGAGTACTTGGCTCGCGATGATGATGGTGTCCACGCCGAACTCGCGGAGAATGCGGGCCTGCGCGACCGTCGCCGCGGTCATTCCCCACGCTCCGGCGTCGAGTTGTCGACGAACCAATTCCGGACTCATCGTGGTCTTGGCATGAGGTGCCAGGTCGACATCGTGGTCGGCGCAGAACTTTGCCATGAGGTCGACATTGTGTGAGATCGCCTCCCGATCGAGTGTCATCACCGGGAGTGGGAGGTCGCCGTCGAGAGCGGAGATCCCCAACGCTTCGAGGTCGGAACTGCGCAGACCGTTGAGGTCGGTTCCGAAGGCTTTGTGCTGCCAGCCGATCGGTGGGTTCGTGTGGTCGGTCGTATCGGCGATGTTCATGAGTAAAAGACTTTCTGTCAGAGCTTGTCCGGTCACGAGCGGCGAATTGGTCGACCTGGCAGTGCATCCTCGACGAGGATGCCTCCCTCGACGACGGGTACTCCGCCGACCAGTACCCGGCTGATTCCACTGGAAGGCCGGGTGCCGTCGACGTACGTGGCGTTGTCGGTAATTCTATCGGGGTCGAAAACGACGATGTCGGCGTCGCTGCCTGGGCTGATTCGCCCCTTGGACGACATTGCGGGAATTGACTCCTCCAAAATCTGCGCGGGGATCAACGAGCAGCGAGCGATGATGCCCGACAGCGACAGTAGTTGACGCTCGCGATACAGCGTGCGGATTGCGCGTGCATAGGTACCGGCGCCGCGAGGATGGCCGAGTGCAGTCGGGGGCAGTGGCCACTGCAGTGCGTCAGCCGGGGTGCGCCTCGGCCAGGTCAGCGGCATAGCGTCGCTGGCGATTGCGGCTCGATCGAAAGTCATTGCCCGTTCGAGTATCTCGCGTGTGGGGTCGTCGGTCTCGTCGAGGAACTCGACGAGAACCAAGGCGCCGGGATCGGTGGCACGGAGGTGCTCCAACTGCTTGCGATTCTCGATGCGTTCCCCGGTGGGAACGAAGGTGAGTGATCGCGTCGTCAGATTCATCAGGTGCAGCCTGTCCGGATCGAGAAAGGCCGCTCCGACTGCCGTCGACCCGGAACCGTACGGATACGCCTCGGTGGTGACACGTGAGCCGGCTTCCTGAACGCGCGCCACCACCGCCAGAGCCTGGTCGACGTGCGCACCGGAGGTGCTGTTGACATGGCAGTAGTGCATATGTGCACCGGTTTCGGCTGCAGCACGGGCGATTTCGACGGCACCGTCCACCGGGCTCGACGGATCCATCGAAATGAGCGGACGCGCATGAGTATAGGTAGGCACACCCGCCCGGGCAGCGAGTGCCGCGACCTCCAGGTATTCCGCGGGGTCGGACTTCGGGGCGTATCCGACCACGACTCCGATCCCGAGAGCTCCTGCGGCGAGGTCACTGTCGATGAGTTCGAGAATGTGTGCGCGCTGCGCCGACGTCGGCTCGCCCTGCCAGCTCGGCGCACCCAGGTGATGCAGAAGTGTTCGGATGTCACCGTCGGGATCGGCGCCGGCGAGCTCGATCATGCGGGCGTGTGCCCACGATGTTGCGTACCCGTAGTTGATCGGGCGTCCTTCGGAAGCCGCTCGCGCGTACGCCTTCGCGACGGGTATGACGCCGGCCTCCAGTTCGAGGGCCGTCGTGACGCCGTCCATCGCCTGCAGCCGTTGCTCGGCGATTTCCTGTCCGTGGCTGTGCATGTCGATGAATCCGGGGCAGATCACCTGACCTGTCACATCGACGGTCCGGAGGGCTTCGATCGCGTCGTGGCCCCAAGCCGAAACCGTGCCGTCGGTGATCGCGATGTTGCGAACCTCGTCGGTGCCCGATGCCGGATCGACCACGCGGCCGCCGGTGAACACGATGTCGTGGACCTGCATAAGCGTTGCACTCCTGTCGTCGGTCGGTAGTGTCCCGATGGTTTCACGGGTGCAGTTCCGGATTCTGGTGTGAACGTCCCAAATTGAGGCGTGCTCACCGTTCGGCGGAACAAGAATCTGACACGCACGAATGTGAAGGTGAGGTGGAACGACCAACACGGCTGGAACAGATTCGATGGAGGGCACTGATGCACGTCTATATTTCGGTGGACATGGAGGGTATCGCGGGTATCGCGACTCTCGATCAGACGGTTCGCGGCGGTGGCGGGTATCCGCGGGCGCAGGCGCTCATGACCGCCGAGACGAATGCTGCAATTGCCGGTGCGTTCGACGGCGGCGCGACGAGCGTCCTGGTCAATGACAGCCATGGAACGATGGACAACCTGCTTCATGCTGATCTGGATCCTCGAGCTCGGGTGATTTTCGGGTCTCCGAAGTTGCAGTGCATGGCCGAGGGTCTGACGTCGGATCATGACATTGCACTTTTTGTGGGCTATCACGCGCCTGCGGGTGGGCCCGGCGTCCTGGCGCATACTTTCTCGAGTTTGTTCGCCGACGTTCGACTCGACGGTAAGTCGGTGTCGGAGACCGATGTCAACACTCTGTACGCGGCGACGCAAGGTGTTCCGGTAGGTCTGGTAACCGGCGACGACATCATCTGCGCCCTGGTGGACGCAGCGTCGCCGACGACAGAGACCGTAGAGGTGAAGAAGGCGCATGGATGGTCGGCTGCAAACTCGCTGCCTCCGTCGCTCGCGTGCGAGCACATCAGGGCAGGAGCGGAACGTGCGGTGCGCAAGGCCGACACGCTGAAACCCGTAGCGCTCCAGGATGAATGGACGCTCGAGATCGTTCACCCCACGACTACGGCTGCCGAGCTTGCGGAGGCTGTTCCCGGTTCGAGGAGGACCGCGGACCGTACCATCGCGCACACTCTGGGCAGTGTCGACGACATACTCGGATTGATCACTGTCAACTCACGATTGGCCGCAGTCGGGGTCAAGCCGATTGTGACGGTTGCCAATCGAACCTGATTCGCCGATGTCCGTCGGGGAAGCAATTGGTGGCGTACGACGAATTCGAGTCGGAAGGACAGTAGTCCTGGACAAGATCTGCGGTAGTCGGTTCGGCCAAGCTTGACGGGAGTAGTCGACGTCAGTGACAGGAGTACCTGAGAGTGGACAAGAAGACAATGGTGGCGGACTTGGCCGCTTTGGTGATCGCCGAGTCACCCAGTTCAGATCTCGCGGCGGTCGACGCCTGTGCGGATGTGGTTGCCGAGATCGGGGAACGCCATCTCGGAAGTGCGCCGGAACGCATCCGTATCGACGGACGGCAGCACTTGCGGTGGGTATTCGGCCCGGAGCCGAAGGTGATGCTCCTCGGGCATTTCGATACCGTGTGGCCGCTCGGGACACTCACCGAACTGCCCTGGTCCGTCACCGACAACATCGCCACCGGACCCGGAGTCTTCGACATGAAGGCCGGCATCGTTCAGCTTTTTCATGCGCTCGCATCTCTCCCGTCGCTCGACGGCGTAGTCGTGCTCCTCAACTCCGACGAAGAAATCGGCTCCCCGACTTCGCGCGCCCTGATCGAGGAGCACGCGCGCCAGGTCGAGGCGGTGCTGGTCCTCGAAGCCGCCGCCGACGGCGCGGTGAAGACAGCGCGAAAGGGCATGTCGCTCTACTGCATCACTATCGAGGGACGCGCTGCGCACGCAGGCCTGGAACCCGAGCGGGGTGTGAACGCTGTCATGGAACTCGCGCATCAGATTCTGGCCGTGGCGGAACTCGCGGATCCGGCGGTGGGAACGTCAGTGGTCCCGTCGGTCATCAGTGGTGGCACCACCACCAATACTGTTGCAGCGCAAGCGCAACTGTGGTGCGACGTTCGGATGTGGTCCGCGAAGGAACAGGAACGCATCGATCGTTCGGTTCGCGAGCTGGTGCCAGTACTGGCCGAAAGCCGGATCTCGGTGACCGGAGGACCCAACCGGGGTCCCCTCGAGGCCTCGTCGTCGGAGAAGCTGTACTTCCTCGCCCATCAGATCAGTAGCGAGAACGGGCTGGGGATGTTGCGCGACTGCGCGGTCGGCGGTGCCTCGGACGGAAACTTCACCGCTGCAGTCGGAACCCCCACGTTGGACGGCCTCGGTGCCGTCGGCGGTGGCGCCCACGCGGCAAACGAACACGTAGAGATAGATCAGATGATCCCGCGCGCCGCGTTGTTGGCCGGTTTGGTGACTCGAGTCCTGGAGGGAGGACTGTGACGATGACATCGCCGAATATCAGCCAAGCCGAACATGCCGCTGTGCTTGCGCGTGTGACTATCGAAACCGTTACAGGGCATGCCAAGTTGGAACAGGTTTTCGACCTGTTCGAGAAGGTATGGCAGCCGGAGAGCGGAAATCCGCCCGTGCACCGGGACATGATGCAGGCACTCGCGCACTCCGGTAATTACGTAGCCGGCGCTTTTCGTGGTGGAGACCTGATCGGTGCGTCGGTCGCATTCTTCGAGGAACCGCAGCACCGTTCGTTGCACTCTCACATCACGGGGATCCTCCCGACTGTCCAGAACGGTCATATTGGTCTTGCACTGAAACTGTTCCAGCGGGCGTGGGCGCTGGAACGGGGGATTCTCCACGTGCGGTGGACTTTCGATCCCCTCGTCGCGCGCAATGCCTACTTCAACGTCTCGAAACTCGGTGCGCTCCCGATCCAGTATCTGCCGCGTTTCTACGCGCCGATGAACGACGGTCTCAACGGCGGCGCCGACAGCGACAGGTTGCTGATCGACTGGGAAATCGGCAGTAGCAAGGTCTCGGATGTCGTCTCCGGTGCCGGCGAGGTTCCGACTCCTGAGTCCTTGGGAGCGAGCGAACTGCTGTCCGTCTCGGAAGCCGGTCTGCCCGTGATGAAAGCGACCGAGAATCGATTTGTCACCGTGGCTACGCCGAATGACGTTTATGCACTGCGTAATTCGGACCCGACGGTGGCGAACGATTGGCGACTGGCTGTCCGCGACGCTCTCGGCGGCGTGCTCGCCGAGAACGGGGTGGTAGTTGCCGTCACCCGGAGCGGGAAGTACGTGCTGGATCGTGCGCCGGGATCAGAATTCGTCAAGGCGACAGTGGAGGTTGCTTCGTGAAGGGTCTGGGAGGCCCAGGCGTTGCGGGAGGCCGAGGTCTTCCGGGAGGCTCAGGTATCGGCGTCGGACCGTATGACACACTTCGTTCACAGGACGAAGGAGTGATGGACGTGGGCACCGTGCGACCTCGCATCAGTTTGGTGCGGCTTCTCGAAGACGTGGGAACCACGGTGCTGAACGCGGTTGTCGGTGATCCGCAGTCGATGGACGAGGTTGCGTCCGTCGTCATTCACGATCCCGAAGACGATTCGCCGTCGACCTCGGACTCGATGGTATTGCTCGTCGGGATCAGTGGCGGTGAACGTATCGCGGAATCCGTCGTCGATCTGGCCGAGCGTGGCGTAGCGGTGGTGGTCGCGCGTGTCAGCTCCGACCTGAGCTCTGTGGACCGGGAGACCATCGAATCCACGGGTGTCGTCGTGTTGGCGCTGGCCAGAGGAGTCTCGTGGGTTCAGTTGACAAGCCTGCTGCATTCGGTGCTGGAAGCTCGTAACGAAGTCGGCCACATACATTCTCGCGGAGGTGGCCCGGCTGGGGATCTGTTTGCGTTTGCCAACGCGGTCAGCGCACTCCTGGACGCGCCGATCACGATCGAAGACAGAAGCTCACGGGTCATAGCGTTCTCCGGTCGTCAGGAGGAAGGTGACGGTCCGCGTATCGCGACCGTTCTGGAACGGCAGGTCCCAGACCAGTACATTCGAGTGCTCGAAGAGGCCGGGGTATTCGACCGGCTCTATCGAAGCGACGATCCGGTGTGGGTGCCGGCGGAGACCCTCGGTACCAAAATGGGACGCATCGCAGTGTCCATTCGGGCCGGCGACGAGTTCCTCGGCTCCATGTGGGTGGCACTGGTCGCGCCGTTGTCGGAAGACCGAACGCGCGCGTTGCTCGATTCGGCAGGGATGATCGCGTTGCAGATGTTGCGGTTGCGCGGCGGCGCCGACGCCGAGCGGCGACTGCGCGCAGACCTGATCGCGACCCTACTCGACGGAGGGGCCGGTGCCGTCGACGCGATGAATCGGCTCGGCCTCGGCACTGGTCCTACGCTCGTAATGGCTTTGGGCCGAAGGTCTTTCGAGGGGTCATCGAAGCCGGATGACGCCGCCCATATCGTGCGACTGACTGACGCTCTGGCGATGCACCTCGGTGCCGTTCACTCGCAGTCGGCGGCTGCCCTGGTCAACGGAACCGGCTACGCGGTGCTGTCCGTTCGCGGGCACTCCCCGGCAGAAGCCGAGTTGCAGGCGTCTCGTGTGGCCTCGGATTTCCTGGACCGCACCGGAGCGTCCGGCGATACGATTATCGGGATCGGTCGGGTCGTGACCAGACCGGCTCAGTTGAGCCGATCGAAGCGCGATGCCGAGCACGCACTCGAAGTGTTGTTGGCGGGACGAGCGTCCGGCAGTGTCGCCACCTTCAGCAGTGTCCACGTTGATGCCATTCTGTTGGAGATCGCGTCGGAGGTCGCAGCCGAAGGGTTTTCGGACCTCGGGCCGATCGAGGCAATCGCCAGTCACGACGCTGCTCATGCGACCTCGTTTGTCGACACTCTCGATGCGTGGCTCAACGCCTTCGGGGATGTCGGTGACGCGGCCGCATCATTGCATGTGCATCCCAACACATTTCGGTACCGGCTCAGTAAGGTGAAGAGTATGGCGGCACTGGATCTCGATGATCCGAACGTGCGCTTCCGGCTGATGGTGCACCTTCGACTGCGTGGGCCGCGGTAGCTCGAAAGCCGAAAAATGCGGGTCGCGCTGATCTTTCAGCGCGACCCGCATTTTTTTGTCAGCGGATTCTGGTCAGCTGTTGTTGCGGAGTGCTTCGACAGCGATGCGGCCGACGGTTCCGATCGAGGCGTCGATTTTCGGTGCCCGTTTGGTGAGTTCGTGGGATTTGGTGAAGACACCGACGGCGTAACGCTTGCCGTCCGGGTACGTCACGACACCGGCTTCGTTTCGTACCAATCCCAGGGTGCCGGTCTTGGCGGCGACAGTGACCTCGTCGGGGAAACCGGAAGAAAGTCGGTGCGGCCAGACCTGCTTGCTCATGATCGTTCGGACCTCGTCACAGGCGGATGCGGGGCCGGCTTCGTCGCGCCAGATTGCAGCCAGCAACTGTGTGATCTCGCGAGGAGTACTGGAATTGGTGCGGGACGGATCCATGACGGAAATCGTCCGAAGAATTTCGATCTCGGGGTATTCGAGCAGGGTGCCAGCGTCGACTCCGAGATCTTCGTAGACCGTCTTGAACAGGCCGCGGCAGTCGCGAACCAAGTTGGTCTTCTCCAGACCCAGACTACGCAGCGTAGATACGATGTTGTCGAGCCCGAGTCGGTTGTAGATGAAGTCGGTGGCGGCGTTGTCGCTGAAGCTCATCATGAGCAGAGCGAGGTCTCGCCAGCTGGCGGTGACGTCGTCGGCGCAGCCGCCGATACCGATGCCGCCCGAGCGGAACTCGGCCGTCACTGTGGCGTGCTCGGTCGGATCGAGGGTTCCGGCCGCTACGGCGCGGGCGTACTCGAGGACGACGGGAATCTTGAAGACGGAGGCGAGGATGACACCGTCGTCAGCGCCGTAGCCGAACTCTTGGCCGGAATCGATGTCACGTACGTGCACGAACGCGTCGGTCTTCGCTTCGGCCAGAACAGCAGCGATCTCCTGCTGTGCGCTGTCAACGTGGGTGGCAGTGTCGGTCATTCGAGGGGCCTTTCGTCGGTGTCCGTAGATCTGAGGATAGTGAGATCCCGAAGCCTGGTCTTGTGTGAATCGACGAAGGTTGGCACTGGATTCAGTGGTGATCCACTATCTGGTCCACTACTTCGAGGAAAAGCCGGAGCGCGAGGTTCGGGTTGTCGGCTCGAAACGCGAGACCGACCGTCAGATACATTGCCGGTCCGTCGATCTCGCACATATGAACCCCGGGAACCCGGTAGGTTGCGGCGCGTCCGGCGGGCATCGGCGCTACCCCGACGCCGGCCGCTACCGCGTGAAGTACCTGCTCGTCATCGGCCTCGCGTCTGACCACGTTCGGTGCCCTTGTGGGCCAGAACATTTCGACGATGGCGTCGTACATGCCTGGTCCGTTCGCCCGGGGCCAGAACACCACCGGCTCGTCCGCAAGCTGTGCCAGTTCGACGACGTCGCGTGCGGCGAGTGGATGCCCGGACGGTACCGCGAGCAGGAGTCGCTCACGGTCCACAATGCGAACCGTCAGCTTCGACTGGTCAAGAGGCGGCCGCACCACCGCGATGTCCACAGCCCCGTCGGTGGCAAGCGCCGTATTCCGGGTGGTATAGCCGCGATGCTCGGTAATCGCGACCTTTGGGTATCTGGCGCGAAATTGGTTGACGGCCAGTGCAACTGCCCCGCCGGCCCATGATCGCGTGTGCGCGATGCGCAGTTCACCCTCGGACCCGAGCGCTGAGGCTCGGATCCGTTCGACGGCTCGGTCGGCTGATTCGAGCAGGAATTTGGCTTCACGAACCGCGACGATTCCGGGATCCGTCAGGCTGATTCTGGGCCCTCGCCGATCGAAGAGCACTACGCCGAGCTCACGTTCGAGGACTTTGATCTGTTGGCTCAGTGCGGATTGTGCAACATGTAGCTCAGCGGCCGCGCGCGTGAAGTTAAGGTGATCCGCGATTGCCACCAGATATCGCGCCCGCTGCAGGTTCACGCTGTAACTATAAGTGAAGATGATCGAACAAGCGGGAATGCGACTTGGACAGTGTGCGCGCGCCGAGGCATGCTGAGTGCTGATCGGCACGCTGTCGAAATCGGACGGGCCGAAGCCCTCGAGGACCCCACATGCCAGAACACTCCCACGTGTACCTGCTGATCATGGTCATCGAAACACGATAGGAAATATCATGGACTACGACTTCGCGATAACCGGGGGAACGGTTGTCGACGGAACCGGATCACCACGACGCACGGCGGACGTGGCCATCGTCGGCGATCGGATCGCGGCGATCGGTCCGGGTCCGTTCCCGGCTACCGAGACCATCGACGCGACCGGATGCATTGTGGCTCCCGGCTTTATCGACCTACACTCGCACGCCGACTTCACCGTACTTGGTCACCCCGGCGCCGAAACGCAACTGGCACAGGGCGTCACGACGCTCGTCACCGGAAATTGCGGACTGTCACCGTTCCCGGCGCACGACAGCGGACAGGCAGGGGCGCAGTGGCCCGACGCGTACGGATTCGGGGACGCAGTCACCGCAGCACGACCGGCTGTCAATGTGGGCTTACAATTAGGGCACAACACACTGCGGGTTGCTGTGATCGGCAACGAGGATCGGCCTCCGACGACGGCGGAACTCGAGCAGATGTGCGCGATCATTACCGAATCTGCGACGGCGCCCGGCGTCGTCGGGTTCTCGACCGGCCTCATCTATATCCCTGGCCTTTTTGCCCAGTCCGACGAACTGTGCACTCTGGTGGCAGTCGCCGCGACGGCGGGACTGTTGTACTCGACGCACATGCGCAACGAAACGTCGGAATTGGCCGCTGCGGTAGAGGAAGCCATCGAGACCGCGGAGCGGGCCGGCGCACGTCTGCAGATTTCGCATCTCAAGGCGATGGGACCGGAGAACTGGGGGACGGTGAACCGCGCCCTGGAACTGATGGATCAAGCCCGGATACGCGGAGTGGACGTCACCGCAGATGTTTATCCGTACACCGCGTCGAGCACGGACCTGTCCTCGAGGCTTGCGAGATGGGCCGTCGACGGCGGCCTCTCGGCGCTGCTTGAACGGCTGGCGGACCCCGAGATCCGGATACGCATTGCGGACGAGTTGAGGTCCAGGTTCGGCCGAGATATCGACCCGGACGGCGTCGTGATCGCGGCTCTGCCTAGCGGAGAGTTCCACCGTTACATCGGACACTCGCTATCCGAGATCGGCGCGGACCGCGGTACCGACGCCGCTGATGCTGCTCTCGATGTACTTGCCGCACATCAGGGTTCGGTGAGCATCGTCAACCACGCGATGAGCGAGGATGACATGCGGTCGGTGCTGGCACATCCACAGGTATCCGTCGCCAGCGATGGCGCGATGCTCGCCCCGGCCGGTCCCGGCCGCCCGCATCCACGCAGCTTCGGCACCTTCGCGCGAGTACTCGGCCGGTATGTCCGCGACGAGCGCACTCTGACGCTCGAGGACGCGATCCGGAAAATGACATCGCTGCCGGCATCCCGAATCAGGGTGACCGACCGCGGCCTCCTTGCGCCTTCCATGGCTGCCGACGTGGTGATCCTCGACCCGAACACGATCGAGGACACCTCGACCTTCGACGCACCGTGGCAGCTCGCCCGCGGTGTACGTGACGTGTTCGTGAACGGCATACCGACTGTGAGCGGCGGAGACCTCACCGGCCACCGCGGCGGCCGCCTGCTCGAGAGGAGCGCAGCGTGATCGCATCGACCACGACGCTCGTCGACGAACTCGCCCGCATTGTCGGGCCGGCGCACGTCTTGACAGATCGCGACACTGTCGCGGGATATGTCACCGACTGGACGGGGCACTGGCACGGCGCTACCACTGCTGTGGTCAGGCCCGCCGACACTGGACAAGTCTCCGCGGTCCTCGCCTGTTGTCACCGCGCCGGCGTCGCCGTCGTGCCGCAAGGCGGCAACACCGGGCTGGTCGGTGGGTCGGTGCCGATGCGCGGTGAGGTGGTGCTCAGCACGACCCGCCTCGCCGTCATCGAGGAAATCGACGAGGTCGGTCGCACGCTGGCAGCCGGCGCCGGTGTCACGATCGCGCAGGCGCAGCGGGCCGTCCGCGAACACGGGTTGGACCTCGGTGTCGACCTGGCCTCACGTGATTCTGCGACGCTCGGAGGGATTGTCTCCACCAACGCGGGCGGCGTGCGAATGATCAAGTACGGCAACACTCGATCACGGTTGCTCGGCGTCGAAGCTGTTCTGTCCGACGGCCGGGTGCTCTCGCGTTGGAAGGCCTTGACCAAGGACAACGTCGGCTATGACCTGCCGGGTCTGCTGGCCGGCGCCGAAGGTACCCTCGCCGTCGTCACCCGGGTCCTGATGCGTCTGGTGGTTCCGGCTGCTCACACACAGGTAGTGATGGCCGGGGTCGAATCGGTGGGTGCCGGTCTGGAACTGATCCATAGGCTCGAGCGCGCGGGACTCACGCTCGAAGCTGCCGAGTTGATGACTCGCGCAGGTATCGGGCTGGTCCGGAAGCATCGGCACTTGCGACCGCCGCTCGACGCGGATGCACCGTTCTACGTACTCGTCGAGGTCTCCGGACCGACGCAAGCGCAGTCACTCCTGCTCGGGGTGCTCGCTGAAGCTGAAGGTATGGTGCAGGGCGCCGTCGTCGAGACCGGACCGGCAACAAAGCTCTGGCAGTACCGTGAAAGTCACACCGAATCGGTCAGCGCCGAATCGTCTACTCCACCAGTGAAGTTGGACATCGCGACGCCGCTGCGAGAAATAGAACCCTTCCTCGAGGCCTTGACCGCAGGGCTTGCCATCTCTTTCCCCGGTGTCACCCCGATTTGCTTCGGGCACATCGCCGACGGCAACATCCATGTCAATCTGCTCGACGTCACCGGCGATCAACGAGATGCCGTCACCGACTTCGTGCTTCGCTTGGTCACCCAACACGACGGCAGCATCAGTGCCGAGCACGGAGTGGGCCGCGCGAAGGCCCGCTGGATCGCCCTCGGGCGGAGCGATGTCGACCTCGACCTCATGGCCTCGATCCGGACTGCGCTGGATCCAGCAGGCATGCTCAACCCGCACATCCTCCCGGGATCATCTGACTCCGAGAGTAATTCGCCGATACAGCTCGAACGAGAGGTAGCCCGATGACCGGCACAACGACCTGGACAGACCGCCTGCGAGATCTCGACCTATCCCTGCCGCCGGTCGCGACACCGGCGGGTGCATACGTGCCTGCTGTGCGTGCCGGGAACCTGGTCTATACATCGGGGCAGTTGCCATTGGTGGATGGCGTCAGCACCTGTACCGGAAAGCTGGGCGTGGACGTATCGGTCGAGGACGCCGCCGCGGCTGCGCGACTGTGTGCACTCAACGGACTCGCCGCGGTCGACATGCTCGTCGGCCTCGATCGGGTCGTCCGCGTCGTGAAGATCGTCGGCTTTGTTGCGTCCGGTCCCGGGTTCACGCTGCAACCGCAAGTCATCAACGGCGCCTCCGACCTGCTCCTCGACGTTTTCGGTGGTGCCGGTCGGCACGCACGGTCCGCGGTCGGGTTGGCCGAACTGCCTCGAGGTTGCGCCGTCGAGGTCGAGTTCGTTTTCGAAATCGACGGCGACGGACTCTCGTAGATGCTTGCACGACGACGAACCCTGCGGCACTCGAGGGTCGTCGAATCGCACCATTTTCGGGTGCATGTTCAGTGCAATCGGCCAGGACGAAATTGCAGCCGCGCTGAGATCATCGACTGATGGTTTTACCTTCCGCTTGCCTCGCACCTCGAAGAGTGAGCTGGTGGAGCAGGACCGATTTTGCGAGACGTTCTGCACCACAAGGTGGATCGCATCCATGCCATTGACTTCATGAGCGAAGGAGTTCGACCAGTGACCGAATTGCCCAAGGACCTACTTGTCGCCCCGAAGTGGCAGGCACGACTCGACGAACTGGCCGAGAAGCATGCGGTGCCGGGCGCTCAAGCGGGAGTGATCGCGCTGTCTGACGACGGAACTGCGGATATCCGCGTGATCACCACCGGGCTGACCAGCTTGAACACCCGCGTCGAGGTGGATGCCGACACCCTGTTCCAGTACGGATCCGCGACCAAGATCTGGACGACAACGCTGATCATGCAGCTCGTCGACGAGGGCAAGCTCACGCTGGACACCCTTGTGGTGGAGGTTCTTCCGGAGTTCACGATCGCGGACCCGTCCAACACGAAGGAAATCACGATCCGCCAGTTGCTGACGCATACCAGCGGTATCGACGGAGACCTGTTCAACGACACCGGCGACGGTGACGACTGCGTCGAGAAATACGTCGACGAACTCGCGACCGCGATCAGCGTGACCAAGCCGGGCGGACATCTGAGTTACAGCAACGCAGGTTTCTCAGTGGCCGGCCGCATCGTCGAGGTTCTACGTGAGATGACGTGGGACGAGGCGTTGGTCGAATACCTCTGGAAGCCACTCGGATTGACGCACATCATCACCAAGGCCAAGGACGCCCCGCTGTTCCGCACCGCCGTCGGCCACGTGGGCAACCCGGATCGGACTTCACCGGACACGGTGGTTCCGACGAAGCAGTGGCTGCTCCCTCGCGGCATCGGACCGGCCGGCATCATCCTCGGATCCGTCAGCTCTCTGCTGAGCTTCGGTGCTGCACACATGCGTGACGGCCTGGCTCTGACGGGCGAGCGCATCCTGTCCGAAGAATCGGCGCGTTTGATGCGGACCCCGCAGTTCGACCTGACAGCGGTGTCGAGCGTCGATCAGGCCTGGGGTCTGGGTTGGATTCTGTCCGACTGGGGCGGAGTCACGTCCGCGCAGCACGGCGGCGCGACGATCGGCCAGATCACCCGATTCCACACGTTTCCCGAGCTCGGCCTGGCCATGGCGGTCGTCACGAATTCGCGCGGCGGCGGAGCTCTGGCTCACGAGATCGAGAAAGAGATCGCTCAGGAATTCGATCTTGTTCTGCCCGAGCCGAAGTCCGAACGGGATGCTGCCGGCATAGATCTGTCGCCCATTCTCGGGACCTATGAATCGACCACCGTGCGAATCGAACTCACGCGCGGCGATGACGGTGGCTTCCAGGTCCAGAGCTTCGCCAAGGTCGAGATCGACGGTGAGCCCCCGTCCCCGCCCACCAAGGTCGTGCCGTTGTCTGTTTCACGGTTTGCGATCAGCAGTGAAAGTGCCTCGGGCGAGATGGCTCATCTCACGATCGATGGTGAGGAATATCTCTACATGACAAGGCTTTTCAAGAAAATCCCGGAATAGCCGTGGTGAGGTGATTCTCTCCGCTGAATGAAATTTCGGGCAGGTTGAGGGCGATGAGGGCCCTCGACCTGCCCACACTACTTTATCCAGGAGAACTCGTGCTGAAACCTCTCGCTCCCTTTCCAGATGTGAATCATCCTGCTGCACTCGATGCTTACGGTCTTGCCCCGGTCATCGACGGTCACAACGATCTGGCCTGGACGGCTCGTCAGATCGCAGGCTATTCGGTGGAGAATCTCGAGAAGGATTCCATCTTCCAAACAGACATCGACAAGCTCGGGCGCGGGGGTGTGGGTGCGCAGTTCTGGTCGGTGTACGCACCGTGCGACATGACCGAACCCGAGGCAGTTCAGTACACCCTCGAACAGATCGACTACGTGTACCGGATGATCGAGCGGTATCCGGATACATTCGAATTCGCGCGAACCGGTGACGACGTGCGTCGTATCTGGAGCGCGGGCAAGGTCGCATCCTTGTTGGGTGCGGAAGGTGGCCACAGCATCGGAAGTTCGCTCGGCGTCCTGAGAATGATGGCGCGCCTTGGTCTTCGGTACATGACTCTCACGCACAACGACAACACCGGCTGGGCGGACTCCGCGACGGATTCGCGAGTTCACGGCGGTCTCACCGACTTCGGCCGGGAGATCGTGCGAGAAATGAACCGGCTCGGCGTGCTCGTCGACCTGTCGCACGTTTCGGTGGAAACCATGCGTGATGCCGTCGAGGCGTCGTCAGCGCCGGTGATTTTCAGTCATTCGTCCTGCTCACAGCTATGCGGGCACCCACGCAACGTTCCCGACGACGTCATGCGGTTGCTCGCTGCCAACGGCGGCGTGATCATGATCGCCTTTGTCCCCATGTTCCTTTCGGCCGAGTACAACGAATGGTTCACGGGTGGACGCGTCGGCGATCGGCCGGCGGTGACGGTCGACCATCTCGCAGATCACGTCGAACATGCCAGGAAGGTTGCCGGAATCGATCACATCGGATTGGGCAGTGATTACGATGGATTCGACGACTTTCCGGACGGCATGCACGATGTATCGGGATTCGCAGTATTGATCGATCGTCTCGCCGAGCGCGGTTGGTCTGCCGAAGATTTGGCAAAGCTGATGGGCAACAACGTGTTGCGTGTACTCGACGAGACCAGTGTGGCCTCGCTGTCAAACCTATCCTAGCTGTAGCGACGCCAAAGAAGATGAGGATGAGAATGAAGAAGATTCGTACTGTTGCACTGAGAGCTCTTGCTTCGGTGTCCGTTGTTCTGGTTGTAGTTGTATCCATTGCGCTCGTGTTCAACCTCGGTTCCAGCAAGGCAAACGTCCCGAGTGGGGAAGGGGGCAATCAGTTCGTGTCCGTCGACGGAAAGAACATGAGCGTCTCGATCCGTGGAAATGGCGATCGGACCATCGTGCTTCTACCCGGGTTCGGAACGTCCGCACCGATTCTCGACTTCAAGCCGCTGATCGACGAACTCGCGCCCAACTACCGGGTTGTTGCGATCGAACCCTTCGGCTATGGATACAGCGACGCAACGGACAAGGACCGCACCACGGAGAACATCGTCGAAGAAATACATGCCGCTGTGCAGGCTTTGGGGATTGACGAATACGTCCTGATGGGGCACTCCATCACAGGAATCTATGCTCTGGACTACACCGCGAAGTACCGCGACGAGGTCACCACTTTTGTGGGAATCGACAGCAGCGTCCCCGGGCAGCCGAACATGGACACGAAGTTTCCGATCGGAGCATTCAGGGTTGCAAAGCAATTGGGCTTCTCCGACGTTCTGGCGAAGTTTGCGGGTAACGAAGAATCAGACGCGTACCTCGATGACGCGGAGAAGGACGAAATGAGCCGTCTGATCGCGAAGAACAACTTCAGCGACACCTACCTCAACGAGATGGACCATCTTTCCAGCAACTTCGCTGCGTCGATGGGCAAGACGTTCCCGGCCGACCTTCCGATTCTGTTGTTTGCGGTACAGAATTCGAAGGTCCAGAGTTGGACAGCGCTCCACGAAGGGCAGGCAGCCTCTGTCGATCATGGTGAGTTGGTGCTGCTGGACGGGGACCACTACCTGCACCACACCAAATCGAAGGAGATCGCCGAACACTTCACGACGTTCATGGACGAACTTAACTAGGCTCACCCGCAGTCACCGGCGCAGATTGAAACAGCCGCCTCCACTGGATGACAGTGGAGGCGGCTGTTTGAATGTGCGGAGCTTACAGAATCTCGGTGGCGACGGTGAAGCGCTCCATGACGTCCTCACGCGGAGTCACGCCGAAGCCGGGTCCCTGCGGCACGGCGATGTGGCCGTCCTCGATGACAAACGGTTCGGTGATGTCTTCTTTGTAGAAGCGATCCGACGCCGAGATGTCGCCGGGGAGCGTGAAGCCGTCCAGGGCAGCGAGAGCGGTGTTGGCTGCGCGGCCGATCCCCGTTTCGAGCATTCCACCGCACCACACCGCAATACCGTGAGCGGAGGCGAGATCGTGGATGCGCTTGGCTTCCAGGTACCCGCCGACACGGCTCGGCTTGATGTTGATGACCGAAGCGGCGCCGAGCGTGATCGCATCCGCTGCATCCTTGGCGGACTCGACCGACTCGTCGAGGCAGATCGGAGTCGATAGCGTTTGCGCGAGCTTCGCGTGCTGCACCAGATCGTCCTCGGCCAGCGGCTGTTCGATGAGGAGTAGCGCGAATTCGTCCAGTCGGCGCAGTAGTTGGGAGTCCACGAGGGTGTACGCGGCGTTCGCGTCGACCTGCAATGGGACGTCGTAGCCGAACTCCTTGCGCACCGCGGCCACGGGAGCGATGTCCCAGCCCGGCTTGATCTTCAGCTTGATTCGCACGTAGCCCTGCGACAGATAATCGCCGACGGTATCGAGCAACTGCGGAATGCTGTCCTGAATACCGACGGATACTCCGGAGGGAACTCGCGTACGCGTGGCACCGAGGTAGCGGGCGAAAGACTGTCCGCGAGCACGCAATTCCGCGTCGAGGATCGCCATTTCGATGGCCGACTTGGACATCTGGTGGCCCACGACGGGGTGAAGCACGTTGCCGACAGTCTCGGCCGAGAGCGGCTGATCCGTCTGCGATTTACGCAGCGTCGGAACAAGATACTCGCGCAGCATCGCACGCGCACCGGCGGTGTACTCCGAGTTGTAGAACGGATCGCTCAGCGAACCGCACTCGCCCCAGCCGACAGTCGAGACCGCACCGTTTGGGCCCTCGGTGGTGCCGCTCACCTTCAGAACGAGTGTGTTGCGTTCGAGTTGGGTGCTGAAGGACGTCGTGAAAGGGGAGACGAGAGGGATGCGCAGTTCGCGCAATTCGACGGACTCAATGTGCATGGATTTGCTCTTCTCCGGTTGTCTCGCAGATTTTCGTGAACGTGTAGTAGCCGCTGGGGTCGAAGCCGGTCGATTGCCATTCTTTCGACGCGATGAGTGGTTCGAGGTGCTCGCGCAGCGCATGGCGCCAGGCGAAGGCGCAGGCGCGGTCGACCGTTCTCAGATGCTCTATGTCCCGAGGTATTCCCACTGCGATGTCGACGCAGCCGGGCGGGATCGGGAGCATCCGAGGTGTATTGTCCTCGGCGGGTTGGAGCACTGTGAAGATATCATCAACGGCCACAGTAGAACTCGGAGCAGATTCGGCGTCGAGGTCCCAACTCACCAGCATGCGATCGCTGGCATCGCCGGCATTGATTCCGTCGGCCATCGATCCGTAGAAATCCGGATTGTATTCGGCCGGTTCGGCACCGAGGCGCGCGATGTTGAAGTAGGCGTTCCGTGCGACGAGGGGGTCGAAAGTCCACCGGATCGTTCGGACTCCGCGCTCGATGCACCAGTCCCGCTGGTGATGCTTCAGTGCACGGCCGATTCCCTTGCCTGCGAAGCCCGGTAGAACCCCCGCGATGTGCGAGTGCAGAACCTCGCCGAGTGGCTCGACAAAGAATCCGACGCATCCGCCGATCATGTTGTCGCCGGAAAAGGCTCCCACTACGTAATGTCCGCCGTGGTGAAGGGCAACCAGCATCGCTGTGCCGAAATGGGCCGGTCCAGGACTGGTGGCCCAGATGTCGTCGAAAACTGCAGAGAGATTCTCTATTTCGCGATTGTCGACCAGTTCTCGAAATTCAATCGCAGGGGAGAGCGCGGGCGCACCGGCGCCGGGTGAAGCCGGCCGGATCGAGTGTGTCATCGGAACATCGGCTCTCCGAATTGCGGAATCGCAGACAACAGCTTGGCCGTGTATGCCTCTCGAGGAGAATCGATCACGTCGAGAATCGGTCCGTGCTCGACGATCTCGCCGCCGAGCATGACTGCGACGTGGTCACAGACGTAGCGGATCACTGCAAGATTATGGCTGACGAAGAGAACCGTCAGACCTAGCTGTTTCTGTAGATCTACCAAGAGATTCAGGACTGCGCCCTGCACGGACACGTCAAGGGCTGAGGTGATCTCGTCGGCAAGCAACACGGACGGCGCAGCAGCGAGTGCCCTTGCCAGCGCCACACGCTGGCGCTGACCACCCGACAACGAGGACGGGTAGTCGTACGCCTTCTCCTCCGGGAGTTGGACCGTGCTGAGCAGTCGAGCGACTTCGACAGCCCGGTCGCTGCGGCTACGACGCACGCGGTCGCGGCGTTCGGTGGATCGCAGCGCCTCGGCCAGGGACTGGCCGATTGTCATGCGGGGGTCCAGGCAGGAGTACGGATCCTGGAATACCATCTGGATTGTGTGGCGTAAGCGTGCCGTCGCCCCACGGGCATGGGCGACGTCGACACCGTCGAGGAGAATCTGACCGGAACTCGGCTCGGCCAGACCGACCGTTGCCCGTGCCAGAGTGGACTTTCCAGAACCGGATTCGCCCACCAGTCCGACTATCGATCCCGAAGGGATGTCGAGGTCGACGTTCTTGACGGCGTGGAATCGTTTGGTGCCGTTGCCGAGATGGACGTTGACGTCGCGAAATTCCAGCCTGCTCATCGGATCTCCTCTGCAGCGGCAACCAGTTCTTGCAATTCGGCATCTGCGGTGCTCGTCATGGTGCCGAGGCTCTCGACCTGCCAGACTTCGTCGACTGTGGCGAGCGGCTTGTCGCGGTCGGTGGTCATGGTGGGAACCGCGGCGATCAGCGCGCGGGTGTAGGGGTGCTGTGAGCGTCCGGCGACCAGATCGTCCACGGAGATGTCCTCGACGATGTTTCCGGCGAACATGACCAGGACGCGCGAGCACATTCCGGTGATGACGGCCATATCGTGCGAGATGAGAAGGATTGCGGCACCGGTCTCTTCGCGAACCTCGTGCAGCAGTCCCAGAACCTCACGCTGGACGGTGACGTCGAGTGCGGTGGTGGGTTCGTCCGCGATGATCAATGCAGGCTTGCCCATCAAACCCATGGCGATCATGGCGCGCTGACGCATACCGCCGGAGAACTCGTGTGGGTACTGCTTCGCGCGGTGAGGAGCGTCGGGGATTTTCACCGCTGTGAGACGGTCGATGGCAGCCTTCTTGGCTTCGGCCTTGCTCATTCCCTCGTGTAGCCAGCCGATCTCGGCGACCTGGTACCCGACCTTGAGGGACGGGTTCATCGAGGACATCGGGTCCTGAAACACCATGGACATGCGCGTTCCGAGTTGGCGGGCGATCTTGCGTGCGGCAGAACCTTCCGGCCGCTTTCCGTCCTTCATCAGGACGGTGCCGTCGAATTCGATAAGACCGGCGTCGACGACCGTCGGGTGATCGGTCAGCTGCGAGATCGCCATGCAGCTGAGCGACTTTCCGGAACCGGATTCGCCGACGATCCCGACGGTTTCACCGCGATGGACTGTGAAGCTGATGTTGTCGACAGGTCGACGCCATACGTTGCCGGCAGGAACCGCGACGGACATGTTGCGGACGGTGAGAACAGCGTTGTCGTCCACCGGAGCCGAAGGGGACTCGCTTGTGGCCGTGTTGATCGGGTTCCATCTGGGGAGCTTGCTGCTGATCGGGCTGCGAATACCCGCGCCGCGGGCGATGGCCTCGCCGACCAAGGTAAAGGTCAGACCGGAGAGCACGACGGCGATGCCGGGCGCCAGTGCGGTGGCGGGGTTGACGAAGATCTTCGACAGGCCTTCGTTGAGCATGCGGCCCCAGTCGAAGGACGGCGGCTGGATACCCAGGCCGAGGAAAGACAGACCGGCGAAGACGACCAGTCCGCTGCCGACGGAGATGCTGGCGTTGACGATGAGGGGTTCACGAATGTTGGGAAGTATGTGCCGAAACAGCAAGCCGGGCTTGGTGACTCCGAGGATGCGTGCGGCATCGATGAAGTCGCGGCCGTTCACCGAGGAAGACAGTGCGTAGGTCAGTCGGGCGAACGGTGACGCCATGGCGAGACCGATCGCTATCACGGCGCTGCCGGAGCCCTGTCCGAGCACGACCAGTAGGAAGATGGCCAGGAGTAGACCGGGGAAGGCGATGGCGAAGTTGAGGAACGCCACGACGAACCGGCCGATCCAGCGGGGAGCGAGCAGCGGGAGTGTTCCGAGGAACAAGCCCAATGCGACGCCGAGGCCTACGGCGCTCAGCGCCATGAGGACGGACAACCGGGCAGCAGTCATGGTGCGGGCGAAGACATCTCGTCCACCGGCGTCGGTTCCGAAGATGTGCTCGGAACTCGGCCCCTGGGAGAGTGCCTTGGGATTGGCGACGACGGCGGCGTCGCCCCAGATGATCGGTCCGAAGATCACCAGTGCGATCAGCCCGGTCAGAAAGGTGAGAGCCAATATTCCCAGGGGAGTGCGGAAAGTCTGGACCAGCCAGTGCCGACGAGGAGGCGTCGTTGCGGCCGTTTCGACCGTAGGTGAGGTGCTCACTCAGTTCTCCCGGATGGTGGATCGTGGGTCGATCAGAGCGAGCACCACGTCGACGATGAAATTGATGAAGAGGACGATGCTGCCGTAGATCACGACCAGTGTCTGGGCGAGTGGATAGTCCTTCTCGGTGATGGCCTTGACCAAGGCCAATCCCATTCCCGGCCAAGCGAAGATGCTTTCGATGAGCACGGTTCCGGCTATGAGGCCACCCAGCAGGAGACCGGCCAGCGTCAGCGTGGAGGTCAGGAGGTTGGGCATCGCGTGACGGAAGTACATGCGCGCTGCGGACATCCGCTTGGCGCGTGCCGTTCGGATGTAGTCCATGTCGAGCACGCTGAGAGCCTCGGCGCGCACGATCCGCGACATGGAGGCGATGGTGCCGATGGACATGGCAGCAACCGGCAGGATATAGCTTTCCGGCCCGCCTCGTCCGGCGACCGGAAGGATCGGGAACGTGACGGCGAACAGGTAGACCAATGCCGTACCGAACATGAACTCCGGAATGACGGCGATGGTGCCCGACGTTGCGGTGTAACCGATTTCGACTCCGCGGCGTCGGCCACCTCGCGTCAGCGCCGCGAAAATGAGCCCGAGCGGGATGCCGATGACCAGCACGGTGATGACCGTGAGGAAAGCCAGTTCGAGTGTGGCGGGCAACCGGGTCCCGATCACCTCGAGGACCGGAGTCCTCAAGGTGATCGAGTCACCTGGATTGCCACTGAGCAGACCACCGATGAAGCGGAAGTACTGCTGGTAGAGCGGAAGGTCGTATCCGAGTTGAGATCTGGTCGACTCGACAAGCTCGACCGGGGCGTTCAGTCCCAATGCCAACCGGACGGGATCGCCCGGAATCAGCTGGAGCATCAAGAAGGCAGCCGTCACCAGCGCCCAGAGTGAGACCACGAACGTGCCGAGGCGGCGCAGAAGGTACGCGGGCCAGCTGTCGGACTCGAATAACTTCTTTCGAGCCGACGGTGCCGCGTGTGGTGTCGCGGCTTCAATTGTTTGACTCATGGGCTGTCTTTCCGAGGGGCGGGATGCTGGGACGGTGAATCGGCCTACTGGTAGACGCGCAGTGCGGACCCGATGTAGGTCTTACCGAATGCGAGTCCCGACTTGGAGAAATAGGTGTTGTTGACCGAGTTCGCGAACGGAACGGCGTCGACCGACTCGACGATTTCGGACTCGGCGGCTGCCCAGGCATCACACGCTGCGTCGCCGGTCAGGTTAGAGGCCTCGGTTGCGCCTGCTTCGTATGCGGCGTTGCTGATGTCGGAGAAGTTCTTGCCCGCTGCCGGAACCGGTCCGGCGAAGAAGCCGGTGAACGCACTGGGCAGGGTGTTGTTGATCTGAATCCAGCCGATGTCCCAGGCGGAGTTGTCCTTGCCGCTGAGCATGACGTCGATGACCTTGTTGGAATCGCCACCGGTCACCTCGACCACTGCGCCGAGAGCATTCCAGGCGGTCTGTGCCATCTCGACTGCTGCATTGCGCGAGTCGTCGACGCCGTCGTAGTACATGCGGAGCTCGAGGGCGGTTCCGTCCTTGCTGCGCTTGCCGTCCGATCCGGCGGTCCAGCCTGCGGCGTCCAGGGTGGCCTTGGCAGCGTCGAGGTCGAACGTGGGCAGGTTGCCGTCCACCGAGTTGTAGATGCAGGCGCGGGGTTCGAGGGCGACGAAGCTGGTTGCACGGACTCCGTTACCAGCGGTGAGAACCTGGGTGATGTCGTCGAGATCGACGGCCTGAACCAGAGCCTTACGCACGGCAGGGTCGCTGGTCGGGTTACCGGCCAGGTGGTTGAAGTACATCTGACCGGCCGGAACCGGACGCTCGACGACTGTCAGGTTGGCGGAGTCGACACGGGCCTTGTCCGGTCCGGAGATCGCCACGGCGTTGATTTCGCCGTTCAGCAGCTGGTTGGCTGCGGTGCTCACGTTCGGAATCATGGACGCGATGACCGTCTTGGGGACACCCGGTGTCTCCGAGGTGGTGTCGTCCGGACCCCAGTTGTAGCCGTCGCGGCGTTCGAACGTGTAGTGGTTGTTGGGAACGACCTCCGTGACCTTGAACATGCCGGTACCGAGCGAAGCCTTGTTCGCGGCAGTCGGGTCCTTCAATGCGCCGTCGCAGACGATGGGCAACCTGGCGAGGTTCAGCAGCAGGAACGGGCTGGCCGCCGGGGTGGTCACCGTGACTGTGCGGGTCGCGACGTCTGCCGTGGCCGTTGCAGTCGACGGAACGGTGGTTCCGCGCATCTGCGAGCCGTTGGCGGGGTCCGCGACAAAGTTGACGTTGTCGGCGACGGTCTGGGCGGTCAGGGTGGACCCGTCCGTACAGGTCACCCCGTCACGAATGGTGAAGGTCGCCGACGTGGGCGTCTCTTCCCACTTCTCGGCAAGCCACGGTCCGACGACGCTGGTTTCGGGGTCCTGGAAGACCAGGTAGTCGTACGCCAGCTTCGAGATCTCCGCCGTGGCCGTCGAAGCTGCCATGATCGGGTTGAGTGAGCCGGGATCCGCCTGAAGTCCGAACCGGAACGTACCGTCCGTGACGGGATCGCCACCGGAGCCGCCTGCAGTGGTGCTTCCTGAGCCACAAGCGGACAACACGAGCGCGAGCCCGGCGGCTGCCGCAAGTGTTGGATAGGACCGGTGTTTCATAGTACCTCCGTGAAAGAGCGCGGGTCCGAGTGAATCGGTTGAACGCGGGTTGGCTTACTGACTGCTAAATCTCCACGATCGGCGTGACGCGTGTCTCGGTCGATCCTCAAGAAAATCAAGCCATATTTCGTCCGGTCCCACCAAACCCGGCCGACGGTACTTGAGGATTACACGATTGCGTACTTCAGGCTGAGTAACTCTGCACCGCAAGCCGATGTGTAGCGGTGAGACGGCTGGTGAGATGGAAACATGAATGTCGACAACACGGAATGAAGGGTCGCCCGCTCGCACTGGCACCTTCGGTGTCGATACCATACGGGCCGGAAAAGTTTGAACCACAGTTGATTACGGGGTCTGGCGGTTGATGACGATTCGGGTTTGGTGGCCCAGAACAAAAAGTGGCTTGGTATTTTTGTGAATCGGCCGAGACACGCATCACGCCGACCGTCGAGAATAGCAGTCGGTAACTCAGTCGCGTCCAATCGATTATCGCTCGGGCCCAAGCTTTTTCACGGAGGTAGCATGAAGCGGTAAGGCACTCAACGGATCTGCGTCGCATCTCTACCAGTAAGCCGACTCACACCGACCGAAGAAGCAGCAATACAGAACGCCGGCGAAATCGAGGAATCAAAGATGCAAGAACAGTTGCAGGAACTTGTCGACCAGTGGAGGGTCGAGGCGAACATCCCCGGCGTATCGGTCGGTATCGTGCACGGTGACAAGGACATCGTCGTCACCAGCGGTATCGAGAGCGTCGAGACACAACTTCCGGTCACCGACAAGACCATGTTCATGATCGGCTCCACCACAAAGGTTTTCGTCTCGACTGCTGCCATGACGCTCGTCGAGGACGGCTTGCTCGACCTCGACACCCCGGTGGTCGAATACGTACCCGAGCTTGTCCTCGCCGACGAAGAAGCCACCCGTACAGTCACCATGCGCCACCTCCTCACCCACGCCGGAGGATTCACCGGCGACGCCAGCCTTTCTGCAGGCTGGGGCGAAGACGCACTGATTCGCTCGGTTTCGCGACTGAAGGAGCTACGACAAGAATTCCCGGTCGGTGAGGTCTTCTCGTACAGTAACTCCGGTTTTGTGCTCGCCGGACACGTCGTGGCCAAGATAAGCGGGCTGACTTTCGAAGAGTTGGTCACACAGCGAGTCCTGGAACCTCTCGACATGAAGGATTCGGCCTTCCTGCCCTGGGATGTGATGACTCATCGGTTTGCGCTCGGCCATTACATTCGCGACGGTGTCCCGTTTGTTTCCAATGAAACCGGGCTCGACCGCGGCATGACGCCCTGCGGCGGAATGTGGTCCTCGGTGCGGGATCAACTGGTCTGGGCGCGCTACGCACTTTCGGGCGAACACCCCGGCGAGGGACAGCCGCTCGACGAGTCCACACGGTTGCTGATGCAGGCACCGCAGCGGCCGGCGGCGATGATGTTCGAAGAGGTCGGTCTGGGGTGGCTGCTGACCAGATACGGCAGCACACAGGTCGTCCGGCACGGCGGCAACGTCAGCAATCTCCAGGTCTCCGAGTTCATGACGGTGCCGGAGAGGAACTTCGCCATCACCGTTCTGACCAATGCACTCGGTGGAGGAATCGCCAAGAAAATTGTCGATTGGTGCATGAGCAACATCGCGGAACTGCCAACGCCCGTTTCGCTCGACCTGGTCGACCTCACCCCCGCCGCGGTCGACGCGGTCCTGGGCAAGTATCAGGCGGGTTCGCTGACAATGACGGTCGCCCCTGGTGACGGGGGAATCGGCATCCGGATGGGTAGCGCAAAGGACCTCGGCGAGTACGAGGACATCGTCTGGCCGCCGGCGATCCCGATTGCCTTCGTCAACGACAACAACTTCGCCGCTCGTGCGGACACCACTCGGGCGTTGGGACGCTTTGTCACCGACGACACCGGACGCGCTGTGATGCTGGAATTCGGCGGGCGTACCGCTAAGCGAGTGGCTTAGACCGGTAGGGGACGACGCCGAGACCGAAGCGGGTAGCGTGGAGGATGCCGAGGGCAAATCGAATGTGTGCCGTCACGCCACGTCGTCCTCGGCATCCACATCGGCCGGAAGTTGAATGGTCGAGAATGGAGAACCGCCATGGCCTCGAACCCGACCGATGTGTCGAATTCTGTCGACGTTTCCCAGTCACCTGCCGCGCATCAGGCGCAAGGATCGGCAGATTCGACGCCGTCCTGTCCGGCTTGTGGGCACAGTCTGGAATCCCACGATCCCCTCGGAATTCGATTCTGCGGTGTGACCTCGGAGCGGAATCTTGACCGAAAATGCATCTGCCCGGATGAGCATGTGAGCATGCAGCACTACACGCGCTATTGAACACCACCCAGAATTAACGCACTGCATTGACAATTTAATGCAGTGCGTTATAGCGTCCTCGCATGGCATCAGTAGATCCCAAAAGTGCAATGGTCGATGTCGCCGAGCGGTTGCTCGGCACCCAGGGAGTCGACGCGCTCTCGATGCGAGATGTGGCAAACATTGCGGGCCAACGCAATACGTCTGCTGTGCAGTATCACTTCGGTGGACGCGATCAACTGCTCATTGAAGTGTTCCGTCGCCGAATGGTGGCAATCGCAGAGGATCGACGTGCCTTCTTGGCGACAATCGACGCAGCCGGCCGTGGCCGCGAATTGCGAGCACTCGTCGAGGTCTCGATCGTTCCTTTTGCATCCTCGGTGAGCAGATCCGTCGACGGCGCGAACTACGCCGAATTCATTGTCAGACTCCTTCCTACGGTGGACTATTTTGGTTCAGATCTTGATTCCCCCGGCAATGTGAACCGAGAAATCCATCAAAGGTTGGTGTCTTCATTGACACATCTGACGGAGAATCAGGCTGCTGAGCGAGTCGAGATGATGTTCACTATGGCGTTCTCGGCGATCGCACTACACCTGAAACGTGGTGCGCTCGGAATTGGCTCTGCTTCAGCAACTTTCGACGACTATGTCGAACATGTCCTGGTGGTGGCTGTTGCTGCGTTGTCCGCTGGGCAATCAGTGTGACTGTTGACAAACAGAAATGAGCAAAGATGGACGTTTCCTCTCGTTCCGAAGCCGATAATGCTGCGTTGGATGCAGCCTGGGCAAAAATGTGTGACGACCTGCGGTCCGCAGGCACTCTTGTGGCACGTGACCCGGTGGCAGTCGATCCCACGATGCGCTCGGCGGGATACCGATACTTGCTGAATCTTCTCAATGCGGGGCTGGAGCAGATGGTGTTCAGTGCCGACCCGGAATACCCGGAAGTCGGCCACCTCCAAGATAATACGAAGCGTTATGCGACTGAGTCTCCGGACTGCTTGTTCGGTCACGCAACTCTCGATGCGGTCGGTACATATCGACTGACAGGTACCGGCGGGTGCGCGCGATATCTTGGGCTGACGTTGTACGACTCCGTCAATCTGTACGAGAACCTGGACCGCGCTGCGCTCGAGCGCAGAGATTTTGCGGCAGCGTTCAAGGCCGCAACGGCCGGCACCCTTGGCGCGATGTCGAATCCCGGCGGAATCACCTTGGATGCAAACGGCGACTTCGAGGTGATCATCAGTGCTGAGCGCCATGACGGGAACTGGCTGCCGATGGACGCCGCTGCGACGAAGCTGATGATCCGTCAGTACTTCTACGACTGGGAAAATGAAGAGCCGTATCACATTTCGCTCGAGCGGCTGGACTTCTCAGGAACCGGGCCGGTGCCGGACCCCGTGGTGATCGCCAGTCAGGTGACGAGAGTCGGTGAGTTCGTCGACGGATTCTCGGACTACTGGGCAGCAATGTATGCGGCCCGCGCCGGTGAGCGCAACGTACTGCGAACACAGCCACCCGTCAGTGAGACCTACGCTTCCGATACCGGGTACATCGCCTACGGCGGAGGAAGTTTCGAGATCGGCGACGACGAAGCCGTCATCATCGAGGTGACACCACCGGACTGCCATTTCTGGAATATCCATCTCGGCGACTACTGGGGCCAGTCGCTGGACTACACGTTCCGCCAGACGTCGCTCAACGGACACCAAGCAGTGCTCGACGGTGGGGTCTTTCGGGCTGTTCTTGCACATCGTGATCCGGGAGTGGCCAATTGGCTCGACACGGCCGGAAACCGCTTCACTCGTTGCGTGTACCGATGGTGGCTCGCCGGCAGTGACGATCTGCCGACGCCCACCGTGCGAGTCGTGAAGTTTGCTGACCTGGCCGAGGAACTACCCGGGGTCGAACGGATTTCGGCGGACGAAAGAAAGTCGATGCTCGATCGTCGCCGTCGTGCGGTACTGGCTCGCTATCAGCGATAGAGCCGACTATTCTGCGCGGGAGAACACCGCTACCAGGAAGCCGGAATCGTCGGTGAACGGTCGTAGGTCCCACGTGGAGAGCAGCAGATCAACCGTAAGCCCGCTGGCTGACGCGTCGGCCAGGAAGTCCGAGAATTCGTAGTCGCGGCCGGCGCCGAAACCGACGACCACGCGTCCGGTCGGGGAGATATGACGGGCGAACCCGGCCAGCACGGTCCGTCGGGTCGACGGCGCGAGGAAGGTCACCACATTGCCGGCGCACACGATGACGTCGAAATCGGCCGCAACTCCACGACTGGGCAGATCCAACTCCGCAAGATCGCCGACGAGCCACGTGGGTCCGGGGTAGTCCGCTTCCGCTGCGGCGATCAGTACCGGATCAACATCGACGCCGACAACCTCGTGGCCGGCTTTCTGCAGGTGACCTCCCAGGCGTCCCGGCCCACAGCCTGCGTCGAGAACCCGGCCGCCGCGGCTGAGCATTGCGTCGATCAGCCGAGCCTCACCGACAATGTCATTGCCTTCCGCTGCCATGGTCCGGAAGCGTTCGATGTACCGCGTGGAATGTGATGGGTCGGCAGTGGTGATTTCTTCCCACTGGCTGGGTGTGCGCTGGCTGGGGGCCGGTTCAGTCATCTTGTGATGGTACCGAGCCTCATTTTCTCCTGACTGAGGATGCCAACCGTCAGGAGGAGCAGCGCGAGGATGTACGACGCCATGATCCAGATGTCGGTGGGTTCGGGCTGCCACTTGTCTGCTTGGCCCAACAGAATAATGGCGTCCGAGAAGAGAAAGAGTGCTCCGCCCAATCCTGCAGTCTTGTTGTAAGCCAATGAGGTTGCCGCGGTGCAGACCAGGATTGCGGCGTAGATCGGGACGGGAATCTGGAGTTCGCCGAGGCCGGACCAGGTGTAACCAACAAGGGCGACGGCGGCGGCGGTGTAGGCGAGGAGAACCCACGGGTTTTTACGGATACCTTGCAGTGCTCCGCGCGAGATGAAGAAACGGATGAAGCAGATGTGGCCGATCGCGAAGGCCGCCATTCCGACGATGAAGGTGCCGTCCCAGAGAAGGAACAGATCGCCGAAGGCGCACGCGATAAGCGCGGCGGCGATAATTTTCGGTCCGTGATCCACCAGAACCCAGGCGGCAAGGAGCGGAGCAAGCATCACTTTTGTGATGCCATCCCACGGCGTCACGTCCGCGCCGTTGAGGATCAGGTGCGCGACGGCAACAATCGCGAAGGCAACAAACCACGGACTCCGCACGATGAGCTTTTCCACTGTCATCGATCCACCGTATCGGGACTTAACGGATGAACTCCGCTGCTCGCTCGGCAAGATCGAGTGCCGGTTGCGGCAGCACTCCGAGGATCAGTGTCACGCCGGCGCCGAGGCCGATGACACTGCTGGTGAGCGCACTCGGAACAACGACGCTCGGGGCGTCGTCAACAGGATCGGTGAAGAACATCAACACGATGACTCGCACGTAGAAGTACGCCGCAATCGCGCTGCACAGGACACCGACAATCACGAGTGGGGCCGCGCCGCCCTCCGCGGCGGCTTGGAACACCGCGAACTTGCCGATGAATCCACTGGTCAAGGGAATTCCGGCAAAAGCGAGGAGGAACAGTGCAAACACGACTCCGATCAACGGTGAGCGTCTACCCAATCCGGCCCAGCGATTCAGTGTGGCAACTTCGCCGTCAGAGTCACGCACCAGAGTGACAACCGCAAAAGCGCCGAGCGTGCTGAATCCGTACGCGAGTAGGTAGAACATCGTCGAAGACAGACCCGCATCCGAATCGGCGACCACCCCGGTCAGGATGAATCCGGTGTGTGCGACGGCCGAGTACGCCAGCATTCGCTTCATATCGGTCTGCGTGAGAGCGACAACGGAACCGACAACCATCGTGGCGATCGCAACGCCCCACATCAGTGGACGCCAATTCACGTACTCGTTGGGCAGCGCCACGTAGAACACTCGCAGGATGGCTCCGAAGCCGGCGATCTTGGTGGCAGTAGCCATGAAACTGGTGATCGGGGTCGGTGCACCCTGATACACGTCGGGAATCCACGAATGGAAGGGCACTGCGCCGACTTTGAACAACAGACCTACTGCAAGCAGGGCGGTGCCGAGCCACAGGAAGGAATCGTTCTCCGTTCCGATTCGTGCCGCATCGGCGATACCGGAGAGCGTGACCGTGCCGGCATAGCCGTAGAGCAGGGCAATGCCGAACACGAAGAACGCCGACGAGAATGCCCCGAGCAGAAAGTATTTCATCGCCGCTTCCTGCGACAGGAGACGGCGTCGTCGCGCCAATCCGCACAGCAAGTACAGCGGAAGTGAGAACACTTCGAGCGCAACAAACATCGTGAGGAGATCGTTGGATGCGGGGAAGAGGAGCATTCCGCCCACCGCAAAGAGCGTCAGTGGGAACACTTCTGTTTGTGCAACACCGGCTTTGGTTGCTTCTTGTTCGGCAACGCTGCCGGGAACGCTCGACGCTTGAGGCGTGAAACTCCCCAGCGCGTCCTCGTGATTCTCGGCAGGCACCGTATCGCCTGATCCGCGCTCGGCGATCAGCAACACGGCCGGAATCGCAACCAGCAGAATGGTGCCTTGCAAGAACAGGGTGGGACCGTCGACGGCAACGGATCCCGCCATTGCCAGTGATCGAGTGCCCGCAAGTGCGACGACAGCCACAAATGCCGCAGCCAATCCGCCGATACCGAGGACCAACTGGACGGGGTAGCGCACCGAGCGAGGTGCAAACGCTTCGACCAGCACTCCCACCACCGCGACACCGAATACGATCAGCATCGGTGACAGCAGGCTGTATTCGACACTCGTGGAATGGGATGCAGGCTCCGCGAGAACGGCCAATCCGTCGAAGGAACTCATTTGTGGGCACCTTCCTCGGTACTGGCATCGGCATCGGCATCGGCGATCACGGGTGTGGGCACCTCATCGACGACGGTGTGGCTGACCGCAGGGGTAATGATGTCGAGAGCCGGTTTGGGGTAGATGCCCAGGAAGAGCAGGAGCGCGATCAACGGCGCCACCACAACAAGTTCGCGGCGAACCAAATCGCGGATTTTGTCGGAGCCTTCTTTCTCGGGACCACCCATGATCCGCTGGTAGAGCCACAGGATGTAGATCGCAGACAGGACCAGCGCACTGGTCGCGATGATGGCAGCGACGTGATAGCGCGTGTATGTGCCGATCAGGACCAGGAATTCGCTGATGAACGGCGCCAGGCCGGGAAGCGAGAGAGTGGCAAGTCCGGCAACGAGGAAGGTGCCGGCAAGAACCGGTGCAACTTTCTGCACACCGCCGTACGCCGCGATGGCGCGTGTACCATGCTGCGAGACAAGGAAACCCGCGATCAGGAACAGCGCGGCCGTCGAGATTCCGTGGTTGACCATGTACAGAGCGGAACCGGCCTGGCTCTGACTGGTCATCGCAAAGATCCCCAGAATGATGAACCCGAAGTGCGAAATCGACGTGTACGCGATCAGGCGCATGATGTCGGTCTGCCCGGTCGCGAGAATCGCGCCGTAGACGATGCCGATCACTGCGAGCGTGATGATCCATGGCGCAAACGTCGCGGACGACTCCGGAAACAGTTGCAGACAGTAGCGAATCATCGCGAAGGTACCCACCTTGTCGACGACGGCCATCATCAGAACAGCTGTCGACGGCGTGGATTCCACCGCCGAATCCGGCAGCCAACTGTGCAGCGGCCAGAGTGGGGCCTTGACCGCAAACGCAAACATGAAGCCGAGGAACAGTGCGTTGAGTACACCTGGCCCGACACCCAGGTCGCCGTTCGCAGCTGCTGCGGCGATGGCTTGGAAGTCGAAAGTTCCTGAGGTGAATGGGCTCTCCGCGCGGGCGGTCACCACGTAGAGGCCAACGACTGCCGCGAGCATGACCAACCCGCCGAGCAGGTTGTATAACAGGAATTTGACCGCGGCGCGTGACCGGTTGGCACCACCGAAACCACCGATCAGGAAGTACATCGGTATCAGCATTGCCTCGAAGAATATGTAGAAGAGCAGAACGTCGAGCGCGCTGAACGACAGCAGCACCATCGATTCGACTACGAGGATCAAGGCGAAGTACGTGTGCGGCAAGCGTCGTGGCGGTTCGTCCGGGGTCTCCGCCGGCACCGCGGGGACGTCGTTCCATCCGGCAACCAAGAGCAGCGGCACCAGTACTGCCGTCAGTAGAACGAGAACAAGTGCGATGCCGTCCAGTCCCAGGCTGTAACTGGTCCCGAATGCGGGTATCCAACTGTGCCTTTCGACGAATTGGAACTGCTGTCCGCCGCGGTCGAACGTGATGGCGAGGGCCACACCGATCGCGAGGACACCCAACGACACCGCAAGAGCAACGGATTTGGCGATGTGAGACATCCGGGCCGGAAGTGCGACCACCACTGCGGCGCCGACAAGGGGGAGTAGCCACAGGAATGTCAGAGCGGGGAAGCCGGCGTTTGTCACAGATTCGTTCACCACAGTGTCACCGCCATCATCGTCGCGACCACCAGCGCTGCACCCACGAACATCACCAAGGCGTAGGAACGGACGAAGCCTGTCTGCAGCTTGCGGACCAGGCCGGAAAGTCCGCTGACCGCCCCGGCAAAGCCGTCGACCGCACCGTCGATGCCTTTGGTGTCGACCACCTCCAACGTCTGGGTGAGCTGTTGGCCGGGCTTCATGAACACCGCTTCGTTGAATGCGTCGCCGTACAGATCACGACGGGCGGCGACGGTCAGCGCGGACACGGCAGTGGGCGCCTCTACCGGGATTTCCCGAGCTGCATACTCGCGGTAGGCAACTCCGACGCCGAGTGCGACCACAACCAGGGCCATCAGGGTGATGGTCCACGCGGGTATCGGCGGCTCCACGTGATGGGCGCCGACAACGGGTTCGAGCCAGTTCTGCAAGCTGGACCCGATGGTCAGCAGCATGCCGGCGCCGACGGATCCCACCGCGAGCACAATCATCGGAGACGTCATCACGGAAGGGGATTCGTGTGGATTCTGGTTGTCCCATCGAGGTTTCCCGAAGAAGGTCATGAGCATCACGCGGGTCATGTAGAACGCGGTGAGTGCGGCACCCAGCAACGTGACCAGGCCGAGGACTATGCCCTTGACCCCGCCGTCGCCGATGGCAACTTCGATGATCTTGTCCTTGGAGAAGAAGCCCGCAAACGGCGGAACACCGATGATGGCAAGGTATCCGAGCCCGAACGTGACAAACGTCAACGGCATGAATGCTCGCAGTCCGCCGTAGCGTCGCATGTCGGTTTCGTCGTTCATCGCGTGCATCACCGAACCGGCGCCGAGGAAGAGACCGGCTTTGAAGAATCCGTGGGTGATGAGATGCAGGATCGCGAACGCGTATCCGGCGGGCCCCAAACCGGCTGCGAGCACCATGTACCCGATCTGGCTCATGGTCGACGCGGCGAGAGCCTTCTTGATGTCGTCCTTCGCGCAGCCGATGATCGCGCCGAACAGGAGCGTGACCGCTCCGACGATCACCACCACTGTTCGGGCGTCGGGTGCCAGATCGAAGATCGGGTTGGAACGCACGATGAGGTAGACACCCGCAGTGACCATCGTTGCCGCATGGATCAGTGCCGACACCGGAGTTGGGCCTTCCATCGCGTCGCCCAGCCAGGACTGCAACGGCACCTGCGCGGACTTCGCGCACGCCGCGAGCAACAACATGAGACCGATGGCCGTCAGAACCCCTTCACTTGCGCCCGAGGCGTTGCCGAAAACTGTGGTGAACGACAGCGATCCGAAAGTGTTGAACATCACCATCATTGCGATCATCAGGCCGATGTCGCCGACTCGGTTGACCACAAATGCCTTTTTTGCCGCGGTCGCTGCCGTCGGCTTGTGCTGCCAGAACCCGATGAGCAGGTACGACGCCAGTCCGACGCCTTCCCAGCCGACGTACAGGCCGAGGAAGTTGTCGGCGAGGACCAGAAGCAGCATCGCCGCCAGGAACAGATTGAGGTACGCAAAGAACTTGCGGCGCTCGGGGTCGTGGTCCATGTATCCGACCGAGTAGATGTGGATCAGCGAGCCGACGCCGGTGATGAGGAGAACAAAGCACATGGAGAGTTGGTCGAGTTCGAGGCCGAACTGGACCTGCAGACTGTCAACGGGCACCCAGCTGAACAGGTGCTCGTTGATGCTCCGATCGGCGGTGTCGCGGCCGAGCATGCTGACGAAGAACGCCACTCCCACGGCAAACGACGCCAACGCCATGACGCACGCGAACAGGTGCCCCCAGGTGTTGGTGCGACGACCGGCAAGGAGTAGGACGGCAGCGCCGCACAGCGGCAGGGCAGGCAGTAACCAGATGGCGGACGTGATTCCTCCTGACATATCAGTACTTCAGCAGGTCTACGTCGTCGACGGATACAGAACGCCGAGATCGGAAGATAATCATGATGATTGCCAGGCCCACAACCACTTCCGCGGCGGCCACAACCATCGTGAAGAACGCAAAGATCTGGCCGTCGAGGTTGCCGTGCATCCGCGCGAACGTGACAAACGCGAGGTTGGCGGCGTTGAGCATCAACTCGATGCACATGAACACGACAATGGCGTTGCGTCGTAGGAGAACTCCGGCCGCGCCGATGGTGAACAGCAGAACCGACAGGTAGAGATAGTTCTCGGGATTCATCGGTTGTTCTCCTCTCTGCTTGTCGGATCCTGCATGCGCGGCGTGAGGGCGCTCGAGACCGAGATGTCCGACGGCGAGCCGTCGGGCAGCCGCGCCGGTATGTCGACAGCGTTGTTCCGGGCGTAGACACCGGGACTGGGCAGCGGTGTGGCCGAGCCCTTTTCGGGATTGTGCTCGTCGCTGCCCAAATACTTGAATCGCTGCTGCGAGAGTTCGCGTTGACTCATCGATGCCTCGATCTTCTCCCGGTGTGCCAGCATCATCGCGCCCAGCGTGGCCGTGATAAGCAGTGCGCCGGTCAATTCGAAGGCCCAGACGTAGCGAATGAAGATCAGATCTGCGAGCGCGTCGATGTTGCCCTGCTCGAGGTTGGTGAACCCGGTGAATCCCGAGATCGATGCGTTGCCGAGTCCGCCGATCAGCAGCAGACCAAAGCCGAGACCGATCACGATCGCGCTGACGCGTTGTCCCCGCAGTGTTTCGACCAGCGAGTCCGAGGAGTCGACGCCTACCAGCATCAGGACGAACAGGAACAGCATCATCACCGCACCCGTGTACACGACAACCTGAACAACTCCGAGGAACAAGGCACCTTGAACTATGTAGAACACGGCCAGGATGATCATGGTCATCGCCAGGAACAGCGCCGAATACACAGCTTTCGGCGCCGCAACAACTCCGAGTGCGCTGATCACGGCGAGAGTGCCGAGAATCCAGAACTGCACGGCCTCACCCGTCGACGTCGACGTCAGCGTTCCCTGTGCGAGAACCTCCGCGGTGATCGCGCTGATCATTGTTCCGGCTCCTGGCCGGCCGCCGCGATGTCGCCGCGGTAGTAGTCGTCCTGCGTGGTTCCCGGGCGCAATGCGTGCGGAGGCGCATCCATGTCGGGCTTCAGGGGTGCGAGCAAGCGGTCCTTCTCGTAGATCAAACCGGCGCGATTGTCGTCGGCCATCTCGTATTCGTTGGTCATGGTCAGCGCACGTGTGGGGCACGCCTCCACACACAATCCGCAACCGATGCACCGCAAGTAGTTGATCTGGTACACCTGGCCGTACCGTTCACCGGGGGAGTATCGCTCGTCTTCGGTGTTGTCCGCGCCTTCGACATAGATCGCGTCGGCGGGGCACGCCCACGCGCAGAGCTCGCAGCCGATGCATTTCTCGAGACCGTCGGCATACCGATTGAGTTGGTGGCGACCGTGATAACCCGGCGCCGTCGGCCGCTTCTCTTCCGGATAGAACTCGGTTTCCGGCTTCTTGAACATGGTTGAAAGCGTGACGCCGAATCCGGCAAGGGGTCCGAGGAATTCAGGCATGGGAGTCCTCCGATGTTTCGGTGGGTGCAGCTGTCTCGGTGGGTGTAACCCCGGTTCGGCTGAATGCAGAAACCGTCTGACCAGGCATCGGCGGCACAGGGAAGCCGCCGGCCATGGGATCGAACGGCGTGGGATCGAAAGGCGCGGTTGCGGTTGCGGCAGGTGGTTGCTCGACGTCGCGTCGACGGCCCCGGTAGAGACCACCGACTGCCAGAACAAGCGTGCCGCCCAGAACCACACCGATGCACAGCAGC
This sequence comes from Rhodococcus sp. ACPA4, assembly GCF_002300185.1. Classification (NCBI taxonomy): domain Bacteria; kingdom Bacillati; phylum Actinomycetota; class Actinomycetes; order Mycobacteriales; family Nocardiaceae; genus Rhodococcus; species Rhodococcus sp. ACPA4. Next base: position 592,653 of record NZ_NSDY01000001.1, read on the forward strand.
ACCAGCCAGGTGTTGTAGCCCGCGTTGCGGAAGGCGCGTACCGAGGCGATTGCCATGACCCACACCAATGCTGCCGGGATGAGGATTTTCCACCCGAGATTCATGAACTGGTCGTAGCGCAACCGGGGAAGCGTGCTGCGGAGCCAGATGAAGATGAAGAGGAAGAACCAGACCTTGCCGATGAACCACAGCACCGGCCACCACCCCGAATTTGCGCCGTCCCAGAGATTGAACGGGAACGGCGCGTGCCAGCCGCCGAGGAAGAGTGTCGTGGCCAGGGCCGAGACCGTCACCATGTTCACGTATTCCGCGAGCATGAACATCGCGAACTTGAGTGACGAGTACTCGGTATGGAATCCGCCTACCAGTTCGCCTTCGGCTTCGGGAAGGTCGAATGGCGCGCGGTTTGTTTCGCCGACCATGGCAACTACGTAGATGAGGAACGAGGGAAGGAGCAGGAAGACGTACCAGGATCCTTCCTGGGCGCTGACGATCCCGGACGTGGACATGGTTCCGGCGTAAAGGAATACGGCGGCAAACGACAAGCCCATCGCCACTTCGTACGAGATGACCTGCGCCGTGGATCGAAGAGCGCCGAGCAGCGGATAGGTCGATCCGGACGACCACCCGGCAAGAACGATTCCGTACACCCCGACGGAGGTGACGGCGAGGATGTACAGAACACCGACGGGAAGGTCTGTGAGTTGCAGCGGCGACCACGTCCCGAAGATCGACACTTCGGGGCCGAAGGGGACTACCGCAAATGCCATGAACGCGGGGACGACGGCAATGATCGGAGCCAACATGTAAATCGGTTTGTCGACGCCGGAGGGTGTGATGCCTTCCTTGAGAGCCAGTTTCACGCCATCTGCCAGGCTTTGCAGCAATCCGCGCGGGCCAACCCGGTTGGGGCCGACACGCATCTGCATTCGGGCCATGACCTTGCGCTCGACGTAGATCGCGATCAGCGTCGTGAGCAACAGGAACACGAAGATGACGAGCGCCTTGGCGATCACCAGCCACAGTGGATCGTGCCCGAACGCCGAAAGATCCACGGGTTCAGCGATAAACGTGACAGTGCTCATTGCGGCACCTGATTGGAGATCGTGACTATGTCGCCTGGGGATACTCCCAGCGTTCGATTGACTTCGCTGCCGGTCGAATTGAGGGGGAGCCAGACGACTCGCGTCGGCAGATCCGTGATGGCCAGTGGCAGCGTGATAGTTCCACGGTCCGAGCTGACCGACACAGGCTGACCTTCGATTGCTCCGATCTCCGTGGCAGTGCTCGCGCACAGCCGCACAACCGGTTCGTGGGCTGTTCCGGCCAGGTTGGGATCACCGTCCTGTAGTCGTCCTCGGTCGAGAAGTAGGTGCCAACTCGACAGGACGGCTTCGCCGGGTTGAGGTTCGGGACGCACCGACGCGGGGGAGCGGGGAGTGGGTACCCGCTTGCCCGACCACGTTCCGAGCGCGAGGATCTCGGCGTGCGCGGTGGCAGCGTCGGGAAGTCCAAGGCTGATGCCCATCTCGGTCGCAATCGCCTGGAGGACTCGTTGATCAGGCATCACACCCGTGGTCCGCAGGGCAGTCTCGAAGGGACGCTCGCGGCCCTCCCAGTCGATGAATGTGCCAGGTTTCTCGGCGACGGCCGCCACCGGGAACACAACATCGGCCAGTTCGGTGACGCTGCTATGTCGAATCTCGAGGCTGACGACAAAGCCGGCGGATTGAACGGCGGCGCGGGCAGCGTCGGGATCCGGCATGTCGGCAAGATCGACCCCGCCGATCAGCAGAGCGCCCAGCGCTGAGTCCGATCCCAACATCTGTGTTGCACTCAGTCCATGCTCGGTGGGTAGTTCCGCCGACCAGGTCGAGGAAATATCTTCGCGAGCAGCAGGATCGGATACCGGTCTGCCACCGGGGAGCAGTCCCGGCACAGCGCCGACTTCGACGGCGGCCCTATCTCCGGCGCGACGCGGAATCCACGCGAGCCGTGCACCGGTGGTTTCGGCCAATCGCTGTGCCGCCGAGAGTCCGCCGTCGATGGCGCCAAGTCTTTCGCCGACCAGAATGACTGCACCAGGCTGACGCAGCAGCCGGCCGACTTCGCCGTCGGGATCACTCAGTGAATCCAGAAGGGTAGGTTCGTCCCCTGGTGACGCCTGTAGAAGTGTCCCGGCCATTTTCTGTAGACTTCGGGTTGCAAAAGGAGCGAGAGACAGAACCCGAGTCTGCTGCGTCCGCGAAGCCTTGCGGAGGCGAAGGAAGACGATGGGCGATTCCTCTTCCGGTTCGAGTGCTACCAGAAGTGCGACCGGGGCGGCCTCGAGGTCTGCGTAGGTGACAGATTCATCGAGCGATCGGCCGGCGATGTGAGCGCCGAGAAATTCGGATTCCTCCTGGGACTGGGCGCGAATCCTGAAGTCGATATTATTGGTGCCCAATGCGATACGTGCAAACTTGCTGTATGCGTACGCGTCTTCCATGGTGGACCGTCCACCCACCAGTACGCCCGCATTGCCCCGTGATTCGGCAAACTTCCGGGCCACCAAATCAAGGGCGAATGGCCACGACGCGGGAACCAGCGCGCCCTCGCGGTCGCGGATCAATGGAGTGGTGATCCGGTCGCGTTGTGTTGCATACGAGAAGGCGAATCGCCCCTTGTCGCAGTTCCACTCCTCGTTGACGTCCGGGTCGTCGCCGGCGAGGCGCCGCAGTACCTTCCCGCGGCGATGATCGGTCCGTTGGGCGCACCCGTCAGCGCAGTGTTCGCAGACGCTGGGACTGGACACCAGATCGAAGGGACGAGCGCGAAAGCGGTACGACGTATTGGTGAGAGCGCCGACGGGGCACACCTGAATGGTGTTTCCGGAGAAGTACGACTCGAAGGGTTCGTTGGCGTAAATCCCGACCTGCTGCAACGCTCCGCGCTCGAGGAGATCGATGAACGGGTCACCCGCAATCTGCTGCGAGAACCGGGTACACCGCGCGCACAGAACACACCGCTCCCGATCGAGCAGAACCTCGGAAGAGAGTGGAATCGGCTTGGGATACGTCCGCTTCTCCTCGCCGAACCGGGATTCGGTCCGGCCCGCCGACATCGCTTGATTCTGCAGTGGGCACTCGCCGCCCTTGTCGCACACCGGGCAGTCGAGAGGGTGATTGATGAGGAGCAGCTCCATCACTCCGCGCTGCGCCTTCTCGGCGACGGGCGAGGTGACCTGGGTGTTGACAACCATTCCGTCCGCGACCGTCGTGGTGCAGGAGGCAAGCGGCTTGCGTTGGCCCTCGACCTCGACGATGCATTGTCGGCACGCGCCCACGGGATCGAGAAGGGGGTGATCGCAGAATCGGGGAATGACAGTACCGATCATCTCTGCGGCGCGAATGATCAACGTGCCCTTGGGAACCTGGACCGTGGTGCCGTCGATGGTGAGGGTGACGAGGTCCGACGGGATTACGTCACCGGTTTCGACATCAGCCGCTGCAGTCATGAGGTGTACGCTCCTGTCGCCAGAACGGACCGCGCGGGATCGAACGGGCAGCCGTCTTGATCGAAATGCATCAGGTACTCGTCGCGGAAGTACTTCAGCGACGACATGATCGGGCTGGTCGCCCCGTCGCCCAAGGCACAGAAGGACTTTCCGAGAATGGTGTCGGAGATGTCGAGCAGTTTTGTCAGGTCGGACTCGGTTCCGCCTCCACTTTCGAGGCGACGCAGAATCTGCACGAGCCAGTACGTGCCTTCGCGACAGGGGGTGCATTTGCCGCACGATTCATGGGCATAGAACTCCGTCCACCGCAGCACCGCCCGCACGATGCACGTCGTGTCGTCGAAGATCTGCAGAGCCTTGGTGCCCAGCATGGATCCGGCGGCGCCGACACCCTCGTAATCGAGTGGAACGTCCAGGTGTTCGTCGGTGAAGATCGGTGTCGACGATCCGCCGGGTGTCCAGAACTTGAGAGTGTGGCCGGCCCGGACGCCGCCGGCGTAACCAAGCAGTTCGCGCAACGTTATGCCGAGAGGCGCCTCGTACTGCCCGGGAGTCGTGACATGACCGGACAACGAGTACAGCGTGAATCCGGGCGATTTTTCCGTACCCATCGACTTGAACCATTCGGGGCCGTTCTGGATGATGGCCGGCACGCTCGCAATCGATTCGACGTTGTTGACCACTGTCGGGCACGCATACAAGCCCGCCACTGCCGGAAACGGCGGCCGCAATCGCGGTTGCCCGCGGCGCCCTTCCAATGAATCGAGCAGCGCGGTCTCCTCGCCGCAGATGTACGCGCCCGCGCCGGCGTGCACCACCAGATCGAGATCGAAGCCGGAACCCTGGATATCGCGTCCCAGGTAACCGGCCGCGTAGGCCTCCGAAACCGCAGTCTGTAGGCGTCGTAGCACCGGGACAACCTCGCCGCGCACGTAGATGAACGCCTTGGCCGCGCGAATTGCATAGGCCGCGATGATGACTCCCTCGACCAACGTGTGAGGGGTTGCCATCATCAACGGCATGTCCTTGCATGTTCCGGGTTCCGACTCGTCGGCATTGACCACGAGGTAATGCGGCTTGTTGTCGCCCTGCGGGATGAAACTCCACTTCAAACCGGTAGGGAATCCGGCGCCACCACGGCCACGCAGACCCGCGTCCTTGATGGTGGCAATCACGTCGTCGGCGGTGCCCGCGAGTGCCTTGCGCAACCCTTGATAACCGTCGTGCCGAAGATAGGCGTCGAGAGTCCACGAATGGGGTTCGTCCCAGTACCGGCTCAGTACAGGCGCAAGTGCCATGTCATTTCCCTTCGCCGGAGCTGGGATTGTCGGTGGAGTGCGCCGCGACCACTCTCAGTCCCGCGAGACTTGCGGCGCCGCTGGTCTGAGCCTCGGCAGCTTCGGCGCGGGAATCCGCGAATCCGGCCAGGGTGCGGGCGGTTTCGCGGAAAGAACACAGCGTGGCACCGCGACTGGGGGTGACACGGTCGCCGCTACGGAGCGCGTCGACCAACGTGCGTGCAGACTCGGGCGTCTGGTTGTCGAAGAACTCCCAATTCACCATCACGACCGGTGCGTAGTCGCAGGCGGCATTGCACTCGATGTGTTCGAGAGTGATCTTGCCGTCCGACGTGGAAATCGAATGTGACGCCTCGTCACGCGAGCCCGCCGATTCGAGGTGCTCCTCGAGCGCCTCGAAGATGGCATCGCCGCCCATGATCGCGCACAGAGTGTTGGTGCAGACGCCTACCAGGTACTCGCCCGTCGGTCCGCGCCGATACATGGAGTAGAAGGTGGACACTGCCGCGACTTCGGCACCGGTCAAGCCGAGTTTGCCTGAGCAGAAGTCGATTCCGGCCGGCGTGATGTAGCCGTCCTCGGATTGGACAAGATGCAGTAGTGGCAGCAGTGCGGATCTGCTGGTAGTCGCGCCTTCGCCTGCCGAATCGTCACGGTATCGCGCAATGACGGCCTCGGCATCGGCGTCGAGTCGTGCCAGGACATCGGCAGGGTAGCTGCTTCGAGCCCCTGGTCGCACCAACTGGGTGGGCTCTTCGGGCCGTGGACCGAGTTCGAGGAAGACGCGGGTGCCACCGTTTTTCGTGGAGTCTGTCATCGGTCCACTCCGCCCATGACTGGATCGATGCTGGCCACCGATGCGATCACATCGGACACCATGCCTCCTTCACACATCGCAGCTACCGCTTGGAGATTCGTGAACGACGGATCCCGGAAATGCACTCGGTATGGACGGGTGCCGCCGTCGGACACCATGTGAACGCCGAGTTCTCCGCGTGGCGATTCCACGGCCACGTACACCTGACCGGCCGGAACGCGGATACCCTCGGTCACCAATTTGAAGTGGTGGATGAGGCCTTCCATCGACGACTCCATGATCTTGCCGACGTGCTTCTGCGAATTGCCGAGTCCGTCATCACCTACCTGGAGATCTGCCGGCCACGCAATTTTCCGATCGTCGACCATGATCGGTCCCGGGGCCAGCTTGTCGAGGCATTGTTCGACGATCTTCAAGGACTCCTTCATCTCCTCCACCCGAATGAAGTACCTTCCGTAACAATCGGACCCGGTGTGTGTGATGACGTCGAACTCGTAGTTTTCGTAACCGCAGTAGGGCTGCGCTCGACGCTGATCGTGGGGGAGGCCGGTGGCCCGAAGTACCGGACCGGTGATGCCGAGCGCCATGCATCCGGTGAGGTCCAGGTATCCGATGCCGCTGGTTCGCGCCTTCCAGATCGTGTTGTCGGTGAGCATCAACTCCATGTCGCGCAGGCGATTCGGCAGAACCTTCAACAGTTCGCGGATCTTCGGAATCGAACCTGCGGGTAGATCCTGAGCCAGTCCACCTGGACGGATGAACGCATGATTCATTCGAAGGCCGGTGATGGTCTCGAAGACGTCGAGTATCAGTTCGCGCTCGCGGAACCCGAACAGCATGGCAGTGACAGCGCCCAACTCCATACCGCCAGTAGCCAGCGCAACAAGGTGCGAGGAGATCCGGTTGAGTTCCATCAACATCACGCGCACAACGGTGGCGCGTTCCGGGACGTCATCGGTGATACCGAGTAGCTTCTCGACGCCCAGGCAGTACGCGGTTTCGTTGAAGAACGGAGACAGATAATCCATACGGGTGACAAAAGTGACGCCCTGAGTCCAGTTCCGGTATTCGAGGTTCTTCTCGATTCCGGTGTGCAGGTAGCCGATTCCGCATCGCGCCTCGATTACCGTCTCGCCCTCGATCTCGAGAATGAGACGGAGCACGCCGTGCGTCGACGGGTGCTGTGGACCCATGTTGACGACGATGCGTTCGGCACCGGCATCGGATCGGCCCGCTGCCGCCGCGGCGACTATCTGGTCCCAGTCCTGACCCGAGGCGGTGTAGACCGTCTCTTGCGATGGTGTGTCAGCCATGTTGTTCATCAGATGTACGACCTGCGCTCGTCGGGTGGCGGGATGTGTGCTCCCTTGTATTCGACGGGGATTCCGCCCAGCGGGTAGTCCTTGCGCTGGGGGTGGCCCTGCCAGTCGTCCGGCATCTCGATGCGAGTGAGCGACGGATGGCCGTCGAAGATGATGCCGAAGAAGTCGTAGGTTTCGCGTTCGTGCCAGTCGTTGGCCGGGTAGGTGCCCACCAGCGAGGGAATGTGCGGATCGGAATCCGATACCGACACCTCCAACCGGATACGACGATTGTGGGTGATCGACGAGAAGGGGTACACCGCATGCAGCTCGCGTCCGGTGTCCTGTGGGTAGTGAACGCCGTTGACTCCGAGGCACAATTCGAACCGCAAGTCCGGTTCGTCTCGCAGACGGCGGGCCACCTGGGGTAGGTACGAACGTTCGATGTGCAACGTCAACTCGTCGCGGAAGATCACCACCTTCTCGACCGCGTCGTCGAAGGCAGTTCCGTTGTCCGACAATGCAGCCGACAATCCGTCAGCGATCTCGTCGAAGTATCCGCTGTAAGGCCGCGTCGCAGCATCCGGTGCGGCGGCAGGGCGGGCCAACCGGTTGTACCCGGATGTGTCGCCACTGCCGCGTGCGCCGAACATTCCGCGGCGGTCGGAGGATTCATCGGTCATCGCAGCAGTCCCTTGATGTCGATCAGAGGAGTGGACGCCAGTGCGGCGCGCTCGGCAGCGGCGCGTGCTTCTTCGCGGTTGACACCGAGTGGCATGTCCTGAATCTTTTTGTGCAGTTCGATAATTGCGTTGAGCAGCATCTCCGGACGTGGCGGGCATCCAGGCAGGTAGATGTCGACCGGCACGATGTGATCGACACCCTGGACTATCGCGTAGTTGTTGAACATTCCGCCCGACGACGCGCAGACACCCATGGAGAGCACCCATTTGGGTTCGGCCATCTGGTCGTAGACCTGCCGCAGGACCGGCGCCATCTTCTGACTGACCCGTCCGGCGACGATCATCAGGTCTGCCTGCCGGGGTGACGCGCGGAAGGCTTCCATGCCGAAGCGCGCCAAGTCGAATCGGCCGGACGTAGTCGACATCATCTCGATGGCGCAGCACGCAAGTCCGAAGGTTGCCGGCCACAGCGATCCCTTGCGGAAGTAGCCGGCCAGGCCCTCGACAGTTGTCAGGAGAAAACCGCTCGGAAGCTTTTCTTCAAGACCCATATTCGACTCGTTTCCGTCGTGAGAGTTGCCGTCGGATGCGTGTGCACTTGCTGTGTTTGCAACTGCTGTGTGCGCAGCTGCTGTGTTTGCAACTGCGGGGAAATCAGGTCAGTCCCAACTCAGACCGCCTCGTCTCCACTCGTAGGCATACGCAACCGAGACGTTGACGACGAACAGGCCCATGGCCGCGAGTCCGAACAAACCGAGCGAATCGAAATGAACTGCCCAGGGATAGAGGAAGACGATTTCGATGTCGAAGATGATGAACAGCATGGCCGTCAGATAGAACTTGACGGGAAACCGTCCGCCACCGACGGCGCGGGGCGTCGGTTCGATGCCACATTCGTAGGCTTCGAGTTTCGCGCGGTTGTACCGGCGAGGCCCGACGACGGAGGCAAGAACGACTGACACCACGGCAAAGGCCATCGCAATGGCACCCAGAACGAGAATTGGCACATACGCGTTCATGTCGCACCGAACCTCTCTCCGTTTAGCGTGACGCCCCGTGAATGACGCTGCCCCAGAAGGCCCTGCTGTCCCTGCCAGATCGATACTGCCAGCATCTCGCCGATCGTGTGACCTGTGACACTTACCCTAGGTGGTGCCTCCGATATTGGGGCTGATTTTCGAACTGTGGAGTTTTGCTCCCGAGATGCCGAAGTGCTCGCCGCCGCAAGGGAACTGTGTAGGCACCGGCCGATCAGAGGTTCAGGCGAACGCGGAGCAAACGAATGACGGCCGACGCCAGTTCGATCGGGTCGAGTGGTTGGGAAACGGCAGCTTCCGCGCGTGACCACGACGCGAGCCAGGCGTCGTCGGGTCGACCGGTCAGAATCACGATCGGCGGGCAGTTCGCGATCTCGTCTTTGAGCTGCTTCGCGACGCCCATGCCCCCGGCCGGGCTTGCCTCGCCGTCGAGAATGGCGAGGTCGATGCCGCCGCGGTCGAGTCGATCGATCACCACGGGTGCTGTGGCCACCTCGACGTATTCGATCGGTGGGAGATCAGGATGGGGGCGCTCGCCGAGGGCGAGGCGGACCTGTTCGCGCGTATGGGCGTCGTCGCTGAAGACGAGCACACGCACGGTGGCGGGGGTGCGAGGAGGTGCTGCCGCGTCGGACACGAGGCCGACGTTACCCCGCGACTATCCGTCGCGGCAGTGAATCATGAACTTCACCAAGGACTTTCCGTCGAGTGCGGAGGTCCGGGGCGATCGTGAAATGCGGCAACCCTCGCGTCCGAGCTTGCCGGAGGCGAGGGTTGCGCGCGAATAGTGCTGACTGTCAGAAGTTTTCGACGAACTTCGTCAGTCCCTTGCTGGCGGTCTCCAGCGCCGTCTTCTGGGCCTTCTTCACCAGGAATCCCGGCAGCGGAATCTTGGGGTCGATGGTCAGTTCGAAACTGATCTTCGTTCCGCCATCGGTGGGGGTCAGAGTGTACGAGCCGTCCTGCTGGTTCTGCTGTCCACTCTCGACGAGGGTCCAGCTCACCTTCTCGTCACCGTCGAAGGTGTAGTCCACAACTTGCTCGTCGTTGATGCCGAGAATCGACACGGCCATCCGGACGCGATGCGGCCGACCGTCGTCATGTGTGGTCTCGATCGTGATCTTCTTGTGCGCAGACGACCATTCGGGCAACCGGTCCACCGCCGCAACCGCTGCCATGACCGTGGCCGGATCGGCCTTGATCTCGAATTCCTTGACGCCCGAAACGGCCATACGTCTTACTCCTTACATGCCTGACGGCAACAACTTCGTGGACTTGCTCGGACGCAATTAGATCAGTCCATGCCGTTCTTACGCATCTGATCCCGCAAAGCGCCTTGCACGGCTTGCGACACCCACGAATTCAAGGAGACGCCGTTCTGATTTGCGGCTTCTTCGGCGCGGGCCTTGATCTGCTCCATCATGCGCAGGGTGACCCGGCTGATGTCGCCGCTGACGTCGTCGAACGAGTAGACGTTTTCCTTGGCGGGCTCCTCGGCCCCGGAATCCTTCGATGCTTTCTGGACGTCGACCAGAATGTTGTTGCCGTCGAGATGGACCTTGACGTCGCGGTCCTCGATCTCGGCTCCGATTTCCTTGGCGAGCTCGGTTGCCGCGGCCAGCAGAACGAGGCGTATCGACGGTTCCATGGCGGCCGCGAGTGACGCCGCGATGCGACGGGTGTGGTCGTCGCCGAGTTCGGCCGCCGTGACGAGGTCATCGTGCAGCTTTGCGGTGTACTCCGAAATATCCATGACACCACAGTGACGTCAAAAGTGACGTCAGTCAAGGTGCCGTCTGGCGTCAGGGCTTCCCAGGTGGTTTCTGCCTATAGAGTTGCCGCGCAGCAAGGCCGGAAGCGTCCGGTTGGCCTGACAGCCGGAAGTGTCCGGCGGACTCGAGGAGTATGTAGTGCCGCACACGGTGTCACTGAAAGTGCAGATGGTGGCAAAGTCCGAGTTCTTCCCGCCGGACGACATCGACTGGGAAACCGATGCCGACGGCGGTGAGGCACTTGCGGAATTCGCCGGCCGCGCCTGCTATCAGAGTTGGTCCAAGCCCAACCCGCGCACAGCCACGAACGCCGGATACATTCGACATCTCCTAGAAGTCGGGCATTCGTCTGTCCTCGAACATGCGACGGTCAGTTTCTACATCACCGGAATCTCGCGCTCCTGTACCCACGAACTGATCCGTCACCGCCACTTCTCGTACTCGCAACTCTCCCAGCGGTTCGTTAGGGAGAACGATGCAAGCGTCGTGGTCCCGCCGGCTGTCGAAGGTGACCCGGAACTCGAAGCGCTGTTCCTGGCCGCCACCGAGGAAAGTCGACGGGCCTACGGCGAACTGCTCGCTGCGTTGGAAGGCAAATTGCAGTCCGTCCCCGGCGCACCCGTGCGCGGCAAGCAAGCGCGTCAAGCCGCTCGCTCGGTGCTGCCCAATGCCACGGAAACCCGTCTCGTAGTCAGCGGAAACTACCGTGCTTGGCGACACTTCGTGGATATGCGCGCCACCGAGCACGCGGACGTCGAGATCAGGCGCGTCGCGATCGAGTGCTTGCGGCAACTTCAAACCGCTGCGCCAAATGTGTTCGGAGACTACGAGATTCTGCGCAGAAGTGACGGATCGGAAATTGCCGTCAGCTCGTTCGCTGCCGAGTGAAGTTACGTTCGCGACTCGACTGAAGACTCGTGTGCAGAAGTAAGCGACTGACCGGGTAACCTTCTGACCATGACCTACGGTGATTCCGCTTCTCTCGTCGAGCGTCCGTTCGGCACCATTTCCGTTGCGATGGTGACCCCGTTCACTGCCGACGGGAAGCTGGACGTCGACACGGGCGTGCGCCTCGCAGCCCATCTCGTCGACAACGGCTGCGACGGCCTTGTCCTTGCCGGCACAACGGGTGAGTCTCCGACCACCACCGAATCGGAGAAGCTCGACCTGCTCCGCGCGGTAATCGACGCCGTTGGCGACCGCGCCAAGATCGTTGCCGGAGCCGGCAGCAACGACACTGCACACAGTGTCGAACTCGCCCGCGACGCGGCCCGCGTCGGCGCTCACGGCCTTCTTGTTGTCACGCCGTACTACTCACGTCCCCCGCAGGCCGGGCTCTACGCGCACTTCACCGCAGTTGCCGACGCCACCGACCTGCCCGTCATGCTCTACGACATTCCGCCCCGCTCCGTTGTCCCCATCGAGACGGAGACAATCCGTCGTCTTGCCGAGCATCCCCGCATCAAGGCCGTCAAAGACGCCAAGGGTGATCTCAACGCGGGTGCAGAATTGATCGGCACCACCGAACTTCAGTTCTTCTCCGGCGACGACCCGTTGAACCTCCCGTGGCTCGCAGTCGGAGCCACCGGCTTCGTCAGCGTCATCGGACACCTGGTTCCTGGTCGACTGCGTGAGCTTCACACCGCATTTGTCACCGGCGACATCGCCCGTGCACGCGAAATAAACCTCAGTTTGATCCCTGTGATCCGTTCCGTCGCCCGTTTGGGTGGCGTCAGCGCGTCGAAGGCGGGTCTGCGACTCATCGGTATCGATGTCGGAGGACCGCGCCTTCCGCAGGTTGCACCCACTAAAGAGCAGATCGACGGTTTGGCCGCCGATCTGCATGCGGCAGGAGTTTTGTAAATGACCCGTCCCCCCCGACGTCGTAGTGCCAGTCGCCAAGCCGGACCGCCTTCGATCCCGGCACCCGAATCAGCTACGCCGGCAGCTCCGGCTCCGGTAGCAGCTGAGCCTGCTGCCGTGGCGTCGGCCCCGAAAAAGGCTGCACCGCAAAAGGCTGCACCGCAAAAGGCTGCAGCCCAGAAATCGGCGCCGCAAAACGCAGCACCGCAAAAACAAGCCCGGAAGAGCGCTGCAGGCAACCGCCCGTCAGCCGGCAAGTCCGGTAACTCGCGTTCCGGGAACAAGCGTCCCGACAACCGTCCGCAGGTGGACCCGACCGCGCGTCTGGGCATGCCGCCCAAGGCCCCGGCCAGTGGACTTCGTGTTGTTGCGCTCGGCGGTATCGGCGAAATCGGTCGAAACATGACCGTGTTCGAACACAAGGGCAAGTTGCTGATCGTCGACTGTGGCGTTCTGTTCCCCGAGGACCAGCAGCCCGGCGTCGACCTCATCCTCCCGGACTTCCGTTACATCGAAGACCGCATGGACGACGTCGAAGCCGTCATCCTCACGCACGGCCACGAAGACCACATCGGCGCGTTGCCGTTCTTGTTGCGCCTGCGCGCGGACATTCCCGTCATCGGTGCCAAGTTCACACTCGCGCTCGTGGCGGCGAAGTGCCGTGAACATCGCCTGCGCCCCAACCTCGTCGAGGTCGTGGAAGGTGACTCCACCACACACGGTCCGTTCGACTGCGAGTACTTCGCAGTCAACCACTCCATCCCGGACGCGCTCGCCATTGCGATCCGCACCGACGCCGGAGTTGTACTGCACACCGGTGACATCAAGCTCGATCAGCTTCCGCTCGACGGGCGCCTGACCGACCTCGCCGGATTCTCCCGCCTTGGTGACGAGGGTGTCGACCTTTTCCTCGTCGACTCCACCAATGCGGAAGTGCCGGGATTCGTCACGCCCGAACGCGAAATCGGCGGCGTGCTCGACAACGTCATCGGCAAGGCCAAGCAACGCGTCATCGTGGCGTCGTTCGCCAGCCACGTGCACCGTATCCAGCAGGTTGTCGACGTCGCGGCGCGGTACAACCGTCGCATCGTGTTCGTCGGCCGGTCGATGGTCCGGAACATGCAGATCGCACAGGATCTCGGCTACCTGCGGGTGCCAGACGGTCTGGTCGTCGACATCGATACCGCAGCCACACTTCCCGATGATCGACTGGTTCTCATCTCCACGGGTTCGCAGGGCGAGCCTCTCGCAGCGCTCTCGCGGATGGCTCGCGGTGAGCATCGCCAGATCAACATCCGTGCCAACGACCTCGTCGTTCTTGCGTCCTCGCTGATCCCTGGCAACGAGAACTCCGTCTTTGCCGTGGTCAACGGCTTGGCCAAGCGTGGCGCCACTGTCGTCACTCAGCAAAGCGCCAAGGTCCACGTATCGGGTCACGCCTCCGCCGGTGAGTTGCTGTATCTGTACAACGCGGTTCGCCCCACCAACGCGATGCCGGTGCACGGTGAATGGCGCCACCTGCGCGCCAATGCTGCTCTGGCCAAGGCGACAGGTGTTCCGGAAGAGCGCATCGTGCTGGCCGAGGACGGCGTTGTCGTCGACATGGTCGACGGTCTTGCCGAGATCGTCGGACGAGTTCCGGTCGGACACGTGTACGTCGATGGACTCTCCGTGGGCGATGTCGGCGAGCCGACGCTCTCGGACCGTCTGGTGCTCGGTGAGGGTGGCTTCATCGCCATCACCATCGTCATCAACGAGTCGACGGGACGCGCGGTCAGTACCCCCGAGGTGTCCGGACGTGGATTCTCCGACGACCCGACCGCTCTCAAGGACGCTGCACAACTCGTGGAAGCAGATCTTCTGCGCCTCGCGGGCGAAGGAATCACCGACGCACATCGCATCGCACAGTCGGTGCGTCGCGTGGTCGGCCGTTGGGTTGCGGACAAGTACCGTCGTCGCCCGATGATCATTCCGACGGTTATCGCGGTTTCCTGAGCGACTTCTCCCGGTAGTGGGAGAAGTTTCGCGTACGTTGGCGAAGGTGACCTTCGCACATGACGAACGACTCGCCCTGGTGGACAGCATGGTCGAATTCGGCCCCGATGCACCCACTCTGTGCGGGGAGTGGACAAATCGTGACCTGGCAGCACATTTGATCGTCCGGGAGCGGCGTCTCGACGCCGCTCCCGGAATCATGATCAGTGCCTTGGCCGGACATACCGAGAGCGTCAGAAAAGCGGCCGCATCGCGCCCGTGGGAAGAACTACTCCGTGACGTTCGCAGCGGACCGCCGCGCTGGTCGCCGATGTACTGGCTCGATTCTCAGGTCAATACCACCGAGATGTTCGTCCATCACGAGGATGTGCGCCGAGCGCATCAGCATTGGGTGGCCAGGGCGCTGCCACAAGATCGTCAGGCGGATTTGTGGAAGTACGCACGCCAGGTAGCCAAGCTGGGGTACCGGAAGTCTGACGTCGAAGTAATCTTCGAATTGCCGTCGGGTGAAAGTGCCGTTGTGCACAAAGCAGATACCCGGACGGTGGTTCTGCAGGGGGAGCCGGCCGAGCTCTTGTTACACGCTTTCGGACGCAACGAAGTGGTGATCGAAGCCAAAGGAGAACTGGCCGACGTCCAGTCCGTCATGGGCTTGGATCGCGGTTTCTGATTCGGCGCTCGATCCATTCGCTAGGCGTAGCGAACATCACGATTCGCACGTATGAACGGTGTTGCTGGTGTTGCGGATGGTCCGGATGGGGTTGCACCGACTAGCCTGAACGTCATGGCAGGTAAGTCGAGCGCCCGAGGATCCGGTACAGGTTCGAGTACAAGCACGTCCGCGTCCAGGGCATCGACCAGGTCGTCAGCGTCAACTCCCGCGGCAAAGTCGCGAACACGAACAGTCTCCACCCCCCGCAACGTCACGACAGCGTCGCACGCCGGTGGCCGCGCGGGAGCGGGTAAGGGAGCCAAATCGACCCCGAGGAAAGCGCCGGCGAAGAAGGCAGCCCCCAGGAAGGCGTCCGGTGCGTCTTCGGCGGCTCGTCGGCCGGTCGCAAAATCGAAGCAGAGTGCCAGCCCGCTCGATGTTGTCGGCAAAGGCATCGCAGCCGGGTGGTCGCTGGCCGCTCGTGGCGTCGGCGCAACCACTCGCACGGTGAGCAAAGTCGGCGATATCGAGGCAGGCCACCGACGCGACGGAATTGCCCTCGGGCTCATTGCTTTCAGTGTTGTCGTCGCGGGCAGTGTGTGGTTCGCGGCGGGTGGACCGATCGGCGGCGGAATCGAAACGGCCGTTCGCGCGGTGTTCGGTGCTGTGTCGGCCGTTCTGCCGATCTTGTGTGTCGGAATCGCAATCCTGCTGATGCGCACGGAGCCGCGCCCCGAGATCCGGACCCGTCTCATCATGGGTTCGTTGCTGGTGGGGCTACCCGCACTGGGCTTGTGGCACATCGGTTCCGGTGCGGAGACAACTGCGGACACACATGAAATCGGAGCCGGATTTGTCGGCTCTGTTGTCGGCGGACCATTGACCAATGGTCTGACGGCCTGGCTCTCGGTGCCGTTGCTGGTGATCGCTGTCGGCTTCGGAATCCTGTTGTTGACCGGAACCACCCTGCGACAGGTCCCCGGTAAGTTTCAGTCCTTCTTCGGATCTCCGTCCGGCGACGACGACGAATTCGAGGACTACGGCAGCGAATTCGACGACGACAGCTACGGTCGCGACTACGGGGGAGGCTCGTACGAGTCATCGGAGTTCGACGCCGACGGTTATCCGGTGGACACGTATGCGGAGCCTCCGCTGCGGCCGTCCAAACGGTCGAGCCGCCGGGCGCCGATCGACAACTACCCGACGGACGAATTCGAATCCGGCGACAAGAAGACCGAAATCCTCGACCTGTGGTCAGCGGACCCGGACGAAGTTGCCCCGGCAGCGGACGAGACCGCCTCCGCTGCGGAAGCGCCGGTCGCCGAAAAGCCGGTGACCCGGACCAGACCTCCCGCGCGATCGGTTCCGGTGGCGAAGCCGGCACCCAAGCCCGAGCCGGAACCCGAAGAGGCCGAAAGCTTTGTCACCGATCGTGTGACGGACGGCGACTACAACCTTCCGCCCACATCGCTGCTGATCGACGGCGACCCGCCGAAGCTGCGCAGTTCGGCGAACGACGCGATGATCGAGGCGATCAGCGAGGTACTCGAACAGTTCAAGATCGATGCTGCCGTCACCGGATTCACGCGCGGACCGACAGTAACGCGGTACGAAGTGGAACTCGGTCCTGGCGTCAAGGTCGAGAAGATCACCGCGCTCGCTCGAAACATCGCGTACGCGGTAGCCACCGACAACGTGCGTCTTCTCGCTCCGATTCCGGGCAAGTCGGCCGTGGGCATCGAGGTGCCCAACTCGGACCGCGAACTGGTCCGCTTGGCCGACGTGCTGACGGCGCCGAGCATGCGACGCGAACACCACCCGCTCGTGATCGGACTGGGTAAGGACATCGAGGGCGACTTCGTCCATGCGAACCTCGCGAAGATGCCCCACTTGCTGGTTGCCGGTTCCACCGGTTCGGGTAAGTCGAGCTTCGTGAACTCGATGCTCGTGTCGCTGCTGACCCGCGCGACTCCCGACGAAGTTCGGATGATCCTGATCGACCCCAAGATGGTCGAACTGACGCCGTACGAGGGTATTCCGCACTTGATCACTCCCATCATCACCCAGCCGAAGAAGGCGGCGGCCGCGCTTGCGTGGCTGGTCGAGGAGATGGAGCAGCGCTACCAGGACATGCAGGTCAACCGGGTACGCCACATCGACGATTTCAATGCGAAGGTGAAATCCGGCGAGATCACCGCACCGCTGGGTAGCGAACGCGTCTACCGGCCGTACCCCTACATCCTGGCGATCGTCGACGAGTTGGCAGACCTCATGATGACCGCGCCGCGTGACGTCGAAGAGGCCATCGTGCGAATCACGCAGAAGGCACGTGCCGCGGGTATCCACTTGGTGCTCGCGACACAGCGCCCGTCCGTCGACGTCGTCACCGGTCTGATCAAGACGAACGTGCCGTCCCGATTGGCGTTTGCGACGTCGTCCCTGACGGACTCGCGAGTCATCCTCGATCAGCCGGGAGCCGAGAAGCTCATCGGTATGGGTGACGGACTGTTCCTCCCCATGGGTGCCGGTAAGCCGACCCGTATGCAGGGCGCATTCATCACGGACGAAGAAATTACCGCGGTCGTGGATTTTGCGAAGAACCAAGCAGAACCCGAGTACACCGAAGGCGTCACCGCTGCGAAGGCCGGCGAGAAGAAGGACGTCGATCCCGATATCGGGGACGACATGGACGTGCTGCTGCAAGCTGTCGAACTTGTCGTGACCAGCCAGTTCGGTTCCACGTCGATGCTGCAACGCAAACTGCGCGTCGGGTTCGCGAAGGCCGGACGACTCATCGACCTCATGGAGAATCGTGGAATCGTGGGACCGAGTGAAGGGTCCAAGGCTCGCGAGGTGCTGGTGAAGCCCGACGAGTTGGACGGATTGTTGTGGTCCATTCGGGGCGGCGATCCGGAGGATAGTTCATCCGACGACTAGTGACGTGGGTCGGCGGGTAACCGTCGGCAGACGATCGGAGGCTGCTCGTGCATGTGACACCGTTGACGTGGGTTATCACGATAGTGGTGATACTCGGCCTGTTTGTCTTCGATTTCTTCGCGCATGTCCGGACGCCTCATGCACCGACCTTTCGTGAGTCGGCCTTCTGGTCGACGGTCTACATCTCGATCGCGATAATTTTCGGTCTGATCGTGATGTGGATCTGGGGAACGACGTACGGCGGCGAGTACTTTGCCGGCTACGTCACGGAGAAGGCGCTGTCCGTAGACAACCTTTTTGTGTTTGTCATCATCATGTCGACGTTTGCGGTCCCGCCCCAGTACCAGCAGAAGGTCCTGCTGATCGGAATCGTGCTCGCATTGGTGATGCGAGGGATTTTCATTGCGGTGGGCGCTGCGGCAATCAATGCCTACAGTTGGGTGTTCTACCTCTTCGGAGCCTTCCTGATCTACACCGCGTACACGTTGGTCCGCGACCACGGGCACGAGAAGGAAGCCGAAGAGAAACGTGACAGCCGCATCATCAGCATTGTGAAGCGAGTACTGCCCACCACCGAGGAGTACGACGGCGACAAATTGATCACCAGGATCGACGGCAAGCGTGTCATTACGCCGTTGATGTTGGCGCTCATTGCCATCGGATTTGCGGACGTGTTGTTCGCGCTGGATTCCATCCCGGCGATCTACGGACTGACCCAGGAGCCGTACATCGTGTTCACCGCCAACGCCTTTGCGTTGATGGGCCTACGCCAACTGTATTTCCTCATCGGCGGACTGCTCGAGCGGTTGGTCTACCTCTCGTACGGGCTGTCGATCATCCTCGCGTTCATCGGCGTCAAGCTTGTCCTGCACGCATTGCACGAGAACACGCTGCCGTTTGTCAACGGCGGCGAACACGTCAGCGTGCCGGAGATTTCGACGGCATTGTCCCTGTCCGTCATCATCGGTGTGTTGGCCGTGACCACGGTCGCGAGCCTGATGAAGACCCGCGACCGCGCCTGAGTCGGTTCAGGCCAACTGACCCAGTACCGGCACCCACTCGGTGATCCGGATATTCGCGACTAGATCGGCTTTGGCAAACGGATCGTGCGTGAAGAGAAGTGCCACGGTGTCGGCGTCTGCCGTGTCGACGATGATGAGTGCTCCGAGGCCGTCGGCGAACGGGCCGGACGTCACGACGATGTCACGCTCGAGAAGATCACCGAGCCATGCCCGGTGATCGGGGCGGAGGGCGTCACGCTCGGCGTTTTTTGCGGGGTCATAGGTGTATTCGACGAGGAACAACGACATCGGGACCGCTTTCGGGATGTGAGTGAACCGATCAGAGCGTCAGAAGCATACGGGTATTTCCGAGGGTGTTGGGTTTGACGTAACTGAGATCGAGGAACTCGGCGACACCGGCGTCGTATGACCGGCACATCTCGGTATAGACCTCGGCGGTGACCGGAGTTCCCTCGATTTCGACAAAGCCGTGGCGGTGGAAGAAGTCGGTCTCGAAGGTCAACACGAACAACCGCTCCAATTCCAACTCGCGTGCAACTTCGATCAGTTTGTCGACCACCTGGAAGCCTGCTCCCTGACCCTTGACGGTGGGATCGACTGCCACAGTGCGAATCTCGCCGAGGTCCGCCCACAGGACGTGCATCGCCCCGCAACCCAGAATTTGGCCGTCCTTTTCGGCGACCCAGAACTCCTGCACAGCCTCGTACAACGTCACCAGGTTCTTTTCCAGCAGAATCTTGCCGGCATAGATGTCGATGAGGCGTTTGATTTCCGGGACGTCGGATGTTCGTGCCCGCCGCACGATCAAGTGGCTCTCGGTGTCGCTGCGCGCGGTGGAAGTCATGTGGTGCACATTAGTCAATGGGTCTACCGATATTCTGAGTCGCGTGCCTGTCCGCTCCACGAAATACCCCGCCCGCCCGGTCACCGTCCGGGTTCGGCCCGCCTTCCGCGCGGTGATCCGATGAGTTCCCCGCGTGATCAAGCAGATGCCCATCGGGCTGCTGTAGGGCCCACTGGAGAAACACCGGCCGACAAACCCGTCCCACTTTTCAATATCGCGAACATCTTGACAATGATTCGGATCGTTCTTGTTCCGGTCTTTCTCGTCGTGCTTTTTGTCGACGACGGTCAGACGACGTCGTGGCGTCTGGGCGCGATGGCGATCTTCATCGTCGCCGCGGTGACCGACCGGATCGACGGCCAGTTGGCCAGGAAATACGGTCTGGTCACCGACTTCGGCAAGTTGATGGATCCCATCGCGGACAAGGCACTGATCGGCGCTGCGCTTATCGGGTTGTCGGTACTCGGTGACCTGTCGTGGTGGGTGACCGGCGTGATCATCGCCCGCGAACTCGGAATCACGCTGCTGCGTTTTGCCGTGCTCCGCCATGCCGTGATTCCTGCCGGCAAGGGCGGCAAGCTCAAGACCCTCGTCCAGGCCGTAGCGATCGGTTTCTACCTGTGCCCATTGCCGAGCAGCTGGGACGTGGTCAGCTGGCTCCTGATGGCCGCGGCGGTTGTGCTGACAGTCGTCACCGGCCTCGAATATGTTGTTCAAGCCATCAGATTGCGCGCCGGCGTCCGGTTCGCCGAACGAGACGGACACTGACCTGTGCGCGATCCGCTGCTCGACCTCGGAGTCGGCGAACTGATCGCCGCGTTGGTGGTGGCGGGGGAGAGCGTCGCGGCTGCCGAGTCGCTGACGGCCGGACTGTTCACTGCTGCGCTGGCGTCGGTTCCCGGATCGAGCCAAGTCCTGCGCGGCGGCCTGGTGGTGTACGCCACCGATCTGAAAGCGACGCTGGCAGGCGTAGATCCAGATGCGTTGGCACTCGACGGCCCGGTGTCCGCATCCACGGCGATTGCTCTGGCCGACGGTGCCCGCACTCGGTGCGTCGCCGATTGGGGTGTCGGACTGACCGGTGTAGCGGGGCCGGCCGAACAAGACGGGAACCCTGTCGGCACGGTGTTCTTGGGGATTGCCGGGCCCGACGGAACTCTGTGTGAGCGTCTGTCGTTGACAGGAGAGCGGTGGGAGATTCGAATCGCTGCAGTCGCGGCAGCCGTGTCGCGGTTATGTGATCGTGTTGAAGAGCGCCGGGCACGATAGGCTCGGGAACCAATCGGTCGAGTTCGGACGTTGACTGTTGTGAAGGTGTGCAACAGCCACGGTGTCGAGACGGTACCGATGTGGCCAGGTGACGGTGCGGACCTGTGAAAAGACAGGTACGGCACGACGGATGAAGGAGGAGCGAGATGGCGCTGCTATTGCGTGAGGCAATCGGTGACAGTCTCCGGCGTACGCGCGTTTCGCAGAGTCGCACGCTACGTGAGGTGTCGAACAGTGCGCGTGTGAGCTTGGGCTACCTGTCCGAGGTGGAACGTGGACGCAAGGAAGCGTCGAGTGAACTGCTGGCCGCGATCTGCGATGCGCTTGCCGTACCGCTGTCCGACGTGTTGGTCGACGTCAGTGAAACTCTGGCCACCAAGAAGTCCAACTCTGC
Source organism: Rhodococcus sp. ACPA4 (assembly GCF_002300185.1). Lineage (NCBI taxonomy): Bacteria > Bacillati > Actinomycetota > Actinomycetes > Mycobacteriales > Nocardiaceae > Rhodococcus > Rhodococcus sp. ACPA4. The sequence continues at coordinate 614,033 of NZ_NSDY01000001.1, forward strand.
GCTCGGTCGTCCGGTTTCCGGTGCCGCGCCGACCGGTGCAGCCGCTGCTGTGTCGGCACAGGTGTCCGGTTCGCCGTCCATCGCCCGGGATACCCGAGTGGTGATTCCGGCGCCCAACGCGCGCAGTTTGGCTGCTGCGTAGCTACTGGCCGCTTGAACCCGATAGATTCGGTAGATATACCGGTATGGCAGTGCAGGGTCAGGGCAGTTGGAGCGCAGCCCTGATGTATTGGTGAGTTTCGGTGTGCGACGGTCGTTCACCGGGTCGCGTAGCGCGCGGCGCATCAGATGGAGGCAGGATCAAACCCATGGCTAATCCTTTCGTCAAGGGCTGGAAGTACCTGATGGCGCTCTTCAATTCGAAGATCGACGAGAACGCCGACCCGAAGATCCAGATCCAGCAGGCGATCGAGGACGCGCAGCGTCAGCACCAGGCGCTCTCGCAGCAGGCCGCGTCGGTGATCGGTAATCAGCGTCAGCTCGAAATGAAGCTCAGTCGTCAGCTCGACGAGGTCGAAAAGCTCAACGCCAACGCGCGTCAGGCCGTCAACCTCGCCGATCAGGCTGCCGCCGCGGGCGACAATGACAAGGCGATCCAGTACACAAATGCCGCTGAGGCTTTTGCCGCTCAGCTCGTCACCGCCGAGCAGGGTGTCGAGGATCTCAAGGCGCTGCACGATCAGTCGTTGCAGGCTGCCGCGCAGGCGAAGAAGGCCGTCGAACAGAACGCTATGACGCTTCAGGCCAAGGTTGCCGAGCGCACGAAGCTGCTCAGCCAGCTCGAGCAGGCCAAGATGCAGGAACGCGTCAGCGAGTCGCTGCGATCCATGGACAGCACGCTGTCCGCACCCGGCAACACGCCAAGCCTGGACGCCGTTCGCGACAAGATCGAGCGTCGCTACGCAAATGCCCTCGGCTCGGCCGAACTTGCCCAGAACTCGGTGCAGGGTCGGATGATGGAGGTCCAGCAGGCTTCCGTGCAGATGGCCGGGCACAGCCGACTCGAGCAGATTCGCGCATCCATGAAGGGCGAGGCACTGCCGTCCGGTGGGACTGCGGCGGCACCTGCGCCGACATCAATCGAAAAGCAGCCGCCTGCTGCCGGAACCACCGGCCAGTAGATCCACGGTCTGCAGTTTTCCAGAGATACACGATTCGACACACTGATGTTTTCTTCACGAGGTGGCCGGCCTGAGCGAGAGCCCAGGTCGGCCGTTCCTGTTTCCATGTCCGGCGCATTCGGTGCGCTGGGCCGTACTGCAGATTCGCTCCGCGAAGTGACGGCGTCCGCTGCGGAGGCAGCCCGGCGGTGGCAAGATCCGCGGGCAAAATTCGAGCGCAAACGAGCACGTGCGAGGCGACGCGCCCAGCGCTGGGGATTCATCTCCGGTGGAACCGTGATCGGCACTGCCGGGCTTGCGGTGGCGTCGGCGCCGGAATGGTCCGTTGTTGTCGCTGGTGGGGGAGCCGCACTGTTTGCGGTACCCGCTGTTGTTGCAGTCGGGCGCTACCGGTCGATGAACGCCGGGCCGCCGCCCGCTCCGATCCGGCGGCGACTGCCACCGTCGTCCTCGCGCGCGTTCATACCGATGTCACGACTGGTCGGAGCAGAAACGTCGCTGTTCGAAATTCTTGGTGTGCTGCGACGCGCAGACACCATCGATCCCGGCGAACTCGACGAGATCACCGTGACTGCAGATTCCGCATTGCGCGCGATGTTTGCGGTGTCGTCCGATATCGCGTCGATGGAACGGGCCGTGACATCGACCCCCAAGGTTGCCGAGACACTCGAACCGACTATCGCAGGTGCCGTTCGCGAACTGCAGGCGGGACTCGGTCAGTACGAGGATCTCGTCAATTCAGCCGCAACCTTGACGGCGCCGCACACCCCGTCTGCCCTGGTGGGATTCAACCGTGAACTGTCGGCTCTGCACGCGGCCGCAGAGCGTCTGTCCAGCCTGGCCGACGCGATCGGCGAGGTCGACGAGATCACCCAGAAGTATCGCTGAGCTGGTCCGCGTTCAGTCGTCAGCTCCGCGCGCAGCCAGTGCCTCACCCATCGCGTCGGCGGTCATGAGGGTTCCGATGATGACGGGAACGGCAAAGGATCGCAGTGAGAAGCCGAGACCGCGGGCCTTGCGTGCTTCGGACACCTGTGTGATGACCTCGAACATCAACGGGATGCACCGGATGGTCATCGCCAGCAAGAGCGCGATTCTTTCGGGATTGACCCCGAATCGGCGCAGCGGGGTGAGGAAAGCCGTGATGGCGTCGAGCATTTCCGAAATGCGGGTTGTCAGACCCATGAGCGCGGCCAGCGCGATCGACAGGATCAGAACGCCACAGACGACGGCCGCGCGCTCCCACCCGGCGACGAGTATCTGGAATCCGCCGATGAACAGCAGCATCCACAATGCCGGGCGCAGATGGGCGATCGCGATGCGGAACGGAATACGCGCGGCCACGTAGAGCGCAACAACAACAACGGTGGGTGGCACCAATTGCCAAGGGCTGCGCACGAATACCGATACTGCGACGATTGCGACGATCAGCGCGAGAAGTTTGTAGCCAGGCCGCGCCCGATGGAGGATGGACGTGCCGGCGCGGTAGTGGCCGAGTGTGGTCACGAGACGAGGGAACGGTAGAAGTCGACGGACTCCGCGGGCGGGCCGTCGGCCACGACAAGCCCTCGATCGATCACCAGAACTCGATCGAACGAGGAGAGCAGATCCAGTTGGTGGGTCACCACGATCAACTGCTGTGTGAGGGACGCGAAGACAGAGCTGATGAGCTGCGAGTTGCGCAGATCGAGCAGCGTTGTCGGTTCGTCCGCCACCAGTACCTTCGGCTCGGTCACCATGATGGCGGCCAGGGCAAGGAGTTGTTTCTGACCGCCGGACAGTTGGTGGGTGGGATGGTCGCTGTGTGACGCCAATCCGAAGCGCTCGAGGACGGACGAGACTTTCTGGGCCCGTTCAGCCTTGCCGAGTCCGCTTCGCCGCAGCGAAAACTCGATGTCCTCGGCGACGGTCGGCATGACAATCTGATGATTGGGATCGGTGAATACAAAGCCGACGTGCTTGCGTACGTCGCGTCCCTTCTTGGCGGTATCCAAACCGTCGATACGGACGGAACCTGTTGCCGGAATCACCAATCCGTTGATCATGCGGGCAAGTGTCGACTTGCCGCTTCCGTTTGCACCGACAATCCCGATGCGCTGCTCGGTCAGTGTCAGGTCGACACGATCGAGCACGGTGCGTTCGCCGAAACTGTGCCCGACGCCTTCGAAGATGATCTCGCTCATCGAGGAATCAGTTCGCCACTGCTGTTTTTGCGCGTGCGGCGACGCTGTCACGAAGCAGTGCCGGATACGCACGATGGACCTGAGCGGCGACCACTGCGGTGACAACGGCTTTCGCAGCATCGAGGGGGATGAAGGCGGCATTGGCGGTCCACGCGGCGAGGAAGGTCATGTGTCCACGGATCATCATCCCGGCGATTCCGAAGAGGTAGAGAACAACAACACCGCCGAGAAGGTTGATGCCGATTCCAGGAATGATTCGGTACTTCGGGAGCATCTTCGTCGTCAGCCATCCGATGACAAACGCCGCAGGTATCCAGCCGATCAAGAACCCGGCCGTGGGACTCGACAGCGCAAATAATGCAGTCCGCCCGCCGGCGAGCACCGGTAGCCCGACCAGGCCGAGCGCGATCACGGTCAGCACCGCCAGTACGGCCTTGCGAGGCCCGAGGAGCGCACCGGCCATCATCACACCGAGTGATTGAAGGGTGATCGGCACACCGGAGATTCCGATGTTGATCGCCCCCGGTAGACCCAACGCGATGATGAGGGCCGCGAACACTGCAACGTGCGCGAGGTCGCGGGCCGGAATTCGGGTGGTAGACACGGCGAACGTGCTCCTTAGGGCGTACTGGATGGAACTTCGCGAGTCTACGTCAGCGTGAATCACGGGTGTTTTGGATGCATGCCCAGTCTTGTCATGGTTGATCAGGGTGAACCCTGATCTTTACCTGATCTTGCCGGTGAGCTGCTGCTTTGTCCGGCCGAACGTGTCAGGCTGGTGTCACGGACTTTCTCTAAGCCAGTCCGAAAGCTCACGGCAAGGAAGGTACGTCATGTTCTGGAAAATCGTGTTGGCTGTGGTCCTCGTGTGGATCGCGCTTGCAGTGGTCGGCGCGTTGATCAAGGGTCTGTTCTGGATTCTGGTGGTCGGCGCGCTGGGCGTCGGCATCTACTTCCTCGTGAAGGCGATGTCGGGCAACGATGAAAACACACCCGTTTCGAGGATGTGACAGGCACAATCGTGCGGTATGGAACCATTCCCCGAGGACTGGCAGCGCGCGATTGTGGTCGTCGCCCATCCGGATGACATCGAGTACGGCGCAGCTGCAGCGGTAGCCCGCTGGACGGATCAAGGCAAGGACGTCAGATACGTACTCGCGACGAGCGGGGAAGCCGGGATTGCAGGACTGCCGCCGGCGGAGTCCGGACCGATCCGCGAGGCAGAAGAGCGTCGCAGCGCCGCTGTTGTGGGAGTGAGTGAAGTCGAGTTCCTGGGTCTTCCTGATGGTCGACTGATTGCCGGACTCGAATTGCGTTCCGTCTTGGCAGCCGCGATCAGGCGGCACCGGCCGGAACTGGTGGTGACGATGAACTTCTCGAACACCTGGGGCCCTGGCTATCTCAACAGTGCCGATCATCGAGCGCTGGGAATCAGTGTCCTTGACGCGACCGCGGACGCGGCCAACGAGTGGATCTTTCCGAAACTGTCGGACGTCGGACTCGAACCGTGGACCGGAGTTCGGTGGGTTGCAGTGAATTCGATGACACCGACTCACGGCGTCGACGTGAGTACAACGGTGGCGCGAGCGGTGGATTCCTTGGCAGAGCATTCACGGTATCTGGCGGCGCTGAGTGAGATTCCGGTACGCGTGCAGGCGCAGGCTCAGATCGACATGGTGTCGGGGCCGAAACCCGGCTTCGAGGCCGACCGTGCCGTCGGGTTCGAGTTGTACTATTTCTGATAGTCGGAACACGCCGTGTACTAGTCGCACTGCCGGACGGCGCGTCGGGTAGCGTGTTACACACGATGGCAATCCGTAACGCAGATGATCAAGTCCTGCCGCGAAAGGGCGACGGTCAGCGCACTCCAAACCTCGCGATCGACAATCTCATTCTTGATGCCGCGCGATCGTGCGTGCTCGATTTCGGTATGCAGCGCACCACGTTGGCCGAGATCGCTCGGCGCGCCGGCGTCAGCCGGCCGACGGTCTACCGGCGCTGGACGGATACCAGAGCAGTTGTCGCAGACCTCCTCACTCGCGAAATTCGGGAGGTCCTCCCCGACATACAGACGACGGGTTCGGCTCGGGATCTTCTTCTCTCCGCAGTGGTCGACGTTGTCGCCGAGATCCGCGATCATCCGCTGTTCGTGAAGATCCGGTCGACGGATCAGGAATTGCTGACCACCTACATCGTGGATCGCATTGGTGCCAGCCAGAAGTCGATACTCGAACTCATGACTGCTGTGGTGACAGCCGGGCAGCAGGACGGATCGATCCGTCACGGAAATGCTGACGAGATAGCGTCCATGCTGTTGCTGATGGCACAGTCGGTGGTGTTCTCGGCACCGACACTGCAGGATCGACTTTCTGCCGATGCAGCGGTGCAGCAGTTGAGAATTGCGGTGTCGGCGTACCTGACGCCGACTGCAGGAACGGACGGTTAGAACGATGGCCGACAGCGATCGCAGTGCACCGAATGCCGATCCGTCGGCGCTCAACGCCGCCCGTCGGACACGCGAGTGGGACGAACTCTCACGCGGAAGTTCTGTGGATCTTCTGGTTATCGGCGGCGGAATCACCGGTGTCGGTGTGGCTTTGGACGCCGTGACGCGTGGCCTGAGCGTTGTGTTGGTGGACAAGCACGACCTGGCCTTCGGTACCAGTCGGTGGAGTTCCAAGCTTGCTCACGGCGGACTTCGGTATCTTGCGTCGGGAAATATCGGTATTGCCCGTGAGAGTGCTGTCGAACGCGGAATCCTGATGACGCGAACGGCGCCGCATCTCGTACGGGCGATGCCGCAACTCGTACCGTTGCTCCCGCAGACGTCGTTCTTCGGAAAGTCCTTGGTGCGTACCGGATTTCTAGCCGGTGACGTCTTGCGGGCAACGGCTCGGACACCGTCGTCGGTGTTGCCTCGCTCGCGCGCGGTGAGCGCGTCTCGGGCACGAGAGTTGGTGCCGGCGGTACGGCAGGCGGACCTTCGTGGTGCGCTGACGGCCTACGACGGTCAGTTGATCGACGACGCTCGACTGGTTGTGAACATCGCCCGCACAGCGGCATCTTTCGGTGCTCGGATTCTGACCAGGGTGGGTGCCTACGAGGTGTCCGGTACGTCCGCGACGTTGCGAGACGAGTTGACCGGAACCGAGTTTCTGCTGCGGGCTCGGACAGTGGTCAACGCGACGGGCGTGTGGGCAGATCAGGTGGATCCCAGTATCACCCTGCGTCCGAGTCGCGGCACGCACTTGGTGCTCGACGCGAATTCGCTGGGTAACCCCACTGCCGCACTGACGGTTCCGATTCCGGGTGAGACCAATCGGTTTGTCTTCGCGTTGCCGGCGCAACTCGGCCGGATCTATCTCGGTTTGACCGACGAAGCGGCGCCCGGCCCCGTACCCGACGTACCGCAAGCGTCGGACGCGGAAGTGGATTTCCTTCTCGCTACGGTCAATACGGCTTTGGAAGTTCCGTTGACCCGGGCCGATGTGCTCGGCACTTTTGCGGGTTTGCGACCGTTGCTCGATACCGGCGGGGGATCGACTGCTGACCTGTCGCGTAATCACGCGGTGGTCCGGTCGGCAACCGATGTGATCACGGTTGTCGGTGGCAAGCTCACGACGTATCGCAAGATGGCGGAAGACGCCGTCGACTGCGCCGTCGAAGCGGGCGGATTGAACGCGGGTCCGTGCCGAACGCGCAACCTGCCGTTGGTCGGTGCCGCGTCGCGCGCTGTGTTGGACCAGGTTCGAGCGCCCGCCGGGCTGGTGGCGCGGTACGGCACCGAAGCCGAAGCGGTGATTGGGTTGGGCGATGACGGACTTCGTCAGGTAGCCGGGCTGGATATCTGCGCCGCCGAACTCGCCTTCGCGGTGTCTCACGAGGGGGCACTCGACGTGGACGATCTCCTGGATCGTCGGACGCGTATCGGTCTGGTGGCTTCCGATCGTGAACGTGCGTTGCCGGAGGCGGAGCAGGCATTCCGGGCGGTATGACCGGTCGTTGTGGCGTGTGACACGCTGATGCGGTGCGAGTAGCCGTTGTTGCCGGGCCGGACCCGGGTCATGCTTTTCCCGCAATAGCGTTGTCGCTGGCGCTGATCGCCGCGGGCGACGAGCCGATCCTGTTTACCGGGTCGAGATGGGTGGAGAAGGCCCGTGCTGCGGGAGTGAACACCGAACCTCTCAAAGGCTTGGCGCCGAGGCCCGGCGACGACGACCTTGACGCCGGTGCGCGGATCCACTCGCGGGCGGCGTACATCTCGACCGAACTGCTGCCCGATCTGAAAGCGGTAGCCCCGGATCTGGTGGTCTCGGACATCCTCACTGCCGGAGGTGGATTGGCTGCCGAGCGACTGGGAATTCCGTGGGTGGAGCTCTCGCCTCATCCGCTGTACTCGCCGTCCCGAGGCCTGCCGCCCATCGGGAGCGGGTTGGCTCCCGGCGTCGGGTTTCGCGGACGCCTGCGCGACACCGTGATGCGAGCGGCAACGGGGCGTTCGATCAAGCAAGGACTGGCCCAGCGATCCGAGGCACGCGTCGGAGTCGGACTTCCCGCAGTAGATCCAGGTCCACATGCACGATTGATCGCGACGATTCCAGCGCTGGAAGTTCCGCGGCCGGATTGGCCTGCCCACGCGCACGTCGTCGGCCCGTTGTTATGGGAACCGACTCGCGAGATTCTGGAACCGCCGCCAGGTTCGGAACCGTTGGTCATGGTGGCGCCGTCGACCGCGCATACCGGTGCGGTGGGAATGCTCGAGCAGACCGTCGACGGCCTGGAAGGGTCAGGGCTGCGGCTGATCGCGTCGGTTCTCGACGGTTCGGACGCGCTGTATCCGGATTGGGTTCGTGCCGGGCTCGGCCGCCAGGACGTGATGCTGCGCGACGCTTCGGTTCTGGTGTGCGGAGGTGGGCACGGAATGCTGGCGAAGGCTCTGTCGGCCGGCGTGCCGACGGTGGTTGTTCCCGGCGGCGGCGATCAGTGGGAGTTGGCCAATCGTGCCGCTCGCGCCGGTAGTGCGGTGATCGTACGACCGGCTGATGCAGGATCCATCAGGGACGCGGTGTTGCAGGTTCTCTCCCAGCGCAGCTTCGCCGACGCGGCCGGCGCTGCCGCGGCGACGGCATCCGACGTCCGCGACCCGGTAGCGGTGTGTCGGGAAGTTGTGGCCGGAGGAGTGGCGGCCTGACCTGTGCGGAGTGTGCACAGCTGCCTGGGTGGACTACCGTGGCGCCCGTGCGATTGACCGAGTTTCACGAATTGGTACGAGAAGAGTTCGGGCAGGTACGAGGTGACTCGATGCTGCTCGACCACGTCATCCTGAGTCTGGGCGGACTGACTGCCGCAGAGGCTATCGAGGCAGGCCAGGACCCCCGCGAGGTGTGGCGAGCGTTGTGCGCGGAGTTCGACGTGCCGCCGTCGCGTCGCTAGTTTATTTCGGCAATGTTCGATCCTTGCCTGTGTTTCGAACAGATGTTCGTCTATGCTGAGTGTGTTCGGTGGTAACTGCCGCTTCCGCGACTGCAGGGTTCGAGTGGGTCGGCACGATGAATCAAAAGTTTGTCGGTAGCCGGATCTACTCTGATCGCAACACCACTGAAGAGACTTGAGAATGGGGATCACGATGGCACCACAGGCACCAGATCGGGACAAGGCGCTCGACCTCGCGTTGGCGCAGATCGACAAGAATTTCGGCAAGGGTTCGGTGATGCGCTTGGGCGAAGGCGTTCGCCAGCCCATCGCGGTGATCCCCACGGGTTCCATCGCGCTCGATGTCGCGCTGGGCATCGGCGGCCTGCCTCGTGGTCGAGTCGTCGAGATCTACGGCCCGGAATCCTCGGGTAAGACCACCGTTGCATTGCACGCAGTTGCCAATGCGCAGGCCAACGGCGGCATCGCTGCATTCATCGACGCGGAACACGCACTCGATCCGGATTACGCGGCCAAGTTGGGTGTCGATACCGACGCACTGCTGGTCTCCCAGCCCGATACCGGTGAGCAGGCGCTCGAGATCACCGACATGTTGATCCGCTCCGGCGCTCTCGACATCATCGTTGTCGACTCCGTGGCAGCACTTGTTCCCCGCGCTGAAATCGAAGGCGAAATGGGTGACAGCCACGTCGGTCTCCAGGCTCGTTTGATGAGCCAGGCACTGCGAAAGATCACCGGTGCCATGAACAACTCGGGCACCACCGTCATCTTCATCAACCAGCTTCGCGAGAAGATCGGTGTGATGTTCGGTTCACCCGAAACCACCACCGGTGGTAAGGCTTTGAAGTTCTATGCGTCTGTCCGTCTGGACATCCGCCGTATCGAGACGCTCAAGGACGGTACCGACGCAGTCGGTAACCGCACCCGCGTCAAGGTGGTCAAGAACAAGGTCGCCCCGCCGTTCAAGCAGGCCGAGTTCGACATCCTCTACGGCCAGGGCATCAGCAAGGAAGGCTCGCTCATCGACATGGGTGTCGAGCACGGGTTCATCCGTAAGTCCGGCTCCTGGTACACCTACGAAGGCGACCAGTTGGGTCAGGGCAAGGAAAACGCTCGAAAGTTCTTGCTGGAGAACACCGACATCCGTGACGAGATCGAGAAGAAGATCAAGGAAAAGCTGGGTATCGGTGCCGATGTCACCGCTACCGATGAAGCTCCCGCCGACTTCTGATCCCTGTCATGGAGTACATCGACGATGACGGTGGCAGCGACACCGGTTATCGACGGTCTCGCTCGCGCTCCGATCGGGCGGGCAGCCGTGGTGGCAGCGATCACCGCGGCGAACGCAGGCAGCGCGGCGAAGGTACACAGCGCGCCGAGGGCGGCACGGAGGCGCAGGCAAAGGATGCTTGCCTGCGCCTCCTGAGTGACCGCGCGCGCAGTCGGTCCGAGTTGGAAAAGAAGCTGATCAGCCGGGGATACGAGACCGACATTATTACTCGGGCACTCGATCGTCTCCAGGAGATCGGTCTCATCGACGACGCGGATTTTGCCAACCAGTGGGTGCATTCACGTCATACCTATTCCGGCAAGGGCAAGAAGGCGTTGGCCGTCGAACTTCGACTCAAGGGCGTCGATCAGGATGTGGCAACTGAAGCGTTGTCGCAGATCGATGCCGAAGACGAGCGCGAGCGGGCAGCAGATCTCGTTCGAAAGAAGTTGCGCAACAAGCCGGTCGACGATCGCGACAAGGTGATGAGACGTCTGGTGGCGATGCTTGCGCGCAAGGGCTACTCGGCGAGCATGTCATACGAGGTCGTCAAAGCCGAGATGGCTGCCGCGGAGCCGTAGGCGACGAAACTATGCGGAGCCGTAGGCGACAAAACTGCGCGGAGCCGTAGGCGACAAAACTGCGCGGAGCCGTAGGCGACAAAACTGCGCGGAGCCGTAGGCGACAAAACTGCGCGGAGCCGTAGGCGACAAAACTGCGCGGAGCCGTAGGCGACAAAACTGCGCGGAGCCGTAGGCGACAAAACTAGAAGCGGGGTGTGTCACCGAATTCGGTGACACACCCCGCTTCTGGTGTCGGGGAAGCAATAGGTCGATCAGTTCACGGCTTGGTCAGATCCATTCCCGGAACCGACACCGCAACATCGGCGACAGGCGGAGCGATCGGGCCCTTGCCCTTTCGCTTTCCGGACCTCAGTCGTTTCTCGACCTTGGTTGCCAGGTAAGTCAGCGAAGAGTTCAAGATGATCATGATGACAGCAGCCACCATGAGCGCCGGCAGGTAGTTCTGGAACGCAGCACCCAGCTGGGTGGACTGTCGAACAAGTTCGGTGTAGCCGATGATGTAACCCAGAGCTGAATCCTTGAGCGCAACAACCATTTGCGATATCAGTGCGGGGAGCATGGTTGTGACTGCTTGGGGTAGCAAGATTGTCACCATGATTTGAGATTTGCGCATACCGAGAGCTTTGGCGGCTTCACTTTGTCCGCGGGGGAGTGAGTTGATTCCCGAGCGAACGATTTCCGCGATCACCGATCCGTTGTAGAGCGTCAAGCTCACCACGACGGCCGTAAGCGCCAAGTAGTCGAGTTTCACGATCTTGTATTCGGCAAGAACGGCGTACATGAAGATGATCAGCAGAAGCACGGGAATCGCACGGAACAATTCCACGATGACACCACTGATAATTCGCACAACGCGGTGATCGGACAATCTGCCGATTCCGAGAATTGCGCCGAGGATCAGTGCAAGCACGATGGACAGTGCTGCCGCAATCAAGGTGCCCTTGATACCGGGAAGCAGATACGTCGTCCAGACGTTCGCCTGCAGGAACGGATCCCATTTGGCGGAGGTCAGCTGCCCCTTGTCGTCGAGCGCGCGGTACACGACATACGCGATGGTGAGGGCGAGGACGGCTACGACAACCGAAGCGAATCGGTACAGTGCCCGTGCCTTCGGGCCGGGTGCGTCGTAGAGAACCGTTGCTTGCTTAGTCATCGTGCGACCTCGAATTTCTTGGCGAGCTTACCGAAGAGCAATCCTGTCGGCAGGGTCAAGATGACAAAGCCGACTGCAAAGATTCCTGCGGTCACGAAGAGTGCGGCTTCGTTTTCGAGAATCTCCTTCATCAATTTCGATGCCTCGGACACGCCGATGACGGCGGCGACGGTGGAGTTCTTGGTCAGAGCGATCAGGACGCTTCCGAGCGGTGCGATCACAGCGCGGAAGGCCTGCGGAAGAACGATGAGTCGGAGGTTCTGCAGGAAGGTCAACCCGAGGGACCGTCCTGCTTCTGCCTGTCCGGCATGGACGGTGTTGATTCCGGCGCGGATCGACTCGCACACAAACGACGCGGTGTAGACGCTCAGTCCGAGGACGGCCAAGCGGAAGTTGTTGTCGATCACGAAGGTTGACGAACTGGTCGATGCGAGGCTGATGTCGAGAGTTTGGTACAGACCGAACACACAAAAGAGCAGGATCAGGGTGAGCGGCGTATTGCGGAAGACAGTGACGTAGGCGGCGCCGAGGAATCGGGCGACAGGTACGGGAGACACCCGCATCGCGGCAACAATCACTCCGAGTATCAATGCGCCGATCGCCGAGAAGATCGTGAGCTGGATCGTGGTCCAGAACGCTTCGAGGATCTGGCTTCCGTAATCGTCGAGTATTTTCACTTACGGTCTCCCCAGTTCATGGGTCGTTGTTGAAAGTGCTTGCCCAGGTGGGGTTTCCGTACATGGAAACCCCACCTGGAATGGCTACTGCTCAGTTGGATCAGTACCGGTCGACAGTGGGCGGAGCGGGCATCGTGTAACCGGACGGGCCGACCGTCTCGGTGAATGCTTCTGCCCACGCTCCGGAAGAGATCATCTTCTCGATGGCATCGTTGATCTTGCCGCGGCCTTCGGAATCGTCCTTGGCCAAGCCGATTCCGTAATTTTCGGTCGTGAACGGCTCACCGGCGATACGGAATGCACCGGGGGACTGTGCCGCGTAGCCGGCGAGAATGATGTCGTCGGTCGTGACTGCGTCGACCTTGCCGTTGCGCAGCGCTTCGACGCACGCCGAGTAGGTGTCGAATTCCTGGAGCTGGACGTCCTTGGCGTAGGTGTCCTTCACCTTCTGGGCGGGGGTGGACCCAGCCACCGAGCACAGGATCTTGCCACCGTTCAGTGATTCGGGACCGGTGATGTCGGTGTTGTCCGCATTGACGAGCAGCGACTGGCCGGCGACGAAGTACGGTCCGGCGAAGCCGACCTTTTCCTTACGTGCGTCGGTGATGGAGTACGTCGCGACGATGTAGTCGACCTCGCCGTTCTGGATCAACGTCTCACGCTGGGCGGACGGTGACTCCTTGAACGTGATGTTCTCGGGCTTGACGCCCAATTCGTTTGCAACGTACTTCGCGACCTCGACGTCGAAACCGGTGTACGTGCCGTCTGCGTTGCGCAGGCCGAGTCCTGGCTGGTCGAACTTGATGCCGATGGTGAGCTTGCCGTCAGCGGCGTTCTCGCTGACCGTCTTGCTCTCCTCGCCGCCACCGCAGGCGGTTGCTGCGAATGCAATGGCCATGATTCCGATTCCGAAACGGACGGAACGATTGATCTTCATGGAGATCCTCTCAATTGTGTCGACATTCGAACTGTGCAGTCGAGACGGGTGTCTTGTGGACGTCGGTGCAGGACTTGATCAGTGCGTGAGGATCTTTCCGAGGAAGTCCTTGGCCCGATCCGACTTGGGGTGGGTGAAGAACTCTGTCGGGTTGGTGTCTTCGACGATCTGGCCGTCGGCCATGAACAGCACCCGATCGCCGGCCTTGCGGGCGAATCCCATCTCGTGGGTGACCACAAGCATGGTCATACCTTCCTTGGCGAGGGAGGTCATGACGTCGAGGACCTCGTTGACCATCTCGGGGTCGAGAGCGGAGGTCGGCTCGTCGAACAGCATCACCTTCGGCTGCATCGCGAGCGCGCGAGCGATGGCGACACGCTGCTGCTGACCACCGGAAAGTTGTGCCGGGTACTTGTCGGCCTGATTGGCGATGCCGACCCGTTCGAGCAACTGCAGTGCCGTCTTCTTGGCGTCTTCCTTCTTCGCCTTGCGGACCTTCATCGGTGCGAGCATGACGTTCTCGAGAATCGTCTTGTGCGCGAACAGATTGAAGGACTGAAAGACCATGCCGACGTCGGCGCGAAGTGCGGCAAGGGCTTTGCCCTCCTCGGGGAGGGTTTTGCCGTCGACGGCGATGGTGCCTGAATCGATGGGTTCGAGCCGGTTGATGGTCCGGCACAGTGTCGACTTACCGGAGCCCGACGGACCGAGGACGATCACTACTTGGCCCTTGGGTACCTCGAGATTGACCTCTTGCAGGACGTGAAGTTCCCCGAAGTGTTTGTTCACCGAGGTCATCGAAATCATGGATGTGGAATCGCCGGAGGTAGTCGGCGTCGTCGCATCGTCGGCTTGGGTCATAACCGAGAACCTTAGGCGTAGTTTCCGTCTGTGCCCCGCATTTCGTCAGGGTTCCGCGTAACGGTAGTGAAAATTCTACGCCGTTGACGTTTATGTGGCGCTTTGTCGGTTTACCTGGGCGTTATTACACGCCGTAGTGGACGTGAGCTAGGCTGAAGCGTGTCACTGATCGACGAAAAGACCCCTACCGCGCCTGCGGCGACCACCGCTGAAGCCTCGGCAACCACCGCAGTGCCCCCTGCCCGCACGTATGAAGTGCGGACTCACGGATGCCAGATGAACGTCCACGATTCCGAACGTCTGTCGGGACTTCTCGAAGATGCGGGTTATCGCAAGGTGGAGTCCGGTGTCGATCCCGATCTGGTGGTCTTCAACACCTGTGCCGTCCGCGAGAATGCCGACAACAAACTGTACGGAACACTCGGTATGTTGGCGCAGAACAAGAAGGCCAAGCCCGACATGCAGATTGCTGTCGGTGGATGCCTTGCACAGAAGGATCGCGAGACCGTCGTCAAGCGGGCGCCGATTGTCGACGTGGTCTTCGGAACGCACAATATCGGTTCGCTGCCCGCGCTGCTCGACCGTGCGCGTCACAATCAACGGGCCGAGGTCGAGATCCTCGACGCGCTGGAGGCATTTCCGTCGACGCTGCCCGCGAAGCGTGAATCTGCCTATGCCGGTTGGGTTTCCATCTCGGTTGGCTGCAACAACACCTGTACCTTCTGTATCGTCCCGGCGCTGCGCGGCAAGGAAGTAGATCGTCGTCCGGGCGACATCCTGGCCGAGGTGCAGGCCCTCGTGAACGAAGGCGTGTCCGAGGTGACTCTGCTCGGTCAGAACGTCAACGCCTACGGCGTGTCGTTTGCCGACCCCGAGCAACCGCGTGATCGCGGGGCTTTTGCGTCCCTGCTGAAGGCCTGCGGAAACATCGAGGGACTCGAGCGCGTCCGATTCACGTCACCGCACCCCGCCGAATTCACCGACGACGTCATCGACGCTATGGCCACCACTGCCAATGTGTGCCCGCAGTTGCACATGCCGTTGCAGTCCGGGTCCGACAAGGTCCTCAAGGCGATGAAGCGTTCCTACCGCAAGTCGAAGTACCTCGGAATCATCGAGAAGGTGCGTGCCGCGATGCCGCACGCCGCGATCACCACCGACATCATCGTGGGCTTCCCCGGCGAAACCGAAGAGGATTTCCAGGAAACCCTCGATGTCGTACGCAAGGCGCGGTTCTCGAATGCGTACACGTTCCAGTACTCCATCCGCCCGGGCACGCCTGCGGCAGAGATGGAAGACCAGATCCCCAAGGACGTGGTCCAGGAACGCTACGTGAGGCTTCTGGCGGTGCAGGAAGAAGTCAACATCGAAGAGAACCGCAAACTCGTGGGCACCGAAGTGGAGCTCCTTGTTGCGGCAGGTGAGGGCCGTAAGAATGCGGCGACGCACCGAATGAGCGGTCGCGCACGCGATGGGCGTTTGGTGCATTTCCGGCCCGAAGGCAACGTGAACACCTCGATTCGCCCCGGCGACGTCGTGACGGTGGTCATCACGCACGGCGCGCCGCACCACCTCGTTGCGGACGACGGAGTGCTCACCCATCGGCGCACGCGCGCCGGAGATTCTTTCGACCAGGGCATCACGCCCAAGACCGCACCGATCGGTGTCGGTCTCGGACTGCCGAAGATCGGTGCCCCAGCCCCACAACCCGTTCAGATGGGATGCAATTCATGAGTTCAGCACACGACAACAGAACGTCGCCTTCCGGTGACGATGCCTCGTTCGAGGAATACCGTTCCGATCTCGACGCCGTCGAGCGGAAGATTGCCGGCGAAATCGATCCGGGTGTTCGAGCGATGGTTGTTGCGATTGCCGTTCTGGTGCTCGTCGGAACGCTTGCGCTTCCGCACGCCGGGGCAGCCAACGGCTGGGACGTCTTGGCGTTCAACCAGGACGCGGTTTCCGAGCGAATCGCACTGTTCTCGCGACTGTATGTCTGGTTTGTTGTGATCTTCGGCATCGGATTCTCGATGCTCGCCTTGGTCACGCGTCGTTGGTCGGTGGCGTGGATCGCGCTGGCCGGTAGTGCCGTCGCAAGTGCGCTCGGCATGATGGCAATTTGGTCGCGTCAGACAATTCCCGAAGCGTTCCACGTAGCCGGACCGTCGATCGGACTTGTCATCGGCTGGTTCACCGTCATATTCCTGACGTTCCACTGGCTCAAGGTCGTCTGGGCGCGCACGACAATTCAGTTGGCTGCCGAGGAACAGCGCCGGATCGCTGCTGCGGAAGCTGAGAAGAATCAGGAGTGGAACGCCGGCTGACCCCGCATAACGGGGCCGGCCGACGGTAAATCCGCTCAGTCGTTAACTGCGCCTTCGGCTGCTCAGTCGTTCACTGCGCCTTCGGCTGCGTCTGCCCACTCTTGCCACTGCTTGGCCTGAGCGCGCGCCTTCTCCGCATCCTTGGTCTTGCCGGCAGCTTCAGCCTTGGCGGCCTGCTCCTCGAACTGCGTGACCCGTTCCTTGAACTGGGCTACGCGGGCGAGGGCCTCCGGGTCGGTACGACGCCACTGTGCGTCGACGGCGTCACGGACCTTGCTCTCGAGAGCGCGAAGCCGTGCCTCGAGGTCCTGCATGCGATCACGCGGGACCTTGCCGATGGCGTCCCACTTTTCCTGCAGGTCACGCAGTGACGCGCGGGCACTGTCGAGGCCGTGCTCGGGATCGATGTTGGCGTGCGAGGCCAACAGCGCTTCCTTGGCTTTTGCGTTCTCCTCGAACTCTGCGTCACGTTCCGCGGCCGCGGCATTACGCGCTGCAAAGAAGACGTCCTGCGCGGTCTTGAACCGGTCCCACAGAGTGTCGTCAGCCTCGCGAGGGGCGCGGCCTGCGGCTTTCCACTCGGTCAGAAGATCGCGGAACTGCCCCGCTGTCGGTCCCCATTCGGTGGACGTCGACAGCTTTTCGGCGCGCTCGACCAATTCTTCCTTGGTGGAGCGGGCGCTGGCCCGGTCGCGGTCCAATTCAGCGAAGTGTGCGCCGCGTCGTCGATTGAAGGATTCGCGGGCCTTGGAGTATCTCTTCCACAGGGCGTCGTCGACCTTACGATCGATACCCCGGATGGTCTTCCACTCGTCGAGAATTTCGCGGAGACGATCGCCTGCGGTCTTCCACTGGGTGGATTGTGTACCGATCTGCTCAGCCTCGGCGGCAAGGGCTTCCTTGCGTGCAGTATTGGTTGCCCGCGACTGCTCCTTCTCCTCCTTGGCGTGAGCTGCGGCTTCGTCCGACCCGGCAACAATGTGATCGAGGCGTGTGGCAAGAGCGTCGAGATCGCCGATCACGGCTGCCGTGGGAAGGGTTTCCAGGAGCGCAACGGCTGCGGCCTTGGTTTTCTTCGCATCACCGGCACCCGAGGTCAGTCGCGCCTCGAGCAGAGTGACCTCGGTGGCGAGGTCGTCGTAGCGGCGACCGAAGTGGGCCAGCCCCTCGGCGGCGTCACCGGCCTGCCAGGATCCGATCTGGCGTTCTCCGTCGGCAGTCTTCACCCAGGCGGTGCCGTCTTCCTCGACGCGGCCGAACTTGCTCGGGTCGCTTGCCGGGGTAGTCGGTACTGCCGGCCGACTGGCAGCCGGTCCTGGCCGTGGCGCGCCTGGTCGCGGTCCACCTGGTTTCGGAGCGCCCGGTTTGGGCGTCGACGCGCTCGGCTTGGCAGCACCGGGGGTTGGTGTGCCGGGTGCCGAGTTGGTCTCTGTTCCGGTGGTGGGTTCGCTGTTCTCGGTCATCGGTCCTCGTCTCTGCCGCGCGTCACGGCTGCCTGATCGCATTCCTGGTTCCATTGAACCCGGTACTCACGTTCTACGACTATTGAATCAGGTAACAGGGTGTCAGGTTGTCACCTCGGGTTGGACTAGCGTGGCATCTGTGTTCACAGCTGCCGCACTGGTCCCGTCACCCCCACTTCTTGTTCCCCAATTGTCGGGCGACTCGGCTCCGGCCGGCGAGGTCAGGGCGGCTGTGCTCCAGGTAGTTCAGGAACTGGCAGCCACGGCGACGCGATGGATCGCCGTGGGCGCCGACACCGAGAAAGTCCTGGAAACGGCTGGAACAGCAGGCGTGGGACGGGGAGAAGTCGGGACCTTTGCCGGCTTCGGAGCTGACGTTCGCACCCGACTCGACGGCGATGCCCGCGGGCCGGTCAATCCGGAGCTGCCGTTGACTGCTCTGGTCGCGGGCTGGCTCCGCGAGCAGGCCGGGCCGGACGTGTCCGTCGATGTACACCTGATTTCAACTAACGCGTCGGTGGACGAATGCCGCACACTCGGCGCGCGGCTGCGTGAACTCCTGGACGCCGGAGACGAGCCGGTCGGCCTGCTGGTCCTCGCTGATGGAGCGTCGACCTTGACCCCCAAGGCGCCGGGCAGCTTCGACGAGCGAGCCGCGCCACTTCAGGCAGTGATCGACGCTGCGCTCGAGCAGGGTGATCGGGCGGCGCTTCTGGACCTGGATCCTGCGCTGTGCGACGAGATAGGTGCGTCGGGCCGGGCCGCGTGGCAGGTCTTGGCGTCGGTCTTCACCGAGCAACCCGACGCGGTGGTGCACTACAGCAGTGCACCGCTTGGCGTCGGCTATCACGTCGGGATGTGGCGCCGGTGAGCAAAACCGCGGATTCTAAAGCTGGAGATTGTCGACCCATCGCCGTGGTCGGTCCGACGGCTGCGGGCAAGTCCGATCTTGCGCTCGATCTGGCGCAGGAGTTCGGCGGCGAGATCATCAACATCGACGCGATGCAGCTCTATCGCGGCATGGATATCGGAACTGCAAAACTTTCACCCGGTGAACGTCGGGGGATTCCGCATCACCTGCTCGACGTGCTCGATGTCACCGAGACGGCCACTGTGGCGCGGTACCAACACGACGCCATGACAATCGCGGAGCGGCTGATGGCGGAGGGCAAAGTACCCGTCATCGTCGGTGGTTCCATGATGTACGTGCAGTCACTTCTCGACGAGTGGGCCTTCCCGGCTACGGACCCTGTTGTGCGTGCGCGGTGGGAGTCTGTTCTTGCCGACGAGGGGATTGCGGCGGTGCATGCCGCGCTGGTGGCGGCGGATCCCACCGCGGCTGCGTCGATCCTTCCGACCGACGGTCGCCGCATGGTGCGGGCGCTGGAGGTGGTGGAGTTGACCGGTCAGCCCTTCGCGGCATCAGCTCCGCAGATCGGTGAACCTCGTTGGGGCACAAGGATATTAGGTGTCGATCGGGAGACGGAACGGTTGGATGCGCGTATTCGACTGCGTACGGAGTTGATGTTCGACACCGGATTGGTCGGTGAAGTCGAGGCGTTGATCGAGCAGGGTCTTCGCGACGGCGTGACAGCGCCGCGAGCGATCGGCTACGCACAGGTGCTGGCGCATCTCGACGGTGAGTACAACCTCGCTGAGGCGCTCGAACGTACCTTCATCGGGACTCGACGATACGTTCGGCGTCAGCGGTCGTGGTTCCGTCGCGATCCGCGAGTGCACTGGCTCGACGGCGGCGCTGACGATTTGCTGGACGCCGCGCGCGCAGCTGTAGAGGGGGAAATTCGCTAGTTGCACGGCCCGATGTGTAACGAATCCCCGAATTCAGCTATCTTACAGTTATGGATATCGGTCATGGTGACCGGCTGACGAAGGGTGAAGAGAACATGGTGCAGACGGCGGCGCACGCTCGAACGCCCCGCAGGCGCAAGACAACTCTGCCCCTGATTCTTCTCCTCGTCGTGTTTCTCGCGGCGGGTGGCATCCTCGTCTACCTGGCTGTCAGTGCCGCGGGAAAACCGATCAGCGCACCATTGCCCGATGCTCCGTTCGAGGTCGGAACAGCGCCGGACCCCGGCATGGTCTGGGCTGCGGCACCGACCGATCTGCCTCCGAACACACTCGCGATCCCGGACCTCGACGTGCGGGCCGACATCGTGACCAGTGGTCTGGGCGCCAATCGCGGCATGATCCTTCCGCACCCCGACAAGGTCTCGCACTTCCTCAACGACGTACATTTCGGTGAGCCGGACGGCACCAATCTTGTTGCCGGGCACGTCGACGACGGCGACCGCACCCACGGCGCGCTCTGGCCGTTGCACCAGATCAAACCGGGAACGCCGATCTACGCCACCGACGACGCGGGCACCATGTACACGTACACCGCGGCGAGTCTGAAGCTCTACGAGAAGGTGGCGTTGCCGGCCGAGTTCTTCGAGGACACGGGTGCACCGAGGCTGGTTCTGGTTACCTGCGGCGGCCCGACGGTTCCTGATCCGTCGATGCCCTCCGGATTCACTTATGAGCACAACCTGGTGGTCACGGCCTCACCGGCGTAACGGTCTGGTAGGTCCGGATAGGATGGCGCCCATGGATTTCAGCAAGGGCCACGGCACTCAGAACGACTTTGTCGTGCTTCCCGATCTCGATGTCGCGATCGATCTCGAGCCGGCGCGCGTCACAGCGCTCTGTGACCGTCGTCAGGGATTGGGCGCCGACGGGATTCTGCGTGTCGCGCGGGCCGGTGCACTCGCCGATGCCGGTGTCCTGACCGAGATTCCGACGGGAATTGCCGCCGACGACTGGTTCATGGACTACCGCAACGGCGACGGCTCGATCGCCGAGATGTGTGGCAACGGTGTTCGCGTGTTCGCGCATTACCTGACTGCCTCCGGCCTCGAGAACCGTCGCGAGTTCGTGGTCGGCAGCCGGGCCGGAGCGAGGCCGGTGGTAGTTCACGCCACAGGCGCCACCGCGGGTGATGTGACCGTAGGCATGGGAACCGTCACCGAGCTGGGGACCAGCAGCGCCAGCATCGAAGGCAGGGCCTTCACCGGGCTGGGAATCGATGTCGGCAATCCGCACCTGGCCTGCGTCGAGAAGGATCTGCACGCCGAGCAGTTGGCGGCCCTCGATCTGTCCATCGCACCGGCATTCGATCCGGCGTTCTTCCCGCATGGCGTGAACGTTGAATTCGTGACGCCACTCGAAGACGGCGGCGTCAGCATGCGGGTGTACGAGCGCGGTGTCGGCGAGACTCGCTCGTGTGGCACCGGAACTGTTGCCGCAGCCGCTGCGGCGCTGCGCCACGACGGTCGCAGCGACGGCACCGTCACCGTCAAGGTTCTCGGCGGCGCGGTTCAGGTTGCGATCGACAAGGGTGTTGCCGAGCTTCGCGGACCGTCGGTTCTGCTCGCAGCCGGATCGATCAGCGATGACTGGTGGCGATCACTTGCGTGAGCTGCGTATGCCGTGCGCGAAAAGCGGATGCGCCGCTGTGAGGTTTCGTGGGAACATGGATCTTGTATGACGAAATCACATGACAATCAAGAATCCACTGCAGACGAGTCTGCAGAATCGTTTGCTGCCGACTCTTCACCGGCAGGCGAGCAGGCCGAGTACACAGCCGACGAGTCCGACTACGCAGCGTCTTCCGGTTCCGGAACGCCGTCGGTTGGTGAAATGCAGCTTTCCGAGCGTGGTGCATTGCGCCGCGTTGCGGGACTGTCCACCGAGTTGGAAGACGTCACCGAGGTCGAGTACCGCCAGCTGCGCCTCGAGCGTGTTGTCCTGGTCGGTGTCTGGACCCAGGGAACTGCTGAGCAGGCAGAGTCCAGCATGGCCGAGTTGGCTGCACTGGCGGACACGGCCGGATCAGAGGTTCTCGACAGCTTGGTACAGCGCCGCGACAAACCCGATACGGCTACGTACATCGGTTCCGGCAAGGCCCAGGAACTACGTGAAATCGTGCTCTCGACCGGCGCCGACACGGTCGTCTGCGACGGTGAATTGACACCTGCGCAGCTCACCGCGCTGGAGAAGATCGTCAAGGTCAAGGTCATCGACCGCACCGCCCTGATTCTCGATATCTTTGCTCAGCACGCCACGTCCCGCGAAGGTAAAGCTCAGGTCGCTTTCGCTCAGATGGAGTACATGCTTCCTCGCCTGCGTGGTTGGGGCGAGTCGATGTCGCGCCAGGCTGGTGGCCGTGCCGGCAGCAACGGCGGTGTGGGCCTGCGTGGTCCCGGTGAGACCAAGATCGAAACCGACCGTCGACGCATTCGTGAGCGCATGGCAAAACTGCGGCGCGAGATCAAGGCCATGAAGGCGGCCCGCGACACCAAGCGGACGCGTCGACTGCGCAGTGACATCCCCGCTGTTGCCATCGTCGGCTACACCAACGCCGGTAAGTCGAGCTTGCTCAATTCGCTCACCGGGGCAGGCGTACTGGTGGAAAACGCACTGTTCGCCACCCTGGATCCGACTACTCGTCGGGCGTCGCTCGAAGACGGCCGCGAGTACGTACTGACCGACACCGTCGGTTTTGTTCGGCACCTTCCTACCCAGTTGATCGAGGCATTCCGCTCGACCCTGGAAGAGGTTGCCGACGCGAATCTGCTGATGCACGTCGTGGACGGTTCCGATGCGTTGCCCACCGAACAGATCAAAGCTGTTCGGGAAGTGATCACGGACGTTCTGCGCGAGACCAATTCGCCTGCGCCGCCGGAGTTGATCGTGGTGAACAAGATCGACGCCGCAGATCCCGTGACGCTCACGCAGTTGCGTGCGTTGCTTCCCGGCGCTGTGTTCGTCTCTGCCAAGACGGGCGAGGGAATTGCGGAATTGCGGGCCCACCTTGCCGAGGTTCTGGTGCGCCCCGACGTGGAAGTCGACGTTCTGGTTCCGTACCACCGCGGCGATCTGATGGCCAAGATCCATTCCGACGGAACAATTCTGGAGTCGGCTCACGAGGAATCGGGAACCCGGGTTCACGCGCGCGTTCCACAGATGTTGGCGTCGGCTCTGGTCGAGTACGCACCGAGTGCGTAGTTGGTCGAGTACGCACCGAGTGCGTAGTTCTTACTTCGCAACTGCCGCTGCCACCGGCGCACTGGTAGTCCTGCTGTCCGGAAGTGCTGGAGCGCAATCGAATACACCCGTCCCGGAGACGGGTGTATTCGAGCCACTCTGCACACCGACCGATCCCGGACTCGAGGAACTCTCCGGCATGGTGGCCGTCGGCAACCGGATCTACGGGGTCGGCGACAGTGGAAACGACGAAGTTGTCCTGGAACTGGACACCGATTGTGTTGTGCGAAACCGGATTCCCGTTCCGATCGACCCGTACGACATCGAGGATCTCGCGTGGTACGACGGATCGCTGATTCTCGCGGACATCGGCGACAACCTCAGGACCCGCGAGACCGTTGCGTTCATCACGCTCGACCCCGCGTCGGGTAGCGCGTCGTTGCATCGCGCGACCTACCCAGACGGACCGCACGACGCCGAAGCAGTGCTGGTCGATCGAAGTGGCCGCGTATTCGTCGTCACGAAGGAACTTTTCGGAACGAGCAGTATCTACACACCAGCGCAGGGCCAGAGTATTTCCGCGCTGGCCGAACCCGGGCCGACACCGTTGACGCGAGTCGGAACACTCAGCACAGGGGACGGGACTGCCGCTTCGATGTTCACCGGCGGCGCGGTGTCCGCAGACGGTTCGGTGGTGGCCCTGCGGAATTATTCGGATGTCTATCTCTACCGGGTCGGCGAGAAGGGGATCGGCGCCGCACTCACCGAGGGGCGGCCGCTACGCATCCCGACGCCGTATCAACCTCAAGGTGAGTCCGTCACCTTCACGGAAGCCGGCGATCTGGTGATCGGTTCCGAGTCGAAGGGTGAAGCGCTTCCGCCTCTGTACGTCTTGCGCGGCGCAGTCGAGATGGCACTCGCGTCGCAAAACGGAGAGTCAGCGGGCGAAGAGTCGAGCAACGCAGCGGTGTGGGGCATTGCCGGCGGTGTTGTTGTGATCGCCATCGGTGGTGGTCTGCTCGTCCGCTTCCGAAGGCGCAGATAGAAACACAGCAGATAGAAACACCAAAGCCGGACACTCATACGAGCGTCCGGCTCTGGTGACGGATATTCAGGCGTCGAGGTCGGCAGCAACCAACTCGGCAACCTTCTCGAGGGCGTCGATGTCGTCGGATTCGATGGTGACTTCGGCACCCTTGGCGGCGCCGAGCGTCATGATCATCAGCGCCGAGCCTGCGTCCACGGGTTCTTCGCCGGCAACGGCGAGAGTCACGGTGGCTCCGGAGGCGCCCACCGCTTCGGCGATGAGGGCAGCGGGGCGCGCGTGGAGGCCAACTGCGGAACCTACGGCAACTGTCTTACTTGGCATGAGAACTCCTCAGGGTGGTGGTGGGTGTGATGTCGATCATGCCGCAGCGGGCACGATTTCGGGGTCCAACTCGGCGTCTGTCGGGCCACTGCGGATGAACTGTTTTGCGCCGATGACCGCCAGCGCAGCTACGACGGTTCCGGCGGCGAGAGAAACCAGGAACCAGCCGATTCCGCCGACTGCGAAGAATACGAAGATTCCGCCGTGCGGAGCGCTCAGTGTGACGTCGAATGCCATGATCAGACCGCCGGTGATGGCGCCGCCGGCCATCATCGAGGGAATGACACGCAACGGGTCGGCAGCGGCAAAGGGGATGGCGCCTTCGGAGATGAAGGCAGCGCCGAGCAACCAGGCAGCTTTTCCGTTTTCACGTTCTGCTTCACTGAACAACTGGGGGCGCAGGACGGTGGATGCAAGTGCCATCGCGAGCGGCGGGACCATGCCGGCCGCCATGACGGCGGCCATGATGCGCAGCGATGCGGGGTCGTCGACGTTCAGACCGGCTACGGCGAAGGCGTAAGCAGCTTTGTTGACCGGTCCGCCCAGGTCGAAGCACATCATCAGGCCGAGGATGATGCCGAGGAAGATGGCGGAGCTACCCGAGAGTCCGTTGAGCCAGTCGGTGAGTCCGGTGGTGATCGCGGCCAAGGGGCGACCGAGGACCAGGAACATCAGTGCGCCGACGATCATGGTGGCGAACAGCGGAATGATCACGACGGGCATCAATCCGCGGAGCCACTGCGGTACGGAGATCCGGCCGATGTACAGCGCGACCACACCGGCGATCAGACCGCCGACGAGGCCGCCGATGAATCCGGCACCGACAAAGACGGCTACCGCGCCGGCCGTGAAACCGGGGGCGATACCTGGCCTGTCGGCGATGGCAAAGGCTATGTAACCCGCGAGCGCCGGCACGAGGAAGCTGAAGGCCAGCGAACCGATCTGGAAGAGTACGGCGCCGAGGTAGGTGGCGAGGCCGCCGTCAGGCAGGTTTGTCAGTGAGTTGTTGAGAACGATGTCCCCGGCGGGACCGGAGATTTCGTAACCGCCGAGGAGGAAGCCGAGTGCGATGAGCAACCCACCGGCGGCGACAAACGGAATCATGTAGCTGACACCGGTCAGAAGGACCTGCCGCAGGTGCGTGCCGAACCCGACGTCGCCGGTCTCGCCGTCATCCGCGCCGGCAGCGACAGTCCCGTCCACCGTTGCCGCTGAGGGATTGTCAGCGGCGCGGAGTGCTTCGGCCAGCATCTTGTCCGGTTCGTTGATCGCCCGTTTCACTCCGGACGCCACGACGGGTTTACCGGCGAACCGCTCGCGGCCCTTCACCCCGACATCGGTGGCAAAGATGACGGCCGCGGCACTTGCGATCAGCGACGGAGAGAGCGGTGTGCTGCCGCTCGAACCCTGTGTTTCCACGTGGACCGTGACACCGGCGCGTTCACCGGCGGCAACAAGCGAGTCAGCGGCCATGTACGTGTGGGCGATTCCGGTGGGGCAGGCCGTGACGGCAACGACGTGACGCTCGGCAGCGGCAGGCGGGGCCGGTTCCGGCGGCGTCGGCTCGGCTGAGTGTTTCGCTGTGGAAACAGCGGCAGCTGCCGGCTCTGGAGTAGACGGCTTTGCCGGTGCCGGATTGAGCACCTCGTCGACCAACCGCACGATCTCATCCGGCGTCGGGGCTTCCCGAAGGGATGTGACAAATGCGGGTCGCACCAGGGCGCGAGCCAGCGACGACAGGAGCTTCATGTGTTCTGCGCCGGCGCCCTCGGGGGCGGCGATCAGGAACACCAGGTCGGCAGGACCGTCCGGGGCTCCGAAGTCGACCTTCGGATCGAGGCGCGCAAACCCCAGCGACGCCGACGTCACGGCCTCGGCGCGGCAATGCGGGATCGCGATTCCGCCGGGTAGGCCGGTGGCGGACTGCGCTTCGCGGGCCAGGGCGGCGTCGACCAGACCGTCGGCGTTGTCGGCGCGTCCCGCCGCGGTCAGTCGCGCGGCCAGCGCACGGATGACGTCCTCTTTCGAGGCGCCGAGATTGGTGTCGAGTGAGATCAGTTCTGGGCTGATGATCGGGGAGCCGGAACTGCGTGCGGTGGGTTCGGACATGTCGATTTCCTTACGGCGTCAGGCGAGTTCGGTGGGCAGGGCGGGTGCGGATGTGGCAGACGAGATCGTGACGCCTGCAAGATCGACTTGATCTGGAGTCGGGAGGGTAGTGCCGGGGAGGGAGGCGGCAGCGCTTCCGTAGGCGACAGCGTGGCGAAGGCATTCCCCTGGATCAGCCCCGGCGGTCGCGGCGAGGATGTATCCGGCAAGTGAGGAATCGCCCGCGCCGACGGTACTGACCGCGACGATCGGGGGAGCGGTGGCAATCCAGGTGCCTTCGGCGGTGACCAATACGGCTCCCGCTGCTCCGAGAGTTGCGAGCACCGCGCCGACACCGCGTTCGACCAGAAGAGTGGCCGCAGCGATCGCCGGCCCCGGATCGCCTTCTTGTGCAGCATTTTCCAGGGCATTGCCGTCGACGCCGGTGAGTTGCGCCAACTCCTCGCCGTTGGGCTTGAGGAGATCCGGCGCCGTGAGCGGAAAGTTCTCGGCAAGAGCGGACAGTGGCGCGTCGGAGGTGTCGACCGCGACCTTGCAGGGGTGATCGCGCAGTGCCGCAACAAGTTCGCCGTACCAGCCGGGATCAACGCCAGGTGGAATGGAACCGGACAGCACAATCCAGCTGGCTACATCTGCTCGTGAAACGAGTTCGCGTGCCAGGTTGTCGAGTGTCGTGCCGGAGAGGGCCGCGCCAGGTTCGTTGATCTTTGTTGTGGTTCCGTCCGGTTCGGCGACGGTGATGTTGGTGCGCGCGAGGCCCTCGGTTGCGACGCCGAGGTGGGGGATTGCGCCATCTGCAAGTGTGCTGAGGAGCGGGTCGCCCGGGTTTCCGGGAAGAATCGCGAGAACCTCGAGTTTCGCCGCGCTCAGGACGCGTGCCACGTTCACCCCCTTGCCGCCCGGATCGCTGCGCGTGGAGTGGGCTCGCAGGACTGAGCCACGCTGGAGTGGTTGCTCCAGTTGCACCGTTCGGTCGATGCTCGGGTTGGCTGTCAGGGTGACGATCATGCGATGACTACCTCGATTCCCTGGTCGTGGAACTCGGACGTGTCGGTCGGGGTGATGTCCTCGTCGGTGATGAGGACGTCGATGCTGCTCAACGGCGCGAAGCTGATGAGATGCTCGCGGCCCACCTTGCTTGAATCTGCTAGTACCACTACGTGATTGGCGGCCTTGACCATTGCTCGTTTGACTGCTGCCTCCTCGCTGTCCGGGGTGGACAGTCCGTGTCCGAGGCTGATGGCATTTGTGCCGATGAAGGCGACATCGACACGCAAGGTGCCGAGCAGTCGTAGTGCGTCCTCGCCGACCGCTGCTTGGGTGACTCCGCGAACCCGGCCGCCGACGAGGATGAGCGATACCGAGTTCATCGACGCGAGTCGCGCTCCGATCGGAACGGAATTGGTGATCGCAGTGAAGTCGAGATCGGTCGGAATTTCGGTAATCATCCGACCGGTGGTGGTGCCGGCGTCGAAGAGTGCGCTACCGCCGTTCGGCGGCAGGTACGACAGCGCGCAACGGGCGATGCGGTCTTTCTGTTCCGCGCGGGTTTGATCACGTTCGGCCATGCCGGGTTCGGTGACGTGCAGTGAGGCGGTGGGTACTGCGCCGCCGTGGACGCGTCGTACCTGCCCGATTCGTTCGAGGAAGGCCAGATCGCGTCTGACGGTTTCGGTGGTGACGCCGAAGGTCTCGGACAGTGCCGCCACGGACATGCGTCCTCGCTGCGACACCATCGTGCCTATCGCTTGTTGGCGTTCTTCCGCGTACACAGTCTCTCCGTTGCTGGTGCCGGTCGTGATTCGCGGGTGCGGTGCGAGTCACAGTCAATGTTGCTTTATGTTGTTTTACGCCCGAGTGTGTTGACATGTCAAGAGTTGCGAGTAATCTTCGTCACAACAAAGCTGAACAGGAAGTCGGCGCGGCGTGGGACCTACGGTTGGTGGCCAGTCGGGCAAATCGTTTCTAGGAGGACCGATGACCGAACAGATCGATATCGCGAGTGTGCATGGAACACCGGTTGTTCCCGGAGTCGCTTACGGCCCGGCAATCTGGCCGTCCCAGCGCCCCGAGTTGATCGCAGAAGCCCCACCAATGGACGAGTCGGTGCGGGCCGCCGCTCAGGACGACTTCATCGCCGCGGCCAAGACGGTGGAAGGGCGACTGCTCGCCCGAGCGGCCTCTGCCACTGGCGCTGCCGCAGAGGTGCTGACGGCAAATGCGGCTATGGCAGCTGACCGGGGCTGGATCGGGATAGCGAAGAAATCCATCGCTGCCGGGGTGCCTCCGGTTCAGGCCACCATCGCAGCGACCGAACAGTTCGTGACGATGTTCACGAAACTCGGCGGGGTGATGGCAGAGCGTGTGACGGACCTCAAGGACATTCGCGATCGGGTGATCGCAGAGCTGTCCGGACTGCCGGAACCCGGAATTCCCGCCCCCGAGACGCCGTCCGTTCTGTGCGCCGACGATCTTGCGCCGGCTGACACGGCTGGTCTCGACGCGACCAAGATCATCGGACTCGTGACCATCCTTGGTGGTCCCACCAGCCACACCGCGATCATCGCCCGCCAGCTGGGAATTCCGTGCATCGTGGCAGTCAAGGACCTCGAGACGGTGCAAGCCGGTACTCCCGTACTGATCGACGGGACCACCGGTGAGGTGATCAGCAATCCCGATGCAGACAAGGCAAAGGCGCTGGTCGAGCAGTCCAGACTCGAGCGTGAGCGGGTCAGCACCTGGGTGGGCCCAGGGCGCACAGCCGACGGTCGGCCCGTCGACGTACTGGCCAATGTCCAGGACGGCGCAGGTGCCCGGGCGGCGGCGCTCACCGCAGCTGACGGTATCGGACTGTTCCGCACCGAACTGTGTTTCCTCGGACGTGAAACCGAGCCGACCGTGGACGAGCAGGCGGCAATCTATACCGAAGTTCTGGAAGCGTTTGCGGGCAAGAAGATCATCGTCCGCACCCTCGATGCCGGGTCGGACAAGCCATTGAAGTTCGCCAATCATCAGGAGGAGGCGAATCCCGCTCTCGGTGTTCGAGGCGTCCGAATTGCCTGGCAGGACATGGGAATTCTCGATCGGCAACTCGACGCGATCGCCGCTGCAGCAGCTCGTACGGGCTCGTCGCCGTGGGTCATGGCGCCGATGATCGCGACCCCGGCGGAAGCCAAGCGCTTTGCCGAGGCCGTCCGAGTCCGTGGCCTCGTTCCCGGCGTCATGGTCGAGGTCCCGGCTGCGGCTTTGCTCGCTGATCAGATCCTCGAGCACGTCGAGTTTCTCTCCATCGGCACCAATGACTTGGCTCAGTACACGATGGCCGCCGATCGGATGTCGTCCGAACTCGCGGAGCTCACCGATCCGTGGCAACCGGCGGTGCTCGCATTGGTTGCTCGTACCGCGCAGGCCGGTCAGGCAGTCGGCAAGCGCGTCGGTGTGTGCGGAGAGGCGGCGGCGGACCCGTTGTTGGCGTGCGTTCTTGCCGGACTCGGTGTTTCGTCACTCTCGTGTGCTGCCGCGTCCGTTGCGGGCGTCGGGGCCAAGGTCGGTTCCGTCACCATGGAGCAGTGTGTCGCTGCGGCTGCCGCAGTACTTGCCACTGGCGATCCGGCGTCGGCACGAAAGGCTGCTGCACTCGCCCTGAGTTGAACCGAATGAGGTCGCAGTACCAGCACTGACCTAGTATTTCGGGCTGTGACTAAACGAGAAACGACGACCGGGGCCAGCGGAATCGGTTGGACTGTCCACGGCGACGGTAAACGAATTGCCGACGGCGCCGTGGTGCGCCCGGACGAACGGCTCAGTTGGCCCCGAACCGTCGGCATCGGGATGCAGCACGTCATCGCGATGTTCGGCGCGACACTGCTCGTGCCGACGATTACCGGCTTTCCGGTCACGACCACTCTGCTGTTCTCGGGTATCGGTACCGCGCTGTTCTTGATCATCACCAAGGGACGGATTCCGAGTTACCTCGGTTCGTCGTTTGCGTTCATCGCGCCGCTGACGGCGTCGGCTGGGTCCGGCCCGGCCGCGCAGCTCGGTGCGGTCATGGCGGTCGGTATCGTGCTGATGCTCATCGGTGTAGCCGTGCGCGTGATCGGCGGACGGGTGATCGACGCGGTCATGCCCCCTGTGGTGACCGGTGCTGTCGTGGCGTTGATCGGTCTGAACTTGGCGCCGACCGCAGCCGCGTCGTATCAGTCGCAGCCCCTGATCGCGACAGTGACGTTGTTCTCGATTCTTCTGGTCACCGTGGTCGGACCGGGCTTGCTCGGCCGGCTCGGAATCCTTGTCGGCGTCGTGATCGGCTGGGTTTTTGCCGCAATCTACGGTGGCCTCGACAGCGAGCGTGTTACTGCACTGCGCGAGGCCGACTGGTTCGGTGTCCCGAGCCTGCACGGCCCGTCGTTCGACTGGTCGGTCATCGTATTGGCGCTGCCTGTCGTGATCGTTCTGGTCGCCGAGAACGTCGGACACGTCAAGGCTGTGTCGGCGATGACCGGAAAATCGTTGGACGACCTGGCCGGAAACGCACTCTTTGCCGACGGCCTCGCAACGACGTTGGCCGGCGCGGGCGGAGGATCGGGTACTACGACGTATGCCGAGAACATCGGCGTGATGGCGGCTACCCGCGTCTACTCGACTGCGGCGTACTGGGTCGCGGCGGCCACGGCGGTCGTCCTGGCTTTCTCGCCCAAGTTCGGCGCGCTGGTGTTCACGGTTCCGAACGGCGTCATCGGTGGCGCGACCATGGTGCTGTACGGCCTCATCGGCATTCTCGGTGTTCGGATCTGGATGGAAGCGAAGGTCGATTTCACCGATCCGGTGAATCTCACCGTGGCCGCTGCCGCACTGGTCGCCGGTATCGGCAACCTGACACTCACCATCGGCTCGGTGGAACTCGGCGGCATCGCCTGGGGCTCGATCGGCATCCTCGTCGCCTACCCGGTCATGCGCTATCTAGCTAAATTCCGTACTTCGAGTAACAGGTAACCGGTACAGTCACGAATCGTGATCGTTCGAGTCATCGACGCGTGCTCGCAGGAGTTCTACCGTCAGAACGACAGTCAGGTGGGACGAGTGGACATCCGTTCGCCCCGTGATGCATCGAAGCAGTAGGAGCTGGCGTGGAACGTACCCTGTTCGAACCGGAGCATGACCTTTTCCGGGAGTCCTTCCAGAAGTTCTTGGCACAGCATGTTGCACCCTTCCACGATCAGTGGGAGGAGCAGAACATCGTCGATCGTGGCGTGTGGGTCGAAGCCGGAAAGCAGGGCTTTCTGGGAATGGCCGTTCCCGAGGAATTCGGTGGCGGCGGTGTAAAGGACTTCCGCTACAACGCGATCATCACCGAGGAAGCCACCAAGGGTGGGTACAGCGGGCTCGGCTTCACCCTTCACAACGACGTTGTGGCGCCGTACCTACTCGATCTGTGCAACGACGAACAGAAGCAGCGCTGGCTACCGGGATTTGCATCGGGCGAGCTGATCTCCGCGATCGCGATGACCGAACCCGGCACTGGCAGTGACCTGCAGGGCATCAAGACCAAGGCAGTTCGCGACGGTGACCACTGGATCCTCAACGGGTCCAAGACGTTTATCACCAACGGCATCAACGCCGATCTCGTCATCGTGGTGGCATGTACCGATCCAGACAAGGGCGCACAAGGCTTCAGCCTCTTTGTGGTCGAGCGCGACATGCCGGGCTTCGATCGCGGACGCAACCTCGACAAGATCGGCATGAAGGCACAGGACACCGCCGAACTCAGCTTCACCGACGTTCGGGTGCCCGCTGCCAACTTGCTCGGTGAAGAGGGAATGGGCTTCCTCTACCTGATGAAGAACCTTCCGCAAGAACGTCTTTCCATCGCAGTGGTAGCTGCCGCGGCCATGGAATCCGTTCTCGAGAAGACCATCCAGTACTGCCGAGACCGCAAGGCATTCGGCAAGTCGATCGGCAGCTTCCAGAACACCCGATTCGTGCTGGCCGAATTGGCGACGGAGACCACCGCCGTCCGTGTTCTCGTCGACAAGTTCATCGAGCAGCTCAACGCCGAGAAACTGACGGTTCAGGAAGCCGCAATGGCCAAGTGGTGGACCACCGAGGCCCAGGTCAAGCTGATCGACCGTTGCCTGCAGCTTCACGGCGGCTACGGATACATGAAGGAATACCCGGTTGCCAAGGCGTACATGGATTCCCGCGTGCAGACCATTTACGGCGGCACGACTGAGATCATGAAGGAAATCATCGGACGGTCCCTGAACCTCTGATCGAAGCAGCGACAACTATGGCCCCGGCATCAGCCGGGGCCATAGTTGGTTTTTGATCTGTACGCGTCAGATCTTGCGCATCACGGTGACTACCTTGCCGAGAATGACGGCGTTGTTACCGGAGATGGGTTCGAACAGGGGATTGTGCGGCATCAGCCACACGTCCTTCTTGACCCGCTTGAATGTCTTGACCGTCGCCTCGCCGTCGATCATCGCAGCAACGATGTCGCCGTTCTCGGCGACATTCTGCTGACGCACGACTACCCAGTCACCGTCGCAGATCGCAGCTTCGACCATGGATTCACCGACAACCTTGAGCATGAACAGCGATCCCTGCCCGACCAATTCGCGGGGGAGCGGGAACACGTCTTCGACGGCTTCTTCCGCAAGAATCGGCCCGCCGGCAGCGATGCGACCGAGGACCGGCACAAATGCAGGCTCAGGAAGCGGATCGCCCGCGGCGCTACGAATCTCCGACGCATGCCTCGTCACCGAAGCGATAGCGGTGTCGGCGGCAACCTCGTCCAGTCCTCGGACATCCACCGCTCGAGGGCGATTGGGGTCGCGGCGAATGAAGCCCTTGCGCTCGAGTGTGCGGAGTTGATGCGCGACCGACGACGTCGACGTCAGTCCCACCGCATCGCCGATCTCCCGGATGCTGGGCGGGTATCCACGCTCGCTCACCGAATCCCGGATCACTTCGAGAACGCGGCGCTGCCGCTGGGTGAGAGCTTCGGCTGACGTCGCGGCAACGCCTGCCGTTGCGGCACTTGTGGAGCGATCGTCCTTCATGGCGTTGAGCCTTCCGTGTTTGCGGTGATTGCGGTGATTGCGGTGATTGCGTGTCTGCGGTGATTGCGGTGATTGCGTGTCTGCGGTGATTGCTTGTGGACGAGCGGTGGATATCAGGATTATCGGCGGTGCTGTGACTTATTCGGTCGAACTTTGTTGTCTCGGTCGAGCTTTGTTGTCGGTGGTGCGTGGTTCTCTGTGCGTACACGTCGCCCCGGGAGTCCCAGTTCGGAATTCCCATTGTGTGACCTGACACGAATCTAGTCGCAATTGCTCGCGGTTTCAAACATCTGTTCGACCTGTGTCGCTCGAATAGAAGACTTTGTCAGTCAGACGTGGTAGAAATTCGAACATGCGTTCCATCGAACGCAGGTTCGAACCGCTAACGAGTTCGAATGAGCCGGTGTAGATCCGCGGAGGTCAAGATGGGCAACGCAGCACTGAAGTACGACGCAGCTTTCGAGTACGACCCAGCTTCTGATCAGGCACTTCCGGATCCTCGGGTGGCGCCCAAGTATCACGCGTCGTTCTACGATGCCGCGCCATACGACGAGGCCGTCGGGGCGATGGCTTACCGCGTCCGCCGCGAGACGCCGGAATTCCGCGGACGTCGTGACTCCGTTCGTGAGCCGGTTGGTGATCGCCGATTCGATCGAGATTCGGATTCTTCACGGCCACATAGCGGGAACTTCGAACACCGCAATCGAGTGGGAGTGTCGCGGGCGCCTCATATTGTCCATGTCGATCGTGTCGGTTCCGACGGGGTTGGTTGGCGGAGCATGGCCACGGGAGTGCTGTTGACGGCCGTCGCGGTGCTCGGTTTGGTAGGGCTCGCGGCTGTGTCCACAAGTGGTGCTTCGGATCCGGTCGGTGCTACCTCCGTTGTGCGCGTCGCAGCGGGTGAATCGTTGAGCGACATCGCAGCCGATATTGCTCCCGGTCAATCGGTGGGGGTCGTCATCGAGCGGATCATGGATCTCAATGCAATGAATGATTCCAGGCTGAAGGTAGGCCAGACGCTGATTGTTCCTGCCGCGCAGGGGCGTTGACGTAAGCGCAGTGCAAGTCGAGGTCTCGGAGTGCGCGGGTGATCGGCACTCGGTGGCCGGAGAAGGACCGAGCATGCGTTCGGGTGGTGTCGAACGAGTAAGCTGTGAGCTTGACAGTCACACCACCTCGGGTGGTCGCGCATCTGCTCTGTGGATCCTCCGAAGATTTGCAGTTGGTGGGAATCTTCAATTGCGGCCATTCCTGGCAACGAAGAAGGAACCGCGATGCATTGCCCGTTCTGCCGGCACCCTGACTCCCGAGTGGTCGACTCGCGTGAGGCGGATGAAGGTCAGGCAATTCGCCGTCGTCGTTCGTGTCCCGAATGTGGTCGTCGCTTCACGACTGTCGAGACAGCGGTGCTGTCAGTTGTCAAGCGCAGTGGTGTCACCGAGCCTTTCAGTCGCGAGAAAGTCGTGAAGGGTGTGCGCCGCGCGTGCCAGGGTCGTCATGTCGACAACGATTCGTTGAATTTATTGGCTCAGCAGGTCGAGGATGCCGTGCGTGCTTCCGGTTCGGCCGAGATTCCGAGCAACGAAGTGGGATTGGCGATCTTGGACCCCTTACGCAACCTCGACGAGGTGGCATATCTCCGGTTTGCGTCGGTCTACAAATCCTTCAGCTCCGCAGAAGATTTCGAGCGAGAAATTACCGATATGCGTCATCGCGTGGATGCCAAGGCGTCCGGTGAAGAAGCTGTCGCCGTCGACTGAGTCACGTCGAGGGATCGTCCTTAGATAACGCTCCGAGAACAAATAGGGCTTTTGTCCCTATTTTTCGGCGACAGACGCCTACGCTCGACGAGTACGTTCAGCGGTCCGAGTCGGAATCGCAGCATTCGGGCCGAAAGTCCGCATCTGTCGTTACGGAGGCGTTATGCCCTTGAACGGAATTCTCGCAGTAGTCAACAGCCTGGTCACGTTAGGTCTGGCCAACACTGTCGCAACAATTGGTGGCTCGGTCGCCAATGTGAACATTGTGCAGTGAACCCCTGACGGTCAGCGTTTGATCGCCTCGATTGCTTTGAGCACCCGCTTCTCCGAGACTGGAGTTGGGGTTCCCAGAGACTGTGCGAACAGTCCCACCCGAAGTTCTTCGATCATCCACGAGATGGCGTCGACATCTTTGGCGGTACGACGCTCTTCCGGCAGCGAATTCAGCAATCTGTCGTACGCGGCGTACACCCGATCGAGAACGTCCATGGCTTGGTGGTCGCGATGAGCGCTGGCAGGAAGCGCTTCGAGCCGGAATGTCGCGGCCGCCAGGTACCGGGGTAGCTCGCGTAGTCTCGCCGAACCCAATTCTGCGACAAAGCCGGGGAAGAGGAGCGATTTCAGTTGCTCGCGAACGTCTTCGGCGGCTTCTCCGCGCGATCGCTGGAGGACGACATTCAAGTGGTGTGATTGTTCGAGGATCGGAACGATCATGCGCAGTATCGCGGACACGCGCCCGGCCAACTCCGATCGGGCTGCTTTGACGAGTGCCTCGAAAGCCTCCGGTGTCCGTACCGGTCCACCTTTGGCAGCGATGATCTCGTTGGCTGCGGCTACACGGCAGTCCTCGACCAACGCTTCCAGGCTTCCGTCCGGATTCTGTCCCAGCATGAGTCGGTGTGTATTCGACAGCCCTGATGTGACTGCCTTGAGTTGGGTTGGCACCGCCGCGAGAAGAAGAGCCCGAGTGCCCTCGCGCATCGCCTGTGCCTGCGCTGTAGGGGTACTGAGAACCCGTACTGCCACACCGCCGTTTTCCGGCACCAGCGCCGGGTATCCGGTGACCTGCTGGCCGCCGATGCTCCTGGTGATGGTCGGCTCCAGTGCGCCCAGCGTCTCGGAGGTCCACACCGTCGAGGCTGCCCGCTCGGTACCGGTCGCTGCTTTGGCAACTTCCTTTTGAACTCGCGGGGCGAGTGTGCGTCGTAGCTGAGCCAGATCCTTGCCCTTGGCCAGAACTTTTCCGGATTCGTCCTCGACCACAAACGTCATTCGAAGGTGATCAGGAAGGGCGCTCGGATCAAAATCCTTCGCGTCGATGTGCGTTGCGCCCAGACGCGACAGCTCGCGCGCCATTGCCGTGAGCAGTGGTTCGGATCGTGGTTTCACGGAAGCCAGTGCTGCGCTTGCATAGTCAGGCGCCGGAACAACCTGCCGCCGGATGGTCTTGGGCAGCGTCTTGATCAATGCCGACACCAATTCGACACGCATGCCCGGTACCAGCCAGTCGAACCCGACGGGTTGGAGTTGTGCGAGGAGACCGACGGGAATGTGCGCGGTGACGCCGTCGTCGTCCTTGCCTGGTTCGAATTGATAGGTCAGTGGCAACAGCATGTCGCCCTGACGCCAGGCATCGGGGTATTCGCCGCCCAGAACCGTTGCGGCATCGGAATTCACGACGGTTTCGGGCGTGAACGTCAACAGGTTCGGGTCTTGCCGGCGTGCTGTCTTCCACCACTTGTCGAAGTGTCGCGCGGACACAGCTTCGGCGCCGACGCGTGAGTCGTAGAACTCGTAGAGCGTCTCGTCGTCGACCAGGATGTCGCGTCGGCGGGCCCGGTTCTCGAGTTCTTCGACGTTGTCGAGCAGCGCGCGATTTTCGTGGAAGAACTTGTGCTGTGTAGTCCATTCGCCCTGCACCAGCGCATGGCGAATGAACAATTCGCGCGAGGTTTCCGGATCGATCGACGAGTAGGTGACAGCGCGTCCGGTGACCAGGGGTACGCCGTAGAGCGTCACGCGCTCGTACGCCATGGCCGAACCACGCTTGGAGGACCAATGCGGCTCGGAGTAGGTCCGTTTGACCAGGTGTGGTGCCAGTTTTTCGGCCCATTCCGGTTCGATTCGCGCGGACATGCGGGCCCAGAGCCTGGTTGTCTCCACCAGTTCGGCGGCCATTACCCAGCGGGGTGGCTTCTTGAACAGGCCCGAGCCGGGGAAGATCGCAAAACGGCTTCCGCGAGCACCGAGGTAGTCGCGCTTTTCGCCTTCGCGAAGTCCGATGTGGGAGAGCAGGCCGGCCAGCAAGGATTGGTGGACCGAATTCTCGGATGCGGGAAGTTCGTTGACCGACCAACCGAGTCCGCGAGTGATCTGACGCAACTGCCCGTGCAGATCCTGCCATTCGCGGATGCGTAGCCAATGCAGGAACTCGTTGCGGCACATCTTGCGGAATTGGCTCGAGGACAGATCGTTTCGCTGCTCGCGGAGGTAGTCCCACAACTTCAGATAGGCGAGGAAGTCGGAGTTCTCCACCGTGAAGCGGGCGTGCTTCTCGTCGGCGGCCTGCTGGAACTCGGCGGGCCGCTCTCGTACGTCCTGAATGGACAGTGCAGCGACGATGACAAGCGTCTCGTGCAGCGCTCCGTTTGTCTTGGCTTCCACCAACATTCGAGCCATGCGAGGGTCGACGGGAATCTGCGCCAGTTCGCGGCCGATCGGAGTCAGTTCCGGATGCGACGCGTCGGATCCTCGTGCGATAGCGCCCAGTTCTTCGAGTAGTCCGATGCCGTCTTTGATGGCTCGCGAATCCGGGGGCTCGACAAACGGGAATGCGGCGATGTCGCCGAGACCCAAGGCCGTCATCTGCAGGATCACAGACGCGAGGTTGGTGCGCAGAATCTCCGGTTCGGTGAACGCCGGCCGGGCTTCGAAGTCCTCTTCGGAATACAGACGGATGCAGATGCCCTCGGCGACACGGCCACAGCGACCGGACCGCTGACGCGCTGATGCCTGGGAAATCGGTTCGATCGGCAGCCTTTGCACCTTGGTGCGGACGGAATATCGCGAGATGCGCGCTGTTCCGGGATCGACGACGTAGCGAATGCCGGGAACCGTCAGAGATGTTTCGGCGACGTTGGTGGCCAGGACAACTCGTCGGCCGGTGTGCGGAGAGAACACTTTGTGCTGTTCGGCTGCCGACAGGCGTGCATACAGTGGAACGATTTCGGTGTTGCGAAGCCTGCGGTCGCGCAATGCATCTGCGGTGTCACGAATCTCGCGTTCACCAGACAGGAAGACGAGGATGTCACCCTCGCCCTCTGCGCTGAGTTCGTCAACAGCTTCGCAGACGGCGTCGACCGGATCTCGGTCGTAGCTGATATCTCCGGATTCGACAGTCAATGGGCGGTAACGCATTTCCACCGGGAAGGTTCGCCCGGACACCTCGACGATCGGCGCGGGCTTCCCGTCGACGGCAAAGTGCTGAGCGAACCGCTCGGGGTCGATGGTCGCCGAGGTGATGATGACCTTGAGGTCGGGTCGGCGGGGGAGTAGCTGCGCCAGATACCCGAGGATGAAGTCGATGTTGAGGCTGCGTTCGTGAGCCTCGTCGATGATGAGAGTGTCGTAGCGGCGCAACATCTTGTCGCGCTGAATCTCCGCAAGCAGAATGCCGTCGGTCATCAACTTCACGTACGTGCGGTCGGAAACTTGATCGGTGAATCGCACTGTGTAGCCCACGGCGTCGCCGAGTTCGGTGTCGAGTTCTTCGGCTATTCGCTCGGCGACCGTTCGCGCGGCAAGGCGCCGGGGCTGAGTATGGCCGATCAGTCCGCGAACTCCGCGTCCCAGTTCGAGGCAGATCTTCGGGATCTGAGTGGTCTTGCCAGAACCTGTCTCGCCGGCGACGATCACCACCTGGTTTTCGGAAATCGCGCGGGCAATGTCGTCTTTGCGTTGACTGACCGGCAGTGCCTCGGGGTAGGACACTGCGGGCACGTTCGCCGCGCGTTCGGCCAGCCGGATGCGCGCGGATTCGATCTCCTGGGCCAGTGTTGCCAGGTTCTCCGGCGTGCGGGCGCGGTCGAGTTTGCGCCGCAGACGGTTCTCATCACGGAATGAGACTTCGGACAGGGCGCGTTTCAGGTCGCTTCGTCGTGGTGAGGGCGGGGCCGGTGGTGTTGTAGACATGCTGACGGACAGCTTATCGAACGCCGGGAAATCTCACTCCCGCAGCGTGCGTTGTGACACGATCGGGCAGTGACGACATTTGCGACATCCACTCCGATGGCGGTACGCATTCTCCGCCTTGCGTTTGCGGTCTACGGGCTGACCGCCTTGTTATGGATCCCGCTACGCAACGCCGAGGGATTCTCCCTGGTGAACTATCTCAGCTATTTCACTATCGAGAGCAATATCGCCGCAGCCGTCGTACTGATTGTCGGAGGGC
This sequence comes from Rhodococcus sp. ACPA4, assembly GCF_002300185.1. Taxonomy (NCBI): domain Bacteria; kingdom Bacillati; phylum Actinomycetota; class Actinomycetes; order Mycobacteriales; family Nocardiaceae; genus Rhodococcus; species Rhodococcus sp. ACPA4. The sequence continues at coordinate 653,837 of NZ_NSDY01000001.1, forward strand.
TGCGGGATCCGCAGTCGCGCACCTGGCAGACGGTTCGAGGCGCCGTGACGCTCTACATGGTGATCACGGGCATCGTCTACGCGGTGCTGCTCTCGGATGTCGATGTGACGCTGAACGACACCTGGATCAATGTCGCCCTGCATCAAGTACTGCCGTTGGTGATGCTTGCCGACTGGGTGTTTTCGCCCTCGCGCCACCGCATCTCCGAAGGGTCGGCGTTGACGTGGCTCGCCTTTCCCGCCCTGTATGCCGTGTATTCGCTGGTTCGCGGAGCGATCGTCGACTGGTACCCGTATCCCTTCCTCGATCCGCGAGCCCACGGTTACGTAGCCCTGGTGATCGGGCTTGTTGTGCTTGCCGTGGCAATGGCGCTGATGGCGCTGGCGGTCAACGCCGTCGGCAAGCTGGGGGCGCGGTGGCGGTACGGCGACGCCGACCGGGACTCTGTCGCGATGTGAGATGTGGACCGCGGGTTGCTACTCCGCCGGAACTTCCTGCAGCCCGAGAGTGTTGCCGCTGGCAAGAACCTGATCGAGACGGTCGATGTTGGGGTGCTTGCCGCGGTTCGCGCGGGCATCGTCTGTGTGCTCGGCAAAAATCGCCAGCGCTGCCGTTGCGGCCTCAGGAGTGATTGCGCCGTAGACCTGGGCGAGGTGGTTGTAGACCTTGACCGAACCGGATTTGCCCGGCTTGTTCTCCACGGTGTCGATGACGGTGCCGTCGGTGTCGAGCACGTTGATGGCGGCGAGGTGATCTATCGAGGGGAGGGCAGCAAGATTCTCGGCAAAAGTCATGCTGATGAGATTACGTGCCCAGGGCGGCGATCCCCACGCAGGGCAGCATCACGCGGGAGACGATTTGTGGTGTCGATATAGTTGCTGCACATCGTGTGCGCACCAGCATCGTTGGTATTCGTTTGGACTCGAAGGGGAAAAAGATGGCTTCGGCACTGTGGCACGGGTTCGCGGATATGGGCGCGGTCGAGAAGAACGGCGCATTTGTCGTCTCTCGTGGTGAAGGCGCGTACATCTGGGACTCGCAGGACAATCGGTACCTCGACGCAACTGCCGGGCTCTGGTTCACGAATGTGGGCCACGGCCGCACCGAGATCGCCGACGCCGTTGCCGCTCAGCTGTCGAAGATCGCTCACTTCTCCAACTTCGGCGATTTTGTCCCCGAAACCACGCAGGCACTGGCTGAGCGGCTCGCGAAGATCGCGCCGGTTGCAGGCAGCAAGATCTTCTTCACCTCCGGTGGTTCCGATTCCGTCGACACCGCAGCGAAGTTGGCGCGTCGGTACTGGCATGAGGTCGGCCAGCCCGACAAGAACATCATCGTCGGACGCCAGAAGGCCTACCACGGAATGCATGTTGCGGGAACAGCTCTCGCCGGTATCCCCGTCAATCGCGAGGGGTACGGCGAGCTGATGGCCGATGCTGCCACCGTCGGCTGGGACGACGCCAAGAGCCTCCTCGAACTGATCGAGAAGGTCGGCGCGAACAAGATCGCCGCATTCTTCGCCGAGCCCATCATCGGTGCCGGCGGCGTGTACCTTCCGCCCGAGGGATACCTGGCCGAGGTCCGAGACATCTGCCGTGAACACGACATACTGTTTGTCGTCGACGAGGTTGTCACCGGTTTCGGTCGTATCGGTGGCGAGTGGTTTGCATCCACTCGCTTCGATCTGCAGCCCGACATGATGACCACAGCAAAGGGTTTGACCTCCGGATACGTTCCGATGGGTGCCGTGTTCATCGCACCTCGCGTCGCCGAGCCGTTCTACAACGGTGCGTGGTGGCGTCACGGCTACACCTACGGTGGGCACGCCGGAGCGGCAGCTGCAGCCATGGCAAACCTCGACATTCTCGAGCGTGAGAACCTCCTCGCCGAGTCCAAGCGGCTCGAAGCGTCGTTGCACACGCACTTGCAGCCGCTGGCCGAGCATCCGCGGGTTTCCGAGGTCCGCAGTGGACTCGGGGCCGTCGCCGCCGTTCAGCTGGCAGACCCGGCCGAGGCACTGCCGTTCGTGAAGACGCTGCGCGAGCACGGAATTTCAGGTCGCGCGGCAGGTCAGGGAGCGATGCAGATTTCCCCGACCTTCGTGATGACGGACGATCAGGTGGCCGAGATGGCTGCGGGAATCCTCGCCGCTCTCGGATAAATTTGCGAACTAGCTGCGGCGTCGGAAGAGTTTCTTCATCCGGCGCCGCAGTGTGCTCGGTACCGGCTCCAGCTCGATAGTGTCCTGCTCTGACGCCCTGGCGTACGCCTGCGTGTATCGCTCGTGGAGGACGGAGCGAATCTCGTCGGGGGAGTACGCCCGACGCGCACGCTCGTTCCGCACAGCGAGGACTCCGGTGGCCGCGACCCCCATAGCGCCGGCGAGGCCCACGAGCTTCCATATGTGCGAGGCACGAAGTGTCATGCCTCTAGGCTAAAGGTTATGGACCGACGATCACGCTCACAGGTGACCCTCGACGAGGCGGCCAGTGTCACCCGCACTGGCGATATCTGGATCTTCCGCGGAGATTCCACGGCCGACAAGGCAATTCAGACGCTCACTAACAGTCCGGTCAACCACGTCGGCATGTCGGTGGTGATCGACGATCTGCCACCGCTCATGTGGCATGCAGAGCTCGGTCATTCGTTGCAAGACATGTGGACCGGTCGTTTCCAGCGTGGCGTTCAGCTCCATGATCTGAAGGCCGCCGTGCAGGTCTGGGGAGCCAAGTACGGGCAGCAGGGTTGGCTTCGGCAACTCGACACCCCGGTGACCCGTGAACAAGAGGATGCGTTGCTGCGCACCATAGCCCGTTTGGACGGCACGCCGTTTCCCTCCACCGCCAAGCTCGCGTCACGATGGTTCGGCGGGCGCGTCCCGAAGTTCCGGAAGAAGCCCGAATCGCCTGCGTCGGGGATCGAAAGTGCCTACTGCGCCGAGGTTGTCGCGCAGACGTACGAGGCAATGGGCCTGATGGTGGGAAACCGTCGCATCAACTGGTTCGATCCCGGCAAGTTCTGGAGCGGCGATCAACTGCCGCTTGCACCCGGCGTGGCACTCGGCGACGAAATTGCCGTGACGCTCAGCGCCGCAGACCTCGAGGCAGGACGGAATCCGGCAGGCCAGTCACAAAGTTCGTGACTGCTCGGCAACCACGCGTCCGCCCACTTCGAGCCATCCTTCGGGTGAGTAGGTGGTGTGCAGGATCGATCCCCGTCCCTGGGTGATCCGAAGCGATTTTCGCAGGTGATCAGTGATACGCAGGGCTGCCGAGCCGGTAGCTTCGTCCTCGGGGATTCCCGTTTCCGGAGCGAACATCCGTGAGCGGATGGACGATTCGAGTTTGTCCTGCCACGCCCACAGGTAGGAGTGATCGGTTTCGTAGTCCGACGGAACCGCGTCGATTACGTCATCCACCGTTTCCAAGGGGTAGAGAGCAAACTCCGGTGCCCATTCGGCGCGGGCGCGAACCCACGTGAGGTTACTGCTGCGGCGTACGTCGAGTTCGCCGGCCGGGACACCGAGTGTGGTCACCGGCCGTGCCTGATCGTGCAGCCACCAGGTGAGACCGACCGTGGGATGACCGGCAAAGGGGAGTTCTGCTGCCGGAGTGAAGATCTGAGCACTCGCCCGAGTGGCGCCCACATCAGGGAGATCGACAAAAATCGTTTCGCTGTACCCGAGCGTCGCGGCGACTTCTTGCCGTTCGGATAGTTCGACCAGTGATGCGTCGACAATCCCGAGTGGGTTGCCGTGCTTTCCGTTCTCGTCCGTGAAGACCCGGACCACACTCACTTCGATGCCCATCGGTCCACAGTAGCGCGCCGGAAAAACGAATAAACCCTCCCCACCGTGGAAGGCGGGGAGGGTCTTTCGTCTACTGCGTCGGTCTGGGATCAGACCTGTGCGGCAGCGAGGATTTCATTGGCCTCGACAGCCTGCGCGACACCCATGACGATGGAACCGGCACGGATCGCTTCGAAGATGACCTCGCGGGAAACGCCTTCCTGACGGAGGGTGTTCTCGTGAGCTTCGAGGCAATGGTTGCAGCCGTTGATCGCGGAAACCGCGAGCGACCACAATTCGAAGTCGGCCTTGTCGACGCCCGGGTTGCCGATGATGTTCATCCGCAGGCCCGCACGAAGGTCGTCGTACTTACCGTCAAGGTAGCCCTTGGTGCGGTAGAAGACGTTGTTCATGCCCATGATCGCCGCTGCGCCGAGCGCTGCGTTGTACGCCTCAGCGGACAGGTTGTCTGCCGCCTCGGCTGCGATTTCCTTGAGCGTGGTCGCCGACTTGGTTGCAGCGGCCGTTGCGAGGAGGGTGCCCCACAGCTGCTGCTCGTTCAGAACCGTGGTGCGCGCAATGGAACTCAGGTTGAGCTTGAGATCCTTGGCGTACTCGGGAAGCGAATCTTTCAGGTTGTCGACGCTCATGATCAGACGCTCGCGTTCAGCAGCTCGCCGGCGTTGATCGTCGGGTCGCCCTTCTTCCAGTTGCATGCGCACAGCTCGTCGCTCTGCAGAGCGTCGAGAACGCGGAGAACCTCGTCGACGTTACGGCCGACGGAACCGGCTGTGACGGAGACGAACTGGATCTCGTTGTTGGGGTCGACGATGAACGTCGCGCGGTCTGCAACGCCGTCAGCGTTGAGGACGCCGGTGGCCTCGGCAAGCTCGCGCTTGAGGTCCGAGAGCATCGGGAAGGGGAGGGTCTTGAGCTCGTCGTGCTGTGCACGCCACTGGAAGTGAACGAACTCGTTGTCGACGGAAGCGCCGAGAACCTGTGCGTCGCGGTCTGCGAACTCGTCGTTCAGCTTGCCGAATGCTGCGATCTCCGTGGGGCACACGAACGTGAAGTCCTTGGGCCAGAAGAAGACGATGCGCCACTTGCCTGCGTAGTCGTCGCTCGTGATCTGAGTGAAGTAGTCGTCGGGCTGCTGAGCGTCGACCTTGGAGAGGTCGCCGCCGATAACGGCCTTCAGGTTGTATGCCGGGAACTGGTCGCCGATTGTCAGCAGAGCCATATGTCTCGTCCTCCTACTTGTCTTGTGAACAGGTTTTTCTCACACGCACGATCACGAATGTTTGTGATCGAAAGTTCTCGATACCGTCGAAGCGGGTCTCACCGTCATGGTGCGTGACCGGCGCTTTTTGGTATGAGTCCATTCTGCATCAAAGTGGTCAAAAGGTAAAGGTGATAGGTGGCACTACACTGATAGCCATGGCTGATCAGACTTATCAACCTTCCTTGTCACAGCTGCGTGCCTTCGTATCGGTGGCCGAACATCGGCACTTCGGCACCGCCGCAGCACGTTTGAGTGTGAGCCAACCCACACTCTCGCAGGCGTTGGCCGCACTCGAATCGGGCCTCGGCGTGCAATTGATCGAACGCAGCACCCGGCGTGTCCTCGTCACAGGCGACGGTCAGCGGCTTCTCAGCCAAGCGAAACTGATTCTCGAGGCTGCCGACGGATTTGTCGCGAGCGCCGCCGGAATGGGGGATCGATTGGCCGGCCCACTTCGGATCGGGCTGATTCCCACTGTCGCGCCGTACATCCTGCCGTCACTGCTGCCGGCATTGCGGACGTCCATGCCAACGGTTGCACCTCACGTCATCGAGGACCAAACCGCACGACTGCTCGACTCGCTCCGCTCCGGTGCCCTCGATCTGGCCTTGCTCGCCCTGCCGGCTGGTGCGCCTGGGTTGATCGAGATACCGCTCTACGACGAGGATTTTGTTCTGGTCGTCCCAGCAGACCACGCGCTGGCAGGACGCAGCGATCTCACCGCTGACGTCCTCGACGAACTGCCCTTGCTGCTTCTCGACGACGGGCATTGCCTGCGGGACCAGACACTGGATCTGTGCCGTTCCGTCGACGCCCACCCGCTCTCCGGGGATACGCGGGCAACATCCTTGGCGACGATCGTGCAGTGTGTTGCCGGCGGGCTCGGGGTGACCTTGGTCCCTGAATCGGCTGTGCCGGTGGAGAGTCGGCGGGGTGAACTCGCCACGGCGACATTCACCGCACCCGCCCCTGGTCGGACTATCGGACTGGTATTTCGCTCGTCCAGCGGCCGCGCCGAAGGGTTCAGGCAGTTGGCGGAGCTGGTGAAATCCGTGGCGCCGGGGCAGCCGATCCCTCAGTGACACTGTCATTGAGGCCGGAACCAATACTGTTTGATTCCCTCAGATCAGTATTTGACGGGTTTGGCATCCGGAAACCCCGGAAGAAACTCCGGAGCCTTGTGGAAATTCCACATCTCTCCGGGTTCAATGGTCTTGGCGTCGAATGTAGCCGGATTGGCCTCGAGGATTGGCCGACGAGGTGCAGTGTTGCTGTTCAGTCGGCGAATAGGCCTATTTCGTATTCGCGGTTCTCTGTTATCTCGATGGGTTTACAAGTGTATTTCGCGAACTCGAGTACTTTGTCGAGGGGAACGCCACTCTGACGGGAAATTTGGAGTCGTGTCGTCGATCCCGAGGATTTCCTTCACGATCTCAACAGCCATATCATGCAGAGCGTAATCTTTGACTAATCGATTATTTCCATTGTCGAAAGCTTCGAGATGCCACATGTTTCACTTTCCATGTCTGCGGCTGGCGTCGGCGGGTTTAGTCGGGCGATCCGGCATTGGAGTCGAAATCGCCTAGATGCGTGCCGTTCTTACAGTACTCAGTCAGCGAATAGTCCAACGAAATATTCGCAGTTTTCGATTACGTCGATAGGTTCGTGGGTGTACTTCGCGAACTTGAGAACTTTGTCGAGTTGAACGCAACTGAAACGTGCGACGACGGGTAGATCGAAGTTGTTGTCGTCGATGCCGAGGATTTCCTTCACGATCTCGGCAGTCATGTCGTGCAAGAGGTATTTTTCGGTGCGAAATTCGGTCTCGTTGTCGAAAGCTTCGAGGTACCACATGTTTCACTTTCCTGCTCGACGACTTGGTGCGGCGCGGATGGTCTGGCCGCATCAATTGAACTTGTCGGGTTCGAGCTGACAATCGAGGCCCAGGCTCGGTTCAATCCGTTAGATCTGAGACTTCAAACTCACTATTTCGGTCTATCTTGAAGGGTTCGTTAATGTATTTAGTGAACTCGGGCACTTTGTCGAGGGGTACGTCATTCTAGGATCCAGACGGGTAAGTCGAAGCCGCTGTCGTCAACGCCGAGAATATCTTTCACGATTTCGGCAATCATATCGTGCAAAAGGTAGATCTCGGTTTGTAATTCGGCGTCGTTGTCGTAGGCCTGGAGATGCCACATAAACTTCTCTCCTGGTTTGGGTGGAGTGGCGGGTCCGGAGTCGTGAAGTCGATCTGATGAACCGTCGGGCTCGACTGGTATTCGAACTCTCGATGGTTGTTACTCAGTTAAGAATGCTACTTCGTATTCACAATTTTGGTCTATCTTGAAGGGTTCGTTAATGTATTTAGCGAACTCGGGAACTTTCTCAAGAGGTACGTCATTTTGACGTATCCCAACGGGTAATTCGAAGTCGCTGTCGTCGATATCGAGAATTTCTTTCACGATCTCAACGGACATTTCGCGTAAGAGGTACTCCCCGGCTAATAATTCAGTATCGTTGTCGAAAGCTTCTAAATACCACATGTCTCACCTTTCTGTTCGGCGGCTTGGGTCGGCGGGTTTGGTCTGTGTGCCTGTATTCGCATCGTATTCTCCTAGATGCGTGCCGTTCTTGTTGTATTTCTCGACGGCACCGTGCTGATAGTCCCATTCGTAGATGTTGCCTTTGTCATCTTTCCAGCGCTTTCGCTCGTTCATTCTCTTGACTAGTTTGGCATTCGGGAATCCGGGGAGGTGCCGCGGTGCGGGATAGTAACCGAGCGTGTTTCCTCCGCCGCCGGTGTTGGCATTGAAGGTAGTCGGGTTGGCTTCGAGCAGTGGTTGCAGCTCGTTGACCGCACCCACAGCAGCAGCCCCCGCCGCGGCGACGCCACCGACCACCGCTACGGCGACCGCGTCCACGGCGCCGAGTACCCCAACGACGCTGGCAGCGATCACACTTCCCGTCGCTCCGGCCGCGGCGACGGTACCAGCACCGAGGGTAAAGAGTGCGGTGACTGCGCCGGCCAAAGCCCCGACGATGATGGCTTTGCCGACGATGTCGAAGATCTTGCGGTGAGCCTCCTCGATTGTCTGTGCCCACTCGTCGCAGGCGGCGGCCAGTGTGTCGTACTGATCGGCGACGGCGTTGGTAGTGACGAAGACATTGTCGAGTTGAGCCAGGACCTGCGGCATCTCGTCGGAGTCGAGTTCCTCGAGGGCGACCCACGCTGTACCCGTTGCATCGTTTGCATCGCGCAACCCCTCGGCGGTTGTGCGCCACGCTCGCCCGAGTGCTTTCAATTTGTCGGGGTTCCCGTTGGGCCACATGTGTCCCTGCAGCCACGCAGTAATCAACTCCCACCCGAGCGGCGGGTCGGTATCGCCGCCGAGCGCCCCGTAAAACGCCGGCGCCGACACGGTCGGAAGCTGCGACGCCGGCCCCTCCGGGGGCTCCGGCGGGTTGGTATTCGATCGCTCGGTGTTGGCGTGGTTGACACCGGTCGCCGCGAGTAGATCGTGCAGTTTGCTGAACGCGTTGACAATGTTTGTTCCGGCGGCGACGGCATCAAATGCGGCGGGGTCATAGCTCGCGGCCCACCCGGCTCCCGCGTTGTCGGTTCCGGCGCACCCCCAGTTGGTTTGGAGCGTTTCACCGAGCAGACGGATCACACTGTCAGTGCTGTTGCTGACCGTTTTGTACTGTGTGGCAGCGTCGATGAGGACTGCGGGGTCCATTGTGATCGGCGCCATCAGGGCCACATCCCACTGTTGTGTCGCGCGTTGGCGAGATAGCGATCGTGCGCGCCCTGGGCCATCGATTCGAGTTCGGACAGTGCAGTGCGCATGTCTTTCAGTTCGCGGTGCAAGGTTTCGTGTTTGGTGCGGTGGGCATCGGCGGCATCGCCGTCCCAGTCGACGTTGAGGGCCACGACTTCCCGTTCGACGTCGGTGATGCGGGCTTCGACGCGCATGCCGATCTGCTTCGCCCTGCCGACGAGACCGAGGATTTGCTCGGTGTCGGCAGAGTACCGGCCCATCAGAAGTCCATGTTCAGTCGAGTACCCGAAATGCTGCCGACATTCTGGTCGTCGGTCCTTCTGTACTCGGTAGCTGCTTGATGCAGCAGTCCGGCGTCCTCGGTGAGTGCGCCCGCGACCTGGCGGGCGGAGTCGACCCACTCGGCCCACAGTGCGGCGTGGGTTCGGGACGCGTCCCCGGTCCATTCGGCTGTCATCAAGGATTCGGCATCGCGGCGCAACGTTTCCACGTCGTCCCAGAATTCGTCGGCGAGGTCTGAAATTCGAGTCGCTGTTGCGTGCATCTGTTCGGGATCGCAGCGCATCATTGCCCGCCAATTGATTTCTGGTACAGGTATTTTGCCTTTTTTGCGCTGGTAATGCCCACGATGGATCTACGCATTTACTGGTCCCCCCGGTCAGTGTAAATCTCGATGGAGTCTAGACCAATGTCGTCGCATGTCACTAACGCGAGGTGTTTGTCCGGAGTGTGCGGGCAGAGGTTTGGGCATGCACATTTTCGCCGACGGGTGTCAGCGAAAGTGGACTCGAGATGTGTGACTACTTCGCAGCGATGACCGCTCCGGGATTGAGAATCCCTAGAGGATCGAGCGCATCTTTGATCTTCCGGTTCAACGCCATGACGTCCTCGCCAAGCTGAGCTGGCAACCAGTCGCGCTTGATCCGGCCCACTCCATGCTCGCCGGTAATGGTGCCGCCCAGTGCAATTGCCAGATCCATGACCCGACCGAATGCAATCTGGGCGCGTTCGGTCATATCGGGATCAGACGGATCGAACACGATCAGCGGATGAGTGTTTCCGTCGCCGGCGTGCGCCACGGTGCAGATAAGGACATCCAGGTCCGCGGCGATGGCTTCCACCCCCGTGATCAATCGTGGCAACGCTCGCATCGGAACGCCGACATCTTCGAGGAGCAGATTCCCCAACGCCTGAACAGCTGGAAACACCGCGCGTCGGGCCGCAGTGAATGCATCACCCTCGGCCTGGTCGTCTGTCGCGAAAACTTCGGTGGCCCCGTTGTTTTCGCACGCTGCGACAATGCTCTCGATCTCGAGTACACCAGCGGCGCCGTGCGCATCGGATTGGGCCAGAATCAGTGCGCGAGCCTTCCGGTTGAGCCCCATCCGCACAGAATCCTCGACAGCGTTGATGCTGGCGTGATCCATGAACTCGAGCATCGCCGGACGCATTTTGCCGGTGATCGCCAAGACTGCGTCGGCAGCTTCCTCGACGGAATCGAACGACGCGACGACAGTTGAAGCGGGCGGCTGCGCCGGAATCAGACGCAAGGTGATCTCAGTGATGATGCCGAGAGTGCCTTCGCTGCCGACAAACAGTTTGGTAAGTGAGAGTCCTGCAACATCTTTCAGCAGCGGGCCGCCCAGTGACACTGCAGTGCCGTCGGCGAGCACTACCTTCAGGCCGAGCACATAGTCGGTGGTGACGCCGTATTTCACACAACAGAGTCCACCGGCGTTGGTAGCGGCATTGCCACCGATGGAACAGATCTCGAACGACGACGGGTCAGGCGGGTACCAGAGCCCATGCTCTGCGGCAGCTTTCTTGACCTCGGCGTTCATCAAGCCGGGCTGAGTTACGGCCACCCGAGCTACCGGGTCGATGGTGATCTCGCGCATTCGCTCGGTGCTGACCATGATGCAACCGTCGACGGCGCTGGATCCACCGGAGAGTCCTGATCCGGCACCGCGCGGAACCACGGGAATGCGATGTTCGGTGGCCCAGCGCATCACGGCCTGGATATCTTCGGTGCAGGTGGCCCGGACAACGGCCAGCGGGTTGCCTGCATTCGGATCGGCTGCCCAGTCTTGGCGGTAACCGGCCGTCAGGTCCGGATCGCGCAGGAGCGCACCATCCGGCAGCGCAGCGATCAGTTCTGCCAGGACCGTCGAATCAACCGAAGTCATAACTCCATCATGCGCGCAGAACTTGGGGATGCGAGGTGAGTTGGCGGAACTCCCCGCTAGCGGCCCTTCGGTTTGCCCGTGAACCGGCCACCCGAACTCTTGGTGCCGCCCGACTTGCCGCTACCCGCTTTGCCGCCGGCCTTGGCTTTGCCGCCGCTGGTATTGCGGCCCGAGACGCTCTTTGCCGTTCCGGCACTCTTGGCTTTGTGATCGGCTTTCGCGGCCTCGGCACGACGTTCCTTCGCTGCCTGCTTGGCCTTGACCGAACCCTTGATCTTCTCGGCCGGCTGACCATTGCGTCCGCGTGAACTCTGAGCGGTACGTCCTCGCACGATGCCGATGAGTTCTTCGACCAATTCTGTGGTCTTGGACTCCAGCCAAGCCAAAGCAATAGGGGACTCGGGAGCACCGGCAACAGGACGGAAAGTCAGATCCTTGCGGTGGTGCAACCGCGCCACCGAATGCGGAACAACAACAACGCCGATGCCGGCCGCAACCAACTCGATTGCGTCGGCGATCGTTTCCGGCCGCTCGGCTGCTGCCTTACCTGGACGCGTCGGCCACTCGAGGGTGTCTTCGAGAGGGTTGAGCACAATCTCGTCGCTCAGATCGGCGACGGAAATCTGGTCTACAGCGGTGAACACGTGATCTTTGGGGATCACCACGACCGGCGTCTCCGCATATAAGGAGATCGCGCTGAGCTCGGTGCGATCGATCGGCAATCGAACCAGGCCGGCGTCGGCTTCGCCCGCCCGTAGCGCTGCCACAACCTCGAGAACCGGAAACTGGACCAACTCGAGACGGACGTCCGGAAGCCGCTCGTGCCACACTCGAATCCACTTGGTCGGCGTTACCCCGGGGGCATACGCGAGTCGAAAAATTGCCGGACTATCCGCGTTGCTCACCCGGCAAGGTTACCGCCTTGGTAAAACGCGACGCGATGGCTGGCTACTCTTGTTGCATGACGTCGAACAAAACGCCCCAGACGATGAAGCCGACGACGGCTGCCAAGAAGCTGGGTGTGTACCTGGAAGCAACACCGAAAGAGTTCCAGGAAGGCGACGTGACCCGTGAAGAACTGACCGCGCTTCAGACCGAAGCTCCGGAGTGGCTGCTGGAACTGCGCCGCACCGGCCCGCACCCGAAGCAGGTCATCGCCGCAAAGCTGGGCATCTCCATCGCCGGCCTTGCTCGCGGCGGTGTCGAAGAGGCGCTCACCACGGATCAAGTTGCTGCCCTGCTGGAAGAAAAGCCCGAATGGCTGGAGAAAGAACGCGCACTGCAAGCGGAGGTGCGCGCCGAGAACCTCCGTATCAAGGAGAAGCGCGCTTCGCGCCGCAATCAGCCGCGCAAGGCTCGTAGGGGCTAAAGCCGCCGTGCGCCTTTTTGGTAGTGCCCACTACCAGAAAGGCGCACAGGGTGTCAGCCCTCGACGATGCTGAGCTCGTCGAACACGATTTCACCCAACGCGTCGGACTCCGGGATATCGACGACACCTAGCAGTGCCCAGCCGTGATCACCTTCCGGGTCCTCGAGCACCTGACGCACTCGCCAGAACTCGCCTTCCTCGACTACCTGGAACAACGCCGGCCCACGCGCTGACGGTCCCGTTCCGATCGAGCTGTACTCCTCGAAGTAGGGGAGCAGTTGCTCTTCCCACTCGGCGGCGTCGATACCGTCGTCGAGGTTTTCCAGTTCGTTCCACTGTCGCCGCGACGCGAGGTCGATCCGACGGAACATCGCGTTGCGCACCATGACGCGGAACGCGCGCGGGTTTGCCGAGATCGGGCGCGGAATGTCGGCGCCGAATGCAACCTCTTCGGTGTCGGCTTCGGCTCCGGGGTCGGTCAGCGACTCCCACTCGTCTAGCAGGCTCGAGTCGACTTGTCGGATCAACTCACCCAGCCACTCGATGATGTCTTCGAGTTCTTCGGTGCGCGCTTCGGTGGGCACGGTCTGGCGCAGGGCGCGGTAGGCGTCCGCGAGGTAACGCAGAACCAGTCCTTCGGAGCGGGTGAGCCCGTAGTGACTGATCAATTCGGCAAAGGTCATTGCGCGTTCGATCATGTCGCGTACGACGGATTTGGGGGAGAGCGCAAATTCGGTGATCCACGGATGGCCGCCGCGGTACATCTCGAAGGCGGGGAACAGTAACTCCGCCAACGGTTTCGGCCAGGTGACCTCTTCGAGGAGTTCCATACGCTCCTCGTACTCGATGCCGTCCGCTTTCATCTGGGCAACAGCCTCCCCGCGGGCGAAGTGCTGCTGACCCATCAACACCTGACGGGGGTCGTCGAGCGTCGATTCGATGATGGACACGACATCGAGTGCGTACGTATCGGATTCGACGTCGAGGAGTTCGAACGCAGCGAGAGCAAACGGCGAGAGTGGCTGATTCAAGGCGAAGTCGCGCTGCAAGTCCATCGTCAACCGCGCCATCCGGCCGTGCTCGTCCGGTTCGTCGAGGCGTTCCACGATGCCGGCGCTGAGCAATCCGCGGTACAGCGAGATCGCCTTGAGGATGTGCTTGCGCTGCGCCGGACGTGATTCGTGGTTGTCCTCCAACAGATGTCGCATCGCGTCGAAGCAATTACCCGGTCGGGCAATGACATTGAGCAGCATGGAGTTGCTGACGGAGAACCGCGACACCAAGGGTTCCGGTGATGCCGCAACCAGGCGGTCGAATGTCGCTTCGCTCCACGAAACAAATCCTTCGGGAGCCTTCTTGCGTTGAATTTTCTTGATCTTCTTCGGATCGTCGCCCGCCTTGGCGACTGCTCGCAAATTGTCCACTTCGTGTTCCGGCGCCTGCACCACGACGGTACCCATCGTGTCGTAGCCGGCGCGGCCGGCACGACCTGCGATCTGATGGAACTCACGAGCCTTGAGGTGGCGGGTGCGGACGCCGTCGTACTTGGCCAGACCCGTCAGCAACACAGTGCGGATGGGGACGTTGATGCCGACGCCGAGTGTGTCGGTACCGCAGATGACCTTGAGCAGACCGTCCTGGGCAAGGACTTCGATGAGCCGTCGGTACTTGGGCAACATGCCGGCATGGTGAACGCCGATGCCGTGGCGAACCAACCGGGAGAGTGTCTTGCCGAATCCCGTCGTGAAGCGAAATCCGCCGAGCGCCTCGGCAATTGCTTCCTTCTCCGTCTTGGAGCAGAAGTTGACGCTCGTCAGCGCTTGCGCTCGTTCGAGAGCTGCGGCCTGCGTGAAGTGCACGATGTACACGGGGGCCTGGTTGGTGGTGACCAACTCTTCGATGGTCTCACCGACCGGCGTGGTGGCGTACGAGAACATCAGGGGGACAGGGCGTTCGGTACCAGACACGACGGTGGTGGGCTTGCCGGTGCGACGCGTGAGGTCCTCGGAAAAGAAGTCCACCTCGCCCAGAGTTGCGGACATCAGCAAGAACTGGGCGTGCGGTAGTTCGATCAGCGGAACCTGCCACGCCCACCCGCGATCCGGTTCGGAGTAGAAATGGAACTCGTCCATCACTACCTGGCCGATATCGGAATCGGGGCCCTCTCGCAGCGCGAGATTTGCGACGATCTCCGCTGTGGCACAGATGATGGGAGCCGACGAGTTGACGGCAGCGTCGCCGGTCATCATGCCGACGTTGTCCGCGCCGAACACCTCGCAGAGCGCAAAGAACTTCTCGCTCACCAACGCCTTGATGGGCGCGGTGTAGTACGTGCGCTTGCCCTGGGACATCGCGTAGAAGTGCGCGCCGATCGCCACCATCGACTTTCCGGAACCGGTGGGTGTAGCCAAAATAACGTTGGCACCCGAGACCAGTTCCATCACAGCCTCTTCCTGGGCAGGATAGAGCGTCAAACCACGCTCGATCGTCCAGGATAAGAAGGCGTCGAAAACGGAATCGGGATCCGCGTTGTCGGGGAGCAGTTCCGTCAGCAGCACTTGTACAGGTTAGCCGCTGGCGGTGATCAGGTTGCGCTGCGCTCGTCCGAGCCCATCGCATCGAGTACCGCCATGCGTGTCGACGACGAACCGGTGATGGTGTTTTCACCAACCCCGGCAATCAGCATGTGCCGCCAGTGCGCCTCGTCGAATACCAGTGGCGCGGTGCTCGCGAGGAACTCCTCGATCACCTGAAGGAAATGCATGGGGTCGTCGCGGAAGGGAAAGTGTCCGGATCCACGGAAAACTTCGAGTCGGGAGTTGGGCATCGCCGCATGCGCGAGGTGCGCGTGCGAGACGGGAATCACGGAATCCTCGTCACCCCAGATCAACTGAACCGGCAGATTCTCGGTCAGGTAACACCGATCGAGCATCGTGACGACCTGACCTCGCCAGTCGACTACCGCGCGCAACGTCCGCAGGTATGCCTCGTAGGCAGTGGGGTCTGGTAGTTCGGCGAGAACACGAATCAGGTCAGGAGTGTCGTGCAGCATGGTTCCCGGGCGCAGGTTCGATCCGTGAACGGCGCCGGCGAGACTACCGGCGAAACGCACGATCGGCATCGCTCCGGGAATGCGCAGAAGTTTGAGGACCTCGTTGACCACCGGCACCGACATCAACCGAAGAATCGGATGGACGTCTTTGGTGATGCCGCCGGTCGAGACCAACACGAGTCGATCGACCATGTCGGGGAACTGGTATGCAAATTGCATCGCCACGCCGCCGCCGAGTGAATGCCCGATGACACTGACGTGTTCGATGCCCAGAGTGGACAACAAATCGCGCATGCCGTTGGCGTAGGCCGCTACCGAGTAATCGGCACGAGGCTTGTCGGAGCGACCGTGCCCGAGAAGATCGGGGGCGATGACGGTGTAGTTCTTGGCCAGATGGGGGATGATCTCCGTCCACGTGGACGAGTTGTCGCCAATGCCGTGCAGGAGCAGAACTGCAGGGCCGTCGCCGGCAATGCGAAAAGCTCGACGGTAACCGTGAATCGTCCGAAACATCATCCGCGGTTCCTCGTCGGGAACTGGCCGGAGCTGCCGCGTTCGGGGTCTGCTCATGTCGCCTCCAGTATCAGCGCGTGACCGCCGTTGACTGAATCGCTCCGATTTGTTGAGCCGTCAACAAAAGTCACGCAGAATTTGAGGCTATCCGACAGATGTATCGAGAACAACATCTCAGGTAACGACGAGGTTGCGGAATGCGCACGATGTGCGCAATTCCGCAGCTCATATGTCAGTTTCGGTCGGATTCGCCGTCATCCGGCGTGTCGAACTCTCCATTGCCTGCCTGTTCGGCCAGGAACCGCTCGAATTCGGCACCGATCTCGTCTCCACTGGGAAGGTCGGCCTCACCGGCGAGCAGTGACGCCTGCTGTTCCTGCGCTGTCACGAAGGTGTCGTACTGGCGCTCGAGAGCATGGACCACGGTCTGAACTTCTTCGTTTCCGGCAATGTGCTCGTTAACCTGTTCGAGGACGCGCGCCGAAGCCTCACCCAGAGCGGCGAGTGGCAATTCGAGCCCGGACACCTCTGCCACATTCTCCAGCAAGGTCTCGGACGCAGCCGGGTAATCGGTCTGTGCCAGGTAATGGGGAACGTGAACGGAGAAACCGACGGCTTCGTGGCCGTGCTGGCTCATCCGGAATTCCAGCAGCGACGACGCACTGCCGGGAACCTGAAGTTCGCCGGACCAGCGCTGGTGGTCGCCGATCAGGTCCTTGTTCGTGGAATGAGCCGTCAAGCCCAACGGGCGGGTGTGCGGAATCGCCATCGGGATCGCATTGAGCCCGATGGTCTGGCGCACGCCCAGCTGTTCGGCGAGCAAGCGGACAGCGGTGGTGAATCGCTCCCACTTGAGATCGGGTTCCATACCGGCAAGCAGCAGGAAGGGCGTTCCCACCGTGTCACGAAGCGCGTAAAGGTTCAGAGAGGGGGCGTCGTAGTCCGAGAAGTGATCGGCCTTGAACGTCATCGTGGGGCGGCGTGATCGGTAGTCGATCAACTCGTCCACGGCAAACGACGCGACAAGTTCGGTTTCGAGGCTCTCGCGCAAGTGCTTCGTCGCAAGTTTCACGGCGTGACCCGCGTCGGAGTAGCCCTCGAGTCCGTGGATGAGAACCGGGCCCTGGCCGTCGGCAGCCGACAACTGGGGCGCCGGGAATTCCAGCTCGTACATTTTCGACTGGTCGTCCATCGCAGTCCCCTTCTTTCACGGTGCTTGTTTCCAGTGTCCACTATCGGCGGTTGCCGATTCGCAGTGGAGTCGGCAGTGGAGTCGTCTTTCGCCGAGGTTCCTTTGGTGGAACGCGTCCGACAGGCTCGGGCATTCCCGAATTCCGACGCGGATGCGTTCGCCAGGAGCGAAGCGTGCGGGTCAGGGTTCGACACCGTCGCGCAGTGGGCGGAGATCCACGATCCGGGAGATAGGACATGGCAGAGTGACGAACAGGTACTGCCGTGGTGGATTTCTCCCATTCGGCTGCAGCCGAATGGAGGCACACGTGATGGTCGGTCGGGGATCGGGCAGGTCGAGGCTCGCAGGCGTCGTGGCTGTGGTTGCTGCGCTCGGATTGGTATCGGGGTGTTCCTCGTCGATTTCCGGGGAAGCTCAGCCTGATGCCGGCGGACAGACACCCGCCGTAGCGGGGTCGATCGCTCCCAGTGCGGCAGGGTCGACGCCACCAAGCACAACGGCTTCATCCAAGGCTGCGCCGCTAGCGGACCTGTTGCTGACTCCTGCAGAGTTTCCGCCGCCATTCGACGCGGTAGTACTTCCCGCGCAAGCTGTTCCGATGGCCGCACCGGATCTGGTGGGTGTTCCGCGCGGAGCAACCGTCGACCCCGCAGACTGCGCCCCACCCGAACAGGACTACGGACCGACGGGCACCGTCATGGCCGTGGGCACCGACAATGCGAGTAGGTCGACAATCTCGGTGGAGCTCACTCGGAGTGACACCAGCCTGACCTCGTTGGAAGCGCAGACCGAAGACTGCACCTCGATGAAGGTGACCGCAAACGGAGTGACGTCGACGGTCACGACGGTCATTTTGCCGCCTTCGCCGATCAATGCCGATCAGACGTTGTCCTTGCGGCGGACGGTATCCACACCATCCTCGGCCACCGGGGACCAAACGATGTTGACGCTGATGGCCCAGGTCGGTGACGTGCGCATTGCAGTCACGCTGATGACATTCGGTGCAACCGAGCCGCCCACCGCGCCGCTGGACGAGGCTTTCACCGCCGCTGTTCAGAAGGTTCGCGCGGGCAGCTGAGAATCATGCACGAGGCACCGACACTCATCACGTAGTCGGTGCCTGTGTTCGTGATTCATCCACAACAAAATTGGTTCTGCACAGCTGAGCTTCATGAGCTTCGTTTTGCCAGGTCGAGCGCCGCAGGTCGGTGGCCGCTCTTGACATGGTCTACCCATGACAACATCACCGTTTTCCCGGGAATTCGAATCCTCCGACGACCAGGCGCAGAGTTGGGCGTCGCGTGAGTCCGAACACCTTTCGGAACCAGGCGAGCTGATCGCTGCGATCCCAGCGTTGATGGGGTTCAGCCCCGAAGACTCCGTCGTCGCGTTGTGCCTGATGGACACCACACCAAAAACACTCGGACCGATCATGAGGCACGACTACTTTCCGAACATCGGCTCCGAGCTCGCTCCGGCGATGCACTCGGCCCTCGAGCAATTTGTTCGAGTCTGTGCGACAGAAGGAACAGTCGCGGTGATCCTGGTAATGATCGGAGACCATCCGTTGGGGGAATTATTCGACATCGCAGCGGAATTCAACGACATGCTTACCGGCAACGGCGTCGAACTCGTCGATGTGTTCGCAGTACCGCTGATCGCGAGGGGTCGCGACTGGATGAGCATCCTCGCGCCGGATCGGCATGGGCGCCTGCCCGATCCCGGTTCGTCCTCTGTCGCGGCCGCCCAGGTCCTCGGCGGCCGTGTCATCCGAGCGTCGCGGAGCGAGTTGGTGCGCTCGGTTCGTGGGCAATCGAGTAACCACGCGACGATCGGGTCGTTGATCGACCGGGGGCGCGCGCAGATCGCGTCGGCGCGGTGCGAGGCGCACTGCTCGAACGATCCCTTCGCTCAGGTGCGCCGGGAGGTCGAGGAAGTTCTGGCGTTTGTCGAGCGGATGCGGCGCGGAGTATTTCCCGACGCCCGTGAATGTGCGCACCTGGCACTGGTGTTGTCGGACGTGCGCGTCCGGGACACTGTCATGGGTCTAGCGGCAACGGAGTACGCAGATTCCGCGGAAGCGTTGTGGATGATCTTGACGCACGAACTTCCGGTTCCCGAATGTTCTTATCCCGCTACACTTCTGGGATTCTTTGCCTATGCCCGCGGTGATGGCCCACTCGCCGGTATCGCGCTCGCATATGCACTGGAAGCGGACCCTGAATACAGTCTGGCCGGCTTGCTCGACAACTCGCTGCAGGCCGGCATGCGACCGGACGGAATTCGCAGGCTGGCGGGAGTCGGACTCGACCTCGCCCGGGACTTCGACGTGAGTGCGATGCCCGAGGCGAGGTGAGTTGGACCTGGAGGACTTAAGCGTCGCAGATCTACCGAGCGGAGTGCGATGCAGAACCGAGGTCTTGCAGGAACTGCCAAGCATCCGCGACGATCACGTCGAGATCGGTGCGCGTCGGGGTCCACCCGAGTTCGGCAATTGCCTTGTCGCTGGACGCGATCAAGACGGCCGGGTCGCCGAGACGGCGTGGAGCGTCCTCGACATTGATCGGAAGTCCGGTCACCCGAGCACACGAAGCAATGACCTCGCGGACGCTGAATCCGGCACCGCTACCGAGGTTGTAGATGCGATGCTCGGACGGCGTGGACTTCTCCAAGGCGAGGAGATGAGCCTCGGCGAGATCGAGCACGTGGATGTAGTCCCGCACGGCAGTTCCGTCGGGCGTGGGCCAATCGGTGCCGAAGACCGAGATCTTGTCCCGCTGCCCGAGTGCAACCTGCAGCACCAACGGGATCAAATGTGTTTCGACAACCCGGTTTTCACCGGCAGACTTGTAGGCACCGGCGACATTGAAGTAGCGCAAGCTGGTGGCGGCAAGACCGTGCGCGACGGAGTACGACGTGATCGCGTGGTCGATGGCGAGCTTCGACGCTCCGTACGGATTGGTAGGCCGAGTCGGAGCAGTCTCCATGATCGGAGTCCGCTCCGGCTCGCCATACGTCGCCGCAGTCGACGAGAACACCAACCTCGGAGTCCGAGAGGCGCGGATGGCCTCGAGGAGCGCGAGGGTTGTTACTACATTGCCCTGCCAGTACTTTTCGGGATGCAACACCGATTCGCCGACGAGTGACTGCGCGGCAAAATGCAGAACACCGTCGAAAATCGGGGAGTTGCCGAGGACCTTCGCCGCCGTCTTGGCTACATCACCTTCGATGAAGTCGGCGCCGGCTGGGACGGCGTCGGCATTTCCGGTGGAGAGGTCGTCGATCACAACGACCTCGTGTCCGCGTTCGAGTAGTACTGTGCTGCAGACACTGCCGACGTAGCCGGCACCGCCGGTAACCAAAAGTTTCATGAAATTCCTCAGACCAGCTTTACCTGTACGGCGTGCGCCATTTCTTCTGCCAACTCCACACCGTCGTGGCCGGGCACGATGATCGTCACTGAACCCGGGCGGGTCTCGACGGTCACCCTGGCGTCCGGAACGACGCCGGCGTCTCGCAGTTGCGCGATCACATCGGGATCGGACTGCACGTGCTCGGCGAGCCTGCGCACAACCACAGCCGTCGGCTTGCCCGCCGGAACATCGGTGAGGCGCATCAAGGTTTCGGCGGGATTGCTCGGCCCGTCCAGGCCCAATTGATCCAGCCCGGGAATCGGATTACCGTACGGCGACGTGGTCGGGTTGTTCAGAACGACGACGAGTCGGCGCTCGACGTCCTCGCTCATCACATGCTCCCAGCGGCACGCCTCTGCATGCACGTCTTCCCACTTCAAGCCGATGATGTCCACCAACAGGCGTTCTGCCAAGCGGTGCTTGCGCATGACCGAAACGGCCAAGTCGCGGCCCTTGTCGGTGAGCTCCAGGTGTCGATCGCCGGCAACCATCAGCAATCCGTCGCGCTCCATGCGCGCAACGGTCTGGCTCACGGTGGGTCCGCTCTGCTCGAGCCGTTCGGCGATCCGCGCCCGGAGTGGGACAACGCCCTCTTCTTCCAAGTCGTAGATCGTCCGGAGATACATCTCCGTGGTGTCGACTAGATCCTTCACACTCAACCCCTTCGTCAACGGCCATTCTACCGTTCGGTTCCGGAAACTTGTGCCGCTCCATCAGCGGCGAGTCCGGCTGTTCGGCCGGTGGCGACATCCCTGGTGTGACGGCCTGGACACACTTTCGAGAACAGTGTGGTGCACGGCACCAGTCGAACACGAAGTAGCGTGTTCCCATGACCGCCTCGATCAGATCTGACGAGGACCCCACGATGCCTCGAGCGAATCGAGTTGTGGTGTGGAGTCCGGAGTACCTGAGTTATCGGTGGAGTAACGATCACCCGATGAATCCGACCCGCCTCGACCTGACGATGGAACTCTCGCGTGGCCTGGGACTGCTCGAGGGAATCGAGTTCCTCGAGCCGACACCTGCCAGTGACGTCGACCTCCTCCGCATACACACGCCCGCCTACCTCGCCGCCGTCAAATCAGCGGGCCACTCAGCATCCAACGGTGTTACCGGTGCGGATGTTCCCCACGGTCTCGGGACCGAGGACAACCCGGTCTTTCCGCAGATGCACGAGGCGAGCGCAATTCTTGCCGGTGGTTCCCTGGCCGCTGCCAAGGAAATCGCGTCGGGGCGCACACGTCGGGCGGTCAGTATCGGCGGCGGAATGCACCACGCGATGGCGGACTGGGCCTCGGGATTCTGTGTCTACAACGACGCGGCTGTCGCAATCTCCTGGCTGCTCGACAACGGGTACGACCGCATCGCGTACATCGACGTCGACGCACATCACGGTGACGGCGTGCAGCACGCTTTTCTCGGCGACCCACGAGTCTTGACGGTGTCTCTGCATCAGCATCCGGCAACACTGTGGCCCAATACCGGTTGGTCCAGCGAAGTCGGGGACGGCGCGGCGGAGGGTACGGCTGTCAACATCCCGGTGTTGCCGGGAACCGTAGACGCATTGTGGCTGCGGGCATTTCACGCGGTGGTGCCCGGTGCGATCGCCGCGTTCCGGCCCCAGATCATCATCAGCCAGTGTGGTGTCGACTCGCATCGGGAAGACCCGCTCGCTGATCTGGCGTTGACCGTCGACGGTCAACGAGCAGCGTTTATCGCGATGCGTGATCTTGCCGACCGCTACTCCGAAGGACGATGGCTGGCGGTCGGTGGTGGTGGGTACGGGTTGGTGCGGATCGTTCCGCGGGCGTGGACGCATCTCATCGCGGCAGCGCTTGATCGTGACATCGATGTGAACACGCCACTTCCGGACGGTTGGAAGGAAAAGACCGGGGCGATGGCACCGGGCGTCGAACTTCCCGAGGTCATGGGGGACGGCGGCGACATCAACTTCTCGAAGTGGGACGGGCCGGGCGGTACGCCCGAAACCGGAGTGGCGTCGGTAGACAGAGCGCTCACCCGCATCGATTCCGCCATCATCGCGACGCGCCGCGCTGCGTTTCCCCTTCTCGGACTCGACCCGGAGGATCCCCGTGACTGAACAGTCCGACCCCAAGTCCGACCCTAAAAAATCCGACACCGAAGCCAAGACAGACGCTGCGGTCGACGCGGCACACAACTATCCGCACGAGTGGGTTGTCGACGTGCTCGCCTCGGACGGCGGCGCGGTTGCCCTGCGGCCGATCGTCCCCGAGGACGCGGACAAGCTTGTCGAATTCCACGGCAAGCTCTCCGAGCGCACGCGGTATCTGCGGTACTTCGGCCCTTACCCCACAATGTCAAAGCGCGACGTCACGAACTTCACGACGGTCGATCACCACAATCGGGTCGCGTTTGTCATGATGCTGGGCGACGAGATCATCGCCGTCGGCCGGTACGAGCGTCTCCTCGACGTCGGTGACGGCAAGTCGGCGGAAGTGGCATTTGTTGTCGCCGACGCCCATCAGGGTCGCGGCCTTGGCCCCATCCTGCTCGAGTACCTGGCAGCGGCAGCCGCGGAAAACGGGCTGACGATGTTCGTGGCGGAGGTCCTGTCCGAGAACCGCAACATGGTCACCGTCTTCCGCGAGGCCGGATATCAGGTCAGTCGAACGTTCGACGGGGGAGTGCTGCGCCTGGAGTTCGCGATCGACCCCACAGAAGCCCTTGTCTCCGTGCGTAATTCCCGTGAGCGGGCGGCTGAGGCCAGGAGTATGGGAAACGTGCTCAGTCCGCGGTCCGTTGCCGTGATCGGAGCGTCGGCCGACCCGGCGAAGGTCGGCAACGCCGTACTGACCAACCTTCTGCGTGGCGGGTTCACAGGCCCTGTCTATCCGGTCAATGCCGAACATCGTTCCGTACACGGAGTTCGGGCATACAAGACTGTTCGCGAGATTCCCGACGACGTCGATCTTGCGGTGGTTGCCGTCCCCGCCGAATCCATCAGTTCGGTTCTCGACGACTGCCTCGACAAGGGTGTCAAGGCGCTGGTTGTCGTGTCGTCGGGTTTCAGCGACAGCGGCCCGGACGGTCGCGCATCGGAGCGGAAACTTGTCCATGCGGCCCGCGCGCACGGGATGCGTCTCATCGGGCCCAATGCGCTGGGCGTGGCAAACAACGATCCAGCGATTTCCCTGAACGCGACGCTGGCGCCGGTTCTTCCGGCGGCAGGCAACGTCGGGTTCTTCTGCCAGTCTGGTGCTTTGGGAATCGCGATCCTCGACGAGGCCGCGCGCAGTCGAATCGGGTTGTCGGCCTTCGTCTCTGCCGGTAACCGTGCCGATGTGTCCGGCAACGACCTTCTGCAGTACTGGGATTCGGATCAGTCCACCGAAGTGGTGCTCCTGTACTTGGAGAGCTTCGGTAACCCGCGAAAGTTCTCCCGGATCGCAAGGCGCGTGGCGCGTAAGAAGCCGATCGTGGCAGTCAAGAGCGGACGCCACGCAGTGCCACCCGTGCTGGCGGCCACCGGAGTCGAGATCGACGATTCCATTGTCCGCGCGCTGTTCGAGCAGGCCGGTGTCATCCAGGTCGGGTCGATCTCCCAATTGTTCGACTGCGCACTGCTGTTCGGTTATCAACCGTTGCCGGCCGGCCCGCGTCTGGCAGTCATCGGTAACTCCACTGCTCTTGGTGTACTGGCCGCAGACGCAGCCCGTAGCGAAGGGCTCCAAGTCAGCGATCCGATCGACCTGGGCGCGCAGGCCAGTCCCGAGTTGTTTGCGTCAGCGGTGCGTGATGCCTTGGCGTCCTTCGACGTCGACGCCGTCATCGCGGTCTTCGTTCCACCGGTCGCCATCCCGGTCGAACCCTTCGCGAAAGCGCTCAAGGATGCGGTAGCGGGATCGGACAAGCCCATTCTCACGACGTTCCTGGCCGCGGAGGGAGTGCCGGAGGTGCTGACTGTCCGCGATGACGCCGGCAATCCGACTCGGGGATCGGTGCCGTCGTATCCGGGACCGGAGCGTGCGGCACTGGCGTTGGCGCGGGCCTGGCGATATGCCGAATGGCGAAGCAAGCCCGCGTCCAAGGTGGTGCGGCCAGCCGGCATCGACTCCGAGCGGGCTCGCCAGATGGTTGCCGCCTGGCTCGAAAACTCGCCCGGTCGTTGGCTTTCCGACTTCGAGGCATCGGAACTTCTGGCGTGCTACGGCGTCGACGTCGTCGAATTCCGCTCGGTCCTGAGCGAAGACGAAGCCGTAGAGGCAGCCGACGCACTCGGGTACCCCGTGGTGGTGAAGGCAACCGGCGAACTATGGCGCCATCGCCCGGATCTTGGTGGTGTTCGCCTCGACCTTGTCGGGCCGGATTCGGTTCGACTCGCGTACAGCGACCTTGCTGCCGCGTCGGGGGAGCCGCTCCTGCACGTGCAGAAGATGGCGCCAAAGGGCATCGGGTGTGTTGTGGCCGTGCAGGACGACCCGTCGTTCGGTTCACTGATCTCGTTCGGCCTGGCCGGCGTGATCTCGGATCTCCTCGGTGACCGGGCTTACCGAGTCCTGCCGCTGACCGAGGACGCCGCCACCGAATTGATCGACGCTCCCAAAGCCGCGCCGCTGCTCTCCGGCTACCGCAACGCCGTCCCCGTCAACAAGGGTGCGCTGGTGGATCTGGTGCAGCGGATCTCGACGTTGGCCGACGATATCCCCGAAGTTCGGGAGCTTGCCTGCGAGCCGGTACTGGCGTCCGCTGTCGGCGCCGAGATCACGGACGCCCGCGTGCGCATCGGACCGGAACCGAGCGCTGTGGATCTGGGACCCAGACGACTGCGCTGAACCCCCGCGTTCGACACCCAGCGTTCAATACGAAAAGCCGGCCACCGTACGTTCCCGATGGGAGAACATACGGTGGCCGGTGAGTGTCACACGGCGCCGCGATCAGCTGGCGTAGGAGCGCAACTTCTCGGCACGATCGCCGACACGGAGCTTGCCCATAACCTCGCGCTCGATCTGGCGCACCCGCTCGCGGGAGAGCCCGAAGAGCTTGCCGATCTGGTCGAGGGTGCGCGGCTGGCCGTCGTCGAGGCCGTAGCGCAGGCGGATGACCTGCTGCTCACGCTCGTCGAGGGTGCCGAGCACGCTGCGGACGTCGCTGTGCAGCAAACCGGCGATGACGGCGTTCTCGGCCGATGTTGCCTCGGCATCTTCGATGAAGTCGCCCAAAGGTGCTTCTTCGTCGCTGCCGACGGGCATGTCCAGGCTTACCGGGTCGCGGCTGTGGTCGAGAAGATCCGCGATCTTGTGTGCCGGGATTCCCGACTCCTCCGCCAATTCGTCGTCGGTCGCTTCGCGTCCGAGCTGCTGATGGAGTTCGCGTTTGATGCGGGCCAGCTTGTTGACCTGCTCGACGAGGTGGACTGGCAGGCGGATGGTGCGGCTCTGATCAGCCATTCCGCGGGTGATGGCCTGGCGAATCCACCAGGTGGCGTACGTCGAGAACTTGAAGCCCTTTGCGTAGTCGAACTTCTCCATCGCGCGGATCAAGCCGAGGTTTCCCTCCTGAATCAGATCCAAGAGGGGCATGCCGCGACCGGTGTACCGCTTGGCCAGCGATACGACGAGTCGCAGGTTCGCTTCCAAGAGGTGGCTGCGTGCCGACTCTCCCTCACGAACGATTGTTGCGAGATCCCTCTTCTTGGCAGCTGTCAGGCGCTTTCCCGTAGCCAGAACGTGGCTGGCGTACAGCCCCGCTTCGATTCGCTTCGCCAGTTCGACTTCGTCTGCTGCTGTCAGCAGTGCGGTGCGACCGATTCCGTTCAGATAGACACGGACCAGGTCTGCTGACGGGCTCTGGGCGTCCAGATCCGCAGCGCTCGGACGAATGCGAGTAGTGGTGCTGGGGCTTGTCATGACTTGCCTCCCTATCGGCGGTCTCTCACAAGGTTCAACGCGTGAGAGTTCCGAGATAGTTCCCGCAGCGATTTCGTCGAAATTGCCCTGACCTGCTGTGTTCCCCGGGCCGTCCTGAGAAGTTGCTGAGAACCCGAAAATCTGCAACCCAATCGGAACTCGACTACGTGACCGGCAACACCAATCCGTGACGTACGAGTGACACGAGCAGAGTGACGACGCCGGCACTGAGAACTTCGGGGTCTTCACCGTTTGCGGAGGCAAGAAGCTCGACCAATTCCTCGACCACAAGCCCGTCGGCCCGCAGCCCCGCCAGTAGTGCGGCACCGAGGTCGTCGATCTCATGCTGCCAGTGTGGTCCGTTGCCACGGTGAATCCGAGTGACAACCTGCTGCCACCCTTCTTCGCCGGGAAGATAGACGCGTTCGAGGGCGGTGTTCGGATCGACGACAAACCGCTCCTTCAGCACGTCGTGTTCACGCAGCCAGGCAACCCGGTCGAAGTACGCCAGCGCCTCGGGCCCGAGCGGGTCGGAGAAACCGTGCAGGAGATCTTCGGCCATCAAGTCCGTCGGCGAGTCCGTTCGGCGCAAGAAGACGAAGCCGAATCCCACACCTTCCACGTGCGATTCCTCGAGATGATCGAGCCACGCATTGGCGCGTTCCTCGGTGGCGGGGTCCCGCGGGTCCTGACCGCCGTCCTTGAGCCACGTCCCGACGTACAGCGCGGGATCCGCGACGTCACGCTGCACCACCCAGGCGTCGACACCGTGTGCCGGCAGCCACGACGCGATCCGCGATCGCCAGTCTTCGCCCTCGACATGGACCCACGACGCCAGCAGCGCTGCGGTGCCACCGGGATTCAGATAGTCGACGGACCGCGAGATCATCAGTTCGCTGGCCCCGTCGAGATCGAGACCGGAATCTCGATAAGTGTGGTGAACGCGTGCCTCGCCGACGACAAAGGGGGGATTGGCGACAACCTGGTCGAAGGTTCGTCCCTCGATCGGTTCGAACCACGAACCCTGATGCAATTCGACGTCGAGGCCGTTGAGCGCCATAGTTGCTGCGGTGAGATCGATCGCGCGCTGATTGATGTCCGTCGCGGTGACGGAATCAGCGTAGGTCTTGGCGTGCAGGGCTTGGATTCCGCAGCCGGTGCCCACATCGAGGACCGTTCCGACGCGAGACGTCGGCGTTGCCTGCAGTAATGACAGTGAGGCGTGGCCAACACCGAGGACGTGATCGCTGGTTGTGGACTGCTTCGGCCGAATTCCACCGTCCAGGTCTGAAATCACCCAATGATCGCCGGCACCGACGTCGATGGGCCGCAGATCCACGGCGGCACGCACAGCGGAGTCGGCTGAATTTTCGAGCAGACCGGCTTCGATCGCATCGTCGACGGTCAGCGGCGCCAACGCGGCGGCGACGTCCTCGCGAGCACAGTCGTCGGCGAGAAGGAACAACCGGATGAGAACACCGATTTCTCCGTGCTCACGGCTCGCGCGTCGCACCGGAACCGGTTCACTGCGACCGAGCGCTGCGTGAACTTCCGGACCGAGCAGCTCGAGCAGGGTGTCGGTGTCGAACCGATTGCGCAGCAGAGCCGTGCGCAGCGCAGGGGTGATGGACAGGAGAGTTGTGCTCACCCGGACATTCTCGCAGGCGACGAATTTCTACCAGGTGATGCGTCAGCTCTCGATGATGTGATGCGGACTCGACTCGATCTCGCCGGCGCCCCGGCGTCGGCCGTCGTAGCGACTCGGCTCGTCCTTCGTGCGCGGTGGTCGATCATTTGCGATGAGGACCGCGATCCACGGAAGTGGGATGGACGCACCGATAATCAGCATCGAGACCCAGCCGTTCTCCCAAATGCCATACGCGATGGCAGCCAGAATCAACGCGGGGAAACGGAAAGCCATGATCGTCATGTACTTCCGCACGCGCGCTTTGTGCTGCTCGTCGATGGACAGCTGTGCTTCGGTGATCAATACGGGATTGTCGGGTGTTCCGGCTTCGTCGGGGTGACCGAACGCGCCATTTCTTGCCATAGCTCCACTGTTCCACTCTCGGCCGACAATTGCACACGCGGCCCGACGCTCGCACCGCTGCCGCGTAGACGGCATTATTGGAGGTATGAGCACCCAAACCAAGGAACGTCCCGACGTCTCGACCGACGAAACGACCGATGACGACACCCCGAAGGTCTTTCACTATGTCAAGAAGAACAAGATCGCCGAAAGCGCCGTGATGGGCACCCATGTGGTTGCACTGTGCGGCGAGGTCTTTCCGGTCACCAAGTCTGCGAAGCCGGGATCGCCCGTGTGTCCCGACTGCAAGAAGATCTACGAAGGACTTCGCAAAGGCGAATGACCGGGCAATCGGGAACGGCGTCGTTGCGCCGGATCCGATCCGCAGTCCGAACTCGGCGACTCGACAGTGTCAGTGCAGTCGGTCGCCGGGTTCGTTTCTGCTCCGATGCCGTCGCAATCCTTGACGTCTGAGCTGGCACGGCCGTCCGAGTTGGCACGGCCGTCCGAGCTGGCACAGCCGTCCGAGTTGGCGCGCCGACTTCGCGGCCGACCGTAGGTCGGCACTGCCGCCGGATCGGACCTGTCACCGGACACCCGAATCGGACTTGTTGCCAGGTGCCACGTCAGAGTGGTCACCGGCCCGGCGCTGTTGTCGTCCTCCTGCTGTGCGGCCAGCCACTCGCGGACCTGTTCCAGGCGCGTCGCTCGCGCCGGCCAGAATTCTTGCACCGTCGCGTTGAACTCGGCGCCGAGCACCACTGCAAAGCCGAGGAAGAATGTGAACAGCAGGAAGGCGATCGGCGTCGCCAAGGCTCCGTAGGTGTAGCCGGTGCCCGTGACAAATCCCAGGTACCAGCGCAATCCGGTGCTCGCGGCCATGAAGAACACACCGGCCACCAGTGCGCCCGCGAGAAGTCGATGCCACGGCAGGGACTTCGGTAGCGCGACTTTGTACAGCGTTGTCAGGCCGATGATGACCAGCAGGCCTACGGCCGGGTAGTAGAAGGTGTCGACCAGGTTGGAGCCCACGTCGTACCACGACGGTGGCAACACACGTCCGATCATGGTCGGGCCGAGCGCGACCATCGGCAGGATGAACACGGCCATCCCGAGGAACATCACGTAGAGCAGTAGCGCAAAAATTCGCTGCCAGATCGCGTTACGGGCATCCTTCTGCCCGTGCGCTTCGACAATCGAATCCACGAACGTCGAGATCGCCGACGAACCGGCCCACAGCGACAGCAGGAAGCCGACCGAGATGATTTCCGGCCGGCCGCGCTGGAGAACGTCGGTGACCGTCGGCCTGATGATCTGATCGACGACGTTTTCGCTGAATATCGTCCCGCTGAACGTGACGATCTTCGACTCGATGATCTCGACCGTGTTCGGTCCGAACCAGCCGCCGATGTAACCGATCATGCCGAGCAATCCCAGCAGTAGCGGCGCCAGTGAGAGTGTCTGCCAGAACGCAGCCGTTGCGGCTTTGCCGAAGATCGAGTCGTCCCAAGCCTTGCTCAGAGTGCGGCCGATCAGCTGGCCCGTGCGGCGCAGCGGATGCCATCTGCGGTGATGCAGATCACTTCCGTGCGTTTTCGGGCCCGCCTTTTCACTCATAATCACTCCAGCATTCCTGATGACACACCTCGTTGCCCAACCGTGGCGTCGCCGTGTCGCATATTTTTCCGCGGTGAGGTTGTGTCTCCGATCTCGCGAAACCTCGCCGCGGGGAGGGGATCGACAGTGAATCCGGCCATGCCCGGGCGCTTCGGGTGCGGCTTTCGTCGGTAGCGACAGTTAGGCTCGTCGCCGGACATTCATGAAAAATCTAGGAGCGCGAGGCAACAGTGCGATTCCAGCGGAGGCGCGCTTATGACGTCTGAGACAACGACGACAGAAGTGACA
Organism: Rhodococcus sp. ACPA4; assembly: GCF_002300185.1. Taxonomy (NCBI): domain Bacteria; kingdom Bacillati; phylum Actinomycetota; class Actinomycetes; order Mycobacteriales; family Nocardiaceae; genus Rhodococcus; species Rhodococcus sp. ACPA4. Next base: position 684,232 of record NZ_NSDY01000001.1, read on the forward strand.
GGGGCAGCCGAAGTGAACAACTCGACCGAGAGTGCCGGAGCGCAACCGACGGCCTCGACAGGGTCGCTTCGCGCGTGGCAGCGGCGGGCACTCACCAAGTACTTGGCGAGCAGTCCTCGGGACTTTCTCGCGGTGGCAACACCGGGTGCAGGTAAGACGACATTTGCTCTGCGAGTGGCGTCGGAACTGCTTCGCGACCGGACTGTCGACCAGATCACCGTCGTTGCGCCCACCGAGCATCTGAAGCATCAGTGGGCGGAGTCGGCGCAACGTTCGGGCTTGTCGTTGGACTCGCGGTTCTCCAACTCCACCGGCCAGACGTCCAGCGACTATCACGGCGTCGTTCTGACGTATGCCCAGGTGGCGGCGCATCCTACTAAGCACCGAGTCCGGACCGAAGGTCGCAAGACCCTCGTGATTCTCGACGAGATCCACCACGGCGGTGACGCAAAAAGTTGGGGTGAGGCAATTCAGGAGGCGTTCGGCGACGCCACCCGGCGCTTGGCACTGACCGGAACTCCGTTCCGAAGTGACGACAGCGCAATACCTTTCATTCAGTACGAGCCCGACAAAGAGGGATTGCTCCGATCCAAAGCCGATCATTCCTACGGCTACTCCGACGCGCTCAAGGACGGCGTTGTCCGTCCGGTTGTCTTTCTCGCGTATTCCGGTGAGGCCCGCTGGCGCAACAATGCCGGCGAAGAGTTCACCGCCCGACTGGGTGAGCCGCTCAGTGCCGAGCAGACCGCCCGAGCCTGGCGCACCGCACTCGACCCTGCCGGCGATTGGATTCCCGCCGTCCTGCAAGCAGCAGACACCCGTTTGGGGCAGCTGCGTTCCACCGGTATGCCCGACGCCGGTGGGCTGGTCATCGCCACAGACCAGACAGTTGCTCGCGAATACGCCAAGGCGTTGACCGCGATCACGGGGGAGGAGCCCACCGTGGTCCTCTCCGACGATCCCACCGCGTCCAAGCGCATTGCGGAATTCGGTGCGAGCGACCAGAAATGGATGGTCGCCGTGCGCATGGTGTCGGAGGGCGTCGACGTTCCGCGTCTGGCCGTCGGCGTGTATGCGACCAGTGCATCGACACCGCTGTACTTTGCGCAGGCCATCGGCCGATTCGTGCGTTCACGGCGTAAAGGCGAGACCGCAAGCGTTTTCCTTCCGTCGGTACCGGTCCTGTTGGACCTCGCCGCTCAGTTGGAGGCCCAGCGCGATCACGTCCTTGGCAAGCCGCACCGCGAAAAGGACGGCCTCGACGACGATCTTCTCGCCGACGCCAACAAGCAGAAGGACGAACTCGGCGAGGAAGAGAAGGCGTTCACGTCCCTCGGCGCCGACGCCGAGCTCGACCAGGTGATCTACGACGGTGCCTCGTTCGGAACCGCAACGTTCTCCGGCAGCGACGAGGAAGCCGATTATCTCGGTCTGCCCGGTCTGCTCGACCCCGATCAGATGCGTGCACTCCTTCGGCAACGCCAGGCAGAACAGGTGAACAACAACTCCGCCAAAGCGTCGGCTCCGGCGCCGACTGCCGCAGTGGTCGCCGAGCGCGCTGCTACAGCCGATCAGCTGGGCGCCTTGCGACGAGAGCTGAACGGCCTGGTCGCGATGAATGTGCACCGCACCGGACGGCCTCACGGAATCATTCACGCCGAACTGCGTCGCGTGTGCGGTGGCCCGCCGACGGCAATCGCGACGGTCGATCAGCTCACCGAGCGCATTGCGATTCTGCGTAGCTGGTAGAAATCCTGAAGACGGCAAAACGGGCGATCACAGTGATTGTGATCGCCCGTTTCGGCGTTCATGGTGCGCCTCGCGAAGAGGCCACCCCCGGCTGACAGGTTAGTTTGCGGGTTCACTCTCGGAGACGACGGCATTCATCTCGCGAAGTCGATCCGCGTGTTCGGTTGCGTGGTGTCCGCAGAAGAGAAGCTCGCCGCCGGTGGGAAGCACGGCGCGTACGCGTGCTCCGGCACCGCACCGGTCGCACCGGTCGGCAGCGGTCAACTGTGGGCTGGTCAGTGTTCCGGGCATGACTCCTCCGTACTGGCTTGACGGCTTTCGTGCCGCGTGCCTGGGGCCTGGTCCGCCGCGTCGGAATGGCGCGGTAGATCCACTCTTACAGACGTTTGGCGTTCATGGGTTGTTCCCAGAAGAGTTTCTTAGTGTTGTGTCTCACTGGAAATGCGCTGGGCAGGCATTCTGTGTGCAGAATTGTTCGCTGAGAGCTGATTCAAATCCGCGTGTACAGAGCGATATTCTGGGGCGATGAACCAGGAAACCGGAACGGGCGCCGACGCATCGGCCGAGTTGCTCCATATGTGCACACGCGTCGAATGGGAGCGTGCGCAAGAGGTCGGGCAGCGCGTTCCCGACGGATTTGCCGCCGAGGGTTTTGTGCACATGTCGACGCCCACCCAGGTTCATCTACCGGCGAACCGGATCTTCGCGGGCCGAGACGACATAGTGTTGCTCTCCCTGGATCCGGCTCTGCTGGGAGCTGAAGTCAAGTGGGAACCGGGGGTGCCGTCGGATCCTGATTCGATGCGCTTTCCTCATCTGTTCGGGCCGATTCCCGTCGCGGCTGTCACTGCCGTTACTGCGTACATTCGCGACGAGAACGGTGCATTTCCGTCCCTGCGGTGACGCGATGGAATACGCAGCGCAGCACCGGTCGACGATAATTTCGCCCTCCTGCGAAACTTGTCACAGATCGGCGCTACCGTTGATATATGAATGTAGAAGTCACCCCTCTGCCGGGCATCGGGACTCGTAAGGATTTTGTCCTGGCCTCCGGTCGCCGCGTGGGTGTCGTCACTCATCGTGACGGACATACGGACCTCATCGTGTCCAAGGAAAACGATCCTGATGCGTGCGCCGCGTCGTTGCCGCTCACCACGGAAGAGGCCGCTGCACTGAGCAACCTGCTTGGTGCGCCGCAACTCGTGGCCCAGCTCGAAGACGAACACAGTGACATACCCGGGATCAGAACCAAACAGCTGTACATCAAGGACGGTTCCCGATACGACGGACAGACACTCGGCGACACCGGGATGCGGACACGCACCGGCGTCTCGATCGTCGCCGTGATGCGTGCCGGGCAGGTGAATCCGTCGCCCAACCCCGACTACACGTTCACCGGAGGTGATCTGCTGGTGGCAGTCGGTACACCCGACGGCTTGGCTGCCGCTGCAAAAATCCTGACCAACGGCTGACTGGCAGGTGGATACAACCACACTTGCACTCATCGAACTGGGCGCGGTCTTCTTCGCGCTCGGTCTTCTGGGAAGGCTCGCAGCACGATTCGGCATGTCGCCGATCCCGTTCTACCTGATCGGTGGCCTGTGCTTCGGTCAGGGTGGATTCATCCAACTCGGCGATATCGGCGAATTTGCGCACCTCGCAAGCGAAATCGGTATCGTTCTCCTCCTGCTCCTGCTGGGACTCGAGTACACCGCAGCCGAATTGATGACCGGGCTCAAACGGTCGAGGGTTGCCGGCATCGTCGACATCGTTCTCAACGCCACACCGGGCGCGGTAGTCGGTCTGATGCTCGGGTGGGGTGTTGTCGGCGCGACGGTCATGGCCGGTGTCACCTACATCTCGTCGTCGGGAATCATCGCGAAAGTTCTCAGCGACCTCGGACGTCTGGGCAACCGCGAAACACCCGTCGTTCTCTCGATCCTCGTGTTCGAGGATCTTGCGATGGCGGTGTACCTGCCGATTCTGACGGCGATGCTGGCGGGTGTCAGCTTCATGGGTGGACTCGAAGCTGTGGGAATTTCGCTGCTGGTCATCACCGTCGTTTTGGTGGTGGCCTTGCGATACGGACGGTATGTCTCGGCTCTGCTGGACAGTCCCGACAGTGAGACATTGCTCCTGAAGTTACTTGGTGCTGCACTGCTGGTGGCCGGCGTCAGTTCCGCGATGCAGGTCTCCGCGGCGGTGGGGGCCTTCCTGCTCGGCATCGCGATTTCGGGTTCGACGGCACACAACGCCAGTCGGGTGCTCGAGCCCCTTCGTGATCTTTTTGCGGCGATGTTCTTCGTGGTGTTCGGACTCAGCACCGATCCAAGCACCATTCCGCCCGTGCTCGGGTGGGCTGCGATCTTGGCAGTCGTCACCGCGATCACCAAACTGATCACCGGGGCCTGGGCGGCAAAACGTCAGGGCGTGGCCCGCATGGGCCAGGCCAGGGCGGGCGCGGCACTGATCGCCCGCGGCGAGTTCTCGATCATCATCGCCGGTCTGGCAGTGTCCGCGGGTGCCGTAGAACCGGAACTCGCAGCGCTCGCAACGGCATACGTGCTTCTGATGGCCGTGATCGGTCCGGTTGCGGCGCGAGTTGTCGAACCGGTCACCTCGTTGTACATCAGAGTTCGCACAAAGTCCTGATTGCGACAATATTCTGGTTGGATGCCCAACGGATTCGCTCGTCCCGCCGCGACAGTGGCGTGTGCCTTCCTGATCGCGTGTGCTCCGGTTCCCGCGTTTGCGGGCGGGATTCCCACCACAGACCAAGGCGTGGCGGCAGCGCAGGTTGTGGTCGATCGATCGCTGCACCTCGAGGGTGCGTCGAATGCGAGGGACGTCGGCGGCTATCGAACGTCGGATGGACGTACGGTTCGGATGGGACAGGTCTTCCGGACCAATGCACTCGACAAACTGACGCCCTCGGATCTTGCGGTGCTGCACCAGCGCGGCGTGGCGTCGGTCGACGACTTCCGGACGGTCGTCGAACGCGCCATGTCCCCGGACCGCATCCCGGAGGGTGCCCGGAGCAATTGGTTCGACGTGATCGGGACCAACCCGGTGAACTTCCCGGCTCTGGCGGATATGCCGTCGATGTATACGGTCATGGTGAGTGATCCCGGAGCGAGCCGAGCATTCCACGACGCACTGGCGAATATCGCTGACACGGACGGCGCTGTCCTGTACCACTGTTCGGCAGGCAAGGACCGAACCGGCTGGATGACTGCCGTTCTGCTGACACTGCTCGGTGTGTCCCGCGAAGACGTGAACGCCGACTACATGCTGAGCAACCAGTACCTGACCGGTCCCCGCACCGGCATAGCCTTCGTGGACGGTGTCGAGCAGTCGTGGCTGGATACGTCGTTCGCGACAGTCGAGCGCATCTACGGCAGTTTCGACAACTACGTCCGGGACGGCCTTCAGTTGAGCCAGGACGATATCGCACGGCTCGAGGACAAACTCTTGGCCTGACGCTGTACGAAAGAAAAAGAGCCGCTCCCCGAAGAACAGGGGAGCGGCTCTTTTTGTGGAGCTGGTGTGTCTAGTCGAGGTAGTCGCGCAGTACCTGCGAACGCGACGGGTGGCGCAGCTTCGACATCGTCTTCGATTCGATCTGGCGAATACGCTCACGCGTGACGCCGTAGACCTGTCCGATTTCGTCTAAAGTCCTCGGCTGGCCGTCGGTGAGGCCGAAGCGCAGGCGAACCACGCCGGCTTCGCGCTCGGACAGCGTCTCGAGGACCGACTGCAGCTGATCCTGCAGCAAGGTGAACGAGACGGCGTCAACTGCGACAACAGCTTCGGAGTCTTCGATGAAGTCACCGAGCTGGCTGTCGCCCTCGTCGCCGATGGTCTGGTCTAGAGAGATGGGCTCACGCGCGTACTGCTGGATTTCCAGCACCTTCTCCGGCGTGATGTCCATTTCCTTGGCGAGCTCTTCCGGCGTGGGCTCACGGCCCAGGTCCTGGAGCAGCTCTCGCTGGATACGGCCGAGCTTGTTGATGACCTCCACCATGTGCACCGGGATACGGATGGTGCGTGCCTGGTCGGCCATTGCGCGGGTGATGGCCTGACGGATCCACCACGTTGCGTAGGTCGAGAACTTGTAGCCCTTGGTGTAGTCGAACTTCTCGACTGCACGGATCAGGCCCAGGTTGCCTTCCTGGATGAGGTCCAGGAACGCCATGCCGCGGCCCGTGTATCGCTTCGCGAGCGAGACGACGAGTCGGAGGTTGGCTTCGAGGAGGTGGTTCTTGGCGCGATTGCCGTCGCGGCAGATCCAGCTCATGTCGCGGCGCTGAGCTGCAGGCAGCTTCTCGCCCTTGTCAGCAAGATCCTGCATGATCTGCACGGCGTACAGACCGGCTTCGATGCGCTTGGCGAGTTCGACTTCCTCTTCGGCGTTGAGGAGTGCGACCTTGCCGATCTGCTTGAGGTAGGCGCGAACGGAGTCGGCGGACGCCGTGAGTTCGGCATCCTTACGAGCCTGACGAAGTGCCTCGGACTCTTCCTCGTCCCAGACGAAGTCGCCGGACGCTTTGTCCTTGTCGGTCGGTTCCTCGGTGGCGGGCTCTTCGTCCTCGCCGACTGCGACGACCTCGACCTCTTCGAGGTCTCCGTCCGTGATGTCGATGTCTTCCAACTCGACGTCGCCGTCTTCTACATCAGGATCCCCGGCCTTCTTGGGGCCTGCCTTCTTTGCTGCGGCCTTCTTCGCCGGAGCTTTCTTGGCGGGGGCCTTCTTAGCTGCTGCCTTCTTGGCGGGGGCCTTCTTCGCCGGTGCCTTCTTGGCGGCCGGAGCTGTGACGGTGGCCGCCTCCACGGCTGAAGATTGTGGCTCTGACTCTGATGGAGAATCAGCAGTCTGACGTGTATCGGTGGCTGCCACGTACGCCCTTTCGTGACGGTGTCGTGCGGCGTCACGCCAGAGTGGTGATCCGGCGGAGAGGTCAATGGTTGTGGCCGGCGCGCAGCCGGACTCCACCATTGTAACGACTCTCAGGAAACTCTTACGTCACGACGGGCGTTAACGGCTTTTTTCGGACCGGATTAACCCCTTGTTTCACCTTTTCACTTGGCCCATCGCCAGCGGAATCACCCTAAATTTTTGATGCGGCGAGGGCGGCGCCTGCGATTCCGGCGGTGTTCAGGAGTGCGGCCGGAACGACTGGCGTGCGGTTGGTCAGCAGCGGAATCCACTTCTCGTGTTTGCGACTGATCCCGCCGCCGGCGATGAACAAATCGGGCCACGTCAGATCCTCGATCGTGGTGAGCACCTTCGAGACCTCGACGGCCCAGTGCTTGTAGCTCAGCTCTTTTTTCTCCTTCACCGACGACGCAGCTCGATGTTCGGCTTCCTTGCCGTCGACTTGGAGGTGGCCGAACTCGGTGTTGGGCAACAGAACTCCGTTGTGCAGAATCGCCGACCCGATGCCGGTTCCGAAGGTCAGCAAGATGACAACCCCGGACGCGTCCTTGCCGGCGCCGTAGGTGTCTTCGGCGATACCTGCGGCATCGGCGTCGTTCAGAACGGTGACGGCCCGGCCGCCGAGAGCCTTGCCGAACAGTGCAACAGCGTCGGTTCCGATCCAGGACTTGTCGATGTTGGCGGCGCTGCGAGCGACGCCACCGGTGACGACCGACGGCAGGGTGATGCCGACCGGTCCGGCCCAGCCGGCTTGCTCGACGATCTGCGTCACAGTCGTGGCGATTGCCTCGGGAGTCGAGGGTTGCGGGGTCAGGATCTTGATGCGCTCACCGATCATCTCGCCGGTGCTCAGATCGATGAGAGCGCCCTTGACTCCACTGCCGCCTACATCGATTCCGAAACCTGTCGTTGTCATCGTCCTGCGCTCCTGAGGGCTCGAATTCGAATGTCGCGATCTGACCGAATCAAACACTAACCCGATTGGGTACGCGTGGTGCGGCGCAACGAGGGATGTGTTGCGATGGTGGTGTGCGCCCACAAGAGATTTCCCTGTCCGAGTTGTCCACGGATTCGCTCGATCCTGCCGAACTGAGAGTGGTGGCGGTGGCCGTCGCGGAACGCGCTGCTGCGCACGTTCGCGCCCGTCGTCCGGAAGTGTTCGGCGTCGTCGGTTCGGGTGAGAGCGAGAACGGTTCCGACGCCGGAACCGTTGCGGCCAAGAGCACACCGACCGACCCGGTGACGATCGTCGACACCGAGACGGAACAGGTGATCCGGGATCTGCTTGCGACGCTGCGGCCGCACGATTCGATTCTCGGTGAGGAAGGTGGCGGAGACGCAGGCGACGTCGTAGGGGTCCGCTGGGTTGTCGATCCCATCGACGGAACTGTGAACTTCCTCTACGGAGTTCCGGCGTTCGCGGTGTCGGTAGCGGTGCAGATCGACGGAGTTTCCGTGGCCGGCGCGGTAGTCGATGTGTCTGCAGGGGCGACGTATTCGGCGCACCGCGGTGGCGGCGCCACGATGACCACCGAGGACGGTGCGGTCAGTGAGCTCGCCGCCAACCCGGTGACCGAGCTGTCAATGGCTTTGGTGGCTACAGGTTTCGGATACGGCGCTCAGCGACGCAAGGCACAAGGGCGGTTCATCGCGGAGATTTTGCCCCAGGTGCGCGACATCAGGCGGATCGGTTCTGCGGCGCTGGATTTGTGCATGGTGGCGACCGGTCGCGTCGATACCCATTTCGAGCACGGACTGAGCCCATGGGATTGGGCTGCCGGTTCGTTGATCGCCGAGGAAGCCGGTGCCGTGATCTGCATTCCGGGCCCGAATTCGACGTCTGCGGCGGGCGACATCGTCTACGCGTGCGCCCCGGGGATCGCCGACGAGTTCGCGGCGATGCTCACCGCATGCGGTGCGGACCGCCCGATCAGCACCTAGCGGTTCGCGCCGCCTTCAAGAGATCGATGTCCATTGCCGCGGCTTCGGCATTCGCGGGTTGCTCGGCGAGGGCGCGGAGCACCTCGCCGGCATCGGTGTTGGGGGAGACCTTGCTGAAGTACGTGCCCAGCGCAAAATCGACCGTGTCGTCGGTCCGGCCGTCCCTGATCAGTTCTGCACACGGAGCGACCAGCCACACGGCACTGGCCGCAGCGATTCCGTTCTCCCCGAAGCGGATCTGGCCCTGGCATTGCATGTTCTGATCAACGTAGACCGGGTCGTTGCCCACTTGTACGTCTGGAGCGCTGGCAAAGCCGTAGTCCTTCAGCTGGGCGGCTACCTGCGAGGCCTGACCGCTTTCACCGTTGGCGTTGAAGACTCGAACCTTGGTCGCAGCCAGCGGCGCCGGTTCCACGTCGAGCAGCGTGGTTCGGTCCACAACCGAACCGAGGGGCATCGGTTGTGGGGCGGCCGGATCGGACGATGCCTGCGGGCGATTGCAGGCGACCGTATCGCTGATTTTTGCGTCAGCCGTGAGGATCTTGATCCACAGCGCGCTGCCGAGGACGGCGAGTACCGCGAACACCGCCACGACCGGCCACACGCGTCGGCGCCGGAACGGACGACCTCGGTCGTCGGTCGCGCTGCCTTCGGTGATCAGAGAAACCACGGTATCCCTCGACTTTCTGGACGAGTTGGAGCTTCGTCGTCAAGCCGAGCAGAGCGGGCGTGACGTTCGGTGCCTACCTTAGAGGGCGCGCGGTTCAATCCCGTTCAGGTGTGTGGTGACTGGCCGTCAACCGAATTTCGCCGAGTTGATACGTCGGTGCTGCTGCGGTGATACCGCGGTGATTTCAGGGGAGTTTTCGGGGTCGAAGATCACAAAATGCTGTGTAGTTGGTGACGATTCGCAGACTTTTTTCGGAAATGACCGAATGGGTTACTACTTTCGCGCTTACTTCGGCTACTGTCTGGCGGCCCAGGTCGTTCGACTGGGCGTCGGCTCCATGCCGTAATGACAACCAAATGAGGCACAGATCACGTTCTCGGGAGAAGTTTCCGGGCACTTTTCCACCCGCTGCCACGTTGTGCAGCGACAGGGAATGATCTCCATGCCACGGCGGTTTCCATGCGCATGACGGGATCTACCGGATTCCAGGCGTTCATGGGACCGGGATACACGAGAAGGATGAGGGGTAAGCGACATGGCAACTGACTACGACGCACCGAGGCGTACAGAGTCCGACGAGGTTTCGGAGGATTCGCTCGAAGAGCTGAAGGCGCGGCGCAACGAGGCGCAGTCGGCTGTCGTCGATATCGACGAGACCGACACTGCAGAATCCTTCGAGCTGCCCGGTGCAGACCTTTCCGGCGAAGAGCTGTCGGTTCGGGTCGTTCCGAAGCAGGCCGACGAGTTCACGTGTTCGAGTTGCTTCCTGGTGCATCACCGCAGCCGTCTGGCGAGCGATGCAAACGGACAGCTCGTGTGCATGGACTGCGCAGCCTGATAGTTCTTCGCAGCTTTACATTGCGTCCCGACGGTCGACCCGATGTCTTCGGGTCGACCGAGGGATCAAGGCGGTCGTGAGACCGCCTACTACTTTGCTCAGTCTTGGCTGAGAGCTTTGACCAGTTCTTCGGGTCGACGTGAGCTCACGAGCCAGTACGGCGTCGGATCTTCCGGATCATCGAGGACGATCAAGACCATGGTCTTGACCCACGGTCGGTGCTGGACAAAAGCAGACGGGTCGAGCTGGCGACCCATCGCGGCACTCTTTGCCGAAGCAGGTACGGCAGCGGCGCGTGAGATCAGATTCACTGGAATGTGCGCTCGGCCAACATGCAATTCCTTGACCCCGCCGGTTTCGACAACCTCGACGCGGGTGCGGCTGAGCCAGAACGACAGCCAGATCGGGATGGGTAGCAGCACCACGTACGCGAGCAGCGACACCAGGCCCGGGCGCCCCATGTGGACTTCCGCTGCCAGGAGCGCGGCCACGGCGATTCCGGCGATCCACCACCCGATGGGCAGCCAGAGGCGCTCGGAATAGAGCGTCGTGGACGCAGGGGCTGTGGTAGCGACGTCAGGTCGAGATGTTTCGGGCACGAGTCAAGGATAGTCCGTCTCGCGCAGTGGTCCTCTAGGTGCTCCGCGCCCAGTAGTCCTCTCTCCGGTCTGCGCCGAGTAGTCTTGGCCGACGTGAGCGATCATCTCTCCATCGCCTTGAAGCGACTGGACCCAGACCTGCCGGTTCCGCAGCGTGCACATCCCGGTGATGCCGGTGTGGATCTGTGCTCCACCAGCGATGTCACTATCGAGCCCGGCCGCCGTACCCTCGTTGGTACGGGTATTGCGATTGCCTTGCCGGTCGGCACTGTCGGACTCATCCATCCGCGTTCCGGACTTGCTGCAAAATCGGGTTTGTCCATCGTGAATGCGCCGGGCACCGTGGATGCAGGTTATCGAGGCGAGCTCAAGGTGTGTCTGATCAATCTCGACCCGGACACAGCGGTCGAGATTCGTCGCGGCGACCGAATTGCGCAGCTCGTGGTTCAGCGCGTCGAACTGCCGGTATTCGAGGAAGTGGAGTCGCTCGACGACACCGCCCGAGGTACCGGTGGATATGGTTCGAGCGGCGGACACGCGATACTCGACACCGATGCAGGTGTGAGTCCTGTCGTAGAGGGAGTCTGAAACATGTTCGGACGTAAGAAGAAGTCAGATGTAGACGAGGAACCGACAGGTTTCTTCGAGGACGAGGATGTCGACCAGGTCGACGAATCCGACGACGCAGATGACACGGTGAGCGAAGAGTCCGAGGGCCCGTACGACATCGCGGACATCGAGTCCGACGATCCGACTGCCGGTCGGAACGGTCAGCGACTCGATCTCGGTTCTGTTCTGGTTCCGATGCCTCCTGGCGGCCAACTGCAGGTGGAGATGGCGCCAAACGGGTCACCCCAGGCCGTGCACCTGGTCACCGAACACGGACGGGTCACTGTCGCCGCCTACGCGGCACCGAAATCGCCTGGCCAGTGGCGTGAGGTTGTCGCCGAACTGGCGCAGTCCTTGCGAGACGACAATTCGCCGGTCAGCATCGAGAACGGTCCGTGGGGTCGCGAACTGGTCGCGGAGACCGCTGCCATGGATTTGCGTTTCATCGGTGTCGACGGTCCGCGGTGGATGGTTCGGTGTGTTGTGGCCGGTCCCAGTGGATCGACAGCCGCCGGCGCGCCGCTGGTTGCTATTGCGCGCGACATTCTGCGCGATACCGTCGTCAATCGCGGAGCGGAGCCACATCCGGTGCGGACTCCGCTGCCGGTGGTGCTGCCGCAGGCGTTGGCCGAGCAGCTCGCTGCCGCGCATGAGCAGCAGATGGTCGCGCAGCAGCAGGCCGCAGCTCAGCAACAAGTCGATCAGCAGATCGCTGCGAGCCAGCAGGTGCAGCAACAGCCGCCCACGCCGCCGGTCCCGCCGCAGCGCCGGGGCGAATCCGGTTCTGCCATGCAGCAATTGGGTCAGTAACTCACGTTTACTTCAGGCGCTCGCGGCGGTTGAGAGAATCCGGCCGCCGTGAGCGCCTCGAGGCAGGTGGCCCCGAGTATCGCGGCGTCGTGGCCGATCTGGTCGAGCTCGAGTGTGCCCACTTCGGCGCGGGGGAGCGCGGCCGCCCATTCGTAGCCGACGGTCGCCGGATGAACCGGATCGTCGAGCGCTATCGCGATTCCGACCGGAACGTCGATCTCCGCAAGAGCTGCTTCGGTCAGCGAGTAATACGTCGCGGCCTCGTCGAGAGCCGCCGGCAGATCCGGCCACTGCGAACGCCACGAACGTTCCAGTTCGTGTCCCAGCCAGGCCGGGCTGGAGGCGAGCATCGCTGCAATGACCGATTCCAGACCTTCGCTGCGCAGCTGTGACGAGGTGAACCGTGCGCTCGCCGCTGCCGGTGCGTGATCGGGTGCTCCGGTCCACGGTGGCAGCGCCGCCAATACTCCCGACGTCTTGTCCGGATTGAGCGCTGCCCACTGCAAGGCGACGGCAGCACCGATGGACACACCACCGACAAGGATTTTCCCGTATTCGGTGGCTGCGGCATCCATCGCGTCGAGGTAGCTGCCGACGACACGCCGAGGGTCCGGTTCGATTGCGACGGTGCGCACACTTCGAGCGCTGAGCGGCCCGCGGAACGCGTGGTCCACGAAGTGTGCGTCAGAGCCCGTACCAGGGAGAACGACGGCAACGGACGGTGAATGTGTGAGCGCCATTACCTGATCTTGCCTGGTGCCCCGAGATCGCCGATCGACCGGTGTGGTTACCCGCTCGTAATGGGGCTACAGTGGCGAACACACAGCCCTTCCGTGACGCGAAACCCGTGCGTCACATTTGTTCGCAGGAGCGCGCAATGGCACCCGCCGCCGCAGGATATTTTCGCCGACTGACTCGTCGCCTCACCGAGGATGTCGATCAGTTGGATGCACAGGAAATGACCGAGTCCATCGAGGCCGTGGGAGGCCGGAAAGCATGCGACTGTCGGCGCGGTGAAGAAGTCACGATGGAGGGTCGACTCCGTAGCGTCGACGCGTGTCCGAAGTCGGGCAATGCCAGTATCGAAGCGGAATTCTTCGACGGCACCGAAGTCATCAACCTCGTCTGGATCGGCCGACGCCGCATTCCGGGTATCGAGACCGGCAAGACCATCCTGATCCGTGGCCGCGTCGGCGAGCGGGACGGGCGCAAGGCAATCTTCAATCCGTACTACGAGCTGCGCGGCGAGTAGCCGCAGCCGTAGGACCAGACACAGCGCATTTGCCGCATAACGCGGCGCGTGTGGCACCCTCGACAGGTGAGCGAACCCAAACAGCAATCGGTGATGGACCAACTCGGTGGAGTGAGTGGTCTCGTCTACACGTCGCTGCCGATTCTGATCTTTGTTCCGGTCAACAGCATCTGGAACCTCACCGCTGCCATCTGGGCGGCAGTGGGCGTGGCCGTGCTGATCGCCGCGTGGCGCGTCTTCCGTAAAGAGTCGATCCAGCCGGCAATTTCAGGCGTTCTCGGTGTCGCCGTATCGGCGTTCATCGCACACCGCACCGGAGATGCGAAGGGCTACTTCCTCTTCGGGATCTACACGAGCCTCGCCTATGGTGCCGCATTTGTAGTGTCGATACTGATTCGCTGGCCCCTGGTCGGCATCATCTGGGGTTTTCTCAACGGTCACGGCAACCTGTGGCGTCGACACAAAGGCGCGGTGCAGGCTTACGACATCGCTACCGCGGCATGGGCGTTGGTGTTCGGCGCCCGGTACGTCGTGCAGTCGCAGTTGTACGACACAGATCACACGGGTTGGCTCGCGGTGGCACGTATCGCGATGGGGTGGCCGCTCGCCGGCCTGGCGTTTGTGGTCACCATTTGGGCTGTGCGCAAGGCAGATCGGATTGTCGAGCCCCCGCCTACCGAGAGCGATATCGAAGCGGTAGGCGAGGAGCCAGGCGATCAGCCGGATCAGCGCGACGTCAGCTGACCAGATCCTGATACTCGGGGTGCTTGCCGACGAACTTCACGACGTACGGGCACACCGGGTGTACTTTCAGCCCGCGTGATCGCAGTTGGTCCAGTGCGCCGCTCACCAGGATTGCTGCCAATCCGAATCCCTCGAAACGGGGATAGATCTCGGTGTGATTGAACGAGAGCACGTCGCCGGCAGTGGTGTAGTCCTCGATCCCGGCAAGCTCGCCGTCGACGTGAATCTCGAAGCGGCTCTGAGCCGGATTGTCGACGACAACGGTATTTTCGGGTGCAGCGGCCATGATTATCCCTTTCGTTGTGTGATGTCGGTGTCAGGCGTCGAGGCTCGTTGTCAGGCGTCGAGACGCAGCGCCGTTCGGAGCTGGTCCTCGGTGTCGATAGCCGCGACGAAAAGAAGTTCGTCGCCGCCTTCGATCGGGTCGTCGAGTTCGGGAACGATGACGCGGCCTCCGCGCAGGATCGTCACGAGCGCGCAGTCTCGGGGGAGTTCGAGCCGCTTGACGGGCTTGCCGGCGAGGGGAGTGTTGTCTGGCAGGGTGATCTCGACGAGGTTGGCCTGCCCCTGTCGCAGAGTCATGAGTTTGACCAAGTCGCCGACCGAGACGGCCTCTTCGACCAGCGATGCCAGCATCCGGGGGGTGGAAACGGCGACGTCAACGCCCCACGACTCGTCGAACAGCCATTCGTTTCGCGGATCGTTGACGCGGGCGACAACGCGGCGCACGCCGAATTCCGTTTTTGCGAGCAAGCTCAGTACGAGGTTGGCTTTGTCGTCACCGGTTGCGGAGATCACCACCTCGTACTCCTCCAGCGAGGCCTCCTCGAGTCGGCTGAGCTCACAGGCATCGGCATGTACCCAGGTGGCTTCGGGCACTGACTCGGGTTCGACGTGTTCGATCTTGCGTTCGATCAGCATGACGTCGTGGTTACTGCGAATCAGCTCGCGCGCAATGGAGCGACCTACGGCACCTGCGCCGGCGATGGCGACCTTCACCTGGAACTTCCAATCACGTTGTGGTGCATCATGTTTTCGGGCAGTGCGGTCGGGTGTGACGTGTGCATAGCAGCCGCCTCAGTCGTCGCTCGGCGGCGGATTGCCGGCAAGTGCGATCGCTTCGGCGACGGTGCCGGACACCGCTGCGATGTACACCTGGTCGTCGGCTTGGATGACGGTCTTGCGATCGGGGAGAACGCCGGTACCGAAGCGGATGATGAATGCCACCCGGGAATTGGTCGCGCCTTCGAGAACCGAGATGGATTTACCGGCCCAATCCTCGTGTAGCGCAAGTTCGGTGATCGCGACGTTTCCCGACGGATCGCGCCACTTTGCCGTCTGGCTTTCCTTGGTCAACGTGTGCAGGAACCGGTCGGTCGACCATGGAACTGTTGCCACGGTGGGGATGCCGAGGCGCTCGTACACAGCGGCGCGCTTCGCGTCGTAGATTCGTGCGACGACGCGTTCGACACCAAAAGTCTCGCGCGCGACCCGGGCCGCGATGATGTTGGAATTATCACCCGACGAGACTGCCGCGAAGGCGTCGGCGCGCTCGATGCCTGATCGAATCAGTACGTCGCGGTCGAAACCCATGCCGAGGACTGTGGTTCCCGGGAAATCATGGTCGAGACGCAGAAATGCACTCTGATCGCGGTCGATGACCGCAACTTCGTGTCCGATCCTGGTCAGGGACGCGGCGAGGGAAGATCCCACACGACCGCATCCCATGATGACGACATACACGACCTACTCCGTTCATGGACTTTCGACGCGATTGCACGCCGAAACGAACCGTACATCGCTGAGCGGGAAGAGCAAGTCTCGACTGGCGCAATTCCGTTGTGATTGCGGGGATGACGGTGCAGTTCTACGGCGGATGACTCCATTTCAGGCTCGACGGCTTACGCTTTGGACGTGTCTAAGCTCTCGACCGCGACCAAGCGGCTCTTGCTCGGCCGGCCGTTCCGAAGTGACAAACTCGGGCACACGCTGCTACCCAAGCGGATTGCGCTCCCTGTGTTCGCGTCCGACGCCATGTCGTCCGTTGCCTATGCCCCCGAAGAAATCTTCCTGGTTCTCTCCGTTGCGGGCATTTCGGCGTACGCCTACACGCCGTGGATCGGCCTGTCGGTCGCCATCGTGATGGCTGTCGTGGTGGCGAGCTACCGCCAGAACGTCCACGCGTATCCGTCCGGTGGTGGTGACTACGAGGTGGCGACGGTCAATCTCGGGCCGACAGCGGGCTTGACCGTGGGCAGCGCGCTGATGGTCGACTACGTGCTCACTGTTGCTGTATCGATCTCGTCAGCGGCGTCCAACATCGGTTCGGCACTGCCGTTCGTGGCTCAGCACAAGGTGTTGTTCGCGGTGGCGGCGATCGTCCTGCTGACGGCGGTGAACCTACGCGGCATCCGGGAGTCGGGAACTGCATTCGCGATTCCGACCTACGCCTTCATCGTCGGGATGTTCTTGATGTTGGCGTGGGGGTTCTTCCGGATCTACGTGCTCGGTGAAGATGTTCACGCGGAATCGTCGTCGTTCACACTCAATGCCGAGGACTCGCATCTGTACGGAATTGCCTTCGCGTTCCTGATCGCGCGCGCGTTTTCCTCGGGTTGTGCCGCGCTGACCGGCGTCGAGGCAATCAGCAACGGTGTGCCGGCCTTCCAGAAGCCGAAGTCGCGCAATGCTGCCACGACCTTGCTGCTGCTCGGTTCGATCGCCATCGTCTTGCTGATGGGCATCATCATCCTGGCTCAGAAGATCGGCATCGTCTACGCCCACAATCCGGCAGAACAGCTGGTCGGCGCTCCTGAGGGTTACCACCAGAAGACCCTGATCGCGCAGATCGCCGAAGCTGTGTTCAACGGATTCCCGATCGGATTCTTCTTCATCGCGATTGTCACCGCGCTGATCCTCGTGCTGGCAGCGAACACCGCGTTCAACGGATTCCCCGTCCTCGCATCCATCCTGGCTCAGGATCGCTATCTGCCACGTCAGTTGCACACTCGCGGCGACCGCCTGGCATTCAGCAACGGCATTTTGTTCCTGTCGGCTGCAGCCATCGCGTTTGTGGTCATCTTCGGCGCTGAGGTCACCAAGCTGATCCAGCTGTACATCGTCGGTGTCTTCGTCTCGTTCGTGCTCAGTCAGACCGGCATGATCAAGCACTGGACGCGCCACCTGAAGTCCGAGACGGACAAGGCACAGCGCGCTCGTATGCAGCGGTCGCGGGTCATCAACTCGATCGGTCTCGCGATGACCGGTGCCGTGCTGATCATCGTTCTGATCACCAAGTTCGCAGCGGGTGCCTGGATCGCAATCGTCGCGATGGTGGCCATCTTCGGCGTGATGAAGCTGATCAGACGCCACTACGACAGCGTTGCCGCCGAACTCGAGGAGCAGGAGTGGGACGGTGTGCTTCCCAGCCGCACGCACTCGATTGTGCTTGTCTCGAAGCTGCACATGCCGACGATGCGCGCCCTGGCCTATGCGCGAGCAACACGACCGGACACGCTCGAGGCAATCACCGTCAACGTCGACGAACCTGACACCCGCGCGCTCGTTCGGCAGTGGGAGAAGAGCGACGTGACTGTGCCGCTCAAGGTGATCGAGTCGCCGTACCGCGAAATTACGAAGCCGGTTCTCGACTACGTCAAGCGAGTGCGACGTGACGCACCCCGTGACGTGGTCACCGTGTTCATCCCCGAGTACGTGGTCGGCCATTGGTGGGAGCAGATCCTGCACAACCAGAGCGCATTGCGACTCAAGAGCCGTTTGCTCTTCCAGCCCGGCGTCATGGTGACGAGTGTTCCGTGGCAGTTGAGTTCGTCGGCAAAGGCCAAACCCCTCGATATCGAGAAGACAGCCGGCGCAACTCGTCGTGGTTACGACGCCGGAGAAAAATGATTGATCAAGAAGATGGAACGGCAGGCGTAGTTCGTTGAGTGAGAATTGGACCGGGCAGACCTTCGAGGCGGAACTGGGCAAGCCCGGTCACGGCGGGTTTGTTGTTGCCCGCCACGAGGGGCGTGTGGTGTTCGTCCGTCACGGCTTGCCAGGGGAGCGGGCACTGGTTCGCGTTACCGAGGACAAGGGCGGATCGTTTGCGCGCGCCGACGCGGTATCCATTCTCGAGGCGTCGCCGCATCGGATCGACCCGACGTGCCCTATCGCCGGACCCGGAGGAGCAGGTTGCTGCGACTACTCGCATGCCGATCTGCAGATCCAGCGAGAGATGAAATCTCTGGTGGTGGCCGAGCAGTTGCAGAGATTGGCCGGCGTCGAACGCGACGTGCAGGTTGAGGAACTGCCGGGCACCGGCGACGGCACAGGGTGGCGGACTCGCGTTCGGCTCGCCGTTGACGGAAACGGTGAGGCGGGGTATCACGCGTTTCGCAGCAATCACATTGTCACTGACCTGCGATGCACCCAGATCGAGGAACGTGCCTACGACGGATTGGCCGGAGATCAGTGGTCTCCGGGCAGTGAACTGCAGGTGGTCCTCGACGCCACCGGTGCCAGGCATGTGGTCGAGATCAGTGCGCCCACCATCGCGAAGGCGGGGCGCCGTGCGCCCGGTCGGCGCGGGGCGACGGCTCGCCGTGCTGCGAGCAGCGGCCCGCGGAAAACTCGTGTTGCGATCGGTAATGACACCGTGCGTGAGCGCGTGGGAACCCGCGAGTGGGAATTGTCCGCGACGGGCTTCTGGCAGGCGCATCGTGGTGCCGCGCAAGCATATTCAGAGGTTGTGCGGGACTGGTCCGGCGTCGGCTCCGGTGCTACCGCGTGGGATCTGTACGGCGGGGTCGGGGTGTTCGCGGCGGTACTGGCCGATCTTGTCGGATCGGATGGCGTCGTGGAATCCGTGGAGTTGTCGGCGCGGGCAACATCGGACGGCCGGGCAGCGTTGTCCGATTTGGAGCAGGTCCGATTCCACACTGACCGGGTGGAGAAGATCGTCGCAAGCGCGTCATTGTCTGCCGCGCCGAGTGTGATTGTTCTCGATCCGCCGCGAGCGGGCGCCGGCCGACCGGTGGTGGAGGCGATCGCGTCGACCGGCACTGAACGCGTGATTCATATCGGGTGTGATCCGGCATCGTTCGGCCGGGATATCGGTCTGTATCTCGAGCAGGGATTCCGCATCGGTGGACTCCGGGCCTTCGACGCTTTTCCTCAAACGCATCATGTGGAATGCATAGCTCTGCTCGAGCGTTGATCACTGTCAGGGTCTGATCGCTGTCGGTTAGCTGATTCCCGAATCGGGTGTGACCCTTATCGCGTCGCCAGAGGTTGCTTGAGCTATGCAACTAAATGTATAGTTGCGTTCTGCAAGTAGTTTTCGCGTAGATCGTTGTCAGGGGTTCTCATGTCAGTGCAGCCGGATACGGCCCAAGCTCTTGTCGACACGGTTTTCCTGTTCGGCAGATCCTTGAGGGCCGTGGTGACGCACAGCGCTGAAAGCGTGTTGCCCCCGGCGCTGATCAGTGTGTTGTTCATGCTGGCAGCCAAAGGGGAGTGCAGACAGAACGAGCTGGCAGTAGACCTCTGTGTCAGCCAGTCCTCGCTCAGTCGGCAGATGTCCGATCTCGTGGATGCCGGGTATGTCGAGCGAAGTCCCGACCCCGCAGACAAGAGAGCGTTCCGAATCCGGGTCTCGGACGAGGGGCACAGCGTTCTCGAGGAAACGAAACAACGGCGAGCGGCGCGATTGCGCAGCATGCTCGAAGACTGGAGCCAGGAAGAGGCCATGGCCGCAGTGTCATCGCTACAACGTCTCAACGAGACGTTCGGCGCAGCGCTCCATCGTCAGGCCTCACCTGCAGTCCCGCACCCGGCCTTGCCGGTCGCGGGCGTAGAAACTATTGGGAGATAAGCACATGTCAGCCACAGTTGGAGAAACTCGGGCTAGTACCGAGAGCGGTGCGATGACGCACAGCGAAATTTTGAAAGTCCTCACCGGACTCATCGCGGCACTCTTTACCGCGCTGCTGAGCAGCACCATCGTCTCGACGGCTCTCCCGACCATCATCGGTGAATTGCACGGAACGCAGACGCAGTACGCCTGGATCATCACGGCGGCACTGCTCGCGACGGCCGCGTCGACGCCCATCTGGGGCAAATTGTCTGACCTCTTCAACAAGAAGTTGCTGGTCCAGACGTCGATCGTGATCTTCGTGGTCGGTTCCATCATCGCCGGCGCAGCGCATAACGTGCCGCTGCTTCTTGGCGCCCGCGTGATTCAGGGCATCGGCATGGGTGGTTTGACTGCCCTCGTCGTGGCCATCATCGGCTCCATCATTCCGCCGCGTGATCGTGGTCGGTACTCCGGCTACATGGGTGCTGCCATGGCTGTCTCGATGTCCGGTGGACCCGTTCTCGGCGGTGTCATCGTCGACACGGTCGGTTGGCGCTGGTGCTTCTACGTGTGTGTTCCGTTGGCAGTCATCGCACTGTTCCTCCTGCAGCGCACATTGCACATCGAGACCGAGAAGAAGGAAAACGTCTCCATCGACTGGTTGGGTGCCACCTTGCTCACCGCCGGTGTCAGCGTTCTGCTGATCTGGGTCTCCTTCGCCGGTCAGGATGACTACTACGCCTGGTTCTCGATGCAGTCGCTGTACTTCGTCTTCGGCGGACTTGCCTTGCTGGCTCTGACGATGTTCGTCGAATCCAAGGTCAAGGATCCGATCCTGCCGATCAAGATCATCACCGAGCGCACCACCGCGTTGGCAATCATCGCGTCGGTCGCAGTGGGTGTCGGCCTGTTCGGTGCGACGACCTTCCTGACGCAGTACTTCCAGACAGCTCGCGGTTTCGATCCGACGGCAGCCGGACTGCTCACCATCCCCATGGTGGCAGGCATGCTCGTCGCCTCGGTCGGCTCGGGTCAGATGATCACCAAATTCGGTCAGTGGAAGCCGTTCGTTGTTTCCGGCGCAGTGCTGCTGCTCATCGGTTTCGGTCTGCTCTCGACGATCGACCACGCGACCAACCTGTGGACCATCGGAATCTTCATGGCCATCGTCGGTTTGGGTACCGGCATGCTGATGCAGAACATCGTGCTCGCGGTCCAGAACACCGTCAGCGTCGAAAACATCGGCGCGGCAAGCAGTATCGTTGCGTTCTTCCGTACCTTCGGTGGTGCGATCGGCGTGTCGGTACTGGGTTCCATCCTGGCAAGTCGCGTCGGCACCCTGACCAAGGAATCCGTGTCCGCACTGCCGCCCGAGCAGCAGATGGTTGCAGGCAAGAGCTTGCAGGACGGACTCGACCTGAACAACATGCCCGACTTCGTCGGACAGATCGTTCGATTCGCGTACGGCGACGCAACGGGACGCATCTTCCTGGTCGCAGCCGTTGTTGCCATCGTCACCTTGGTAGCGGTTTCCTTCATCCCGAACCGGGCACTGCGAACCACGATCGACATCGTTGTACCCGAGGCGGACGAGGTCAACCTCGAAAAGTCGGCTTCACGCTGATCACGCCATAGACCATCGAACACGGATCGAGATCGTTTCCTCGATCTCACCGTGTTCGACGGCTAGCGGAGCAGAATCTGCCCGAGCCGCGGCAAATACACCGTGCACCGGGACCATCTGGTCGGCGCCCTCGACAATCTCGAGGGTGTCGACCAGATTTTTCCGTGCCAGGGCCGCGAACTGTGCGGCTTTTGATTGTGCTGACGCCCAGGCAGATTCGCGGGCGAGCTCGGCCAGCGCCGTTCGATCCTCGAGGTCGAATGCCACGCTGTCGAGTCGGATCGCGTCGCCGGAGGCGGACACACAATCAGCGATAACGGCGGCGGGAGAATGCGAGCTGTTCGCACTCAACTCGCGCACTACTATTCGAAATGTCGTCGACGCAGTGAAACCGGTGGTTTCTGCTCGGCCGCCGTCCACCCACTGAGTCTGCGGGTGGATGCTCAATCCTGTTGTCACGAGGTCGGCTCCGCGGATGCCGTGTGCGTGCAGTACGTCCGTCAATGCGGTCGAGTGCCTGGCCAGGGCACCGAACGCGTCGGCAACTGCCGGGTCTGTCACCGAGATGCCAATCGACAACCGGGCAATGTCGGGAGTGGCTGTTGCGCGGCCGATTCCACTGACCGTCACGCTGGTCGCGTCCGACTGTTCCGAATGAGTGAAGGTCATGGGGCTTCTCCGATCAGATGCGTCCTGCGCCGATAACGCTGCGCAAGGTCATGTCGAGTTGTTCGTACGCGCCCGATGCCAGGCTCTCGAGCAGCGCAAGTTTGAGTTCCGGTGCCGCAGAGGTCAGTTCGTTGTACCGCGCAGTCGTGAGGACAGCCACAACCACAGTGGTGTCGGCCCGGACGTCGTTGAGGAAGCGGGAGTTCAGGAACATCGTCATCTCGCCGAACGTCATTCCGGCGGACAACGTCGCGATCCGGTGCGTGAGGCCTTGAACGTCGGTGAACGTCGTGCTGACCTGTCCTTGCAGAATCAAATAGAACCCTGACGCCGCATCACCGCGGCGGGCGATAGTTTCGCCCCTGGCATACGTTCGGCTCTCGAGCTGAGACACGAAGGCAGACACCTGTTTCGGTGACAAGGCGTCGAGGACGGGGTGATCCTCGATCGACATGCTCGCCGGCTGACGCTGCTGTGAGCAGTGGAGCGTCAGGAGAGCGTCCTCGCACCACGCCATCGCCGCGTCGAGGTCGGCAAAAACCCGTCCGCCGCGTTGCGCGGGATTGATGCTCGAACTTGCCTGTCCGAGAAGCCCGCTCGGATCCACCAATGCCACGGCGCAACCCTTGTCGGCCAGTTGGGTCCGCAGAGCCGTGATCATGCGAATCGCCACGTCGCTCGCGTCGTCGACCCGTCGTACGTCGATCACGACCACTTCGAGTCCTTCGTCCACCGAACCGATCTCGCGCACGGCGGACTCCGCGCCGGTGAACAGGAGATCGCCGTGCAGTTCGTAGATCCGGCTCCGCTTGCCGACGTCTTCGAGAACAGCCTGTTCGGTGGGTGTGCGCCTGACTCGGGAAGGAGCCTGAGTCACGTTGTATCGCGCGCGGATCGACGACCTCGACGCACGCGTCACATGGAGGAAGTGAAGTTCCAACTCCTTGGACAGCGCCTTTGCCGCGGCCACACCACGAACGCTGTTTCCGTGAGCATCGAGTCTGGGGGAGTAGACGGCGATCCCGATCTGCCCGGGAAGAACTGCCATGACGCCGCCGCCGACGCCACTCTTGGCGGGTAACCCCACTTCGACCAGCCACTTCCCGGCGCCGTCGTACATTCCACACGTCGACATGACGCTGAGGACCTGTTCGACGCCGACGGCGGTGAGTGCGCGCTCGCGGGTCAACGGATTGACGCCGTTGTTGGCCATCGTCGCGGCCATCAGGCTCAGGTCGCGGCACGTCACGTCGATGGAGCATTGACGGAAGTACAGGTCGACGGCGTCGTTGGGGTCGCCGGAGATCACATCGAACGAGCGCAGCATGTGTCCGATCGCGCGATTGCGATGTCCGGTGCGCGCTTCGGATTCGTAGACGGCTTCGTTGAACGGCAACTCCCGGCCTGCGTAACGCGAATATGCTGCGCGAATTCGTTCGAAGCGGGTTGCTTGATCTGCCCCCGTCACCAGCGAGGCCGCGGTGATCGCGCCCGCGTTGATCATCGGATTCCGTGGTCGCTCGGTGAGGGGATCGAGGCTGATCTCGTTGAACGGCTCACCGGACGGTTCGACGTCGATCTTGGCGTCGACGGCCTCGGCACCGCGATCGGCGAGAGCGAGTGCGTACGTGAACGGCTTGGAGATCGACTGGATCGTGAAGGGATGTCGGGAATCGCCGATTTCGTAGACGTATCCGTCGATGGTGGCGAGGCAGATCCCGAACGAATCGGGGGCGACGGCAGCAAGTTCGGGTATGTAGTCGGCGACTTCTCCGGCATCGAGTGATCGGACGTTGTCGAAGACTCGGGCGATCAGATCGTCAACCACGTTTCCCATAGGATGACTGTAGGCGGACGAGTTCGACAATTTGTGGTCGCCGAGCGGATATCTACAAGACCGGCCATCCGTTTTGTCTGTGATTGCAGTCACGGACCGCCGCCCCGGTGGTGCTGTAACTCGAAGTTATAGGTGAATACCGCCGAGTCCGCGTGTCGGTTCGCTGAGTCGCTCCGTAGACTGACAGAACTGTCGTACAGACAGCCGCGGCGCGCACCGGTGCAGCTGTGAAGCACGGAAGGAGCGATCTCGTTGGGTGTTCTTGCCCGCATTCAAGGTCCTGACGATCTGCGTCAGTTGAGCCACGCCGAGGTTTCGGAGTTGGCTGACGAGATTCGTGAGTTCCTGGTGCAGAAGGTCGCTGCCACCGGTGGTCACCTCGGCCCCAATCTCGGGGTTGTCGAGCTGACCCTTGCCCTGCATCGAATTTTCGATTCTCCGCAAGATGCCATCATCTTCGACACTGGGCATCAGGCGTATGTCCACAAGATCCTGACCGGACGCAAGGATCAGTTCGAGACCTTGCGTAAGCAGGGTGGTTTGTCTGGGTATCCCTGCCGTGCCGAGAGTGAGCACGACTGGGTCGAGTCCTCCCACGCTTCAGCTGCACTGTCTTATGCCGACGGTTTGGCAAAGGCGTTTGCGCTGACCGGTCAAGATCGACACGTTGTCGCCGTTGTCGGTGACGGTGCGCTCACCGGCGGAATGTGTTGGGAAGCCCTCAACAACATCGCGGCCGGCAAGGATCGTTCCGTAGTGATCGTCGTCAACGACAACGGTCGTTCGTATGCGCCTACCATCGGCGGACTTGCCGATCACCTTTCTGCGCTGCGTACCGCTCCGAGCTACGAGCGGGCCCTCGACAACGGTCGCAGGATGGTCAAGAAGCTTCCCTGGGTGGGTCGCGCTGCTTACTCGGTACTGCACGGAATGAAGGCCGGTCTCAAGGACGCGGTCAGCCCGCAGGTCATGTTCACCGACCTCGGCATCAAGTACCTCGGCCCTGTCGACGGCCATGACGAGCAGGCCATGGAATCGGCGTTGCGCCGGGCCAAGGCATACGGCGGACCGGTGATCGTTCATGCCGTCACCCGTAAAGGCAACGGTTACGCGCACGCCGAGAACGACATCGCGGATCAGATGCACGCAACCGGGGTCATCGACCCCGTGACCGGTCGCTCCGACAAGACGCCGGCACTCGACTGGACATCAGTTTTCTCCGCCGAGTTGATCGAGCAGGCTTCGCGCCGCGAGGACATCGTGGCGATCACCGCCGCGATGGCCGGCCCGACAGGCCTGGCCGCGTTCGCGGAGAAGTTCCCCGACCGCATGTTCGACGTCGGTATCGCGGAGCAGCATGCGATGACGTCGGCAGCTGGATTGGCGCTCGGCGGATTGCACCCGGTGGTCGCTATTTACGCGACCTTCCTCAACCGTGCCTTCGATCAGCTGCTCATGGATGTTGCGCTCCTGAAGCAGCCGGTCACGGTAGTTCTCGACCGTGCCGGCGTCACCGGGGTCGACGGCGCCAGCCACAACGGGGTTTGGGACTTGTCCCTGCTCGGCATCATTCCCGGAATTCGTGTTGCGGCTCCACGTGACGCCGTCACGCTCCGTGAAGAATTGGACGAAGCACTCAAGGTCGACGACGGTCCCACCGTCGTCCGGTTCCCGAAAGGCGCTGTCCCCGAGGGGATTCCGGCGATCAAGCGGCTCGACGGAATTGACGTGCTTCGTGAATCCGACGGCGATCGCGGCGATGTGCTCCTCGTTGCCGTCGGACCATTTGCCTCCTTGGCCCTCGCGATCGCCGATCGTCTCGACAAGCAGGGCATCGCGGTGACCGTTGTCGATCCGCGTTGGGTTCTGCCCGTCTCGGACGCATTGGTCAAGGTTGCCGACAAGTTCGCGCTGGTTGTCACTCTCGAAGACGGCGGGGTGCACGGCGGTATCGGATCGACGGTTTCCGCAGCGTTGCGGGCTGCGGGTGTTCACACCGCGTGCCGCGACATGGGTGTGCCGCAGCAGTTCCTGGATCACGCCTCCCGTGAAGCCATCCATCAGGAACTGGGTCTGACGGCGCAGGATCTGTCCCTGAAGATCACCGGTTGGGTGGCCAGCATGGGTGGCTCCGCGGTTCACGTTAACGAGGATGCGCCTGCACGTGGCGACGCTCCCGCCCAAGGCTGAGTAGCGCTTCATACAGATCGGCACTGCTGGAAATTGCTTCCCAGCAGTGCCGATACGTATATGCGCTGGTGCTGCAATTACTGCACCGATTCGAGTGTGCTGCCTCGTGTTTCCTTCACGAATCTCAGCACCACGAACAGGGACAGCAGTGCCATCACCGCGTAGCCGCCGTAGGTGAGCGACAGATTCCAATCGGCCAGCGACGGGAAGGTCCAGGACACCAGGAAGTTGGCGACCCAGTTTGCTGCAGTGGCGAGACCGACTGCGGTAGCGCGCACACGGTTGGGGAACATCTCGGAGATGAGGACCCAGACGACAGGTCCCCATGACAGCGCGAAGAAGAACACAAACGCGTTTGCACCGATGAGGGCGATGGTGGCGTTGGCGCCGCTGAGGGTCGCGACGGATTCGCCGATCTCGTTCTTTGTCACTGTTGCCGAATGGAAACAGATAGCCGCGGTGCCGAGTGAGATTGCCATACCGGCGGAACCGACCAGCAGCAACGGCTTTCGTCCGACGCGGTCGATGACGGCAATCGCGACGAAGGTGCCGACGATGTTGACCAGCGCACTGACGACGCTGATCAGGAGCGAGCGGTCTGCGCCGAATCCGACGGCCTGCCACAGCGTGCTGGAGTAATAGAAGATGACGTTGATTCCGACCAGCTGCTGGAGTGCTGCCAAGGCGATGCCGAGCCAGACCAGGTACGAGACACCGAGTCGTTTCGAAAAGAGCTCGCGCACAGTGGTTTTGGCCTGCTTGAGTTTGAGAGACTCGCGAATTTCGTTCATCCGGCCGGTGACGGCGTCATGGTCGCCGCCTTCGAGGTCGGAGATGATCTTGCGTGCCCGATCATCCTTGCCTTGAGCGACGAGGAAGCGCGGAGACTCCGGGATCGTGGTGGTCATCACGAGATACAGAAGTGCAGGTACTGCCTCGAGCATCAGCATCCACTGCCAGGCTTCGAGGCCCGCGATCTGATTGCGCGCGCCACCGGCAGCGGCTTGCAGGGCGTAGTTGACCAACTGTGACACCGCAATTCCGAGCACGATGGCCAATTGATACATCGAACCGAGGCGGCCGCGGATAGCGGCCGGCGAGATCTCCGCGATGTATGCCGGCGCGATCACCGACGCAAAACCGACAGCGACGCCACCGACGATGCGCCAGAATGTCAGGTCGTAGACACTGAACGGAACGGCCGAACCGACGGCGCCGACAACAAAGAGCACTGCCGCGATCTGCATGACGCGGATGCGACCGAGTCGATCAGCTAGTGACCCCGCTATCCAAGCGCCCAAGGCTGCGCCGAGCAGGGTCAGGGACACGGTCAGGCCGGTGGCACCTGCGCCGATGTCGTATTTGTCGCGGATCGCTCCGACGGCTCCGTTGATGACAGCTGTGTCGTATCCGAACAGGAATCCGCCGAGCGCGGCAGCGCCGGCAAAGAGAACTGCATGTCCGACGGCGGCGCGTGTAGCGCCGGAACCGCCACTGTCGGTGGTACCGCTGAATGCCATTCCTGCCCCCTCCGGGCCAAGTGAACGATGCCCCGCTGCGTCGTCCGCGTGTAAAAGCACTCTGGACGCTACGCCCACCACGCGCGATTTGGCGGTTAGTCGAGTCTTGTTATCCACCTGAGTTGTTCGGGACATTCATCGGCGACGCCGATCGCGCGTCAGGTTGATGCGATCCGTTCGGCCTTTGCGGCGAAGTCCGCGAGATCCGCAGCCATCATCTTTCGGGTGATTCGAAGCCCGAGGCGCCCGAATACAGCACCGAGGACTTTGGACACGGCCGACTGGGCTTCGGAAACGCCGGCGAAGTTCATTTCGAGGAGCGTGCCGCCGGGTGCGGGCTTCAGCGTGAATCCGGACGTGTAGTCCATGCCGTTCGAATGTGCTTTCACCACAGTGCGAATGGGCGCCTCGACCTCCACGACCCACATTTCCTCGGATGCTTCCTTGCCCATCAGCTTGCGGGTTTCACGCCACCTGGTGCCCACGGCGTACCCCTCACCGGCAAGCCGTTCGATACGGGTTACGCCGGTGAGGGTGTCGACCGCGCCGTCGAGGTCGGTGACGACCTGCCACACGGTGTCCACGGGTGCATTGACAACTCTGGTCACGGAAGTAGCAAGTTCAGGCATGCGCAGAGCCTAGGTCGTGACACCGACAAGCGGGGGTTACTTACTGTCAGCCGACGCGGTTGGCAGCTTCCGTCAACGACGGCGTTATCTGGTCGAGGACCCACGGGGTGCTCAGTACGTTGACGTTGCTGAGGCCGCCGATGACTCTGGTGTCGCTGAGGAAGACCGTCGATCCGCGCTTGACGGCGTCGAGTGCGCTGACCGCGGGAATGCTTGCCGGGTCGGTGGTTCCGTCGGTGAAGCCGACAATCACGTCGGCGTCGATGTCGGCGATGTTCTCGTAGGAGAGCGTCGTGAAGAACGACCCACCGGCATTGGCAGCGCCGAGCTTTTCGACGCCAGGAGCGTTGACAAACCCGAGTTCGTTCAACACCTGCACACGGGGATCCGTCGGGAGGTACACGTTGACGTTGCTGGCGTCGGTGTCGAAGTTGACGACGGCAATGGTCTTTCCGGCGTATTCGGGATGCGCAGCGGCAGTGTCGGCGAGAGTGGTGTCGAGGCCCTCGATCAATGCGTCGGCTTCGGTCGGCTTGCCTACGGCCTTTCCGACAATGCGTGTCTGGTCCTGCCAGGTTGTCTGCCACGCATCGCCGGGATAGGCGACAGTCGGCGCAACCTTGCTCAGCTGTTCGTAGACCGATTTCTCGAATCCTTCGTATGGGGCAAGGATCGCGTCGGGAGTCAGGGAAGCCACGATTTCGACGGGCGGCTCGCCAGTGGCCGGCATGTCGAACAGCGTGGTCTTGTCAGCGTCGAAGTATTCCTGTGCCCACGGCATCACTCCGTTGTCGTCGGCCCCGTATGTGTACTTGGGCTGTCCGACCGGAGTGAGACCGAGGGCGTAGAGGATGTCCTGAGCGTTCCAGCCGAGGGTGACCAACCGTTCCGGTTGGGTTTCGATCGTGGTGGTGCCGAAGACGTTGTCGATGCTGACCGGGAAACCCTCCGAGTTCGCCGGAGCAGACGAGGAGTCCGAATCGGATGAGCAGGCTACGAGTGCGGTGGCGGTGAGTGCAGCCAGACCCAGTGCTGCCCATCCGCGAACGGTAGTTTTCATGTAGGAAAGCCTAACCTGTTCCGGCGGCCTGAGAGCGACCTCTTCGGGATCAGTCGAACTGGCATCCACTCACCGGTACTCCATTGAAGCGATCGCGGAGGTAGTCGAATGCGTTGTTCGGGCCGAATCCGTCGATGATTTCCGGACCGAAGTGGTTAACAAAGGTTGTACCGGGTGCGATCGGTGGCAGGTCGTTGGTTCTGAAGGTGACCGTGGCACCGCGTGAGCACCACGACTGCGCAAGGCTGCGAGCCTGGGAATAGGGGATGGTGTCGTCGTTGATTCCGCTGGTCACGAGAACTGGAGACGTAGGCGTCAGGTTGCCGACCTGTTGTTCATCGAGAATCGTTGCCGCTTCAGGGATCTCGTCCAAGTGTGCAAGGAGGGGCCGGCCGTCGACCGTCAGTGCGTCGGTGCGCATGAAGGGGTGTTTCACGATGATGTCGCCGACACATTCGGTGGACAGTTGATCAAGAACCGCGCGCCCTTGCGGCGTGATTCGCTTGTCCAACGATGTATTCAGGTCAGGATAACGCGCGAGCAATCCGTTGATGTTGAATCCGACGACCCCGCCGATCAGGTTGCCGTCGATCTGTCCGAGTACCGATCGCAGATCAGCGGGAGGAGCGCCAGCCCAGGTTCCCGCGAGATTGAGTTCCGGTGCGTAGCTCGGCTGGAGTTCGGCCGCTGCTGCAGCCGCTCCGCCGCCCTGCGAGTATCCCCAGAAAGCCAAGGGAGTGTCGGAGCCGGTTCCACTGAGAATGTTCGCCGCCCGGGCGGCGTCGAGCATTGCGTGTGCTTCTTCGATTCGATTGACGTAGGTGTGGACGCCGGGGGTGCCCAGACCGATGTAGTCGGTGACAAAAACGCGGGCCCCCAATGCATTCCAGGTTCCGGCGGAGAACAGTTCCTGATTTGCGGACATCGACAGTGGATCGGTTTGGATCAGCAGTGCGTCGGGAAAGGCACGCGATGGTGCGCACTGGTCGCCTTGGCCCATCGTGCCCGGTCCGATGACAACGGTTGGTCGCTCGCCGGTCCCTTGCCACGGCTTCGACGAGTCGATGTAGGTGCCCGTCACCGCGGCGGGCGTGCCGTCCTGGAGTCGTGATGTGTACATGACTCGTTGCGCCGGCGCGGGCCACGGACCGTTGTACGCGGGTAGTGATGCCCGCAGGGTCATCGGCTCAGTGCGAATGACACTTCCGGAAACTTCTGGGAATTCCGCCGGCGGTTGATAAAACTCGGGGATCGCCGGAGCGGCAGCGGCCGGGTTGATCGCGGTGACGGTGCAGAGCGATGTTGCGACGACGGACATGCCGACCAATGTGGCCATCCGGAGTCGTCGAGTGGACGTGCGCCGAAATGCTGCGGACAACTTCTTCATGGAAGCCTCTCGATGCGTGTCGACGACAGCGCACGAGTTGCTGCGATCGACAGAAAGAAGTGTGAAAGACGGTCCTCGGCAGAGTCCCGCGTGCCGGATCGGAACGCCGTACGCATAGGTGCGGCAATCGATCTCGGCAGTGCTCGGAAGGTGTGGTGCGGAGCTCACCCCTATGAGCTACCGGCGAGTAACAACATAGCCCATAATTTCGTGAACTGGGTCACGAAAGTGTGATTTCGCCCGAAAATCTTCACGAGTGGTTCGAAAATCGTCGTGACCTGCGGCCTTGTTGCAATCCTGGTTTGGGTGAATCGGGTAGTAATAGGCGATAATTGTCCGGTGCGGTCGCAGCAGAAGATCTTGAACGCCACGCTTCGACTGATCGAGGGTGGCGGGTTCGAGGCCGTCAACATGGCGGCGATCGCTCATGAAGCCGGTGTGTCGCGCCAGACTGTGTACTCCAACTTCGGGTCCCGTGAAGAAGTGGTGTCGAAGGCGATGTCCGATCTTACTGTCGAGATGTTGAGTGGTATCAAGGCTCGACTGGCTACTGTGGAGAGCGCCTGCGAATACGTCGTCGAATTCATCGTGGCGTCACGGGCCGAGGTGCGGGCGCACCCGGTGCTGACGACGTTGTTGCTCGCCGAACGGGGTGATCCGGTGTTCTCGGCGGAGATGATGGTACGTGCCAAACCTGTTGCACACGAGTTTCTTTCGCCCATCGTGGAGCGAGGTCTCGCAACCGAGGATGAGTTGGACGGCATTATCGAAATTGCCGTTCGACTGGGTTTGTCGGTCATTGCGTTCGACAGTGAGTCCATCCACTCCGACGACGATTTACGAACTTTTCTCACTCGCTGGCTTCAACCCGCAATGGGTTCCACAGCCTAGATATCAGCCTTCTCTTCAACTTTTCTTGACACTTTTCCGGTAAGTGTCTAGTTTTGGACTCGCTCGGTTGTTTTGTCCATACGGAACTAGGCACTTCCCCCTGATTTTCTGGTGCCCCGTGAGTTTTCGCCGCCGGCACATCGGCGATTCACCAAGGGAGCACAGCTATGTCTGCACTGAAACGGCGAGCCTTTCTGTCCGGAGCCGCCGCGGCAATGGCCGCAATGGCCATACCGAGTGTTGCCCGGGCCAATGCCGGTACCGCTGCCAGAACCGTCGGGGTGCCGCTCACCCGCGAAGAACACCGCGTTGTCGTGATCGGTTCGGGATTCGGTGGCGGCGTGACCGCGCTTCGTCTGGCCGAGGCGGGCGTTCCGGTTACGGTGCTGGAGAGGGGAATTCGGTGGCCGTCGGGTCCCAATGCCGAGACATTTCCCCATCCGGCCAGTCCTGACAAAAGGATCCTGTGGCACCAGTCCAGTCCGACGCTCTTCGGGAGACCGGTTGCTTTCGAGCCGTACGTCGGGTTGCTGGAGACGGTGTCCGGGGAGAACATGACATCGATCTGCGCGGCCGGCGTTGGCGGTGGATCGTTGGTGTATCAGGGTATGACGCTGCAACCTGCCGAATCCGTCTTCAACGAGCACTTTCCCGAGCAGTTGGACTACGCGACGATGGACCGCGTCCACTATCAGCGCGTGGCATCCATGCTGCAACTCGCAGTAACGCCGGACGAGTTGGTTGCGAGTCCGAACTACGAGGCAGCCCGTGTATTCGCCCGCAATGCAACGCGTTCCGGGCTTCCGGTGTCCAAAATCCCGATGCCGATCGACTGGGACTTTGCGCTGGCCGAACTGCGCGGTGAGATGAAAGCCTCGTACACCAACGGCGACGGCGCACTGGGCGTGAACAACGGCGGCAAGCACTCGGTGGACGTCACCTACATCGCCGCCGCAGAAGCCACAGGATTGGTGAAAGTCGAGACGTTGCACCAGGCTACCGACGTCGAACGCGCGGAAGACGGCCGGTGGCGGGTATATGTGAACCGCACCGACACAGCCGGTCAGGTGCTCGAGAACAAGATCCTGACGACAAAGGCACTGGTCATGGCCGCGGGCAGCGCCAACACGACCAAGTTGCTCGTGCGGGCCGGTGCGCAGGGGCGGATTCCCGATCTGCCCGGCGAGTTGGGCGGCGGCTGGGGCACCAATGCCGACCGCATCTACATCTGGTCCGACCCCACTGAGAATTTCGGTAGCACCCAAGGCGGCCCGGTTGTCTACGGAAGCCGGAACTGGGACGACCCGGATTCGGCGTTCACCCTCATTCAGGCGTCGTTCCCGCCGGTGCCGTTCGATGCGCACAGCACGGTGATGGTCGGATTCGGTGTCAGTAGAGACCGAGGCCGGTTTGTGTACGACTCCGCGCGGGACGAGGCAGTGCTCCGTTGGCCGAAGGACGGCGACTCTGCCATCCAGCTCGGCCACATCGGGCCGGCCGCCCACAAGATCGCCGGGAACACCGGCATCCTCACCGACACGAATGCGCTGCTGTCGTCGACGTGGCATCCGCTCGGCGGCGCGTGTATGGGAACGGTCTGCGATCTCGAAGGTCGCGTGCAGGGCCAGCGCGGACTGTACGTGCTTGACGGTGCCTTGATGCCGGGTAATGCTGCTGCGTGCAATCCGTCGATGACTATCGCTGCCGTGGCGGAGCGAGCACTTGGCTACATTGTGAAAGAGGATGTCGGAACAGTGTTTTGAGCTGCCGCACAGTGTGAACTATCGCGAACGGCGCACCCGGAAAATTCGAGTGCGCCGTTCGGCTTTGTCAGAGCGAGGGAATCAGACGCTTGCAACACCAGGCGCGAGGAAGCGCTTGCCGTTGACGGCCTCGGAGGTGCCGGTGCGGTCCAGGTACGGCGTGATGCCACCGTTCCAGAATCCGAATCCGCCGCCGAGCAGCAGGCAGAGGTCGATGTCCTCGGCTGCCGCTACGACGCCTTCGTCGAGCATGATCTGGATTTCCTCGGCGAAGGCACGGCGTGTGCGCTCGAGTACTTCTTCCGAGGTGGACACCTTGTCGCCTCGAGGCCACAGCGCGGCAACCTCGGGATCGACAGCTTGGCCGTTCTCGCCCCAGGTCCAGACGCCGGGCTTGCGGGCTTCGACGAGTGCTTCGAGACCGGGCGAGCTCTTGAACCGTTCCGGGTACGACGCCTGCAGGGTCTCGCCGGTGTGCAGTGCAACCGCGGGTCCGACGAGGGCCAGCAGGGTGAACGGCGACATCGGCATGCCGAGTTCGGCGATGGCATTGTCCGCGACGTCGAAGGGGGTGCCTTCGTCGACGGCGGACATGACCTCACCCAACGTGCGGGTGACGAGGCGGTTGAAGACGAAGCCGGCCTTGTCGCCGCACAGGACAGCAGACTTCTTCAGTGACTTCGCGGTGGCGAAAGCCGTTGCGAGCGTAGCGTCGTCGGTCTTGCTGCCCTTGATGATCTCGAGGAGCGGGAGAACGGCAACCGGGTTGAAGAAGTGGAAGCCCACCACGCGCTCGGGATGCTTCAGCTCGGACGCCATCTCCGTGATGGAGAGCGACGAGGTATTGGTCGCGAGGATGGTTTCGGGAGCGATGAACTGCTCGAGTTCCGCGAAGACCTTCTTCTTGACGTCCATGTTCTCGAAGACGGCTTCGATGACGAAGTCGGTCTTGGCAAACGCGGCCTTGTCGAGTGAGCCGGAGACGAGGGCCTTGAGACGGTTCGCGGCGTCGGGGGACAGGCGCCCCTTGCCGAGGAGCTTGTCGATTTCGGTGTGGACGTAGCCGACACCCTTGTCGATGCGCTCCTGGTCGATGTCGGTCAGGATGACCGGCACCTTGAGCTGGCGGACGAACAGCAGCGCGAGCTGGCTGGCCATGAGACCGGCACCGACTATGCCGACGCCGTTGACCTTGCGGGCCAGCGAACGGTCGGGCGCTCCGGCGGGACGCTTGGCGCGCTTGTTCACCAGATCGAAGGCGTACAGGCCGGCGCGGAGCTCGTCGGTCAGGAGGAGATCGGCAAGCGCCTCGTCCTCGGCCGCAAAGCCCTTGTCGAGCGAAGCCGCATCCGTGATGTCGGTGGTGCGAGCCAGTTCGAGCAGCTCGACAGCCTTGACGGCGCCGGGAGCGTTGCCCTTGGTCTTACCGTCGACGATGGCCTTCGCACGGGCGATCGCGTCGTCCCAGCCCTGGCCGCGATCGATCTCGGGGCGAGCGGGGGTGACGGTACCGGCGAGAACCTGCGCGGCCCAGGCGAGTGACTGCTCGATGAAGTCGGCGGAATCGAGAACGACGTCGACGACGCCGAGTTCGAGTGCCTTCTTGGGGGAGAGCACCTTGTTCTGGTTGAGCGAGTTCTCGATCACCACGGTGACGGCGTTGGACGGGCCGACGAGGTTGGGGAGCAACTGCGTGCCACCCCATCCGGGGACCAGACCGAGGAATGCTTCCGGAAGACCGAGTGCGCCCGCGTTGGCGGCAACCGTGCGGTAGTGGCTGTGCAGGCCGACCTCGAGGCCACCGCCAAGGGCGACACCGTTGATGAAGGCGAACGTGGGAACGGAGGACTCACGCAGGCGTCGGAACACCTTGTGGCCCAAGCGGCCCAGCTCGAGTCCCTGCTCACGTGAGGTGATCGCGGGAACACCCTTGAGGTCCGCACCGGCGGCGAAGATGAACGGCTTGCCGGTCACGGCGATGGCGACCGGGTTCGCGGCAAAAGCTTCGTCCAGTGCGGCGTCGAAGGATGCGAGCCCGCCGGGGCCGAAGGACGACGGCTTGGTGTGGTCGAAGCCGTTGTCGAGGGTGATCAGTGCAAACGGGCCCTCGATGCCGGGGACCGAGATGATCTTGGTGTACGCGTTCGTCACGACCTCGTCGGCGAATGCTGTTGCAATATCAGACATTTAGTTAACTCCTGCCTGGTAGTCAGCGTGGTTCGGGTTCTCCCAGATGACGGTGCCACCCATGCCGAGGCCGATGCACATGGTGGTCAAGCCGTAGCGCACGTCGGGGCGTGTCGCGAACTGGCGGGAGAGCTGCGTCATCAGGCGCACGCCCGACGAGGCGAGGGGGTGGCCACACGCGATGGCGCCGCCCCACTGGTTGACGCGGGGGTCGTCGTCGGCGATGCCGTAGTGCTCGAGGAACGCGAGAACCTGAACCGCGAACGCTTCGTTGATCTCGAAAAGTCCGATGTCCTCGATCTTCAGACCGGTGCGTGCCAGAAGCTTCTCGGTGGCGGGGACCGGTCCGATACCCATGACCGCAGGGTCGACGCCCTGGTAGGCAAAGCCGACCATGCGCATGCCGACGGGCAGTCCGAGCTCCGCTGCGGTGTCTTCACCGGCGAGAAGTGCTGCCGTGGCGCCGTCGTTGAGGCCTGCGGCGTTACCGGCGGTGATGCGCCCGGCGGGGCGGAACGGCGCTTTGAGCTTCGCGAGGTCTTCGACGGTGGTTCCGGGGCGCGGCGGCTCGTCCTCGGTGGCGAGCCCCCAACCGGCTGCGCTGCGGGTCGCGACGGGAACCAGCGTGTCGGCGATGAAGCCGGCCTTCTTGGCAGCGTCGTACTTGTTCTGGCTGTTCACGGCGTAGGCGTCCGTGCGGTCTTTGGTGATGGTCGGGAACCGGTCGTGCAGGTTCTCTGCGGTGTTACCCATCACGAGTGCGCTCGGGTCGACCAGACGGTCGGCGAGGAAGCGCGGGTTGGGGTCTGCGCCCTCACCCATCGGGTGGTGGCCCATGTGCTCGACGCCACCGGCGACAACAACGTCGTACTGGCCGAAGCCGATGCCCGACGCGGTGGTAGTGACGGCGGTCATCGCGCCGGCGCACATGCGGTCGATGGCAAATCCGGGGACGGTTTCGGGCAGGCCGGCGAGGATCGCGGCGGTGCGGCCGATGGTCAGTCCCTGGTCACCGGTCTGAGTGGTGGCAGCGATCGCCACTTCGTCGATCCGCGCGGGATCCAGCTGCGGGTTGCGACGAAGCAGTTCGCGGATGGCTTTGACGACCAGGTCGTCTGCACGCGTCTCGGCGTACATGCCCTTGGGGCCTGCCTTGCCGAACGGGGTGCGAATGCCGTCGACAAAGACGACGTTGCGTTGGTTGTGTGTGGATGGAGCCACGCGAATTCCTCCTGATGGAGATGCCCACCACGCGCTGGGCGGATGGGACTTACGGTTCGGCAATCACGGCCAAGCGTCCGGCCTTGTAACAAGCGTACTACTGCCCATTACTCACCGGTAACTTAACGGGTCGAATTGCTCCACCCACACCCGCAACCCCGTCAGGATTCGCCGGTTGCCGCTGCTTCCTCCTCGGCCGCGACCGCGTCGTCCTCTGCCGGAACTACCGAGTTCAGCGCCTCGGCGAGGACCGGCACGGTCAAGGTGCGCTGCCACAATCGGGCGCCGCCGGACGTGAGCTTCGTCTCGATCGCAGCCGTGACCACGGCGATGTCCGATCCCGGCTCGATTGTCCAGTCCCAGCACAGACGACGCACCAGCTCCGGTTGCAGGAGATTCTCGACGGGGACCGATACCTCGGAACTGAGATCCGACAAGGCTGCGCGGGCTGCGGTCAGACGATCGGCGGCTTCGGGATCCTGACGCGCCCACCGTCCGGGAGCTGGCGGGCCGATGTTCGGTGGAGTCTTCGGGGGAAGCTCGCTGTCCGGCAGGGACCGAGCTGATTCCAATGCAGCCATCCAGATTCGTGAATAGCGTCGTTGCCTCGGTCCGCCGAACACGGGCAGCGACCGCAGCGCATCCATCGACCGGGGATCCTTGAGTGCCGCGTCGATGATCGCCGAATCCGGCAGGACTCGGCTGGGAGACACGTCGCGCTTACGTGCGAGATCTTCACGCGCTTGCCACAGCGCCCGCACCGCAGCCAATTGGCGAGTGGTCTTCAGTGACGTGATGTGCGACGTGCGGCGCCAACGATCCGGCTTCGGCTTCGGCGGGCCGGCAAGTCGAATGTGCTCGAATTCTTCTTTTGCCCAATCCAATTTGCCTTGTGCACGCAGTTCGGCTTCCATGGCGTCGCGCAATTCCAGCAGCACTTCGACGTCGAGCGCTGCGTAGTTCAGCCATGGTGCCGGCAGTGGCCGTGTCGACCAGTCGGCGGCGCCGTGGCCCTTGCGAAGCTCGACATGCAACGTGCGTTCCACGATCGCGGCCAGACCGACCCGTTCGAATCCGGCCAGTCGGCCCGCCAATTCAGTGTCGAAAAGTACAGCCGGATACAACCCCAACTCGGCCAGTCCGGGTAGATCCTGATCTGCGGAATGCAGAACCCACTCCAGAGGGTTGATCGCCTCGGCCAGCGGTGCCATGTCCGCGGCGGTGGGGATCGGATCGATCAGAAACGAGCCGGCACCCTCGCGTCTGAGCTGAATCAGATACGCACGGGCGGAGTACCGGAATCCCGACGCACGCTCGGCGTCAACAGCCAAAGGCCCGGTGCCCGCTGTCAATTCAGCGGCAGCCTTCGCGATCCCGTCTGCGGTGGTGATGACATCAGGCACACCGTCACGCGGCACCAGGAGTGGTTCGACATCGGACGTGGGCTCGGTTGCATCATCGGTGACTTCGGACATGATCGATAACTCTACGTCGCAGAAGGCGTCGTAGTTGCGCAACCTTCCCCGTCACTTTCTTCGTCGCCTTTCTCGGCTGCTCCCAGGAGTTCGTCGAGCGCCAGGGCGAATCCTTGCGCGAGTTCGTGCAATTGGGGTGCCAGGTCCGTGCAACTGACAATGCCCACATCTACTTTGCCGTCGAGCGACATCACCGTCACATTGAGTCCGGCGCCGTGAAAGATGGGTCCCAGTGGGAACATTCCCGTAATGCGTGCGCCCAGGAAGTACAGCGGAACCGGCGGGCCGGGAACGTTCGACACCACGAGATTAGACACGACGGGGTGCCGTTCTGCGAGCTTGAGCGAGGAGTAGACGCGCATTGCGGCGCCGAAAACTGCCGGCGACGCAAATTGTGACCAGTCTTGAAGCATGTTTGCGCCCAACGCCTCGTTATGGTTTTTCGAGGTCGCGTTGTATTCGCTGATCGCGCGCAAGCGGTCGAGTGGGTCGACGATCTGGGTGCCCAGTTGCGTGAACATACCGGAGATCTGGTTTGTGCCGGCGCGGTCGGATTTCCCGTGAACCGACACGGGAACCATCGCGACCAACGAATCCTCGGGAAGCTCGCCGCGCTCCTCGAGGTAGTTGCGCAGCGCTCCGGCGCACAGCGCAAGAACGACATCGTTGACCTTGACGCCGTGACGGTCCTTCACGGCTTTCACTTTGGCCAGGTCGAGCTGGGCGAAGGCAATATTGCGATGACCGGTGATGGCGCCGTTGAACGACGTTCGAGGGGCGGTGAACGGCGCAGGCATCGCTCTGCCTTTGCGGGCGCGGGTTACCCATTTGGGCAGCATCGCGATACCGCCGGGGACGAGGCGCGCCAGCCGCGCAGGCCTGGAAATTACGGCGAGGAGGCCGCCGACAGCGATGTCGAGTGTGCCGGCGTCACCGGCGCTCTCGGCTGTGGTGTCTACAAGTGCGGGGGATTCCGGTTCCAGACTGCACAGTTGAGCCAGGATGTTGGCACCGGTAATGCCGTCAGCGGCACTGTGATGGATCTTCGACATGACGGCGATGGTTCCGTCGGCAAGTCCTTCGATGACCCACATTTCCCACAGCGGACGGGAACGGTCCAACGGTTGGCTCGCGATATGTCCGGCAAGTTCTGCCAGCTCGTCGTGGCCACCTGGCGCCGGTACCGATGTGCGATGGCAGTGTCGTTCGATATCGAAGTCGTGGTCGTCCACCCAGACGGGGTAGTCGAGGTTCAAGCGTGAATCTTTCAGCTTGCGCCGGAACGTCGGCATCGCGGCCATGCGGGAGTCCAACTCGCCGAGTAGTGATCGGTAGCGGTAACCGCCCGGGATGGTCGACGGGTCCAGTATCACCAGGCCGCAGACGTGGAGTAGCTGTGTCGACGTTTCCAGGTACAGGAAGGTGGCATCAAGTCCGCTGAGACGCTGCATCTACCGATTTTAGAACGGGTTCTAGTTAGATTTTGGTGGAATGATCAAACCGGCGTTGGGGATCAGTCGTTCTTTCGCGACAATTCTGTTACCCCGGCGGGTGGTAGGCCCGCGGCGTAGGCCAGCACTTCGCAGAATGCCTCGACGTGATGTCCCAATTCCGTTGACGTGGCAGTCCAGGAGGCCCGCAGTTCCAGTTGATGCGCCCGCGGAGGCCCCGCGATGTCGCCGTAGCGAACCGACGTTGTTGCCGTGACCGTGCCGCCGAGCGCTACAAACGGAGCGCCCCCGGCTTCGAGGGCGTCCACCAGCCAACTCCACGCAACTTCTGGCAATAGTGGATCAGCGGCAAGTGATTCGTCGAGATCGGCCTGGATGTAGGCGACCAGACGCATGGTGCCGTTCCAGGCTTCGTCCCCGTCGGGGTCGAAAAGCAAGATGAGTCGGCCGAAGGCGTCACCTTCCGATTGCTCGGACACGGTGTCCGATTCGGGGTGAAGCACCTCGGCGCCGATTGCGTGGCTGTACGGGGCAAGTCGTTGTGGCGGGCGTATCGGACCGACTTCGATCTCGGACCGGACCTGTGCTGAGCCCATTGCGGCGATTGCGGCACGGAATTCGGCCGGGTCAGCGGTGGATCCGGAAGTTGTCACAGGTCAGGACGTTAGTCGGGGAAAAGGTCCCTGAGGTGGAGGCGCGCCGATCAACTGTGACGTGCTCCGCACAGATAAGTGTGAGCACCGTCACGAAATGTGACGTGGACTTTTCTACGCGCCGAACATGGCAGCATTGGGAGCGGTCGAATACACATGTTGGCGGAGAGCGCGAGGATTGATGAGCGGGTTGGACAACTTGAATTCAGGCACCATCGGGTCAGCGGAGTACAGCGCACGGCGCGTGCTTCCGGATGCGCCGTTGTTGGCGGCGGCCACCGGTCGGACGCCGGTGCGGCGTCCCGTGTGGTTCATGCGGCAGGCCGGCCGCTCGCTGCCCGAGTATCGCGAGATCCGCGCCGGAATCGGAATGTTGGAGTCCTGCTTCGATCCGGCGTTGGTCTGTGAGATCACGATGCAGCCGGTGCGTCGCCACGACGTCGACGCCGCAATTCTCTTCTCGGACATCGTGGTGCCGCTGAAAGCAGCCGGCATCGACCTCGACATCGTTGCCGGTGTCGGTCCGGTGGTTGCCAATCCTGTTCGCTCGATCGACGATGTCGCGTCCCTGCCGCGGTTGGTGCCCGACGAGGTCGGCGCAATTGCGCAGGCTGTGCGTCTGCTCACCGCCGAATTGGGTTCGGTGCCGTTGATCGGGTTTGCCGGAGCGCCCTTCACGTTGGCGTCGTACCTGGTCGAAGGTGGACCGAGCCGCAACCACGAGAAGACCAAGGCGCTCATGCTGTCGGATCCGGCGACGTGGCACCAGCTCCTCGGCAAGATCGCCGACATCACGATCTGCTTCCTGCAGGCACAGCTCCACGCCGGTGTCGACGCCGTTCAGCTGTTCGATTCCTGGGCCGGAGCCCTCTCGCTCGCGCAGTACCGCGAGTTCGTACTTCCACACTCCGAGCGCGTGTTGGCCGAGGTTGCGAGCGCAGGAGTGCCGCGTATCCACTTCGGTGTTGGTACCGGTGAACTGCTCGGCGCTATGGGTGAAGCCGGGGCTGACGTCGTAGGCGTCGACTGGCGTATTCCGCTCGACGTTGCCGCGAGGCGAGTCGGTCCGGGCAAGGCGCTGCAGGGCAACCTCGATCCGGCAGTGCTGTTCGCGGGTCCCGAGGCGGTCGACCGTGAGGTCAGACGCATCGCGGCTGAAGGTGACCGCGCTATCGAGGCCGGCGCCATCGGGCACATCTTCAACCTCGGACACGGTGTTCTTCCGGATACCGATCCGGCCGCAATCACGGCGGCGGTGGAGCTGGTGCATTCGCTGTGAGGACAACGCGTCCGTCGGTAGCGGTGATCGGGGGCGGAATCTCCGGCCTGGTCGCCGCCTACCGGCTTCGCCGTAGCCTCGGAGCGGACGCCGAGATCACGATCGTCGACCACAGCCGCAGGCTCGGCGGAAAGTTGCGAACGGTCGATATCGGCGGCGGGCCGATCGATGTCGGCGCCGAGGCGTTCATTGCGCGTCGGCCCGAGGTTCCGGCACTTCTGGCCGAGCTCGGTCTCACCGACCAGATCGTGTATCCGGCGGGACGCACTCCGTTGATCTGGTCGCAGGATTCGTTGCATCGTCTCCCCGTAGGCACGTTGATGGGCATTCCGGCGAGCGCCGACGCGGTCGAGGATCTTGTCGACGACGCAACCCTGGCGCGGATCGCCGCCGAACCGGAGCGCCGGATCGACTGGACTCCGGGTTCGGATAGCAGTGTGGCCCAACTTGTTTCGGATCGATACGGCGATCAGGTAGTCGCCCGCTCAGTTGATCCACTGCTCGGGGGTGTGTACTCCGGATTGGCGGAGAACATCGGAATACGGGCCGCATTGCCGGCCCTCGCGGCGGCGTTGGACGCCGGAGCGCGGAGCCTGTCCGAAGCCGTGACAGCGGCGCTGCCGACGCCGGCTCCCGGGCCGGTCTTCGGTGCATTGAAGGACGGATACGGAGTGCTCCTGGATGCACTCCGAGAGGCAGCTGCCGCGCATGTCGTTCACGCGGAGGCCGGAGTCGTGCGCGCCGACGGGAGCCGCTGGTTCATCGATCCGGTCGGCGCGGTCGACGCGATTGTCCTGGCAGTTCCCGCTCCGAACGCCGCAGTGCTCCTCGCTGACGTCGCGCCACAGGTCGCCCGGATCGCGGCTCGGATCGAGCTGGCGTCCTCGGCTGTCGTGGCGATGCGTCTGCCGGGCAATGTCGAGTTGCCGGAGAATTCGGGAATCCTCGTCGCGACGGACGCAGATCTCACGGCCAAGGCATTCACGCTGTCCAGTCGCAAGTGGACCCATCTCGCCGATCG
Organism: Rhodococcus sp. ACPA4; assembly: GCF_002300185.1. Classification (NCBI taxonomy): domain Bacteria; kingdom Bacillati; phylum Actinomycetota; class Actinomycetes; order Mycobacteriales; family Nocardiaceae; genus Rhodococcus; species Rhodococcus sp. ACPA4. The sequence continues at coordinate 727,094 of NZ_NSDY01000001.1, forward strand.
GGGTGAGCATCTCGTGCGGGCGTCGTTCGGCCGCTTCGGTGCCGCAGACATAGTCGATCGCGCCGACGACGAACTGATCGCTCTGGCCCGCGCTGATCTTGCAACAGTGACGGGAATCACTGCGAGTCCGGCTGCGTCCTTTGTCCAGCGCTGGCATGGGGGACTGCCGCAGTACGCACCAGGTCACGTGCAGAAAGTGGCTGAAATCGAACAGTTGGTCGCAGCATTGGACGGTATCGAGGTGGCCGGTTCGTGGCTACACGGCGTCGGCGTTCCGGCGTGTGTTGCCACTGGCACGACGGCGGCGACACGGATTTTCGAACGGGTGGCACGATAGAGGTATGGCACGCCTTGATTTCGACAAACTGAACTCTGAAATCCGATACCTCATGTTCTCCGTGTTCCAGGTGGAACCCGGTGTGCTGGGCGACGATCGGGAAGCTGCGGTCAAGGACGCCCGCTTGTTCTTCGAAGGTCTCGAAGACAAGGGCGTCGTGGTTCGCGGAATCTACGACATCGCCGGCATGCGCGCAGACGCAGACTTCATGATCTGGACCCATGCAGCCAGCATCGAGCAGCTGCAGGCCGCGTACTCGGACTTCCGCCGCACCACGACACTGGGCAAGATCAGCGCTCCGGTGTGGAGCAACTCCGCCGTGCACCGTCCGGCCGAGTTCAACAAGAGCCACGTGCCGTCGTTCATCGCGGGTGAGGATCCGGGCGACTACATCTGCGTCTACCCGTTCGTTCGGTCGCTCGAGTGGTACCTGCTTCCCGACGAGGACCGTCGCAAGATGCTCGCCGATCACGGTATGGCGGCACGCGGATACAAGGACGTTCGCGCCAACACGGTGCCGTCGTTTGCGCTCGGCGACTACGAGTGGATTCTTGCCTTCGAGGCACCGGAACTCATTCGCATCGTCGATCTCATGCGCGACTTGCGTGCCACCGAGGCTCGTTTGCACGTGCGCGAAGAGGTTCCGTTCTTCACCGGACCGCGTGTCGACATCGAGAAGCTGGTTCTTTCCCTTCCCTGATCGAAAGTAGCTGCTGTGGACACCACGCCGAATCGGCGTCATCAGCACATGTCTCACTGGGGCATGTTCACTGCCGAATCGGTAGCCGGCGAAGTCACTGCGGTGCATCCGTACGAGGGAGATTCCAATCCTTCGCCGATGCTCGGCAACTTCGCCGGTTCGGTGCGCAGTCGCAGCAGAGTGGCCGGCCCGGCAGTGCGTCGTGGCTGGCTCGAGAACGGTCCAGGCCCCACGGAAAAGCGGGGCTCTGACGAGTTCGTCTCGGTCGAGTGGGACGAACTGACAGAACTGCTGTCCCGCGAATTGCGCCGGGTCGTTGACACTCACGGCAACAACGCGATCTTCGGTGGTTCATACGGATGGGCCAGCGCCGGTCGATTCCACCACGCGCAGAGTCAGGTTCACCGGTTCCTGAATCAACTCGGCGGTTACACCAAATCGGTACACAGCTACTCGCTCGGAGCAACGGGCGTCATCATGCCCCGTGTGGTCGGGACCCACAGTCAATTGTTCGAACGCTCCACGTCGTGGGACGTCATCGCGCAACATTCCGATCTGTTGGTGTGCTTCGGTGGGGTGCCGATCAAGAACACTGGCGTCAATGCCGGTGGTACCAGTGAGCATCCGACTCGCGGCGCGATCGACGCACTCCGTCGTCGCGGCGGAAAGATCGTCTCGATCAGCCCGTTGCGTGACGATCTCGACGGTGAATGTGACTGGATCGCACCGATTCCCGGGACCGACGTGGCGATCATGTTGGCGCTGGCGTATGTCCTCGCTTCGGAGGGTTTGCATGACATCGCATTCTTGAACCGGTACTGCGTCGGCTACGAGCGATTCGAGGAGTACCTGCTCGGACGCAGTGACGGTATCGCGAAGGATCCTCACTGGGCCCAGGAGATTTCAGGAATCCCTGCCGAGATACTGGTCGACCTGGCCCGCCGCATGGCCGCCGGTCGCACGCTGGTCTCTGTCACCTGGTCACTTCAACGCATCAAACACGGTGAGCAAGCCCCGTGGATGGGGGTGACTCTCGCCGCGATGCTGGGTCAGATAGGGCTTCCCGGAGGGGGATTCGGACACGGCTACGGTTCGATGAACGAGCCGGGAATGACGTCGATCCCGTACCCGCTGCCCACCTTCCCGCAAGGACGGAATCCGGTCACGGACTTCATTCCGGTCGCTGCGGTATCGGATCTTCTGCTCTCGCCCGGCGAAGACTTCGACTACGACGGCAGACGCCTCACCTATCCCGACATTCGCCTGGTCTACTGGGCAGGCGGCAACCCGTTCCACCATCATCAGGACATCCCGAGGCTGCGGCGGGCTTTGGCACGTCCGGACACGATTGTCGTTCATGATCCGTACTGGACGCCGATGGCCAGACACGCCGACATCGTGGTGCCATCGACCACGTCATTCGAACGCTCCGATCTCAGTTGTACGCGCAACGACGCGTTGCTGGTCGCGATGCACCAGGTCACCGAACCGTTTGCAGGTGCGCGCGACGACTACGAGACCTTCGCGGCACTTGCCGACGCGCTGGGATTCGGTGACACGTTTACCGAGGGACGATCGTCGCAGCAATGGATCGAGCACCTCTACGGTCAGTGGCAGCCGAGCGTCGACGCGGACGGTGGCAACACCCCGTCGTTCGAGGACTTCTGGGCCGATGGTCACTACCGGATGCGTACGCGCGGCGACGAGGTTCTGTTCGGCGACTTCCGCGAGAATCCCGAGAAGTATCCGCTTGGCACACCCAGCGGAAAGATCGAGATATTCTCCGAAACCATCGAATCTTTCGGCTACGACGACTGCGTCGGCCATCCCCGATGGTACGAGCCTGATGAATGGCTGAAAGGTCCACGTGCGGAGGCTTTTCCGCTGCACCTCATCGCCAACCAGCCCAAGACGCGGCTGCACAGCCAACTCGATCACGGCGCCGTGAGCCAGGCGTCGAAAATTCACGGGCGAGAACCGATTCGGATGCATCCCGATGCAGCGGCAGAGCGAAGCATTGTCGGCGCGGACGTGGTGCGGGTGTTCAATGATCGCGGTGCGTGCCTGGCAGGTGTTGTCGTCGACGCAGACCTTCACCCGGGCGTTGTCCAACTTGCGACGGGAGCCTGGTACGACCCACTCGATCCGGCCGACCCGGACTCGCTGTGTGTCCACGGAAATCCCAATGTTCTGACCCCGGACGTCGGCACGTCGCTGCTGTCACACGGATGCACCGGACAACACGTCCTGGTGCAGATCGAGAAGTTCGAGGGGGAACTTCCCCCTGTTCGCGCATTTGATCCGCCGGTGCTGAATCCACGCTGACGGAACCGATCGAGGCCAGGCCGCGTCGAACTTGGTGAGCACCTGATATCCGGGTGAGCACGTCGAGCGAGGTGGGGGCCATCGTGAGTACAGCGCAGTGGAATACGGCACGGGGGAGATCGGAAGTCCTTCGCGGGCAGATTGATTCAATGATGGAGGACCTGCACGAGCGGACGCGGTTACTTGCGCTCGCGCAGGAGAAGATCGCGTTGTCGACTGCGCGTGCTCAGTCGGCTGACGGGTTGGTGGAGGTTGTCGTCAATGCCTCCGGAGCCGTTGTCGGCGTGAAATTCTCATCGGACGCGTGTGCGAAATCAACGCCGAAAAAGCTTGGTGCGTCGGTGCTGGCGGCGTCGACGGCAGCGTCGGCAGACATGCGTCGGCAAAACGCCGAGATATTGAAGCCGTTCACCACTGCGACGCAGTTGGATCTTCCAGATCTGATAACCGGAGCGCCCAGCGTGCGCGGTCTGTCCGCAGTGCCTCAGATAGCCGAGCACATGGAACAGGATTGGGATCAGACCGTTCTCAGGAGCGCGGGCAATGTCTGAACTGTGGATCGATGTTCAGATTGTGCGTGCATTGGCACCGCGATTCGTGGGACTCGCCGAAGACATCGAGAGGTCGAAAGCGGATCTCGAACGGGAAATGACTGCCGAAGGCTCGAGCTGGGGAAATGACGAGGTCGGCAACACTTTTGCCGCCGCCTACCTTCCGGGCTCAGAGTCGGTGATTGCCGGTATCTCGATGATGGCCGGCGTCATGCGGAATCTCACGGATGCGCTGTACCGGACTTCGGACAACTTCGAGGGCGTCGACGCGGAACTTGCCGACAACTTTGCAGGTGGTCTCTGATGGGAATCGAGATACCGGGATACCTGCAGGCCGTTGCCAGTGTGGCAGTGGGTAGCGACTGGCCGGAGGGGGACGAGACTTCCTTGTGGCGATTGGGTGACGCGTGGACCGAGATTGCAGACCATCTGACCAGTGCATCCATGGGTGGTGATGTCACACTGAGAGGAGTACTGACAGCAATCACCGGTGAGACGCACGATTCACTCGATGCATTCTGGCAGGATTCCGGTGGCGTCGCTGATGTCTTTGATCGATTGATTGCTGCCGCAACGGAATTAGCGGAATCCTGCAATGCTACGGCGACGGAGATCGAGTACACCAAACTTGCGATCATCGCGGCGTTGATCGCGCTGGCGCTCGAGTTGGCGGCCATGGCAGCGGCAGCGATTCCCACTCTCGGGCTGAGTGCGGTAGGAGCAGGCGCAGCGGAGGTCGCTACCGCGGTTACTGTCCGAATGCTGTTGCGCCAATTACTGACCGGGGTGCTCGAAGCCGCTGCGGTGGAAGCAGCGTCGGCCGTCTTCTCCGGCCTGGCCATTCAGCTGGGCCAGATAACAATGGACCATCGCGAGTCCGTGGATGTCGGCAAGGTCGTGACCGAGGGGCGCGAGGGGTTTGTCACGGGCGCGGTGGATGAGTTGTCCACATCCGGCGGCGCACTGAACTGGAATTTCTGACGCCGTAACCGGGCCTGAGTGTGCACAACATTCACTCGCGTGCGGCCACGAGCTCGCTGTCCGCGGTGGATTTCACTCCGATGAGTGGAAGCAACGCGACGGCGGCAATCAATGCGAGTGAGCCGCTGACCACCAGAAATCGCCAATCGGCGAGCCACGCTCCGAGCAGTGGTGAGCCGGCTCGGGCCAGCGCTGTCGGAATGGTGATCGCGGCAAGGACACTCGCGAAGTGGGTAACGCCGAAGTTGTCGGCCAGTATCGACGGCCGCGCGATGACGCCGACGCCTTGGCCGAGACCCACAGCAGCGACGCACAGCAACGTCAGGGGTATCGACAAGCCCGCGAGTGGTAGCAACAGTAGGCCGAACCCCTGTATGGCGAAGGCGCACGACGTGACCGGTGTGATGGCCAGACGGGTGCCCGCCACTGTGAGTATCAGCCGCGAGAGAATCTGCAGGACACCGACGGCGATGGGCACTGATGTTGCGACCGCAACAGAGTGACCTTGGTCGAGCAAGTATGCGATCACGAGTAGGAGGAAGGCCGACGCCGATCCTGCCTGAGCGACGAAAGCGATCAGCAGCAACCAGAACCGGCGCTGCCGCAGTGCTGCACCGAAAGGCGTTCCTGACCTTGCCCGGACTCGGTTGCGATGAGCGGCGCGCGACGGTACGGCCCACAGATGACCCGGAACCGCGGTAGTGACGAGTATCGCCGACAGGATGATCAAGGTTGTGCGCCAGCCGAATTCGCTGTTCATCCAACCGAGGAGTGGATACACCAGATATGTCGACAGTCCGGCGATCATCGTGACGGTGAGAATCGCCTGATTTCGTTGATGCGCTTCGGTCGCCACCACGATCACCGCGAAGGTCGACTCGTACGTCGACATTGCCAGTGCCAGCCCGATCAAGGCAAACGCAACGTACAGCGACATCAGGTTGGTTGCCTGTGACCACATCAGTACCGAGCCTGCTCCGATCACCGAGCCGGTGGCCATGAGCGTGCGTCCGCCCCGCCGGTCGAGGATGCGACCGACGGGCAAAGCGGCCAGTCCGCCCACCAGCGTCGATACTGTGGAGGCACCTGCCACGGCGGTGCGTGAGACATCGAGATCGGTGGCGATGGGAATGAGGATCACCGGCAGGATCTGGATCATCTCGATGAAACTGATGGTGTTCGTGAGCGCGAAGACCATCACCAGATGGCGTCGATACTTAGGGCTGAGAGAAGTTGGAGTGTCGGTCTCGGCGGTCATCCGCGAAGTAGCGGAAGCAGCTGGCTGCCTTGGCGTTCGATCTCGGGCAAGTACGGGGTGTCGGACAGAACGAAGTGACTGATCCCGAGATCTTCGTATTTACGTAGCGATTTTGCAACGTCTTCGGCGGAACCGACCAGCCACGTGGTTGCCGCGCCACCACCGCCCACTTTGCCGGGCGTGGTGTAGAGGTTGTCATCGAGTACCTCACCGCGCGAGGCCAGATCGAGCAGGCGTTGTTGGCCAACTGCGCTTCGACGGTGTGGATTCTGTGCCAGCGATTCGGGTGCACCTTGTTCGCGCTGGCGGGCTGCCATCTGTGCGACTTTTTCCTCGGCTTCTTTCCACGCCTGCTCTGTTGTGTCTCGGACAAAGGTGGTGATCCGCAAACCGTATTCCAGTGGGGCGTGTTGCCGTTCGATCTGTCGACTCAGTGCCTCGAGTCTGTCGATGCGTTCGGCGACACCGTCAAGTGTTTCGCCCCAGAACAATTGGACATCGGCCTCCGCGGCTGCGACTTTCTCGGCGGCTTCCGAGGCGCCGCCGAAGTAGAGCTTCGGGTGTGGACGGCCCGGCCGAGTCTCGATGCGCGGCCCAATGGTCGAGTTCTCCACGTGGAAATGCTCGCCGCGGTAGGTCACGTTCTCTTCGGTCCACAGTTTGCGAACGAGTTGGAGGAACTCCTGGGTCCGCGCGTAGCGATTCGCTTGATCACCATCGGTGTCTCCGTAGGCAGCGAGATCGTCCTTGCCGGATACGATGTTGACGCGGACGCGACCGCCGGTGAGGTGATCGAGTGCCGCCGCAGACGCCGCAAAGTTAGCCGGGCGCCAGTATCCGGGGCGGATCGCGATGAGTGGCTCGAATGTGGTTGTCCGCGCGGCCAGTGCAGTGGCCACCGTGAAGGTGTCCGGACGCCCCCAGCCTGCGCCGATCAGGGCACCGGTCCAACCGTTCTGCTCCAGCGCGAGTGCCTGGCGAGTGAGGGTTTCGAGGCTGTTGTGACCGGCCTGCGTGTTGTCGCCGCGGTGGCCGGGCTCAACCTGATTGGGGATGTACCAGAGGAATTCGGTGCTCATTGCTTCTTCCTGATCTGTGCGAGATGGGACAACTGCGCGTCACGTACTTCGGCTGTTTGTCCTTGCACCAGGACGAAGAGGGCTGTGCGCGCGTACAACTGCGCAGTGTTGTCGCGAACGATGCCCCGTCCCGCTCGGGCTATGACAAGGGCATGAGTGAGGGTGACGAGAGCTTCGCCCATGGCAACTTTTGCCGCCAGCCGCTCATCGATTCGGTGCCTTTCGTTCCCCGTGCTCTTGGCTGCGTCGGAGAGTGCGTATGCGTCGGTCCGAAGCTGCGCGATCCGGGGGCGCCACAGGTCGGCGAGCTCACGGGAAGTGGGATGAGCCTGCTCGAGTTCGCCGAGGACTCTGTCGGCAAGCCCGAAATGATGTGGCCGGGCGTCGCTTGCCGTGCTGAAATCGGTTGTGCGGTACTTGGATAGAGGAACCCTGCTGATGACATGCGCTTCCGGTACGAACACTTCGGACAATGTCACTCGTTCCGTTCGACTACCGGCCACGGCACTCAACTCCAGATCGGAGGACTGAACACGCTCGTTGATCGGTACCAGTGCGGTCACAACGGTGCGGGTCGAGCTTTCGACAGCAGCCACCATCAAGACGGTGTTCAGGCCCCAACCGCTGACCCACGAGACAGTGCCGGAGAACGTCCAGCCGGCAGATTCACGCGTCGCCGCGATGAAGTGGTCGGGGTATCGCCGGACGTCGCTGATCGCCGCTCCGGTCAGTAGGCGTCCGCGCAGAATCTGGTGGGCGATCGGGGGTAACTCGGTGCCTGCCGCGTGTGCATCGGCCAGTCGCCCGACCACTGGCGCATGCTGCGCCCATACGAGCCACGTGTTCAGGCAGGCACCGGCCAGGACTTCGTGGAGGAGTCGATCACTATGTCGGTCGACATGTGCCCCGTCGAACTCGGCCGGCGCCAGATGGTTCAACAGGTGGAGGTCGGAGAACTCGACAATGCGTTCAGGGGTTACTCCGTGCCGATCCGTTTCGAGCGCGGTCGGTAGCAGTACGGCGTCGGCATACTGCTTGGCACTGGCCACCAACGGATGCGTGTTGGCAGCCGTAACTGCCTGAGCTCTCACGTGGGTGGCGAGTTCGGAGACAGTCATACAGGCACGATTCCTCTCGAGGTGTACTGGATTTCGGCAGCGGCGAAGAGGGGATTTGGATCGTCGCGAGAAAAACTCGCTGTTGCGATCGCATGTGCCCCTACAGAGAAATCTACTGCGGCGGAGCAATTTTCACCAGATTGTGATCATCGTGAATGCAAGAGGTGACGTTTGCTCCGGGATCGGGTTGACTTCCATTCAGTGTCTACCAGACCTCGACGGGCTGCGTTCTCGTTTCAGTCGCGACGGTGATCGTCCGTCTCTCCCTTCGGAGCCCTTCAAGAAAGGCAAATTCCTTTGTTCACCAAAAGTTTTCAACGTGCCGTCAAGTCTGCGGCGGCCGTGACAGTACTGGCCGTAGCACTTGCCGCCTGTGGTGGCGCGTCGGCGTCGGACGGCACCGCCGGAACACCGGTGGACGGCGGGACGCTGACCTTCTACGACCCTGTCGATTACGCGGCGTGGAAACCTACGAACTCGCTGTGGTCCAACAGCCAGGTTTCCAACAATCTTGCTGAGCGGCTGATCTGGCAAGACCCTGAAACGGGTGAATACCGGCCATGGTTGGCAGAGTCGTACCAGGTCAGCGATGACCATCTGTCGTACACATTCACGCTGAAGTCCGGCGTTACATTCAGCGACGGCACTGCGCTGAATGCCGGAGTGGTCAAGGCGAACTTCGATCAGCACGGCATCGGCGACGCGCAGAAGGGCATCACCGTGGATCCGTTCTGGACCGATTACGCCGGCACCGATGTGGTCGACGATCGGACGGTTGTCGTCAAGCTGGCGAAGCCCAATGTCGGCTTCATTCAGATCCTGTCGAACTACCGTGCCAGCTCGATCCTCGGGCAGTCGCTGCTGGATCGAGATCTCAACGGTCAGAGTGATATTCGTAACTGGGTGGGAACAGGCCCCTTTGTGGTCGAGTCGGTGAACGGAACCAGCGGCGTCACTCTCGCACGACGCGACGATTACAACTGGGCGCCCGAAGGTTCGGGTCATTCCGGCCCAGCCTACTTGGAGAAGATCGTCTTCAAGACAGTTCCGGAAGCCGGAACGCGAGTCGGCGCATTGCAGTCGGGTGAGGCGCAGATCGCGCGCAACATCGCGCCGTACGACGAGGAAACTGTGACGGCAGGCGGCGGAGTCCTGCTACCGATTTCGGTGCAGGGTGAGACCAACGACCTGACCCTTCAGTTGAAGGATCCGGAAGCGCCAACTCAGGACAAGCGGGTCCGTCTTGCGTTGCAGGCGGCCACCGATCGCACGGAGATCAACCAGACTGTGCTGTCCCCGAACTACCCGGTTCCGTCGAGTGCACTGGTTCAGGGAACGCCGCTTCGTGGTGATTCGAGCAGCTATCTCACCTACGACCTCGACAAGGCCAAGTCCCTGCTCGACGAAGCGGGTTGGAAGCCGGGAGCAGACGGGGTCCGGGAGAAGGACGGCAAGCGATTGGCCTTCCACTTGCGGGTGGCACCCTACTATCAGGTCTCGCAGTCGGTTCTGGAAGTTGTTCAGTCGCAGTGGCGAAAGGCCGGCGTCGACGTCACGCTGACGCGCCCGTCGTTGACTGAATACGAGTCCCAGCTGGCTTCCGCGCCGGACTGGTACTTCACGCAAGGTCAGACGTCCACCGCGGAACCCAGTGTCCTGCGCACGTCGTATGGCAGTGACCGCCAGAACGGGACCAAGAACTTCCAGAAGGACGAAAAGTTCGATCAACTCTTGGCGGCGCAGTCGTCTGCATTCGATCCGAATGAGCGCAAGACCGCGATCCAGGCGATCGAAGATCACATCTTCGGCGAGGGCTACTCGATACCGCTCTACGACGAGACCCAGGTCTTCGGCCTCGCTTCCAGCGTCCACGGTTTTGCCACTGAATCCACCGGCCGGTCGTGGTTCTACGACACATGGGTTTCGCAGTGAGAGGCAACGGAGGAATGTGCAATTACACCCTGAAGCGAATCGGGCAGTCGTTCTTGGTGATGTGGGCCGCCTACACTCTGTCCTTCTTTCTCCTCAGCGCATTGCCTGGGGACGCGGTGAACAACCGCATCCAGAACCCGGAGGCCCAACTGTCCCCGGAGTCCGCGCGGGCGCTGGTCGAGTACTACGGACTTGATCGGCCGTTGCTGGAGCAGTATGTCAGTGGTCTGGGTGGAATCCTGCGGGGAGACTTGGGGTATTCGCTCACCAATGGCACACCGGTGACCGGTCTCATCGGTGACGTCCTACCGAGCACGCTCCAACTTACCGGTCTGGCATTGGTTTTCGGCCTCGTCCTGGCAGCTGTCATCGCCGTGGTCGCGAACTATGCTCCGTGGGCGTCGGTGCGAAGTGTGGTTGGTTCGGTACCGGCGCTGTTCGGTTCGGTACCCACTTTTGTGGTGGGAATCCTTGTACTGCAATTCTTGTCGTTCAAGTTGCATGTGATTCCGTCGTCCGACGACGGTTCGTTCCTGGCACTACTGGCTCCGGCCGCGACATTGGCTATTCTCATCGCTGCACCGCTGGCACAGGTGTTCAGTACCTCGATAACCACAACCCGCGACTTGCCATTTGTTCACGTACTGCATGCGAAGGGCGCTGGGGAAGGGTATGCCTTTCGCCGGGGCGTACTGCGAAACTCTGCATTGCCGGTACTGACGCTTCTCGGACTTGCCTGCGGCGAACTGATCGCCGGATCTGTGGTGACCGAGGCAGTCTATGCTCGACCAGGACTCGGCCAGCTGACCGTGAACGCGGTCGGTACCCAGGATCTCCCGGTTCTCCAGGGAGTGGTGTTGGTTGCGGCTTTGGCATACGTGGCAGTCAACCTCGCGGTCGACCTGGCGTACCCGTACATCGACCCGCGGGTTCTTGTCGACGGGCAAAACTCACGCGTCACCGCTCGTAGAACCCGAACGAAGCTGGTACTTCCCGGATTCGGCGTCAAGGCAACTGGCGTCGCCCCTGTACCCGTTTCGGTTCAGCGCCGGCTGCCGGCGGAGGTGTCGATGCCATGACCGTCATCATCGAGGACACAACGGTGCAGAATGCACCGCCGACGAGCGGTGCAGAGCCAGAAGCAACTGCGTCGATCGTTCGAGAAACGGTGCGATGGGCTGCCCGGAACTGGGGTTTGGTGCTGTCGACCGCCATTTTTGTACTCGCGGTGCTGTGGGCGCTCCTGCCAGGGGCGTTCACCAGCTTTGATCCGATTGCCGTCGACAACGGCCGTAAGTTGTTACCTCCGTCCGGCGAACACTGGTTTGGTACCGACCTTCTCGGTCGCGACATGTACGCACGTGTCGTCTACGGCGCACGGGCGTCGCTACTGGGCGCCAGCATGGCGGTCGCCGTCGCGGTGATCGTCGGTTCGGTGCTCGGCGCAGTTGCCGGTTGGTTCGGTGGGTTCGTCGACACCGTGGTGATGCGACTCATCGACGTTGTGCTGTCCGTCCCCGGTTTCTTGCTCGCTATCACGATCGTGGTGGTGTACACGGCAAAAGTGGGGCAGGCGGGCTTGATTCCCGCCGCGATTGCAGTGGGTCTGACCTCGGCGGCGACGTTCGCGCGATTGATCCGGTCCGAGGTACTCACCGTGCGGGCAAGTAACTACGTCGAGGCGGCGATCACCAGCGGCGCAACCACGTTCACGGTTCTGCGGCGCCACGTGGTTCCGAACTCGTTGGCGCCGACCGTATCGCTGATCGCCGTTCAACTCGGGATCGCCATCATCTGGATTGCCTCACTGAGCTTCCTCGGACTCGGTGCTCAGCCACCGAATCCTGAATGGGGACTGCTTGTTTCGGATGGGCGGCAGTTCATTGCCACTCGAGGATGGCTCACACTCTATCCCGCACTCACCATCATCGCGGTGGTTCTGGCGACCAACAACATCGCTCGTCACCTCACGACAAGGAGTTCGCGATGAGCCTGGATCCAGTCTTGTCCGTCAAAGGACTCACCGTTGGCTATCGGACGAATCGCACGCTTGCGCCAGTGGTGCACGATGTCAGCTTCGACGTCGGCCCCGGTCAGGTTCTGGCGCTGGTGGGGGAGTCGGGGTCGGGTAAGACCACCACCGGCCATGCGATCCTCGGCTTACTCCCCACGAACGGCGAAGTGATCTCGGGTTCGATCGTCTTCCGTGGTCAGGAGCTGACCGCGTTGAACCCCAAGGGGTGGCGCGAGATCCGTGGCCGGTCGGTGAGTCTGATTCCGCAGGACCCGACGGTGTCCCTCGATCCGGTCCGCCGGGTGGGGCATCAAGTCGAAGACGTGGTGCGTCTTCATACCGACCTCGGCGCGGATGCGCGGCGTGAGCGTGTTCACGAACTGTTCGGGCTCGTCGGTTTCGACGATGTCGAACGCCGATACGGGCAGTATCCGCACGAGTTGTCGGGGGGAATGCGGCAACGAGTGCTGGTTGCAGCCGCAGTGGCCGCGGAACCTGATCTGATCATCGCCGACGAACCCACGTCGGGACTCGATGCGACCGTGCAGAAACAGGTCCTCGATCTCATCGACAGCCTGCGGGCTCGATCGTCGACGAGCATGGTTCTGGTTACCCATGATCTTGGTGTTGCTGCAGACCGCTCCGATCTCATCGGAGTCATGCGCAACGGGCATCTGGTGGAAGTCGGACCGACAGCGGAGGTTCTCGCGAATCCACGGCATGCCTATACCCGGCATTTGTTGAACAGCGTGCCATCGCGGTTTTCGGTGCGCGAGAATCGAGGCTCTGTGCTCGCGGCACGGAAGACGGTTATCGAGGTCGCGGACCTGCACAAGGATTACGGCGAAGTCCCTGCCGTGGACGGTATTTCGTTCCACGTTCGGCAGGGTGAGACATTTTCGATCGTCGGCGAATCCGGTAGCGGAAAGTCGACCACTGCCCGAATTCTCGCGGGATTGACCACTGCGACGTCAGGGCGCGCGTCCGTGCTTGGTTCGGACATCACTGCACTGAGCCGCTCGGAGTTTCGGCCACTGCGCCGTGACCTGCAAATCGTGTATCAAAACCCGTACTCGTCGTTCGATCCCCGGTTTACGGTCTTCGACGTAGTCGAAGAACCGCTGCGGTCTTTCCAGAAGGCGCGCTGGGGACGACGCCGGGGAAACGTCGACCGCGTGGCGGCTGCGTTGGAAGCCGCGGCACTACCAGCTGACTTTGCGCGCCGTCATCCACGTGAACTGTCCGGTGGCCAACGCCAACGTGTGGCAATCGCCCGTGCGCTGGTGGTCGAACCGAAAGTTGTCGTGCTCGACGAGCCGATCTCGGCGCTGGACGTGTCTGTGGCCGCACAGATTCTCGAACTCCTACAGCGCCTTCAACAAGAGCGCGGGCTCACTTACGTTTTCATCTCGCACGACTTATCTGTTGTTTCCGCAATCTCAGATCGAGTTGCGGTGATGCAGCGCGGACGCATTGTCGAGCAAGGATCCGTGGAACAGGTCTTTTCGAATCCCACGGACGACTACACCGTCCGGTTGCTCGAGGCGATCGCCGGACGCGAACTCACCACTACCCGAGGAACCCCATGACTACTCGACCCGACACCCTCGATGCCGCTCTGATCCGGTTCAGGTCCATCTTCGGTGAACTGGCAAAAGGTGCCGGAGAACGTGATCTGTCCGGCGAACACCCGTATGAACTGGTACAGGAGCTTGCCGACGCCGGATTCGGCAAGCTGCGAGTCCCCCGCGAGTACGGCGGATTCGACGTCGATTTGCCGACCTTGTTCGCCCTGCTCGCGGAGGCCGGGCAAGCCGACGCCAACGTGCCGCAGATCTGGCGTGGGCACTTCACCACCACCGAGATCCTGCGGCTGGAAACCGATTCCGAGGTGAGGGGGTATTGGTTGACTACGGTCGCCGGTGGTGCGGTGTTCGGCAATGCGCAGTCGGAGCCGGCCGACCGTGTTGGCGGCCTTGATTCGGGCGGCGGATGGGGCACGATCACCACACGGGTCAGGCGCAGTGACGCGGGCGAGCGGGTTGTCTCCGGTACCAAGTTCTATTCGACAGGCTCCCGCTTCGCGGATTACATTCGGGCGGCGGTCGTGGACGGCGACGGGCACCGGGAGTTCGTGGTGCTCCCCGCCCGGCACCAGGGCGTTGAGCATGTCGACGACTGGGACGGTGTCGGACAACGCCAGACCGGTAGTGGTACAACAATTTTCACTGATGTCCCAGTGGAGTCCAACGGCGAGATCGGCCGCTATACCGAATCTTTGCGTGGGCTGGACTCGTTCGTTCAGATCGTGCATCTGGCGAACCTGGTCGGGATTGCGCGCAGTGTCCTGGCTGAGACCATCGATATCGTCCGTAACCGAACCCGCACCAGTCGGCATGCCCTGACGCAGGATGCAGTCGCCGATCCGGACGTGCTCGGTGTTGTCGGAACTCTCTACTCCCGCACGCTGACGGCGGAAACTCTGCTCGGTCACGCCGCGCGTCGGTTGGACGAGGCGCATGCCACCGGTGACGAGGCGGTGTATTCCGACGCCTATATCCAGGCCTCTGCTGCGCAGGTAGCAGTCATCGACGCTGTCCTGGCCGCCGCCAGTGATGCGTTCAACGCGGGTGGTTCGTCGACAGCTCGTAGGCGAGCGCACCTGGATCGACATTGGCGCAACGCGCGCACGCTCGCGTCACACAATCCGGTCATCTACAAGCCGCGGGTGATCGGCGACTACTACGTCAACGGAAATGCGCCGGTATCAGGCTATTACGCCGATCGGCCGTCGGCAGCCAACGCTGCCGACCAGAGCGAAAGGGTTCAGCTGTGAGCGGGCAACTGCATCTGAACGTCAACATCCTCAATGCCGGTGTCTTCGGCGGCTCCTGGCGGTTCCCCGATACCGACGCGCTGGCGAGCTACACGATCGAGCACTACACAGCAATCGCCAAAAAGGCCGAGGCGGCCAAGCTCGACGCGGTTTTCCTCGCCGACGGTCCTCTACTGGACCCGAGTATCAGGCACCGATCCGGCAACAACCTGGAGCCCACAACAGTATTGGCGCGGGTGGCCGCACAGACCGAGAAGATCGGACTGATCGGGACGCTGTCGAGTTCGTACAACGATCCGGAGGAAATCGCCAGGCGACTCGGAGACCTCGATTACGTCAGCGGCGGGCGATTCGGTTGGAACGTAGTGACAACGGCGGGGCCGGTCGCAGCGCGCAACTTCGGCCATGCCGGCGAGCCGGAGCACGGTCTCCGCTATCGCCGAGCCGCGAGTGTGGTCGACCAGGTGGTCACCAAGTGGGGAGCGCGAACTGAACTCGTATCACCGCAAGGACGGCCTGTCATAGTGCAGGCAGGAGGCTCCAGTGACGGAAAGCGGTTGGCCTCGCAGATCGGTGAAGTGATCTTCTCCGCGGAACAGGACCTGGACAAGGCGCGAGCATTTCGCACCGAGATCCGCGAAGGTGCAGAGAAGTTCGGTCGTTCGCCGGACGAAGTGGTCGTTCTTCCCGGGCTGTCGACAGTGTTGGGCAGCACGGAGGCGGAGGCTAGAGCGCGGCGCGAACTCCTCGACGAGTTGCTGCCCGATGCGTACGCCCGCGATCGGCTTGCCGGACAACTCGGATTCTCCCTGGACGGACTCGACGACAATGCGCCGATTCCTCCTGATCTACTGAGAAATCCGGATCACGCCGGCGGATCTCAGACGTTCTACCGGGTTGTCCTCGGCATCATCGAGCGCGAGAATCCGACCCTGCGTCAACTGTTGAAGAAGCTGTCCGGAGGTGGCGGTCACCGCATAGTCGTCGGCACTCCGGAACAGATCGCCGACGACATCGAGCGGTGGTTCCGCCATGGCGCGGCCGACGGATTCAACGTGATGCCGGATGTATTGCCTTCGGGGTTCGACGATTTTGCCGACCATCTCGTGCCGGAGTTGCGCCGGCGAGGCCTGTTCCGCACCGATTACGAGGGGACCACTCTGCGTGATCACCTCGGGCTCGGTGTGCCTGGCGTCCCATACACCACCACAGACGAGTACCCGCTCGTGAGCGCGGAATGAGGAGAAACAGATGACCGTGTTCGTGGAGTTGGCGGTGGGTGAGTCGGCGGGACAAGTATCAGTCTCCGCCGCAGATGCAATCGCACGAGTTGCCCAGAGCGTGAACGCAAGTGGCATCAGACTTGTCGACGAGGTCGAGAGCCTGCGCACGATCGATCCTTCGATTGTCGGCAGCTACCTCGCTGGTCGGTACGGACACCTCGGGTACCTGATCGATGCGCGGACAACGCACAATGCGCCGTACAACCTGGCTCGGCGAGTGCTGTCGCTGGATCGTGCGACAGACGGCCGCGTGGGAGTTGTCCTCGCGCCGGGGGAGGGCGACGAGGTCAGCGATGCGACAACCCCAGACCCCCAGGCATCGGAGACATCCGAACGGTGGGTCGAGTATGCGGACATCGTCTCGCGGCTGTGGGAGTCGTTCCCGCGCGCGGCACTGCTCGGAGACCAGGAACGTGCCACCTTTGTCGACGACACGTTGATCGCACCGATCAATCACGAAGGTCGGTTCTATCGCGTGGCCGGACCGTTGGACGGACCGGCGTCGGTGCAAGGTCGCCCCGTGGTAGTGGCTGCCGATCCCGACGCTCTGGGATGGTCGCGGATCGCTGCGGTTGCGGACGTCGTCATCGTGGAGCGCAACAACATCGACGGGGCCGACGCTGCCCTGTCGGGCGCACTTCATTCCGTTGGACGCCGGCGATCCGATGTTGCCCTGCTGGCCCGGTTGACCGGTGCCGTCAGTGCGGTAGAACTCAAGCAGTGGGCGCCTGACAACGGTGTCGACGGATTTGTCCTCGCGACAAGTGGACGTGACGAAGCTGCGATTGTGGACCTTGTCAGGGACGTGGTGCCTCAACTTGCGGGACCGATAGGGCGCACGCTGCGTTCGACACTCGCACTGCGTGAGAGCGCAGAGGTGTTTGCATGACCGCCGTACATGTGTCTCCGGCACCCGTACCGGAGCACGGCGTGGAGCGTCGGGAGGAATACTTGACTGTCGCCGGGATCCGAGCAGCTGCCGCTCCGGTGTTGACCCGCCTCGGTGCCACTGCTCGGGCTCGCGAAGAGACACGTGACTATGCGTTCGATAATGTCCGTGAACTTGCCGATCTCGGAATTGCCCTTACCGGCATCGCCACTGCCGAAGGTGGCGGCGGAGGAACCGTCAGAGATGTCGTGGAGCTGGTCATCGACATTGCCCGTGCGGATTCCAATGTCGCGCAGGCACTTCGGCCGACTTTTTTGGCAGCGAACCAGGTCGCCAGTCGTGAGGACGTTCCGCTTCGGGAGATCAATCTGGAGCGTTTGCGTCAACGCGCGTTGTTCGTGGGTACCGGCAACGAGCGCAACGGCGGGGCGAGTGGAAGCGTATCCACCACAGCCCGGCGCCACGGTGATGGTTATGTCGTCAACGGACGAAAGTTCTATTCGACGGGCGCGTTGTACGCGACGTACTTCTCGTCGCAAGCAGTCGCCGAGGACGGCACGATCATCCGATTCACGGTGCCCGTTGATCGCGCGGGCGTAGACCGACGTGACGACTTCGACGCTATCGGCCAGCGGCTGACGCAGAGCGGTTCCACCTGGTTCAACGATGTGTGGGTCTCGGATGACGAGGTTGTCGTCGCGGAGGACTCGCGTCCGGACAATCCGTGGCAGGGCTCCTTCGCGCAGCTCTATCTCGCGGCGGTACAGGCGGGCATTGCGGCGCGCGCGCTCGATGATGCGGTGTGGTTCGTGCGGGAGCAGGCTCGTCCCATCAAGCACAGCTCGGCGACACAGAGCGTCGATGATCCGTACGTGCGGGCGACCGTCGGAGAACTCGGTGCGCGGGTACGGGCAGCACGTGCGGTGGTGTTGTCGGCTGCCGAAGAGCTCCAGAACTTGCGGGGATTGGCGGGCGAGGATGCGCGGCGGGCCGGCGCGAGCGCAGCCGTTGTCGTCGCCGAATCAGGCGTCATCGCGATCGAGTCTGCGCTTCGCGCTTCGGAATTGCTCTTCGATGTCGGTGGCGGTTCGATTACGAACCGCGAGTGGGGTTTCGACCGTCACTGGCGTAATGCCCGTACGGCTGCGAACCACAATCCGCGTCAGTGGAAAGCGGCAGTCGCCGGCGCCTATCACCTCACCGGGGAAGAGCCCCCTCTCACGGGGTTGTTCTGAAACAGATTTGTGCACAGCACCATTCATGTGAAAGGAAATCAATGACCATCGAGGTTGACCGCGTACTCGGCCGAACCGGTGTCCGGATCACTCCACTGACGCTCGGGACGATGAATTTCGGCCGCTGGCAAGAGGAAGGGGAGAGCCTTCGGATCATTTCGTCCGCTCTGGATCTTGGTGTCTCGGCTATCGACACCGCGGACGTGTACGCCCAGGGTGTTTCCGAGGAGATCGTCGGGAAAGCGCTCACAGGTCGGCGCGACGACGTGTTCCTCGCGACGAAGTTCCACGGCCAGATCGGGACCGACCCTCGTCACGCGGGCAATTCACGCCGCTGGATCACGCGGGCGGTCGAGGACAGCTTGCGCAGGCTGCGTACCGACTACATCGATCTCTATCAGGCACATCGCCCAGATCCGGATACGAGCCTGCTCGAGACGTTGCAGTCACTCAACGACCTGATCCGTCAGGGCAAGATCCGGTACTACGGAACCTCCGCGTTTCCGGCACATCTACAGGTCGAAGCCCATTGGCTTGCCGAGAAGTACGGTCTTGTCGCCCCTCACACCGAGCAGCTGCCTTACTCGCTGCTGGTGCGTGGCGTCGAGCGTGAGGTGTTCCCAGTGGTGAGGAAGTACGGTGTTGGCGTCCTCTCCTACGGCCCGCTTGCCGCCGGGTGGTTGTCCGGCAAGTATCGGTTGGGCGCGCAGCAACCGGAATCGGCTCGTGCCGAACTGATCCCGGGTCGCTTCGACGTGAGTGCCGAGCGCAACCAACGCAAACTGGTGGCAGCTGATGCACTTGCCCAGCTTGCGGAGGACAACGGACTCACACTTGTCGATCTGTCGATCGGATTTGCCCTCAATCATCCGGCGATCAGCAGTGTCATCATCGGCCCCCGAACGCAAGAACATCTCGAAGCGTATGTGAAGGCCGCGGCGGTGCAGCTGAGCGATCAGATCCTGGATCGCATCGATGAGATCGTCGACCCGGGTACACAATTCTCCGAGCGAGACACCGGGCGAGACACTCCGTCGTTGACACCGGCCGAGCTTCGCCGCGACCACCGCTGACCTACTGAAAACGACTGAAAACTACCGAAAGACATTCACACTCATGAGCTATGGCACTTTCGAAACCACCTACACTGCTGATGCCGAGCGCTACACCAAGATTCCGTACCGCAGAAGCGGTGCGTCGGGGCTCGACCTTCCCGCGTTCTCTTTCGGGCTGTGGCAGAAGTTCGGTACCGACTACGCGTTCGAGACGCAGCGGGAGATCATCCTGCACGCTTTCGACCTGGGGATCACCCATTTCGACAACGCGGACCGGTACGGCCCGCCGCACCGCGCCGCGCAACAGAACTTCGGAAGGGTTCTGGCGAAGGATCTGGCGTCCTACCGCGACGAGATCATCCTGTCGACGAAGGCAGGTAACGCGATCGGGCCCAGCCCGTATCTGAAGGGTGGATCCCGCAAGTCCTTGCTGGCCTCGCTCGATCACAGTCTGCGTGATTTCGGCACTGACTACGTCGACATTTTCTACAGCCACAGCCCAGACCTGTCGACTCCTGTCGAAGAGACTGTCGGAGCCCTGGTGTCAGCTGTGCAGCAGGGCAAAGCGCTCTATGTCGGACTCTCGAACTATCTACCAGAGCGTGCGCACGAAGCCGCAGTGTTGCTCCGCGAGGCCGGCGTTCCGTTGCTCATTCACCAGCCGAGGTATTCGATCTTCGATCGGCGTATCGAGCAGAACGGATTGCTCGAACTGGCGCAAGAGGACGGCTTCGGGCTGATCGTGTATTCGCCGCTGGCTCAGGGTCTGCTCACGAACAAGTACCTCGAGACGATCCCCGCCGATGCCCGAGCAGTCAACAGCACCTTCCTCAGTCCCGATGTCCTCACCGACACCTATCGGCAGCGTGCATCCGAGCTCAACAAACTGGCGGAATCACGTGGACAGTCGTTGGCGCAGTTGGCGCTTCAGTGGGTCTTGCGGCAGCCAGCAGTCACGTCGGCGTTGGTGGGGGCCAGCTCGACGTGGCAGCTCGACCACAATCTGCAGGCACTGAGCTTCCCGGAGTTGACCGACGAGGAACTCGCCATCATCGAAGAGCACGGTGTTCACGGCACCGGGCTGAACCTCTGAGATGACGTCCGTCGCAGCGCCGATCGGTGCGGGCATCGAGGATGGACGACCGTTCCGGCTCAATTTCCTCCTCCATCTGGACCGGGATCTGTCACCAGCGCAGGCCTACCGCGAGGCGATCGAATTGTTCGTTGCCGCTGAGGAATTGGGCTACGACTCCGGGTGGGTGATCCAGCGTCATTTCCGTCAGGGCAACGAACATATCTCGGCTCCGCTGGTCACGCTTGCGGCGATCGCCCAGCACACCAGCAGAATTCGATTGGGCACCGGGGTATTGGTGCTTCCCCTCGAGGATCCGCTGAAGGTTGCCGAAGACGCTGCGACGCTTGACGTACTCAGTAATGGACGGTTGGAACTTGGCCTGGGTTCAGGGCCTTTCCCGGGGGCCTGGGAAGCGTTCGGGCGAGATCTCTCCGACAAACAGCGGTTGGTTGGCGAGTCGATCGACCGACTGCACGGCGCACTCGAGGGGAAGTCTCTCAACAGTGCCGGGGAGGTCCTGTACCCACCTGGTCACGGCGTACGGGATCGATTGTGGCAGGCCACGACGAGTGAACCCACGCACGCTCACGATGCGGCCAGAGCAGCGGCTCTCGCCGGCGACGGCTTGCAGTTGTCCAGGGCCACAACGTTTCGGGGTGGGAGCGCGCGAGAGGCACAGGAACGACAGGCGGCGTGGATCGACAGCTACCGCGGCGCCTGGAATGACCCCGTGCGCTCGCCACGGGTACAGGTGTCGCGCGCGGTGTATCCACATCCGGATCGGGAAGTGGCAACACGATTGGTGACCCCGGGTGTGCAGCGTTGGCAGAGTTGGAGCACGTCGGGAAAACAGACCCGCAGCCAGAGCGTCGAGGACTATCTGGCGGCTGACAACGCACTGATCGGACCCAGCGAGACACTGGCAGCTGAACTTGCCGCCGATCCGGCACTGCGTGACATCACCGATTTGCTGGTGAGCTTTGTTCCCGGGGTGCCAGACCGGGATGAACATCTCCGATTGCTCGAAACCAGCGCCCGGGAGCTGGCCCCTTTGCTGGGCTGGCGATCGGCCGCTGCGTCCGTCCCTTCATAACCCGATTGTGAGACTTCTGCGATGACTGGATTGCACCTGAACTTGTCCCTCATGACGCCGGGTCATTTCCGGCACGCGTGGCGGTTACCGCACGCTGATCCACTGGCCTATCTCGATATCGATCATTTTGTGCGGCTCGCTCAGATCGCAGAATCGGCCAAGATCGACGCCGTCTTCCTCGGCGATGGGCCGGCGTTGCGCGGCGAGATCGAGGAGGCACCTGGAACCGGAATCGATCCGCTGGTGCTACTCGGCCATCTGGCGGCGATCACCGAGAACCTTGGTGTCGTAATTACCAGTTCGACGACCTATAACTCGCCGTACAACTTGGCACGTCGATTTCAAGCACTCGACCATGTCACCAAGGGGCGTGCCGCCGTCAACATCGTGACCACCGGGACACCGGCGGCAGCTGCGAACTTCGGCCTGTCCGAGCACCCCGACAAAGAATCTCGTTATCGGAGGGCGTGGGAGTTTCTCGAGGTGGTGACTGGTCTGTGGGACAGCTGGGGCCCGGATTGGCTTGTCGCGGACAAGAAGTCAGGTCAGTACGCGGACGTCTCCCAAATCCGCTCCAGCGACCATGTCGGGGAGTTCTTTTCGGTGGCCGGCCCGCTTCCTGTCCCGCCGGGGCCACAGGGTCGTCCGGTGTTGGTGCAGGCAGGCGGGTCGGAAGGCGGGTTGAAACTGGCCGGAGATTTTGCCGACGTCGTATTCACGGTGGCACAGACGCAGTCGAAAGCGGTTGCCTTTCGAGATGACATCCGGCGTCGGGCCGTCGCTGCCGGTCGCGGGCCCGATGACGTGAAAATATCACTCGGAGTTGTTGTGCTGGTTGCGGCGACCGAGGAGCAGGCCCGAGCTCGAGAAAAGGAACTGTATGCGACATTGCCGATCGAACGATTGACTGCAGTTCTGCTTGCGAATCTGGGCTTACCCGAAGGCTCGTTCGGTCCCGACGACGTGATTTCCGAAGCCGACCTGCCGGGAACGATTCCGACAGGTGCGTTCTCGACCGGGTTCAGTGTGTCGACGCGCGCCTTGATTCACGAGGGTCCGCTCACGCCGCGTGAACTGGTGACGCGTGGCGCAGGCGGTTCGGGGCATCGCCTTGTGGTGGGTTCGGCTGAGCAGGTTGCCGACGATCTGCAGGAGTGGTTCGAGGCCGGAACAGCGGATGGTTTCACCATCATGCCTGCGGATACTGCCGTCGACCTCGAGAACTTCGCAAACCTGGTTGTACCGATCCTGCAATCACGCGGTCTGTTCCAGCGTGAGTACACAGCACCAACTCTGCGAGAGAGATTTGGCCTGTCCTTCGGGGACCGTCGACGCCCGCAGTCGCATCGGTCCGGAACCGAGTTGGTTGCAGTCCCGGTGTAGACGGCGGACATCGCAACGAGCGCGTGATCTGTTGTTATCGCGGCAAATCTCAACCCGATGGGCACCGACTTCGAGGTCGGTGCCCATCGGTGATGGAGCGGATGGCAGGATTCGAACCCACGTGGACGGTTTTGCAGACCGCTGCCTCGCCTCTCGGCCACACCCGCGCTGGCAATCAATTATGTTTGTAGAAAACAGCATTCGCCAGAGTTGTGATCACGAAGAGTTGATCGGACTGAAGTGTCGAGTATCTTTGAGCCGCAACGAGTTGAAGCAAATCTAAACAATCTTCGTAGATCAGCTTGCTTGTTCTTCGGGCAACCGCTGTGCAGACTCAATTGCGTGCACGTGCATCTAACTGTGCATCTATTTTCCGTACCCGCGAACCATGAAGGACCACTATGTCGCCGCAGAACGAACCAGCGTTGGTCACTCCGGTAATCGCCGCAGCAGCAGTGGCCGGAGGGGCGTTGCTCATCGATGTGCGCAGCGCGAAGGGCCGCAACGAGAATGGCGCAATTCCAGGAGCCGTGGTCGTCGACCGCAATGACCTCGATGCCGAGTTCGGACTCGACTCGCCCGCCAAGCACTCGGAGGTGAACTCGCTCGATCAACCGATCGTCGTGGTGTGTGGCTCGATTGCCGGTTCCGCGCCGGTTGCCGAGGGGCTTCTTCAGCGCGGGTTCGCGAACGTGGTCCACGTCGACGGCGGTTTCCCGGCGTGGAAGGCGGCGGGTCTGACCGTTGCCGAACCTGTTTCGCCGCAGTCGTAATTCGTTTCTCGATGTCGATGCGTGGAGGTTCGGCCATTTCGTTGCCTGGCGACGATCTCGATTCGATGGAAACCGGTACCGTGCTGCGTGCCGGCGTGCGGGTCATGGCCAGGGGGAGCCTGGGGTATCGGATAGCGACTCCACTGTCGATCATCGCCGGACTGATCAACGGTTCCACGATGGTTTTCAGTGCTGTCGCCATCGGCTGGGCCACCGATCATCTGATCATCCCGGCCTTCACGGATGCCGAGGTTCCGGCGCGGTCGTGGTGGATCGCTTTGGG
This sequence comes from Rhodococcus sp. ACPA4, assembly GCF_002300185.1. Lineage (NCBI taxonomy): Bacteria > Bacillati > Actinomycetota > Actinomycetes > Mycobacteriales > Nocardiaceae > Rhodococcus > Rhodococcus sp. ACPA4. The sequence continues at coordinate 751,294 of NZ_NSDY01000001.1, forward strand.
CGCCATCGCCGGAGTGTCACTTCTTCGAGTGATCACCATCGTCACTCGAGCGGTTGCGGCCGCGTACGTGCAGTACGGCAACCAAGCGTCGACCAGGCGTGCGTTGATACGGCAGTATGCCAAGCTCGGCGTTCCCTGGCATCGGCGGCACTCCACCGGGCAGTTGCTTTCCAACGTGGTCTCCGACGTCGAAGTTCAGTGGGCGCCCATGCAATTCTTCGCTTTTGCGATGGGCAGTGTGTTCATGCTCCTGGTGGCGCTGGCGAACATAGCGCGCTCGGACCGGTACCTCGCGGTGGTCGCGCTGATGCTGGTGTTCGTCGTGCTTCTGGCTAATTTCGTGTACCAGCGGGTGATGTCACCGCGTGCTCGTGACGCGCAACGAGCCAGAGCCGCGGTCAGTAGCGTCGCGCACGAGGCCATCGAGGGCGAGCAGGTTATCCGCACCCTGGGGATCGTGGACAGTGAGTCGGCACGATTCGTGCGCGCCGCCGAGAACACCCGCGTTGCGAATACTCGGATGTCCTTTGTCAGTGCGGCCTTCGATCCCTTCGTCGAACTTGCCCCGACGGCAACGGTATTGGTGGTGCTGCTCATCGGTTCTGGCCGAGTGTCCGCGGGCGAGCTGACTGTCGGCACGCTGGTCGAGACCATCTATCTGTTCCTGACGATGGCCTTGCCGCTGGGCATGATCGGCCGGTTCCTCAGCATCCTGCCGCTGGCCGTGGTGGGCAACAAACGCACTGCTTCGGTACTCGATTCCGTCGACTACACGCAGTTCGGAACCGAAACGCTGGCCGGTGAGAAGGCTTTGGGGGTGCACGTAGAGGCGGTGCGTTTCACGTACGACGGGGCACTGGGTGAAGCCATCGGCCCGGTGGAGTTGCGTTTCGACGCCGGTGATGTCGTTGCCGTCGTCGGCGCCACCGGATCCGGGAAAACGACGCTCGTTCGCATCCTGGCCAGGCTTGCCGATCCTGATACGGGCATTGTGCGCTACGACGGTATCGACGTGAGAAGCCTCGCGGACGGAGAAATCGAAACCCGGGTAGCAGTGGTGAGCCAGACGTCCTTCTTGTTCGACGACACGATTCGAGGGAATGTCACGTTGGGTCGCGATATCGACGATCTCCAGGTTTGGCGGGCTCTCGACGTGGCCGAGGCCGCAGAGTTCGTCCGAGGCATTCCCGGTGGGCTGGACGCCGCGGTCGGGAAACGAGGTGCCTCACTCAGCGGTGGCCAACGTCAACGGATCGCGCTGGCCCGCGGTCTGGCCGGCTCGCCGTCCTTGCTGATCCTCGACGACGCGACCAGCGCACTCGATCCCACAGTCGAGCGCGACGTGCTCGACAACATTCGTCGCGAATTCGTGAGCGAACGCGGCGGCGACCGTCGATGTACCGTCGTGATGACAGCGGCGCGCAAGAGCACGGTTACTCTGGCCGATCGCGTCTTGTGGATGAACGGCGGTGTGATCACCGCTTCCGGCACTCACACAGACCTTCTCGCGCAGTACGACGGCTACCGGCAAATAGTCGACGCCTACGCCGACGGAATGGACATCGACGAGTTGGACGCGGCCGGCGGCCGGTCATGAGTGAGTCCCTGGCGTCGAAAGTCCGAGCGACTCGAGTGCTGTACCCCGGTCTCCTCCGCGGAATGTGGTTGACCGTTCTACTGGCGTTTGTCGCTGCCAGCGGACGAATCGTGGTTCCGCTGACGGTGCAGTACGCCCTCGATCACGCACTGCTGCACGGCAATGCCGACAATGACAATTCGACTGTGCTCCTCGGCGCGGTGGGGGTGGGTGCACTCGGCGTCGCGGCAGCGGGAACGGCGTCGTGGTTGCTCAACCGCCGGTTGATCCGCACCAGCGAAAACGCGTTGGCGGCACTGCGCACAGCTGCATTCACTCACATCTTCAGGTTGCCGCCCGCGAGATTCGACGACACAGCCCGCGGATCGCTGGTCGCCCGCGTCACCAGCGACGTCGACACGGTGTCGCAGTTCGTCCAGACCGGTGGTGTCACACTGGTTGCGAACTGCGCACAGATGTTGGTCGCATCGTCGATCATGCTGGTGTACAGCTGGCAGTTGGCACTGTTGGTGATCGGTGTCTCCGTGATCGCGGTGGTGACCATGCGATTGATCCAACGAGTGATCGCCCGCCGATTCGGCGAAGTCCGAGTAGCCGTCGCGAATCTGTACGACGGTGTGTCCGACATGGTGAACGGCGCCGAGGTGACTCGTTCGTACGGAGCCGACGCACGTATCCAGGCGCGAGTGGACGGACTGATCGACACGACGAGGAAATCGCTGTTGCACACCCAATTGCCGTTGGGCGTCAACATGTCTCTGGGTGAAGCCGCCAGCGGAACCATCACAGCTGCGGTCGTGCTCTTCGGCGCCGCCGTGGGTACCGGTCACATCGAGTGGATGGATCTGACTGCGGGTCAGTTGGTCGCATTCCTGTTCCTCATCACGTTCTTCGTGCGCCCGCTGCAGTTCTCCGTGTCGATTCTGGGGGAGTCGCAGAGTGCGGTAGCAGGATTGCGCAGAGTGTTCCACTTGCTTTCCGAGCCTTCGGTCACCGTGGGAGCTGGTGCGGGTACGCCGCTCCCCGTCGGCGGCGTCGGCGTCCGGATGCGCGCGGTCGATTTCTCGTACAACCCGAGCAAACATGCGATCCGCAGCCTGGACCTCGACATCGAGCCACATGAGCACGTGGCTGTGGTCGGCGAAACCGGCTCGGGAAAAACAACTTTCGCGAAACTGTTGACCCGTCAACTCCTGTCGACCAGCGGATCGATCGAACTCGGCGGAGTCGACATCCGCAGGATCACCGACAGTTCGTTCGCCCGTCGTGTCGCCATCGTCCCGCAGGAAGGGTTCCTGTTCGACCGCTCGGTGTTCGAGAACATCGCAATGGGGAGTCCCGGCGCCACCCGTACCGACGTCATGGACGTGTTGTGCGATCTGGGCCTCTCCGAATGGGTGCAGGGTCTCGGTTCCGGGCTCGATACGCTCGTGGGAACGCGAGGCGATGCGTTGTCCGCAGGCGAGAGACAACTCGTGGCCCTGGCGCGGACCGCTGTGGTGGATCCCGATCTGCTGGTACTCGACGAAGCAACCAGCGGGGTGGATCCCGCCATCGATGTCACCGTGCAGCGCGCACTGGCCCAGCTGACCAAGGGACGCACGACGGTCACGATTGCTCACCGCATGATCACCGCGGAGACCGCAGACAGCATTCTGCTCTTCCACGACGGTCTATTGGTGGAACGAGGATCGCACGCCGAATTGACTGCAGCAGGTGGGCGGTACGCTGCCCTCCATCAGGCATGGAAGACCATGAACAGTCTCTGACCCGCTATCCCGGCCCCGGCCGTCGTCGGTGAAGTACTTCTTAAATGATTGCGTAGCCCCGATGGGTTGTTGTGACGCGGAATTACTTCGATAGTGGACGTGACAGCAGTGCATGCGTTCGGCATCGCACATGATCGGCTCGGTTATCAGGAGTTAGACGTGTCCAACAACAACGACGGCGATCTCGGTCGCCACAGCAGCAGCGACGGCGTGGTCCACGCACGTCCGCTGCTGTGTTGTCTCAGTTGTTGACCCACTCCTGATCGAGATTCACCTCGTTGCGCCCCGACTCCGGGCGCACTTCGTCCACTCACATGATGCCCACGGCAGTCAGTCCCCTTGGGTGTCGTCTGCCGTTTCGCGCATCGGTGTATTTGAAAAACCGCACAATAGGAGCACTTTCGTGAAATCTATCCGCCATTGGCGCGCTGTCGGCGCACTTCTTCTTGCAGTCGGTATCGCGGCCACCGGATGCTCTGCGCAGGCGAAGGTCGCTTCGGCGCAGGGAGGTGATCCGGTCTCCGGTGGAACACTGCGATTCGCGGTTCTCGATGCCCCGGCCAACCTCGATCCACATTCCGGGAGTAGCTATCCGGAGTCGTTGATCACCAGCAACACCAGCGACAAACTGACCTACCAGAACCCCGAGACAGGAGAGATCGAACCGTGGCTCGCGACGTCGTGGGAGTACAACGACGATCTGACCGCGTTCACGTTCCACCTGCGTGACGATGTCACGTTCAACGACGGAAGCAAACTGGACGCTGCGGTGGTGAAGGAGAACTTCGATATTCTCGGGCTCGGCAACGAGGCACTCGGCGTTCCCGCGGTGACCGCGTACTGGGTCGGGTTCGTCAGCAGCGAAGTGATCGATCCACTGACGGTGAAGGCCACCTTCAATCGGCCGAATGCCGGTTTCCTGCATGCACTTTCGCACTATTTCTCCGGAATAGTCGGACACTCGACGCTCCAGCTGAGCAAAGCGGACCGCGCGCTCCCGCAGAACATCGTCACCACCGGTCCGTACACCGTGACCGAGCAGATCTACCAGGAGAAGACGGTGCTCACCAAGAGGGCAGGGTACGACTGGGCACCGGCGAGTCGAGCGCACAGCGGCGAGGCGTACCTCGACACGGTGGAGATTGCGGTGATTCCCGAGGCAAGCGTTCGGACGGGTGCGCTGAAGTCGGGTGAGGTCGACGCGATCCTCGATGTCAATTCGACGGACGAGGCGCCGCTGAAGGCGCAGGGGTATCAGATTGTTTCCCAACTGATTCCCGGACGCGACATCGCCTTCGACTTCAAGACCGACGTCTTTCCGACCGACGACATCGCTGTGCGCAAGGCAGTCAATCTGGGCTGGAGTCGTGACGCCCTGAAGAAGACCGTGCTCACGGACAGCTACGCGGTGTCGACCTCGGCGATCTCCTCGCGGGTTCCCGGATGGAAGGACTTCAGTGCCGATCTGACCGAGAACCAGGACGAGGCGGCGAAGATCCTCGATGCGGCTGGCTGGAAGTCGGGTGCCGACGGTATCCGTGAGCGTGACGGAAAGCGGCTCACTCTCGAGCTTCTCGGCATCGACAATCTGGTGGTCAACAAGCCCGCGTACGAGCTGATTCAGCAGGACCTGGCCAAGATCGGTATCGAGCTCGATCTGGCGGTTCTCCCGATCCCCGACTTCAGTGCGGAATCGAAGAAGTCCGGCGTCTACAACATTCAGGTCGCCAACACGAGTCGCGCCGATGTCGCAGTCCTCGAACAGACGTACTCTCCGCTGTTCTCCAACGCCGGCAAGCTTGCGAAGGACAATCCGCTGTATCAGCAGGCAGTCGACGTTCTGCTCGGAGTGAGCGCCACGCTCGATCCGACGGCGCGCGCGCAGGCGGCGGCAGATGCGCAGGAGTTCATCCTCGACACCGCAGCCTTGACCTCGCCGGTGTACAACCCGGCTCAGGTCACGGCGGCAGATCCGAAGGTACACGGGATCAGCTACGAAGCGCAGTCGCGGAATGTCTTCTACGACACGTGGATCGAGAAGAGCTGAGCCATGACCCGTTACGTGCTGGCCAAACTGGGCCAATCGCTTTTCGTCATCTGGGCTGCTTACACTTTCACGTTCGTGCTTCTCTACGTACTGCCTTACGACGCTGTCGATGTCATGTTCAGTCCAAGTGACGGTGACCTGGTCAGTGATGCGCAGAAGGATGTGGTCCGCGATCAGCTGGGAATGAGCGGGTCGGTATTCGAGCAGTACTTCACTCGTCTGCTGCGCGCCGTGCAGGGTGACTTCGGACAGTCGACGCGGACGGGTGAACCTGTCTTGTCGATGATCGCCCAGGTCCTGCCGCAGACGGTGATACTGGCCGCAGTTGCACTGACCATGGCGGTGGTCTTTGCTTTTGCACTGGCACTCGGTGCGGCCTACACGCGCAATCGATGGTTGGCCAACACCCTCGCAAGCATCCCGGCACTTGGAGTATCCGTCCCGGTCTTCCTGGTGGGATTGGTCATCTTGCAGGTGTTCTCGTTTCAGCTCGGCTGGTTTCCGTCGATCGGCAATGACGGCGTCGCTTCGCTGATTCTGCCGGCGGTGACCTTGGCGATCCCCGTCAGTGCTCCCATCGCCCAGCTGCTGGTGAAGAACTTCACCATCGGATTGGGATCACCGTACGTCGCGGTGTCGACGGCAAAGGGCGGAACGCGGCTCTGGGTTCTGGTCAACGACGTGGTGAAGAACGCCGCGCTTCCGGCTCTGACAATTGCCGGCATCACCCTCGGCAACCTACTGGCGGGAGCGGTGATCGTGGAGACGATCTATTCACGATCCGGTCTGGGCAGGTTGACGGAGACCGCGGTGCGGACCCAGGACGTGCCCTTGGTCCAGGCGGCAGTCGTGTTCGCAGCCTTGGTATTCGTGACGGTGAACTTCCTGGTCGACATCGTCTATCCGTTGCTCGATCCGAGATTGCGCACTGCCGTGCTCAATTCGAGGTCGGGTGTGTCAGCCAAGGATGTCGACTCCGCGCAGAAGAAGCCCGTCGAGCAGGAGTTGGTGCTCTCATGACCGCAGTAGTCGACATCCCCCGCACGGTGGTCACGGAGGAGCCATCGCCGGGGTACTCGGCCGGGCTGCGCCGCCGAGCACGCGAGATCGTGTCTGCGCCTGGCCTGGCCTTGTCCTGGATTGTCATCGTCGTGGTGATCTTGTGGGCGCTCGTACCCGGTCTCTTCACGAGCAAGAGCCCCTATGACGGTGACGTCGACGCGAGCTTTGCGCCGCCGAGTTTCGAGCACCCGTTCGGCGCCGACCGGCTCGGACGTGACCTGTTGGCACGCACCATCTACGGAACGTCGACGACGTTGACGGCGACGTTGGTCGCAGTAGCTGTCGGTTTTGTCATCGGCTCCGCGACAGGTCTTCTCAGTGGCTTCATCGGTGGGCGTGCGGACGGTGTCGTGATGCGTTTTGTCGACGTGCTGCTTGCCATTCCCGGCCTGCTCCTGGCGATGACCGTCGTGACTGCGCTTGGCTACGGAACACTGAACGTGGCGGTCGCCGTCGGAATCACCGCCATCGCAGCCTTCGCTCGTGTCATGCGCTCCGAGGTTCTCAAAGTGGCGCACACCGAATTCGTCGAAGCCTCTTACGGATCCGGGGCGAAGTTCGGACGGGTTGTTCTGCAGCATGTTCTTCCCAATTCACTCGCCGCGGTCCTTTCTCTGGCTGCGCTCGAATTCGGTGCGGCGATCCTTGCTGTCGCAGCGCTCGGCTTCCTCGGCTACGGCGCGCCGCCGCCGCAGCCCGAATGGGGGCTGGCGGTATCCGAAGGCCGCGACTATCTGGCCGTGTATCCGTGGATCGCGATCTTTCCGGGAATCGTGATCGCGGTAGTAGTCCTGTCCACCAATCGAATCAGCAAGTCGTTAGGAGAGTCGCGATGACCGAGCTTCTCGAATCACCTGTCGGTACCGAGCCGGCCCCGACGTCGACGCCGCTGTTGGCGATCGACAGATTGAGCGTCAGCTATGTCAGAGGTAGAGGTCGCTCCGTCGCGGCCGTGCGTGATGTGAGCCTGAACGTCGAGGCCGGCGAGTTCGTGGCGGTGGTGGGTGAGTCCGGTTCGGGAAAGAGCACCACCATTCATTCTGCGCTGCAGTTACTTCCGTCGTCGGCGCGGGTCGACAGCGGCACCATTCGCTTCCGCGGGGAGGACACCACCGGCTGGAACGACAAGCGACTGGCCAAGGTTCGGGGTCCGTTCGTCGGATTCGTTCCGCAAGATCCGGGTAACTCGCTCAATCCTGTCAAACGCGTTGGCACCCAGGTACTCGATGCTGTCGGTCTGCACCGACGTATAGGCAAGTCAGCAGCCAAGGCCGTGGCGTTGGAAAAGCTTCGTCTGGCCGGACTTTCGGACGTGGAGCGGTTGTACTCGCAGTTTCCCCACGAGCTCTCGGGAGGTATGAAGCAACGTGTTCTGATCGCCATCGCACTCGCGAACGATCCGGAGTTGCTGATTGCGGACGAGCCCACATCGGCGTTGGACGTGACAGTGCAGAAGGTGATCCTCGATCACCTCGAGCACCTGCGCTCCACACTCGGCTTGGGCATTCTGCTCATCACTCACGATCTGGGGGTCGCCGCGGAGCGAGCCGACCGTCTGATCGTCATGCAGGGCGGAACGATCGTCGAGCAGGGCACTACCGAATCGGTGGTCGGCGATCCGGCGAGCCCGTACACGCGGCAACTGCTCGAGGCCGCACCGTCGTTCCAACTCGGCCGATTGGCGCCAGACGTCGGCGTCGAACCGGCGAACGGCGACACGGTGAATGGCGACAGCGGGGAGGTGGTACTCCGAGCAGACGGGATCACCAAGTACTTCTCAGTGGTCGACGCGACCGGCGCGCGTGATGTCTTCACCGCGCTCGACGACGTCTCGATACGGCTACGCCGCGGAACGACGCACGCGGTGGTGGGGGAATCCGGCGCCGGGAAGTCGACGCTGGCCCGCGCCGTGGTGGGGTTGACGACTCCGGATCTCGGAAAGGTGTACTTGCACGACGACCCGATCTCGGGATTGTCGAATCGGGCACTGCACCCTGTTCGTCGACGGATCCAGCTGGTGTATCAGAATCCGATGTCCTCGCTCGACCCCAGATTCACGATCGAGCGCACCATCGCAGAGCCGTTGCGAACCTTCGGGATCGCCAAGGACCGCAAGGAGATCCGCGCGCGGGTGACCGACCTGCTGACAGCCGTTGCACTCGGCCCTGAGTATCTGCTTCGCAAACCGGCGGAACTGTCGGGTGGTCAGCGTCAGCGAGTTGCCATCGCTCGCGCACTCGCCGCCGACCCGGAAGTGCTCGTCCTCGACGAGGCGGTCTCCGCGCTCGACGTGTCGGTGCAGGCCCAGATCCTACGACTGCTCGTCGATCTTCAAGCCGAACGTGGGCTGACCTACCTGTTCGTCACACACGATCTGGGAGTCGTGCGTCTGGTGGCCGACGATGTCACGGTTATGCGGGCCGGTCGCACCGTGGAGTCGGGAGCCGTCGAGCAGGTACTGGGGAATCCGAGCAGCGACTACACCCGTGCACTTGTCGCCGCCGTACCGCATGTTCACCGGCAGGAACTGCTCGACGATCACAGGACCCACAGCCGTACGATCGGAGTTGCGTCATGACGTCCACGCTCGAAACGCCCACCAATCCGCTTCCACCTGGTCCGATCGATCCAGGTCCGGTAACACGCAGACTCGGGTTGGCCGAACTCTTCTCGAAGATACGTGTCGGAGCATCCGACCGAGATCGTCACCACGACATCCCCTACGGTTTGGTGGACGAACTTAAACAGGCAGGAATAGGCGCGTTGCGTCTACCTGTCGAGGCGGGCGGCCACGGCATCAGTCTCGTCGAATTGTTCGATGTGGTAGCTGATCTGGCCTCCGCGGACCCGTCCATCGCGCATGCGCTGCGCAACCACTTCGGCTTCGTCGAGAATGCACTCTCCCTGCCGGTCGTCGGAATCCGAGGACGACTCCTCGAAGAGACAGCGCGCGGTACGTTGGTGTTCGGATCGTACGGTGAACGGACCACGCCCACGTCAGGCGACGCCCAGGCGGACTTCACAACCACCGTGCGTAAGCAGGACGGCCAACTTCTTCTGCGTGGTGAAAAGTTCTACTCCACTGGCAACCTGTACGCGGACTATCTGGTTGTGAAGGGGAATTGGGAGACCGGAAAACCGGTGACCGTGGCGATTCCCGCCACGCGGGTGGGTATCGATCGGACAGATGACTGGGACGGAATCGGCCAGCGACTCACCGGAAGTGGCTCGACCAGATACTTCGACGTGATCGTGCGCGACGACGAGGTCCTTCCTGAAGACGGTCCGTCCGTCGACAAATACGAGGCATCGTTTGCGCAGTTGTATCTCACGACGGTCATCGCCGGAATCGTTCGCAGCATCGTCGCGGATTCCGTGGAGGCAGTCAACGCCCGTAGTCGCAACTATTTTCACGGTCAAGCCGACCATCCATCGGGGGAGGCGGTGGTGCACCATACGATCGGGCAGATATCGGCGTACTCGTTTGCCGTGACATCGGCAGTGCGCGCCGCAGCCCAGGTGCTGGACGCGGCGGTGCGGGCAACCGATCCGGACGAGCGCGCCGAACTGAGACTGGCTGCTGCTCTTGATGTCTCGAAGGCGAAGGTGATCGCCGACGAACTCGCCGGCAAGGCCGGATGGTTGTTGTTCGAAACTGGCGGTGCATCCACCACCAGCCAGTCGAAGAATCTCGACAGACATTGGCGAAATGCCCGGACGCTGTCCTCGCACAATCCCGGAAGCTACAAACTGCGCTATCTCGGAGCTTACGAGGTCAACGGGGAGTTGCCGCCACCGATCAGCTACTTCTGAAATCTCAACTGCAGCTGTAGCAATCTGAAACTTCGGTCTGTTGTTTCCGAGTGTTTCGCGCTGAGGTTGCTCGAATCCCGGTGATCCCAACTCTGTGGAGGCGCCGGGATTTCCAGCACAATGTGTTATCGGGCGCTCCGCTCAATTGCCTGGCCGCGAGGACACATCATGTATGACATACGACGATTGATTCTGCTCCACGACCTCGCGGAACTGACGACGATGACCTCGGTCTCCGAACGTCACGGAATCACGACATCTGCAGTTTCCCAGCAGATGCGTCTCCTCGAAGAGGAGGTCGGCACAGTTCTCACGCGTCGGGAGGGACGAGTCCTGCGCCTCACCCATGCCGGCCGGGTTCTGGTCGACCACACCGCACGCATCATCGCTGCGCTCGAGGAGGCTGAAAGCGCTGTCGCGGCCACCGGTGAATCGGTCACGGGTGTCCTCACCCTCGCGACGTTTACCACCGCTCTCACCCGACTCGCGATTCCCGCAGCAACCCGTCTTCATCGGGAACATCAGGGTCTGCGAGTCCGATTGGTGGACGCGGTACCGGTCGATTCCGTACCGGCAGTGAGGCAACAAGAAGTCGACCTTGCGATCACCTACACGTATTCGTTTCGTACGAGCGAACTCCCCGTCGGATTGAGCTCGGAGTTCCTGTTCACCGATCCGCTCGTGCTGTTGGCGCCGGCACCGCTGCGTGAGCGGGCTCAGCTGTACGGTCTCGAAGCAGTTGCCGATGCCGACTGGATTGCGGCCAAGGACGGTGCTCCGTCGATTGCGTCGATCATGTTCTCCTGCAGGCAATCCGGGTTCACCCCACGAATCGAGCATCGTTCGGCAAGCTTCAGTGCCATGGCGGAGATGGTCGATCACGGTTTCGGTGTGACGGTGCTGCCGGAGATGGCTGTGCCGGAGTCGGCCAAGCACCTCGTTGCCTGCCCTGTCGCCAACGGAGCCCGCGAGATCGGTGTGACGTATCGTCAGGCCTCGCTCGAGCGACCGGCGGTGGCTGCGGCGATCCGCGCGCTGAGGATGGCTGCGGTACCGCTGCGTCTCGCGTCGTGAAGTCTGCCGCGATCGGTACCCATGTCCTTCAGGTCGCGGATTTCATGTATTCAGTTACGAAGGAGGCGAACATCGATGACCCGTCAGGTCCATCTCAACGTCAACATCCTCAACGCCGGTGTGTTCGGTGGTTCCTGGCGACTTCCGGGAACCGATCCGCTGGCGAGTTTCGGCCTCGCACACTATGTGGACATCGCGCGCAAGGCCGAGGCCGCTAAGTTCGACGCAGTATTTCTCGCCGACGGTCCGGCGATCCGGGAAGATTTGCGCTATCGGCCGTTCAACAGTCTCGAACCGTCGGTGGTGCTCGCTGCGGTGGCCGCGTCGACGTCCAGGATCGGATTGATCGGCACCCTGTCTTCGAGTTACAACGATCCGTATGACGTGGCAAGACGCTTTGCGACGCTCGATCAACTCAGCGGCGGACGGTCAGGGTGGAATGTCGTCACCACGGCGGGCCGGGAATCAGCGCGCAATTTCGGTTTCGACGACGAGCCCGATCACGGCCGGCGGTACGAACGTGCGGCAGAGTTCGTCGAAGTGGTGCGAAAGCTTTGGAACAGTTGGGAACCCGACGCGTTGGTGGGGGATAAATCTGGCCAGGTGTTCGCGGACACCACACGGATTCACCGCACCGACCATCACGGCGAACACTTCGACGTGGCAGGCCCGCTCAACGTTCCGCGGTCACCACAGGGTGAGCCGGTGGTTGTGCAGGCGGGTGCCTCACGTGACGGGCGGGCACTGGCGGCCAGGGTCGGCGAGGTGATCTTCACAGCGGCGCAGACCGAGGACGAGGCTCGGGAGTATTACCACGATGTGAAGGCGAGGGCGCGCGGATACGGCCGAGGGCCCGAGGACGTCATCGTCCTGCCTGGACTGTCGACCGTGATCGGCAGTACGGAAGCCGAGGCTCATGAGCGTCGTGAACTGTTGGCCGAATTGGTGCCTCCCGAGTACGCGCTCGAACGGCTCGCGGGTCAGTTGGGGGTTCCTCGCGAGAGCTTGGTTCTCGACGGCTCGTTGCCGTGGGAGCTCTTGGCCGATCCGGACGACGCGGGTGGATCGCAGACGTTCTACAAGATCGCGGTCAGTCTCGCCCGGCGCGAGAGCTTGACCGTTCGGCAGCTGTTGAGGCGACTGGGCGGAGGTGCCGGACACCGGATCGTCACCGGCACTCCGGAACAGATAGCCGATGCCATCGTAGATTGGGTGGACAAAGGCGTTGCCGACGGATTCAACCTGATGCCGGACGTGCTCCCGAGCGGATTCGACGATTTCGTCGATCACGTCGTGCCGGAGTTGCAGCGCCGCGGTGTTTTCCGCACCGACTACGACAGCACCACGCTTCGTGGACATCTCGGGTTGGCCGCTCCTCACCATGCGATTCCGTCGTCGCACGTCGAACAGGTGGTGGCGTGATGAGTCGTTCGCTGCACTTCTTCGTCAACGTCGGTAGCGCGGGCTACCACTCGGCGGCCTGGCTCGACCCGGAACTCGATCCCAGCGCCTTTGTCACTCTCGACCACTACCGCCGCGCCGCCGAGACCGCCGAGCGCGGCAAACTCGATGCGTTGCTGTTCCCGGATATCCCGGTCCAGCACCCGGGCATCGGCCGTGGACCGGCGGCCTCCCTCGACCCGGTGCTACTGACCAGTGCGCTCGCGGTGTCCACCACCCGGATCGGTCTGATTCCCACTGTGTCATCCACCCTGAATCTGCCGTACAACCTTGCTCGTCGAATTCTCTCGCTGGATCACGTGAGCGGTGGTCGTGCCGGATGGAACGTGGTGACGACGTTCGAGCCGAATGCGGCCAAGAACTTCGGAATCGACCACCTTCCGGAACGCGACGAGAGATATCGCCGTGCAGCGGAATACGTAGAACTTCTCGAAAGATTGTGGGACAGTTGGGAGTACGGCGCTCTGATCGGTGATCAAGAGAACGCGCGCTTTGCAGATCCGGATCTGGTACACGCTGTCGAGCACCGAGGCGAGTTCTACTCTGTTGCCGGCCCGCTCAACGTCACGAGGTCGCCACAGGGACGACCGGTTCTGGTCCAGGCAGGATCCTCCTCTCGAGGGCGGGAATTCGCCGCAGCCCATGCCGAGGCGATCTATGCCACCCAGTTCGGACTCGACGCTTCAGGAGAGTTCTCCACGGAGATCAGGTCGAAAGCTGCTGCACTCGGCCGCGATCCGGATCAGATCAGGATTCTGCCCGGACTGGTGCCGATCGTTGCAGAGACCGAACACGCGGCGCGAGAGAAGTTCGACGAACTTCAAGCGCGCCTTCGTCCAGAGAGTGCACCCGTTCGCCGGCTCGCATCGTGGTTGGGATTCCCGGACGAAGAGTTCGACCTGGATTCGCCGCTCCCCGCGCATGTGCTGGACCTGCCGTCCGGTCGTGTCGGCCCCCAAGGATTCTTCACGTCGCTCGCCGATTATGCAGCATTGACCGGCCACACTGTTCGTCATCTGTTGACCGAATTCTTGGGCGGTCATCGTGTGGTAATCGGTGATCCTGTACAGGTGGCTGATCATATCGAAACCTGGTGGCGGAGCGGCTCTGTGGACGGATTCACGATTATCCCCGCTGTCCTGCCTCGGTCACTGGAGGACTTCGTCGACCTTGTCGTTCCGGTTTTTCAGGAGCGGGGCATTTTCCGGTCCGAATACGGCGGTGTCACGTTGCGCCATCACCTCGATCTGCGTGAACCTGCGAATTCCTTTGCGTCCTAAAGGTGACTCCGTCCGTGCGAACGCGTTTTCGTCCACACTTCGTCGATGTAAGGGCAGAGCCGGTTGCATTCACGATGATCCTGATTGTGGCACTGCAGCGTTCGCTGGAGAAACATAGCGGTATCAGGTTCATTCGTGTAGACCTTTGACAGGAGCAGACCAGTGACGGACGTCCTCGAAGTTTCCACTGATGTGCTGGTAATAGGTGGTGGTCCCGCCGGCGCCTGGGCAGCGTTGCGTGCCGCCGAGGCCGGTGCGGACGTCGTCCTGGTCGACAAAGGGTATTGCGGGACGAGCGGGGCGACTGCGCCGTCGGGCACAGGTGTCTGGTACGTCGAACCCGAACCTGCGGCGCGCGCAAAGGCCAAAGCAGGGCGTGAGGCACTCGGCGGATTCCTCGCCGATCACCATTGGATGGACCGCGTCCTCGAGCAGACGTATACCAACATGGACCTCCTGGCGGTAGAAGGCAGATACCCGTTCCCCGTCGACGCGCGTACCGGTGAGCAGATTCGCACCGGCCTGCAGGGGCCGGAATACATGCGCAGAATGCGCGCCTGGATCCGCCGCGCCGGAGTGCGAATTCTCGACCATTCGCCCGCGCTGGAGTTGTTGGTGGACAACCAAGGTTGTGTGCGGGGCGCCAGCGGATGTCGGCGTCACGAGCATCACGACTATCGAGTGTCCGCAGGTGCTGTCGTGGTCGCGAGCGGCGGATGTGCCTTTCTCTCAGGCGCATTGGGTACCAACGTCGATACCGGTGACGGCGCACTGATGGCAGCTGAGGTGGGGGCCGAGTTCTCCGGAATGGAGTTCTCCAACGCATACGGAATTGCTGCGGCCGGATCCACCATCACGAAGACGGCGTACTACGCCTACGCAACCTTTTTCCATGCTGACGGGAGCGTACTCGAAGGGGCCGGCTCGGCGAAGGGGCGATCTGTCATCGCGAGAACCTTGAAGTCCGAACCCGTCTTCGCGCAGATCGACCGTGCGGACGTCGAGGTGCAGCGTCGAATGAGGATGGGGCAGCCCAATTTCTTCCTGCAATTCGATCGCCGCGGAATCGATCCCTTCACCGAAAGGTTCGAGGTCGGGATGCTCGCCGAGGGGACCGTGCGCGGTACTGGTGGAATCAACGTCGTCGACGACGATTGCGCCACGACTGTCCCCGGACTGTTCGCTGCTGGGGACGCTGCAACTCGCGAACGTATATGCGGAGGTTTCACCGGCGGTGGCAGCCACAACGCGGCCTGGGCGATGTCGTCCGGTTCATGGGCAGGATCGGGTGCCGCGAGGTACGCGCGGTCGGTGGGGCGTGGATCAAGGATCGGTCTCCGCGGAGCGGGGACGGTAGGGCTACGTCCCTCGTCCAACTCTCGCCTGACTGCTGTCGACGTGGTGAAAGCTGCTCAGGAGCAATTGCTTCCCTTCGACAAGAACTACTTGCGGAGCGGAGATCGAGTGTCGGCGGCGCTCGATGAACTCGAATTGCTCTGGGGTGCAGCGAGCGTGGGTCTGGGTGGCGCGCCCGCTGAACGGATGGCAGCTCGTCAGGCGGCGGCGATCACTGCCGTGGGTCGGTGGATGTATCACTCGACCTTGGTGCGGACTGAAACTCGGGGGATGAACAAGAGAGACGACTTCCCGGCACTCGACGTCGCGCAGCATCATCACATCTTGACCGGAGGACTG
The DNA here is from genome assembly GCF_002300185.1 of Rhodococcus sp. ACPA4. Lineage (NCBI taxonomy): Bacteria > Bacillati > Actinomycetota > Actinomycetes > Mycobacteriales > Nocardiaceae > Rhodococcus > Rhodococcus sp. ACPA4. The sequence goes on from NZ_NSDY01000001.1 coordinate 767,092, forward strand.
GACGCGGTGTGGACCACTACGGCCGATCCCGCCGGTGCAAGTTTGGTGGCGTCGTGATCGAACTGGTGTCAGCACAGGACTGCATCGGGTGCGACAAGTGTGTAGAAGTCTGTCCGACAGATGTTTTCGATCGCACGCCATCAGGTGTTCCCGTGATCGCGCGCCAATCGGACTGCCAGACGTGCTTCATGTGCGAGGCATACTGCCCGACCGATGCCTTGTACGTGCATCCGCAATCGGCACCAGTGGGAAGTGCCGATGTGATCGAGCGCGATCACATCGGACGCTACCGGGAGAAGATCGGGTGGGGAAAGGGGAGGACACCTGGGGCGCTTACCGCAGTGGGACCCGAGGTGCCCCGCCCGATCACGACCTGACGACAATCGTTGCAGCCGTTCCGAGATCGTCTCTTCGAGCGGGAGCCGGCCGGTGATGAACAGGGTGTTCCATGACTAGTGCCTGCACAATTTGCGCGAAACATCGAGGTAGTGGGCCGTTGGTGAGTCCATTGATTTTCGAGGACGATCTTGTCGTAGTCTCCCACCGCCCCCTATCGCAGGGCACTGCGGTGCCGGGGTATCTCTTTGTCGAGACCAGGCGCCATGTGCGCAGTCTCTCGTTGATGACCGAACGTGAGGCGTTGGCTGTTTCCCGTGCAGTCTGGTGCATTTCGCGAGTGCTTGAAGCTGAACTGTTTCCGGAGAGTGTATTTTCGGCCATCGTCGGTCGCAGTGTCTCCCATTTTCATCAGCACGTATTCGTCCGCCCGTTCGGCACCCCGGATTCGGTGGCGTGGAACGACGTAGATTCCTGGGACTCGGCCCCTCGAGTCGATGAAGATGAACTCAATCGTCTCTGTCACCGACTGCGCACACGCTTCGAAGCAAGGTACTGATCGTCCCGGTGACGCTATTTCCCCGATTCGATAAAGTTCCGATCATCGGGAATTGTGTATGTGAACTTCGGTCGTCGACCCGCATCGTCTCTGTGTCAGCCATCACAACGATGTGTTCGAATGACTACGAGGTGAATCATGCGTCACGAAAGAACTACCACCGAGCAGCTTGCACTTCCGGACAGGACAGTCCGGAAAGTCATGCTCCGCTTCATGCCGGTCATCGGATTGGCCTACATCGTCCTGTATCTCGACCGATTGAATATCGGTGTCGCAGCACTGACGATGAACAAGGAACTAGGCATATCTGCATCGATGTTCGGGTTCGCTGCCGGAATCTATTTCTGGAGTTACACGATCTGCGAACCACCGAGCAATTACATTCTTACAAAGGTCGGGGCGCGACGTTGGATCACCCGGATCATGATCACGTGGGGGATCGTCACGATCGGGACGGCCTTCGTGCAGGGTGCCTCAGGCCTGGTCGCAGCTCGATTCCTCCTTGGTATCGCCGAGGCCGGATTCTCTCCGGGAATGCTGTTCTTCGTCTCCAGATGGTTCCCCAATCGCGATCGCGGTGAGGCGATGGCGTGGATCGTGACATTCATTTGTTTCTCGGGGTTGGGCACGCCGATTACGACGCACCTGATGGCTATCGACGGATTTCTCGGGCTGTCGGGCTGGCGGTGGGTCTTCATCCTCACGGGTATCCCGGCTGTCGTGATGGCTTTCGTGATCTACAAGGTCCTGCGCGACAGGCCCTCCGAAGCTGAGTTTCTCACCGAAGAAGAACGCGGTTGGCTCACCGACACTCTCGAAGCCGAGGCACAGGAGCGTGAAGCGGTAGTCGGTAAGCACAGTTTCCTGCAGGGACTGGTGCATCCTCGTGTCCTAGTCCTGATCGCCGTCTTCATTTGTTTCACATTCAGTCTCAATGGATTCCAGATCTGGATGCCGCAAATCTATGCGCAGTTCGGAATGACCACCACGCAGATCGGCTGGGTTGCTGCGCTGCCGGCACTCATTGCGATCGGGCCGATGATCTGGTGGACGCGGCATTCGGATCGCGCTGGTGAACGCCCCATGCACTTTGCTATTGCGGCATCTGTTGCGGCGCTCGGATTCGCTATCGCTGCATTGTTTTTCACCACTCCCGTGATTGCGATCTTCGGATTCTGCATCGCCGGTATCGGTCTCTACAGTTCGATGAGCATTTTCATCACCATGCCGTCCAGTTTCCTCACCGGCGCCGCACTTGCTGCCGGCTTCGGAGTGATCAATGGAATGGGTAACCTCGGTGGCTATTTCGGCCCTCAGGTGACCGGATGGATCAAGGATGCGACCAACAGTTTCACGCCGGCAATCGGTGTGTACTCCGCAGTGCTCGCAACGGCGGCACTGATCGTGCTGATTCTCAAGCTACTCACCAGGAAAGCCGACAAGGCGAATGCTCAACTGACACTGGACTACCGGTTCGAGCGGGACGCTCTCGTCGCACCCGAGCAGGGTTGAGCGCAAACACGCAAGCGGCTCGAGTCCCGATCAACGGGAATTATGCATTCTTTCTGCGCATATCTGCGCGACATCATCAGAGTATCCGGATCACAGCCGTCGACGGTAGGGGTCGCCGGCCACGACAAACGAGGACATCGTGAGTAAATATTTTGGACCATTGCGCCAATTGGGCTACGTCGTGGGCGACATTGACAGTGCATTGAAATACTGGATCGACGTGGTTGGCGTCGGACCGTTCTTCTTCGTGGAAGACCAGCCCCTGAACGACTTCGTCTTCCGCGGCAAACCAAGTGCACCGCGATTCAGTGTTGCACTCGCGCACAGTGGTAGCGCCCAGATCGAGCTGATTCAACAGCACAACAACGAGCCGTCAGCTTTCCGTGAGTTCACAGATCGCGGTCTCGAAGGCCTTCAGCATGTTGCGTACTGGACTACGGATTTCGATTGCCATGTGGCGGAATCGAAAGAGCGCGGACTCATCGAACTGCAGAGTGGTCGCTCCGGGAGTGGTGCTCCTGACGAACGCTTCGTCTACTTCGAGGAAAGTGCGTACCCAGGCACCGTCATCGAACTCTCGGAGGTCAGCGGGCGCAAGGGAAACCTGTTTCGCGCCGTCGAGGCGGCATCGCAGGGATGGGACGGGTCTGATCCCATCCGCGACATGCGGAAGGTGCTGTAGCCGTGAGCAGCAAGGTAGCAATCGTGACGGGCGGCGCGTCCGGAATCGGGCTGGCGACCTGTCGGCGCTTCGTCGCCCAAGGCTGGAATGTCGTGTCCGCGGATCTGTCGCACACGCCGGGCGACAGTGCGCTGTCAGCCGATACTCGGTCGATCGGGGTTCGGACGGATGTCACCGACGAAGGGGATATCCGTAGGCTGCGTGAAGTCGCCGAAGAGGTGTTCGGTCGCGTCGACGCAGTCGTGACTTCGGCCGGGACTGCTGACAATGCTTCAGTTCGGCAAACGACACCCGAACGATTGAGGCGAACACTCGAGCTGAATCTGGTTTCGACGTTCACCGTCGTTCGCGAGTTCGTGGACCTACTCGCTGCCGATGATGGTGGATCGGTGGTGACGATCGCGTCGGTATCGGGTCTGCGCGGCAGTGTTGACCGTGCGTCGTATTCGGCATCGAAGGGCGGAGTGGTCGCCCTGACAAGTCAGTTGGCGATCGAGTTGGCGGACGAGGGAATCCGCGTGAACTGCGTCGCGCCCGGATCAACACTCACTCCCTTGGCGCGGCGTGCTCAGAGTCCTGAAATGCGCAGCGCTATCCTGGCGTCCATTCCACTGCACCGCTATGCGGACCCGAACGAGATCGCCGAAGTCGTGACGTTTGTCGCCAGTCCCGCTGCAGGTTTCGTGACTGGTCAGACCTGGACGGTCGACGGCGGTCAGTCGATGGGAGCCGGTTGGAATCTACCGAAGGATCGTCATGACGACTGATCAATGGATGGCCGTGACGGACAAACCGGTAGTCATCGGAGTTCACGTCAACGAGAACACCATGCGCGAACCAAATCCCCACATTCCGTGGATGCCTGACGAAATTGCGGAGACTGCGCGAGCCTGTGAGTCTGCGGGCGCGTCCGTGATGCACTTTCACGGGCGCACGGCAGATGGAAGTGCTGATCACTCGGCCGCAACATACGGCGCGATCATCGAGCGAGTTCGCGCAGTGTCGAATCTTCTGCTCGCGCCGTCCATGGCAAATTTTCCCGGATGCTCGGTCGACGAACGCTTGGCGAATCTTGCTCCGAATCAAGCGGATCCGACTACACGTTCCGATTTCTTGGTCATCGACATGGGTTGTGCCGCGATGGACCTGATCGATGCGGGCACTGGCCACTACCTCACCGATTCGAATGTGTTCGTCAACGACACCCGAACCCAGATCGAACTTCTCTCCCGCGCGGTCGAACTGGGCATGGCGCCGTATCTGACGTCGTTCAACGTCAGTTGGACTCGCGCCATAGTTGCACACGCCAGAGCGAGGAGCCTTGCGTTGCCGTTGGTGGTTGCGTTCATCCTCGGCGGCGACGAGTTTCCCGCCGCGCACCCGGCGACTGCTGCTGGGCTACGAGCACAGTTGGACTTACTCCCGGAAGATCTGCCGATCGAGTGGATAGTTTCTGCCTACCGCGGCAATGTCCTCGCAGCAGCGGAGGAGTCGATCAGCCGTGGCGGTCACGTTGCTATCGGTGCGGGTGACTATCACTACGCAGAATTGGGATATCCGTCAACACCCGGCCTGGTGGAAGAGGTAGTCGCCATTGCGCGTCGGTACGGACGCGAAACTGCAACGCCGGAACAGGCGCGACGAATTCTAGGGGTGGATGTTCATGCGAGTCGTTGACGCAGAAGGCGTAGAACCCACTTTGGCGTACTCCGCGAACGGTCGGCGAGTGTGGGTCATGGATTCGATAGCGTTCGCCTCGGCGGCGCAGTGTGGTGACGTGATCGTGACTGGTTCGCACGGCGGAACGAGCGCCGGGGAATACGCGGTCGAGTTCGGCGTGCGCGTAGTCGTATGCAACGACGCCGGCATCGGGAAGAACCGAGCAGGTATCGCGGGCTTGGCGGCAGTCGACGCACAGGGTATTGCGGGTATTGCAGTCGGACACAACAGTTCACGCATCGGCGACGGAAATGACGTGTGGGAAAACGGCATCGTCACGTACGTCAACCCGACCGCTGCCCACGCTGGAATACGCCTGGGAGGGCGCTTGTCGAATGAAATTTTAGCTTTGGTCGAGAGAGGAGTCGGTTGATGTTTCGAGGCACAGTCGGTGTGGAGAACGGCAGAGCAATCGTTGTCATGGACAGCATGTCGCAGATCGAAACAGCGGATCGAGACTGCATTGTCGTCGCAGCCTCCAACGGCGGCCAGGAATCCGGACGGATGGCGATTGCAACTGGTTGCGCATTGGCCGTGATGAATGACGCCGGCGTAGGCAAGGACCATGCCGGGATCAGCGGAATCATCCATATGGGAGAGGCCGGTCTTGCCGGGGTCGCGGTTAGCCATGACTCTGCCGAGATCAGCAATGGAATGGATATGTGGCACAACGGAACAATCTCGTATGTCAACGGTCCCGCAGCATCCGCGGGAATAAGGGTCGGCGACGACGTCCGTACAAGCGTGGTCGGATTTGCTCTGCGCTTCCCCCTCGACTCCACCACAGGAACTGAGAGGCCGTCGTGAGCAGCCACGTCGTCAACAGGCCCGAAGATGTTGTGTGGGAGGCGCTTGAAGGTCTTCAGATTCTCTATCCGACAACGATCTCGTATCATCGGGACCCGGCTTTCGTGACGCGGGCGCAGGGCAGGCGCGACAAGGTTGCCCTGGTGTCAGGCGGAGGTGCCGGCCACGAACCGCTGCATTCGGGATTCGTGGGGCTCGGCATGCTGGACGCGGCCGTTCCGGGAGCAGTCTTTGCCAGTCCCACGGCCTTTCAGATCCGCGCAGCGGTCGAGGCAGTCGAGACAGGCCGTGGGGCTCTGCTGATCGTGAAGAACTACACCGGCGACAAGCTGAACTTCTCGATCGCGGCAGAATTACTGGGCGCTGAACGGCAACTGGAGATCGTGGTGGTCGACGACGACCTCGCGACAGCATCGACGGACCAGGGTGGTCCTGGACGGCGAGGCACTGCGGCGGTTATTGCCGTCGAGAAGATCTGCGGCGCTGCAGCGGAGAGTGGTTGGGCGCTAACCGAGGTTGCTGAACTGGGGCGTCGAGTTGTGTCGGCGTCGGCAACTCTGAGTGCGGCCCTCCGCTCGTGTACACCACCTGGGCAGACCCGTCCATCTTTCGAACTGGCACCGGACGAGATGGAATTCGGAGTCGGTATCCATGGTGAGCGTGGCCGGGAGACTCGGCCGATCATTACCGCCACGGAACTTGTGGAGCAATTGGCGGCCCCGATCATCGAGGCGATCGGCGCGGCGCGCGGCGAGGGAGTTATTGCGATAGTCAACGGTCTGGGAGCCATCCATGAACTCGAATTGGCTATTGCCACTGTCGGATTGAAGTTATTTCTCGACACGGTCGGTATCACCTTGGACCGCGTCATCGCCGGTTCATTTGTCACTGCATTGGATATGCATGGACTCTCGATCACTTTGATTCGCTCGACGGAGGAGTTTCTGGATCTGTGGGACGCGCCGGTCCGGACCGCAGCGCTGTCGTGGTAACTCGCATCTGTACTACCGAAAAGAGCTTCATGATGACAACACTGAACGTCGGCGACGCCCTTGCCTGGATCGCTCGATTTGCCGGCGAGGCTGAAGATCAGTTCGACGCGCTCACCGACCTGGACAGGCTCGTCGGTGACGGGGACTTCGGTATGAATCTGCGCTCCGGTCTCCGGAGCGCGGTGCGCCGAATCGACCAAGATCCGCCGTCCGACCCCGGTGGAGCATTCGCTCGGGTGTCCGATGCGTTTCTCGACACCGGTGGCACGAGTGGGCCACTGCTCGGTTTGTGGTTCGGCCGCATCGGAACTGTGTCCGGCAATAGTGTCACTGCAACAGATTTCGCGTCTGCTCTGAATGAGGCGACCGCAGCGGTTCAGCGCTTGGGCAACGCACAGGTAGGGCACAAGACCATGGTCGACGCCATGGTTCCGGCCGCCGCCGCGTTGTCGGACAGTGCGGCCACCGGCGCAACCGTCTTTGCCGCGCTGGAGGCTGCCGCCGACGCAGCGCAGCGCGGGGCAGAGTCGACGCGTTCGATGCTGGCGCGGCGTGGACGAGCAACTTACGTGGGTGAACATGCTCGTGGTGTCGAAGATCCGGGCGCTGCGGCGATCGCCATGTTCTTTGACGCGGCGCAGCAGGAATGTGATCCGGCATGAATGGTCTCGAGGACAAGGTGATCGTGACGGTTGCCCCCACGGGCGGCTTCCTGACGGCAGCCGACAATCCGTATATACCGACACAGCCGCAGCAGATTGCCGCGGACGTCGCGAGATGTCACAGTGCCGGAGCAAGCGTGGCGGCGCTACACGCACGCCGGCCGGACGACCAAGCGACCTGCGACGCTGCAATCTATCGATACATGAACACGCTTGTGCGCGAACGCTGCGACATCGTGCTGAACAACTCGACCGGTGGTGGCGTCAACGGTGACATGGTGCGTACTCGCAGCGACGGAAGTCGCGTCGTCGACTGGGACGCGAGGCTGCAGGGCCTGCACGGCGGCGCCGACACGTGCACGCTGGATGCGATCACTGCGTATGTGAGTTCGCCGGTTGGCGAGGTGCTGATGGACACGCCGCCCAGTCGTGCCGCCGAGCTCGCGTCCGCCATGCGTGCTCTCGGAATCAAACCCGAATGGGAAGCGTTCAGCCCCTCACATCTGCTGCAGGGAATCCGTGATCTGACTGCCGGAGATCCCGACCCTCACCTTGTCAATCTTGTTCTCGGTCTCGATCGCACTTTTCAGAACGCGATGCCGTACTCCCCGAAGATCTTGCAGGAGATGGTGGACTACCTGCCCGAGAATTCCGTCTTCTCGGTGAGCATCAGTGGTAGCGATCAGATACGGGGACTCACGCACGCACTGTTGCTCGGCGGACACGTACGTGTCGGGATCGAGGACTATCCATTTCTCGAGACAGGTGAGCCGGCGGAGAACGCCCGATTGGTGGAGAACATCGTCGGGATCATCGAGCGGCTTGGATTGCAGCCGGCGACCACTGACGAAGCAAGGGCCATACTCGGATTGGACGGCACCGATGGATAAGACACTGCGGTCACAGGATTGGTTCGGCGGCAATGATCTCAATGCCTTCATCCATCGGTCGTGGATGAAGAACCAGGGCATCCCCGACCGAATGTTCGACGGACGGCCGGTTATCGGAATCTGCAACACCTACTCCGAACTGACCCCGTGTAACGCCCATTTCCGGGATTTGGCCGAACAGGTTCGGCTGGGAATCATCGAAGCTGGGGGTTTCCCGGTCGAATTCCCGGTGATGTCCCTGGGCGAGACAATCATTCGACCCACGACGATGCTCTACCGCAACCTCGTGAGTATGGATGTGGAGGAGTCGATTCGCGCCAACCCCGTCGACGGCGTCGTATTGCTCTGCGGCTGTGACAAAACCATCCCGGCACTGGTGATGGGTGCCGCGAGTTGCGACCTTCCGACCATTGTCGTGTCCGGCGGGCCCATGCTCAACGGGCGTCATCAAGGTAAGACCGTAGGATCGGGGACGTCGGTGTTCGAGATGAGCGAAGCGGTTCGTGCCGGTTGTATGAGCGAATGTGAGTTCAGGGCCGCCGAATCGGCGATGTCGCGTTCCCCCGGCCATTGCAACACGATGGGTACAGCCTCCACGATGGCATCAATCGTGGAGGCATTGGGCCTCACCCTCCCGGGAAATGCGGCGATCCCCGCGGTGGACTCTCGGCGGCGAGTCCTTGCGCGAGACAGTGGAGTTCGGATCGTGGAGATGGTGGCCGAGAATCTAACGATGTCCTCAGTGGTGGACCGACGGTCGCTGGAGAACGCGATCCGAGTCAACACGGCTATCGGAGGTTCCACCAACGCAGTGGTACACCTACTTGCCATTGCAGGAAGGCTCGAAATCCCGTTGGAACTAGCCGACTTCGGTGAGCAGAGCCGAGATGTTCCACTGTTGGTCAACCTCATGCCTTCTGGCGCGTTCCTGATGGAAGATTTCTTCTACGCCGGTGGCCTGCCTGCGGTGATCGCAGAGCTCGGGGATCTCCTCCACGCAGACGCACTGACGGTCACTGGGAAAACGCTGGCCGAGAACAACTCTGGTGAGGTAGTGTGGGACGCCGACGTCATCCGTAGCACCGAAGCTCCGCTGCGTGAGCAGGCGGGAATTGCGGTTTTGACGGGAAATCTCGCACCGAACGGTGCCGTGATCAAGCCGTCCGCGGCGTCACCTGAATTGCTGTGTCATGTGGGGCGCGCGGTCGTTTTTCGCGGAATGGACGACTTCACGGCTCGGATCGACTCACCGGATCTGGATATCGAAGCCGATGACGTCATCGTTCTGACCGGTGCCGGGCCGAAGGGTTTCCCCGGGATGCCAGAGGTGGGGAACTTGCCGCTTCCGCGGAAACTGCTGGAGCAGGGTGTACGAGACATGGTGAGGATCTCCGATGCGCGAATGAGCGGAACTGCATTCGGTGCTGTGGTGCTGCACGTTGCGCCGGAGGCAGCGGCGGGCGGACCGCTTGCGGCGGTCCGTGACGGTGACATGATCGAACTGGACGTTCAGCGCGGTGTGCTGCGTGTTCTCGTGGACGACGAAGAACTGGCTCATCGACTTCTGATGTTGCCGTCGCCCACGTCGAGGTACTCGAGCGGATATCAGCGATTGTTCGTCGATCATGTGATGCAAGCTGATAGGGGAGTCGATTTCGACTTCCTCGTGGGTAAACGCGGAACGGAGGTCCACGGTGACAACCACTGAGCGGGTGGCGCGAGTAGTGGTCGTGACGGGTGCAGGATCGGGACTCGGTCGCGCTATGGCGACGGGCCTACTCGATGTCGGACACCATGTCGTGTTGGTAGGCCGAAACACTAAGAAACTCGAAGCGACAGCAGTGGGACATGACCGCGCAGTGGTGTGCTCGGCAGATGTTTCCTCGGCTGACTCGGTTCACGAACTTTTCGCGGCGGTATCGGCGAGATTCGGCAGACTTGATGCGCTGATCAACAATGCGGGAACGTTCGGGCCCTCAGGAACCGTGGACGAGATCGATCCGGTGGACTGGAACGAGTGCGTCGCCGCCAACCTCACGGGCGTGTTTCTCTGTGCGCGCGAAGCAGTTCGGATCATGAAGGCTCAGGATCCCCGCGGTGGCCGGATTATCAACAACGGTTCGCTGTCCGCGCACACACCGAGGCCGGCGAGCGTTGCCTACGCGGCAACCAAGCACGGTGTTTCCGGTTTGACGAAGTCGATTTCTCTCGACGGTCGCGAGTTCGATATCTGTTGTAGCCAAATCGATATCGGCAACGCCGCAACCGATATGACTTCAGGCGTAAGCCACTCGGCCAGGCAGGCGGACGGCACAACCAAGCCCGAACCGACTTTCGACCCACGTCATGTGGCGGATACCGTTGTGCGACTGGTAGATCTGCCACTCGACGTCAGCATTCCGACGTTGACAATCATGGCAAACCGTATGCCCTACGTTGGACGTGGCTGACTAGGTCAGCGTCGCTGCAGCACCGGCCGGACGACGGACTGTGCGCTTGACAGATCGCGCGAGATAGCGATTGCGGTAGTTCTCACAGCCGCATCGATTCGAGTCAGATTGATGCGACCAGCCATACCGGAGATGGAGATAGCACCGAGAACATCATCGTCGGGGCCGAAGATGGGCGCAGCAGCGCCCACAATCCGAGGGAGGGCTTCTTGACGATCGAAGGCAACGCCTCTTCTGCGAACCCGATCCAGTTCGCTGTGGAAGAGTTCGGGATCTGTGATGGTGTTCTCGGTGTGGGCTTTCAGGACGCGGGGAATTGCGACGTCGGCTAGTTCGGTAAACGCCAATACTGCTTTGCCGGAACAACTTGCGTGTGCCGGCCATCGACCCCCGATCTGTTGCGGAAGGCGTGGACCGTCGTCGCCGCGAAAGACGTCCAGGTACACCACGTCGAATCCGTCCAAGACCGCGAGACCGACGTTGTGTCCGGTTGCTTCACGGAGCGCCGAGAGGTGTCGTCGGGCTGCCTCGCGGAGGTTGCGCTGGCGCGGAACAGATTCGCCGATCTCGAACAACAGCAGGCCGAGGCGGTAGTTGGTTCCCTGCCGTTCGAGCAATCCGACGCGGACAAGATCGTCGACCATTCGATACACGGTCGTTTTTGCCATACCGGTTCGGCGGACCAGCGCTGCAGCGCTGAGAACGCCTGAGCTGTCACGGAATGTCTTCAAAATCTCGGTGGATCGACCAATCGCTGAAATCTCGCCATCGGTCCGATGAATGGGACTCACACTGAGCATTCTGTCTGCCCGGCGAAGGATTGTCGAGCGGTTGTCGAGGCACTCAGGAGGATTGGCGACTGCATGGTGGTTTCGGCCCGAGCTCAGCCGTGGAGTTGTACGAATACCTTCTCGAAACAGTTCGAGAACGGCATTACTTCATAGGGCGAGAAGATCGGAATCCGCGAATATCCACTCTTTTCATACAATCTGACTGCGTCGGGTTGACGGTCCCCGGTCTGAAGAATCAGCCGTGGCCGTCCAGCCTTCCGGGCAGCATCCTCGACCGTATCCAAGATGAGTGTGGACACGCCACCTCCGCGATGCGACGGCTTGACGAACATCCGCTTCAACTCTAGATCGGCGCCGTTCCAACGAAGCGTCGCATGGCCCACAGGTTGTGGTTCGTCACCTTCGCGCCCACTGGCGTACACCACCACTGTCAGGTGCACCGATTGCGGGTCAACCGAATTTGCGGCCGCTCGGTCGGCAGTGGATACGCGGTCGGAGTAGCGTGGCCCCACTTCGGCAGCCATCTCGCCGCGTAATGCCTCGGCATCAGGATGGGTCCACGACACCTCACGAATGTGGAGGGATGAAGTCTTGATGTCGTGTGCCATGTGTAGTGTCCTTCTGACGCAGACGATGAGATCAATTCGACACGAATAGTATCGGTAAGCGTGCGCCGCGGGGTCTCGAGTGCCACCACAGGAATTCAGGATTCGGAGTTCGTCCCGAGTTTCGTATGAAGGGCGTTGGAGTAGTCTCCCGCATCGGACGCCGCGAGGCACTGGCTTACGGGACCAGACTCGTTAATACGGCAAATATCGATTGAATATATTGTGGCAGTGTTGGATTCGATTTCATGTGCGCTCGGTGAACGGCCGTCGCCGCGCACCGTAATGGAAGGCGGGATCGATGAAAGGGACCGCTCGATGATGGTCGAATCACGGTACATGGATCGGAATGGATCCGTTTCGATCCGAGTGATTTCAAATTGTCTCCGACAAGCGTGGAGCGAGGGTCACGAGAAGGTGGCACTGTTGCGGTGGAGGATAGGTCCGATGATCGGGACTCGCTGGTTGGGATCGGAACAGCGTGGGGTCAGTATGTGTCATTGCGCATCACAAAGATGTGCCTGAGCGAATGGAAGTGCAAGGCGGATGAGTTTCGGCATCGACATCGGATCAGCGCGCGTTACACAACTTACAGAGATGGCGCACTGGCCGTTTGCTGCACGCGATCTGTTTCCCTTGATCAGCGACGCCGAGGTCGAGGCCGCATCTCGTCTGTTGGCAGAGCCATTCGTGGACAGACCGAGTGGCGATTTGGTGCTTGCAATCCATACTTACGTCGTCGAGATCGGTGGTAAGACGATCGTGGTAGACACGGGAAACGGCAATGACAAGAACCGCCCGAACCTACTGCCGCATCACATGTTCGACACCGATTACCTCACACGTTTTGCTGCCACCGGCATCGGCCTCGATAATGTCGATGCCGTTATCAGCACTCACCTGCATCCTGATCATTGCGGTTGGAACACCAAGCTCGACGCAGGGGTTTGGAAGCCGACATTTCCCGGTGCCACATACATTTTCGGGCGTATTGAACTCGAAGGTCTCGAGCGGCTGGCCGCATCTGGTGCCGGCGAAGGTGTGGTTTCCGATCTTGTGAAAACCTTTGAGGACAGCATTCGTCCGGTACTCGACGAGGCGGCGTGGGTGGCTGTCGACGACGGTTATGTCCTGGCGGAGCACGAAGGGACAGCTGTAGTAGTGCGTGTTGCGCCTGGGCACACGGGTGGGCATCTCACGGTGGAGATCCAGACTCCTGACGGCGGCGCGGTCATCTCCGGTGACGTCATTCACCATCCCATCCAGTTTCTGTTTCCGGACCTCTGCCAAGGCGGGGATGCTGAACCCGCTGTTTCGTTGCGAACCCGCACGGCGTTGCTTGATCGGTGCGCGCGTGAAGGTCTGCTTCTGTTACCAGCACACTTTCCGATCGATGAGCCGATCACGGTCGGATTCAATGCAATCGGCGTTCCCGAGGCAGAGTCTGTCCTAGCCGTGAGGGAGCACCAGCGCCTTCAGTGACTCGATGGAGTCGGGTTCAGCTGGGCTTCCTTCTGGGCGTCGAGAGTTTCCTGGGAAACCGGAGCTCGCAGTAGTGCTTCCCATCCGTCGATCAGGGCGGACAGTTCAGCATGGGTGGGTCGGGTGCCGCGTCTGTCGTAACCCGCCAATACCCGGAGATAGCTGGTGTAAACGATCTGAATGCGCTGCAGTCGAACATCTTCCGCGAGTTCGACAAGGCTGTCGTTGAGACTCTGGTTGACGGCGGACCCGCTTGTTGTCACAGTCGGATCTGCGGTGGTGAAGACGCGGCCGAGAATTGCCGTTTCCATCAGCCGATCGAGTAGTGCGACGTAGTGGTTGTCCGGGCTGATGCTGTTGGCCAATGGTTGCACAATTGCCCATAAAGCCTCGCGCGTAGTCATATTCGCGCCCTGTGAGCTTGTTCGGAGCATCATTGCTTGTCTGTCTGCGTTGATGTCGGGCAGGCGGTAAGCGAATATCGCGTGCAGCAGATTTTCCTTCGAACCGAAGTAGTAGGCGATTACCGATGCATTCTGCTGGCCTGCCGCGATGCGGATGTCAGAGATGGAGACGCCCTCATAGCCGCTGAGTGCAAAAAGCCGCTCCGCGGTTTCGATGAGTTGAACGCGTGTCTGTTCTCCCGCGCGGTATCGGCCACGTTTTGAGGTCACACTGGTCGACCCTACCGGCGACAGTGTTGTGGCTGGACTCGTCGGGTCGAATATAGCCGGACTGCAAGAGCATTGGTGAATTCTCAGCGTGAGTGGCTGGCAGGGTATCGACCAATCTGACGTCTGTCAATGCTTAAATCATCGAAATTTTAACGATGCTCAAAATAAGAAACATTGATTACTTTGAACGCAGTCCAATTTGCACACCCACGTATATGTTTCGAGGAAGATTGATGACCGCAATCGCAGAACCCACGACAACTACAATCGTGCCCCTCGCCGGCAAGATCGGCGCCGAAGTCCGGGGCCTGCGAGTGGACTCACTGACGGACGCCGATGTTCAACTGGTCAAGGACGCGCTGTACCGCTACAGCGTGCTCTTTTTTCCGGAACAGGGCCTCGATCCGGCGATCCACCGCGCGTTTGCGCAGCACTTCGGTGAGGTTGTTCTCCCACACGAGCACTTGTTGAACCTTGGCGACGAGGGTTACCGCGAGATCAGCGTGATCGGCACCGAGAACGGAAGCGCGTACCAGGCCAATCGTTGGCACTGCGACGTGTCCTGGCGTGACGCGCCGTCCAGGTTCAGCGTTCTGCACATGCAGGTCCTTCCGGAATTCGGCGGTGACACCATGTGGTCCAACCAGTCCGACGCACTCGACGCTTTGTCGGAGCCGCTGCGTGAACTCCTCTACGGCCTGACCGCAAAACACCGCATCGCACCGAGGGAGAATGTCCCCGAAGCCGACCACCCGTTGGTGATCCGGCATCCCGAGACCGGACGCGAAGCGCTTTTCGTCAACGACCTGTTCACCAGCTACATCAACGAACTCGACGCACAAGAGAGCGCCGCGATCCTGGGTGTACTCAAGGCAGTGTCGATCCGACCGGAATTCACCGTCCGTCGCCGCTGGACTGTTGGCGAAATCGCTATCTGGGACAACCACTTCGTCCAGCACAACGCGATCTACGACTACGCGGATCAGCCGCGCCGAATTCATCGCATCGAGGTTGCTCCGGAAGCTCCCATCCCGGCTCGCTGACTCTGACGTCACCTCGCGCTTCTCCAAGCTGCTCACGAACCACTGTCCGCGAGCAGCACGATCTTTCATCCCGATCAACAGCAGCACCTGCCCGTGCAGGGCCCCTCGAAAGGTTTCTCCGTGAACAGCCGCTCCGTCCTCAGACGTCCCTCCCTGCGGGGGATAGTCGCCGTTGCTCTCTTCGGTGCACTCACCGTGACGGGATGTAGCTCGGCAGTGGATCAGGCGGCCGCCGGCACGGAGGTCGTAGATGGCGGTGTGCTGCGGATCGGCGACAGCGGGGATCTGACCCCGGCGTCGTTCTTTTCAGGCGTACCGGTAAATGCTGCGCTCTCCGGGCTTGTCTACGACACGCTGATTACCTACCCGGCAGGAAGCCTCGACCCCCAGCCCGCGCTTGCCGAATCGTGGCAGGTGTCTGATGACGGGTTGACGATCACGCTTACGCTGCGGCCCGATGTCACGTTCCACGACGGACGCCCGATGACGTCCGACGATGTGCAGTTCAGCCTCGAAACCTATGCGGACCCAGCGCGTTCCGGACAGCTCGCGCGAACTGCGCAGCTGATCACCAACTACGCCAGGCCTGATGATCACACGATTGTGCTTACTCTCGCGCATCCGGCGGGTAACTTCTTCGATCTGCTCGACGTCGTGCCCGTCATCGACCGCAACACCATGGCCGACTTCGATTCGGGGAAGGGCTACAACGGAACCGGAGCTTTCACCTTCGCAAACTGGCAACCCGGAAGCGGAATGACCTTCGAGGCCAATGAGCAGTACTGGGGTGGTGCGCCCAACCTCGACGGCGTCGAGTACGTCATTGTTCCCGACGCGCAGACACGGGTGTCGCAACTTCGGTCAGGACAGCTGGATTTGCTGCTCAACGCAGCTCCGCGTGACGCCGATATGCTCGCCGCCGACTCCAATTTCGAGGTCATGGACCAGACCGGCGTGCTGCGCACGTGGTACATCGGCGCGAACGTGCAGGCTCCGGGCCTGGGTGATGTTCGCGTCCGCCAGGCAATCGCGAATGCCGTGGATCGCGAACGCCTACTCGAAGACGTCTATCAAGGGCATGGCAATTCCGACAACCTGCCGTGGCCGGAATACTCGCCGGCGTTCGATGCGAGCCTCAACTCCACGTACAACCATGACATCGACAAGGCGAAGGCCCTGGTCGCCGAGGTCGGCGCCATCCCGGTCATTCCGATCAGCTACACCGCGGGATCGAGTGAGTCGGAATCCATCGCGCAAATCATTCAAGCGGACCTTGCCGCAGTCGGTATCACGACGGTTATCGAACCGATCGATGCTGCGACATCGGTCAAGAACCTGATCGGTGGCACGTACGGCGGACTCTGGATCACCTCGCACGTATTTGCGCAGTACACACCCTCAACCTTGCCAACCAGTGCCTACCCGTTCAACGCCTACAAGAACACGTCCAATTTCATCGATGCGGATTACCAGGCTGCCACCGAAGCGGTGTGGCGGATCACGGATCCGAAAAGCCCGGAAGCGTCTGCGGCATACCAGGTTCTGAACCACGAACTGCTCGACAACGCCGTCGTGATCGGACTGCTCAACGCAGACAACACCCTCGCAATGTCCGCCGCGGTCCACGATGTGGACTGGTCGAAGAGGGCGGAACTCGACCTGAGCAATGCCTATCTGAGTGAGTGATCGGTCATGCTCTCGTATGCACTTCGGCGCCTGCCCTCGGCCCTGCTGGTTCTGGCAGTGGGTTCGGTGCTGATCTTCACCCTTTTGCGGCTGGTACCTGGTGACCCGGCCAGTGTGTTGGCCGGTGCAGATGCCACTCCGGAAGCTCTGGAAGCCCTGCGTGAGGAGTTGGGGCTGAACGGTTCTCCACTCGGTCAGTACTTTTCGTGGCTTGGCGGAATTCTCACCTTCGATCTCGGTCGGTCGTTGATTCTCGGCGGTGAGATCTCCACGCTGATGCTCGACGCACTTGGCAATACCTTGCTCCTCTCGGTCACCGCCCTGGCGATTGCGATTGCTGTAGCGCTCACCTCGAGCACGGTGTCGGTCATCATGGATCGGCGGTGGCTCAACAGCATTGTGACCACATTCGGCACGGTCGCCGTCGCGATCCCGAACTTCGTGACGGGCGCGCTCCTGGTGGTGTTGTTCGGTGTGGTCTGGGCGGTATTGCCGGCCGGCGGGATTCCCCGCAAAGGGTTCCTGGACGACCCGGGCATCACGGTGCAGTATCTGATTCTTCCCGCGGTATGTCTCGGGCTTCCGATTGCGGCTGCGCTGACCCGGTTTCTCGCCGAGTCGCTTCGCAGTCAACTTGCGGAGCCGTACGTCACAACGGCACGTGCCCTTGGTATTTCGCGTCGACGGATCATTCTGACTCAGGTGCTGCCCAACGCTCTGCCGTCGACCGTGACGGTATTGGGGATGCAAATCGGTCATCTACTCGGTGGAGCCGTACTCGTCGAGGCCATCTTTGCCTGGCCAGGCCTCGGAAACCTCATCGAACGCGCGATCTCGAGCCGGGATTACCCGGTGGTTCAAGTGATGCTGCTGTTCTCCGTGGTTCTTTTTGTCATCGTTCAGCTCGCCACGGATCTCGTCAACGCGTGGCTCGACCCTCGAATTCGATTGGGGAGTCAGTCATGACCATGCCGCTCGAGAAGTCCACCGACGGAACCGGCGCAGATCGCGACGATCGCTGGGCAGCACTGCGAAGCGGTCGCGGACTGATCGGCGCCGCGTTGGTCGGGGCTGTAGTCCTTGCCGGACTGCTAGCCCCTTGGCTCGCTCCGTTCGCGCCGGACGAACAGATACGTGGAGCGACTCTGCTCGGCCCGAGCAGTGATCATTGGTTCGGTACGGATTCGGTTGGCCGCGACGTATTTTCGCGGACTCTGTACGGCATACGGATCGATTTGCTGGTGATCTTCGTTGCTGTCCCGTTGGGAGCTCTGATCGGCTCCTTTCTCGGTCTGGCAGCATCGCGCGCCGTCTGGCTCGATACCGCGCTGCAACGCTCGTTCGACCTGATTCTCGCGTTTCCGACCATCGTTCTTGCTATCGCATTGACGATGGTTATCGGCCCGGGAATCATGACGATCTCGGTTGTCATCGTGCTCGCCGAAATCCCGGTGTTCGGCAGGCTCATGCGCACGTCAGTGCTGACGGTGCGCGAGCTGCCGTACGTCGAATCCGCTCGAACCCTGGGTGCGAGCGAAGGCTGGATCCTGCGACGCCACGTACTGCCCAACTGCCTCGAACCCCTCACCGTTCAACTTGCGTTGGCGATGTCGGTCGGCGTGTTCATCGAAGGCGCGATGAGCTTCCTCGGACTCGGAGTTATCCCGCCGATGCCGTCACTCGGTTCACTCATCAAGGAGGGAACCCAGAATGCCTATCACTCGCCGTATTTTGTCTTCGGTCCTCTTCTGGTCGTTGTTGTTCTGGTCCTCGGACTGCTCCTGATTTCGCAAGCGCTGGCAGCCCGGTCCCGGCGCCGGTAACTACTCTTCTCCCGAACAAGGACACCTCTCGTGCGCACTGCTCTCCTCTCCGTCCGCGACCTGCATATTGCCTTCGGGCAGCAGCCGCCCGTCGTCAACGATGTCACTCTCGAGGTGTGTCGGGGCGAAGTCGTGGCTCTCGTGGGGGAGTCCGGTTCGGGTAAGTCGATGACAGCCCGCGCGATCCTCGGCCTACTCCCTGATGGAGCCGCGGCGGGCGGTTCGATCGGTGTTGACGGCACATCCGTACTCGACGCGACCGAGGACGAATTGAATCGGCTGCGTGGCTCGACGGTTGCGCTGATCTTCCAGGAACCGCAGAGCGCGCTCAATCCAGTCCGTCGTGTCGGATGGCAGATCCGAGAGGCGATTCGCGCCCATCGAACGGTCTCTTCCCGTGATGCTCGCGTCCGCGCAATCGAACTTCTCGAGCAGGTGGAGATTCCAGATCCGCAGCGCCGCGTCGATTACTTTCCGCACCAACTCTCGGGTGGCCAGAAGCAGCGCGTTGCGATCGCGCTGGCCCTGGCCAACGACCCCGATCTACTGATCGCCGATGAACCGACCACCGCGCTCGACGTCACCGTGCAAGCCGAGATCCTGGCGCTGCTCGACCGGATCCGTCAGCGGACCGGAATGGGAATCCTGCTCATCACCCACAACATGGGAGTTGTTGCGCAGCATGCTGATCGGGTGATCGTCCTCCGAGATGGCGAAGTTGCCGAGACTGGTGACACGCACACACTGTTTGCCGCGCCGGCCCACCCGTACACCCGTCGACTGCTGGCCGCAGTGCCGCGCCTTCCCGAGGGTGTCGCAGCGGCTGCGATCACTCCGGAGTCGACCGAGGGTACTGTGCTCGAATTCGACAGCGCCACAGTGCAGTTCCCGGCCAGGCGCGGTAGTCCCGCCTTTCTGGCAGTCGATGGCGTGAGCCTGACGGTCAGCAGGGGAGAGGTCCTCGGTCTTGTCGGTGAGTCGGGTTCCGGGAAGACCACGCTCGGCCGCGTTGCTGCCGGTCTGGTGCCGTTGGCGGCGGGACGTGTTCTGTTCGGTGGCCACGATCTTGCTGAAACGCCGTCCCGTCAGCTGCAGGAACTGCGCCGTGATCTGGCATTTGTTCACCAGGACCCCGCCGCGTCTCTCGACCCGAGACTGACCATCGCAGCAACCATCCGTGAGCCGTTCGACGTCCACAAGATCGGTACGGCGGGGGAAAGGCGCGCTCGCGTACTCGAGATGCTCGACGCCGTTCGGTTGCCCAGTACATTGGCCGACCGTTTTCCACATCAGCTCTCCGGTGGGCAGAGGCAGCGCGTTGCACTCGCCCGCGCACTGGCGCTGACGCCCAAGCTGGTGATTGCGGACGAGCCGACCAGCGCGCTCGACGTCTCGGTGCAGGCCGAGGTGCTGGAGCTGTTCACCGAGGTGCAGCGTGATCTCGGGTTTGCTTGCCTGTTCATCAGCCACGACCTCGCCGTTGTCCACCAGGTCGCGGACCGGGTTGCAGTGCTGCGATCCGGCTCCGTTGTCGAGATCGGCAGCGTCGACGCGGTCTTCACCGCACCGCGTGATGCCTACACGAGGGCCTTGATCGACGCCGTTCCGGTGCCTGACCCCGCGCACGCCCGCGATCGCTCGACTGACTTGGCCTCGCTCGCTGTGTAATCGGCGTCCCATGTCAGTTTCAGAAGGCGACTGCATTTTTCAGAAGACGACTGCACTCTCGGCGAAGGCATCATCACTCCAGCCGTTCTCTGTCTGTCGATCGTTCTGACGCAGTGCAGCAGAACATCCGAGGACTCAGTCAGTGGTTCAGCACCGATTCTGCGATTCGATGTGCAGCCTCATCCGCAGTCTTGAGCCGCTCGAACCGGTGGAGATAGTTGTGGCCCGCGCCCTGTGCCTGCAACGTCGGTGGCCACGACTCGGTGCGGTGGGCCAGCGGATAGCCCCACAGCCCGGCCTGCACCGCCACTTCAGCTCGCGACCGCAGTGGCGACCTGGAATCGATCCCTTCAAGTGGTACGACGAGGGCTATCGAATCGTTCACAAGATGCGGCTGCAATTCCCGGATGTACACGTCAAGCCGAAATTATCGTCACCGACCGCGCACAAATCTCGAGTGAGCCAGGAAAAGGACTCCGGCACCGAATTTCAGTGGGCATGGAGGGATGAATTATGTGACTAGGCCTCGCGTATCGGACGCCAGGTAACCTCCCTGAGGTGGCTACAGATCCGGCAAGGTCGTGGTGGGAGCGCTACAACGACGGGATTGGTGAATCGATGTGGTGGGAGCTCTCGCCTGAAAGGAGTTAGTTGTGGCTGCTCGAAAAAGAGACCGTGTTACCAATATGGTTAAGGGAGAATTGACCGATGCAATGGTGCGCGCGGGATATATGCCGTATGAACCCTTAGTGGAGAGTAATGACGGTGCCTTTTGGTTCAAGAGTGATGCTGTTGGCATTCCGAATACCATCGCTGCCGTGCAAGCACTTATCGGCTATTCGAGGGACGGTGCCACAAGGTGCACGGGAACTGCATTCCTGATATCTCCGAGGGTAGGTGACGCACTACAGTCAATTCCATCAGACGCACTGCTGAAAGGCGATAGGCCGGACAGCCCCTTCCATGAGCGCGTTGACTATCGGGTTTTCAACGAACTGCCGGGTCTGGAGTTGGTGGGGAAGGCACCGTGGGTGATTACTGAAGCGGACGTCCCGATTGCCGTGCAGTGGTTTGAGAATCGCGTATCCGGTGCGGTTGTGAAATGGTTCGACGATCGCAACTCGATTGAGAAGTTGATCCGGGTGGCGGAGGAGCCGATCCCGGGAACCTCGCTCGACCGGATCAACCCCCGCGTTCTACGGGCGACAATTACTTTGTGCATCGTCAATGGTTACTTCACTGATGCAGCAGGATTGATGACGGCGCACCTTGAACGCGATCACGTGCAGCCGAATGTTGATTCATTCGATCGTGTTGCCGCGTTTGATAGAGCTCTAGCGGATAGATTTCCAGAATATCGGCGTGCTCGAGGCCGCTGACCTTGCCATATCCCAGACGGCGGGATATCCGCTGTGGGTGTCCTCTGGATCGGTGGCCATGAGCTGAATCACTTCTCGGTGTGGCAAGTCCGTCGGGCACTATGAGTTCTCTGGGGAGAATTCGAACAGGATTGGAGGCTCTTCCGGATCCGGAGTGCATGAGGCCGGGGCCGCGCGGTGACTAGTACTGTTTCCGCACCGGATGCGATCTCGCCGACCTCGATCGCTAGTCCTCGTACTCGTCCTCGTACTCCGGTTCGGGCTCATCCGCCCATGCCTGATATCCCGGACTCTTCAGATGCAGGTGGATCGCACTGACACCCCGGTTCGGTGTGATGACCGCTTTCGGCAGATCCCACCGGATAGTTGCCTCAGGTTCGGCGCTCGTGGCTGTCCCCAGGAGTGCAGTAAGTGCCACATCGAGGTTCGTGAATCCTTCGACCAGCAACGGACGCACCACTGTCATGGGCGTAGCGTCATCTGCCAGATCCGTGACTAAGATCGAGATCGAATCCATTCTGTGTTGCCGCCCGAACATGTTCGCCGTCGGCCGGCTGACATGAAAGTTCGTCCGAATCGAGCCGCCAGCATGCCTGAGTTCGACGAGCTCCCATCCAGCTTGTGCGCAGAAGGGTTCCAGGTCGTCGACGGCCCAGGTCCAGTCGAATTCTGCAGCGAGGCGGGCGATCTGGGTGGCGCCTTCGATGTCGACGTGCATGTGTGGATGCTACTTCCTTCTCGACGCAGCCAGTTCCGCCGCAGAGGGAACCTACGATTCATTGATCGAAGCGCTCGCGGCTAGCTGAGCCGAAGGGTCGGTGCCAGCAGACCGTCGACCGCCAACTCGCCCGGCGGGGCCTCACCGTGCCAAATAATTCGGGGAAAAACGTGCCAAATAATTTCGAGAGTCACACGCAAAACCCGTCCGAAAACCCACTGTCTCTCAATACTTACTGTCGTTGAGTTCTGCAACACTGTGCCCTTGTGAGCACACTTTTGGGGTGCGCGAGGGTATCGACGGCAGATCAAAACCCAACTCTGCAGACGGACGCTCTGACGGCCGCGGGCTACTACAAGATCTGGACCGACGTCGCATCCGGCTCGAAAGACGACCGCCCGCAACTGGCCGCAGTCATCGAACACCTTCGACCGGGCGACACGCTGGCCGTGTGGCGCCTGGACAGGCTCGGCCGAAGCCTTCCTCACTTGCTGCAAACGGTTGCCCACCTCGAAGCTATCGGCGTCGGGTTTACCTCCCTCCCCGAAGAAATCAACACCACCAACTCCGGCGGCCGGTTGATCTTCACAATTTTTGGAGCTCTCGCCGAATTTGAGCGAAATCTTCTGAGGGAGGGAACATTTGCTGGCTTGGAAGCGGCGAAAAGGCAAGGACGAACCGGTGGCCGACCACCTGTGCTTCATGAGAAACAGAAGGGCAATCGCCCGCAAGATGAAAGGTGCCGGCGTTTCCATGACCGCAATAGCCGACACGCTCGGAGTCGCCTGATCAACCCTGTACCGCAACGTCAGTTAGACGGTTGGTGCACAGCACTTCTGAACACGGAATGTCAGAAGACGACTGCACGCGACACCAAAATCGCAGGTCACCGTGCAGTCGTCTTCTGAAACTGACACCCCAGTTTCAGCTTGGGGCCGGAACGCACACAAGTCTCCCTCGGATGGCTGATCCAGCCACGCAGGGGAGACTTGTGTGCACTTGTACCTGTCTCAGGGACCCCGAGGACTACTTCGCGGGATTCAGTACCAGTGAGATTGAGTTGATGCAGTACCGCTGATCCGTCGGAGTGGGGTAGCCCTCACCCTCGAAGACATGGCCGAGGTGGCTGTGGCACTTCTTGCAGATAACTTCGACGCGTCGCATTCCCAGGCTCACGTCTTCCTTCAGGATGACGGCGTCGGAGTTGGCCGGATCGAAGAACGACGGCCACCCGCAATGCGATTCGAACTTCTCGGTGCTGCGGAAAAGTTCGGCGCCGCACGCCCGGCAGGAGTACACACCTTCGGTGGTGGTGTCGGTGTATTCGCCCACGCCGGGCCGTTCGGTACCGGCCTGACGCAGGACCGCGTACTCGGCCGGGGTCAGTTTTTCGCGCCACTGCTCGTCGGTGAAGGTGACTTCGGGGGCGTTATCTGTAGAACTCATGCCTACACGCTAATCCTTTACTGCAGGTTCGGCTTTGCTTGCAGGTGGGACGGCATCCACAGGAGGATCGAGGAGGTAGGCGGGATCGATTCCGCGGTCCAGGCGTCCCTCGCGTCGGGCAACCAGATACCGGTAACCGAGGACGCAGAAGATCACGATCAGCAGCAGGCTCCACCCGAGAGTGCTCTTCATGTACTCCGCTGCCCGGCCGAAGGCGGGCCAACGGAAGGACCACCAGTCGTCGAATGTCATGCACCCGTACACGGCAAGCCAGGCCGGCCAGTTCCGCATGACGGAGTTCTTGAGAATCACCGACATCAGGAGCGGGAACAGCATCATCGAGTAGTACATCTGCCCGAGCGACGGCAGGAGGAACGACGCGGTCATGATCACGCCCGTTGTGGTGGTGAGGAAGAACAGATCGTCATTGCGGTAGTACCGGTAGAGCAGCCACAGCGAGATCAGGACCATGGCGGCGAAGACCGCGCGCAGGGTGAGGACCAACCAATCGGGCAGGCCGAAGTAGGCGCCGTTACCGACTATCGAGCTGTTGAAGTAGTCGCGTGATTCCAGCAGGTACGGAACCGTGCGTTCGACAAATGCCATCGGATCCGCCGAGAGAGGCACCGCGACGACGGTGAGGATGAACGGGATGCCGAGTGCTGTGACAAAAACCTTCCACTGACCACGAACCAAGGGGAGCAGCAGCAGCGGCGCAAGAGTAGGTTTGACGGCCAGAGTGATGCCGATCGATGCGCCTGCCCATAGATCTTTACGGCGCATCAGGAGCAGCAGGAACGCCATCTCGCTGAGCAGCACGATGCCGTTGATGTTGGTGAACACCAGAGTGTTGGTGACGGTCTCCGACGAGAACGCGGCCAGTACGAGAATTGGCGCGGCGATGGAGCTGATTGTCAGATCGAACAGCCGTAGCAGCAGATAGAGCGCGACCAGGATCGCAATCGCGTTGGCGCCGATGAACAGCCAGCGCGAGCGCTCGGGATCGAGGATGGCCAGTGGTGCCATCAGCAAGGATCCCGATGGGGGATACAAGTAGTGCGGATCTACCGTGTTGAAGTCCGCGGTGTAGACCTCGCGGCCGTTCCAGAATGCCAGCGCGGCGTTGTAGACCGGCCGGAAATCATCGGTGATCGACCCGTTGACGGCTTTGACGACAACGCGATTGATCACGGTCATCACGGCGATCGGCCACAAAACGTAGTTGACGACTTGTTGGGTTGTCCGCCCGGTGCGAGGCTCGATTTGTCTAAGGAACACTTCGGAACGGTACACCGAGACGCAAACAGATCTGGGGATGCACCCTGCAATGGTGGGTGACGGCCGTCATATTCGGCTAGGCCGGGCACACATTGCCGTTGGCCGGCAGACTCTGATTGTCCAGGTAGGACACCGCGGCCTGTTGCACGCAGGCAGATTGCATCGCGGGGTGTCCGGAGCCTTGCCAATCGAGGCTGGCGAACCGGGCGCCGGCGTTGGTGACAACTCCGGTGACGGTGGCCAGCCCGGTGTTGCCGACGGCGGGGTCGGCTTGACCGCTGAGGACCAGAACAGTCGGTTTCAACGCGGTGGGCAAGGGCGTCGGAGCGGTTGTCGGCCAACTTGCGCAGGCCGACAATCCGAGTGCGGCTTCGTTCCCGAACACGGGGTAGGACTTACCCCACGTTTGTTGCAGTTCGCGGATGCGCCCCACTCCCGGCCACTGAACGCCGTCGGTGCAGCGTCCGACAAACTGACCGTCACTGGCGAGGGTTTTCTCTGCGGCTGCGGCACGTTCGCGCATGGGTACGGGGTTTCCGGTTCCGAGCGCACTGAGAGCGTCGGCCAGAGACGTTGTGTCCAGTTGACGATTCTGGCTCGCGATGGCAAGACTTGCCGAGATTGCGCGGGTGATGGACGCCGCGGACAAGGGCCGGAACTCACCGGCTCGCGCGCGTTCGGTCAAGGCAACGACGGCCGCGCGGGGGTCGGGTCCGAGTGAGCAGGACAGCGCCGCGCAGCGAGTGGCAAACGCCGTCAACGCTGCTTCCTGGCCTTGGACTCGGCTTTCCTCCTCGGTGGTGGCATCGGTGGCGATCGGTGCGGGCGAGTCGAGGATCAATCGTGCAATGTTGTCGGGATATGTTGCGGCGTAACTCAATGCGATATCCGAACCGGAGCCTGCAGCCCACAGCGCGATGGTGTCGACGCCCCACCTCGTGCGCAGTGCGTTGATGTCGTCGGCCGCGGCGTCGGCTCCGAATTCGAGTTCCTGCGGATCGAGATAGTCGGTGCAGGAGATTGTGGCGTCGTGCCCGAGGGTGGCGACGGCGTCGGCTGCGTCTCCGCTGAAACTCGGCTCGAATTGGCCGAGATCGGCGAGTCCGCGCCGAGTATCGGGTTCCATGCATTCGATGGGCGTCGAGCGGTCGATACCGCGGCGGTCGAGAGCCACAACCGGGTGGGCTGCGAGGACGGCCGTCAGTCCGGTGGCAGAGAGCATGGCCAAGGTGCTTCCCGACGACCGATCGGTTCCGGAGGTGAAGACAATCGGGTAGGCGTCAGCAGGAGTAGCCGACGTTCGGGCCCGGGTCGCCGCAGCCGTGAATGTTCCGTCGATGCGGCCGCTGGTGTCGATGGGAGCGCTGAATTCGGCGCATTCGACGATGACGCCCGTGCTGGCGGCCGCCAACGCGGCGTCGGCAAGAGATGTCCCGCTACAGTCGCGCCACGGGAGATCGCTGGTCGGGACGGCCGGAGCGGGAACCGGGGGAGGTGTCGCCTGTGACGTATCGGAACTCCCGGGGGTGCCACCGGTGTGACCTTCGACGGCGACGTCCGGGCGAATGGAGGGCCCTGCGCCACAGGCACAACAGGTCGCCAGGACAACTGCAATCAAAGCCGCTCTGCGCATGCCGACCAGAGTGCCAGGTTCAGTGCCGAGGACGTTGACGAACCCACCGCGACAGCACCGTGCCGTCGGAGTCCGTGAGGATATGTGCAGGCATCATCGGGGTGGGAAGGGACTGCGCGGAGAGGGAAATCCGCCCCGCGTTGCCGCCGACCAGTTGCGGAGACGTCGTCACGCATAGTTCGTCGACGGCGTTGTCCGTGATCAGTTGGCCGAACAGGGACGGTCCGCCTTCGCACAGAATTCGCGGCAAATTCAGAGTGGATGCTGTGTTCTCGACGTCGACACTGCGCACCGCCGCGCCGACACTTCGGTGAACGTCGGCACCGGCATCGCTCAACCTCGATACGGCAGCGGCGTCTGCGTCGGAGCCGACCAGCAGAATCGGTGGGACCTCGGCGTCGCAGAACAGCCGGCTTTCGGGGTCGATCGACGCGCGTGACGAGACAACCAAGATCGGGGGCACAGGGGCGAGCCCCGACGCGACCCGGCGTGCCCGAGCGTCGTCGTTCATCACGGCGCCGCCGTAGTTCTCCGCGCGCGCGGTTCCGGCTCCGACGACAACCACGTCGCAGAGTTCGCGCAGCGTGTCGAACACCGTCTTGTCCGCCGGGGTGCCCAGACCGCCGCTGAGCCCACTGACGGAGACGGCACCGTCAATGCTGGACACGAAGTTCACCCGAACCCACGGATGCTGCAAGTTTTCCGGATATGAATAGAGCTCTCGGAGCCGCTGCGGCTGATCGGGTGTGAAGTAGGTCGCAAAATCCAGATGGTGCATATGAGAGATCACACCACGTAGATACCCTTGATGGATGCCTCAACGTCTTGTCGATCGCAGTCCGGTGGTACCCGCCGATCAATTGGTCGCTCAAATGGTTCCACCCGCAATGTTCGACGACGTGAGCTTCGCGTCCTACATCCCGGATCCCAACGAGCCGAGTCAGGCAGCTGCCGTTGCCAAGACCGAGGAATTCTCCAAGCGTGTAGCCAAGATTCGGGCCGGCGGTCGTCGCGGATTGTTCGGCAAGAAGACTCAGGCCACGGGCGCCGGTCTGTACCTCGACGGCGGCTTCGGTGTCGGTAAGACGCACCTTCTCGCGTCGATCTTCCACAGCGTTCCGTCGCCCAAGGCTTTCGGCACGTTCGTCGAACTGACGCACGTGGTCGGCGCACTCGGCTTCA
This sequence comes from Rhodococcus sp. ACPA4, assembly GCF_002300185.1. NCBI lineage: Bacteria > Bacillati > Actinomycetota > Actinomycetes > Mycobacteriales > Nocardiaceae > Rhodococcus > Rhodococcus sp. ACPA4. The sequence goes on from NZ_NSDY01000001.1 coordinate 795,109, forward strand.
ACAAGGCCGTCGAGGCATTTTCCGAGCACAGCGTTCTGTGCATCGACGAATTCGAGCTCGATGATCCGGGCGACACCATGCTGGTCTCTCGCCTGCTGTCCGAGCTGTCGACGCGCGGTGTGTCCATCGTCGCGACGTCCAACACACTCCCGGGTCAGCTCGGTGAGGGCCGCTTTGCTGCGCAGGACTTCATGCGCGAGATCAAGAAGCTCGGCTCGATCTTCGAGACCATTCGCGTCGACGGTCCTGACTACCGTCACCGCGATCTGCCGCCCGCTCCCGAGCCGATTTCCTCCGAAGAGTTGGTTGCGCGCGCAGAGTCCGTCGACGGCGCAACGCTCGACAACTTCGACGAGCTGTGCAAGCACCTCAGCACGCTGCACCCGTCGCGATACAACAAGCTGGTCGAGGGTGTTCGCGCTGTCTACATCGACGGCGTCCACCCCGCGACAGACCAGTCGGTTGCGCTTCGGTTCGTGGTTCTTGCCGACCGCCTGTACGACGCGAGCATTCCGGTGACGGTGTCCGGCGCTCGCCTGGACGAGATTTTCACCCCGGAGATGCTGGCCGGCGGTTACAAGAAGAAGTACCTGCGTGCCATGTCGCGTCTGCTCGCGTTGTCTCGTTTCGAGGTCGCCGCGACCTAGTTCACCGGTCGCTCCATCACAAAATCGTGATGGAGCTGGGTGCCCACGACAAAGGTCTTGGTCCCTACCCGTGTGAAGCCATGCTTTGCGTAGAACTTTTGCGCTCGCGCATTTTCCTGGTTCACTCCGAGCCAGATTCCCGCACTGCCACTTTCGTGGGCGTGAGCGACCACCGCGGCCATCAATGATGCTGCGGCGCCGCTTCCGTGATTTCCGGGAAGCACGTACAGCTTGCTCAATTCCGTCGTCGGGCGCAGTGTGAGTGCTGCCCGCACGTCGGGATCGGACGGTTCGGCGTCGATGAGCATCGCGTAGCCGACTATGGCGTCGCTCGAGATCACTTTGAGAACCGTCCGTGTCGGGTCGGTCAGGTATTCGGAGAACTTGTCGACCGAGAGCACGTTGTCGATGAAGGCATTGATGTCGTCGTCGGATGCATCGGGCGGGCAGGCGAGTGGAAAGGTCACCGCGGCCACGTCGGCGATTGCTTCGGAATCCCAGATTCCGGCCCGGTCAACGGTGATGCTCACGTCACTTCGTCCTTCCTTGCACGCGCAATGGTCGCTCAAGTACACCACTTGCCGTGTCAGTGACGGCTATCCGGCTTTCTCAGCCGCCAGGCTCTCGGCGCGTTTCGGGGCAAACGCTGGTGCAAGCGCAATCAGAATCACGCAGAACGCCAGTGGTATGAGGAACCCGATCCGCAGGTCGCTGAATGCGGCGACAGCTCCGACGATTCCGCCGCCGACAACGGTGCCTACATAGTTGAAGAGGTTGATGCGAGCGATGACGGTATCCACCTGATCGGGTGGCGCCATCCGACCGGCAGCGCTGAAGCAGATCGGGGCGATCACCGGAAGGCCAAGACCGACGATCAGGAACCCGGCGATCGCAATCGCAGGAGATTGCGCCGTCACGACAATCGTCATGCCGATCACGCCGATCACTGATCCCATACGGACGACGGCAGTTTCACCGAACTTGCCCACCCAGTAGTCGCCGGTCAATCGCGCAACCAAAGCTGCGATTTGGTAGGCAGCCATCGACAGAGCGGCAGTGCTCGCGTCGGCAAGCAGGACGTCTTCGAGGTACAGGGTCGACCAGTTGCCGATGCTGAAATCGACTGCGTAGAACAGTGCCATCGCGATGCCGAGCAGGACAAACGCTCGCATCGGGACCGTGAGCGTGACGGAGCCACCGGTATTCGTATCCGCGATGGTTGTTGCGCTTCGATCGAGCAATGACGGTCCGAATACCAGAAGCAGCAGGGCCACAATCACTCCCGCGACCACCTGGGTAACCCGCACCGAGATGTCGAGTCCTGCGGTTGCCGAGATGTAGAGCGCGCCGGCGATGGCCCCGACGCTCCAGGCTGCGTGGAACGAGCTGAGAATGAAGCGTCCCTTGGCGTGTTGGATTGAGACGGCCTGCATGTTTGCTGCCGCATCAACGATGCCGAGGCCGATTCCGTAGACAGCGAGGCAGACAAAAAAGAGTGCAGAGTTGGGGGCCAGTCCGGTGGCGCCGCCGAAGACCGCGATGACGGCCAGTCCTGTGCGGAGCGTGGTCTTGCTCGATGTTCGAACTGCGAGTCGCTCGGCGAGAACGCTGCCGAGGCCGGCGATCACTGACACCGACACAACCGCAACGACCAGCAACGACTCGCTGAGCGCAAACAAGTCCCGGTACGCGGGCAGTTGCGTCAGAATCGACGCGAGAAGAAAACCCTGGAGTCCGAAAGCCACGGAGGTGGCGATCCGAGCCTTCGTCAGGCTGCGGGTGTGATCCGTCATCGAATGTGGCCTTGTCTGTGGTTGGGCACTGCCCGCCGAACGCTACTTGATACTTGGTACTGGTCGAGTGTCCAACAAAGTCGCGTGTCGCGCAGCATTCTTTGATTAACTGACGGCTATGAGTGCACATCCAACAGCAATGTTTCCCCCCGAGTTTGTGTGGGGAACCGCGACGGCTGCGTATCAAATCGAAGGCGCAGTGACCGAAGACGGTCGGGGGCCGTCGATTTGGGACGATTTCTGCACTCAACCCGGTGCTGTGGTGCGCGGCGAGACCGGCGTCGTTGCTGCTGATCACTACCACCGCTGGGAATCCGACGTCGCTCTCATGGCGCAGCTGGGACTTGACGCGTATCGCCTGTCGCTGTCGTGGTCGCGAATCCTCCCTACCGGATCAGGCGAGGTGAACCAGAGGGGGCTCGATTTTTACGACCGAGTGATCGACAGGCTCTGCGAGTCCGGAATTACGCCCGCCGTCACGCTCTTTCACTGGGATCTGCCGTCAGCTCTGCAAGAGCAAGGGGGCTGGATGAATCGCGACACGGCGTTTCGGTTGGGGGAGTACGCGCAGATTGTGGGCGAACGGTTTGCCGATCGTGTCGGCCTGTGGATGCCACTCAACGAGCCTGTTGTCCACACTCTGTACGGCCACGCCCTAGGAGTTCATGCCCCGGGACTTGCCTTGGGATTCGCCGCCTTCCAGGCCGCACATCACCAGCTCCTCGGGCATGGTCTGGCAGTCGACGCGCTGCGGTCGGCGGGCTGCTCGGGGATTGGCATCGCGTCCAATCACGCTCCGGTGCGCGCCGCAACAGATTCGGCGGAAGACGTGATGGCCGCAGACATCTACGACCACGTTGTCAACTGGATGTTCGCCGATCCGATACTGCTCGGAAAATATCCGGCCGACGAATTTGCGCAGATCCTCACCGGACCGGTCGACGAGGATCTGACGATCATCAATGCGCCCCTCGACTGGTACGGCATCAACTATTACGAGCCGACGATGATCGCTGCCCCTGTCGAGGGACAGGGCACCGACGGCGTTCTCGAGATCGATCTACCGCCGGGACTTCCCTTTGCTCCGGTGGCGATAACCGGTTATCCCACAACCGATTTCGGATGGCCGATCGTTCCCGAAGGGCTTGGCGAGATCCTGCGAACATTCCAGTCGCGGTTCGGTGAGTCCCTGCCGCCGATCTACATCACCGAGAGCGGCTGTTCGTTTCACGACACCTTGAACAGTTCGGGCGAGGTCAGTGACACTGCTCGAATCGACTACCACGACGCACATCTACGGGCCCTGCGATCGGCCATGGACGACGGTGTCGACGTGCGCGGCTATTTTGTGTGGTCGCTGCTGGACAACTTCGAGTGGGCAGCCGGCTACCAGGAACGATTCGGCCTGGTCCACGTCGATTTCGACACCCAGAAACGCACCCCGAAGGCTTCGTTCGAGTGGTATCGCAGCTTGATTGCGGCTCAGAAGGCAGCGCGGGTTTAGCGTCCAGGTTTGCGTTCTGGCGCCTGGCCGCCTAGCCTCACTCACATGAAGCGCATTCTCGTAGTACACCGCCGTAGCGGGGTCTGAATCGGACCGACCCCCCGCTGCGGGTCGTCGTGCTACCAGTTGGTCCTCCACTTCATTCCAGGAAGACCACGACAATGACTTACAACTTCGCCTTCGCTTCTGATTCTTCTTATTCCTTTGCCGGCGATCCTTTTGCTGCGCGTCATGGAAAATCCCTGCCTGCCGGCCTGCGTGCCGAATGCGCTGAGATGTCGTGGAACGAATTCGAATCCACCTACGCGGCAATGAGTGGCCCGATCCGTCTCGGTGCATGGTCGAGCGAGAAGATCGCCCCCGGTCGTTGGACGTACGAAGCAACTCTCGGTCTGGGGGAGCGCATCGCGACGGCCTCCGCCACCGCAACCGGAGCAATTTCTGCAATGACGTCGATGCTGCACGACGCAGGAATCGCGCTGGAGATCCTGTCATTTCACCAGCACCAGATCGGCCACCGCACAGCCACCTTCATTTTCACGGAGTGCAATGGTCGTCGGAATTGGGCTATGGGCATCGGTGAGTCGGCAACAGAGTCATCACTTCGCGCGATGACGTCAGCAGCAAACCGTTTCTCGAACTGAAGCGTCGCCTTTACTGCTCGCTCACGCTGATACGGGAACCCTTGTCGGGATTCTGTATCAGCGCGAGTGGTGCAGCAAGTCTTAGTGCACAACGCAGAAAGCCGGAATCCCGTAAGGATTCCGGCTTTCTGCGTATTTCCGTGGTGCGCGATACTGGGATTGAACCAGTGACCTCTTCCGTGTCAGGGAAGCGCTCTCCCGCTGAGCTAATCGCGCGGGTCTGGAGATGAAAATGGAGCGGACGACGGGATTCGAACCCGCGACCCCAACCTTGGCAAGGTTGTGCGCTACCAGCTGCGCCACGTCCGCATGTGCATTGAACTCCGTTGCCGGCGCTCAGTGCGTGTCTAACCTATCAGACCCGCAAGCGGGTCTTGACCATCAGGCCCGAGGGCCTGACGTGGTGCGCGATACTGGGATTGAACCAGTGACCTCTTCCGTGTCAGGGAAGCGCTCTCCCGCTGAGCTAATCGCGCGAGGTGGAGACGGGAATCGAACCCGTGTGCACGGCTTTGCAGGCCGTTGCCTCACCACTCGGCCACTCCACCGTAAAAGGTTGAGTTACACCTCTCGAGCGGACGACGGGATTCGAACCCGCGACCCCAACCTTGGCAAGGTTGTGCGCTACCAGCTGCGCCACGTCCGCATCGCACCGTGTTGCTTGGGGAGTTGGTTGCTCTCCTCGGTGCGTTGAAAACATTAGCCGACGGTGTCGGATTCATACAAATCACCAGCTCAGTAGGCGTTTCGGTAGTGGAATCGCTCAAAATTGCGATGTTATGGGCCGGTCGAGTGCGTTCGTGAAGTTCTTAAATGGGTGAAATTGGGCGTTCGGGGAGGAGAATGAATGCCAACCTGGTGATTCGTGTTCGGCGGGCGAGCGTGTTAATGTTCCAACTCGTTCGAGCGCATGCGTTCGAATAGTTCGTAAGGTCCCGTGGCTCAGTGGGAGAGCGTCCGCTTCACACGCGGAAGGTCGCTGGTTCGATCCCAGCCGGGACCACAAGTACAGACTGAAGGCGTTCCCGAGAGATCGGGGACGCCTTCAGTCGTTTCTGCGCCCGACGTGCCAATCCGGGCGCACTCGAGATTTCGGTAACCTGGGTCGCAAAGACGTGCTCTTCTATGGAAACAGGTGAGGGAAGTTGACTACCAAAAAGGTCGACCCTCCCGTCGACGATTCCGACCTGACGCTCTTTCGCGAAGCCGAGTCTCGTATCCACGAAGCTGAGTCCCGCTGGTCGAGGTGGCGCGCGCACATTGCCGCCCGCCCGAGCTTGAATCTCGCGTATCGAATCGCGGTTGGTTTTGTCGGTCTCGTCGTATTGGCGGCCGGTGTACTGGCCATCCCTTATCCCGGACCTGGCTGGCTTATCGTCTTTGCCGGCCTCGGAATCCTGGCGTCGGAGTTTGCCTGGGCGCATCGACTGCTGCATTTTGCCAAGGCACGGTACGACCGTTTCATGACGTGGTTCGGCAAGCAGTCCCTGTTCGTCAAGGGAATCGGCGTTCTGTTCACCACAGTGGTCGTCGTTGCAACATTGTGGCTTCTAGGCACCTTCGGCCTGATCGGGACTTGGGTTGGCCTCGACTACTCCTGGCTCGAGTCGCCACTCTGAGGTGAAAGTGGCTTGTTAACTTCAGTCGGTTGACTCGTCGGGTCGGCAGGGTAGATAACATGATCGTGCACGTGCTCGCTGTGGGTGCGATGCACGTCTTACTTGCCGCAATACATTAGGAGCACATCGCCGTGACCAGTCCCGCGCCAGAGCACTCAGCCGCCCCACTTCGGGTGCCCGCGGGGACGACCGCCGGGACTGCAGTGCGTGAGGCCGGATATCCCTCGAAGGGACCGGACGTCATTGTCGTCGTTCGTGACAGCGAGGGAACGCTCAAGGATCTGTCGTGGACCCCGGAGGTCGACGTCGAGGTTGAGCCTGTAGCCGCGTCCACCGAGGACGGCCGAAGCGTGATCCGCCACTCGGCCGCGCACGTCTTGGCGCAGGCAGTGCAGAAGGAATTCCCCGACGCGAAGCTGGGTATCGGCCCGCCGATCACCGACGGCTTCTACTACGACTTTGCTGTCGATCGGCCGTTCACCCCGGAGGATCTGGCCAAGCTAGAAAAGCGGATGAAGCAGATCATCAAGGGATCGCAGCGATTCTCCCGCCGCGTGGTCGATTCCATCGAAGACGCTCGCGTCGAATTGGCAGACGAGCCCTTCAAGCTCGAGCTCATCAATGACAAGTCGGGCATCGACGATCCGGAGATCATGGAGGTCGGTGGCAACGAACTGACCATCTACGACAACCTTGATCCGCGGACCGGCGACACCATCTGGTCCGACCTGTGCCGTGGTCCCCACATCCCGACCACCAAGCACATCCCGGCCTTCAAGTTGACCCGAAGCTCCGCTGCCTACTGGCGAGGCAACCAGGACAATGCCGACCTGCAGCGCGTCTACGGCACCGCATGGGAATCCACCGAGGCTCAGGATGAGTACTTGGAGCTCTTGGCCGAGGCCGAGCGTCGCGATCACCGCAAGCTCGGTAGTGAACTCGACCTCTTCAGCTTCCCGGACGAGTTGGGCTCCGGTCTGCCGGTCTTCCATCCCAAGGGCGGAATCATCCGCACCGAGATGGAGAACTACTCGCGCAGCCGCCACATCGAGGCCGGCTACGAGTTCGTCAACACCCCGCACATCACCAAGGGGCATCTGTACGAGGTTTCGGGTCACCTCGACTGGTACCGCGACGGCATGTTCCCCGCGATGCACATCGACGCGGAACTGAACGAGGACGGCACCGTGCGCAAGCCGGGCCAGGATTACTACCTCAAGCCGATGAACTGCCCGATGCACAACCTGATCTTCCGTGCACGTGGTCGCTCGTACCGCGAATTGCCGTTGCGGCTCTTCGAATTCGGCTCCGTGTACCGCTACGAGAAGTCCGGCGTCGTCCACGGTCTGACACGCGTGCGCGGCATGACTCAGGATGATGCGCATATCTACTGCACCCGCGAGCAGATGCGCGACGAGCTCACCACCACGCTGCAGTTCGTGCTGAATTTGCTCAAGGATTACGGTCTCGACGATTTCTATCTGGAGCTCTCCACCAAGAACCCGGACAAGTTCGTCGGTAACGACGACGTCTGGGAAGAGGCGACCGCAACACTCGCCGAGGTCGGCGAAGCATCCGGTCTGACTTTGGTGCCGGACCCGGGTGGAGCCGCGTTCTACGGCCCCAAGATTTCCGTTCAGGTCAAGGACGCGCTGGGCCGCACGTGGCAGATGTCGACCATTCAGCTCGACTTCAACCTGCCTGAGCGCTTCGACCTCGAATACACCGGCAGTGACGGCGTCAAGACCCGGCCGGTCATGATCCACCGTGCGCTCTTCGGTTCGATCGAACGATTCTTCGGTGTACTGACCGAGCATTACGCGGGCGCGTTCCCGGCGTGGCTCGCGCCGGTGCAGGTTGTCGGCATCCCGGTCGCCGAGGCGTTTGTCGATCATCTCTTCGACGTCACCAAGAAGCTCAAGGCGGCCGGCGTTCGAGCCGAGGTCGATTTCAGCGACGACCGGATGCAGAAGAAGATCCGCAACCACACCACGCAGAAGGTTCCGTTCATGTTGCTCGCCGGTGAGCGCGACGTCGAGGCAGGCGCCGTCAGCTTCCGCTTCCGTGATGGAACTCAGATCAACGGCATTCCCACCGACGACGCGGTTCGGATCATCACGGAGTGGATCGCTCGACGCGAAAATGCCTCTCCGACTGCGGAACTGGTTCAGCCAAGCGTGGCGCCATGAGTATGCCCGGTAGCGACGGTCCAGGTTCGTTGATCGATCAGGGTGTCGGTGATCCAGACCATCTTCAGCGGATCTGGTCGCCCCACCGCATGTCGTACATCACGGAGGCGCCCAACACGCCCGGCACGACCGGTGAACCGTTCATCGACATTCCCAAGATGTCGGACGAAGAAGGGTTGATCGTCGCCCGCGGTGAGCATGTGTACGCGGTCCTGAACCTGTACCCGTACAACCCCGGCCATCTGATGGTGGTGCCGTACCGCAAGGTCGCGGCACTCGAGGACCTGACGCCTGACGAAAGCGCCGAGTTGATGGCGTTCACGCAACGCGCGCTGCGGGTCATCAAGAGTGTGTCCAACCCGCACGGTTTCAACGTGGGTCTCAACCTCGGCGCTGCCGCGGGTGGATCGCTGTCCGAGCACCTTCACCAGCACGTGGTTCCACGTTGGGGTGGCGACGCCAACTTCATCACTGTCTTGGGTGGTGTGAAGGTGATGCCGCAGTTGTTGCGCGAGACCAGGGGATTACTCGCTCGTGCTTGGCAAGAGTGAGCGAACCGAGTTGATTCGACGGGTCCCGCTTCGGGACTCACGAGGTGGAGGTTTCCAGAGGTGTTGAGCTTCTTCGGACGCGCATCGGTGTCCAAGGTGACGGCACCGATGGGCCAAGCTCTGATCAAGACCGGATTGACGCCCGATGCGGTCACGATCATCGGCACGGTCGCGAGCATCGCCGGCGCCGTGACACTGTTCCCGTCCGGTCATCTGTTCTGGGGAACCATCTTCATCTGGTTCTTTGTCATGTTCGACATGCTGGACGGTGCGATGGCTCGCGCCCGTGGCGGCGGAACCCGCTATGGCGCGGTTCTCGACGCCACGTGTGACCGTGTTGCCGACGGTGCGATTTTTGCGGGCCTGGCCTGGTGGGCCGTCTACCACGAGAACAACAAGTGGCTCCTGGTGGCAACACTGATCTGCTTGGTTACCAGCCAGGTCATTTCTTACGCGAAGGCCAGAGCCGAGGCGAGCGGTCTGACGGCTGATGGCGGTTGGATCGAGCGTCCGGATCGTCTGGTCATCGTCTTGGTCGGTTCCGGCCTCACCGGCCTCGGATTGCCGTGGGCGATCCACATCGCCATGTGGGTTCTTGCCGCGGGCAGTATCGTGACTGTTTTCCAGCGTGTGCTTGCGGTGCGGAATTCGCCTGGTGCACGGGAGCTTCTACCGATCGCACCGGCTGCATCCGACACCGAAGGTGAGTCCGACAAGTGAGTGTTGCCGAGCGCGCTACCGATTTGGGTTACGCCGCCGGGTGGAGACTGGTTCGCAGTCTGCCGGAGTCCGTCGCGGTCAAGCTTTTTGACGCCGGCGCGGATTTTGCAGTGCGCAAAGGTGGTCCAGAACAACTGCGCAAGAACCTGGCCAGAGTTCTCGGAACGACGCCGGCTGAGGTTCCGGATCAGCTGATCAAGGAGTCGATGCGCTCGTACGCGAGGTATTGGCGTGAGGCGTTCCGATTGCCGTCGATGGATTTGGCGGTGACGGGCAAGGCACTGAGCGATCTGGTCGAGGGTCAGGAGTACCTCGAGAAGGCAATGGCAGACGGCAAGGGCGCTGTGTTGGCCTTGCCGCACAGCGGCAATTGGGACATGGCCGGCGTGTGGTGTGTTCAGCAGTGGGGTGGCTTGACCTCGGTTGCGGAGCGGCTGAAGCCGGAATCGCTGTACGAGCGTTTTGTGGAGTATCGCGAGAGCCTCGGCTTCGAGATCTTCCCGCTGAGCGGCGGGGAGCATCCACCGTTCGTCGAACTGTCGAAAGATCTGCACGAGAACAAAATTGTGTGCCTGCTAGGGGAGCGCGACCTAGCGAAAAAGGGCGTGCCGGTGACGTTCTTCGGCGAACCCACTCGCATGCCCGCCGGCCCCGCAAAGCTTGCCATCGACACCGGAGCGGCCTTGTTACCGGTGCACTGCTGGTTCACCGACGACGGTTGGGGATTCAAGATCGATCCGCCGATCGACGTGTCCGAAGGCGTCGGCCCGGCCACTCAGGCGCTAGCCGACCAGTTTGCGATCAACATCGCAGCGCACCCGGCGGATTGGCACATGCTTCAACCACTCTGGCGTTCCGACCTTTCCGAATCGCGGCTCGCCCGCATGGAGGGTGAATGAAAATCGGCATGATCTGCCCGTATTCGTTCGACGTACCCGGTGGGGTGCAAGCGCATGTGGTGGATCTGGCCGAGGTGTTGATCGAGCGCGGGCACAAGGTCAGTGTGTTGGCGCCGTCGTCGGATGACGACGAACTGCCCGAGTTCGTCGTCTCGGCAGGCAAAGCCGTCGCGATTCCGTACAACGGTTCCGTCGCGCGGTTGTCCTTCGGGCCTACCGCGAATGCGCGTTTGCGTAAGTTCATCGCCGAAGGTGACTTCGACGTTCTGCACATTCACGAGCCGAACGCGCCCAGTCTGTCGATGCTTGCGTTGCGCATTGCGGAGGGGCCGATTGTCGCGACGTTCCATACGTCGACCACGAAGTCGTTGGTACTGAGCACTTTCCAAGGCGTATTAGCTCCCTACCTCGAAAAGATCAGTGGCCGCATCGCTGTCTCGGAGTTGGCCCGTCGGTGGCAGGTCGAGTCCCTGGGATCCGACGCCGTCGAGATCCCGAACGGCGTCGACGTTGCTGCGTTTGCGGGGGCGGAACTTCTACCCGGCTATCCGCGCGAAGGTGGAACCATTTTGTTCCTCGGTCGCTACGACGAACCGCGCAAGGGGATGGCGGTGCTGTTGGGTGCATTGCCCGCGCTGGTCGAGCGTCATCCGAACCTCGAGGTCATTGTCGTCGGGCGCGGCGACGAGGACAAGCTCCGTAAGGAAGCCGGTCGGTACTCCCGCCACTTGCGTCTGCTCGGTCAGGTCAGTGACGAGGAGAAAGCGTCGGCGTTGCGTAGTGCCGACGTGTACTGCGCACCCAACCTCGGTGGGGAGAGCTTCGGGATCGTGCTGGTGGAGGCGATGGCAGCGGGGACCGCAGTCGTGGCCAGTGAACTCGACGCCTTCCGCCGGGTGCTTCGCGACGGACAGGCCGGATTGTTGGTTCCGATCGGGGATTCCGACGCACTTGCCGTGGCTATCGATTCGGTTCTCGGTGATCCTGACCGTCGTAGAGCTTTGGTCAATACTGCGACCGCGGTGGTTGCCGAATACGACTGGCCTGTTGTGGCCGAACAGATCCTGCGGGTCTACGAGACCGTGACCGTGGGCGGCGCCGGCGTGCATGTGGTGGGATCGTGACTTTTTCTGCACTGACAATTTTTGTCCTCGGGCTCATCGCTGCGGTTGTTCTGGTCATCGGGCTCTGGGCGTACGCAACGGCAAACCGGTTGGACCGCTTGCACGTCCGGTCGGATCAATCGTGGCTGGCGCTCGATGCGGCGTTGTCGCGCCGGGCTGCTGTGGTTCGCGCTGCGGCGGTCGACATGAGTGCCGAGGACGCTCGACGGTTCGTGAAGCTGGCGGATGCTGCCGAACGTGCCGATCGGCAGGACCGTGAGCTGGCGGAGAACCGACTCTCCAATGCGCTTGCCGCATATGGAACGACGTCGCTGCGGCCGCAGTTGGTTGCGGAGCTGGCTGACGCGGAGGCTCGGGTACTGATCGCTCGGCGCTTCCACAACGACGCTGTCCGTGACACCCTCGCGTTGCGAACCCGCAGGTTGGTCCGTTGGCTTCACCTTGGTGGAACCGCGCCGCTGCCACAGTATTTCGAGATCACCGAACGGACCACCGCGGCCGCAGTTCCCGAGGGCATTACCGTGGATACGGCTCGGACGTCCGCACGAGTGGTGCTGCTCGATCGACAAAACCGCGTGCTGCTTCTACGCGGACATGATCCGAAGATCCCGGACCGGCAGTTCTGGTTCACCGTCGGCGGGGGAATCGAGCGTGGCGAACAAATTCGGGCCGCTGCAGTTCGTGAGGTGGCCGAGGAAACAGGGTTGACGATCGCGCCGGAAGACCTCCGTGGACCGCTGTGGCGCCGCGTCGCGATCTTCCCGTTCGACGGCGAATTGATCCGCTCGGAGGAATTGTTCTTCACCACTCGTACCTCTGGCTTCACTCCGGTGTTCAAGGGCCACACCGAATTGGAACAACGTGCGATTTCCGGCTACCGGTGGTGCAGCGCTGACGTCATTCGTGAACTGACAAAGGCTGGGGAGCCGGTGTATCCGCTCGATTTGGCAAACCTGCTGGCAGAAGCTGCGACCGTCGCTGATGGCACCGAAGATCCGGAAGTACGCTCGATCCGCTGATCGCATTTAAGGCCAGCAATGGCAAATTGGCTACGGAATCAAAGGCCGGTTCGTTCTACAGTTCTGGGGTTCGATCATCACGCCACTATTGCAGGAGTTTGCTGTGAGCACCCCCGATTCCGCCCCCACCACTGCCGTTGGCACCGCACGCGTCAAGCGCGGTATGGCCGAGATGCTCAAGGGTGGTGTGATCATGGACGTGGTCACCGCCGAGCAGGCCAAGATCGCCGAAGACGCCGGCGCTGTAGCTGTCATGGCACTCGAGCGCGTCCCCGCAGACATTCGCGCCCAGGGCGGCGTCTCGCGTATGAGCGATCCGGACATGATCGACAGCATCATCTCCACCGTCAGCATCCCCGTCATGGCGAAGGCGCGTATCGGCCACTTCGTCGAAGCGCAGATCCTGCAGAGCCTCGGCGTCGACTACATCGACGAGTCCGAAGTTCTCACCCCGGCCGACTACGCCAACCACATCGACAAGTGGAAGTTCACGGCTCCTTTCGTTTGTGGTGCTACCAACCTCGGTGAAGCACTGCGTCGTATCAACGAAGGTGCGGCCATGATCCGCTCCAAGGGTGAAGCCGGCACCGGAGACGTCTCCAACGCCACCACCCACATGCGCACCATCCGCGCGGAGATCCGTCGTCTCACCTCGCTCAGCGAGGACGAGTTGTACGTCGCGGCAAAGGAATTGCAGGCTCCGTACGAGCTCGTCGTCGAGGTTGCCAAGGCCGGCAAGCTTCCCGTCACCATGTTCACCGCCGGTGGCATCGCCACCCCGGCCGACGCCGCGATGATGATGCAGCTCGGCGCCGAGGGCGTGTTTGTCGGATCGGGCATCTTCAAATCCGGTAACCCGCAGCAGCGTGCCGAGGCCATCGTCAAGGCCACGACGTTCTTCGACGACCCGGACGTGCTCGCCAAGGTCTCTCGCGGACTGGGCGAAGCAATGGTCGGCATCAACGTCGACGACCTGCCCGTCGGACATCGTCTCGCCGAGCGCGGTTGGTGATTTTTCGCAGGGCGGTAATCTGGCTCGGTGCCTGATCGTCAATCCCTTGCGGCTCTACTCCCGTTGGGATTGGCGATGGCGTTGGTCGGTGCCTCGTTCGGAGCGGTTGCGGTAGCGGCGGGGGTGTCGTTGCCGCAGGTCATTGCTCTGTCGGGCATCGTCTACGCGGGCGGAGCTCAGTTTCTCGTGGTGGCGGCGGTGGTTGCAGGTGCAGCCCCCGCCGCTGTCGTTTTTGGTGGGCTGCTTCTCAACGCGCGTCACCTGCCGTACGGATTGGTGCTCGCCGACGTTCTGCGGGGGAGTTGGCGCTCACGCATCTTCGGCGCGCACCTGATGACCGACGAAGCTACAGCTTTCACCACAGCGGAGCTTGCGTCGCACGGTGACGTGGCTCGTGCCCGCAAGACGTTCTTCGCTGCGGGAATCACGCTGTTTCTTGCGTGGAATATCGGTACCGCGATCGGCGCAGTCGGCGGCAATCTTCTGGGCGATCCCAACGCGCTCGGTATCGACGCGGCATTTCCGGCAGCACTGCTGGCGCTCACCGCCGGAGCGTGGCGAGACCGGCTCGACCGCCGGGTTGCGTTGCTGGGGGCGGCCATTGCGGTGGTTCTGACGCCCGTGTTGCCTGCCGGACTCGGCGTCATCGCCGGCTTGCTCGGTTTGATCGCTGCGGGCCGTAACCGATGAGTTGGTGGATCATCGGCCTGATTGCCTTGGGAACCTTTGGCTTTCGTATTTCCGGCGCACTGTTGCGGGATCGAATTCATCTCAGTCCGCGGGCGGTACGCATGCTCGGGTTGGGCGCAACCGCACTGTTGGTATCGCTGGCCGCTACGCAGACCGTGTACTCCGGTGACGGTTTTGCCGGGTGGGCGCGGGTGCTCGGTGTTGCTGTCGCAGGCGTACTGATTTGGCGCCGTGCACCATTCGTGGTGATTGTGGTGGGCGCAGCTGCGACGACGGCGGTGCTGAGGGTAGTGGGGGTGGCCTGAGTCAGAGGTCGGCTGTCGGGCTATTTTCAGGCCGGCTTACTCGGACGCTGAATCGGAGTCGTCGGTGTCCGAGGTAGAGATGGTCTCCTCGTGATCGAACGATCCTTCCGGCCGGTCGACGGGTCCGCCGCCAGGCTCGTTCGAACCGGTATCGCGAGAGCCAGGTTCGCCTCGCTCGGATTGAGGTTCCTCGGAGAGATGCTCACCGGGTGCATTATTTGTCATGACCGTCCTCTCGACTTCGTGATCGAACTCCGGAACGATCACATCGGAGTGCATATGAGGCGACAAGTCCTCGCTATCCAGTCAACGCGGGCACAATATCGAAGTCAACGCCTCCAAGTCTGGATCACTGCAGGACCTTCTCGCGAAGTTCATCGTCGAGAGATGCCCGGATCAACGCTGCTGCGAGGCGTGCGGTCTCGTTGCTGCCGACTAGAGAGGCAAGTTTGTCGGCGCCGACCGGTCCGATGCCACTGAATTTTTCCAACAGCGATTTGGGACTCCCGCGATGTCGTAGTTGCCATGGGATTGGGTACCGTTCGCACTGTCAGTGGTTGCGGAGCGAATCGATCAGTTCGCTCTTCTTCATCGAGGAGTAGCCGGACAGCCCGATTTCCTTGGCGCGCTTTTTCAGTTCCGTCACCGTGCGGTCCTCGTAGTTCTCTGCCGCACCGCCCTTTCTGCCGACCTTTCCACGCCCGCGACTGGCAGCGGCGTTCGATATTCGTGCGGCTTTCTCCTTGGATTCGCCCTTGTCGCGCAGGTCCTCGTACAGTTCCTGGTCTTTGAGATGGGGATCGGATCCCTTGCGAGGCATGGTGGTGCTCCTCCTACCGAGTTGGGATGTGTTCGCTTTCGGTGTACCCGTCGCCAGGTGTGAAAAACCACCGATTGGTGCCATTGCGACACGCTTTCGGAGTGATGATTGTTGTTGCTGTTCAGGGGAATACGAAACCATGGTCGCCGACAATCGAGCACCGAGAGCAATCGGGGCACAGGAGTTTGTACCGGACAGTCGTAGTATTTTCTACGCTGAGAGCGGCGTCAGCCGACTGTCGTGGGTGTCAGTTTTCCATGCGGCGCAGCAGACTGTCCTCGGACAAGGAAGGCGTTCTGCGACGGTCATGCTGGTCGGTGAACAGCCCGGGGGCCAGGAGGACCGTGCGGGCAAGCCCTTTGTCGGTGCGGCAGGCAAAATCTTGCACCAGGCGCTCGATTCCGCGCAGATCGAGATGGATACGGTCTACATCACCAACGCCGCACATCGCCAGGAGGAACTGCATCTTGGTGATGACATTCCGGTTTCGTGCGACCCGACCGTGTTTGCGACGATTCATCCCTCCGCGATACTTCGTGGACCGCGGGAGCAACGTCGCAGTGTTTTCGACGCCTTCGTGCGTGACTGCGAGGTAGCCGTGGCGCCCTAGGATCGCAGTCATTGCGGCGCCGACGTTGCCCAGGATGGACGCCATACCGCTTCCGGGAGCGGTGTCAGGTTTCCGAAGTGCTTGATGATTGCCGCTAGTGAAGGGTGTGGATTCGCGGTGCGGAGAATGAGCGAAAGCGGATATGCGAGAGTTGGATTCACGATCGGAATGCGGCGCAGGTCGTAGCTAGTCGGCCAGATGTAGCGGTCGCGCGCACCGACGAGAGTGGCCACGTCCGCGGAGTCCGCGAGGGTCTCGAGAAGGACTTCGTCGCCGAAGTGCGGGCCGGTGGCGTCGATGCGTAAGTCGAATTCGGTGGCGAGCTGATCGTAGAACTCTCCCCATTCGGCGCGGGGCGCGATACCCGGTACCCAGATCCGGTGCCTGCGCAGCTGAGGTGGCGTCAGTGTTCGCGAGGAGGCAAGTGGATGTCGTGGTCCGACAAGGAGTTCCAATGGGGAATCGAAAGCGTGAATCGTGCGCACGTCGCGCGGCAACATCGTCGGATCTGTCACGGTGCGAAACGTGGCGTCGATCTCGCCCGCTTCGACGGCGGCGACGGCTACGCGCGGGTCGTTGACTCTGAGAGTCACTACGTCGAGATTGATTTCGGGATGTGACCGCCAATAGTCGTGCAGAATAACGGCCTGCGCGCTACGCAGGCCGAGAACGTCGATTCGAAGTGCCCGCGAACCTGGTCGGACCGCAGTGATGGCACGCTCGACTCCCGTGACGATGTTCCGCGCATGCGGGAGAAATGCTTGTCCGTCGAGTGTCAGCTCGACTCCGCGGGCGGTACGGGTGAACAACCGAACTTCCAGCTCGCGTTCCAGGGCGGCGATACGCTTCGAGACGGCTTGTTGTGTCACACCCAGCTCGTTGGCTGCATGTTGCAGCTGTCCGAGCTCTGCTGCCCGTACGAATGATCGCACTGCTTCGGTATCCATTCACCCAGCCTATTCATGCACAACTGATCGTTGTGGCTCGCCGACTGTCGGTTGTTTGATCGTGCGTCGGTACAGCTGGTGTGATTCATGCCGACGTCGGCGTTGCAAAGGGGAGTTGTATGCGGGTGGACTTGGGGCGCAGTTTCGGCTGGCTGTGGACGGCCTACGCCATCAGCACCTACGGCACGTGGCTTGCCTTCGGAGCGTTCGCCCTCATTGCTGTGCAAGTGCTGCACTCATCGGCATTTGCAGTCGCGCTCCTGGGATCGGCGGGACTTGCCGTTGCCGCGATCGTTGCGTTCCCGCTCGGGCCGTGGGTCGAGCGCAGGGCAAAACGGCCGGTGATGATCGCGACGGACCTGGCCCGATTCTTCGCAATGGCGAGTATTCCGATCGCGTATTTCTTCGACATCCTGACCTATGGGCAACTGCTGGTTGTCTCGGTTGTCTCCGGAACCGCAGGTATCGTCTTCTCTGCCGCTTCCGGCGCATATCTGAAACATGTCGTCCGCAGCGATCACCTCCTTGTCGCAAACGGAAGATTTGAAAGCACGAGTTGGGTGGCAACCGCGGCGGGTCCGCCCCTTGGCGGCGCGCTCATCGGACTGCTCGGTCCAGTCGTCACAGTCGCGGCCGACGCCTTCAGCTTTCTGCTGTCCGCTCTCGGGGTTCTCCGCATTCGTGGCGACGACATCGAGGCGCCTAGTGGCGCGCCCACCAGAGTGCGCGCCACTGACCTGTTGAACGGCTGGCGGCACATTCACGCCGACCGCGTCCTACAACGTCTGTTTCTCAATTCCGTGATAGTCAGTGGCCTGATCATGGCAACCAGCCCCCTCCTGGCCGTCCTCCTTCTCGGTCAATACCATTTCCCCGCTTGGCAATACGGTCTTGCGTTCGGCATCCCAGCACTCGGGGGTTTCGCGGGTGCCCGCCTTTCCGCGCCACTCGTCGCTCGGTACGGGCGCTACCGCGTTATGATCGTCTCCGGTTGGCTGCGCTCGATCTTCCCGCTCGGCCTCGCGTTCACCCAACCCGGCGTCGCCGGACTTATCACGGTGATTATCGTTGAGGGCCTGTTGATCACGTGTATGGGCATCTTCAATCCCATTAATGCGACCGAACGCTTGCAGCGCACTTCTGCCGATCACGCCGCGCAGGTCCTCACCACATGGAGCGTCAGCAGCAAACTCGCCCAGGCGACGCTCATGTTGGTGTGGGGCGTGCTCGCGACACTCACCAGTCCGCTGGCCGGGATCACGACGGCAGGCCTTCTCCTACTTGCCGCCCCGCTCCTGTTGCCTCAACGGGCACATATGACCGCACCCGAGGCTGGTGTGTCGGGTAAAGGCGTCCGGGCAGGATGACTCACTCAGGCGTGGCGTCCATGATCTAGAATACAATTTCAGGTCTTTGCAAATGCGCGACGCGCTGGTCGGTCAGAACATGATGTATAACCGGCATCCGAATCAGCATATTATCTGTATATTTCGTGATCCGGCGGCGATGGACATCTACGCGACCAAGCTCTACTCTGAGGCTCACCAATAGATAGAACACAGTTTCATTTCTCGAATTCGATTCGGTAGGTGAACCGACGGCGGAGGAGTCGCAAGTATGGCGTCGTACGAGGACATTCCGATCATCGACACTCTCATTGGCTTCCGTGAAGCCGGTGGGCACGAGTACGACTTCATCACCAAGCAGACCAAGGACCGGGAAAGTCGGGAGTCGTTCGAGTTTCCGGCCGAGTACATGTTCAAAGGTGTGCCCAAGGAATTGCCCACCGACGACCCGGTGTCGGTGACGTTGCGTGAGATGGACAAGCACGGTATCGAGATCGGTATGGTTACCGTGGCGACAGAGTCGGGTAGGACTGCAGTGCAACGGTTCCCCGACCGTTTTGTGCCACAAGGCTCCGCTGTGGACCCCAACGACATCATGGGCACCCTGTCGACAATGACGCGTGAGTACGAGGAATTTGGCATCAGATCGGTGAGTTCGTTTGCCGCTGGCACCTTTCCGCAGGTGGCTCTCAACGCGCCCCAGATGTATCCGATCTACGCGAAGTGCGTCGAACTCGATATCCCGATCTTTGCGTGCGCCGGTATCGCGGGGCCGCGATTGAAATCTGCTGTGCAGCACGTGGAACTCATCGACGACGTGATGTTCGATTTCCCCGATCTTGTGTTTGTCACCAGGCACGGCTGTGAACCGTGGGAGGAATTGGCTGTCAAGCTGATGCTGAAGTGGCCGAACTTGTACTATTCGACGTCGGCTTTCGCGCCGAAGCACTACCCCAAGGCGATAGTTGATTACGCAAATTCGCGTGGCGCCGACAAGATCATCTATGCGGGCTACTTTCCGGCCGGATTGACGTTGGACCGCATCTTCACGGACATGCCGCACGTGCCGTTCAACGAGGATGTGTGGCCGAAGTTCCTGCATGTGAACGCCCGCAAGGTTCTGAAGTTGAAGGAGTGATCGCGCAGTGACCGATGCATCTGTCGCCTTTCCGCTGAACCCAGACGACATGACGGCATCCCAGCTCGAACGTCGTAAGGCACTCACCGACACTGTTATCGAGATGCTCGCCGATACGAGCCCGGACAAGGTCCAGATGCGCGAGGTTTCCGAACGGTCGGGCGTCGCGCTCGGAACGGTGTACCGCTATTTCCCGGCCAAACAGCAACTCTTGGCGGCGTCGATAGTTGCGTGGAACGACATCCTTGCCGATCGACTTGCACGTGAACAAGCGAGTGGACGTGCGCGGTATGGCGGCCACGACTCAGTCCTTGATCGAGTCCTCGACCTGTACCGCCGCCAGATGAAGGCATTCCACCGCAGGCCCCACTTTGCGCGGCTCGAGGTCGACATGCAGACGTCGGACGACCCTTACGTTCGGGACACGATGGACGAACGAGCCGCCGCCAACCGCTCGGTGATCTTCAGTCTGATGGACGGAGTCCCGGCTGAGTTAGCTCGTCTGTCCTCGCTTTCCATTGGCAGTGTGATGCTTAATTCGTTGATCTTGTGGACCACCGGTCGCATCGGCTATCCAGAGGCGCTGCGCAATGTGGAGGAGACCTGTCGACTGGTCTTGCGCGACTACTCCTAGAGATGCGTCGTTTACGGGATCTGGGGAATCGGGTCCGGTGGATAGGGGTTGGGCGGCGTAGGAGTCGGGGGTACCGGCGGTGGCGTCGGCGGTACGGGTTCCGGCGCTGGCGGGATTGGTTCAGGCACGGGGTTCGGCGGAACCGGATCGGGCCCGGTACCCGACGGGGTGTTGTACGCCAACGCAAAAGGATCGATCATGCCGGTCGTGTTCCCCAATACTCCGTTCGCCAACCCTGAGGTGGGTTTCGGGTTTCAGTGTTGGACTCGCCGGGTAGCTGATCGCTGGCAGCGCGAACAGCGGCACAACGAGAGAGGCTTGTGATGAGTGAGCATCCGCGCGAGCGAATCGAATACCCCGGGCACACCAGCGACATGAGTGAAAAACCCCACGACGAGATGAACGGTTACGTCGGGCGGGGACTGCTCGACGGCAAGCGTGCGTTGATCACAGGTGGCGATTCCGGTATCGGAAGGGCTGTGGCTGTTGCATTTGCCAAGGAAGGAGCCGATGTCGCGATTGCCTATCTCGAGGAAGACGCCGACGCCCATCACACCGCCGCACTTGTTGCGCATCAAGGCAGAAAGTGTCATCTGATGCGGGGCGACCTCGCGGATCCGTACCACTGCAATGATGTGGTCGGGCAGACGGTGGACGTGCTGGGAGGCTTGAATATCCTCGTCAACAATGTTGCCTACCAACAACCTGTCGATGACTTCGTCGAGCTGTCGGACGAGCAGTGGCGTCGGACCTTCGCGGTGAACATCGACAGCTATTTCCACGTCAGCAAGGCAGCGGTTCCCCATCTGAGAGGCGGTGGGTCGATCATCAACACGGCGTCGATCAACGGCCTGCGCGGAAATAAGAGCTTGATCGACTACTCGGCGACCAAGGGGGCCGTCATTGCGCTGACGTACTCACTGTCCCAGTCGTTGCGTGAGCGATCGATTCGCGTCAATTGTGTTGCCCCTGGCCCGGTATGGACGCCGCTGATACCGGCGACATTGGACAAGGACAAGGTGGAGTCTTTTGGTCAACAGGCACCGTACGGGCGGGCAGCCCAGCCGGACGAGATCGCACCCTCGTACGTGTTCTTTGCCTCGGAAACTATGTCGTCTTATTACTCCGGGGAGGTGCTTGCGCCGATCGGCGGAGAAACGCTGCCCGGTTGACGGCAAATTCCGACAATTGCCTTCTGCCTGATCTCCAGAAGCGGCGTCGGCTAGGTTAGTGGTGTGGGGGACACCAGGGGAACTGATCCAATTGTCGTCGAGCCGCAATCGCAGGAGCAGGTCGGTGATTCGACGGGCCGCAAGCCGCGGCGGCGATTCCTTCGCGTGGTGCGATGGATCTGCGTCTCCGTGCTCGCGATAGTTGTTGGTGCTGTTGCGATCTCGACCATCAATCATCGGTGGCAAACTCCACGGGACAAGCAAGCCATCGAGGCGCTGATCGGTCCCTCGCACCGTTACGTCGAGGTGGACGGACATCGGATGAGCGTTGCGATTCAAGGCTCCGGCCCACGTACCATCGTCCTCATGCCAGGTTTGGGTACACCTGAGCCGATCCTCGATTTTGCGCCCCTCGCACGACGCCTCGCTGAGGCGAACACGGTGGTTACCGTCGAAAACTTCGGGTTGGGACTCAGTGACGGCACAGACGCACCGCGAACCAGCGAAGCAATCGTCGACGAGACCCGTTCTGCGCTGAGTGCCCTGGGGTTGAACGGACCCTATGTTCTTATGCCGCATTCCCTTTCCGGTCTGTACGCGATGTGGTGGGTTACCAACCATCCTGACGAGGTGGCCGCGGTAGTAGGAGTCGACGACGAGCGATATACGTCCGAACTTGCCGAAGGTGCGCCGGAGTGGCCGGGCTGGATGTCTACGGTCACGGCGCTCGGCGGGGTACGGGACTTGATCTACTTGGATATGAATACCGATTACCTGGGGCTCGCGGCCGACTACCGAGAAAGTCTCGGCGACGCCGCCGAATATACCCCTGAGCAGCAAGAACTATATTTGCGTTCCTACTCGTGGGTATTGAATTCAACGATGCTCGCCGAGACCGCGCACGAAGCTGAGAATGTACGAGGCGTCGAGGGCGCTACCTTGCCTCCGACTATGCCGGCCATGTCTATTCTCGCGTCGTCGTCACTCACAGCCGACCCGGAATGGGAGTCGTCGCACCGCGCGGCAATTACCAACCCTTCGATTCAACGGGTCGAAATATTGGACGGCCACCACTACCTGTTTCACGCGAACGCGTCCGAGATTGCCGACATGACCCAGCAGTTTCTGGACGAACACGTCCAGCCTCGGTGAGCAAGCAATTCAGGATGTAGCGCCGTCGCTATACACAGCTACGCGAGTTCGGGGGTGGTTGTGAACCCGCGGTAATTGTCGGCGGCGATTTGAGTGCAGAGGTTTCGATAGTTTCCGACGCCGCCGATATATGGCATGAAAATTCTCGGTTTACCGGGAACGTTGGCGCCGAGATACCACGAATCCGCTTGCATATAGAGACTATCCGCGGCAATGGAGGTCACGTGGTCTACCCACTGCTCTTGAGCGGCATGGGTAGCTTCGGCGAACTGCGTGCCGACGCGGCGCATGTGGTCGATGTAGTCCACTACCCACTCGACGTGCTGTTCGATCGAGACCACGACGTTGGACAAGACCGAGGGGCTGCCTGGTCCGGTGAGGACAAACATGTTGGGGAAGCCCGCAACCGCAACGCCGAGATACGTGCGTGGCCCAGCCGCCCAGGCCTCGCGTAGTGCTATGCCATCTCTCCCGCGGATGTCGATGGCGTTCAACGCGCCGGTCATGGCGTCGAATCCCGTGGCGTAGACGATCATGTCGAGTTCGTGCAGTCCCGCTGAGGTCTGGATTCCCTCGGGCACAATGTGCTCGATCGGTGCGGCGCGGAGGTCCGCCAGCGTGACGTTGTCGCGGTTGAAAGTCTCGTAATAGTCGGTTCCGATGCACAACCGCTTCGAACCCAATGGATACCCCTTGGGGCACAGTGCCTCTGCCGTAGTGGGATCTTCGACTGTATTGCGGATCTTCGACCGTACGAATTCAGCGGCGGTCTCGTTGGCGTCGACGCTGATCATGATGTCGCCGAAGGTGTTCTGGAAGGCGATTCCGCCGCCGGCCCAGCGGCTCTCGTATTCCTTGTCACGGACTTCCGGCGCGGTTTCGAGTGCCAGTCCGACGGGCGGCGGGAGAATCCAGCCACCGTGGGATTCGCGCAGGTTCTGGCGGCGGGTGGGGTAGTCGGCCTTGATCTCGTCGAGTTCGTCGGGTCCGAGTGGCCGGTTGCGCGCTGGGATGACAAATCCCGGGGTCCGCTGGAACACGGTGAGGTGTTGGGCCTGCTCGGCGATGAGCGGGATCGCCTGTACCCCGGACGATCCGGTACCGATGACGCCAACGCGCTTACCCGTGAACTCGACGCCCTGAGACGGCCAGTGTCCGGTGTGATGGACCTCGCCGCGGAAATCCTGCTGGCCGGCTAATTCTGGCATTCGCGCGGATGAGAGTGCACCGGTTGCCATGACGACCCACCGACCGGTGACGGAATCTCCGTCGTCGGTCGTGATCGTCCACAATCCCGCCGTTTCGTCGAAATCGGCTGATGTCACACGAGTTCCGAATGTGATCTCCTTGCGCAGGTCGAATCGATCGGCGACGTGCTCGAGATACGAGAGAATCTCAGGCTGCGCGGGGAAGCGTTCTGTCCAGATCCATTCCTGCTGAAGGTCGTCGTCAAATGAATACGAGTAGTCGGCGCTGTCGACATCGCACCGGGCGCCGGGGTAGCGGTTCCAGAACCAGGTTCCGCCGACGCTGCTACCTGCTTCGAACCCTCGAACGGAGAGGCCTCGTTGCCGAAGGCTGTGCAGCGCATAGAGGCCGGCGAATCCGGCGCCCACGACAATTGCGTCGCAATCTGGAGTCTGCGGAGGGTTGTTCAGCATGGGGACTGTCTCGATTCACGGTGAGGGGCGGGGACGACGGGATGTGCCAGTAGCATCAGTGCAGGCTGTGAGTACGCCGCACGCTGTTCGGATGTAACGGGAGGAATGCAAACGTGGACGCAGGGCCCAACGACAGGCCGGCGCAATTGGATCCCGCGTCGTTGCCCAAAGGTCAACAGGCGCGGCGCCAACACATCATCGATGTCGCCGGCGAGTTGTTGGTTGCGGACGAGTTCGAGCGCATCCAAATCCGTGATGTTGCAGAGGGTTCCGGCGTTGCGCTCGGAACTGTATATCGGTATTTCACGTCCAAGGAGCACCTGTATGCGGCGGTGTTGCGAGACTGGTCGGCGACGGATCCGATCAAGCACGGAAACCCGGTTGATACGTCGCGCTCGCCCGCCGAGCGGATACGGGTGCGCTTGCACCACTCGGTCCGTCGGTTCGAGGAGTATCCGAGTTTTCTTCGTCTGCAAAGCACACTCAGGCAGTCGACGGATCCGATTGTGTCCGAGATCTTTGCCGAATTCTCCGACCAGGTGCTGATCTCGTATCGCGCGCAACTTGCCGATCTGCCCGCGGGCGACGCTGCGGACATCGTGTCGATTGTGACCGCTGTGTTGACTCATCAGTTGGTACTTTTCGGATTGGGACGTCAGGAAGCCGCCGAGGTTCATCGACTGCTCGATCGCACTGTCGACATGATCTTTTCGTTGAACGGCACGGTCTGAGCGAAGGCGGCGTTCGACGCTCGTAAACACAGCCGCACGCCGACTCGCGATTTTGATGTGACCGTTGTCATATTCACAGACTAGAGTTAGATTCTAGTTCATGACAAGTGGTGTGCAGGAGCGAAGTGCGTTGGATCCGGCATTTCAGGCCGTCGCGGACGCGGCGTCGGGGGCAGGGCTTCCGCCGATGGTTGAGCTGTCACCAGCGGATGCGCGTGAGCGGATACGAGGTGCGCTGCAGGCCTGCGCACCTGGGCCCGAGGTGGCGTCGATCGAAACGCATGCAGTAGGTGACGGGGTTTCGGTGCGGATCTACCGGCCGGTGGACGAGACGCACGCCGGTACCGTCGTGCATTTCCATGGCGGCGGTTGGGTCACCGGGGATTTCGATTACGCGGACCCGATGTGCCGGCTGCTCGCCGAGACTGCTGGCGTCCCGGTAGTGAGCGTGGATTACCGGCTGGCACCGGAACACCCGTTCCCGGCCGGCGTGGATGATGCGTTGACGGTGCTGCGCTGGGTCGCTTCAGAATCCGAAGGGCTGGATCCACGGATTGTCGTCACGGGTGACAGCGCCGGCGGCAATCTCGCAGCGGTGAGCGCGCAATTGATGCGGTCCGATGACGCCGTCAACCTTTTGGGGCAGGTGCTCATCTATCCGGTGGTGGACGCCGATCTGACGCGGGATTCCTACGTCGCCAACTCAGGAGTGTTCCTCGGTGCACGGGAGATGGGATGGTTTCTCGATCATTACTGCCCCGACGTGGACGCCCGGACCTCGCCCGATCTTGCACCGATTCGCGCTGCGGACCTGTCCGGGCTGCCGCCGGCCGTCGTCGTTGTCGGTGGACACGATCCGTTGCTGGACGAGGGCCTCGAATATGCCGAGCGGCTGCGCGGTTCCGGGGTGTCCGTCGAGGTGCAGCACCACCCAAGCCTGCCGCACGGATTTCTCCAGTTCACGGCTGTATCGGCGGCTGCGGCAGCGGCCGCTGCCGCAGTCGCAGCAGCAACAGCGCGTTTGTTCGAAGGCGTTGCCCAGCAGTCCGATTCGACGGAGGCAGTAGACCATGCATGATCTGGTGATTCGCGGTGGGACCGTTGTGGACGGAACGGGCAGCGTGCCGCGGCGGGCAGACGTGGCTGTCGACGGCGGCACGATCACCGTCGTCGGTGAGGTATCCCAGGCAGGGCGTCGTGAGATCGACGCGTCCGGAAAGCTTGTCACCCCCGGTTTTGTCGACATCCACACGCATTACGACGGACAGGTCACGTGGGACACGTTGCTGACACCGTCGTCGCTGCACGGCGTCACCACCGTGGTGATGGGTAACTGTGGAGTTGGCTTTGCACCCGTCAAACCCGAGCAGCGCGACTGGCTGATCAGCTTGATGGAAGGCGTCGAGGACATTCCCGGAAGTGTTCTCGCTGACGGGATGAGCTGGAACTGGGAGTCATTTCCCGACTATCTCGACGCGATCGATACGCCGCATGCCATCGACTTTGCCGCGCAACTGCCACACGGCGCACTTCGCACGTATGTAATGGGGGAGCGCGGAGGTGACCATCTGGCCCGGCCGACCGACGCTGAAATGGACCGGATGCGTGACCTTGTTGCCGAGGCAGTCGAGGCTGGTGCGCTCGGTTGGTCGACGTCGCGGTCTGCGGTGCACAAGACCTCTGCCGGCGAGCCGACGCCCAGTCTGACGGCGTCTCGGGAGGAGTTGACCGGGCTGGCACATGGTCTGGCGAAGGCAGGGGCCGGCGTCATCGACTTCATCTCCGATTTCATGGACGAACCGGAGGAGATGGAGTTTGTCAGCGCCATAGTCGAGGCAGCGCAGCGGCCGATGTCCGTGTCCATCGTCCAGAGCGACCGGGCGCCGGACAAGTGGCGGTCGCTACTGGATGGGCTGGCGGAAGTCTCTGCGCAACAGAATATTCCGATCACCGGCCAGGTGGCGCCAAGAGCTGTCGGAGTCATGCTCGGCTGGGAGCTGAGCTGGCATCCGTTCATGGCGTATCCCAGCTACGAGGCGCTCGCGGATCTTTCTCGCGAGGAGAGAGTGGTGCAGCTGTCTCGCCCCGAGGTCAAAGCGGCTCTTCTGGCGGAGAATCCGGTAACGGACAGTGAGTTCGTGCAGAGACTCTCGACCAAGTTCGAGAGCGTCTACCTTCTCGGCGACCCGCCCAACTACGAACCGGGACCGAATGATTCGGTCGCTGCGCTTGCTGAGCGTTCCGATGTGTCGCCGGTCGAGGTTGCCTACGATGCGATGATGGCGCAAGACGGGCGTGGTCTGCTGTATTTCCCGATGCTCAACTACGCGGGTGGGAATCTGGATGCCGTCCGCGAGATGCTCGCTCGGCCGGATACCGTGCCGGCGCTCGGTGACGGTGGTGCGCATTGCGGCGCTATCTGCGACGCAAGCTTTCCGACAACACTGCTCACGCACTGGGGTCGTGACCACCGGAACCCCGAATCATTGTTTCCCATCGAGTGGTTGATCAAGCGGCACACCGTGGACACAGCTGCGGTGGTTGGTCTACTTGACCGCGGGCAGGTACTGCCGGGGTACCGGGCGGACCTGAACGTGATCGATTTCGAACGGCTACAGGCCGACCAACCGGAAGTGCTGTACGACTTGCCAACCGGTGGTCGTCGGTTGATGCAAACCGCGACCGGCTATGTCGCAACTGTCGTCGCGGGTGAAGTTGTCTTCGAGGAGGGCGAGCACACCGGCGCCCTACCAGGACGACTGGTGCGTGGCGCTCGGCCGATTCCCGAATCAATCACGCGCTGAACGGTATATCCTCCCGAACACCCTAGGAAAGAAGGTCTACATGCGTCGTAGTTCATTCGCTCGTGCCGCGACCACGTTCACTGCTCTGGCGGCGGCGACTGTGCTTGTTGCAGGCTGCGCCGGGGGCGGATCGGGTTCGGAGACCGATACGTCGGACGTGACGACCGGACTGGTCGGCGATCAGGGGGACGGAGGTGAACCGACGTCTGGTGGAACCCTGTCTTTTGCGACATATAACGGCGTCAGCAGCCTCGATCCAGCCGACAGGCAGGATGGCGGTGCGACCGGCGGCAACGAAATGGCCGCGATCTACGACCTCCTCGTGCGGTACGACCCCGAAACGAAGGCGTTCGAACCGCAACTCGCACAATCGCTCGAAGCCAACGGAGACAACAGCGTCTGGACGTTGACGCTTCGCGACGGAGCGAAGTTCAGCGACGGGACACCGGTTGACGGCGCCGCGGTGCTGTGGAGCATCAACCACTATCTGGAGAAGAAGGGGACCCACACGCAGGTGTGGAAGGCAACCGTTGCCGACGTACAGTCGCCCGATCCGGCTACCGTCGTCTTCACGTTGAAGCAGCCGTGGAACGAGTTCCCGATCATGTTCACCACCGGTCCCGGGATGATCGTGGCACCGTCGTCGATGACAACAGGAGCATTCGCGCCGATCGGAGCGGGCCCCTTCGTCGTCGAGAAGTTCGCCTCTCAGGATGAACTGGTGCTCGCGGCCAACCCCGCGTACTGGAACGGCAAGCCGAATCTCGACACATTGCGCTTCCCGGCGATCGTCAGTGAGCAGGCCAAACTCGACGCCCTGCACACCGGTGGTGTCCAGGCCGCATACCTACGAGGCGCAGAGGTTGTTCATAACGCTCTGAGCGCGGGAGACGTGGGATACGTCTACACCGTGAATATGGGCGGTGTCGGCAACATCAATCAGCGTGAGGGGCGAGCGGCGTCCGACGTCCGGGTTCGTAAGGCGATCGTGGCGGCATTCAACCCCGATACGTTCAACGAGAGGGTCGAAGCCGGCTACGGAATGCCCGGCAGCGATATGTTCCAGTCGTGGTCGCGGTGGCACGGATCCGTCGCCGGAAACGGGTACGACCCCGAGGCTGCAAAGAAGTTCCTGGGCGAAGCCAAGGCGGACGGATACGACGGCAAGCTCACCTATGTGGGCTTGAACGACCCGGCCACCCAGCGCAGTGCGCTGGCGTTCCAGGCAATGCTGCAGGCCGTCGGATTCACGGTCGAGATCGTGTACACGACCAGCATCAACGACCTCGTGAAAACCATGTACGCCCAACATGATTACGACATCGGGTATGCAGGCTTCAACGTGCTCGACGAATCGCCGTTCGTCCGGATGTACGGCAATCTGTACAGCGAATCGTCGTCGAATGTGATCGGGTACAAGAACGCGACCATGGATTCCCTTCTGATCGAGATGCAATCGGCGCCGACCGACGAAGATCGCACGAAAGTGATCGAGAAAATCCAGACCCTTGTCAACGAGACGGCTCCCATGCTGGTCGTCAACACGGGTAAGTACTTCATTCCGTGGAGCAAGAACGTCTACGGAATCACGCCGAGCGCCGACGGCATCATGTTGTTCGGAAACGCTTGGATCACACCTGATTCGACGTCGTAGGAAAGCGAGATCCGGGGCCGCTCAGTGGGGAATCCACTCGGCGGCCCCGTCGTTCTTGTTCAGCGTGATCGAAAACCTTCCCGAACCCCACCACGTTCGGTAGACATCGATGGTGGACACTTCGCTCTGGTACCGATCATTCGCGGAAGTGGAAGCGCGAGGAAATTCGGCGATCTACGAGGACTGGGGTTTCGGGGTCTCACAGGACCCAGCGGTCCTCGCCCTCATCGATCGACTTCCAGAACCCCGACGGCAACCGAACCTGGTCTTCGGCGCCAGCCGTCATCTCGGTGCCCCGATAGCTCCGTACGAGTCGTTTCGTCGGTGGGTGAGTGCGCACTGGTTCGAGGTCGAACAACTCGCACGCACCCGGACTACCCAGACCAACGAAACGGGTCGCGACGCCGTGCTGCTTCCCGTCCTCGGACTGTTGAAGGGTCCGTTCGCCCTGATAGAGGTCGGCGCGTCCGCTGGCCTGTGTCTGTATCCGGACCGGTACAGCTACCTCTACGACGGCAACCGGTATCTGCATCCGGTAGACGGTCCGTCCACGGTGCTGCTCGAATGTGCGACGACCGGAAATCCGCCGATTCCGCAAAAGGCCCCAGAAGTGGTGTACCGGGCGGGCATCGACCTCAATCCACTCGATGTGACCAACGCCGACGACGTGAGTTGGTTGGCGAGTCTCGTGTGGCCCGAGCAGAAGCATCGCAGACAGCGATTGCGAGACGCTGCCGCCCTCGCTCGAGAGGATCCGCCACATCTGATTCGCGGTGATCTCAATTCCACTATTGCGGACCTCGTCGAGCAGACACCTCGAGGCACAACTGTGGTGGTCTTTCACAGTGCTGTTCTCAGCTATCTCGCCCCGTCGGATCGAGCGGCGTTCGTGGACACTGTGGGTTCGCTTCCATGTCACTGGATTGCCAATGAGGGGGTCGGAGTCCTTCCGGCCATCGACAACCGCTTGACGACGTCAACGCAGACGCGTCGCGGTAAGTTTGTCGTCTCTCTCGACGGTGTACCTCATGGGTTAGCCGGTGCCCATGGCCAGTTTCTCGACTGGACGAACGAAACTCACACGGCATCACATTGATTGGCTCGCGATCCGATACGCGTGGAATGCTTGACCCTCACATTGATGTGAGGGTTGACAATCGGTCCATGGCAGATGACATCGCTTCACAGCAACAAGTTCTCGGCACCAACCAACGTCTTCCGGACAAGCTTCCGAGAGTCCCGCTACTGGCCTTGTTCGCGTGCGTCTTCATCACCAGCCTGACGGAGACTCTCCCGGCTGGAGTGCTACCCGCAATCAGTGACAGTCTCGATGTCAGTGAATCCGCTGCCGGGCAGACGATCATGGTCTACGCGCTGGGAACGGCGCTGACGACGGTTCCTCTGGTTGCAGCGACGGCGTCATGGTCCCGGAAAGTGCTACTGCTGAGTGCGATTCTCGGGTTTGCGGTCGCCAACACCGTCACCGCATTTTCTTCCGACTATGTTCTGACGATGACCGCTCGCTTTGTCGCGGGAGTTGCTGCGGGGATTGCGTGGGCGTTGCTTGCCGGGTACGCCAGAAGTCTTGCCCCGAAACATCTCGAGGGCCGCGCCATCGCGGTGGCTATGGCAGGAATTCCGCTGGCTCTGGCGTTCGGCGTTCCGTTCGGAACATTCTTGGGAAACGCCGCCGGGTGGCGTGCGCCGTTCTATCTCATGTCGGGTCTGGCTGTTGCGTTACTCGTTGCGATCGGGTTGACAGTTCCGGATCGTCCTGGCCGGCCGCGAAACCGGAAACAGCGGAGCATGTTCGGGGCCGCACGAATCCCCGGTGTCGACGCGGTTCTGATCGTGACCTTCACTGTGGTGTTGGGGCACACGATCATGTACGCGTACATTGCCCCGTTCCTCGAGGCGATCGGTATGGGAGGCGATACCGACCTCATTCTATTGGCGTTCGGAGTGGCATGCCTGATCAGCATTGTTGTTGTAGGTCAACATATTCACACGAAGCTTCGGACCTTCTCCGTGGTCAGTGCCGTCTCGATTGCAGTTGCCGCAACCGTTCTGGCCGTCACTACCGAGGATTCACTGCTCGTCTATGTCGCTGCCGCAATATGGGGCCTGGGGTGGGGAGGAATTCCGACTCTGCTGCAAACGTCGGCAGCGGTTGCCGCAGGCTCGCACGCAGACGACGCTCAGGCACTTCTTACAACGCTGTGGAATGGTGCTATGGCTGCAGGAGCGGTGCTGGGCGGAGTTCTACTGACCCTCAACGGCGCTCGATCTCTGCCGTGGTGGACGGTGACACTCGCCCTACTCTCCGTAGTGATCATATTGACCGCTCGCGGTGGCGGGTTCCGATCTCCCGCACACATCCATCAGGAAGATCAGGTTCACATATGAACGCACCACAGTCCCACCGCTTACCCATAATCGGCATCGCTTTGGAACCTGCCGGATGGCATCCAGCGGCGTGGCGACTACAGGGTCACACGCCGACCGAACTGTTCACTGCTCCGTATTGGTTGGCGTTGCTGCGTGACATCGATGCATCCGTCGTAGATTTCGTGACCTTCGAGGAATCGATCGGGCTTCAGTCGTCGGACTTCCGGACAATGGACGGCAAGGAGGACCAGGTGCGCGGCCGACTGTCGCCGGTCGCGCTGACCGCGCTGGCCGTATTCGGAACACAACAACTTGGCGTGATCGCCGCGAGAAACCTCACCCACAGCGAGCCGTACGGTATCGCCACCGAAATAGCATCGCTCAACGTCCTGAGCGGAGGCAGAGTCGGGCTTCGTGCCCAGATCACTTCGCGAAGCATCGACACACATCATTTCGTCCGCCCGCAGCCCGTTCCGGACCTGAAAGAGTCCGACATTTACTTTCCCGAGAAGATCGGAACCCGACTGGCGCCAGTTTTCTCGAAAGCCACCGAGTCGATTGAGATACTCCGAGCACTGTGGTCGACGTGGACGGAAGACGCACTCTTGGACGGGACGGACGGACGATTCGTCGATGTCAACAAGATCTCGGCCCAGCCAATCACGACCGCGACCTACGACATCGCAGGCCCACTCGGCGTCCCGGTCACCACGGCTATGCAACCCGTCGTTCTCGCGTTGGCACATCACGCCCACGTCCCCTACAAGTTGGCGACCGCGGCAGCCGACGTGATTCTGGTGACGCCGACTCCGAGCACGAACGGGGTCTCCATCGGCGACGTATTGAACGCTGTGGAATCTGAATGCACTGCAGTGCAACGAGACTTGATCGCGAGACCGCTGACTATTCTGGTGGATCTTGTCGTATTCCTCGGTGCGACTCGCCACGAGGCAGTGACCATGAAGAGGGCACTCGACGAACTGTCAGGCGCACCGTATTCGTCGGACACCGAAATATTTGTCGGTTCGGTGGGTGAACTCGTCCGTCGGATCGAAGAGCTTGTGGCAGCTGGTGCAGACGGTGTGCGACTACGGCCGGCGGTGAACGGCTCGGATATCCCACTCGTCCTTCAGCAACTCGGCTTGGTGTTCGGATCGAATCGCCTGACCGGCACGCTGCGTGAGCGCCTGCACCTCGGTTCGCTCGAAACATCCTCAACTACATGAAGATAGGCGAGCTTTCCACCGCGACACGGGTATCTCGGCGGCTGTTGCGCTACTACGAGGAACAAAGCCTGATCGCTCCGAGACGATCCGAAAACAGCTACCGGGACTACGACGAACGTATGGTCGATCGGGTTTTCCAGATACGAGGGTTGTTGGAGATGGGATTTCCGACGCGAGTGATTCGGCAGATCCTTCCGTGTCTGGATCAAGAACGCGTCATTCATATGAATGACGTAACACCGGAGATGCTGGCGATGCTCGAGGCGGAAGCGTCCGGGTTGGACGAGAAAATTCGCTTTCTGGTCAAGAATCGGGACGCCATCCGTGAGTACATTACGGAAGTACAGCAGCGGCATACTGTTCCAACCAATACATGAGTGTGGGTTCACCCGTTCGGGGTGATGTTCGCCCTACTGAATCTCGGGAAACTGTTCACACGCTATTCTGCCGATGAAGGGGACGTCATGACTGCTCCGAACCAAGCTCCCGCGAACCATCCTGTCCGACAGGGCTTTGCGATTGGTACTACGGTAGCGGCGGCTGCCCTGCTGTTTGTCGCAGGTGTCGTTGCTCTCCTGCAAGGTATCGCTGCTCTCGCCGACAACAATATCGTAGTGGTCGGAACCAACTACGCGTTCAAATTCGACGTCACGACGTGGGGTTGGATACATATCATCCTCGGAATCATCGGCATTGCGGTGTCGTTGGGGCTGTTCGTGGGACAGACGTGGGCCCGCGGGATGGCCTTTGTCATCGCAGCGCTCTCGATCGTGGCAAATTTCCTGTGGCTGCCGTACTACCCACTGTGGTCGATCGTGATCATTGCGCTCGATGTCGTGGTGATCTGGGCAGTTGCGACCTGGCGGCCCGACGCTACAAAAACGATCTGATCAGCTCACCGGTGTACCCCAGATCCGCCTCATCGGCTCGTCGGGCATCTCGAGGGTTGCGGTATCACGCCAACAGCACCAGGGGGCGGGCAATGCTCGAGAGTGAGCTTCGATGACTTCGAGCGGATAGGGCGATGAGCAAGCCGGTCGAGCATGGATTTCTTCGCGGACGCCGTCGGTGGCGAGCGGGGTTGAGCCAGCTTGTTTCGATCTTTGCCGGTGTGAGTTTGGGTCTTTTGATGCCACTCGTCGAATTCGGGCCAACAGTCCCAGCCCGCCAGGTGACCGATATGTTGGTTGCGGTAGGGCTGGGATTGCTGGGTTCCATCGCGGTTATATTCTCGTTGCTGTTTCTTGTTGTACAGTGGGCAGCAACAACTTTCACGCCCCGGCTGACGCTGTTCCGCGACGATCCGATCGTGTGGCGCACCTTCGCTTTCGCGGTGGGGCAGGCCGTATTCTCCATCACCGCAGCACTCGCCATCGGCAACCGCGCCCGAGTTTCCGTGGTCGTTCCCATTATCGCGGTACTACTCCTGCTCGCCATGCTGGCATTTCTGCGAGCGCTTCAGATTCACTCTTTTGCCGCTATCCAGCTGGCACCGGTTCTGAAATCGATAGGCAGTCGGGGCCGCGCAGTCCTTGGCGCGTACTACAGCACGAGGGGTTCGGAATCACCGTCACCGCCATTGGCGCTGCCTGCCGATCACACAACCATCGTATGGCCCAACCCGCCAGCCGTGCTGCATGAGATCATCATCGACGATTTGCTCGAGGCAGCGACAGTTGCTCAGGTAGTCGTCGTTCTTCAGGTCATGCAAGGCGATACACTGCTGTACGGTGCGTCCGTTGCCGACGTACATCGTGGGTCACTCTCGGCACCAACATTTCTCGATGCTCTGGTCACTCGCCACGAACGCACATTCGACGGCGACCCGTTGCTCGCGCTCCGGCTCTTGGCAGACATCGCTCTGAGAGCCCTGTCTCCGGCCGTCAACGATCCGGCCACCGCGGTGCAAGCTCTAGACGAAATCGAAGATCTGCTTACCCGCGTGGCGTCTGTCGACACCGCGCCGACATACATCACCGACTCTTCCGGGCACGTCCGAGTAGTGCTGTCTCGCCCCACTCTGGACGACTATGTCCAGATCGGGCTCGATGACGTGATCGCCAGCGCCACTACGTCACCCATGACCGTCGATCGGCTCCGCGCACTGTTGATGCGGCTTACGACCCACTGCCGACCCGAACATGCCGCGATGCTCGAAGCCCGACTCAACCGGATCAACGGTCTTGACGGTCCTCTGTCGCCCTTCGATACCGTCGGAAAATCTCAGTGAGGTCGGTCGAACGGTGGATACGTGAATTCGACGTAGTGCGATGCAGGGGATTGAGGGGTTCGCGATGATCGCAGGTGGTTGGATCTGGTTCCTTCCGTTGCCATGGGAATGGCGAATTGCGCTGTCGAAAGCCATCCCATGCGAACTCGGTGGTACACAGTGCTATTGATGCACTGAAATGTCGATACCTGACTGACTCTTCGCACGAGAGGGCCGTCGGCACCCGACGGAATCCAGCGGCTTCATGATGGCGGTAGCAGTCTTGGGTCTCGCGAAGTGGGTGTCACCGAGCTGCCCCGTAGACTTCCGGCGGATGTCAGTGCCAACAGCCAGGAGTCGTCAGTGAGCATCGAAGTTCCGCCCCACCCTCCGCGGCGAGTGCCGATTCTCGGCGACATCATCGGGCTGGACCCAGTCAAGCCGATGCAGAACACGGCACGGATTCTGGCGTCGCTCGGTCCGATCTACCAGCGTCGAATTCTGACGATGCGATTGAGCTTCATCGGCGGGGTCGACCTGGCCGAGGATGTGAATGACGAAAAGCGCTGGCAAAAGAACCTTGCCCGGCCGCTACGTCAGCTGCGGCCGATTTCGGGTGACGGATTGTTCACAGCCGAAAATGACGAACCGAACTGGTCCAAAGCTCACGCGATCTTGATGCCCGGCTTCACACAAGCGGCGATGCGCAGTTATCACGACACCATGCTCGATGTCGTCAGGGAGATGGTCGGGGCCTGGGACCATGCCGATGCTCCCGTCGACGTGTCCGAGGAGATGAGCAAACTGACCCTCGAGACAATTGGCAGAGCAGGATTCGGCTATCGATTCAATTCCTACGATCGCGAGGATATCGATCCGTTTGTGACGGCGATGCTCGGAGCTCTGGAATACATTCAGCAGAAGGGCCTCCCGATTCCTGGCAGGGCATTATTCGACCGCCGACGCCGTCGCCGCCACACCGCGGACGTCGAATATCTGAACGCGGTGGTCGATCGAGTTGTCGAAGATCGGCAAGTGAACAGTGCCGATCGACCTGACCTCCTGACCTTGATGCTGGAGTCGGTCGACCCGGCCACCGGGGAAAGGCTTGATCCGGTCAACATCCGCTACCAGATCTTGACCTTCCTGGTTGCCGGCCACGAGACCTCGGCCGGCGCTATGTCTTTTGCCCTGTGGCTGTTGTCCCAGCATCCCGAGGAAGCCGTAAAGGCTCGGGCGGAGGTTGACGCGTTGTGGCCGTCCCGGGAGATTCCGGCGGTCGAGTTCGATCAGGTGGGAAAGTTGCGCGCGGTACGGCGAGTGCTCGACGAAACACTTCGGCTGTGGCCGACGGCTCCGGGATATTTCCGCGAAGCCAAGGAAGACACTCTCCTCGGTGGGAAATACGCCTTCAAGAAGGGCGACTGGGTCATGGTTGTCCTGCAGCGCGTCCACTGCGACAAAGCCGTGTGGGGCGCGGACGCAGACGAATTCCGCCCGGATCGCTTTCTTCCCGAACAAGTCAGGGCGCGGTCCGGTGCCGCATACAAACCATTCGGCACCGGACCACGTGCATGCATCGGACGCCAGTTCGCGTATCACGAAATGCTCATGGCACTCGCAGTGATCCTGCATCGTTACGACTTCACAGCGGACCCGTCCTACGAACTCGAGGTTCAGGAGCAACTCACGATGCGTCCGCGAGGCTTTGCACTGACGGTTACTCGTCGCTAGTTCCGTTCAGGACTTGCCTGCGGTGTAATCGAGGACGATACGGCCGTCGATCTGACCGGCCTCCATGTCGGTGAAAATGCTGTTGATGTCCTCGAGCTTCCTAAGAGAATAAGTGGGTTTGATCAGCCCCCTGGCGAAAAAGTCCACAGCTTCGGTCATGTCCTTACGGGTACCGACAATCGAGCCACGCACAGTCAATCCCAAGAGCACTGTGGTGAAGATGTCGAGGGGGAATTTCTCGGGTGGGAGCCCGACCAGGGAGACGGTGCCGCCGCGGCGCAAACTGCCGACCGCTTGGGGGAAGGCGTGTGCGTTGACAGCTGTGACCAGTGCTCCGTGAACTCCGCCGCCGGTGAGGGCGCTGATGGTTGCGGCAGGATCATCCACCGTGCTTGCGTTGACGGTGTGTTCGGCGCCGTGTTTGGCGGCGAGTTCCAGTTTGGCGTCGTCGATATCAACGGCAACCACGCGGAGCCCCATCGCGACGGCATACTGCACCGCGATGTGTCCGAGGCCACCGATTCCGGAGATCAGTACCCATTGCCCTGGTCGCGTGTCGGTGACTTTCAGTCCTTTGTAGACCGTGACGCCGGCACACAGGATCGGACCCACCGCGGAGAGATCAACCCCGGCGGGAATGATCGGCGCGTAGCGGGAGTCGACGAGCATGTACTCACCGAATGATCCGTCAACCGAGTAGCCACCGTTCTTCTGGTTGGGGCACAAGGTTTCCCACCCGGTTTCGCAGTACTCACATTCTCCGCACGCACTCCACAGCCAGGCGTTTCCGACAGTGTCTCCGACGCTGATCCGGGTAACCGACTCGCCAACCGAGATGACCGTCCCGACGCCTTCGTGGCCAGGAACAAACGGTGGCGACGGCTTGACCGGCCAATCGCCGTGCGCTGCATGTAAATCGGTGTGGCAGACACCGGAATACTCGACGCGAACCAAAGCTTCGAAGGGCCCTGGTTCCGGGACTTCGATATCGTCGATCGTCAACGGTTCGGTGAACGAATGTACAACCGCAGCTTTCATGGTGCCCATTTCTGCACTACTCCTCGCATCAGTCGACTACTTCACGGGACGCAGAGTTATGGCTGGCGTGCGTCCGTCTTCATCATGGTCCCTTTCGCTCTGATGCGCGAAGGTTCGGGGAGAATCCCTGTGCGCCACGGTGTGGAGTGCCTACGAAACGCGCCTGCTTGGCCCGTTGGCGGTGTACGGCTATGCCTTACAACAGTTTCAAGTATCGCTGGGGGATCAGTTGCCGGCAAACGTCGTTCCGTCCCGGTCAGCGGGCTGGGCGCTCTCGCTCCCCGAGCGGGCTCTGCACTATGACAGGCAGCCATTACACATGATGAGGTAGGAGAGCAATGGACATCGCGAAGTACGGGCCGTGGGCAGTAATTGCAGGTGGATCGGAAGGCGTGGGAGCGGAATTCGCCACCCAGTTGGCCGATCAAGGTTTCAACTTGGTGCTGTTGGCGCGCAAGGAAGGGCCACTCGCGGAAGCAGCTGATGCCAGCCGCGCTCGGGGCATCGAGGTTCGCACGCTGTCGGTCGATCTCTTGGCCCCGGATGCGCTTGATCGCATTCGGGATATAACAGATGACATCGACGTCGGCTTGTTCATCTACAACGCGGGAGCCAACACCTACGGTCACGAATTTGCCACCGGCGATCTCACTCGGTTTCAGTCCGTCATCGATTTGAACATCACCAGTCAACTGCTGCTCGTCCACCACTTCGGAGGTCGGCTGAGGGAACGCGGACGTGGTGGAATCTTGCTGGTGGGCTCGCTGAGCGGCTATTTGGGCTCGGCCCAGATCAGCGTCTATTCGGCGGTGAAATCTTTCTGCAGAACTTTCGCCGAAGGGCTGTGGCTCGAGATGCAAGACCATGGCGTGGATGTGCTCGAATTGGTTCTCGGCCTCACTCGAACCCCGGCTATGGCCCGCGCAGGTTTGAACATGGACACGCCGGGCCTTCGCATCTCGGACCCTCGCGATGTTGCCGCCCAAGGGCTTGCGAATATCGCCAACGGTCCCGTCGTGGTGGTGAAAGAGCACGAAACGGCGGCAATCAGAAATAGCGGCCACAATCGGGCCGAGTTGCTTCTGGCATCCCAGGCTGCGGCACGAAAGCTGCTTCCCCCGCCAACGGTCTAACCGCGGTTCATATCCGAAACTTCTTGTGCTCCTTGTGGAAAGGATTGATCAGATGTCATATCGCCCTACAGGCTTGCGTCGAGCGGCCCGAACGTGTGTTGCGCTCGCATCGGCTGGTTCGTTCGTGCTAGCCGGCGCAAGCGCTGCGACCGCGGCGCCGATTGATCTACCGTTCTCAGGATCGTCGGAACTCGGCTCGAGTGCGCCGACTGCCGTCGTGGCACCCCGACTTGCATCGGTGGACAATTTTCGCGATGTGGCAGGCCGGGAATCCGGTTACGTCGGAGCCGGTGCCCTGCACGTGCGCCAGGGAGTGTTCTACCGCGCCAACGCGATAACCCCGAGCGCCGAAGACCTTGCGACACTCGAGTCGCTCCATCTGACTGCGGTGTATGACCTGCGGACCGAGGCCGAGATCGCGGCGAACCCGAACACTCTGCCCAGCGGCGTTCGATACGAGAAAATACAGGTCCTTGCGGCTGATCCGAGCGGTGACGTCGCGTCCATTACTACGAAAGAGCAAGCGCTGGCGTATGTCCAGTCCGGTTACCGGTCGACCGTCAGTGATTCCGTCTCCCGTGCCGGATTCGGTGAGCTGTTGACCCAGCTCGCAGATACCCCCGGTGCGCAGATTTTCCACTGCACCGCAGGCAAGGATCGCACCGGCTGGGCATCGGCGCTGCTACTGAGCATTGCAGGTGTATCTCGAGAGACGATCATGGAGGACTATCTGCTCACCAACGAGTACTCCGCGGCGTCGATCGACGCAAAGGTGGCTCGTATTGCCGCCGCAAAGGGTCAGGAGTACGCCGAGGTTTATCGGTTACTCCTCGGGGTCGATGCCAGTTATCTGCAGGCGGCATTCGACGAACTGGACAACAACTACGAATCCTTCGACAGCTATCTCGTCGACGGACTCGGCTTGGACGTGGAAACGATCATCAAGCTGAAACTCAAGCTTCTGGTCTGAGTTCGCGTGAGAGGAAATGAAACCGCTGGGCGCGTGACCGATGTGATTGGTCATGCGTCCAGCAGTTTTATGTCGAATGCCGGGACTACTGGTGTAGTCGCAGACCTGCTATCTTGAACGTCGTTCAAGTATCTGAAGGAGTGGGCATGTCAAGTCTCGAGGGCGCCCAGGCGTCGCCGGTCGGCATTCAAGCAAGGGAAATGGCTCAGATCGCGGTCTTCGCGGCGCTGATCGCTGCATTGGGTCTTCCCGGCGCTATCTCGATCGGTATCAGCGGCGTGCCTATCACGCTGCAGACGCTCGGAGTTATTCTCGCCGGTGCGATCCTCGGTGCACGGAAAGGTGTTGCGGCAGTTGCCGTCTTCATGGCACTGACACTGATGGGATTGCCACTGCTGTCAGGCGGACGCACCGGACTCACTGCCCTCGCTGGGCCTAGCGCCGGCTACCTGATCGGCTGGATTCCCGCGGTACTGTGCATCGGCTGGCTCACTGCCAGGATCTTGCCGAAGTACCCGCTTGTGCTGGGTATTTTGATCAACGCGTTTGGCGGAATTGTTGTCGTGTATCTGTTCGGCACGGCAGGGCTCATCCTGCGGACCGACATGGGTATCGGTGCGGCACTGAGTACCAACGTGGCATTTATCCCCGGCGATGCGTTGAAGGTGGTTGTCGCGAGTGTTGTCGCCAAGGGGGTACACCGAGCATATCCAGGACTGATTCGTCGGTGATCGGAGCACTCGGGGGACACGGCGACCAGCGGGCGCTCGATCTCGGCGGCACAGTTCTCACCTATGCAGAACTGGACGCCGCCATCGAGCGATCGCCGCAGGCTGCCGTGTGTGACGCGTCGGCCCTGCCGGTGCTGGAAGCGCTGATCTGCATCTTTGCTGCCGCGCGGCGTGGAACCGCGGTGATCGTGGAGGATCCGGCGACGCGACCCGAGCGCGGCGAAATCGATCCGTCGTCGTTCCTGCTTGTTGCCACGTCGGGTTCCAGTGGCCGGCCACGTCCGCTGGCCAGGACAGCGGCGTCGTGGTTCGACAGCTTCCCCGAGTTCACTACCGTCACCGGCATCGAGGCACATGATCGAGTGCTGATCACCGGGCCGCTCCACGCAACGATGCACCTGTTCGGCGCTGTTCACGCATTGTGGCGAGGCGCGTGTGTCACCGACGACCCAACGGATGCGACGGTTGTACACGCGGTTCCCGCCGTGTTGCGACGCGTTGTGCTCGAGGCGCCGCGGTTGCGAACTGCTGTTGTTGCCGGGACCATGCTGGACGACGGTGCCCGGGCCGCAGCGTCGGGGATCGAGATAGTCGAATACTACGGCGCTGCAGAGCTTTCCATTGTCGCTGCCCGGCGGGTGCCTGAGCCGATGCGTTTACTCGACAGCGTCGACGCCGAGATTCGCGACGGACTCTTGTTTGTCCGTTCGCCGTATCGAGTGCTGGGTGCGGCGGAGTGGTTCGGTGTGGGGGACAGAGCGATCCTCGGCTCGAACGGGGAGTTGACGATTCTCGGCCGCGGGGAGTTTGCGATCAACGTCGGCGGAACCACGGTCATGGCCGAGGACGTCGAGCGAACCCTGGAGTCAATGGACGGCGTCAGAGGCGCCGCCGTAATCGGTTCGCCGCATTCGGTTCTCGGAGAGACGATCACAGCTGTGATCGAGCACGACGACGCCGTCACTCTCCAGGCAATTCGTGCGCAGGCGCGGGCGTTGTTGGCACGAGAAGCCATGCCGAGTCGCTGGATCACCGTCGACGAACTGCCACGTACCGGTAGTGGCAAAGTCGCTCGAGGGCTCGTGAAAGAGTTGCACTCATGAATTCCGCTCCTGTTCTGGTGGCCGCACGGCGAAGCCCGATCGGTAATGCAGGCCATGGATTTGCAGACCTTACAGCGACGGATCTCGCCGCCCCGGTACTCGGCGAAGTAGATGCTGTGCTGCGTCGATCCGGCATCGAGGCCGACGTGGACGACGTTATTCTCGGAAACTGCATGGGCCCCGGCGGCAATCCTGCTCGTATCGCAGCGCTTGCGGCCGGGCTGGGATTCTCTATCCCGGGCGTCACCGTTGACCGACAATGCGGTTCGGGCCTCGATGCGGTCATGCAGGCCGCGCTGCGCGTACGCAGTGGAAACGACACGCTGATCCTGGCGGGTGGCGTCGAATCCGCCAGTACTGCTCCGTGGCGATACTGGCCGCCCACTTCGGGCGGTGAACTGACGCGATACACCCGGGCGCCGTTTGCTCCGCAGGGCTTTGCCGATCCCGATATGGGTTGTGCGGCAGATGATCTCGCGCGATTGCGTGGCATCAGCCGCGAGCGCC
The DNA here is from genome assembly GCF_002300185.1 of Rhodococcus sp. ACPA4. Taxonomy (NCBI): domain Bacteria; kingdom Bacillati; phylum Actinomycetota; class Actinomycetes; order Mycobacteriales; family Nocardiaceae; genus Rhodococcus; species Rhodococcus sp. ACPA4. The sequence goes on from NZ_NSDY01000001.1 coordinate 837,533, forward strand.
AGGATGCGTATGCAACGCGTTCGCACACGCTCGCGGCAGCGTCGGATTTCTCGTCCGAAATTGTGCCGATCGGCGCCGTCGCCGCTGACCAGCGGATTCGTCGCGGCATGACCGAAGCACGGTTGGCGAGGCTTCGTCCAAGTTTTGGGGTCGACGGCACCGCAACGGCCGGTAACTCGTGTGGCATCTCGGACGGCAGCGCAGTGCTGGCAGTGACGACAGAGTCACTCGCGCAGGGAATGCCGGCGCTCCGAATTCTCGGCACAGCTGTTGCCGGGTCCGATCCGGCATTGCCGGGACTCGGGCCGGTTCCCGCCATTCGCTCGCTGTTCGCAAAAACCGGAATCGGTGCGTCCGACCTGGGTATTGTCGAAATCACCGAGGCGTTTGCCTCCGTAGTCCTGGCAGTATCGGACGAACTCGGACTCGACGAATCCATCATCTGCCCGCAAGGCGGGGCAATTGCGATGGGCCATCCGTGGGGTGCTTCGGGAGCTGTTCTGTTGGTGCGCTTGGCAAGTCAGATGCTCGCCGACGGCGGCCCGGAGCTGGGGCTTGCAGCATGCGCAATCGGCGGCGGTCAGGGCATTGCGATGCTGGTCGAGCGCGTTTCGTGAGGCTGCAACGATGAGCGAACTTCTGGCGGAACGAATTGCTCGACGAGTTCGCATCAATCCGTCGACGGTCGCAGTTGTCTCGTCGCGCGACGAGATCAGCTACGCCGATTTCTGGACGCGGGTGTGCCGGGTCGCCGCGGGACTGGCGTCGATGAACCGAGTCGCGGTACTGCCGACCTCGGACGTCGAATCATTGGTGGTTGTCGCGGCTGCGATGCGGACGGGTACCAGTGTGGTCCTGCTTCATCGCCATCTGCTCGGGCCGCAGTTGGCGCGGGTGCTCGAGCTGTCCGTTCCCGGAGCCGTTGTCGCGGAATCGAAGCAGCACAGGCGGTTGCGCAGGCTGGGGTTCTCGGGTGAACTTGTCACCGCGGTTGATCTCGAAAGTGACGGGGCGTCGAATCAGGCTTCGGCCGAGTCCGAACTGTTGATCGGTGTCACGTCGGGCACTACCGGCGAGCCGAAGCTCTTCGTCCGAAATCAGTTGTCCTGGGCACGAACTCTTGATCGATCGGATGCCGTGTTCGACGTCGGTGTCGGAGATCGAGTGTCCGTACCGGGCGTCCTCGATCACACCCACTTTCTGTACGGAGCGCTCCATGCGCTCACCCGCGGTGCCACTGTCGATCTCCGTGGCGCGGAAACAGCGGTGAAAACGGGTGCAACCCATCTGTATTCGGTTCCCACGATCGCCTGGGACCTCGTGCGATCAGGCATCGGCCCGGTCGACTGTGTCCGTGAAGTGATCTCGTCGGCCGCTCGGTGGCCGCGTGCCGGGCGTCATGCGCTGCAGGCGATATTGCCGAATGCTTCGTTGGTGCACTTCTACGGCGCATCGGAATTGAGTTTTGTGTCCTTCGATCGAGGGCTCGGTGACCTCGACGAGTTTTCGGCCGGCGAGCTGTTCGACGGCGTCGACGCCGAGATTCGCGACGGACTTGTGCATGTGAAGAGCGACATGCTGTTCGACGGTTACCTCACCGAAACCGGGGTGGTAAACGGGCCGGTCGACGGGTGGATGACTGTCGGCGACAGAGGGCATGTGGAGGCCAGGCGTCTGCAATTGCTCGGTCGTGAGAGCGAGATGCTGATCCGTGCGGGCCTCAAAGTGGAACCAGCGGCCGTCGAAGCGGCATTGACCTCACTGCCTGGGATTGCCGAGGCCGCGTGCATCGGTGTTCCTGACGCACGCATGGGGGAGGCCCCGGCGGTCGCGATTGTTGTCAGCGATCAAGGTTTACACACCGACACGATTTGGCGGCATCTGCGAACAACTCTTCCCAGTCCGAGTATGCCGGTGCGAATTCTTCGAGTCGATCAGTTGCCGCGCACTCCGCGGGGAAAGGTCGATCGCTCCGCTCTTGCGATTACTCTCACGGAGTCAGAACGGTAGATCACACCGGGCTTCGGCAGTTCCGCGTGGCTGTGGATTGGGATGTGGCAGACAATTTAGTCGTGCACATGAAGACCGGACGCTTGTAGATCACGTGGCGTTCGACATTTGTAGGAAAAGTTGTCGATCTTTGTCTCTAGTGTCGCCGGTGTGGGCATCCGTAGCGTCAGGGAGGTCGGACAGCCGGCACGTGCACGCTTTCAGATCTCCTTCCATAACACGAGAAAAGAGCCAAGGATGCCGTACATCACCACCTCTGACGGAACCGAGATCTACTACACGGAGCATGGCACCGGCCAACCCGTACTGCTGAGCCACGGGTGGCCACTGAGTTCCGACGCGTGGCAAGTCGAGCTCAAGTTGTTCGCGGACGCCGGGTACCGGGTCATTGCGCATGATCGTCGTGGCCACGGCCGCTCGTCGAAGACCTACACCGGCAACGACATGGACACGTACGCTCGCGACCTCGCCGAGCTCGTTGAAACCTTGGACCTGAAAGAGCTTGTAGTCGTGGGTCATTCGACGGGTGGCGGTGAAGTTGTACGGTACGCGGCGCAGCACGGAAAAGGCCGTGTGACAAAGGTGATCACCGCCGGTGCCGTCCCGCCGATCATGGTCAAATCGGACGAGAATCCCGAAGGCACGCCCATCGAGGCGTTCGACGGAATCCGCGCTGGTGTGCTGAAGGACCGGTCGCAGTTCTACAAGGATCTGAGCGAGTCGTTCTACGGCGCAAATCGTGACGGCGCTGAGGTCTCGCAGGGCGCGAAGGACGACTTCTGGCGACAGGGAATGTTGGTGAACCTTGCGGCAGCATACGACTGCGTCAAGGCATTCTCGGAGACGGATCAGACGGCGGACCTCCAGGCGATCGACGTACCGATGTTGATCGCGCACGGCGACGACGATCAGATCGTTCCCATCGCCGCTGCTGCCGAAAAGTCCGTCAAGCTCGTCAAGAACGGCACCCTCAAGGTGTACCCGGGAGCCCCGCACGGCATTTACGGCGCATATCAGGATGCCCTCGACCAGGATATTCTCGCGTTCATCAAGAGCTAGCGTCGTGCGTTGGTGGTCCCGCACAGTCAGACCCGAGCGGGACCACCTTTGCGCTGCCCGTCCGAGTCCCCGGCGGGTAGCGCCGTACCACGTCAGTTCGGTGGGTGCGGTGCCTGCTTTCTCAACGATTGAGCAGGGCCTTGGCGGTGCGGACTTCGGGGATGCCGATCTTTGTGGCTGTGACGAGGAATGTCGGTGCTCCGAGGACGAGTACGGCGACCAGTGATGCTGCTGCGGCCGTGCGAGGGTTGTCGATCAGTTGGTGTGAGGCCCAGACTGTCATGACGCAGACCCCGCCGGCGGCTATCGACGCCCATAGCACCTTCGAGAATGTTGCAAGCACTGTGTGGAAGCCGAGCAAGCCGTAGCGGTGACGCAACACGAAGTGCCCGCTGACGGCACCGACGACGTAGGACAGTGAACTTGCGACCGGCAGCATCACCACGATCACCTGGTTTGGTAGACATGCGAGAGCGAGTGTAACGACGGAGACCTTTGTGACCACCATTGCGGCGTTGATCAAGGCTGGCGTGCGCATGTCATTGCCGGCGTAGAAGACCCGCAGTTGCAGCATGACCAACGCGAACGGCGGAAGCCCGAATGCCGACAGTGCCAGCGCCACACCGATAGTGCGAGCGGCATCGACATCGACGCGTCCGACGAACATTACCGTGGTCAGTATCGGCCCGAGAAGGGTCATCGCGACCGCGGCGGGGACGAGCGCAACAACCGAGTACCGGGCAGCGCGGCCCATGTCGGTGACCAGAGCGTCACGGTCCCCGAGCGCCACCGCGCGGGAGATGCGCGGCATGAGCACGGTCAGCAGGGACACCCCGAGGATGCCGTACGGCACCTGGAACAGCAGGTCGGCGTACGTATAGGTCGAGACTCCGCCATGGCTGAATGCAACTCTGAGCACGAACGTGACGCCTGCCTGACTGATCGCGACATACAGCAGCACCCAGCCGAGCAGCCTTGCCCCGACGCGGACCGGGCGCCACGTGTACGGCACCGGGCGTACCCGCCAACTCCACCGGAATCCGGTACGACGCAACGCGGTCACCGTCCACACAGCCTGTCCCACGATGCCGATCGTTGTCCCGATGCCTAAGACGAGAACCTGTGCGGTGGTCATCGTCGACGGCAGCAACGTCACAGGTCCCGGTATCGCAGCGAACACCACGACCATCGCGAGCACGATCACGTTGTTGACCACCGACGCCCAGGCCGCCGGCGCATAGCTTTCGCGGATATTCAGCACGGCTGTCGCGGTCGCTGCGATCGCGTAGAAGAAGATCTCGGGCAACAGCAAGTACGCCAGCGCGGTTGTCAGCTGTGTCTGTTCGGTATCCGACACCAAGGCGGCGACGAGGAACGGGGCGCACGCCACCGCTATGGCGGTGATGACAGCGGCGCCGAGAATCGTCGCCAGCAGCAGGCGTTGGGTGAAAACCCGCGAATAGGTTCTCCCGCGGAGTCGTGCCCTTGCCAGAACAGGGATCAGGACGCTGCTCATCACGCCGCCGAGGAGCAGTTCGTACACCATGTTCGGCATGCTGTTCGCGCCGTTGTAGGCGTCACCGACCACAGCAGTGCCTAGCACCGCGGCCAAGGCAAGGGTGCGGATAAAGCCGGTTGCGCGACTTGCTGCGGTCGCCACCGCGACCGCACCGGTTGTACGCGCGAATCCGTTTTGAGAAACCGCCATTCGACCATCGTGCCCTAACGTCGCTCATCGAGGAGGCTGTGCAAGCGCGGCACTGTCGACGAGCCGTAGGTAGGGTGTGCCGGTGATCATCGCCGTCGAAGGGCCTAGTGCCGCAGGTAAGACCACGTGGTGCCGAGCCAGTCGCAGGCGGTTCGTCGCTGAATACAGCCCGACGGGTCAGGATCCGGACGGATCCGACGCTATGGAACAGGCGGCATACTGGGCGCGGGTGAATGCACACCGTTGGATGCAAGCGTTAGCGCTCGAGGATGCGAGTAGTGACGCGATATGCGACAGCGATCCGCTGAAACTGCACTACAGCTGGTATCTGGCCGCTGTGGGGGTGGAACCGATTACCCGATTCGAGCACGAGTTCGCCGCAGTTCGGCAGATGTTTGCACAGCGTCGACTCGGATTCGCAAATTGGCCGGGTCATTCACGGTTTCCCCACTGAGGGTGACATCGTCACGCCGGCACAACCGCGCCCGAATCGTTACGACCTGAACTTGCTCGACAGATTGCTCGACGAACTTCCCACAGTGGCGCACTAACGTTGTCCGCCTGAGTACTCGTCAAGAAGTGCCGTTGTACGAGAAGCAAGTTCGGTGGTCGACCCTGTCCACCCCAGGATCCGGATCGAGGCATCAGCGATCACCTCCGGCGAAGGTGAGGCACTGGAACCTTCCGCTTCAGCGTCCGACCTTGTGTTGATCACGGTCTCGACGAGACGGAATGGTAGTTGCGCGATCTGGAGATCGACTTCGCGGTCAGGATTGATCTGGACCAGCGCGTCACGGGCGAATGCGGTGTACAGATCCATGAGTGTTCCGCGTTGAGCTCGGAACGGTTCGAATCGTTCGGTCCGTAGCTCCGGTAGCAGGTAGAGGGCACCAAGGTTCCATCGCGAGTTTGCGAGTTGCTGCGCGTCGAACCAGGTCAGGGCGTACATACGCACTGCGGCGGATTCCGGGCTCTCGCGCATGTCTTCCGCAAAAGCCAAGGGGGAGGTGACTGTCCCGACAAGCAGCGCGGTCAGCAGGTCGTCCTTGTTTGCGAAGTGGTGGTAAAGCGACGCCTGCCGGATGCCCACCGCATCGGCGATCATTCGGGTCGACGTACTGGTGAAGCCTCCGGTAGTGAACAACTCGGCCGCGGCATCGAGAATCTCGTCGCGTGCCGTTGCTCCGGGACGCTTGCGTGTCGACAGCCGTGGGCGGCCGGCTCCGGTTGTGGTCATCACACCATCCTTCCATCACTGCGGTCTACGAGTGCGCGCCGCAACACGGGAATCATGGGTCGCGGCGACGGTGCGCCGGTGCGGCGAAAGGGAGACGAATCACGAGAGGCGGCAACCCATTCCGCCGCATCGATACCCGACAGGTCGAGGAGGAACCCGGTCGAGCTTACGAGTTGGTGCAGGAGCAGGGTGCCGGTACGGCCGTTTCCTTCGCGAAACGGGTGCGCGTGGTTGTAGGTGACATAAACAGTGGCCAGTGCGTACGCCAGGCGTCCGCGGTCCGCGCGGTGCCAGTCCGTCGCGGCAATCGCGATCTCGACTTCACGCAGATAACGGCCGATCGTCCCGACCGGCGCGAAACCGTCCCCGTTCTTGGTGATGTCGACGATGCGTTGCTGCCCCGCCCATCCGAACACGTCACCGAACACACGCCCGTGCAACCCGAAGATGTACTCGGCGTCCACCTGGCGCGGAGTCGGCGCTTGTTGCAGATGCGCTTGGAGCAGGCGGGCTGCGGTCGCGGCGTACTCGACGTCCCGAAGCTGGGTCTGGTCTCTGAATCCGAAGTTGTTGCGCAGCACAGAAGTCCCGGTGACCAGGTACGGACGAGGTAGCGCCAGTCGTAACCTCCGACGCGGGACCGCGCGCATGGACGCGGCACTACGGTGGCGTTCGATGTAGTCCTCGTAGGTGAACGTGCCGACGGCCAGCGCGTCCAGATCGGTGAGGTCGTCGCCAGTGGGCTGCCATCCCTCGAGTCGCTCGGCCGCCACGGTCTGAAGGACCGCGTGACGCTGAGCGGCGGTCAATTCCGTCATGCCGGCGGCCCCGTGTATGCGAGTTTCCTTTGTATCCCTGCGATCTCGCGGACGGCGCTCGCGAGCAGACTCCGGTACAGGGGCGTCAGCGAGTCCAGTGCCAGGACGTCGGTCGGGGTCTCGCCTCGCTCGATCTGCTCGCACTGATGCCGTAGCCGGATCTGAGCCAGCACGTCGAACGACTCGGCGAGCATCGTCGCGTCGTCGTCGGCCAGAATTCCCGAGTTCGCTGCCGTTCGCAGTCGCACGATGGTTGACGAATCCGCGCAGCCTGCGGCGAGCCCAGCCCACCGCGCGATGTTCACGATCGGCATCACGCCTTGTGCCTTGATGTCGACGGAATCGGTGCGGCGGGTGAGACGCTCGCGCAGTGAATGCATCCGCGCCTTACCTTCGACTGCTTCCTTGAGCAGCAGTCGAAGCGCGTCGGGATCGAGTCGCTCGGATACGACGGGGGACAGAGCAAGTCGGTTGTCGCCGATCGCGATGCGACTGTCGGCGAGCAGTGACACCATGACGATGCCCTGATCGGCATAAGGATCGGCGAGCCAGCCGTCCAGTCCCCGCAGCCAGTCGGATTCGGAACGCGCGAACCGCGGGCTCGACGCTACCGCCCCGTTGGCGTCCGAGGGGAGTCCGCAGCGCTCCAGTAATCCGTGCACCCGCTTTCCGTACGCGGTTTCGCGGACCTGCTGTTCGGGACTGTCGTCGTTCGCCCAGATCAGGGCACTGTCCACGTCGGAGCTTGGCATGGCCTCGCGGCGGGCGATGCTGCCGAGTGAGAGCCAGGTCGAACCGGGAGGGCCTTCGGCGAGCAAGCTCGCGGCTCGGGTGACGGCGGCGTCCATGAGTACCGACGCGATGGCGCTGACGTCGAGCGCCGCCACACGCGCTCGCCAGAGTCCCACTGCAAGCTCCGGTATCCGTGCTGTCGCAGCCACGAGCTCGTCGGCGTCGGCGGCCTGAGAAATTTTGCTGCGCACCAGAAATCCGCTCCGAGTTGCGGTGGCGAACAGATCCGCGTCCTCGACCACACCAAGAATGTCGCCGCGAGCGGACAGTACCGGCAGGTGCCGCACGCCGCGTTCGAGCATGTCGAGCAGCACGTCCGCGCCGAGCAGGTCAGCGTTGGCCGTGTGTACGGGAGTGGTCATCACCTCGGAAACGGGGGTGGTGGTGCCCAGTCCGGCCGCGACAATCCTCCGACGGAGGTCTCCGTCGGTGAAGATGCCCAGCGCATTCTCACGCAGGGGGATAAGTACGTACCGTCGGCCGGCTGCAGTCATGGCGCGGGCAGCGTCTGCGGCGCTTGTCTCAGGCGCGCAGGTCAACGCAGGACCACGCAACAACTCGCCTACCGGGAGCATCGATGGATCGCGGACGACATTCATGGCCTTTATCTAATGCTGTGCCGCTCTGTCGGGTGTCACCGACTACCAGCGTGAGGGTTCGGAAACGTTTCGGTAACCGATGTCATCGACTCGCAACGCAATCGCTACACAGCGAAACATGAGAGACACCAGTAGGGAACGGGAGCGCAGAAAACTGTCAACTGACAGGAATACAGCCCCCAGGCCCCAGGAGAATCAATGACGATCGCGGCACCTAAGCCCAGCGACGACAACGACCTCGCCGAGTTCGGCTACGAGCAGCAACTGCACCGCTCGCTCGGCAAGTTCGCCTCGTTTGCGGCCGGCTTCTCGTTCGTCTCCATCCTGACCACGATCTTCCAGTTGTTCGGACTCGGCTTCAGCTTTGCCGGACCGGCATTCTTCTGGACGTGGCCCTGTGTGTTCCTGGGCCAGTTCATGGTGGCGCTGAGCTTTGCCGAACTTGCTGCGCGGTATCCGATCTCAGGCGCCATCTACCAGTGGTCCCGGCGGATGGGCGGCGAGATCATCGGGTGGTTTGCCGGTTGGTTCATGATCATCGCGCAGATCGTTACCGCCTCTGCGGCGGCGATCGCCCTGCAGGTGGTGTTGCCAAACGTGTGGAGCGGATTTCAGATCGTCGGCGAGGACAGCTCGCTGACATCGTCGAGTGGCGCGACCAACGCGGTACTGCTCGGTTCGGTGCTGTTGGTGCTCACGACAACGATCAATTGCGTTGGCGTGAACTGGATGTCGCGCATCAACAATATCGGCGTGACCTGCGAGATCATCGGCGTCATTGCGGTGATCGGCATGTTCTTCACCCACGCCCAGCGTGGCCCGCAGGTGGTATTCGACACCGGCGCCGCAGGCAGCGAGCCCGGCTACATCTGGGCCTGGATCGTCTCGGGATTGATGGCCGCGTACGTCATGGTCGGCTTCGGCTCGGCAGGCGAACTCGCCGAGGAGACCCGCAATCCGCGTCGCGTCGCACCGCGCACCATTCGGTTGGCACTGTCGGTGTCTGCTCTTGGTGGTGGCCTGATGATCGTCGGCGCGCTGATGGCAGCGCCGAGCCTCACCGACGGTCGGCTCGCCACCGAAGGCTTGCCGTACGTGCTCGGCGCAATCCTGAGCTCCCCGTGGGGCACCCTGCTGCTGATCGACGTCGCTATCGCGGTATTCGTCTGTACCCTCGCGATTCAGACCGCCGCGTCCCGGTTGATGTTCTCCATGGCCCGCGACGGCCGCCTGCCCGCATCGAAGACCCTCTCGAAGGTCAACGCCCGCACCGGAACTCCCATCGCGCCGTCCGTCCTGATCGGTATCGCCTGCATCCTGGTGCTCGCGGTCAACGTCGGGAACTCGGCAATCTTCACGACACTGTCGAGTGTGTGCATCGTGCTGATCTACCTTGCCTACCTGATGGTCACCGTTCCGCTGCTGCGTCGCCGGTTGCAAGGCTGGCCGCACGGAGATGTCCAGTACGACTCCGAAGGCCGAAAGCTGTTCTCACTGGGCGTCTTCGGAGTCCCGGTCAACATCGCGGCGGTGCTGTACGGAGCCGCAATGGTGATCAACCTGTCCTGGCCACGCGCCGAAATCTTCAACCCGTCCGGTGACATGCCGATCCTGCAATGGGCCGCCCCGATCACCGTCGTTGCCGTCGTCCTGGTGGGCGCTCTCTGCTACCCGCGCGGCAAAACCGTTCCGAACCCCGTCACGATTGGAGCTACGAAGTGACCACGACCGACACTGCCACCGACACCACAACAGCCGCCCGCGAACACGCCCGCTCGCAGGCCGGTGCGATCACCGACTCGATGCCCGTCCTTCCCGCCTCCGATTGGCCCACGCCTCCGGCCGGTATCGACGCTGACCGGCTCACCTGGGCTGAGTCCGTGCCCGGCGGCCGCTACACCTCGAAGGTGCTGGCCCGCGGCACGCGGCTCCGATTGCGTGACATCGCCGGCAGTGCCTGCGCGAACCTGCTGCTGTACCGGGCTGACGCTCCGCACGAGCGGCTCAACATCGCCGATACCGTCAAGGTTCCGTGGCAGGCGTACCTGAGGGTGGGGCATCCGCTGCTCTCCGACCAGGGACGGGTGCTGGCCACCGTTGTGGCCGATACCTCCGGTCACCACGACGCGTTTTGCGGAACCACTTCACTGGCTACGAACACAGCCAAGTACGGCGAAGGATCCGTCCATTCGGGTGCGCCCGCGGGCCGGGAACTGCTGACACTGGCTGCGGCCAAACACGGTCTGACCGCGCGTGACCTGCCGCCGGTGCTGTCCCTGTTCCACGGAGTGCGCGTCGAGTCCGACGGCGGACTCACCAGCACCGGAAATGCCGGCGCCGGAACAGAGCTGGAGCTGCTGATTCATCTCCCGGTGATCGTGCTGATCGCCAATACCGCACACCCGCTTGACCCGGCCACCACGTTCGGCACCACATCCCTCGAGGTAGTGGCATGGACGGCACCCGAGGATCTGGAGGCTCTGCCGAACAACGATCCCGAGTACCGCCGCGCAGTCCTCAACACCGAGGACGCCTGGAACGCCGCCAAGCCCGTCAATGAAGCACAGCACGTCAATGCAGCACAGCTCGGAAGGGACGCCAAATGACCACCGCCGTAGACACTCCCGCTCTTGTCCCCGGAGCCGTGATCCTCGATGACACTGTCGGCGCCCGCGGACCCTGGTCCGCGATCGTGCGGGCCGGTGACGTCCTGACCATCGTCGACCTGCACGGCAATCAAGCCGTCGACTCCCTCTTCTATGCTGCCGATGATCACGCTGTTCGGTACTCGGCCGCCGCAACTGTTGCAGCTCAGCGCAATCTGTTTCTCACTACAGGGTCCGTGCTTCGCGCCGACGACGGAACAGCTCTGATGACGCTTGTCGGTGACGAGGTCGGCAACCATGACACCGTCGGTGGCGCGTGCTCGCAGGAGTCGAACACCCTGCGCTACGGCCACCACACCAAGCATCAGCACGCGTGTGTCGAGAACTTCCTGATCGAGGGAGCCAAGTGGGGCCTTGGTAAACGAGACTTGGTCTCCAACATCAATTTCTTCATGAACGTACCGGTCGACGCGGACGGCACACTCGGCATTGTCGACGGGCTCTCCGCGCCGGGTAAGCGCCTCGCCCTGCGCGCTGAGATCGACACGCTTGTACTCGTATCGAACTGCCCGCAGATCAACAACCCCTGCAACGGTTTCGACCCCACAGAGGTACGGATGATCGTGACCCGTCCGGAGGAAGAGCGATGACCGAGATCACCGTTCAGCGCCCCGGTATGTTGAGCACCGTCCAGGACTGGCCAGGCCGCGTCGGCTACTGGCAGATCGGTGTTCCCCCGTCAGGCCCGATGGACGACCTGTCTTTCAGGCTCGGCAACGAAGCACTCGGGAACGAACCGGGAGCCGCCGGGCTCGAATGCACGATGGCCGGACCAGCACTGCGATTCGCCGAGGCCACCGTCGTGTGTGTCACCGGCGCACCTGCCACTGTCCGAGTGAACGGACTGCAGGTCCGGGCCTGGGCGCCGGTGCAGGTTCCCGCCGGCGGTGTCCTCGACGTCGGGGCGACAACAGGTCCGGGACTGCGGATCTACGTGCTGGTCCGCGGCGGGATCGACGTGCCCGACTACCTGGGCAGCGGTGCGACGTTCACGCTCGGCAAGTTCGGCGGTCACGAGGGGCGGACGCTGCGCGAGGGCGACGTGTTGAGCTGCGGAGCGGGGCCATGCAACCCCGATGCCGCCCAACCAGTTCCGATGGAACATCTACCGGTGATCGGTGGCCGCTGGGAGATCGCCGTTACCGAGGGTCCACACGGTGCACCGGAGTTCTTCACCCGCAACGATATCGACACGCTGTACGCCACCGACTACGAGGTGCACTTCAACTCCGATCGCACGGGCGTCCGGTTGATCGGCCCGCAGCCTGACTGGGCGCGCAACGACGGCGGCGAGGCCGGACTGCACCCCTCGAACATTCACGACAACGCCTATTCGGTTGGCGCACTGGACTTCACCGGTGACACCCCCATCCTGCTCGGGCCGGACGGTCCGAGTCTCGGTGGATTTGTCTGCCCGGTTACCGTCGTATCCGCGGAACGGTGGAAGCTCGGCCAACTGAGCCCCGGCGATACGGTTCGATTTGTGCCGATCCGCGCCGATCGCGCCGCATCGAAAGGTCAACTGGGCCTGAGTCGGCGCGCGAGCCTGCCGGCAGTGTTCAGCGACGGCGGCGACGGGGACGACGGAGTGATCGCCCGCCGCGACGGCAAGACTGCGGTGACGTATCGCCGCTCGGGCGACGACAACGTTCTTGTCGAATACGGGGACATGACGCTCGACCTCGCGCTCCGGGCGCGGGCGCACGCGCTGCATCAGCGTCTCGAGGCAGAGAAGCCTGCCGGGCTACTCGATCTCACGCCCGGCATCCGGTCGCTGCAGGTGCGCGTCGACCCCGACGTGCTGCCCGTGTCGAAGCTGATGGGTTTGCTCGCCGAGGCTGAGGAACAGATCCCGGATTCGTCCGAACTCGTGGTTCCCAGCCGATCGGTGCGGATGCCCTTGTCCTGGGACGACCCGTCCACCCGCGAGGCGATCAAGCGGTACATGCACGGTGTTCGTGCCGATGCGCCGTGGTGCCCGTGGAACATCGAGTTCATTCGGCGCATGAACGGGCTGGATTCGGTCGCTGACGTCTTCGACACGGTCTTCGACGCCGAGTACCTCGTCCTTGGACTCGGCGACGTCTATCTCGGTGCGCCGGTTGCCACTCCGCTCGACCCGCGACACAGGTTGGTCACCACCAAGTACAACCCGGCACGTACCTGGACGCCGGAGAACGCGGTCGGTATCGGCGGAGCGTACCTGTGCATTTACGGCATGGAGGGGCCAGGCGGCTACCAGTTCGTGGGACGCACCACCCAGGTGTGGAATCACCGTTATCCCGAGAAGTCCGGACCGTTCGAGGACGGTACGCCCTGGTTGCTACGGTTCTTCGACCGGATCTCCTGGTATCCCGTCGAGCCGGACGAGTTGCTCGAACTGCGCGCCGAGACGGCGGCAGGTGGGCCCGGCGGCGTGCAGATCACCGACGGCAGTTTCTCCCTCGCCGAACACGAGCAGTTCCTGACCGACAATGCGGACTCCATTGCGGCATTCCGTGCAACCCAGGCCGTCGCGTTCGGCGCCGAGCGGGACGCGTGGTCAGCTGCGGGTGAGTTTGCCCGCACCACAACAACAGTCAAGGAGGTAGCCGCGTGAGCGCGACCGAGCGGGTATCGGCGGCATATCGGTCGATCGACAGCGTCGACCGGCCGGAGATCTGGATACACCTGCGCCCCGAGGTCGACGCGATGGCCGAGGCCGCGCGCGTCGATGCCTCCACCGCTGACCTGCCGCTACGAGGTCTGGTGCTCGCAGTCAAGGACAACGTCGACGTGGCAGGCTTACCCACCACCGCCGGATGTCCCGAGTTCGCCTACACACCCGCGGTCGACGCGGCCGCCGTTGCGGCTCTGCGTGCGGCGGGCGCAGTAGTGCTGGGTAAGACGAACCTCGACCAGTTCGCCACCGGACTGGTCGGCACACGCAGCCCCCACGGCGCTGTACGCGACTCGCGTCGGCCGGAGTACATCTCGGGTGGCTCGAGTTCTGGATCCGCGGTAGCTGTTGCGCTCGGGTTGGTCGACATCGCGATCGGTACCGACACCGCAGGATCCGGCCGTGTTCCAGCAGGTCTGCAGGGCATTGTCGGCATCAAGCCGACCGTCGGGATCATCTCGACCGAGGGAGTGGTCCCGGCATGCAGTTCCTACGATTGCGTGACCATTTTCGCCGCGGATCTGGCCGGCGCCGAGTCTGCGATGGCCGTGATGGCATCAGGCGCACGGGGCGGCCAGTGGCCGAGCGACGTCCGGTTGGCCGCGCCGCCGCGGCCACGCGTCGCAGTTCCAGCTGTGTTGCCCGGACTCGACGAGCAGTGGGCGGCAGCGTTCGGAGCAGCTGTCGGACGGCTGCGGGCTGCGGGTGCCGAGGTAGTCGAGATTGACCTGACGCTTTTCCTCGACGCCGCGAAGCTGCTGTACGACGGTGCGCTTGTCGCTGAAAGATATGCGGCGGTAGGCGAATTCGTCGACGCGCACGCCGATGCGGTGGACCCGACGGTACGTTCGATCATTGCGCCGGCCGGAGTCATACCGGCACATCGACTACTCGCGGACCGGGAATTGTTGGCGCAGTTGCGGAACCGGGCGATGAAGGAGCTCGACGGACTCGATGCCCTCATGGTGCCGACGGCCCCGGAACATCCGACGATCGCCGACGTTGCGGGCGATCCGATCGGCGTGAACTCCCGTATGGGCACGTACACCAACTTCTGCAATCTCTTCGACCTGTCAGCTGTCGCGGTTCCAGCTGGTAGGGCAGGCGATGCGCAGTTCGGGGTGACGGTGCTGGCGCGTGCGTTCGAGGACGGCGTCGCTGCTGACATCGCGGCGATGGTGAATGGCGACCAGGCAACCGGATGGACTTCAGCGCCCGCGGACACGGTCGAGCTGGCAGTATTCGGCGCTCACCTGCGCGGTCAGCCGCTCGAGCATCAGCTGACCGGGCTCGGTGCCCGCTGGTGTGGGCCGGTAGCCACCGCTCCGCGCTACCGACTCAGCGCGCTGGACACCACGCCACCTAAACCAGGATTGATCCGGGTGAGCGAGGGCGGCGTGTCGATTGTGGGGGAGCGCTGGCAACTCACTCCCGCCGCACTCGGCACATTTCTCGCGGCACTGCCGACGCCGATGATGCTCGGATCGGTCGAATTCGACGACGGCAGTTGGGGAACCGGGTTCGGCTGTGACCAGGAGGCAGCGTCCACGGGCAAAGACATCAGCGAGTACGGAGGCTGGCAGGCTGCGCTGTCGGCCGGGGCGGTGGGCTGACCTGGATAGTGGTGCGTTTCGATTGCGCTCAGTTCTGGTTGTGATCGAATTTCACGGCGCGGCCGGTAATTTCGGATGCGGTGATCTCGACAACGTTGTACTTGGGCGTCGGAATCCAGGACCGCAACCCCAATTCGTCGATCTTGGCGGTTTCGGTGAACGACGTGATGACACGCGCGGTTCCGCGTACTACGACGCTCCATCCCTGTTCTGGGCCAACGTGATCGGCTTCGAACAGAACGCGATCGTTGATGGTCAGTTCGACGAGTTTGGCTCCCTCCGCGGTGCGGAAGTAGATGTGGTTGTCATCGACCACGTAATTGACCGGGAAAATGTCCACGTGTCCGGAAGCTCCGACCACAATCCGGCCCAATGTGGCTTGGCTCAGCAGCTTCCAGCTTTCTTCGGCTGCGAGTACGGCGACTGGTGAGTTCGAGGAGAGATCGTTGGCGGTCATGTCTTATTTTCTCACGCGAGAGGGGACTAATCGGGCGAGTTGGACGAAGATCACTAGTCAGCGGGTCGGTGTTGGCGCCGCGGGTACCGCCGCGGGGTCACCGCCGGGTACGCCGCCCCCGCCGTAGAAGGTGGGAATGATGCCCTTGGCCAGAACCAGCGCCGATCCCTCACCGCTCGGTACCGTCGCCAGGTTGGTGGCGATCACAATGGTGAGGTCGGTGTTCGGGTCGTGGGCCATGAACGACATGAATCCGGGAATCTGGCCGTCGTGGCCGATCAGGGCAGGTCCGAAGCGTGCGATGCCCAAACCGTAGCCGGCGGCCGAGGGATTGCTCGGATCAGTGGGTTGAATGCTGTCGAGGCGAATCTTCTGCATGTCGTCATTCAGCAACCCGCCGCCGACAAGGGCTTTGACGTAGGTAGCCAGATCTCCGACCGTCGAAATTGCGCCGCCCGCCGTCCACGTCCAGGACGGGTTGGCATCGGTCTCGTTGTTCGGCTTCAAGGTGCCGGCCAGCGCTGCGCTCAGTTCTGGTTCAGGGAGGGCGAAGGTGTCGATCGTGGAGACATTGGTGCCGAAGGAATAGCCCTGTGGATGGGGGTCGGGGATCGAGGAATCGGTTGCGTCCGGCAAGGAGGTGTGTGTCAACCCGAGGGGTTCGTAGATGCGCTCCTGGAATGCTTGTGCCGCAGTCATATCGGTGAGCTTTTCGATGAGCAGGCCGAGCAACACGATGTTGGTATTGCTGTACTCGAACTTCTCGCCCGGAGCAAAATCGACGGGGTGGGAGAACGCGATGGCCAGCAATTCCTCCGGTGTCCACGCCTTCTGCGGGTCGTTGTCGAGCGTCGCGTTGAATTGTGGGTCGAAGGAATAGCTGTACAGCCCGCTGTGCATGTCGGATAGCTGCGCAATGGTGATCGTATCGCCGTTGGGCACCCCGTCGATGTATTTACCGATGGGATCGTCCAGGCTGAGCTTTCCTTCCTGCACCAACTGGAGAATGACCGTCGACGTCATGGTCTTGGTATTGCTTCCGACGCGGAAATAGTCGTCCAGTGACATGGGTTTGTCCTCGCCGATGACCTGTGTGCCGAATGTCGCGGTCCAGTCGCCTTGCGTCGGCGACGAGATCAGCACCACTGCGCCGGGAATGACGTTGTCTTTCATCAGTTTCTCGATGGTCGGCTGCAAGGTTGCCGCGTACGCCGGTGCCGGGGCATTGTTTGACGACGTGACCTGAGTCTGCGACACGTCAGTGGAATCGCTCTCCTCCGACGAGGTGCCGCACCCGGTCAGGGCGACGAGACTCATCGTCAAAGCGACGGCTGCTGTTGTGCTGTGACGGCGCATGGGTTCTCCCGGTCTGCGATCGCGAATTCAGCTGTAACTTGAATCGTAAAGAACGACCGTGTCCGTTTTAGGTGTTTCGCGTGTCTGCGCTGGTTGAATTCGCTGAATTTGTCCACCATCAGGCATTGTGTGACTGTCGGTGAGAATTCGGCGGATGCGGAGAACGGGAGTAGCGATGGCGACGATCGAAGAAATTCTGGAACTGGAACGCCTCGAACGCGACATTTTCCGAGGGATAATTGCGGAGACCACGCTGCCCCGAACATTCGGTGGGCAAGTGGCAGGTCAGGCACTTGTCTCGGCCGTGCGTACCGTTGATCCGGAATTCTTGGTTCATTCCCTGCACGGATATTTTCTCCGACCCGGAAACCCGAAGGAGCCCACTGTCTTTCTGGTCGACCGCGTGCGCGATGGCCGATCTTTTGCCACACGACGGGTGACAGGAATCCAAGACGGGCAGGCGATCTTCACGATGTCGGCGTCGTTCCACGTTCAAGACGAGGGCATCGAGCACCAGGACGAGATGCCGCCTGTGCCCGACCCTGAGACGCTGGGCCTGGCCACCGACTCCGACGACGGCGAGACCGCGTGGCTGGCTCGCGAATGGGCAGACTGGGACCTACGGCTCGTCCCACAAGCTGATATCAGCAAGCGTCCAGGCGCCGCGGCTCAGCAGCAAGTGTGGTTCCGCTCGCGGGAGGCACTACCGGATGACCCGGTCTTCCACGTGTGTGCCCTCGCGTACATGAGCGACATGACCTTGCTGGGATCCTCTCGTATCCCGCACAAGGACACACCAATGCAGGCCGCATCGCTCGATCACGCAATGTGGTTCCTGCGCCCGTTTCGGGCGGACGAGTGGTTGTTGTACGACCAGACCTCGCCGTCGGCCGGGTTCGGTCGCGCGCTGACTCAGGGACGGATTTTCGACCGGCGCGGAAACATGGTCGCCGCGGTGGTTCAGGAAGGTTTGACGCGTCACCTTCGTACTCAGTAGACGCGAACGGCAGGTCGAGCGGGGTGGTCGTAACGCACGTCCAGATCGATCCGGTCGGTCACACCATCCTGATGCTCGAGTAGCGGGTCGACGGTCCACAGCTGTGCAGGCGGTGTGTGCCGCCGGATCGCCGCCTCGGACATGTTCAATCGGACGGTGACGTCGAAGTCGAGACCGCGGCCAAGCAGCATCGGTCCGGCGACAATGATCACCGTTCGCTCGTGAACGGTTCGGCGGGATGAGCGTGCCGACCGGTCTGCTGTCTCGTCCCACAGTTGGGGAAGCCACGTACGACGCGCCCGCGCCGCCGTCACGACTTCACGGTCCAGAGCGTCGTAGTCGAACCACATCGTTCGATAGCTCAGCGGATCTTCGTGCCCGAACTCGAGCCGCAACGACGCCGGCCGCACGTAGTCGTGAAGAGAGACAACAGCACTCGGACGTTGCCGCGCCTGCGCGGCAACACCGATCAACTCGGCTAGTTCGACCGGCCGAGCGCAATCAGCACCGTCCAGCGCCACCACCGCAACTGTCGGGTGTGATTCACACAGCGATACAACCTGTTCGGCCAGTGCCTGCGGGGTCGAGGGGATGAAGGCGTTCACACCACCATGGTGCCGTGTGCGGGCGGCGAACCGATAATGTGAACCCGTTGCCCGCCGGCGCTGTCGGCCTCTACTCTGCCGGAGGACACATGATTGGTATCGAGGAGATCCTCGAGCTCGAAACGCTGGAAAAGGACATTTTCAGAGGGGCAGTTCACCCCACTGTCATGCAGCGCACCTTCGGTGGACAGGTAGCCGGCCAGTCTCTGGTATCCGCAGTCAGCACCGTAGACGAGCGCTTCCACGTGCATTCGTTGCACGGATATTTTCTGCGGCCGGGCAATCCCAAGATTCCCACGGTGTATCTCGTGGACCGGATCCGTGACGGGCGCTCGTTCTGTACACGCCGGGTGAACGCCGTCCAGGACGGGAAGACGATCTTCTCGATGTCGGCGTCGTTCCACGTCGAAGACCAGGGCATCGAGCATCAGGACCGGATGCCGAATGTCCCGATGCCGGAGGAACTGCCGGACCCGTTGACCATTCCCGATTTTGCCGGAACACCGCTTCACGAGGAGTGGCGGAACTGGGATCTGCGAATCGTGCCTGCAGACGTTGCGAACTCGGCACCGGATATGCCTGCGCAGCAGCGGGTTTGGATCCGTTACCGCAACACCTTGCCGGATCGCCCACTTCTGCACATCTGCACCTTGGCCTATCTGAGTGACATGACGCTGCTCAACACCTCGAATGTGCCGCACAAGGACGTGAAGACGCAGAATGCCTCACTCGATCATGCGATGTGGTTCCTGCGTCCGTTCCGGGCCGACGAATGGTTGATGTACGACCAGACGTCGCCGTCGGCCGGGTTCGGGCGAGCGCTGACGCAGGGGCGCATTTACGATCGAAGCGGCAATATGGTGGCAGCGGTAGTCCAGGAAGGCTTGTCGCGGATCGAACGCGAGCCCTCGGTTAGTGAAGACCCCTCGGGTAGTGAAGACAAGGTAGGAACACAGGCATGACTCGTCCGTTGATCGGCGTACTCGCACTCCAGGGTGACGTGCGGGAGCACCTTGCTGCCTTGGCGGATTCGGGGGCGGACGCCGTGGGTGTGCGCCGTCCCGAGGAACTCGACAAGGTTGACGGCATCGTGATTCCCGGCGGTGAATCGACAACGATGAGCCGGCTTTTGCAGGTTTTCGAACTGCTCGAACCGCTTCGCGAACGGCTTCGCGGTGGGTTGCCTGCCTACGGTTCGTGCGCCGGCATGATCTTGCTGGCCAGCGAGGTGCTCGACACCCGGCCCGATGCCGAGCACCTCAATGCTATTGATATGACCGTGCGCCGCAACGCTTTCGGACGTCAGGTCGATTCGTTCGAATCGGACCTCGAATTCGAGGGCATTGTCGGAGATCCTGTCCGGGCCGTGTTCATTCGCGCGCCGTGGGTGGAACGGGTAGGCCCGGGCGTCGAGGTTCTTGCCCAGGTGCCGGCGGCAGCAGGCGAAGCTGCCGGCCGGATCGTGGCTGTTCGGCAAGGTTCGGTGATTGCGACGTCGTTCCATCCGGAGGTGACGGGGGACCGTCGTGTGCACGAGCTCTTCGTCGACCTGGTTCGGGGCTAGATTTCGCGAGCGCCAGCCTGTTGGACGAGTGAATTGAGGAGTCGGACACCATCTTCCGGGTGGTCGACGGTGACGGCGAAAACGCGCCCGGTCTCGAGCGTGAGCACGATTGCCTCGCCGGAGCGCAGTGTCACCGCCGTGCCGCGTGGAGTGATGCGATAGCCGTATCCACCCCACTCAAGCGGCCGGATGGCGTCGGCCGACGCGGACTTCACTCTCGAGATGGCAATCTTCTTCCACCGGATGCCCCACGAGCTGATGCTCAGTCCGGAATTATCCACGCGGACCGTGACGGACGCGAAAGCTGCTGTCATGACGGTGGCGGCGAGCAGGATGACAGCTACCCACCAGTCGGAATATGCGGCGGTGCCGACCGTGAGTGCTGTCAGACCGGCGGAGAGGACCCACGGCCAGACGCTGTGTGCGCGGCCGATCCACGCTGCGCGTTCGGTGGCAGTGAGCGGTGTGTCCAGCGTCGGGGTGGGGAGCAGCGGTTCGACATTGGCTCCGCCCCGTGAGGTGAGCGCCCAAGCGGCGATTCCCGTCATTGCCGCAGCGATGGGAAGAGCTATCCACCACCCGATACGTGCGTTCTCCGGGGCGCCGGCGTCGAGGGTCAAGGCAACGCTGAGGATCCAGATCGTCGCTGACGTCGCGGCTGCGGTGGCTGTGACGGACAACAGCAGGGGAGCGGAGTCGCCCGCACGAATCGCCGTGACCGCGGCAACGACGGAGGCGATCAACGACACCGCCAGTGTGATGGCGAAGAACGTTGTGGGTGTGGCGAATCCGTCCGGCGTCGATCCGGACCAGTGACTGGCGACAGTGTGCGGAAGCTGATCGCCCCACAGTAGGCGTGCCACGATCAACACCGCCGTGGGGATGAAGGTCAACGAGGCTGCGGTCCAGAGCCGGACCTTGCTGGTCGTCATTGTGTGCTGGTCTCCTTGATGAGGTCGAGCATGTGGGCTGTGTCGAGACCCAGATTGCGGGCCTGGCGGACAAACTCTCGTGCTGATTCGTGGAGAGCTGTTGCGCCGGAATCGAACTCGGCGCGGATGACGGCGCCGCGCCCGCGTCGTAGATCGATGAGGCCCTCGTCGCGCAGCGCCGCGTACGCACGCAGAACGGTGTGCAGATTGACGTCAACCGACTCGGCGAGTGCGCGAGCGGACGGAAGTCGATCGCCGGGGCCGACCTCGCCGCGGATGACGGCCCCGCGCACTCCGGCCGCAATCTGATCGGCGAGTGGCGTCGCCGAGGCGTGATCGATGCGAATCAACATGTTTGCATTCTATGCAAACAATCTCGTGTTTGACGAATTAGTGTGCGGGGGATGCAGCATGTGGCGACGTGGGACGGGTAACATCGTCAGAGCTGAAAGAAGCGCATTCGGCGTGCGCAACACAGCAGGAAAGGGGCTTGAATCGCATGAGCGGCCACTCAAAATGGGCCACCACCAAGCACAAGAAGGCTGTGATCGACGCACGTCGTGGCAAATCCTTCGCGAAGCTGATCAAGAACATCGAGGTGGCGGCACGAACCGGCGGTGGCGATCCCACGGGCAACCCCACGTTGTTCGATGCCATTCAGAAGGCTAAGAAGACGTCTGTCCCCAACGACAACATCGAGCGTGCGCGCAAGCGCGGCGCAGGTGAAGAAGCTGGCGGCGCGGACTGGCAGACCATCATGTACGAGGGCTACGGGCCCAACGGTGTTGCTGTGCTGATCGAGTGCCTGACCGACAACCGCAACCGTGCAGCGGGTGAAGTTCGTACCGCGATGACGCGCAACGGCGGCAACCTTGCCGATCCGGGTTCGGTCTCATACCTGTTCGCTCGCAAGGGCGTCGTGACGCTCGAGAAGAACGGGCAGTCCGAGGACGACGTGTTGATGGCAGTACTCGATGCCGGCGCAGAAGAGGTCACCGATCTCGGCGAGACCTTCGAAATCGTCTGTGAGCCACAGGATCTTGTCGCGGTTCGCAGCGCTCTGCAGGAAGCCGAGATCGACTACGACTCCGCCGAGGCCGATTTCCGTGCATCCGTAGAGGTTCCGCTGGACGTCGACGGCGCCCGCAAGATCTTCAAGCTCGTCGACGCGCTCGAGGATTCCGACGACGTGCAGAACGTCTACACGAATATCGATCTGTCCGACGAGGTGCTTGCAGCACTCGACGCCGACTAGGTCGACGCTGAACTAGTTCGACGCAGCCATACTCAACCCGGCCGTGACGGTAATCGTCGCGGCCGGGTTGCGTGTTGATGTCGGCAGTTCGCCCGTACACCGCTAAGCTATCGAACAGCTGTTCGGTGTGGAGAGGTGTGACAAAAGTGCGCGTGCTCGGAGTGGACCCTGGCTTGACCCGTTGCGGGTTGGGTGTGGTCGATGGGAGTAACGGCAGAGTTGTGCGTCCCATTGCCGTCGACGTGGTGCGTACGCCTGCTGACATGGACCTCGGACCTCGCTTGCTCCGAATCTCGGATGCGGCGGAACTGTGGATCGAGCAGTACAAACCTGACGTCGTTGCCATCGAGCGGGTATTCGCGCAACACAACGTCAGTACGGCAATGGGGACGGCGCAAGCCGGTGGTGTTGTTGCGGTTGCGGCCACGCGCCGTGGCATTCCCGTGTTCTTTCACACGCCCAGCGAGGTGAAAGCGGCTGTCACCGGGAGCGGAACTGCAGACAAGGCACAGGT
This sequence comes from Rhodococcus sp. ACPA4, assembly GCF_002300185.1. Classification (NCBI taxonomy): domain Bacteria; kingdom Bacillati; phylum Actinomycetota; class Actinomycetes; order Mycobacteriales; family Nocardiaceae; genus Rhodococcus; species Rhodococcus sp. ACPA4. The sequence continues at coordinate 860,374 of NZ_NSDY01000001.1, forward strand.
CACCGCGATGGTGACTCGAATCCTCAATCTCAAAACCGCTCCGAAACCCGCCGACGCGGCGGACGCACTCGCGCTGGCGATCTGCCACTGTTGGCGGGCACCCATGATCGAACGAATGGCGCGCGCCGAGGCAATGGCTGCGGAGCAGATGCGTAAGTATCAGGCAAAATTGGCCGAGACCACGAAGAAGGCAGGTTCACGATGATCGCGTCGGTTCGCGGCGAGGTACTCGACATAGCTCTCGATCATGCGGTTATCGAGGCTGCGGGTGTCGGTTACCGCGTCAACGCAACGCCGGTGACGCTGGGTGCGTTGCACCGGGGGAGTGAGGCGAGGCTTTTCACGACGATGATCGTGCGTGAGGATTCGATGACGCTCTACGGTTTCTCCGATCTCGAGTCCAAGGATCTGTTCAGCCTTCTCCAGACGGTGTCGGGCGTCGGCCCTCGCCTGGCGATGGCCACGCTTGCGGTACTCGAGCCGGATGCGCTGCGGCGAGCGCTCTCGGAGGGCAATCTCACCGCGTTGACGAGAGTGCCTGGCATCGGAAAACGTGGTGCCGAACGCATGGTTGTGGAACTGCGAGACAAGGTCGACGCAGTACCGACGACCGCCGGGGTGTCGGGGGCAGTTGCAGCAAATGCGATCCGTGATCAGATCGTCGAGGCCTTGGAAGGGCTCGGGTTCCCGCTCAAGCAAGCCGAACAAGCCACGGATTCCGTGCTCGCGGAAACACCCGCCGCAACTACGTCCGTCGCACTTCGATCCGCTCTCTCCCTGCTCGGTAAAACTCGATGAATTTCGACCCGATCGACGACTTCGACGACGAATCCCAGGTCAGCGCCGAATTGGTGGCGGGGGACGGTGAGGTCGAGGCAAGTCTCCGGCCCAAGAGCCTGGACGATTTCATCGGTCAACCGCGCGTGCGCGAGCAATTGCAACTGGTACTCACCGGGGCAAAGATGCGCGGCGGAACACCCGACCACATTCTGATGTCCGGACCGCCCGGACTCGGCAAGACGTCGATGGCGATGATCATCGCGGGTGAGCTGGGTTCTTCACTGCGGTTGACGTCAGGTCCGGCTCTCGAGCGGGCCGGTGATCTTGCAGCGATGTTGAGCAATCTGGTGGAGGGTGACGTTCTCTTCATCGACGAGATTCATCGGATCGCCCGTCCCGCCGAGGAAATGCTGTACCTCGCGATGGAGGACTTCCGAGTCGACGTCGTGGTCGGCAAGGGTCCAGGTGCTACGTCGATTCCGCTGGAAGTTGCGCCGTTCACCCTCGTAGGGGCGACCACCCGATCCGGCGCCCTTACCGGTCCGCTGCGAGATCGGTTCGGGTTCACCGCGCACATGGATTTCTACGAACCCGATGAGCTGCAACAGATTCTGATGCGATCGGCGGGCATCCTCGGCGTGAATCTCGAAGTTGATGCCAGTGCCGAAATTGCTCGACGCTCGCGAGGGACTCCGCGTATCGCCAACCGGTTGCTGCGGCGAGTGCGAGATTTTGCCGAAGTGAGGGCAGATGGGATCGTGACGATGGAGGTCGCCCGCGCCGCTCTCGCCGTTTACGACGTCGACCAACTCGGACTGGATCGTCTCGACAGATCTGTGTTGAGTGCGCTCGTGCGTTCATTCGGCGGCGGCCCGGTGGGAGTGTCCACCTTGGCGGTTGCGGTCGGTGAGGAACCGTCGACTGTCGAAGAGGTGTGCGAGCCGTTCCTGGTTCGCGCCGGCATGATCGCCAGGACCCCGCGCGGTCGTGTTGCCACTGCTGCAGCCTGGAAACAGCTCGGCATGACGCCGCCACCGGACGCCGCTGCAGGTGGTATCGAGGTTCGCGCCAGGGAGCCACAAGCATCGTTGTTCGACCCGGACGCGGAGTGATTTCGCGTTGTCGGAGCCTCCCGTTAGTGGCGAACTGTCGGGTTTCCTAAGGAACTAGTGGCACACTGGTGTCTTGCGTAGGTCCATCCGGGGCCCGCGTGGCGAAAAACATGCTACAAAACCGAGGTTGATCAACACATGTCGAGTTTGCTTTTCCCCCTCCTGATCCTCGCACTGCTGGTGCCGATGTTCCTGGGCATGCGCAAGCAGAAGAAGGCCATGGCCGCGACTTCCGAGATGCAGGATTCGTTGCAGGTGGGCGACCGTGTGCAGACCACGGCCGGCCTGTACGCGACCATCACGTCGTTGGACGACGACACCGTGGAACTGGAGATTGCGCCCGGCGTCGTCACCACCTGGTCGCGTCTGGTTATCCGCGAGCGTGTCAGTGATGTCGTCGAGGATTACAGTGACGACGAAGACGCGTCTTCCGAGTTCGAAGAATCGGCGACTGACACCGAAATCCGACTCACCAAGGATTCCTGAACGCAGTCACGTCGTGACCCTGCTCTAGAGTTACTGTGTAGTTAACGCATCGCCGCACGTTCGAACGGCGCAACTCGAGCGGTCGTGGACCGCTCACGTCCGGCACCTAATGAGGAGACTTAAAGATCGTGGCACCTTCCACCGGAACGGTGCATCCAGCCCGCTACCTAGCCCTGTTCGGGGTCCTGGTCGTGGCGCTGTATGCACTGGTGTTCTTTACTGGCGATAAATCGGCCACACCGAAGCTCGGTATCGACTTGCAGGGTGGAACGCGTGTCACGCTGACTGCGCGCACGCCGGACGGCAGCGCGCCCAGTCAGGACAGTCTGAAGCAGGCTAAGGAAATCATCGAGACCCGCGTCAACGGGCTCGGCGTGTCCGGATCCGAGGTACTCATCGACGGTGACAACCTCGTCATCACGGTGCCAGGCGACGACAGTGCACAGGCGCGGTCGTTGGGTCAGACGGCTCGCCTGTACATCCGTCCGGTTACCGGATCGATCGATGTCGCCACTCGCGACGCCAACCGCACGACGGTCGCTCCCGGCACCGAAACGCCGGCGGCAGAAACACCGGCGGCAGAAACACCGGCAGCAGAGGCGCCCGCAACGGAGGCACCGGCCACACAGGCTCCGCAGAACCGCCCGTTCCCAGCACAAGAACCGGCAACCAGCGAACCCGCTCCCACATCGGAAGCAGCGCCAACAACAGAGCCGCCGGCACCGGCCGCTCCGAGTGACTCGGCCGACGCCAGTGACGCCGCCGCAGCCGAGATCGCTGCTGCGCGCGCGCTGCGTCAGAGCACCGATCCCACGGTTCAAGAGCAGGCCGTCGCGAATCTCGATTGTTCGGTAGCCGATCCGCTGCGTGGTAACGACGATCCGACCCTTCCGCTCGTCGCATGCTCCCAGGACGGTGCGTACATCTACCTCCTCGGCCCCTCGATCATCGACGGCCAGGAAATCTCCGACGCGTCGTCGATATTCAACTCCCAGCAGTCTCGCCACGAGATCAGCCTGTCGTTCAAGACCACGGGCAGCAACACCTGGGCACAGTTCACCGCGGCAAACATCGGCAAGCAGGCAGCCTTTGTCCTCGACTCGAAGGTCGTCAGCGCGCCCACGATTCAAGGCGCAACGCCCGCTGGTAGCGCCACCTCGATCACCGGCAGCTTCACCGCGGAAAGCGCGGAGGAACTGGCGAACACACTGAAGTACGGTTCGCTGCCGCTCTCGTTCGCGGCTTCGGAAGCCGAGACAGTATCGGCGACGCTCGGACTGGCGTCTCTGCAAGCAGCGTTGATCGCGGGCGCAGTCGGCCTTGTTCTCGTGCTCGTGTACTGCCTCGTCTACTACCGAATGCTTGGCGTGCTGACCGCGCTGTCGCTCGTCCTCTCGGGAATCATGGTGTACGCCATCATGGTGCTGCTCGGCCGGTATATCGGGTTTACCCTCGACCTCGCCGGCATGGCAGGTCTGATCATCGGTATCGGTATGACAGCCGACTCGTTTGTCGTATTCTTCGAACGCATCAAGGACGAGATGCGAGAGGGCCGCAGCTTCCGTTCCGCAGTACCCCGTGGTTGGGCCCGTGCCCGCCGCACCATCCTCTCGGGCAACGCCGTGAGCTTCATCGCGGCCGCCGTTCTGTACCTACTGGCGGTGGGCCAGGTGCGCGGATTTGCGTTCACCCTCGGCCTGACCACCATCCTCGACGTCGTAGTTGTCTTCCTCGTGACGTGGCCTCTGGTTCATCTGGCTTCCCGTTCGGCGTTCTGGTCCAAGCCCAGCGTCAACGGATTGGGAGCAGTCCAAGAGGTAGCCCGCGAACGTAAGGTTGCCGCCGCTGCGTCGGCTAAGGAGACACGAGCATGAGTGAGTCCAACAACAACTCTGCCGAAAATTCCTCGGCGGACCGCGAAGCACGTTCCGTAACAGCAGATTCCGGGGTCGACCAGGCCTCGATGCCGAAACATAGTCTGCTGTCGCGTCTGTACACCGGCACCGGCGCATTCGAGGTAGTCGGCAAGCGTCGGTTCTACTACGGCCTGACCGGCGCGTTGGTAGCGATCGCACTGCTGGCAATGCTGATCCGCGGTTTCACGTTCGGTATCGATTTCGAGGGCGGATCGCGCATCCAGTTCCCGGCCGGAGACGGCGTCGAGACATCGCAGGTCGAAACTGTGTACTCCGAAGCACTCGGTTTCGAACCGGTCAGCGTGCAGACGGTGGGTTCGGGTTCGAGTGCTACCGTGCAGATTCGCTCGGAAACGCTCGATGCGCAGCAGATCGTGACGCTCCAGAATGCACTATTCGACGAATTCCAGCCCGAGGACAGAAACGGTAATCCGTCCCGCGATGCCATCAGCTTTGCCGATGTGAGCGAGACGTGGGGTGGCCAGATCACCAAGAAGGCTCTGCTCGCGCTGATCGTCTTCCTGGTCATCGTGAGTATCTATATCGCGATTCGTTTCGAGAGAGACATGGCGGTAGCCGCGATCATCGCGCTGTTCTTCGACATCATCGTGACCGCGGGTATCTACGCGCTCGTCGGATTCGAAGTCACACCTGCGACGGTGATCGGTCTGCTCACCATTCTCGGTTTCTCGCTGTACGACACCGTCGTCGTGTTCGACAAGGTGGAGGAGAACACGAGAGGCATCCTGCATCTGACGCGTCGCACGTACGGTGAACAGGCGAACCTCGCCGTCAACCAGACGCTCATGCGCTCGATCAACACAACGGTCATCAGTGTGTTGCCCGTGATTGCCCTGATGGTGGTCGCGGTGTGGATGCTCGGCGTCGGAACGCTCAAGGACCTGGCCCTCGTCCAGTTGGTCGGCATCGTCGTTGGCGCCTACTCGTCGATCTTCTTCGCGACCCCGCTCCTCGTGTCGATGAAGGAACGATGGGGACCTGTGGCCGTTCACACCCGCAAGGTTCTCGCTCGCCGGGCTACGCTTACCGAAAAGGGTCTCGGTGCCAAGACCGCAGAGTCTGTCGGTGCCGGAGCATCGGTAACGCAACGTGCCGCAGTTGCTCCCGCGCCTGGCGCTCGGCCGACCGGAAAGCGGAAAAAGAAGGCTCACTGATCATGCTCCAAGCGAGGCGAGCAGTAGTTCGCTCACTGTCGTTTGTTGCTGCCACCGCGGTGGTCACAGGTTCGTTGGCGGCCTGCTCGGAGGACGACACCGAGCAGGCTCCGTCCATCGGATACGCAATCGACAACACGATCACCACGTACAACGGCAACACGACGGCCGGGGCCGTCTCAGGAACGATGGCGGCGCTCAGTCGGGTGCTGCCTGGCTTCACCTTCACCGGGCCGGTCGGCGCTCCGGTATCGGACACAGACATCGGTACCGCGGCGCAGTTGCCTGGTGAGGCTCTGACCGTGTCGTACACGCTCAATCCCTCGTCCGTGTACTCCGATGGTGTTCCGCTGACCTGCGACGACCTGGTTCTCACGTGGGCCGCATCGAGTGGCCGATTCACGAAAACCGTCGACGGCGCGGACGTACCGATGTTCGATGTAGCCAACACGTTGGGGTACTCCGATATCGACCGGGTGCAGTGCCAGCCCGGTGCAAAAGACGCGACCGTCGTGTTCAAACCCGGCCGCGCGTTCACCGAGTGGCGTTCCCTGTTCGGGGCGACGGCACTGATGCCGTCGCACATCGCGATGCAACGCGCCGGCGTGCCAGACCTGGTGTCGGCCGTGAATTCGGATGACACCGAGGCACTGACGAAGATCGCCGATTTCTGGAACACCGGGTGGAACATGACGCCCGGTCAGTTGGATACGTCGGTATTGCCGTCCTCGGGCCCGTACCGAGTCGAGGACTACACCGAAGACGGTGGGCTGGTGCTGGTCGCCAACGAGCGGTGGTGGGGCAATGCACCGGCCACTGACCGCATCGTGGTCTGGCCCCGTGGAGTGGACCTCACCAAGGATGCTGTCGACCAATCGATCGAAGTGATCGACGTCGGTTCCGGTTCGGCCGGGGACCTCAGCGCGCTCTCCGGTTTCACCAGCGAGCAAATCCCGTCGAGGTCCATCGAGCAATTCATCTTGTCGACGTCGGGGGTTCTGGGCGACGAAGCAGCCCGGCGGGCATTCGGGCATTGTGTGCCTCGGTCGACGCTGTTCGATCAGTACGGAAGCACGCCAGACGCGCCGGCGGTCGGCGTCGGATCCGGAACGGTGGATTCGCGTCTCGTAGTCCCCGATTCGTTGGTGTACAGCGATGCCGCGGCGACCGACGGTAATCGATACAGCGCAGCGGACGTCGCAGCCACCAAGGTCTCGTTGTCCGAGGCCGGATTGGATGCGTTGACCGTGCGTGTCGGGTACCTGGCTCCGGATCCGGTGCGGTCCCAGATCGTGGCCGACGTGAAGGCGGCGTGCGAACCTGCCGGAGTCACGATCGAGGACGTCAGCTCCCCGGATTTCACACCGGACGCACTGCGCACGGGTGGCGTCGACGCGGTCCTGGCCGGCACCGCCGGTCAAGCGGGTGCGGCGGGCATGGCGGACATGATCGACGCGCGCGGCGCACTACGGTCGGGTAACTCCTCGAATTTCGGTGAATACGGAAATGCGCGGGTCGATCAGATTATCGACCAGTTGGACACCGATCCTGCAATAGCTGCGCAATTGGGACTGTCGGTGGAGGCGGAGAACATCCTCTGGACGCAGGTGCCTACTATTCCTCTGTTCAATCAGGTGCGAACTGTTGCCGTCGCTCAAGGAATGAGTGCCGTGGTGGCCAATCCGACTCGATCGGCCAGCGGCTGGAACATGGACAGATGGGTATTGCGTAGATGACGATTTCGAATGAAATCAGTGTGGGTGGGACAAGGATGACGTCAGACGAATTGAAGGCAGTGCATCTGGCCGCGTCGGATGCCGTAGTCCGGTTGACGCGGTGGGCCGACAATTTCCCAGGTCCGGGTGTGCGTTTTGCAGACCTGACGCCGGTGTTCGCGGACGCCGAAGGTTTCAGTGCTGTTCTCGACGGTTTGATTGCATGTGCGCCCGATGTGGACACGATTGCGGCCGTCGACGCGCGTGGTTTCCTGCTCGGAGCCGGTGCTGCCGCTCGAATGGGCGCCGGTGTGGTTGCGGTGCGCAAGGTGGGCAAACTGCCGCCACCTGTTCTCTCACGTTCGTACAGCCTCGAATACGGGTCGTCGACGCTCGAGATTCCGGCAAACGGGTTCGATCTCACCGGACGGAATGTTCTGGTCATCGACGACGTTCTGGCTACCGGAGGGACATTGGAAGCAGCCGTGCAGTTGGTGGAACTGGCCGGCGCCACCGTCGTCGCGGTGGCCGTGGTGCTCGAGATCGAAGAACTCAGGGGCCGTGATCGGTTCGTAAAGTACCCGCTGACGTCCCTGGTCAAGGTCTGAGTACTAAAGTTGGCTCCTGGGGGTCTGGTAGACCTCCAGGGCAATTTCCCGTTACAGGGCGGTTGTCTAACCAACTCGGTGGTAGGAGGTGGCGACATGACGTCGAATCTTGATCGATCACAGAACTCGGGTGCAGTGTCGCAGGAATCGGGTACCAACCCGGCTCCGGATACGACACCATCGAAGTCCGGTGCTCCGGACGACAGTTCCGCTTCGTCGCAAACAGCAGGCAATCGGATCGGTCAGAGTGCAGCCGTACCGGCGTCGGCGTCTCGCCGCGTTCGAGCTCGCCTTGCTCGGCGCATCACGGGGCAGCGTAATGCCACTATCCGCCCGGTTCTCGAGCCGCTGGTCAGTTTGCATCGTGAGCTGTACCCGAAGGCCGATCTGGCGCTTCTCCAGCGCGCGTACGACGTCGCGGAGGAACGACACTCCAGTCAGCGTCGTAAGTCCGGCGATCCCTACATCACGCACCCGCTGGCTGTCGCGAGCATCCTCGCCGAGTTGGGGATGGACACCACCACACTGGTGGCCGCATTGCTTCACGACACCGTTGAGGACACCGGTTACTCGCTCGAAGAATTGACGCGCGATTTCGGCGACGAAGTTGCGCACTTGGTCGACGGCGTCACCAAACTCGACAAGGTTGTCCTGGGCACCGCCGCCGAGGGCGAGACCATCCGCAAGATGATCATCGCGATGGCGCGTGATCCTCGGGTGCTGGTCATCAAGGTTGCCGACCGCCTGCACAACATGCGGACCATGCGCTTCCTGCCGCCGGAGAAGCAGGCACGCAAGGCTCGCGAAACTCTCGAAGTTATTGCACCCCTTGCTCATCGGCTTGGAATGGCGACAGTCAAGTGGGAACTCGAAGACTTGTCGTTCGCGATCCTGCACCCCAAGAAGTACGACGAGATCGTGCGTCTGGTTGCCGATCGCGCGCCGTCGCGGGACACCTACCTGGCGAAGGTGCGGGCCGAGATCAACTCCACGCTGTTCGCGTCGCGGATCAATGCGGTGGTTGAAGGACGACCAAAGCACTACTGGTCGATCTATCAGAAGATGATCGTCAAGGGCCGCGACTTCGACGACATCCATGACCTGGTCGGCGTCCGCATTCTGTGTGACGAGGTCCGTGACTGTTACGCGGCAGTCGGTGTTGTGCATTCACTGTGGCAGCCGATGGCGGGGCGGTTCAAGGACTACATCGCGCAACCGCGGTACGGCGTGTATCAGTCGCTGCACACCACGGTCGTGGGTCCGGAGGGCAAGCCCCTCGAGGTCCAGATCCGTACGCAGGACATGCACCGGACGGCCGAGTTCGGTATCGCCGCGCACTGGCGGTACAAGGAGACCAAGGGCAAGCACGCCGGCGACATCGCCGAGGTCGACGACATGGCGTGGATGCGCCAGCTACTCGACTGGCAGCGTGAAGCGGCCGACCCGGGGGAGTTCCTCGAGTCGCTGCGCTACGACCTTGCCGTCAAGGAGATCTTCGTCTTCACCCCCAAGGGTGACGTGGTGACCTTGCCTGCAGGTTCGACGCCGGTCGACTTTGCCTATGCCGTGCACACCGAGGTGGGCCACCGCTGTATCGGTGCCCGCGTCAACGGACGTCTGGTCGCCCTCGAGCGCAAGCTCGACAACGGCGAGGTGGTGGAAGTCTTCACGTCGAAGGCGGCCACCGCAGGCCCCAGCCGTGACTGGCAGTCGTTTGTCGTCTCCCCGCGGGCCAAGGCAAAGATTCGTCAGTGGTTCGCGAAGGAACGACGCGAGGAAGCTCTCGAATCCGGTAAGGATCAAATCGCCAAGGAAGTACGACGCGTCGGACTTCCGTTGCAGCGCTTGATGAATGCCGAGTCGATGAGCACGATCGCGAACGAGCTTCGGTACCCGGACGTCTCGGCGTTGTACACCGCGGTGGGTGAGAGCCAGGTCAGTGCGCACCACGTCGTACAGCGTCTGGTGGCTCATCTCGGCGGCGTCGGCGCAGTCGAGGAGGAACTGGCCGAACGGTCGACACCGTCGAACATGCCGGTGCGTACTCGCAGTACCGGCGACTCCGGCATCCTGGTTCCCGGTGCTCCGGGCACGGTGGCAAAGCTTGCCAAGTGCTGCACACCGGTGCCTGGCGATTCCATTCTGGGCTTCGTCACGCGTGGCGGCGCGGTCAGTGTTCACCGCACGGATTGCACCAACGCCAATTCGCTGCACGACCAGTCCGAACGGATCATCGACGTCGAGTGGGCACCGTCCGCGTCGTCGGTGTTCCTGGTCGCGATCCAGATCGAGGCGCTCGATCGTCACCGCTTGCTTTCCGATGTGACCAAGGCGTTGGCAGACGAGAAGGTCAACATCTTGTCTGCGTCGGTCAACACGTCCGGTGATCGAGTTGCCATCAGCAAGTTCACCTTCGAGATGGGTGACCCGAAGCATCTGGGCCACGTTCTCAACGTGGTCCGCAATGTGGAAGGCGTGTACGACGTGTATCGAGTGACGTCGGCGTCGTAGTTCTCTCACACCGACTGGCGCCGAGCAGATTCCCTGCTCGGCGCCAGTCGCTTACGTGCGCCTGGAAGGTCTTGCCGCTGCAGCGATTCCGGCGTGCCAGCCGGGAGCCCGCCCGCCGTGCGGTGGCTCGATTCCGGAAAGATCGACGCCGCATCGGGTCAAGACCCAGGCCACAACGGAATTCGAGTTCCACATGTCACCTACGCCGACGGCATCCCGTCCCCAGACGAAGGTGGGAACCGTTCGAATCTCGTCGAGGATCTGCTCGGCAACTGCCGAATCCGCCGATAGACGCAGCGGACTCTCGACAGCTTCCTCGATATCGTCGACCGTTCCGTTCCGCCAACAGTGCACTTCGTACCGGAAGTACTTCGATCTACCGGCCCAGTGCGCGCCGACCGGACCTTCCGCGACAACACCGCGATCGGGTTCCTTGTGCTGCCACACCGGAGTCATCTCGATCGAATAGACGTTGGGCGGCACTGTGATTCGCAGCGCGCAATGGTAAAGCGGCACCGGTGTTCGATGAGTGAACCAGGCGCTCAACCGTTCGTAGACAATGCCGTTGAAGCGCACCACATGTCCGCCAGCGCCGAGCGGAAGCCAGTACAGATCTACGGCGGTCACGTGTGTCCTTCGACCTTCACCGATCCGGGTGGGCGGCGAGGGTCGAGCAGATGCTGTCGGCCCAAGCGGCGATGTCGTCCGGCGATCGGAAATCGCCCTCGGTCGCTTTTGCCGCTCTGGTCGCAATGCGCTCGGTGAACGAGAGCACCGACGGATCGAGTTTGCCGCCGAACATGTGGTGCTCAACGGCCCAGGGGGTGTTGATCCACTTGAGATTGTCGGCATTGTCACCAGGGGTGATTGGGCCGCTGGAGAACAACCACACCGGACGCTTCTGCAGGGCATCGAGATCGCGATCCACCAGACGGGTCGCATCCTTGAGCCATTTCCCGAGGTAGATCGCGCTGCCGAGAACGACGGCGTCATAGCCTTCGACCGTGTCGACGTCGTGGGCTTTCTTGACATCGACCTGAGGCTCGATATTCCGTGCCCGTAACCCCGAAGTAATCGCGCGGCCTAACTGCTCACCGATTTCGGCAGTCGATCCGTGCTTGCTCGCTGTTGCGATCAGAATCCTCATGCAGTGATGATCCCGCTTTGTCGGTGATACAAAACAGAAAAGGGCGATACGAGAGGAATCTCTCGTATCGCCCCTTTCTGTGCTGTCAGATCAGGCGACTACTGCTGTTTCGATGGTGATCGGGGTGTTCGGGGCACCGCCGCCGGTGGCTCCCATGCTTCCGTCGTCACCGTCGGCGGCGATCTTCTCGATGGTTGCAAGACCGGCCTCGTCGATGGTCCCGAAAACGGTGTAGTCGGGCGGGAGGAGTGAATCGTCGTATACGAGGAAGAACTGGCTACCGTTGCTGTCCGGCTGTGATGAATGAGCCATAGCCAGAGTGCCGCGCGGGTAGACGACCGGCAACGACAGCGCCGGATCGTTCTCGGCGTACACGGTGGTCGGGTACTCGTTGGCAAAGCCGAATCCCGGTCCGCCCGTGCCCTGGCCCGAAGGATCTCCGCACTGGAGGATCTGCAGGCCCGGGCTGGTGACGAGGCGATGGCACGGGGTGTCGTCGAAGTACTTCTGCTCGACCAGGCTGACCATGCTGTTGACGGTGCACGGGGCGGCGGTGCGGTTGAGTTCCATACCGATCGGTCCGGCGGTGGTGGTCAACTGGACGTTTACGGTGCCCTCGGCGGGGACGCCGGTGGAAGTCGGCGTGTCAACCGTCTTGGCTGCACCCGCCGCCGGGGCATAGGTGCAGTCGACCGTGGCACCAGCAGGCGCCGGAACGGCGGGCAACTGCTCGAACTGCGACATGTCCAGGGGCGCTGACTTCGTGGTCGACTTCGCGCTCGCCTGAGTGCTCGACGACGCCGAATCGGTCGTGGAGTCGTTACTGGAACATCCGGCGAGAACGAGGGCGGTGGCGCCGACGGCCGCGATCAGAAGGGACGTGCGTTTCATCAGTCGATCCTTACAGTCTTGATATCGGTGGTGAGGTTCGGCGTGCCGTCGCCCTCGGGCGTGCTGCCACCCGCCGCGATCTTGTCGAGCGTCGCAAGCCCGGTCTCGTCGATCGTGCCGAATACGGTGTAGTCAGGCGGGAGCTGTGAATCGCCGTAGACGAGGAAGAACTGGCTGCCGTTTGTGCCGGCCCCGGCGTTGGCCATCGCGATCGTTCCGCGGCTGTACGTCACCGGCATCTGAGCGGCCGGGTCTGCCGCGTCGAAAGCAGTGGTCGGGTACTCGTTGTCGAAGCGGTAACCGGGTCCGCCGCTACCGGTGCCCGACGGGTCGCCGCACTGCAAGACCTGCAATGAGGGGCTCGTCGTCAGGCGATGGCATGTCGTGGCGTCGAAGTAGTTCTGACCCGCGAGGCTCACAAAGTTGTTGACCGTGCACGGCGATTTCATTCCGTCGAGGACGAGGCCGATATTTCCCTGCGACGTTTCCATGCTGATGCTCGGCGTCGCGTCCGGCGCAGTGGTGGGGATGCCGTCCGCGCGTGGCGGGTTGTTCGGCTTGGATGCCGGCGCAGCGTCAGTCGGGTAAGCGCACGAGACGGTCTCTGCCAAGGGCGTGAGCAAACCGGCAGGCATGGCGCCGGCCGTCTGCTCAGACGTCGATGTGGCGTCGTCAGCGGTGTTCTCGGTGCTGCTGTCGTCACCTCGGGTGAGCAGGACGATCCCGGCGACGACGGCAACAGCCACGACGACACCAGCAGCCGTGTAGACGATTGTCATTTGCTTGCGCTTGCGCGCCCGCTCGGCGCGGCGTTCGAGCTGGCGCTCGAGCTTGCGTTTTGCCGCCTGGCGGCGCTGCTCGTTACTCGGCACTGCTGGAGTCCTCCATATTCACGGGTGGAACTGCGTCTGGTCGGTATAACTTCAGTTGTCGGAAAGTCTCCCACTGCAACCTGAGAACTTACTGGCGGGGCAGCAGCTTTAGGCTGTACGTGACACCGTGTTGCCTGATTCGCCCTTCGAAGAGGAGTTACCTCAAGTGCTCGTGACTGGTTTTCCGGCCGGGATGTTCCAGACCAACTGCTACATACTCGCTCAGGACGATGCCTGCGAGTGTGTGGTGATCGATCCGGGTCAGGACGCTGCTGAGCCGCTGTTCGAGTTTCTCGACTCCAAGGACATGTCGGTGACGGCCGTGCTGCTGACGCACGGGCATCTCGATCACATGTGGTCTGCGCGTGAGGTCTGCGAGCGGTACTCGGCGCCGGCCTACATTCACCCGGATGATCGCTACATGCTCACCGACCCTGCCCGGGGAATCGGTCCGACGATGAAGGACTTCATCAAGGACATGTCCTTCGTCGAACCGGACGAGGTCATCGAATTATCCGACGGGGACTCGTTCGAGCTCGCCGGAATGTCCTTTTCGGTCGATCACACGCCGGGCCATACGCAGGGATCTGTTGTCTTCCGCACCCAGGCGGGTACTGCAGAAGGTCCGGTCGATCTGGCTTTCACAGGCGACACCCTGTTCCAGGGCTCGATCGGGCGAAGTGACCTTCCCGGTGGCAACCATGAACAATTGCTCGATTCCGTCGCGAAGAAACTTCTGATTCTCGACGACGCGACAGTCATCCTCCCCGGGCACGGCGACAACAGTTCGATCGGCGCCGAAAGAAGCTCCAATCCGTTTCTCGTTGGACTCAGCGGACAGAAATAAGGAAAAGTAACCACTCGTGAGTAAAGCCAGCACCTTCTCTGCACCCAAGGGCGTCCCGGATTACGTTCCGCCGCAATCCGCCGAATTTGTTGCCGTCCGTGACGGATTGACGCGCGCCGCACGTCTGGCCGGATACGGCCACATCGAATTGCCGATCTTCGAGGACACCGCACTGTTCGCCCGCGGCGTTGGCGAGTCGACCGACGTCGTCAGCAAAGAGATGTACACGTTCGCCGATCGCGGCGATCGTTCCGTGACTCTGCGCCCCGAGGGCACGGCCGGAGTCATGCGCGCCGTGATCGAGCACAACCTCGACCGTGGCACACTTCCCGTCAAGGTCAGCTACGCGGGCCCGTTCTTCCGCTACGAGCGTCCGCAGGCGGGTCGCTACCGTCAGCTGCAGCAGGTGGGCGTCGAGGCCATCGGTATCGACGATCCGGCGCTCGATGCCGAGGTCATCGCCATTGCCGACGCCGGGTTCCGTTCGTTGGGACTCGACGGCTTCCGTCTCGAGATCACCTCGCTCGGCGACGACACCTGCCGTCCGCAGTACCGTGAACTGCTGCAGAAGTTCCTCTTTGCGCTGCCTCTCGACGAAGAAACCCGTCGCCGCGCCGAGATCAATCCGCTGCGCGTCCTCGATGACAAGCGCCCCGATGTCCGCGCAATGACGGCAGATGCGCCGCTCATGCTCGATCACTTGTCGGACAGCTGCAAGGCGCACTTCGACGAGGTCCTGAGCCACCTCGACGCGTTGGGCGTTCCGTACGTCGTCAATCCGCGCATGGTCCGTGGCCTCGACTACTACACGAAGACGACGTTCGAGTTCGTCCACGACGGTCTGGGCGCGCAGTCCGGTATCGGCGGCGGCGGTCGATACGACGGTCTGATGGAGCAGTTGGGTGGACAGCCGTTGTCCGGCATCGGTTTTGGTATCGGTGTCGACCGCACGGTGCTGGCACTCGAAGCTGAGGGCAAGTCCGTCGCTCCGCCGGCGCGCGTCGATGTGTTCGGCGTGCCGATGGGATCCGAAGCGAAGGGTAAGTTGGTTGCCATTGCACATCAGTTGCGTGGCAATGGCATTCGTGTCGATCTGGCCTACGGAAACCGTGGCGTCAAGGGGTCGATGAAGGCTGCCGACAAGTCCGGTGCGGCCTTTGCGCTTGTCCTGGGTGAGCGTGAACTCGAAGAAGGTGTTGTTGTCCTCAAGCACCTCGCGACGGGTGAGCAGGAGTCGGTTGCGCTCGATGAAATCGTCGACAGGCTCGGGACTCTCGTTGTCTCGTGACGTAGAACCGGTTTCGCTTGATCTTGTCCCGATCGCGCTGATTGCGCCGAGACTCAAGCGGATTGCCGTCGCGGTGATTGTGCTCGGTGTTGTGGTCGGCCTGGTCGTGAGCGTCTTTGCCTCGACGACGGTGGCGCTGCTGGTCGGCTTCATCATCGCCGTTCCGACGTCGCTTGCGATCTTGATGACCTTGCGTCGACACATCACGTTGTACGGCAAGAAGATTCGGGCGCAGGCGGGTTTCCGCACCGGTGAGGTCGACGCGGCGGAGGTGGTCACCGCCGAGCTCATGGTGCGCACGGGGCGGATCAGCGAAGTCAGTATGAAGTTGACCGACGCGCGATCCAGCGTGCGAATTCCCCTTGCTCTCTACACCGCAGGGGGAGGGCGCGAGCTGGAAATCCTTGCGCTCCGCAAGCTGGCCGACGCCTTGGCATCGAGCGAGTTGGTGCCGGCAGCAGCCTTGTCGTCGGTACTGATCGAGCAACTGCGCGCGGAAGCGCGCGGTGCCGGTTTGGCGGAGCGGCCACTGTACCGGGCAGTGGAGCTGGTGAGCGCAACGGGAAGAGTGCCGAGAACCACACTCACGGACCACGAAGTGGCGGGTTTGCTGGACTAGCGTGGAAGTCGTTCGCAGAAGTGAAAGCAGAACGGCAAGTGGAGGAGTCGGCAATGAGTGTTTCGCCAGTAACCGTCACGGTGACCGGAGCGTCGGGTCAGATCGCCTACGGATTACTTTTCCGGATCGCTGCAGGTGACATGCTCGGACCCGATGTTCCGGTTCGCTTGCGACTGCTCGAAATTCCTTCTGCCGTGTCCTCTGCCGAGGGGGTGGCGATGGAACTCGAAGACGGCGCATTCCCGTTGCTGGACTCCATCGACATCACCGACAATCCCGACGTTGCGTTCTCCGGCGCAAACGTCGGGATGTTGGTGGGCGCTCGACCGCGCAGCAAGGGCATGGAGCGCGCCGATCTGCTCAGTGCCAACGGCGCGATCTTCACTGCACACGGCAAAGCGATCAACAACAATGCGGCCTCCGACGTGAAGCTGCTGGTGGTGGGCAACCCCGCCAACACCAATGCGCTGATCGCGATGAACAACGCTCCTGATGTTCCGAACGTACGCTTCACAGCTTTGACCAGGCTCGATCACAATCGCGCCATTGCGCAGGTGGTCAAGAAGACCGGTGCGGCGGCAGCGTCGGTTCGTAGGGTGTCGATCTGGGGTAATCACTCCGCGAGCCAGTACCCGGACCTGTCTCACGCGACGGTCGCGGGCAAGCCGGCGCTCGACGTGATCAATGACCGCGAGTGGGTAGAGAACGATTTCATCCCGACGGTGCAGGTGCGGGGTACGGCGATTATCGCGGCCCGTGGATCGTCGTCAGCGGCGAGTGCGGCAAGTGCGTCGATCGATCACGTCCGCGACTGGGTCGGCGGAACGGCCGAGGGGGACTGGGTGTCGATGGCGGTTCCGTCGGATGGTTCGTACGGCGTTCCCGAGGGCTTGATCTCGTCGTTCCCCGTCACGTGTGCCGGTGGCGAGTACAGCATCGTTCAGGGGCTGTTGATCGACGAATTCTCGCGCGCTCGCATCGATATTTCGGTGAACGAGCTGGAACAAGAACGAAACGCGGTGCGCGAACTCGGGTTTGCCTGAACCGGACTCGGGCCCAAATCAGCGGAGCCGTTTGCTGTCGCAGCGCTCGGTGTGGTTCCGCCGCGTCGCGCGCTGATTGTGCCCCCGCGCGCCTGATCAATGCTGCGGGGGCTCATTTGTGCTGCGGGAGCGTACTGCGTGGTGGAGAAACTGCGACGCTTCCAAAGGAAGAGATCCGACGAACATGTTCGTAACGAACATGTTCGTAACGAACATGTTCGTGTAGAGTTTCGGTATGCCAACTCCCAACCGCAGTCGCCGTGAACGGCCGGCAAAACCCGCGCTTTCTCGCGAGGGGATCATCGCCGCAACTATCGAGATCGTGCGCGCCGAGGGGCTCGAGAAGGCAACCATGCGTCGTGTCGCGCAAGCGCTCGACACAGGTCCTTCCGCGTTGTACGTCTATGTCGCGAACACTGCCGAACTGCATGGCGGCGTCCTCGACGAACTCGTTCGGACGCTGGATGTGGCACCGGACGGAGACTGGCAAGATCGGCTGGTGGCGCTACTGCGCGACTACGCGGACGTTCTGTTCGCGTTCCCCGGTTTGGCGAGATCGGCACTCGTGCTTCGTCCGTCTGGCCCGAATTCGCTCCGGATATTCGATCGGGTGCTCGGGCTGTTGATCGACGGCGGGGTTGATCCTGCGCGTGCGGCTTGGGGTGCTGATCTGCTTCTCCAGAATGCCACCGCGGCCGCCGCCGAGCACAGCACTCCCAGTCCGAGCGACATCGACGCATCCGTTGATGACGAGGCCGCGTGGGAAGGCCTTGTGCGCGCGGTTCGAACTGCCGACCCCAAGGAACTTCCCAGCATCGCCGAGCATGCCGATGCGATTCTCGCCGGCGCGCCCACCGAGCGCATGACGTGGTCGATACGAGCGCTCATTGCCGGTATCGCGGCCACTCCGACATCACTCACACACCACGAATCGCCCTGACTGAAACTACTTTTCGAGGAGAACCATGACTACTCACTACCCCATCGCGATCATCGGTGGGGGGCTCGGTGGCCTCATCGCTGCCCGCGTCCTCCATGTTCACGGCATCACGTCGGCTGTGTTCGAACTCGAGCCCAGCCGCAGCACCCGAGTGCAAGGCGGCATGCTCGATATCCACGACCACAACGGCCAGAAGGCCATACGCGCCGCCGGTTTGTGGGAACCCTTCTGCGCGTTGATTCACCCTGGTGGCGAAGCAATGCGCATACTCGATCACGCCGGAACAATCCTTCGGGAAGAGGCTGATGGCGGCACTCTCTCGCGACCCGAGGTAGACCGCGGCCACCTCCGCGACATGCTCATAGATTCTCTACCCGACGAGGCTATTCATTGGGGGCACAAAGTCACCCGAATCAGTCAGGTCGAGGGCGTTGCCGGTCGCCACGAGGTTTCCTTTGCGGACGGTGGGAGCATCACTACCGACCTCCTCATCGGTGCCGACGGCGCCTGGTCGAAAGTCCGGCCGCTCGTCTCCGACGCCTGGCCGACGTACAGCGGGATCTCCTTCATCGAAGCGGACCTGCTCGACGCCGATGAACGTCACCCCTCGGCGGCTGCGGTCATGGGCGGCGGCATGCTTTTTGCATTCCGCGGAAACATCGGAATCCTGGGCCACCGCGAAAGTGATGGGAGTCTGCACAGTTACTTGGGTGTCCGTGCCGATGAGAACTGGATTGACACTATCGATTTCACTGATGTTCCCGCGGCAACGAGTGCGATTCTCCGATTGCTCGACGGATGGGACAACTCCCTTCGTGACTTGATTGCCCGTGCCGACACCGGCTTGACTCCGCGCCGCATCGTCGCCCTCCCTATAGATCATTCCTGGAAGCGCGTCCCCGGCGTCACCCTCCTTGGCGACGCCGCGCACGTGATGTCCCCATTCGCAGGAGAAGGCGCGAATCTTGCGATGTACGACGGTGCGTTGCTCGCCCTGGCAGTCAGCGAACACTCCGGTGACGTCGAATCTGCGCTCGCGGCCTATGAAGCAGAGCTATTTCCGCGAGCAGCTAAGGCTGCTGCCGAATCTGCCGAGAGCCTCGAAATTCTCTTCAGTGAGAATTCGCCGCAGGGGTTGGTAGACATGTTCGACGGCTTCGACGAGCAGGATGCTGCGGCGGCGACAACGTGACAGAATCTCAATTGCTTTCGGTCATTTCGGGGTAACAAGCCAAGTCGCAGTAGCAGCCTCCTTGTCGAATATTGCTGTGCATCAATGACTCTCGAGTGAATATTTTTGGAACCTGTCCGAAATGCCTCTTGAATCGAATGGTTGTTCGAGTATAATTGGGGTCACGGGTGGGGAGGCCTTGATGACTACGGTTAGCGATTTTGTTTCGGTGGGGGATGTTGTTGCCGGTTCGGCTGTGGGTGTGCGGGGCAGGTTGTGGCGATTGCGACCGGCTGAGGTTCGGGACGTTGCCGTCTGTGCGTCTGCGGAGATTCTTCGGTTGGAAGCGATTCGGGTTGCCGCAGTGGATGAGTTGGCACTCAATTCGGACGAGCAGGTGCTGTGCTACCGCGGTGTTGGTCGCTGGTTGGCGGCGAATACGATGCTGCAGAACGCGGCCGGTAACAAGATCGCTGCCCTCGGTGCCGCTTTGCGGGGGTTCCCGGATATTGCTGCGCAGTTCGAGGCCGGTGATCTCTCGCTCGATCATGCGGCAATGATCGCCTCGTTCTGTGAATCTCCACCAAAAGGTATGCCGGACAGGGCGTTACCGTCCTGTATGAAGACTCTGTTGGCTGCGGCATCCGGGGTGGAGGCGACCACTATCAAGCTGCGGTATGCGATTGCGGTTTTGGAGCGGATTTTCGAATCCGATGAGACCCCGCCCGGTGAGGATGATGATCTCAATGTCTTGCGGATTGCTCCGACGCTCAACGGTCGGGTGGCGATCAAGGGTGATTTCGATGCACTCACTGGTGAAATGTTGTTGTCGGCTCTGTCGGGTTTGTCGATGCCGAAACCGGCTGCTGACGGGACCCCGGATCAGCGGTCGGCTGCCAAACGCACCGCCGACGCCTTCACGGAATTGATTCGCCGGTATCTCGACAATGCCATGACCGGTGTTGACAGGGGCCAGCGTCCGCACGTGAATGTGCATATCACCGCGAAAGATCTTGCCGAGCATCGCGAATGCGCGACCATGCGCAGCGAAACCGCATCGGATGATGGCGAGTTCTACGGCAGTGCAGTCGATGGCGACGAGCCTGAGGTCGAGGATCTTGATGTCGGGTACATGCCGTGGATGGGTCCGCTGAGTGTGAGCCTGACCCGGATGCTCGCCTGCGATTGCATGCTCTCCACCGTGTTGATGGACGGCAACGGTGCACCGCTCGATGCGACGCCGCACAAACGCCTCGTCACACCCGAGCAGCGGACTGCGCTGATCGCTCGGGACAAAGGCTGCGCCTTCCCGAACTGTGATGCGGTTCCGGCTTGGTGCGACGCCCACCACATAAAACCGTGGTCAGTGGGCGGTCTGACGGTGATGGACAATCTCACCCTCCTCTGCCGTAGCCACCACCGACTGATCCACAGCACCAGTGGGTTTCGCGGTATCTGGGAAATCAAAATGGGCGATGATCATAAACCGTGGTTCATCCCACCGGCCGCGATTGACCCGAAACAACGACGCCGACGCTCCACCACCCGCCAGGGCCCAGTCCACCGAGACTGAATCCGGCTGCGCCGGAAATAGATACCGCGCCCAAGCTTCGCATCACCAGCTAAGACGATGCGAGGCCCACACGCATGCGCCGGTTCAACTAGTTTTCGAAAGCATCCTCGAGTCCAGGCTCGTTGTTCAGTGTCTCGGGTTTCAATTTGAGCAGATAGCAGAAGTACATCGCTCCTATTGTGATCAAGCCGGCCACCACCAATACCGGGGTCAAGGTTCCCGACGCAATCAGTACGAACAAGCTGAACAGTATCCACACGAGCGCGGCAATCGCGATCGGCAACTCGAAGCGACCGAGGTCGAACGCGCCCGGCTTGTGATCGAGTCGCCTGCGTACGGCCAGATAGAGGACGATCGTCATGCCGTAGAGGAGGAACGGAATGATCGTTGATGCCAGGATCAATTCGAGCAATGCGGCACCTGGTAGTGCGATCATCAAGACGACGCCGATGACAAGAACCAGTATCGTCGCCGGGATCGGTGTCTTGGTACGAGGGTTGACTCGCCGCATCAGTCGGTGCGCAGGGAAGCGTGCATCGCGTGACATCGCAAAAATTATTCGTGACACTCCAGTCATCACGACCAGTCCGGCGGCAAAGAACGCTAATGATATCGCTACCAACAATATTCGCTCCACCACGGGACCAAGTTGATCTCGCATGATCGCCGCAACGGGTGAGCCGCTTTCGGTTATCTGGGGGATATCGTCGATGGCGACGGTCAGCGCGATCAGGAAGAACATTCCCAGAATCCCGGCTGCCACTACCGATCCGACGATTGCGCGGGGGACACTTCGAAACGGGTCTCTGGCCTCTTCAGCCATGTTCGCTGCGGCGTCGAATCCCTGGAGCGTGGCAAAACCCAGAATCATCGCAGCCATCACCCCGCCGCCGACGGCAAAGTAATCGGGAGCGCCTTCGGTGATACCACGCGATGTGAGGTTGTCGGCTGTGCCGTTTCCCGTCACCACCACAGCAACGATCAGCGCAATGCCGAGCACCACAACAATCGCCAATTCGACACCTACAGCGGCTGAGTTAACCAGTGCGACAATCCGTGTCGAGGCAATGGCGAGCACAGTCTGAATCAGCAGAATGACTACGGTGATTACTCGTGCCGTGTCCTCGTTCGGTTCCATGTTGAGCAGGGGCATGAGGCACTGACTGGCAAGCGCATTGTCGATTGCGCTCACACCGATCGCCAACGCCCAGACTGCCAGCCAGCCGAATACCCAGCCCACTTTGGGGTTCGCCAGCCGCGACGCCCATTGGTAGGAAGACCCGCTGAGCGGAATGCGGGCTGCGAATTGCGCGTAAACCAACGCCACCAGGATTTGCCCGCATACTGCCACGACCCACAACCAGATTCCGACTGGTCCTGCGTTGGCAAGGACGGAATCGAAGGTTCCGAAGATGCCGATTACCACGGAGATGAACGCAAACGAGATCGCGAACATCTGGAATGAGTTCAGAGTTCGCTTCAGTTCGGGTTCGTAGCCGGCGCGTCGTGAGACATTGTCCGCGGTTGGGTCATCTGCCAGCGACTTTGTCACCGTGGTGACCTCGTATCTCTGAAGAGGTGTCTCGAAGACGTTCTTCGCAGTCCCACGCTAACGCAGGTGGCACGCGGGAGCCGGCCGGTTCCCCGGAATAACCTGGATAAACGTGCTTTGGGCCAGGAATATGTTGTGGGGCTTTGTTTTAACCGCATCTCGGCAACTAGCGGTTAACGCTGTCTATGCCTGCGCTCGTGGGTGGATAAAATCGAAGCCGCAGTGGCCGCGATCGTTCGATCGTTGTCCTGGGTCAGCCGGGCGAGAGCTCCGTGTGCCGATGGACCGGGAATCTCCGCAAGCGCCTGAGTAATTCGCAACCGAGTCGGTGCGTCGGCGATGCTGTCGAGTGTGGTCTGCATCTGATCGACGATCGTGTCGGGTGATGGCGAGACGTCCGTCAAGACGCCGAGAACTTCGGCAGCCTCGACGTCGAGCTGGCCTGTCAAGACCATTTCGAGGAGGGCAGGGATCGCGTCGACGCTTCCCCGAGCGCCGAGAGCGAGAGCCGCGCGTGAGCGGACGGTGGCGTCGGAATCCTCGAGTGCTTGTCTCAGATGTGTGGTTGCCTCCGAGGTGTGTACGGCTGCAATTGCGGCAACGGCGCGGCGTCGGACGTCGACCTCCTGAGACTGGAGGCCGACGGCGAGATTTGTGACTCCCTGACCGGCGGCCCTGGCCAACGACCACTGGAGCGCGCCGGCGACATTGAGATCGTCTTCCGTCAATGCTGCCTCGACCAATGCGTCGATGGGCAACGACGCATTGCCCTCCTGATTCAGGATTGCTTGTTGACGGCGGGCAGCAAACTCCGACTCGAGCGCACGCAACAGGGTGACCATTCGTAAAACGTCCTCCCACTCCGACGGTGCCGTGGCGTCGACGCGTTCGAGTTTCGTGAGCAGTTCCTGTTCGGCAGCGATGCGCTGGCGCGTGTGTTTGATGAGATCACCCACCAGATCGGCGGGAGCAAAATCGGGGTCGTCCAGGGCGCGTCTGGTTTCGTCCAACGAGAGCCCGAGCGTCCTCAGGCTCTCGACATGGAAGAGCCGGCGGATGTCGTCGGCTGAGTACTCGCGGTAGCCGCCGGACGTGCGGCCGGTGGGCTCCACCAGGCCCAAGGCGTCGTAGTGACGCAACATTCGCGTACTGACACCGGACTGCCGCGAGACTTCGCCGATCAACATCTTTACTCCTGTTCTCTACGTGTGCGGCCCGACGATCGCTACACGCTGCGCCAATTCCATTGCGAGGGTGAAGCCACTGTCGGGATCCAAGTAAAGCCGCTTAGTTGCAACTGCATGTGCGCGAACCTTTGGATCAGGACTCGTCGCAGCCGCGTCGAGGATCGGTAGGACGGAATCTCCGAGACTCACCAGCGCTCGGCTGAGGCTGAGGTGCATGTCCGTGTCGCCTCGTCCGAGTTCAGTGGCCAGATCAGCCGCAAGCGCGGCCTCGTCGCCTGGTCGTACGAGTGCCACGGCCGCCCGCCAGGCGCTGCGCGCGACCTCGTCGTGGTCGTCATGCAGCAGTGCTATCACGGCAGGCCAGGACACAGGGTCCCCGATCTTGGACAGGGTGTGCAGCGCCTGGCTGCGAGCCTGGACGGAGTCGGATTCGAGCTCGCCGATCAGTCTCGGCACTGTCACTTCGGCGGGGAGTCGGCACAATGCCCAGGTAAGCATGTCGCGGACAAAGAAATCCGGTTCAACAGCGCATCGATCGACAAGGGCTTCCATCAAGCCCGGATCACCCCGGGTACCTACAGCGAGTGCAGCCCGAAGCCGGTCCGACGAGTCGGTCGCAGCTAGCGCGTCGACGAGGTGAGTATTCGACCCACCGTTATTGGTTGTGTTCACGACAACCACCTCCTTCGTCGACCATTTGAGTGCTTGTCACTGTGTCAAGGTCAAGCCCGGTTGTCGGTAGTCGTTGATCACCGTGGTGGAAAACCTGTACGACGGTCATCTGGCTCCAGATTCGAGTTGTTCGACGGCCGGCATTCTCGGCGCGAAATGCGTGCTGAGGTCGCGTACGCACTTGCGGCAAGGAATGCACTCGCGTAGTCCTGCAACGGAGCGATGGAATACTGCGCGAGCCGGTAGTGGTAGTTATCGAAGCGCCGAACGGCCAATCTGCATTGATCGTCTCTCATGTGGTGGACCACAGCAGGAGCGAAGAATTGGTTGTCACGGACCAGGCGGTTCTGGTGGATCTCTTGGCGGATGGCGACGCAGACGAACTCGAGTTCACAATCGTTGGATGCTCTGTTTTTGCCGCGACGGCAATCGAGCACTACAGCGCGGGTTGACTACTGACGCTGATGGCCTCGTGCCTGGCACTCTCAACTTCGCGTGGACATTGGGGGGTTATTGTCGCGAGATGGTCGCGCGGTCGCCGGTTCGCGTCGAGCACCTCGTCGACCGACGACATAGACGCTCGGAGTTCCGCTTCGAGGCAGGTTTTGGCTTTGGTCGAGGTTGGAGATGATCGCTTGCGTGTCTGCCGCGCCGCTCGGTCAGTTGGGTCGACCGTTTAGTTGGGTGATTGCCGGCAAGGGGTTGCGGAGTCTAGGTTCTGCTGTCTCACTGTTCTGCTGTCTCACTGTTCTGCTGTCTCACTACTGAAAATTTCAGCGGTACTCGACTTGTGAGTTGCCCCGAACTTACAGTTAATCATTAGCTCCGGCCGCGGAATTTGATTTGTGACGGAAATTGAGCGGAGCTTCTGCACTGTCTGAGCGTCCGGGGCGAATCACCGATCCGGGACAGTCTCTTGCAGTGCAAATTGCCCTGATCTGTTGGGAAACGAGAGGTGCGTCCATCAACAATGGCGTGATGTCGGTTACGATTTCTCGATGTTAGTTCTCCCTCTGGTAGCCGAATCTGCTTGCCGAGGTGGATAAGGCGGAAGCGTGGATGATTTATCTCTCTGGCTGCAAGGAATCTGTATCTGCTGGTCGAGATTCTTTAATGTCGGATGCTAAAATCGGCGTAGTGCCCAGGTATCCGTGAGGAGGTGCGCAGTGGCGTTGGAGTCTCAGTCGCATTCACTGCGCGGTGTTTACGGGATCTCGGTGATGTCGGAGCTATCCGGAGTCGGGCCTCAGACGTTGCGTTTGTACGAGCGGCGGGGGTTGTTGACGCCTACTCGCACTGGTGGTGGAACGCGTCGATACAGCGAGTCAGATTTGGAGACTTTGCGTCGTATTACCGGGTTGGTCGATGACGGGGTCAATTTGGTTGGTGTGCGGTTGATTCTTTCGCTCGAGGCGGAGAATTCGGTGCTTGCGGCGCGGATTGCTCAGTTGAGTGAATCTGCCGACAGCCTTGCTTGATTGAACACGCGATTTGCTGGAAGTCTGCGTCTGCAACGATCTTGTTTTCCTCGGACACAAGGATTTTCGTCGTTATGTCGACCGCGTCCGTGAGCGGTGGTTGTGCGGTTCGGTAAGAAGCTCCGTCGATACGCGGTCGGTGCGGGATTGAAAGAACCGCGGACCGCCCGTGTTCGGGTGAAATTCTGGCGTCGGATGCCGGTGGGGGAGCTTTTGATCGATTGTGGCCGGAAACGCCCCACCGCGTGAGTCTGCGAGGTGGGGCGTTTCCAGACTGTGCGACCACCTACTGCGTGACATGCGAAGCCGAGCAGGTGCTCGCAGGTTGCTACAGGTGAGGCTTCAGTTGAATCTTGACTGCTCCATCCTGCTTTTTCTGAAAGATCTCGTACGCGTGCGGTGCCTGTTCCAATGGCAGTTGGTGGGTTGCGAAGGTGTCGACTCCGAGGGGGTCGTCGTCCGTCAGGAGCGGAATGATGTCGTTGACCCACTTCTTGACGTTGGCTTGGCCCATTCGCAGTTGAATCTGCTTGTCGAACAAAGTCATCAGAGGAAGTGGGTCGATCGTTCCGCCGTACACGCCGATCACCGAGATCGTTCCGCCGCGTCGGACGATGTCAATTGCCGAATACAACGCGCCTAAACGGTCGAGACCGGCGGTGCGCATTGCCGGTGCGGCAATCGCGTCGGGAAGTAGTCCGATGAATTGCTGCGCGAGCTTCGCGATTGGCGACCCGTGAGCCTCCATGCCGACAGCGTCGATCACGGAATCCGTTCCGCGGCCGTCGGTGAGAGCGCGGACGGCGTCGCCGATCTTGTCGCCGTAGTCGTCGAGGTTGAGTGTTTCAACGCCGCGCTTTTCCAGGCGTGCGAGGCGTTCGGGTACCCGGTCGACGCCGATGACTCGAAACCCTTTGTGTTGAGCAATGCGAGCGGCCATATCTCCGATCGGTCCGAGGCCGAGGATCGTCACGGAACCACCCGGTGGCACTGCGGCGTACTCAACCGATTGCCAGGCCGTCGGCAGCACGTCGGAAAGGTACACGAAGCGTGAATCGTCAGGTCCTTCAGGCACTTTGATATGAGTGAACTGCGCTTGTGGGACCCGCAAGTACTCAGCTTGTCCGCCTGGTACCGAGCCGTAAAGTTCGGAGAATCCGAACAATGCCGCGCCGGTGCCTTGGTCACGGACCTGCGTCGTTTCGCACTGCGTGTACAAGCTGGAGTTGCACATGAAGCAGTTGCCGCATGAAATTTGGAAGGGGATGACGACACGGTCACCGACTTCGAGATCAGTGATGTCGGATCCGATCTCCTCGACAATCCCGATGGGCTCGTGACCGAGGATGTCCCCCGGGTTCATGAACGCGCCCAAGGTCTCGTACAGGTGTAGGTCGGATCCACAGATGTTTGTGGTGGTGACTTTGATGATGGCGTCGGTGGGTTCGACGATGGTGGGATCGGGAACTGTTTCGACGCTGATCTTCCGCTTACCTTGCCATGTAACTGCGCGCACGTTGATCGACCTCTTCTCGCTGGAATGTTGTCGCCGTTCGCCTGCCCTAAACGACTGAAGTGCAAACAAAATCGGCCGGGCCATCAGTGGCTCGTCACGTGCCCTGGAGTCTCCAGGGCTATGGGTTTACATGGGGAACCATCCCCATGTACGAAGAAGAACGACGGAGAATGGCTCCTCTGCAGTTACAGAACTGATCTTCCTCGGCGGTGCAGCGTGACTGCCGATTTCGGCCGCACCGGGAGCCGCTCACTGACAACTTGTCAGAGTCGGCTCCATACTCGATGCGACTTGAGCAGTGTGACCACTTGTTCAAGTACCGATACGCTGTCCTCGCCGGTCACGACGCCGTCCGCCGCAGTGAGTTCTGCGGTTTCGAGAAGTTCCGTCGCGTCATTCCATGCGCCGATGGCCTTGCCATGGCGGAACATTTCCGAGAGGAGAGTGTCCAGGCGTGGGTCTGCCGGTGCCCCGGCGAGCAGGAGAGCGTCGAATTCGATCGATCGTGCGGTGTCGAAGGTGCGCGAGACGGGGACAGTGACCGAGTCCGAGACCAATTCACCGCCGTGGGGGCCGATCACCAATGGCACCATTGCGTCGGCCGCTATAGCTGACACCGCTGCGGTGACCGCGGCGAGATCGGAGTTCTCATCGGCGACGATGCCGATCACCCGGCCGGTGACCGGCCACTGCGCACCGATCTGGGACAGGGCAGAGCTAGGCATCGGTGCGTCGTCGAACGGGACGGACGGCTGCGGGGCCGGGAGGCCAAGGCCCGCGGCGACCTTCGCGCACAGGTCGGGATCGATGTTGGCGATCACACCGAGGGCTCGTTCCTTGATCGTTTGTTCGTAGCACTTTCCTAGTTCAAAGGTGTACGCCTGTGCCACATGGTCTTGTTCGATGACAGTGAGACTGCTGTAAAACAGACGCGCCTGCGAGTAATGGTCGTCAAAAGTGGCTGGCGCGCCGCGAAGTTTTGTACCGGCCTCGAGCGCTACCGGTACTTCGACGAATGCGCCGACTTCTGCGCCGGCCATGAAGGGACAACCGCCGTCGAGGGAGTTCGGCTTGTAGGGGGCGACACCGGAATGTACTGCGCTTTGGTGCATTCCGTCCCGGAACATGTCGTTGACCGGTGCGTGTGGGCGGTTGATCGGGATCTGACCGAAGTTGGGTCCACCCAGCCGGCTGATCTGGGTGTCCAGGTAGGAGAACAGGCGGGCCTGTAGTAGCGGGTCGTCGGTGACGTCGATACCGGGCACGAGGTGCCCTGGGTGGAAGGCGATCTGTTCGGTTTCGGCGAAGAAATTGGTCGGGTTCGCGTTGAGCGTCATCACCCCGATCGGTTGCACCGGGGCCAGTTCTTCAGGAACGAATTTGGTGGGATCGAGGAGGTCGATGCCCTCGAACATCTGCTCGGGGGTGTCGGGGAAGATTTGGATGCCCAGTTCCCATTCCGGGTACGCACCGGCTTCGATGGCGTCGGCGAGATCGCGGCGGTGGAAGTCGGGATCGAATCCGTTGATCAGTTGTGCTTCTTCCCATACCACCGAGTGCACGCCCAGGCGGGGCTTCCAGTGGAACTTCACGAGCGAGGTTTCTCCGTCGTCGTTGAGAAGACGGAAGGTGTGAACGCCGAATCCTTCCATCATCCGATAGGAACGTGGGATACCGCGGTCGGACATGTTCCAGAGGGTGTGCGCGGTGGCTTCGGTGTGGAGGGAGACGAAATCCCAGAATGTGTCGTGTGCGCTCTGTGCTTGCGGGATCTCGCGGTCGGGATGTGGTTTCGCGGCATGGATGATGTCGGGGAATTTGATTCCGTCTTGGATGAAGAAGACCGGGATGTTGTTGCCGACCAGGTCGAATGTTCCTTCGGCAGTGTAGAACTTGGTGGCGAAGCCGCGAGTGTCTCGGACTGCGTCTGCCGAGCCGCGTGAGCCGAGCACTGTGGAGAAGCGAACGAATACGGGGGTTTCGACTCCTCTGCGGAGGAAGCCTGCTTTAGTCACTTTTTCAGCGGCACCGAAGGCGCGGAACACTCCGTGGGCGCCGGTGCCGCGGGCGTGAACGACGCGCTCGGGGATCCGCTCGTGATCGAAGTGGGTGATCTTTTCCCGTAAGTGGTGGTCCTGGAGCAGAGTTGGGCCGCGTTCCCCGGCTTTGAGAGAGTGGTCTGTGTCGTAAAGGCGGGCGCCCTGTGCGGTGGTCAGATATTCACCCTGCTGTCCACGCGCGTAGTCAGGGCCGTCGACGACTTCGGCTGTTGCCGTGCGAAGTTGTGGGGCGCGTTGATCGGCCTTCGGGGGCAACGGAATGCGTGGCTTGACCGGTTCCTCCAGCGGCGGAGTCGCCTGGCCGGGCGCTCCGGAGATCGGAGGGCTCTTTTTAGAGATTTTTTTGGACACGATGACTCCTCGATTCTCTGTCAGAAACTTGTCAGAAATATGTGTCGTGGAGAGAGCGCGGGAGCGAACTTTGCGGTAGGGCTTGTTCCGTTCCCGATGAAGTGCCGGTACGGGGTGAACCTCGACGAATGGATCAATCGCGGAAATTTTGGCTCGCCCGCATTTCACTCCGTCAGCGATGCGTGTTGCTGTTCAGCCCAGTGGTACGGGCCAGTGATGTTTTGTGGATCAGCGAATATCGTTGGAATCCGCGAACGCTGCCTATTTCTGATCATCACGCACGTCGGGTACGGTGCGGTAGCTTGTTCAAGAAAACCTTCCTGCGGTGCGGGTATCGCCTCTGGTCCGCTCTATCGCGAGTGTGGATCGGTTGCAGGTCCTTGTGTGGTGGCGCCGCCCTCGTCGGACCAGGTTTCGCCGCCGGAAGGATCCGATTGCACGTCCCCGGCTGCGTTTTCGCTGCTGGGATCTGTGTGGACAGTCTCGATGTCGTCGGGTGGACCCTCGCCTGTACGTGCTTGCTTGTCGGTCAAAGTACCTCCAGGGTTCATCTCGGCTCGTCGGCCGAGGGGAATCGACTATCGTTGCTGCCGTCCATGTTTCGCGCCTGGCATTCAGTTATTCGAGATGCGACGATGCTCGACGTGTCTCATGCGCGAAGTGGCTGAAGTTCACATCGGGTCCTCGTGAGTGAGAGCTCGGTAGCTTTTTGCGCCAGCTCGGTCCACTGCTGCTTTCACGACGGCGAAAACTGCTCCCTGGAGCGCCGCCGCGATCAGGACTTCTTTGCTCGATCTGTTGAGATCTTGCGGGTCGGGGGCTTTTTCGTCATGCCCGACGCGCTTCCAGATCTGTTGAAACACCGCTCCAGCGGCGATTCCACCAATCACGCTCGTTGCGAGGGAAAGCGGTTTGTACATTGCTTTGGTTATTGCGCTCATTGTGTGAATTCCTCCATTGATGTCGTTCTGTTAGAAGGAAGCGATCGCTGCGGCGCCGAGCGATGTTCTGCCATGATCGAACCCGGCAACAAGCGTTGCTGCCGTTGGAAGATGCGATGTTCGCGTTGCGTCACGGTTCCGGAGTTCTCCTCACTTATCGCCGGTAGCTATCCGGCTGAACGCCGTACAACGGCGGGTTCAGTCTTGGCGCGCTTTGTCGGCTGACTCTTGGCTGATGAGTAAGTCTTCGGTGAGGTGTGGATGGTTGTATGCGCTCAGCCGTTTCTGCAGCACTGCAGCCACGTTCGCGCCGTCGTCAGTGCTCAGTCCCAGTATCGTGAATCGGACATACGTCTTCCTCTCTTGAGATGTCGAACTGTTCGCGCGAATGTGTGCGTGCGGTTGCGGCATCATCGCCAAAGATCGTCTCTGTCTGTTCAGCCGATGCTTGCGGCCAATTCCTTCGTCACGGGGTCCCCGAACATCGGGGCGATCCGGAACTCGAGCTCCCGGTGTTCACGGTTGAACTTCCGGTGTTTGATCCCGCCGGGCCGAGCGGACTGGATGTCGATCGCTGTCATCGTCCTCCTGAAGCCAAGTGTGCAGTAGCGGCAGTATGTGCAGTTTCAGGCGCTCTAAATCTATACCAGGAGAAGTAGATAATTGGCAAGCCCGGACGGGCGAAACTGGAGGCGAAAACGTGGTTTGCATCACCAGTTTTTGGGCCGTTGCCAGATGAAATGCTTGTTTATGTCGCATTTGGGGGGCAAAACTTCGCCTTCCCCTTCCGTGAAATCTGTGTCTCACGGGATAGATTTATTGCTGTCGATTGTGGAGCTCCGGGTCACAGATTGTGCCTGAAACGTCTGCAGTGACATTGGAACGGTGCTGCTTGATGCCCTGCCGGTCGTGCAGTGCACATCGAGATTGGGGCGAGAAACGTGTTGCGCAATGGATTATCCGACAGTTTCACTGAGTAGGAAGAGTCTGCTGCGGAGCTGGCGGTGGACCCCAATTTCCACGGCGGGTTAGATGTTTCCGGCTCACCGATACAGCCGAACGTTATCTGGTGAAAAACACTCGCAATTGGGAACGTAGTCGCTGCGTAATCGCTTGCGCAGTCATAGGTTCGGCATTGATTGTCGGCGGTAGCCGAATGTCGACGCCACTCGCTGTAGTTGACACATCGACTGTGAGAGGTGAGCGGTGCCAGGGGCCGGGATTCTCCTCTGTGGCGAGTTAGTGCAGTCGGATGTGCGGTCCTTCGGAGTCGATATGGGCGATCGACAAGGCTGCGGGATCCGGCGCGGCCGATACTGGGTGAGACGCTCGACTGTGCGGTAAGACTCGCGGCGGTGTGTTCTCGGGTGCCCGGCACCGGTGGCATTCGTCGATCGCCATATGTGGCGGGCTCACTATGTGCCGGCAGTTCGTCGGACCGGATGATGGAGTGGGCTGGGAGTTCGAGTATTCTTCGATCCCGGTCGGGAGTCGGCGCTCCGACCTGCGCGTAGATGATTTTTATGGTGACACTGCGGGTGGAAGGAAGAATGGCAGTGGAGACATCGGAGAAGTCGGTTCTGGATGTTTATGGGCGGATTTCGCAGGTGGCGCGGACGGTGCACGGAACGCTTACCGGTGGTGTTATGGCACCGTCGGAGGTGCTCGAGGAGGTCGCCGAGGCTGCGGTGAAACTGCTCCATGGTGTCGATCATGCGGGCATCACCTTGGTGCGCCGCCATCGTCCTGGACATCGTCCTGAGCATTTCGAGTCGGCTGCAGCGACCGGTAGAGTGCCGACGCGGTTCGACGAATTGCAGCACGAGCACGGTGAGGGGCCGTGTTTCGATGCGATCTGGTCTCGTCAGACGGTGCGGATAGTCGACGTAATTTCGGATCCGCGGTGGCCCGCGTTTATGACTGCGGTGCGGGAGCAGACTCCGGTTCGGTCTGTGTTGTCGATCCAGCTTTATACCGATGGCGACGAACTCGGCGCATTGAACCTGTTCTCGGACAATGCCGGCGGGTTCGACGCCGAAACGGAAGAGCAGGCGATCAATCTGGCTACCCATGCGGCCATTGCGCTTTCGAGTGCACGTCGCGGTGAGCAGTTTCGCAGTGCGCTGGCCTCACGTGATCTGATCGGTCAAGCCAAGGGCATGCTCATGGAACGTTTCGACGTCGATGCCATAGCGGCGTTTCAGATGCTTCGAACGCTCTCGCAGGAGATGAACGTGTCCGTGCTCGAGTTGGCGGAAAGGGTGGTCCTCCGCGAGGTTCCGGTTGGTAACGAGTAACGCAGAATATGGGAAGTGTTTCGCTGGGAAATGTTGTGGCAGAGCAGTTTCGCTGCTCTCTGCCTGATGGATGCGTGGCCGGCGCCCCCATCAGGCAGGGAGTGCGCCTAGTTCGGCCCCGCTGGTTCGATTCTTTCAGGCCGAAATCGACGGCGTATCGGATCAACGTCTCGCCGAAGCGACACACCAAAGGCTCGTCGACGCTTTCGATTCTGCCCTCCATCACCGTGAGGCTCTCGGCAACAAGTTGTTGCCGATGTTGACTTCGGGAGTATCAGCAGCCCCGCGACGTCACTCCCAGCTGATGTCGCCGGTCTCGACAATCAAAGCTGCGCGGCGGCCGATTAGTGCATCTGATTGATCCGCGTTGCAAGAGTTGCGTTCTCGGCCTCGAGTGAGAGGATCAATCCGATTCCGACTATGTTCACTCCGTTGGCGATCAATTCGCTAATGCGACGTAGCGTGGTCAGATCCGCTTCGCTGTAGCGGCGGGTTCCGCCATCGGTGCGCGTCGGGGTCAACAACCCTCTTCGGTCGTAGAGCCTTAAGGTCTGCGGTCCGATGCCGGACAACTCCGACATCACCGAGATCCCGTACACGCCGCGCAGTGAGGGCGGTTGACGTTCGAAAGTCACGGTGAAGCTCCTCATCGTAATCGGCTGATCGTAATGGGTTGTCACGCGACCTTAACATCTGTGACCATAAAATCTATATCTTTGGGTGTAGATTTGGCCCAGTCGGCACTGGCTGACCTCCAGAGTTTCCTGCATTTCAGCTGTTCAGGGCGCGCATCAGTCTTTACGGGAAATGTCTCGCCTAAGTTGTTGCTCTTTCGGGCGTGCGAATTATCTGTGTTGGCCGATGTAGATTTAAAGAACGTGGATGCTTAGACGGGCGCTCGTACATCCCTTCACCTCGCGAACGCGATGACGGCGATCGACATCGCGTTCGCTCATAGCGGCGACATTGCCTCGGGCAGTTCCACCGTGAACACGCCGGAACCCGCGCTAGGAATCGCCGCCAAGATATTCGGGCATCCCGTATCAGAAGAGTTGACCGTGGATATCGGCTGTGCGGGTGGCCGAAACAACACGCTGGCCGGTTTTTGCGGCTAACGCCATATCTCGCTGATCCTAGGCCGGGTTCGCAGGTCCAAATCCTCGCAGGTCCAAATCTCTGAGGGGTTATCGCTCGAACGTTGTTCGATGGCTTCGAGAGCGGATCGACCGTCGGGGTCTCCATAGCGTGTCCGGGCGGGTGTGTTTCCCGATTTCGCCCGACCGGACGGCAGTCTCACGGAGAAGTGCCCGTTGAATGGCAAGTGCCCGTTGAATGGCAAAGTGCCGCTTATCGGTTCAGAAGTTTTGGAACCATGAAGGCAACTCGATGCCCACACCGACATGGGCCCAGCACTGAGGTGATCGATGACGGAATCACGCTCGTTGGAATCGAACGATTTCTTGCTGGAAGCCGAGAATTCGATTCTGGCCGCGATCTCTCAGCTGAGCGACACGACTGACGACCCGGCTTGAGCTGGTGCCATGACATCGGTTGATGCGGTTGATGCGGTTGCATCAGGCCGTGCCATGTCACCGAAGTCTGCGTCCGCGACAATCTTGTTACCGTCGGCTTCGAGGCGGGTGAGTGCGGAATCGAACGCGTCTACGAGCCATGGGTCTGCAGCCTCGCCGAGCAGTGTGTCCGGTATCGACGCGATGTTGGTTTGAAAGACACGAACCGTCCAGGATCCACTTGTATCGGGCTCGTCCGAGAGGCCCCGGCCGGTGTTGGTTGCCAGGACGTAGCGGTTGTATTCGAGGTCGACGCGGATGGCGTAGTCACCGGCAAGGTTGACCACGTTGGCGGGGCGATGGGTAGCGGTGGCCAATGCGATCAGTGCGTCGTTGTACTTTTCCGAGAATTTCTTCGTAAGGGGCATGGCTGTCCTACCTGTCTAGGCGTGGCCGTTGCAATATTGCAATGGCTGATGAAGACAGTTCGTTGCCGCGGCTTGACGAGGAACTATGAGTGATCCTATCTCAGGTAGACCGGATACACCCATGCTGCCAATCTTTGGGTGGTCAGAGATGCAGGTGTTCAGAGATGCGCTGTGGCGCTCAACCATGCACTCGTAGACCTACTCGAAGATGACGGCTACGCCCGTGGCGACGAGTTCCTCTCTGTTGCCTGTGCATTGTGGACACCATGACCACACCGTTTACCGTCACCTACGTCGAGCATCCCGGCCCGACCGCTGACAGCGGCTTGTGGAACCACGCGAACTTCGAGCGGGAACTGTTAAGGACGCTCATGGAAAGGCCTGGCGATCCGGCCGGTCTCGCACGACGTGGAATAGACGCGGTCTGCGCCCGGCTCGGACGACAAGCAACGGGCCGGCAAAGCGCCCGAGTCCGTCCATCGGTCCTGTGAATTGCGATAACGATCTGAATTGAAGAGTTTGCCGAGCAGACTAGCGTCCAGCGCTCGAAAAGCGCTGGACCGCAACCCGCGGGGGACATCTCTATTTCAGGCCGCGAGACCCGTCTGCGGAATCGTTGAGGTGCATGGCTGTAAATCTGCGCCCGTTGGATATCGGGGTCCGGCGGCTCAGAGTGTGGCGATCACCTACGGAACGAAAAAGGTTGCGACACCAGGGGTAATCGTTCCGGCCGTAGATAGAACCGCGACTGCGATTTGCCCGGTGCCGGTCTGCAGGGTCGCTTCGGCCGGGTATCCGTGCAGTCCGTCAGACAGTCGGGCGGTTCCGGACGTCCCGGTCGACAAGTTCAACCAGCGCACTTCCGACGAGAGCAGGCACCCCCACCGGCCTTCTTTGCCTCCGGTGATCCTCAGCGTGCCCGCTTGTTCGCCGACCACGGCCACACAGCGGACCGCGGGTGCGTCGAAGCTGCCATTCGGGTTCCCGTACGGAGCCGGATCGATCTGGAACGGAACGGTGACTGCAGCGGAGGCCGCGGCTACCGGCGCCAGAGCCGAACCGATCACTACGGACGAGCAGATGGCCAGTCGGCGAACGAGATTCATTACGGTGCCCTCCAGCAGGCGGGAAATTAGGTGTCGCGCCCATCCTTCACCCGGACTGCAGTCGTGGCAAGGCGAGTCCGAGCTCTCGGATTGGAGAAGTTGGGTCGCTGGGTTACTGATCTGCCAGGCTCCCGAATTGGTTTCCATCGCTTCCGAGTGTCGCGTAGGTTAGGTGATTTCCGCTGTTTACCCAGCACTACACCTTTCGTGACGAGACCCTCACCGATACGTCGTTCCAGTGGGCGCCGTGGTTGCAATGTTTGTTCTGCTCGGCCCGTACTTCGCATGTTGGCCTTTCCGTACCTGGCGTACGACACGAATCGTTGTTGTCGCCGCACCGGATTTGTTGGTTATCGTCGCGGCCAAGCTGGCATGGCTGGTGAAGCTACCCGGTGGCACGCGATTTTTGCTCTCGCTCATCAATGTCGGCGGCCCGTGGTACCAGTTCGAGGACGGCTCGTAGCAAAACCAGGTCAATCAGAGCAGTGTTGCGCCGAAGTCGGTCAGGTCCGGCTCTCAGTTCAGTATCCGACGCAGCTGTCTCGCCTGGGCCGCGAGTTCGCCTGTTGCGGTGAATAATTCGGTCTCGTCGACGCACAGCGTGTCTGTTGCCCACACGGTGCGATGGCGCAGGCGGTGCCACGGTGAATCCGACGGTGTGGTGGGAGCAAAATGTGCGCTGAACTCGACGGTGGGAATTGCAACAGGCATCGTCAGGGTCGCAAAAAGCCCGGGCGGCAATGCGTCGAGTAGGACTGCAGAGCGCTCTGTCGTCGTGAAATCGAGATTGTCGAGCAAGCGAATCCAGACATCGAACTCGGGGGAGTCGCCACCTGCAAACGGTCGGGCGGCGTTGATCGGGCGAATGTCGAGATGCTGTGAGAACGGTACGAAGTCGATCGGTATCTCGAGGCGTGGCAGAGTCGACGGGTCGTCAGAGGCCGGTTCCACTGATGAGGTCGTCCGGACTGTGTGGCCGACATCGCGCGCGAGACGAACGAGCGCGGTAGCGGAATCGGCAAGTGCGACCCGGCAACTGACGGTACGGCCGCCATGCACGTCATCGACTGTCAGGGCGGCTACGCCGGGTGGGACCGGCCGATCGAGGTGCGCGCTGACCGCGGCAGGCGAGGCGCCGGTGGCGTCGACTGCTGCTCGGATCATGCTCGCGACGAGGAGGCCACCATGGATTCCGTCGAAACTCTTCCAGCTCGCCTCGAAAGTGGCGCTGTGCGATGTCGTGGTGGTGACAGTCATATCGAGGGCTCCCGTAGTTCGGCTGACATCTGACTTGTGCTTTCTATAGTCAGAACCCTAGGGTCTGACTATGGTAATTACAAGCCAGGCCTAGGTGGATATGAACCTACTGATCCACGGATCGGGCGCGCTCTCGAGGATGCGATCGGTCTCGTTGATACTGATACTGACGGATATTGCTGATGGCGCAGTATCTTCGCTTTCGCGTTGGCTTCGTACGTGTCGGTCGACGCACCGCGAACTCGGCTCGGCGTTGGCAGTTGCGGATTCGAAGCAGACACTTCGCTTTACGTATCTCTCGACTGTCCTGCTGGTAGGCCTTGTGCTCAACAGCCTGTCCGGCTGGTCCCAGATCAGATTGCGGCGTTGGCGATCGCCGTCTTCGCTGCGAAGGAATGCGTCAGGGGGAGGTCTATCAGTCGAGTACGTCGAAGACTGACTGATACCAAGGCTGACCGTGTGGACCTCGACCCCCGACGCTCGTGACCCCAAATTTCTCACACCGACGATCAACTGCCAGGTACGCCTAGATCACGGCTCCGCCGCTCAGTACGCTGACCAGTCCGATCGCGATGAACGCCACTACGTAAAGCGGACCCCTGATGGGGTCTCCGGCACTTGCTCCCTCGTGAAGCCAATTGAGAATGTCGATGGAACCCATATGCACACTCCTGCTCTCGTTTGGACGACCATTCACGGATTCAATCGCCCACACATTCGCCAGTGTTACTCATATCGGACAAAATCGACTCCAGTCACCCGCTGGCTCAACGTCTCTCGAACGTAGTGTGCACGTACCCGTCGAGTGTGTGGGTTGTCTCAGAGCCCGGTGAACAATGCCTGGTCGGGATCTTCTGATCCGATCACCGCGGGAGTGACCATGGGGAGATCCCCGATGACAGCGTTGTTGTCCGATACCTCGATCAGGTAACCCGGTGTGGTCCTCGAACTGTCCTGTTGCCCCCGGGCACCACCCATCGCTCCTGCTCCACCACCCATCATGGCGCCTCCTGGACTCGTGCCGGTCACTGCACCACCAGCAGTTCCCGACGGCGCAAAGGGGGTAGGGGATTGGCTGGTCGACGAAAGGGGTTGTAGCGCTGCAATTCCTGAAGGTCCGACGATGCCACCGCCACCTGAGGAGGCTCCGAACGTTCCGCTGCCCGCGCGCGTGGTGGCTGCGGGCCCGATTGCACCACCCGCACTTCCGAGTTGGTGTGAGACGCCTGCGCCCGAAGCGGCGAACGGATTTCCAGTGCCCCAGAGTTTGTCGACGCCCGAGTTCAATGCCGCTGCGGCGTGCGCTGCGCTGGTCTGCGCCGGTCCGGATGGTGTGGCGCCGGCTGCTGAACCACCGGTGGCGGACTGTAATTGTGTGGCTCCACCGGTAGCGCCGTCCATCAGCTCTGATGCTTGTTGGGCGAGCGGTGCAGCTGCAGCGAGTGCATCGCTGACTGGTGGTGCCGGAACCGGGATCGAACCGGCAAGGGAGTTCATCGTGGCAGTGTGTGCGAGCATTTCCGAGCGGGTCGCATTTACTGCTGCGATGGCCGCCTGCATGTGTTCTGCCGCTGCCGCGAGCAGCACGGCCTGCCCGGGCGGGGTCAACGCTATCGGCGCTGCCGCTACCACTGCCGAGGCAAATGATTGTGCGATGGTCGCCAATTGAGCGTTGCCACGCTGCACGGATTCCGCCGCTGCAGCAGTGGTTTGGGAGATTGCATTCCCGCGATCGCTGAGCTCTGATCCGCTGCGTTGAGCTACCTCGTTGATCTGTGTAGCGGCCTGGTTACCTGCGCCGCTCCATGTTTGGCTCACTGAGGAAAGCCCCTGTGTGGACAGTCCGGCTGCCTTGTCGATGAGTGCACTGGCCGAACTGAGGACGTTGACCGGATCAACACCACTGAAGACCCCCGAACCGAGGCTCTGCGCAAGCTGGATCAGCGGTGTGAACAGTTGGTCCACGCCGGGCAGGGACGGCAGTGAAATTCCTTGCATGATCAGATCGGCGGCGCCCTGCGGGAGTTCCGGCGTGGGCGGCGCTATGAGGAAATCAGGAATCGCCGAGTTCTCGACGGGCTCGGGCAGTTCCAGGCCGAGAACGGGTGCAAGCGCACTGCCCTGGAGAAACTCGAGAACCGTCGTAGGGTCGTCAGGAGTGCTCATGCAAGGTCCCCGTTGGTGGCAGCGGTACGTCGGAGGTCGGCGGCGCCCGCCTGGTCGGTGCCGTCGTATGTGCTCGCGGCCGCACCGGCCGTCGCAGAAGTTCCGGCATAGTACGCGGCAAGTGCCGCAACGTCTTTGGTGTGCGTCGCCTGTGCACGCGCGAAGGCTTCGAGGAACTCGAGTCCGACGGGCCCGACTGCCGGTGCTACGGCTGCGAGGTTGGCGTTCAGATCCATTACCGCGGCGTGGGTAACCTGACCGGCAGATTCTGCTGCTGTAGTGCCATACGCGCGGATGTCGTCGGTGACGACAGAAAGCTCGCTCATCATTACCCCCGTAGTTGGTAAGCGTCTTCGCAGGACTCTAACGGAATGAATTGGTCGAGTGCATGTTCGTGTGTGCCGACACCTTTGAGAGACTGAACCCATGAAAACTGCTTCGGACGTTATTGCCCGACTTGCGTCCGATCCCACCCGTTCCGGATTGGTGATGGACTTCGACGGGGTTCTCGCTCCGATAGTCGACGATCCGGCCGCGAGCGCTCTCTTGCCGGGCGCCGCCGAGGTACTCGACGCGCTGTCACGTCATCTCGCAATGGTGGGCTTGCTTTCCGGTCGTCCCGTCTCTTTCCTTCGTGAGCGGGTGCCCGGCGAGAATGTTGTCCTCATGGGCTCGTACGGAGTCGAGACGTGGGTTGACGGGGAAATTCGAGTGTTGCCGGCCGTAGCGCAGTGGCAGCCGGCGGTTGCGGAGGCAGAGGCCGAACTGCGGCGAATGATTGATGCCGCAGGCGTCCCAGGGATTCACGTCGAGGGAAAGGGGCTTGCCGTCGCTGTGCATTGGCGGCAGGCACGCGAGAGAGTTGCCGCTGCGGCGTTCGTGGAGCATGTGGTGCGTGAGGTCGCAGCGAAGACCGGGCTGCGCCGCGAGCCGGGCAAGCTCGTCGAGGAGTTGCGCGCTCCTGTAGACGAGGACAAGGGGACGGGATTGCAGCGGGCGATCCGGGCCGCTGGCGTCGATGCGGTGGCATACGCGGGTGACGACCGGGGTGACTTGCCGGCATTTGCGGCCGTGTTGGCGCTCGGCGGCGACGCATTGGTAGTCGGCGGCGTCGACATCGCGCCGGAAGTTGCCGCAGTCGACGGGGTTGCGTTCAGTGATCCGGAAGAGTTCTTGGTGTGGATGAAGGACCTGGCGACGGTTCTCGATGCACAAATTTGATAACAAGGCCGTGATTTCCGTGCGGCGAGTCACAAAAAGTCTGTGATGGTCGTCACGTAACGGACGGATAACGATCGGTATGGTTGAAGCTCGAATCAAACCTCCGACCTGCAATTTTCTGCCGATTTCGGGCGGGCTAATGATACGGGCGTGCCAAAAAATTGCCCCGTGACCTTTCCGTGACCATCGCCTAGCGTCGTTGGCAGTCCGAAACAGCCGGACAAACACCGGCCCGCAACTGCGTGCTTCTGCCCCGCGGGTCCGGTACTCCCCAAACCTTCGCGGGGCAGGAGTGAAACAGGCGAGTCGTTCGATACGGCACACATGTGCCAGGTCCGATGTCGTCCGCGGTAGCGGAGAGGATTTACCTGATGACCAGCATTACTTTCAAGCGCGCCCTCGGCGCAGTTGCAACAGCCGGCGCAGTAGTAGCCATCCCGCTCGCGATGAGCACCGGCACCGCCTCCGCAGCCGGCCACGACTGGTCCGGAGTCGCGAACTGTGAGTCCTCCGGAAACTGGGCAGCCAACACCGGAAACGGCTTCTACGGCGGCCTGCAGTTCACGCAGAGCACGTGGGAGGCATACGGCGGATCGGGCAACGCTGCCAACGCAAGCCAGTCCGAGCAGGTCCGCGTCGCCGAGAACGTTCTCGAAGGCCAGGGCGTCGGCGCATGGCCCGTGTGCGGCCAGTACCTGACCGGCGGAACCACCGCAGCCACCTACCAGGAGGCTTCTGCACCCGTCACGGCTGAGGCCAGCGTCGAATCCGCTCCTGTTGCCACTACCGGCGGCAACTACGTGATCCAGGTCGGCGACACCTTGTCTTCGATCGCTTCAGCTCACGGCATCTCGCTCGACGCTCTTGCAGGTCAGGTCGCAAACATCAACCTGATCTTCCCCGGACAGAGCCTGTCCGTCTAACCACCCTTGTGGTTGAACACTTCTGAATGTGTCCGGAGCGATTGCGCTCCGGACACATTCGGCGTTTGTGCAGTTCGGATGTATCTAGGGTTCGATATCCGGTAGCGCGGATGCTGATGCCTCGTACTCGAGTCGGCGTTGCACCCCGGCTACTTCTCTCACCGCATTGCCGAGCAGGCTGCGCGAGAGCGGAGTGAGGTCCGCGACCACGATCTCGTCGGTGGGCATCATGCCGGCGGCAAACTGATCCGTCTGGTGACGGACTCGGATCTGCTGGAGAACCTCGAAAGACTCGATGAGCACCCGCGTGTCGTCGGCGGGGAGGAAACCGGTGTCGGAAGCAACCTTCAGGCGTTCGACGGTGGTGCTCGTACGTGCGCCTACGGACGTGCCGGCCCAGCGTGCGATATTCACGATCGGTTGCACAGCTGTGGATTTCAGGTTGACAGTACCGGTACGGCGTGTCACCACGTCCCGCAACGAATGTAGTTTTGCCTTCTCGCCCACGGCTTCTCGAAGTAGTAGTCGCATGACGGCCGGGTTGAGGCGTAACTGATCCAAGGCTTCGGGCCTCGGATCGAGGGCAGGATCTCCGGCAACAACGCGGGCGTCTGCCAGCATCGACAGCATGACGAGTGCCTGGTCCTGATAGGGATTGGCTACCCACTTGCGTAAGGCGCGGCGCCACTGCGGGAGCGTACGTGCGAATCGTGCCTGAGTTGCGACCGCGTTCTGCGCGTCGCGAGGGAATCCACACCGGTCGAGAATCTCGTGGATCCGCTGCGCCGCATCCGCACCTTCGCGGTGCGACTCTCCACCCCACACCAACGCGCTGTCGATGTCCGACGACGGCAGAGCCTCGCGCCGGGCCGCGCTGCCGAGTGACAGCCAGGCAAAGTCCGGGCGTTCGTCGCCGCCCACCACCAGTTCGATTGCGCGCCGAACCGTCACGTCGATCAAGACCGACAGTGTGCCGCTGATGTCGATGGGTGAGACCCGTGCGTCGACCAGGCCGGTGACCAGCTCAGGTACAGCTCGGGCTGTGGCAATAAGTTCGACGTCGGTCTTGGCAGTCGCAAGGGCGGCGCGAAGTTCGAAGCCCTGATTTGTTGCCGACGTCAGAAGGTCGCTCAGTTCGAGCACACCGAGAAGCTCGCCGGACGCCGTGACGACGGGAAGGTGGCGCAATCCGTGTTCGAGCATGTCTGTGACAGCGTCGGCTCCGAGTCGATCAGGATCCACCGTCACGGCAGACGGCGTCATCACCGTGGAGACCGGGCGAGCGCTGTCGATTCCTCCGACAACAACTCGGCTGCGCAGATCGCCCTCCGTGAAGATTCCGTAAGTGCTTGCATCTGTGGGAATTACGACGGCTCGACGCCCGGCTTCGGTCATCAGTGCAGCGGCATCGCGGATGGAGGATTCCCCGGAACATACAATTGCCGGTCCCCGCAACAGATCTCGTACCGCACGCATGGCTGGGTTCGGTACCGAGATTCGCGCGGTGTAGCCCGTCATGGCTCCATTGTCGCAGGCATGTCCGATTGATCGTCATGTCGGTCGCGGCGTCACAGGCCGCCAAGGCGTGCGAGCGCGTCGAGCGCGACGTCGGTAGTGCGCCACAGTGCGTCGATCTCCTGTTCGGTGCCGGCCTTCGTATGCGGGTTCTGTAGTGCAAAACCGTTGGTCAACGTGATCGTGTTGTATCCACTGTCGGCGGCCCTGAGCAGAAGCTGGGACGGTTCGGAGTTTCCGGTCAGCCGATCGAGCCCCTCACCGACGAAGTAGAACCGCCACAGTGGGCCCAAGTCGGCGCCGTATTCGGCTTTGGTGTCGGAAACTATCGAACCGCCTTTTGTCGCGATGGAATCGACGATCTTGTAGAAATCGGGGATATCGACGGGCTGGGTGGTAGCGGTGGCCACGGTGTAGGCGAGATCGACTGTGAGGTGTGCGTTGTAGCCAGCCATGGCGACGCGTGCGGGACTGATATCGCATTGGCGCGTCAACAAGAAGTAGTTGCTCCATGCGGGATCGGTAGGAGCGCCGGTGAATTCGGCGTGGATATTGGTCAGGTAGCGGCGCAATAGTTCGTAACTGACCGAATGTGCCCAGGATCTGTTGGTGAATGCGGCCGGATCGCGCTGTAGGGGCATGACCGCCTCATGTTCGACGGCATCGAGACCGATCGAGAAGAGTCCGCGCCAATCATGATGTGATACAAGGATTGTGGTGATTTGGTGATGCCGCTCGACTGCGGACTCCAAGCGTTCGAGGCCTTCTCCGTGCAGCGTCGATACGTCGCTGAGGTACGCAATTCTTTCGACCTCGCCGGCAGTCAGTGGAGTTCCGCAGGCTATGGATAGCTTCTTGCCCGGATCCGC
Organism: Rhodococcus sp. ACPA4; assembly: GCF_002300185.1. NCBI lineage: Bacteria > Bacillati > Actinomycetota > Actinomycetes > Mycobacteriales > Nocardiaceae > Rhodococcus > Rhodococcus sp. ACPA4. The sequence goes on from NZ_NSDY01000001.1 coordinate 904,118, forward strand.
AGCTACGGATCCGGGCAAGAGTAGAGCGAATGTGAAACTCAGTGCGATCGCTGTGGTCACGATTCGGCTCGATTTCATCGGCTCACAGTAGTTGAACCGATTCATGATTGCCGGGTTGGCAATCAGCTCAGAACTGCAGTCAGCTCAGCACTGCAGTCAGCTCAGAACTGCGTCGGCTTCGATCTCGATAAGTAGAGCGGGGTCGATCAACGAGCTGACCTCGAGGATTGTCGTAGCCGGACGGATGTCGCCGAATACTTCACCGTGAGCGAGTGCGGCCTGCTCCCACTGCGACATGTCGCGCAGGTACATGCGGGTGCGGATGACATCGCCGAGCGAAGCGCCGGCTTCTTCGAGTGCGGCCTTGATGGTGTCGAGGGCGGCACGGGTCTGATCGTTCAGGGTTTCGCCGGGGGCGGTGGTGCCTGAAACCGCAACCTGATTGCCGATGCGGACGGCGCGGGAGTAACCGATCTTCGGTTCCCATTCGGAACCGGACGAGATGTTGATTCTGTTGGACATGGCGTTGATTCTGCCAACAACTGATCGACCGTGGTGAAGCACGGGTCGCTTCCACGGTTCATCTTGACATAGCATAGAACAAGTGTTCGACTTGGGGTTATGAGGTGGTCGGGTCAGGCATTGGATGCAGACGACGGAGCGTTGCCCGGGCTCGAGCGAGCCGGGTTGGTCCGCTCGGTGCAGACGCCTGAGTTCGAGGGCATCACGTTCCATGAAGTGCTCTGTAAGAGTGCGCTCAACAAGATGCCGGAAGCATCGACGTTGCCATTCAACTACACCGTCAATGCGTTTCGCGGTTGTTCCCATGCGTGCCGGTACTGCTTCGCGCGTCCGAGCCATGAGTACCTCGACCTCGACGCCGGCCGGGACTTTGATTCGCAAGTTGTCGTGAAGACCAACGTTGCGGCGGTTCTGCGCAAGGAATTAGCGCGAAAGTCATGGAAGCGTGAGCCCGTAGCGCTGGGCACCAACACCGATCCGTATCAGCGGGCCGAAGGCCGATACCGATTGATGCCCGGCATCATTCGAGCGATGACAGAATCCGGTACGCCCTTTTCGATCCTTACGAAAGGGACTTTGCTGCGCCGAGATCTGCCGTTGCTCAAAATGGCTGCCACCCAGGTCGATGTCGGCATCGGAGTGTCGCTGGCGATCAACGATCCCGTCTTACAGAAGCAGATCGAACCTGGCACACCATCGCCGCGCGCTCGACTGGAGATGATCCGGGCAATCACCGACGCCGGATTCTCGTGCAACGTGATGGTCGCGCCGGTCATCCCGTTCCTCACAGATTCGAGCCAGCACCTCGACGAACTGTTTGCCGCACTGGCCGACGCCGGTGCCACCGGCGTGACGGTCTTTCCGATGCACCTTCGTGGCAGTACGCGCGGATGGTTCCTGAACTGGCTGGCGCAAGAGCATCCCGCGCTGATTCGCCGGTATCGCGAACTTTACGGGCGCGGTGCCTACGTCACGCCCGAGTACAAGAGTTGGCTCAAGAAGCGCGTCGAACCGCTGGTGGAGCGTCATGGATTGGCGGGACCGTCGCAGCATCGTGAGCTCGAGGGTCCACGGGTTGAACGCGAATTGGTCGGTGCCGGAGCGGCATTGACGCTTTTCTGAGAGCGCTGCTTGGTACGGTCAGGCATGAACACTCCGGTGGTGATCGACTGGTTACGGTTTCGGCGGTTTGTGCCGCCGAGGCTGGGAGAAACCATCCGTTGGGGATTGTCGTGGAACCCTGACAGTCCGCGGAGGTGGGCTGCGTTGGAGCCGACCTGGTCGTGTGTCGCGGAGGTTCGCCGAAGTTCGAATCCGATGGTGCGGCGGTTGACTGCAGACCCGGATATTGATGTGGTACAACAACCTTCGATCGGCGGTGCGGGCAATCTACAGTTCACGTTTAACGCTGATCTACCGATTCCGTCGCAGATCGAGGTATCCGGTGCGCTGCATCTACGTGCGGGCACGATGCGGAAGAATTCGAATGCGTCGCAGGCCTGGCAGGATTTCGACGCGGACGCCGTTGCTACAGGAGTTGTTCGTGGACTTCGACTCGTGTCCATCGTTTCGGATATGCAGCCTGATCCGCGGCAACCGCACGGTTCGCGCTGGGGGTGGGCATCGATGCAGTTCGTTTCCGGGACCGAACAGTTCTACGAGTTGGCGCACCCGCCGCAGGGACTGCGTTCCTATCAACTAACAGACCGGGAGTGGGGGCCACGCCGGGAGGATTTCTTGGTGGTCGACCTCGAGACGGATTAGATCGCGTAGCCCGGAAAATACGTTGCGCGAGGTAACGATCGTGAGTAGCGTCGGTTCGGCTTGATTCAACTGTCGAAATGGAGTTCCACCGTGCTGCCGCTCACCGAACGCGAAATTCGCGCGTCGTTCGTGAATTGTTCGAAAGGCGACGCAAAACGATTGCCGGTGCCACGGGATCTCGAGAAGCGCCCATGGGAAGACCTGGATTTCTTCGGTTGGAACGATCCGACCATGCCCGGGCGGGGATATCTGGTGATCCCGCAGGGCGACGAGTTAGTCGGCATCGCCCTCCGATACCAAACCGGCAAATCAGGTCGCGCGCAAATGTGCACGATTTGCCTCACGACGCACGGCAGCGGGGGAGTATCACTGCTGACCGCCGCCAAGATCGGTGAGGCCGGCCGACGCGGCGACACAATCGGCACCTATATGTGCACTGACCTGGCCTGTCCGCTGTATGCGCGCAACAAGCGGCGGCCGTCGGCAGGCAACCGGTATCAGGAAAATCTCACCGAGCAGGAGAAGGCCGATCGCGTGGTCACGAACATTGCTGCGTTTGTGGCCATGTTGCGGTCGTAGGTGCCTCGGAGCTAACACAGTTTGCAAACAGTGAGCACACGTTTCAGCGTGCCGGAAGCCGTGTCAGCTTGACCAAATCATTGTTCGCTTCCCCGCGGAAATCGGCGAGAACGTGCTCGGACATGGCACGATCGAACCTGTGACAAGTAGACCCGCGACCACGCAACAACTGCGCGACCTCGCGCTTCTTCGGCGTGTTCGTGACCGGATCGACCGGGAGTACGCGCAACCCCTGGACGTGGAGGCGCTTGCCCGCGGAGTGAACATGTCGGCCGGGCACCTCAGTCGCCAGTTCAGGCTGGCGTACGGCGAGCCGCCGTATTCCTATCTGATGACACGACGCATCGAGCGCGCCATGGCGCTGCTGCGTCGCGGTGATCTGAGTGTCACCGAGGTTTGTTTTGCCGTTGGCTGTTCATCGCTCGGTACCTTCAGCACTCGTTTCACCGAGTTGGTCGGCGTTCCACCGAGCGTCTATCGAGACGAGGCTGCCGGCGTGACCGAGGGCATGCCGTCCTGCGTGTCGAAACAGGTGACAAGACCGATCAGGAATCGAGAAGCGCCGGCCGCCAGCCGCAGATAGCGTGACATTCATGGACATCACCATTGCATCGAGTTTCCTTCCGCAGGACGACCCGGAGGCCGCCCTTTCCTTCTACCGCGACTTGCTCGGTTTCGAGGTCCGCCTCGACGTCGGCTACGACGGGATGCGCTGGATAACCGTCGGCCCGCCCGACCAGCCCAACACGTCGATCGTGTTGCATCCCCCGGCCGTCGATCCGGGTATCACCGACGAGGAGCGTCGCACCATCGTCGAAATGATGGCCAAGGGCACCTATGCCGGTATTCTGTTGGCCACCAAGGATCTCGACGGTACTTTCGAGCGGCTGCAGGCCGGCGACATCGACGTCGTCCAGGAGCCGACCGAGCAACCGTACGGTGTTCGGGACTGCGCCGTCCGCGACCCAGCAGGCAACTTGATCCGCATCCAAGAGCTCCGCTGAGTCAACTGAAGAGAACCGCGGCCACCCACACAGGGCGACACTGTGTGGGTGGCCCTCACCTGAGAGATGGAGACATGATGAGCACGGCTGAAATGGCGGAGCGAGAGCTACATGTTGCGGACACCCACGACCTGATCCGCGTGCAGGGCGCGCGCGTGAACAACCTCCAGGACATCAGCGTCGAAATTCCCAAGCGCAGGCTGACGGTCTTCACCGGTGTCTCGGGTTCGGGCAAGAGCTCATTGGTGTTCAGCACCATCGCCGCGGAGTCGCAGCGGATGATCAATGAGACGTACAGCGCCTTCGTTCAGGGGTTCATGCCGACTCTGGCGCGGCCGGACGTCGACGTGCTCGACGGTTTGACCACGGCGATCATCGTCGATCAGCAACGGATGGGCGTCGACCCTCGCTCGACGGTAGGTACTGCCACCGACGCCAACGCGATGCTTCGTATTCTCTTCAGTCGTCTCGGTAAGCCGCATATCGGTTCGCCCCAGGCATTTTCGTTCAATGTCGCGTCAGCCTCCGGTGCGGGTGCGCTCACCGTGGAGCGCGGTGGCCGTCAGACGAAGGAACGGCGGACCTTCAGCATCACCGGTGGAATGTGTCCGCGTTGTGAGGGGCGCGGCTCGGTCAACGATTTCGACCTGACAGCGCTGTACGACGACACCAAGTCGCTCAACGATAGTGCGATCACTGTTCCCGGCTACAGCATGGACGGTTGGTACGGCCGGATTTACCGGGGATGCGGCTACTTCGATCCCGACAAGCCGATCAAGAAGTACACCAAGAAGGAACTGAACGACCTGCTCTACAAAGAACCGACGAAGATCAAGGTCGAAGGAATCAACCTGACGTACACAGGACTGATTCCGCAGATCCAGAAGTCGTTCCTGTCCAAGGATGTCGACGCGATGCAGCCGCACATTCGGGCGTTCGTTGAGCGGGCAATCACGTTCACCACATGCCCCGAGTGCGATGGCACACGGCTGAGTGAGGGTGCGCGATCGTCGAAGATCAAAGGCATCAACATCGCTGATGCGTGTGCGATGCAGATCAGCGATCTCGCGGAGTGGGTCGGCGGTTTGAAAGAACCGTCAGTGGCGCCCTTGTTGACGACGCTCGGTGAAACGCTCGACTCGTTCGTGGAGATCGGACTGGGCTATCTGAGCCTTGACCGGCCGTCCGGGACACTGTCCGGTGGTGAAGCTCAGCGCACCAAGATGATTCGCCATCTAGGGTCCTCGCTCACCGACATCACGTACGTGTTCGACGAACCCACGACGGGCCTTCATCCCCACGACATCGCGCGCATGAACGACCTTCTGCTGCAGTTGCGTGACAAGGGAAATACGGTGCTTGTCGTCGAGCACAAGCCGGAGACGATCGTTATCGGCGATCACATCGTCGATCTCGGCCCCGGCGCAGGCGCCGCGGGCGGAACTGTCTGCTTCGAGGGCACCGTTGACGGCTTGCGGGCCAGTGACACGGTCACGGGACGTCATTTCGACGACCGAGCTGCACTCAAAGCGAGCGTGCGAAAGTCAACGGGCGCAATGGAAATCCGTGGCGCAATCTCCCACAACTTGCAGAACGTCGACGTTGATGTGCCACTCGGTGTGCTGGTTGTGGTGACCGGCGTGGCCGGGTCCGGAAAGAGTTCGTTGATCCATGGCTCGCTCGCGAAGCGGGAGGGCGTGGTGTCGATCGATCAGGGCGCGATCCGCGGTTCGCGTCGGAGTAACCCGGCAACGTACACCGGTCTGCTCGATCCCATCCGCAAGGCATTTGCGAAGGCCAACGGTGTGAAGCCGGCGCTGTTCAGCGCCAACTCTGAAGGTGCCTGCCCTACATGCAACGGCAACGGCGTCATCTACAGCGATCTGGCGATGATGGCCGGCGTTGCGACGGTGTGCGAGGAGTGCGAGGGAAAGCGGTTCCAGGCCGATGTCCTGGAGTACAAATTCGGAGGGAAGGACATCAGCGAGGTTCTAGCGATGTCGGCCGCCGAGGCTGAAGAGTTCTTCGGTGACGGTGAGGCTAAAACCTTGGCCGCACACAAGATTCTGGTGCGACTCGTGGATGTGGGGCTCGGCTACCTCACCATCGGCCAGCCACTCACGACGCTGTCGGGCGGTGAACGTCAGCGCATCAAGCTTGCTACGCACCTGGCCGAAAAGGGCGGCGTGTACGTCCTCGACGAGCCGACCACAGGCCTTCACTTGGCTGACGTCGAGCAGCTGCTCGGACTACTGGATCGACTCGTCGACTCCGGGAAGTCGGTTATCGTCATCGAGCATCACCAAGCGGTCATGGCACATGCAGACTGGATTATCGATCTTGGTCCCGGTGCCGGTCACGACGGTGGACGGATCGTGTTCGAGGGCACGCCGAGCGATCTTGTCGCCGATCGCTCAACCCTGACCGGCCAGCATCTCTCGTCGTACGTAGGCGCCTGATCACGAGGATTTGACCCTCTTTGTCCTGATCCACAAAATCAGGACAAAGAGGGTCTTTCGTGCCTAGGCTCGAAACAACTGGGCCGACGCACTGGGCAGGGGCCTGCTCTGGAGTTCGCATGACGACTTCACACAGCCCTTTGGCAGGGTGGGCAATCGCCGCCGCAGTAATGACCCTCGTCATCGCCGGGTGTTCATCGTCGATCGACACCACCGGACCGACCGTGCTCACGACGTCGACCATCGACAGCCGAGGGGGGATCCCGCGCGGCTATCCGACTGAAACCGACGTCACGTCGCCGTTGGTGATCTCGGCGCTCGGGCCGAATCCGATCCCTGTCACCGGGACCGACGGAATGCTGCACGTGGCCTACGAGATCGAAGTGCTGAACTTCTCACCGCGGCCCGCGACCATCACAAAGATCGAAACGCTGGCCGGGGGACCGGACGGGACCGTCGTATCGACCCTCGATCAGGGCCAAGTATCTGCGCGTTCGATTCTGGTAGGGAACTTTTCCTGGACGCCGTTCACCGAGATCCCGGTGGGGCGCACTGTGCTGATGGTGCTCGACGACGAATACGAGAGCCCCGACGATGTTCCGTCTGTGGTGACCCATCGACTGACTGCGACGTTCGGCCAAGCAACGCCGGAGGACGCTGCCAGTGCTGCGCGATATCCCGATAACGTCACGCAGTTCGGTGGAACAGTCATGACCAGCACAGACTTGCCGGTGGTTATCGGTCCTCCATTAGCCGGCGACAGTTGGGTGGTCGGGGACGGTTGCTGCGGGCTCTCGCAACATCGCGCCGGGATGATGGCGGTCGGTGGCAGGATCAACGGCACCGAGCGATTTGCCGTCGACTGGCTGAGGATCGACCCGGATGCAGTCCCGCTCAGCAGGTCTCGTGGTGGCGGATCGAAAAATGAGGACTACTTCGCCTACGGCGCGCCTCTGCTGGCGGTGGCCGACGGCACCGTCGTGGCTGTCGTCTCGGGCGAGCAGGATCAAATGCCGCAACAAGTTCCGAAGGACATGCCGTTCGATCAATTGGGTGGCAACTACGTCATCATCGACATCGGCAACGGAAACTATGCGTTCTATGCCCACCTGAAACCGATGTCGGCGACTGTGAATGTAGGGGATCTGGTGACCACGGGTCAGGTGATCGGGAACCTCGGCAACTCGGGCAACACCTCAGAAGCGCATCTGCACTTCCATGTGTCACGGGCAGCGGTACCGCTGTCCGGCGACAATGTGCCCTACGAGATCGACAGCTTCACGTTTGTCGGATCGGCAGCTACCGGCGCTCTCGTCAAGGGACCGAACGAGGGCGACCGCACCGACCAGTTGCCGCTCGACGGGGCAGTCGTTAATTTTCCGCCTGTGCCCTGATTTTCAGACTTTCTCGGACATCAACCTTCCATCCGCTCGTGTCGGTCTACTGTGAGTCCATGGGGCGAAGGGGCAGACACGCTGCAGTATTGCTGTCGATCGGGACAATGGCGCTGACCGGTTGTGTGTCCAATACAGATGATCCGAAAACCTTTACCGCCGTGGTGACCGTCATCGGGGACGCTGAACGAGCCGATCCGGATTCCGGACAGTGCATCGTCGGAACAATCCCGGTCGCGCCGAACGACACGATATTCGTTGATGGAGGAAGCGGCGCCGCATCGACAAGGTCTGTGCTGGAAGTCAACTCCGTGGAACAGAATCCCGACGGAACCGGTACCTGCACGTATGTGGCGCGCTTCGACGCCATCCCCGCGAATCAACGCAACTACTCACTCACGGTGAGCAGTTCAGCGCCCTACGCGGGGAGTTTCACGTCACCGGATTTCACCGCGGACGAACTCGAGAAGGGCGCGACATTCCATCTTCATGCGTCCACTACTGAACCATGATCAGACCCGCGAGCCGGTGGCACCCGTGATGTCCGTCTGGCCACTGCCGCGGTGGGATACTGCGGATCATGAATTGGAAGAGTCCCACCGAGACAGGATGGTCTGTGCGTATCGCGGCAGACCTCTCGTCCGTCGCGATATTCGATCCTGCCGGAATAGTGCGCGCCGAACTCTTTCCAGCGGAAGGCGACGAATTCATCGCGCATTTCGGCAGGTTGAAGCGGGAGACGCTGGCCGAACGGATCGATCGATTCGGCCCCGCGCTGACCAAGGGTACGCCCGCGACCTTACGATTCCCGGACGGCACGGCTGTGAGTGTCTCGGACGAGAAGCGTCATGGGATGCGGCGCAGGAACAAACTCTGCGAAGTTGCGGTCGCTGGGCGCCACTACCGGTTCGAACATTCCTCAGGTCGTAAGGCAGCAGCGCGGCGCGACGGAATCGAGCTGGCTCGGTACGTGCGTGCGCGTGGACTTCGTGCAATTGAGGTGTCGCGCAAGAGTTTGTCCGCGACGGACGACATCGACGAGTGCGTGCTGACGCTGTTTCAGAAGGTCATCTTGCCGGGGCGTGAAGGTGCATTCGGCGAGATCATGTCCGCCCTCAGTATTTGAACATCTGGCGCAGCTGCGCACCTCGGTCGATCCGGGGATGCGTCGTCGGGCAGTTGAGCAGAAGGACCGAGAAATAAGACGAGTTTCGATATGCGAGTACAGTAGTACGTAGGATATGTTGCGGGACAGTGTCATTGATAAGTTGCTGTCGTTGCTCAACTTGCGGAAATTCTGGGCCGCCGTGACTGGGATCCACCGGGTGCATGACGCCCCTCTCGATATTCTGCGAGGGGCGTCAGCGTGGTCTAGTCGATCGTGATGACGGTTTTGCCAATGAGCTTGCCGCTCGCGGCTTCTTCGTGGACGGCTCGTAGCTGCTGCAGTGGCCGGTGATCGACAACGGTGAGTTCGAGGCGGCCCTCGTCGAGGCGGGACACCATGTCTGCCAGGTGGGAGCCGTTGGGCGTCACCCATACGCTCGAGGTTCGCACCGAGCGCTCGTCGTCGGCGGGTACGGCCCCGGCGGAGCTGACCGCGATACCGCCGTCGGCAACGAACGGGGTTAGCTTCGCAAGTCCGTCCGCATCCAAACGCACGTGATTGACGACCACGTCGAAAGGCCCGCCTATGGCGGCAGGACCCGCATCTAGGTCCAGCGGGCCGACGACCTTCGTGGCGCCGTAACCGTGTAGACGAACGGCGTGCTGTGGTCCGTCGACGGCGGTTACGGTAGCGCCGGCGTCGACCGCAAGCTGGACGACGAGGCTTCCCACCGCGCCACCGGCTCCGTTGACGAGCACGCTCTGCCCTTTCTGGATGTCGGCCAGTTCGATGGCGGCCTGCCGGGCGGCGAGGCCGGCGAGTGGAAGGGCTGCGGCATCGGTCAAGGTCACAGCTCTGGGCGCCGCGGCGAGGAGATCGGCCGCGATCACCGCGTACTCTGCCGCGCCGCCGTGCTGGTCCAGGGGAAACATGCCGACGACGCGATCGTCGACCTGCAGTCGGCTGACCTCCGCGCCCAGCTCGACGACGGTGCCCGCAACGTCCAGACCAGGCGTGATCGGCAATGTGGTGGGAATGGCTTCTGCGAGCACCCCTAAGCGGATGTGGTCGTCTACCGGGTTGAACGACGTGGCGGCGACCTTAACCAGCACCTGGCCGAGACTGGGTGCTGGACGTGCCACTTCCTCTTCTTGCAGAACCTTGGTGTCGCCGAACTTGTGGTAACGAATCGCTTTCATGGACTCTCCTCGTGTGTGGTTGTCGGGTCCAGCAGGGTCTGCCCGGCTGGGCTGTTGGGCCGCGCGGCCAGCTTTCGGTGAAAGGCACTCGACGAGTACCTAGCTGCGACCACCTGACTTGCCTAGGCAAGTAAGAACACGATGACTGACTTGCCTAGGCAAGTCAAATGGCTGGGAAGGATGTACGCTTTGGCACCATGACGACTTCGCCGCGATGGCTTGACGAAGACCAGCAAGCGGTGTGGCAGGACCTGCTTACCGTTGTCATCGCACTGCCGACGTTGCTCGATCGGCAATTGGAGAAGGACGCCGAGACATCGAACTTCGAGTACAGCGTCCTCGCGCGCCTGTCGATGGCCGCCGACCTGACGATGCGACTCAGTGACCTGGCTGCGCAGTGCGACAGTAGTCAGCCCCGAATGTCGAAGCTGATGGTCCGTTTCGAGCAGCGCCAGTGGGTCACTCGCCGACCAGACCCGGATAACGGGCGCTACACACTTGCGACGCTGACCGAGGCCGGGCGCCAGAAGGTTGTCGACAGCGCGCCCGGCCACGTCGAAAGAGTGCGAGAGTTGGTCTTCGACCCCCTCAGTGGGGCGCAGCAGCGTGCTCTCGGCGCTGCGCTCGCCCTCATCGCAACCACGGTGCGCCAGCAACTGAACGGCACGGAACCTGAAACCGGTAGTCTCCGCTCTCAGGCCTAGCTCCGCTGCGGCGATCCGTCGAATCCTTGCCCCAGTACAGCACTCTCCGCCGATCTCGTGACATGGCAGGTTGGCTCGGCCGGCGACCGCGCTGGGACCGGCAGTCGAGGATTTAGACCCACGGATGTCAGATTGCTTGGTCTACAATAGATTTCGACTGGGTATGTCAGATCGATCGCGGCGCCCTTGACGACGCTGGTGTCTGGGCTTTGCAACAGCAACTGCATCCAGGGAAACCGACAGTGGGCGACCTGAACTCGTCTTCGGGGATTCGGTGGGTGCTGAGTCCAGCGGCGGCAGGCGGAGTTTCGTTTGCGAAGCCGATAGAGGGACTCGAGGCTCCCGGCAGATTAGATCGCATCTCTCGATGAAACGGCTACGAGTCGGTGAGAATGACACGATGGCAACCGAAGAACAGCGAGACAACCGATCGCCGACGAAATGGCTCAGTGCAGCATTCTGGACGCTCATCCTGGTGTTCGTGTATATCCTGCTCGGATTCTTCGACTGGTGGACTGGTCTGCTGTTCGTAGTTGCCGGGGTCGCGCTCACCTACTTCTGGTGGAGAAAGGTTCGGCGCAGTAAGTCTTCGGTTCTGTTCGGTTTCACGTGCGCGTGTTTTGCCGCCTTGGCGCTAGTCACGAGCGGAGCAGCGGTACTTGCACCCCTTTCCGCCTCGGTAGACAGTGTCGGGTCGCGCATGGTGGACTGCGGTTCCGTGATCAACCCGGTGCCGGAAAAGGAGCTGAGAGTGACAACTTCCGGCTCGAGTGAAACGGCGAAGCAGTCCTGGCCGGATGTATCGCAGTCCTCACTACAGAGGATGTGCTCGGATCGGCTCAGCTACCGAGGTAGTCGAGCGGCAGGACTGACCTTGGTCGGACTCCTCCTCGCAGCACGCGCAACCGGGCACCTCATTACTCCGACCGAGTCGCGAACAGGTGATGCCAAGACTCGCCATTTCTGACGTTCACAGCGGCGTCGAATTGGCGCCGGAGGCAGTCGCGAATACACCACCGAATCTCACAGCACGAACTGAGCGCGGGTTTCGGGCGTCCAAGATTGCGGAACGGGAGCCGTTCAGCGTCGGTGCGTGCCTTTGTATTCGGGGGTGAATGGCCGACTATTTGTCAGGGATAATGAGCGGATGAGCCTGAGCGTATGCACAGATGTGTCGGCATCCGATTGGTTAGTCGGGCAGGATATGCCGTGGTACCAGCTGTCGGCCAAGGGGCCGGTCGGATTTCCGGCATATGCAAGGCTCCGATTCCTTCCCGACATTCCTTCCGAGGGCCAGCAGACAACGGATCTGGGTTTTGCGGAAAGTTGGTATGTGGAGAACCCCGGGCAGTTCGCAACCGTCCTGGAATTACTATCCGGCTACACCTCCACGCCGGATAACTGCTATTTCTGCTTGTGGGACGGCTGGGGATGTGAAGTCATCGGCGATGACATTCCTATAGTGAAGATTCCCAACCGTGATTACTGGCTGTTCCGCGGTGCATTGACGGATTGGGATGACTGGGGCCACGATGTCCAGTTTGACCCGAGGGGTGCGTCCGACGCGGATCCTGCCTTCATATGGCCGGCGGATCATGCATGGTGTGTTGCAAACGATGTCGATCCTGACTTCGCAGTGATCGGTGGACCCACAGAAGCGATTGAACTGCTCATCGCCGACCCTCGGATCGACGCGGTAACCGTTGCCCCGTACACGCCCAAGGACCCAAACCGCTACTACTGAATGTCTTTGAATGGCAAGAAAAATAACCTTTCGTGTCGGCAACGGAAACGCCGACCGAAACTATCAACCAGTCGCGCTACTAACGGACAAGTAGCGCTCAACAAATGACTGGATGGTGGAATACCGCCGACATCGAGCGATTTCAGATGCTGGAGCAAGGTCCATTCCCAAGCGCGGGCGGTCGTCTCCCTCGAGGTGCCCGCTCCACACCTCGGTGCGCGACCCGCCCGTCAAGCGGGGTTACATGGCCAGGATATGGGTCTTGAAGTAACAGTTAGCTTTTCATCGTCCCCGGAATTTCGCAAGTCTCGAATTCTGCACATCCACCAGTCAACGGCGATTTATCCTCACTGGATGAAACATAGCGCCGTCGCTCTACTTACGAATGTTGAATACTCCTTCGGTCTGCTGTGTTGCCGACATGCGATGCAATGTGCAGGCAGGCCGTTACCGACGCCGCCCTGAAAGTCTTCCGACGTGAGGGCTTCGCACGAACCGGTACCGATGCCATCGCCACCGAGGCGCTGTCTTCGATGTGGAATTGTTTGCCTAACGGTGCCGACCTAGCGATCCCGATGGCGCTCTGCGTGAGCAAAGCGCCGATTGCATTGTCTTTCAGCGCAATTCACGGAAGGCTGCGGATTCTGCAGCGCGAGATCCCAGCACTCGCGTCACTTTCATAGATCGAAATCAGTAGTCGCCGACGACTATGTTCGGGAAGCGATACCGGCCTCCATCGATGCTTTCCAAGCGGAGTTGCCTCGCAATCTTCTCGGAAACGCCGTTTGGGGCGTACACCCAACCGGGGTTGTCCATGAAGTCGAGCCCGTCGCGGGCATCGTGGAAGTATACGTGGCCTCGGCTACTCACATTGGCGTAGGAGATATCGAATCGGCGATTCGTAGATCACGACGGTATCCGTCGCTGTCAGGGTCGCGCGGCTCCTGAAGAAGTTGTTGCGCAACGTCTTCGAACTGAGTTCTGTACTTGTCGAAGTGCGGACGACCGACTGCCGCGACCATGATGGCGCACGCCACGAGTACCGGAATTGCGACAATCGACCACGACCACCGACGTCCCCGAACGATCGTCACGCCGAGTAGAGCGAGGGCGATCAGTGCCGTGAGAACCCAGAAGCTGACGGCGCCGGCAATCGCGATCGCGCTGTCGGCAGGTTTCGGCCATGAGAAATTGCATTTCACCGCAACGTACAGTGACGAAGCTGCTGCTGCGACGAATGTGTTTACCCAGCCAACGCGGTGGAGGCCGGCCTGTTTCGGTGATGCCGAGTTCTCCACTGACTGAGTGTGATCCACGAGGTGACGTTAGCGGCCGAATCGACCATTCAGCGACAACCGAAGACGCGCATACCTTCCGAACCCTCGAACACCAGGGCGTGTTCCTCTCTCAGTCATCTGAGTTTTGTAGGCTTGGGTAGTAAGTGAGAGCTTGCTTTAGTTCCTTCGTTTCGGCTGAGTAAAATTTTGTGATCAGCTGATCGAAGTGAAGTCCGGACTTCGAGAGGTCGTGCACGAGTTGGTCGCCGAGGACGGTGTGGTCCCCGGCACCACGGAGGCCAATTAATATCTCCCACAACTGAGTTCCCGTAGGCGGTGGTTCTGGCCGATTCTCGGCGTGAAGGGTCGCGACGCGCTCGGAGGCCAGCACGGGATTGAGGATTTGCCAGCGCCCGTGAGCGTCGAGTGTGTCGGCAAGAGCCTGATTCAGCGCAGCGAAATACTTGGAAGCACTCGCTTCGTCCGCGTAGATCTGCAACACCTGCTCGACAAGGTCGCCGTGATGGAACGGCGCCGGCGGATCCGGTTCGACATCCCAGACGCTGCCCACGGATACCTGTTGACCGCCGACCGCGGCATAGTCGGTGACGGTGGATTCGACTAGGCACAGCATCGGATGCGCGTAGAGAGCCGCTAAACGTGCTTGGGCCGAGAAGATGTCTAAGACTGAGGTGGCGGTCCGCCGGTCTATGCGCGCGAAAGTGTCGTAGCCGGAGATCGCGAGAACGGTGCCCAAGCTGGTGGGATCGCTTCCGTAGGCGAAACTGGCGACGTCGGAGAGCACGTCGGCGAACGCGTCAAGATTCCGTCCGTAGTAGGAGGGGAAGGACATGGTCTTCGCGAAGGCGGTGTGCATATCCTCGACGTTCGTCCACAAATGGGCGTCGACGCGGTGTACCAGGTACCCGAGATCGGTGAGGCGGGTGCAAGCGCTGTCGAGTTGAAACACAGTGTCATATCGGTATACGTTGCCGTTTTGCAGTAGGCTCCAGTCGAAGCGCTGTCGCTGGGTATCGAACATCTCGCGATCGGTCGGATCGAATACCACGTTGCGTGACATACTCTGAGCGTATATCGGCGCGTACGCAGAACGTATCCGATCAGATGCCCGAACTCTCGAGCACATACTCCCTGACGGCAAGCGGATTGCATGCTCTTTCTCTGCTCGTTTCCCCGCTCCCGAGAGTCGCGCCAATCCCGAATCGGATCCCTGCCTTACCCGGCCTAGCCGATGAGCGGCATCCAACCCTGACCAACCTACGACAGAATCGAGTGAAAGCTTATGTCCATCAACATAATTAGGATCGGCACGGAACGGTCGATCATCGAGAACATGCTCGACCAGAATCGCGAGGCACTGATCGAGACTGTACGAGGCCTGTCTGAGGCTGACTCCCGCCGACGGCTCGTCGCCTCGCTGACAACTCCGATCTCGTTGATCAAGCATGCCGCTGCCGCGGAACGGATCTGGTTTCAACGGATTTGGGCAGGACTCGATGAATCCGAATGCGATGGGTACTCGCGCCGCGACGAGGGCACCTTCGCTGTCGCCGACGACGAGTTGCTTGCTGATGTCATCGCCGAGTTCGAGCGCGCAAGCCAACGATCGCGGGAGATCGTGTCCGGCTTCGACCTTGACGACACCATGGACAACCCGCGCGAGGGAAAAGTCAGCATGCGATGGACACTGCTTGCCATGATCCAAGAGTTCGCCAGGCACGCAGGTCACGCCGATATCCTTCGTGAACAGATCGAAAAACCCGTACTGTGACAGCCGAATTCGTGATGGAGTACCGCTGCGCAACTTGCGCAGTCATGGGAGCCGCCGACGGAAGTTCCGTTCTTCGCCAACCGTGCGAAGTCTGCGGCCTTACGCGCTGCAGACATACGCGTTGAGCGGTCGAACTTCCCGGTGACGTTCGTCGACCGCGCCGGGCTCAACATCTCCGAGTTGACCGACGAGCAGCAGGCGGCGGCATTGAAGGTGCTCGAAGCTCTCCTCAGTGATGAAGGGTACGAGACCGTCACCGGCATCATGGGCGGCACCGAGTTCCTGCACGAGAACAGCAATTCGACCGAGGAATCATTGGGCCAGTACTACATCGCGTTCTTCGGTGACCCGTCGGACTCGGGCACATGGGAGCTTCAATTCGGTGGCCATCACCTTGGTATCAACGCAACGCTGGATGGCTCGGCTGACTGCATTGCGTTCGCCCCGACGCACCGAGGTACAACCATTCGCAACCACCTACGAGACCGCATTCGCGTTCTACGGCAGCTTGACCGAAGAGCAGCAAGCTCAGCTCTATCAGGGCGAGAGCGTATCCACCAAGGTGTGTGCTCCGGGAAGTACCTGTGATTACCCACGGGAACGGGTATTGCGGGCTCTGACCTGACGGAGGAACGGAATCAACTTCTGCTCGACGTGATTGCGAACTGGGTGGGCCTGGCCGACGTCGCGGGATACACAACCGCGGGTTGGGGTCACATCCACACCATCTACCGAGACCCCACCAATGACTATGCCAACAGTGTTACGCAGCAGGAAGCTTCCGGCATGGGCGGCGGGGGAGCGCCGGCAGCGTCGATGGGCACCCGCCGAACGGCGGCTGACTCTGTGAATTGAGCGTTCGCAGGGGATCACTCAATCCCTTGCTTGCGGGCCTGTGTACGGTCGACCGTTATGCGAGTGTTAGCCTACGCTAACCTAAATCCTGACGTGATGGTGAGAACCCACTCACCACGCAACGGCCTCAACGAATTGGGCCATCAGGAAGACCCGAGCGCCTAACGGAGACGACGCGATGAGCATTCAGACGGACTACGACCTCGATGAGTCGAGAGACGAGGACGTCGGTCGCCATCCACAAACCGCCGCGCCGCGCCGCGGCGTTCATTGGCCGACAGTCGCGGTGTCCACGTGTGCGGCAATGGTTGTGGGGATTGCGATCCCCGGACTCGTTCTGTTTGGTATGAACCTCGGCGACCAGGAACGTCAAGTGGTCGTGACCATGGCTTCTCCGGCGGGGGCCGGCACCGCGGGCTCGACCGCCGCTGCGGCCAACGACGGCGTCACGGTGCTCGAACCTCAGGTTCCGGCTCCGGTGGCCGCCCCCGCACCTGCAGCGTCGGCCGCGGTCAGCGCCCCGGCAGCGGGCGCAGCACCTGCCTCGCCCAGCGCTCCGGCGGCGAGTGCCGCGCCGGCGGTTGCATCGGCACCCGAGGGGCCGTCGACGCCGGACGTCGCCGAACTGAACAGTCAACTCCAGCGCGGACTCAACTCGGCGACAAGTGACGCGGAGGTCGCTTCCGCGCTCGAAGGCGGCGCAGCCGGCGTACCCACCGTGCGCGCTGTGGGAAGCGCCCTGAACATCGCGGCCGGAATCTATCGCTGGGATCTCACGGACCCGGTCACGGTGACCGACGAGGTGGCGCGCGCCCAGCTCGTGACCTCGTTGCCCGGCTCTGCACCGGGACAAGCGACCCTCAAATGGTATTGGATCGACGGGCAGTGGAAATTGAGTAACGACAGTCTTTGTTTCTTGGCACATCGCGCTATGGCCACGTGCACCGTCCCGGGTAATCCCGGCGGACCGAATGGACACCCGCTGTGAAGCGCGCACTCTCCGCCGCATTTGTTGCCCTCGCACTTCTCCTGACCTCGTGCGGCGGGAACTCCCTCGACACTGCCGAGGGGGAAACAGTCACCGTCACCGGCAAATTCGGTGAAGCCCAGGTACCACTCGGCGCCGAGCGGGTGCTCCCGTTGTCGCCGCAGGACGCGGACATGGTGATCTCGATGGGTGTCGCACCCATTGCACTGCCCACCGATACGAACATTCTCGTCTCGACAAACGGCGTCGGGGCGTGGCCTTGGCAGGTCGATGCATTGGCCGACATGGGGTATCAGGTGTTGCCGCCGAACCCCGGTGGTGGCGTCGACGCGCTGTTGTCCGCCGGTGACAAGGAGATTCCGACACTGCTCTTCGAGGGTGACCCGCAGTCGTACGTCGAACAAATTGTGGCCCTTGATCCCGACGTCATCGTTGCAACAGGGCAATGGAGTCTCAATGAGCGTGCCTATGAGCAGCTTTCGAGCATTGCCCCGGTCGTGCATTTCGACGAACAGGCAAACGTGGAACCGTGGCAGGACTCGACGCGCAAGATCGGCAAGGCGCTCGGTAGGGAGGACGAAGCGCAGGTCGCCGTCGGATCGGCCGAAGCCGACCTGGCTGCCGTCCGCGCAGCGCACCCAGAATTCGAGGGCGTGAATTTCAATGCGGTGATCGGAGATCTGAACGGGCAGCTGTACATCCTCGCCGGTGAGGATCGCGGTATCGGAATGCTCATGAAGGACTTGGGTTTCCAACTGACCGACTGGGCGCAGACAGTGCCGACCGATGCTGACGGGCGAGGAGTGATCAGCTACGAGTATGTCGCCCAACTCGACACCGACATCGCGGTTGTCATCTCACCAGCGGGGGACATCGACTACATGCGCGACAACGAGCAGTGGCGGAATTTGTCTGCGGTCCAGCGCGGTTCGGTTGTGTCGATTGCCCGCAACTCCGGAGTGCCGAACGCACTGGGCTTCCCGTCCCCGATCTCGCTCCCGTGGGGTGCGGATCGAATCACCAACGCGCTGAGCACCGCAGTCTCACGCACTTCGTGAGCTGAGCGGACGTGAATCTCCAGGTGTAGACAGCGCGTAGTAGCTCCGAGTCAGGGGAGTCGTCTCGCTTGCAGTCACATCGTCGGAAGGGTTGGCAGAGCATCTGCCAGCCCTTCCGTTTTGTGGGAAGAGCGGCCAGGTTCAGCTAGATCAGATTGGCGAATTCCCTTTGGCGGAAAGTTTCATTCGCAAAGGCAAATAGTCAGTGGGCGACGGAAACACGTAATTTACCGAATAAATTTCCGAAGTTCGATCGACCCAACGCACACCAGAAACTGACCATGTCACCAACCCTCCACTCACATCGCAACATCTACGAGAAGGGAGTTGGCCGTCAGAACGACCCGAACCCCACGATGCCGGCGACATCATCAGGGTTGAACCGGTGAAGCATCACTGAATTGTTCTCGTTGCCGCCGACGGTGGTGACAATGCCGGCGTCATTGCGGAGCACGACGTTGACGTGCTGCCCGAAGGGGCTGGAATCGTCGTACAGAATCGTGTCGCCGGTCTTCAGTCGATAGTCCTGACCGAGCGGCACAAATGTTCCGACGGATTCGTAGTACTCCTGCAATGTGTAGACGCCGGGGATTCGCCACGAACCGGAATTGGGGTTCGAATACGGCATGCCGATTTTGTTCATATTCCAGCTGACAAAGTCAGCGCACCAGGATTCTTCGACACCTTCGGCATACGTGGTGCCGGGTGCACCGGATTCCCATTCCTTCTCGAGTGTCGCTAGTAGTTCACTCTGTGACTGACTGAGTGTGCTGCGGTCGAGGGTGGGGAAGGCGTCGAGTGTTTCGCCGGCAAGCGCGTCGTTGCTACGCGTGACCCACCAGAATCCGCCGACGATGACAATTGCCAGCACAGCGCAGAATCCGACCAGAACCACAAACGTGGATCTGGTCGGATTCTTGTCTGCTGACATCACGCCACAATAGCGAACAATCGGTTTCTACTCGATCGGCGCTGCCGAGCGGTCGATAGTGGTGGCCAGCGGCTTCTCCTTGACGAAGAGCAGGAGGATCACCGCTGCGACTACCAGCGGAACGAGGTACATGAAGATCGGGGCGAGCGCGTCGTTGTAGGCGCCTACGATGATTTCGCGGATTTGATCCGGCAATTTCCAGAGGATTCCCGGAGTCAACGAGTTCTCTTCACCGCCGACACCGCCGCCGCCGGCTGGCAACCGCTCCGCGAGCAGATTCGACAACCGGGATGCGAAGAGGCTGCCGACGATCGCGCTACCCAATGAGGCGCCGATCTGGCGAAAGAAGTTGTTCGACGCTGTTGCGGTGCCGACTTCGGCTGCGGGGAAGGTGTTTTGAACGATCAGGATCAGGATTTGCATGACCAGACCGAGACCGACACCCATGATCGCGATATAGATTCCGAATACGACAAGTGAGGTCGACGGAGTCAGCCTGGAAAGTAAGACCAAAGAGACGGCGACGATGGACGTGCCGACGATCGGAAAGGCCTTGTAGCGCCCGGTCTTGCTGACGATCTGCCCGGAACCGATCGAGGACACCAGCAGTCCCGCCATCATCGGAATCATCATCAAGCCGGCTTCGGTGGCGTTCTTGCCGGTCACCATCTGAATGTAGGTAGGAAGGTAGGCGAGGGCGCCGAACATCGCGATGCCGATGATCAGTCCGGCGGTGGTGGTCAGTACGAAGTTGCGCTCCGAGAACAGGTGCATGGGAATGACAGGTTCGGTTGCTCGTCGCTCGACCATGACAAAGGCAATTGCGCTGACGATGCTGCCGATGATCAGCCCGATGATGACGGCCGAATCCCAGTCGTAAGTGTTGCCGCCCCACGTCGTGAACAGGATCAAGCAGGTTGCCGAGATTGCAACCAGGATCATGCCGGGGTAGTCGATGGACGGCTTGCCAAGCTTGGGCTTGGGTAGATGCAGGAAGGCCGACGCACTGGCTATCGCGAGCAGACCCAACGGGACGTTGATCCAGAACGCCCACCGCCAACCGATGCCTTCGGTGAACCAACCGCCCAGGAGTGGGCCCGCGACCGACGCGAGGGCAAAAACGCCGCCCATCGCGCCCATGTAGCGGCCGCGCTGCCGGGCCGGAACAACGTCGGCGATGATGGCCTGCGACAGCAGAATAAGACCGCCGCCGCCGAGTCCCTGAACTGCCCGGCCGGCGATGAGCGTGGTCATGTCGTGGGACAAACCGCCGATCACAGAACCGACGATGAAAATGCTGATCGCACCGATGAACAGCCCTTTGCGGCCGATCAGATCGCCCATTTTTCCGTAGACCGGCATCATGATCGTCGACGCCAGGATGTATGCCGTTGTCACCCACACCATGTGGTTGACGCCGTTCAGTTCGCCGACGATGGTGGGCAACGCCGTGCTGAAGATCATCTGGTCGAGGGATGCCAGAAGCATCGTGATCATCAGGCCGACGAACACCAGGATGATGGATCTTTTGTCCGACGTGGTGTCGGGTTCGTCTGCGCTTGTGGGTGCAGCTTCTCGAGTGGACATAGGGCTCCTTGGTGACGAGAGCGGTAGACGAGCTAGTGGGCGGACCGCAGGATGTGGGCCATCAACGTCAATGCGGGATCCACGAGTTCGGCTCGCGGACGATCTCTTTCGCTTTTCTGCCAGGCACGAAACACATATCGCATCGAGGCTCCGGCGATGATCACGGTGGCGGTGGCCTCATCGGCCGCCGCCATATCGGCGGGTAGTCGACCATGGGTTGGTCGTTCGAGTAGTTCCTCCGTGAGCATCCGGGTGAGCGTGTCCTCGAGTTCGTGGAACGTGGCCAGATGCTGTTGGAGCAAGGTCGGGTGTCGCTCGAACAATTGGCGTCGGTGGACGAGGAGATCGGGTCGTTCGTCCATGATCTTCATCGCTTCGGCGAAGACGGCCAGCGCTCCGTGGAGTGGGTCATTCGGGTGGGCGTCGAGTAGTTCGGAGATCACCTCTGTGGGCGGGACGACTATCGCGATTCCGCCAATCGCGGCGTCCTTGGTAGGGAAGTAGTTGAAGAATGTGCGGGTGGACAGATCGCAGGCTTCGCAGATTCGTTCCACGGTCACTTCGTCGTAACCCAGTTCCAGCACGAGTTCGACGGCGGTGCGTTCGATCAGTTCGCGTGTCGCAATTCGCTTACGTTCTCGAAGGCCTAGTGTTTCGCTACCCATGCCTTCAATAATTGCACAGAGTGCAAACTTTCATCGAGTGCAAAATATTTCCCAATCGCTGGTTATGAAGTGCAAAAGTCGGACAGACGGGGCGGCGGATAGGCTGATCGCGTGGAAGACACCTTGCCGCCTTGCCCTGAATGTTCCAGTGAGTTCACCTACGAGATGGGTGCGCTCATGGTGTGCCCCGAATGTGCACACGAGTGGTCGACGGAAGACTCGGCCGCCGAAGAAGATGGCGTCATCAAGGACGCCGTCGGAAACGTACTCACCGACGGCGACACCGTGACGGTTATCAAGACACTGAAGGTCAAGGGCAGCCCCACCGGCATCAAATCCGGCACGAAGGTGCGAAACATCCGTCTGGTCAAGGGGATCGGTGATCACGACATCGACTGCAAGGTTGACGGTATCGGCCCGATGCAGCTGAAGTCGAGCGTCGTCAAGAAGGTCTGACGAACCCCGTCAACTCCGGGGTGCTCCGCTCGCAATTCGGGATCGCTCGGCCATGCCGTCACTTTTCACGATCACGTACACCAGCCCCGACACGAAGGGCACGAGGAGCAGGAAACACACCCAGAGTGCGCGCATCCACCCCGATGTCTGACGGTCACGGAACAGATCGGCGCTGATCTCGAACAGCAGTACCAGGTAAGACAGCAGCGCGAGAGAGATGACGCCGAGCCAGAAGACCGTCCAGAAAGAATCCATGTCTCGCGCTCCCGGGATCAGTGGTCGGTCGAGTGGTTGGAGTTCCCACTTCGGCTGCGGAATTCGTTGACGGCAGCTTCGATGGTCGGGAAGAAATGCGTCGCGTCGAATCGGTCGCCGACGCCGAATCTGATGAGTTTGTCTTTGATCGGCCCCTTCATCTCGGCAAACGCCAGCCGGATCCCTTTGCCTTCGAGGTAGGTGTCGAGGTCGACCAACTCGTCGACTGCGGTGGTATCGAGGCCGGTAATCGGCTCTGCTGCAATGACTACCCATTCGACGGGCGCCGGCGCATCGGCGACTACGGAGCGTACGTACTCGTCGAAGATCTCACCGTTTGCGAAGAAGAGGGGAGCGTCGAAGCGCACCAGCACCAGGCCGGGAATGCGCTGTCCATCTGGATGTCGTTCGACGTCGTGAAATCCCTGTAGGTGTGCGATCTCCACGAGTTCGGTGCGATGTGGCTGCCAGACTTGCGCTACCACCGCGACAAACGACAGGCCGATCGCCACGAGAATGCCCTGGAGTACTCCGACAAGTGCAACGCCGAGGAAGGCTGCGACAGCGAGGCCGAACTCCACGGTGCTCATGCGCCACATCCGGACCATTCCACCCACGTCGATCAGCGCGCAGGCCGCGACGATGACCACGGCTGCGAGTGTTGCATCGGGTAGGTACGCGGTGAGGCCTGGGGCGACGAGGACAAAGACCAGCACGGCGAGCGCGCCGACAACACCTGCCAATTGTGTATGGGCGCCGCTTTGTTCGGCTACAGGTGTTCGTGAGCCGCTCGCCGAGATGGGGAACCCGCCGAACAGTCCGCCTGCCACATTGGCGACGCCGATTGCCTTCATTTCGGTGCTGCCGTTCACGTCTTCACCGTGCCGGGCGGCAAAGGTCCGGGAGAGAACGCCGGTGTCGGCAAATGCGATCAGAGCGATACCGGCCGCAGGTCCGATCAGGTGCCCGACGTCCTGCCAGCTGACGCCTCCTACGGAGGGCAGAGGGAGACCTTCAGGGAGAGCACCGACCATTCCGATGTCATCCGTGAGGCCGGCCGCGGCGGACAAAATGATTGCGCCGACGACGGCCACCAGGACTCCGGGGACAACGGGGACCCAGAGTCGGAACGCGACGATGACAGCAAGCGACCCGATTCCGACCGCGGCAGCAACGGGGTCGATATCCCCGCCTGCCACGGACTTTCCGATCTCACCTATTTCGCCGAGCAGACCGGACGCGTCAACGGAGAACCCCAGCAGTTTGGGAATCTGACCGATAACAACGACTAGCGCAATGGCATTGAGGTAGCCGAGTCGGATGGGTTTCGAGAGCAGTTCGGTGACAAAACCGAGGCGCAGGAACCCCCCGATCAGGAGGATGAGCCCGACGAGGATGGCCAGGACGCCGGCCAGGGCAAGTGCGTTGTCTTCATCGCCGACGATCGCCAGTGGCAGGATCGCGGCGGCGATAAGTGGCGCGAGCGACGAGTCTGGCCCCAGGACAAGGATTTTCGACGGCCCGACGAGTGCGTACGCGAGGAGCGGCACGATGGTGGCGTACAGGCCGGCGTATGCCGGGAGGCCTGCAGCTTCGGCATACCCCATGCCCGCGGGTATCAGCAGGGCTGTGAGGACAAGTCCGGCGGTGATGTCCGTACGCAGCCATTCGCGGTGATACCCCCGGGCCGTTGCGATCCCAGGCAGCCGACCCAGCCCCTTTGTCCACGACATATCGCGAATCCTTCCCGTCGCAGCCACAAAGCTCAGAAATCCGTTGAATCGGTCGCCCGGAGTGGGTACGACGAGTGTGCATCATTGCGCGTGAGCGCGCTGTGGGGCTACCGCAGCGGTGGGGGAGACAATGGTGTGCGACTTCAGGAGGCGTCGGCGTCGGAATGCCTTGTCCAACTCCACGACGATCGGAATGATCAGCGACCACCCGAGGCAGGCGAGCCACTGGCTACCCGTCAATGAGGTGGTCATGAGGAGATCCTGGAGTACTCCGGCCTCGACGGCGAAGACCGTGACGACGGTCGGGATAGCCAAGATCTTGAGCGCGCCGAGCACCGGTGGAATGAGGCCGGATTCCGGATCGCGGCGCATGGTCAGGCCGGCGAAGATGGAGCCCAACGACAGCACCACAAACGCCATGGTCATGGGAATATTTGCCTCGGTGGTACTCATCTCGCCTGGGGCTAGCAGCATTGCGGCAAGTGTGACGGCAAACTGCAGGATGCCGTAAGCCAGCCACTGTATGACCGCCCGTCGGTTGGCTATCGGCGTCTTGGGGTCACGGGGTGGTTTCTTCATCAGGTCCGGCGGCGGCGGGTCGAGCATGATGACCGCAACGGGGAACAGGGTGATGAAGAAGTGCTGGAACAGCACCATCAGCGGGGTGAGCGCAACACCTTCGTTGATATTGAAGATGCTCGCGGCCAGGAAGAGCAGAACCAGCGAGAACAATTTCGACATCTGGTAGCGAATGTAGGACACGATCTTGCCGTAGATATTGCGTCCCAAGCTGATTGCGGTGATGAGGGTCCCGAAGTTGTCGTCGGTGAGCACCATCTTGCCCGCCTGTTTTGTCACTTCGCTGCCTGACCCCATGGCGACGCCGATGTCGGATTTCTTCAGTGCGGCGGCGTCGTTGACGGCATCACCCGTCATCGCGACAACCGCACCGTTTTTCTGCATGATGTCGACCAGACGCAGTTTGTCCTGCGGGGTGACGCGGCCGAAGACATGCAGGTTCGGCATTGCGTCCGACAGCTCCTCGTCGGTCATGGCCTGAAGTTCGCCGCCGCCGATCGCCCCTGGTCCCAGTCCGAGTTCGGCTCCGATCGCCGACGCGGTGATCGCGTGATCGCCGGTGATCATGCGGACATGGATGCCCGCCGTGTGGGCAGTGCGCACCGACTCGATCGCTTCCGCGCGAAGGGGATCGATGATGCCGGCCATGCCGACAAACGTGAGGTCCTCGACAAACGACATGGGGTCAGCCCCAACGGCTGATTCCTGCCCGTCGAGTCGTCGAACGGCAAACGCCAGCACCCGGAGACCCTTCTCGGACATAGCCCGGTTCGCGGCAGTCAGTTCTTCGCGGACCTCGTCGATCGGTACAGGTCGGCGGCCGGGCAGGAACGCTGCCCCGCACCGAGCCAGGACCACGTCCGGACCGCCCTTGACCAGTTCCACGAATTGGTTGCCGCCGTCCACCTGGAGATGATGGAACGTCGCCATGAACTTGTATGCCGAGTCGAAGGGAACCGTCGCGACCCGCGGGTACGTCTTTCTGGTGAGTGGGGCGTCGACGCCGATCTTTGCCGCGAGAACAACAAGCGCTGCCTCGGTGGGGTCGCCCACAACTTCGCCGGCATCGGAGACTGTGGCGTCGCTGTCCAGGCACAGACCGTAGGCAAGCAGCGTGAAGTCCGGCGGCGCCTCACCCGCGACCTGCGTGATTCTGCCGCTCTTGGCGTAACCCTCGCCCTCGACGATGTACCACCGGCCGTGGACGTACAACGACCGTACGGTCATCTGATTCATCGTCAGTGTGCCGGTCTTATCCGAGTTGATGGCGCTCGTCGCGCCGAGTGTCTCGACGTCGGTGAGGTTTTTCACGACGGCCTTCGCGTCGGCCAGTTGACGAGCTCCATACGCCAACATGGCCTGGACGAAAGTGGGAAGGCCGGTCGGGATTGCGGAAACTCCCATGGCAATACCCAGCAGGAGAAGCGTTGTCAGATCTTGGCCACGGATCACGCCGATAACCACGATGATTGTCACTGCGCCCCACGCGATGATCCCGAGCAGTTTGGTGAGCGAGTCGAGTTCGCGTTGCAACGGCGATTTGCCGGGTGCAACTGCCGACAACATCGACGCGATCTGCCCTATCTGGGTGTGCATCCCGGTTTCGGTGACCACCATGGTGGCGGTACCGCGGGTGACCGAGGTGTTCTGGAACACCAGGTTGCTTCGGTCACCCAGGGGAATGTCTGTGCTGCCCAGCGTCTTCGGATCCTTCGGGATGGGTGCGCTTTCACCGGTCAACGCTGCTTCTTGAGTTTCCAAGGTGGTGGAGGTGAGAAGGCGTCCGTCGGCGGCGACGATATCGCCCGCTTCGAGTTCGACGATATCGCCAGGCACCAACTCAGTAGCGTCGAGCTGGATCAGAGTCCCATCGCGGATCACCCGTGCTTGGGGCGTCTGCATCTTCGCCAGTGCGTCCACGCTGGCGCGGGCCTTCACCTCCTGCCGGGTGCCGAGCACGATGTTGAGTACGACGAGTACCGCAACGACGATGGCCGTAGGGATTTCGCCGATGACGATGCTGACCACAGCTACCGCGACAAGCATCAGATTCATCGGGTCCCTCAACTGCGCCAGCGCTATCGACCACATCGACGGTGGTGGCGTCGACGCAATTTCGTTGGGCCCGTGCTGACGTCGACGGTCCACCACGTCCTCGGCACTCAGTCCCGACTCCTGATCAGAAGTCAGTGCTGCGAGGACGGATTCGGCACTCTGGGCATGCCAGGGCGTGTTCTCGGCCGGGTCTGTGTGCGCTCGATTCTGCGGCGCGGCTTCCGTGGGGCTCATGTGCCGCACGTCCTTTCCCTGGGCAGGATTTTCAGTAGGGGGTAGGAATCCAGTGCAGCGGTTGCCGGGGTGTCTTGTATCCGTCGGGGCGTTGTCGGTGTGGCAGTTTGATATCGGGATGTTCCAAAGGTTCGTACGGAATCTGACTCAGGATGTGGCTGATGATGTTGAGCCGGCCGCGCTTCTTGTCGTCGTTGACCGCGACATACCAAGGCGCCCATCCGGTGTCGGTATAGCGGAACATCTCGTCGCGGGCCCGTGAATAGTCGTACCAATGGCTGTACGACTTCAGATCGAGGCCCGACAACTTCCAGATTTTCCGCGGGTCGTCGATCCGGCTCTGCAGGCGCAGCATTTGCTGTTCCTCACTCACCTCAAGCCAGTACTTCAACAGAATTACCCCGGATTCCACAATTGCGCGTTCGACTGTCGGGATGAGCTGGAGGAATTCGTGTGCTTGCTCGTTGGTGCAGTAGCCCATGACCCGTTCGACTCCGGCACGGTTGTACCAACTGCGATCGAAGATGACGATCTCGCCGGCTGCGGGTAGATGCGGCACATACCGTTGGATGTACATCTGGGATTTTTCCCGTTCAGTCGGGGCCGGGAGGGCAACAACGCGGAAGACACGAGGGCTCACTCGCTCGGTGATCGCTTTGATCACCCCACCTTTTCCTGCAGTGTCACGGCCCTCGAACACGATGCAGACCTTGGCGCCGGAGGATTTGACCCACTCCTGCAATGCGACGAGTTCTGCGTGAACAGGCTTGAGATCACGGCGGTATTCCTTGTACTTCATCGGCTTTTCTGTCACGGCTGAGGAGGGTTCCACGCCGGCAACTCGGGGAGCTTCGAGCTCAGAGTTCTTGTGTTTCTTGTGCTTCGACTTCTTTCCCACGCTCGCTCCTCGACACCCATATTCCGGACAGTGCTTCCACGCAGGACGTTCTTGATCAAACACACCCTTTGCTTGTGTATGCCCCGTGATTGGCAAAGTTATTCCTGGCTTGATCGAATCCCGAATCGTGATGCTTTCGAATCTATTTCGAGTCTTGACGGCAGCGGGCTACCGGACAGACGATTAGCCGATGACCGGCGACGAAGAGTTGCTCCAGGTCGAACAGGTGATTGCACGGCTGATCACCCGCTATCCGACCGTCTCACCCGCAGATATCGAACGAAGCGTGCGGATGATTCACGCACGATTCAAAAGAGGACGGATACGAGCATTCGTCCCGCTCCTCGTTGAAAAGGCGGCGCGAAGTGACATTGCCCGCGCTGCGTCCGAGATCGCTATGTAGTACCCGCTATGTAGTACCTCTGTCATTCATCTGTGGTACGTATTATCGGTACGAATTCTCGGTACGTATTACCAACGGAGATAATGCATTTCGGGAGATGCCGAGTGCCGGTCGGCTAACGGGCGGTTACCGGCGCAGTGGCAACAGTTGATTCACAAGTAGGACGTCATAGGTCGTGACCTGACTTCCTATCCGGAAACACCGACAGTACGGAGTTGGCGAAAATGGAAGGCTTCTGGGAGTTTTTCTGGTTCATGTTTGTCTGTCTCGCATTTGTCGCCTACTTGAGCGTGTTGTTCTCGATCATCACGGATCTGTTCCGAGATCATGAGATGTCAGGCTGGTTCAAGGCGATCTGGATCGTTTTCCTCTTTGTCGTGCCCTTCCTGTCGGCGATGATCTATGTGATCGTCCGGAATGACGGTATGACTCAGCGCTCGATTGCCGCAGCGCAAAAGCAGATGCAGGCACAAGGCGCGTACGTGCGCGAGGTCGCTGGACAATCTTCGGCTGATCAGATCACAGCCGCCAAGGGCCTTCTCGATGCCGGCGCGATCAACGAGGACGAGTTCCGGGCGCTGAAGGCAAAAACCATCATGCAGTGAAGACGGTGCTGCAACAGAATCAGAATACGACGACGACGTGTGTTGTGGATGACGTGTGTTGTATTCGCAACAGAATTCGGCCTGGTTCGCTGTCCTCATTCGTCCAGGCGTCAGGTGACAACCTCTGGGGTTCTGGTTACTCTCCGCGCGCGTTCAGTTACGCCTCGATGACATCGAGCGAATCTTCGGCTGAGGGAGGTAGTTTCACCGCTACGAGTACGGGTGGCGCCGAATGGTCGCCCTCCTTCCCGAATATGACGAAGCCGCCGGCACCTTACGGTGTCCGGCGGCTTCACCACATTCAGGATCGGCGAAACGAGGAGCTGTCAGCTTGTCGCGTTCGCGGGCTGTTCTTGGCTGACTCGCCCTCGGACGAAGAAGATAGCGACGACGGCGAAGAGGACCAGCAGGATTGTGATGAACGTGGCGACGA
This sequence comes from Rhodococcus sp. ACPA4, assembly GCF_002300185.1. Classification (NCBI taxonomy): domain Bacteria; kingdom Bacillati; phylum Actinomycetota; class Actinomycetes; order Mycobacteriales; family Nocardiaceae; genus Rhodococcus; species Rhodococcus sp. ACPA4. Next base: position 933,399 of record NZ_NSDY01000001.1, read on the forward strand.
CGGTGGCGCCGCTGGCTCCAGTCACGGAGGTGTCGAGTCCGCCCGTCGAGAGGATCGTTGTGGGGTCGGTGAGGCCATGCAACACGATCGCGGCCCAGATTGTGCCCGTCACGCGCATAGTCAGATACATGCACATCCCGAAACCGAACGTGTAGACGACGGTCGCCAGAACGGTTGACACTTCCATCCCGGAGATGAAGTTGACCGTGTGCATCAGCGCGAACAGCAGCGACGACACGACCGCGACGAAGCGTTCGCCATGGCCGGCGTCACGCAACATTTTCACCGCAATACCGCGGGTGAGGAGTTCCTCGGCAATGCCAACGCACACCCCGAGGGCAAGTAGCGAGATGATCTCGCCGGCTGACCACGCGCTCCAGTCGGTTCCGGTCAGGTGCGCTGCAATGGCGGCGGCTACGAGAATCGGGCCGATCCACATCCAGCCGCGGCCACGTATAGGTTGCGGGCCGAAAATACTGCGTAGCCAGCCCAGCTTCACTATGAATATCAGCAGCGCGACAGCACCGATCGCGATAGGCAATGCGAGGCCGAAAATGATGCTCGAGGCGCTTGCGACCACGTTGTCGCTATCGATCTGATCGGAGAAAACGCGCGAGATCACCTGTCCAACTGCGAGGTAGAAAGCTAGATAGACGACGACTATCAACAGCAGCTTCCACAGGGTGGGGCGGCTCCAGAAACCCGACTTTTCGGGAGTTGTATTGGTCACTGACAGATCGTACGGGATCTCCAGGAATTCGCGCGTCAATCGAAATTCGCGCTGAAGCCTCTGTCGACCAGGCCGAGAAAATTGATGTAAGTACCAGATTTATTGTGCCGGATCACGATTCGTGATGGCATACCAGCATGTGGTTGGCGCCTTTTTGGAATTCGTAGTCGACCTCGACGTTACGGCCGGCGATGCCGCGAGCTCGCAGTTCGGACAGCAGCTCGACAAGTTGTGAGTACGGCTCCGCCGATCCAATCGCCACCAACGGAAAGATGCGCAGCTCTCCTGAGGTGACGCGCATCAATTCGGTAATCGCGTCGAGGTGGAAGGCGTGGTCGAGGCTGTCGGCGTAGCTGAACAACAGATGAGAGCTGAGTACCAGATCGAAGGCGTCGTCAGGGAAAGGCAGTGCGGGCAACCGACCTGGGATGTAGTGACCGGGGTGTTGGCGAATATGAGCTGCGAACTGGTGGGCGGCGTGCTGCCTGACATGTTGGTGTTCATCGGGATCAGCGAAGAAAGTCCACTCGTACTCTTCTGCGTGGGCGCGGACATATCGATTGCCTCGCTCCGTCTCCGATGTGGCAATAGTAGCGAGATTGTCGGGGCTGTTTCCGAAATAGGCTGCATCGCATGCAGTTACGTTGCCGCCGAGGTTGCTCACCGCACTGGTGAAATCCGCGGCGCCGCTGGGGCAGTCGAGGATTCGCACGGACAGGTCATCGTCGGTGAGGGCGAACATCGCCTGGTATTCGGCAAGCGAACGAGAACTGATCAGCATCTTGCCGATCCCGTCGACGCGGTTGTCATTTTCAAAGGTCATGTGTGGTCCTCACAGTAGGGGGCACCTCACTGCGTCAACCGGGATAGATGTAGGCAACGATCGTCGGCCGCGCGCGAGGCGGCCGGAAAGTGCACAGTTCAAGGCCGCAGTGAATGCGGCCACCAGAGCTGTACGAAAGTCGTCACCGGCCAATTACAGCACACGATCTGGTGGTGGGTTGGAGAGAACCGGCGCGCTTGCTCGACTTCTGAGCGATATACCTCGAGAATCAACACCATGGACACCGTGAAGTTCTTCGAGTGGGTCACCGAATTGTTCGAAGTACTCGGTGTTGTCGCGATGGTTTTCGGGTTTGTATTCGCCTTTGGCATTGCCGGCCGGTCGTGGTTCCGTACTCGCAACGGTAGTGCCGCGTTCAAGACTCTCCGCGAAACCCTCGGCGCCGTCATTCTTCTCGGACTGGAGATTCTGGTTGCCGCAGATCTAGTCAAAACCGTGACGTCGTCGCCTTCTCTGACAGATGCTGCAGTACTCGGAATGATCGTCTTGATTCGAACCGTTCTGAGCCTGTCGATTCAGATTGAGATCGACGGGGTACTTCCATGGCGCAAGGCGTTGGTGTCGAGTCCCCAATTGCTGGCCCGCGCAGCACGCGGATCAGGTGGGGACGCGACGTCCGACGCCTCGCAGCCGTAGCAAGGGCCGTCGACTCCGCAGGCCCACCGAGGACTGAAAGGTCGGGCAGATGACTGCAGTACCGGTTGACAAGGTTGCGCCAGCTGACAAGGCAGTTCCTGCGCAGCACCCCACCGTTGACGAGCGGAGGGAAGATGGTCGGCAGGCTCGCCGAGATACGCCGCTCGCGATGCTGGCCGAACTTGCCGACAGCGACCGCGACCCGATTTCACTCCTGGAATCTCAGGCCGAAGCGCGGGTGCCTGAATTGGTGCCGATTCGTTACGGCCGCATGTCTGCGTCGCGTTTCTCGTTCTTTCGTGGCGCGGCCCTGGTTATGTGCGACGACCTTTCACGCAATCGCAATTCCGACATGAATACCCAACTGTGCGGAGATGCGCATCTGAGTAATTTCGGGGTCTACGCCACGCCGGAGCGCAAACTTGCATTCGATATCAACGATTTCGACGAGACCTACCCAGGTCCATTCGAATGGGACGTCAAACGCTTGGCTGCGAGTTTGGCGATAGCGGGTAAGGACAACGGCTATTCGGGTAAGGAACGAAGGAAGATAACTGTTGGTTGTGCGGCCGAATATCGGGAAACGATGCTTCGCCAGGCGGAACTGGGAAACCTCGCGGTGTGGTATTCGCACATCGAACCAGAGGACGGCCTCGAAGAACTGAGTATTCAGATCAAGAAACGAATGCTTGAACGGGCGCGTTCCACTCTCGATAAGGCACGCCGACGGGACAGCGTTCAAGCCGCGTCGAAATTCACCGAGATTGTCGATGGCAGAAGGCGATTCATCAGTGATCCACCGTTGATCGTGCCGGTCGAGGAGCTATACGACGGGCGGGATCTCGAGGATGTCGAGGAGGTGCTCCACGGACGAATTCGTTCGTACCGCAGCACCCTTCAGTGGGATCGCCGCGTGCTGCTACAGAGCTTCGAGATGATGCACATCGCGCGCAAGGTGGTCGGCGTCGGCAGTGTCGGCACGAGAGCCTGGATGATCTTGATGAAGGGACGCGACGCCGATGATCCACTGATCCTGCAGGTGAAGCAGGCGTTGCCGTCGGTGTTGTCCGGCTATGTGAACGGCCCGATATTCCGCAATGAGGGGGAGCGGGTGGTGAATGGTCAGCGGCTGATGCAGGCCAGCAGCGATATCTTTCTCGGTTGGGAGCGAGGGCCAGGTCCGGACGAGCTCGAGCATGACTTCTACATCCGTCAACTTCGCGACGGCAAGGGCTCAGCGGTGATCGAAGGCATGAAACCCGAAGGCATGGAAGCGTACGGCCGCTTATGCGCGCGGGTTCTGGCCTATGCACACGCTCGTTCGGGCGACCGCATTGCGATTGCCGAATATCTTGGCGAGGGAACGGAATTCGATCTCGCGATCAGTGAGTTTGCAGCGGCGTACACCAAACGAAATGCTCGTGATCATGCCGCACTTATGACAGCGATCGACACGGGACGGGTGACCGCACAGACCGGAATCTGACCCGCCCAGGAATTGCTGGAGGGCCGTCAGGTTGTGCAACGCTCTCGCATCGTCGCAGCACCGGGCCCGGTGAGATCGTCGCAGTACACGCGCCGACCAGCCATGGCCATGGTGAGAGCCAAGGTCGTGCCGCTGACGAGTGGACCGTCTCCAGTCGAGAATGGCCCGTCGGTCGCTTCGACGCGAAGACCTTTGATCGTGCTGCGACTGGGCACAGTGAAGTCCCGTCGAGCGTAGAAACGAGCAACTTCGGTGAGCGTCTCGACGGCTGGAATGTACGAGAGACCGAGCGGACGCCGGATGTCCTGGGCGTGGACTACCACCTCGCCGAGCCACGCCACAGTGGGCCCTGGCGCCGAGGTTCTGCTGGTGATCACCCGTCGGAACCGATCGAGGGTCTCGTCCGGGGTCGCGCCTCGGTACTCGGCGAGGCGCCGGTCGTTGTGTAGGTCGAAGTCGAACCGTGTGCCCAGGACACTGACAAGCCAACGAAGTGCACCGACGCTCGCAGCCGCTGTGAGATGCGCGACGACGTCCTCGACAGTCCACCGCCCGCACAACGACTGCTGATTCCACTGTGCCTGATTCAGACCGACAAGCTCACCGAGCAGAGCGGTGCGCTCGGTTTCGACAGCAGACCACAGGGCGCTTCTCTGCATATCGCGCTTAGGCATAGACGCCGTCCAACCAGCCTTTCCAGCCTGCGCTGGCTGCTTCGCCGTCAGCGCCTGCTGCAAACAGGTGGTGTGCCACATCGACATTGCCGCCGAAGGCATTTCGGCCGTAGAACCGAAGTAGCGCGTCGTCGGTACGCAGTCCGACAAACCAGTCGTTGAGGTAGTCGACCACAGCAGTGATCGTGCCGAAGCCGGGAACGTCGAAAGTCACGGTGTCGTCGACGGCGGTGTCGGATCCGATTCCGAGTGCGCTGCGCAGAGTTGCCATCGCTGCGGGTGTGCCGGATGCTTCCGGACCTTCGGCGCTCACGTAGGTGGCGCTCTGCCCGGCGAAGTAGCGCACGTACTGGCCAAGGCTGTGGAGGTAGAAGTCTGTGTGCTTGCTTGCCCCGTCGTACTGGTTGTCCCAGTCGTCGGCAAAGACGCCGGCATGGACGTAGCGCACGACGGCCGTGCTGTTGTCGCGGGCTTCCACGAGGTATTCGAGGTGATTGAACCAGCCATCGGGGCCGTCCATGTGGATGCCGAGTTCGGTGGGCGGTTCCCAGGTAGCGATGACGGAACTGTCGGGGCGCGAGCCGTCGGCCGGAATCTCGAGAGGCGATGGGAACATCCATCCGGCAGTCTCGGCGGAGATGGCGGCCCAGATCTGCTCCGGGGTTCCGGGTACAACAACTTCGCGGCGGATTTCGAACTTCTTCGACATGGCTAGTTCTCCGATTCGGGTGAGTGTGTGGACGGTTTCAGGCTTGGGTGAAGCGCTACGACGAGGCGGTGCGGGCGGCCGTTCGCGGTGTTGCCGTCGTGGTATTTGGCAACCAGTCCGTTGACTGCCTCGCCGAGTTCGCGGGCGAAGTCCGCTCGGTCGGAGGCTGTCGCGAATGTGATGTCACTGTCGATGGCATAGGAAGCGAGGGGCTTTCCGGCGGCGGTTGCTCCGGCGATCAACTCGCCGACCTCTCGGACGACCCGCGCTGCCACCGCGACGAGCCATCGCGCCGAGAGTTGGTCTGGGAACTTCCGTGGATCCGGAGCCAGCGCGGACATCGCGGCGGGGGAGATGACGTACGACGCGGCACTTGCCTGCATGACTCGTTCGGTCATGTTTCCGCGTTTGCGTTCTTCGACGAGATGAACGAGCCCGTGTTCTTCCAGGGTTCGCAGGTGGTAGTTGACCTTTTGGCGGGTCAGTCCGACGAGGGGTGCCAGCGCAGCAGCCGACGACGGGTTCACAAGCGCGGCGAGGATTTGCTGCCGAACCGGGTCGAGTGACGCTTCCGCGGCAGCAGGTTTGTCGATGACTGCGACTTCCAACATGAGAAAACCATCCCACCGACAGAATTACTTGTCAAGACAAAATAATTTGTCGGTGGGATGGTTGTTGGGCAAGCTCTACTTGCTCAGCGCCGCGGGATTGTTCAAATCACGCGCCGAGTAGGTGTCGCAGGCAGCTACCTGGCCGGTCTTGTATCCGGCTGCAAACCACAACTGCCGCTGTTGGGATGAACCGTGAGTCCAGCCTTCGGGGTTGACCCGCCCGCTGGTCGACTGTTGGATCCGGTCATCGCCGACCGACGATGCGGCCGACAGTGCATCGCGGATATCGTTCTGCGACAGCGTCTTCAGGAATGGTTGGCCGGTCGCTTCGTCGGGGATGGTGTCGGCGTAATGTGCCCACACGCCGGCGTAGCAGTCTGCCTGCAGTTCGGTGCGCACCGCGCCTGACTCTGCGCCCTGCGGGTCGGCCTGCGCGCGGCTGATATCCCCGAGTTGATTCTGGATGTGGTGACCGAATTCATGGGCAACGACGTACTCCTGCGCCAAGGGGCCGGCGCTTGATCCGAATCGGTCGACCAGCAATTGGAAGAAGCTTGTGTCGAAGTACGCGGTCTGATCGGCCGGGCAGTAGAACGGACCGACTTCGCTGGTTGCCTGACCGCAACCCGTATTGACCGATCCGCTGAACAATCGCACTGCCGGGCGTACGTACGCCGTCCCAGTTTGTTTGATCAGTTGTTCTTCCCAGACGTCGTCGAGGCTACCGACGGTAAGTGTGACGCGGCAGTTCACGTCGTTGTTGGCATCGGTACCGGTGCAGTCGTCGACCGAACTGAGTTCGCTCGAGGAACTCGATGTTTCGGTGGACGTTCCCAGTAGCGAACCGGGATCTCCGCCGAACAGAAGGGCAAGAATGAGCACGATGATGCCACCGGCGCCGCCGCCGATTGCCACCTTGCTGCCCCGGCTACCGCCCCCGCCGCCTTGAACCTGAACGCGTCCCGCTTCACCGCGGGCCCCCTCGTTGAAGGTCATCTATGTCCGCTTTCTGCTGTCGTGAACAAGTGCTTGCCGTCACTTCTGGTGGATAGCTTCGCATGCGAGGCGGGTGCGCGTTTCCGGTCTGGGCTGTTCGCTCCGTAGGATCGCAGGCAAAGTAGTCGGTCGTCGGTTATTGAAGTTGTTCGAAAGGAATCCCGTGCTGCGCACACATCTCGCCGGTTCATTGCGACCCGAGCAGGCAGGGCAGACCGTAACGCTCACCGGTTGGGTAGCCAGGCGTCGTGATCACGGCGGAGTGATCTTCATCGATCTCCGTGATGCATCCGGTGTTTCGCAGGTAGTTTTCCGGGCAGGTGACGTCGCCGAGCAGGCGCACCGTCTGCGCGCGGAATACTGCGTTCGCGTGACCGGTGTCGTCGAGGTCCGCCCCGAGGGAAACCAGAACTTCGAGATCCCCACCGGCGCAATCGAGGTCAACGCCACCGAGCTCGAGGTGCTCAACGAGAGTGCTCCGCTGCCGTTCCAGCTCGACGATCAGGTCGGCGAGGAAGCGCGTCTGAAGTACCGCTACCTCGACCTGCGTCGTGAAGGACCCGGACACGCAATTCGCTTGCGCTCCAAGGTGAATGCCGCTGCGCGTGGCGTCCTCGCGCACCACCAGTTCGTCGAGGTCGAGACCCCGACACTCACGCGTTCCACCCCTGAAGGTGCCCGCGACTTCCTGGTTCCGGCGCGTTTGCAGCCCGGTAGCTTCTACGCTCTGCCGCAGAGCCCCCAGCTCTTCAAGCAGCTCCTCATGGTGGGTGGCATCGAGCGCTACTACCAGATCGCGCGCTGCTACCGCGATGAGGATTTCCGCGCCGATCGCCAGCCGGAGTTCACTCAGCTCGACATCGAGATGGCGTTCGTCAACCAGGACGACGTCATGCTGTTGGCCGAGGAAGTCCTGACCGCGTTGTGGAAGCTCGTCGGCCACGAGATCAAGACGCCGATCGCGCGCATGACCTACAACGAGTCGATGCGTCGTTACGGCAGCGACAAGCCCGACCTGCGTTTCGACATCGAACTCGTCGAGTGCATGAAGTTCTTCAAGGACACCACGTTCCGCGTATTCCAGGCCGAGTACGTCGGCGCTGTTGTCATGCCGGGTGGCGCAAGCCAGCCGCGTAAGCAGCTCGACGCGTGGCAGGAATGGGCCAAGCAGCGCGGCGCCAAGGGACTTGCCTACGTGCTGGTCGGCGAAGACGGAACGCTCGGCGGACCGGTTGCCAAGAACCTCACCGACGCCGAGCGCGAGGGTCTGGCCGCTCACGTCGGCGCACAGCCAGGTGACTGCATCTTCTTCGCGGCGGGTGCAACCAAGCCGATGCGCGCGCTTCTCGGTGCTGCCCGCGGCGAGATCGCCCGCAAGAAGGATCTCATCGACCCCAAGGCCTGGGCCTTCGTCTGGATCGTCGACGCTCCCATGTTCGAGCCGGCCGCCGACGCCACCGCGTCCGGTGACGTTGCTCTCGGCCACTCGGCGTGGACCGCGGTGCACCACGCGTTCACCTCGCCCAAGCCCGAGTTCTTCGACACGTTCGACACCGATCCCGGAACCGCTCTCGCCTACGCCTACGACATCGTCTGCAACGGCAACGAAATCGGCGGCGGCAGTATCCGTATCCACCGCAAGGACATTCAGGAACGAGTGTTCAAGGTGATGGGTATTTCCGAGGAAGAGGCGCAGGACAAGTTCGGCTTCCTGCTCGACGCCTTTGCCTTCGGCGCACCCCCGCACGGCGGAATCGCCTTCGGTTGGGACCGCATCACCGCGCTCCTCGCCGGCATGGATTCCATTCGTGAGGTCATCGCGTTCCCGAAGTCGGGTGGCGGTGTCGATCCGCTCACGGATGCACCTACCCCGATCACGGCGCAGCAGCGTAAGGAATCCGGCGTCGATGCGAAGCCGGAGAAGAAGGCTGACGCTGCCGGTGGCGACACCGCAGACGGCAAGTAGAACCGACCCCAGATCGCCATGCTGCACCTGAGGGTGATCTGCCCGCCCGAGCGCACCGAGGAAGTTCTCGGTGCGCTCGAGGCGGAATGCGGGGCTACCCACATTGTGGTGTCGCGTGGCATTGCCATCGATCCGCGCGGCGATGTCGTGCAGGCCGATGTTGCCCGCGAGTCTGCGAACGACGTCATAGTCGCGATGCAGGATCTCGGAATCCCCGAGCACGGCGCGGTGACGCTGGTTCCGGTGGAGACAGTGTTGTCGGCCGCGGCACGCAAAGCAGAACACGATGCACCTGGTGACGGCGCCGAGACAGTGGTCTGGGAAGAACTGTTGTCCCGGACTCGGGAGGAATCGACTCTCAATGGATTGTTTGTCGCTTTCCTGACTATCGCCTGCCTCCTGGCCGCAATCGGTGTAGTCACGGATTCACCGGTCACCATCGTCGGAGCGATGGTTGTGGGGCCGGAATTCGGCCCGCTGGCCGCGCTCTCGGTTGCCCTGGTTCGACGTGATCGAAAGCTACGTAGACGTTCGATTCTTGCGTTGGTCGTCGCGTTCCCGGTGGCGATGGGTATCACTCTGCTCGCCACCTTTGTGGTGAAGTTCTTCGACTGGATGGACGTCACCACCCTCGAATCACTGCATCAAGTCGACTTCATCTACAAAGTGGGACCGATCTCGTTTGTTGTCGCCCTCCTGGCCGGTTCTGCGGGCATGTTGGCCTTGATATCGGCGAAATCCGCCGCACTGGTCGGCGTGTTCATATCAGTGACTACAGTCCCGGCGGCCGGTTTCGCAGTAGTTGCTGCGGCTAACGGTGAATGGCGTATCGCCGGGCTGTCGTCGCTTCAGCTCGCCGTCAACATGCTGGGAATTGTCACCGCTTGCACACTCGTATTGTGGTTCAAGACCCGAGCCGATGAAGAGTTTGCTGCAGCGCTGAAAGGCATTTCAGGTTTGATCGGCGACGAGAAAGCGCGCTGACAGTAGAGAGCGAAGACGCATGATTCCAGTAACTTACGGGTAAGTTGATCAGTGATGACCGTATTACTGGCAGACCCCGTATCCGAAGTCGTGGCAGCTGCCGAGCAGTTGCTCACGCGCCGCACCGGAGCACCCGTTACCCTCGTGGATCCCACGGATCTGGGTGGCAGTGGACGCACCATCGTGCTGCGCGTTCGAGTTGCCGAAAACCCGTTTTCCCTACCTCGCACATTGGTGATCAAGCAGGTCCGTGATCCCTATCTGGGTGTCAAGAACGGCGTTACCCCGCCCGCTGAGGCAATCCACGTGTTCGATCCTGATACCGCGTTCCTGCGTGAAGCCGTGTCGTACCAATTCGCCAACGCATTGGCCAAGGACGCCCGTCCCGGCGCGGAACTGCTGGCATACGACTTGGACGCCAGGCTCCTCGTGCTCAGCGACCTCGGTGACGCCACCGCGATCAGCGTTCTTTTCCAGGACAGCGACGCAGACACCGTCACGAATACCCTGATGGCAATGGCCCAGGCAATGGGTCGCATGCACGCCGCCACCGTAGGACGTGAAGAAGATTTCACAGCCCTGCTTCGACGTGCCGAGGTTGTCCACAGTTCCGACGAAGTGGCTGATCAGGTGGCGCGCGTCATCACCGACGTGCCGTCGATGTTGGCGGACACACTGGGTGTTGTTGTCGATCCGAATATTCTCGAACAGGTTCACCACGCGCAGAATCTGTTCAGCGGTGGGCGATTCCGCGCCTTCAGTCCATCCGATCTGTGTCCGGACAACATCATCGTCAACGGCGAAGGTGTTCGATTCCTCGACTACGAGTGGGGTGGATACCGAGACGCGCTTCTCGACATCACGTACGCACTCGTGTCGTTCCCGGGATGCCTGTGCAACGTCGACCTGACCGAGGAACGCGCGTCGGCGATGGTCGACGCGTGGCGTTCGGAAGTGGTGGGCTTGTGGCCGGCGCTTGCCGACGAAGCCGAATTGGGTCGAGGTCTGGTCGAGGCTCAACTCATCTGGGTATGGCTGAGCACCTACATGTTCCTGCCGAATGATCATTCGCGGATAGCCGCAGTGCGCGAGCACCATCTGTCGATTCCGCGTTCGGATGCGTTGCTGCGCCGTTGGGCACGGTTGGCGCGATCAGCCGAACTCGCAGGCAACGTCGCTGTGCATGACCACGCGAACGAGGTTGTCGCTGCACTCCACGCACACGCTGAGTAACGCACTCACGAACCGATAAAGCGCCCGTGCCGGAGCACGGGCGCTTTTGCATGTCGAAAGCTCAGTTGTCGGCGAGAGCGTCCGCCTCGGACAGATCCGTTGCCGCCAGCGCCGTCGCGAGATCGGGATGCCGGAAGGTAGACGTGACCTGGTCCTCGACCACCCGGAACGCCGACGCAATGGTGGCGGTCTTGCCGGGTTCTGCGGCCCACGTCGCAGTCTGCTCGACAACGACAACTCCGTGGTGGACGTACATCTTGCCGGGAACAAGCGTCAAACCGGCGTTCGACGCCCACTCGCTCAGTGCTGCTAATCCTTGCGTTGCCCCGTCGGCTCCACCCACCTCGATATCGTCGCTCGACAACTGCAGGAGCGTGTCGATGTCTTGGCTGTTGAGTGCGTCATGCCACGCGAGAACGGTGGCGATCTCAGAAGTGCTCATGGCGACACGCTATCCAATTCGGCACGACCGTGCTTTCCAGTTGGGACTTCGACGCGTCGGTACCTTCTAGTAGCGTCGTTTTGTGAGCGATTGGCAAGCTGAAGACAGCGTGGTGGCGGATGACGGCCTGTTCGAGGCAACTCCGGAAGAATCCGAGAACGTCGATGAACCCGATGTCGTCTCGGTAGCCGAGCGCGCCTTGTCCTCGTTGCCGCCGGGTGCTCCGCTGGCTGTCCGCATGCGCCCGCGCACTCTTGGTGAGGTTGTCGGCCAGCAGCACCTACTCGGGCCCGGTGCGCCGCTGCGGCGAATGGTCGAGGGATCCGGTGCCGCATCGGTACTTCTGTACGGGCCTCCTGGTACCGGCAAGACCACACTGGCGTCGTTGATTTCCGGCGCGACCGGTCGGCGTTTCGAGGCGCTGTCTGCACTGTCGGCCGGTGTCAAAGAGGTTCGCGGTGTGATCGAACTGGCTAGGCGACGGCTCCTGAACGGCGAGCAGACCGTCCTGTTCATCGACGAGGTACACCGATTCTCGAAAACCCAGCAGGATGCGTTGTTGGCCGCTGTCGAGAATCGGATCGTCCTGTTGGTGGGCGCTACCACCGAGAATCCGTCGTTCTCCGTGGTGTCGGCGTTGCTGTCCCGTTCGCTGGTTCTGCAATTGCAGGCGCTCACCGCAGCCGATGTTCAGGAGCTTCTCGAGCGGGCAGTGATCGACGAGCGTGGGTTCGGTGGCTCAGTCACCATTGCCGACGACGCGATGGAACATCTGGTGCGGCTGGCGTCCGGTGACGCCCGCCGTGCGCTCACTGCTCTCGAGGCAGCAGCAGGCGCTGCGCTCGACACCGCTGGCGGCCAACCCGGACCCGTCGAAGTCGATCTCGCGACCGTGGAGGCCAGTGTCGACAAAGCCGCCGTTCGGTACGACCGTGACGGCGACCAGCACTACGACGTCATCAGCGCATTCATCAAGAGCATTCGAGGTTCCGACGTAGACGCGGCGCTGCATTACCTTGCGCGCATGCTGACTGCGGGGGAGGACCCGCGATTCATTGCGAGGCGACTGGTGGTTCACGCCAGCGAAGACATCGGGATGGCCGATCCGATGGCATTGCAGACGGCGATGGCTGCTGCTCAGGCCGTGCAGTTGATCGGAATGCCGGAGGCACGTCTCGCGCTTGCCCAGGCCACGATCCATCTCGCGACCGCGCCGAAATCGGGTGCCGTCATCGAAGCGCTGGGTGCGGCCATGGCCGATGTGGCTGCCGGAAAGTCAGGTCTCGTGCCGCCGCATCTACGTGACGGTCATTACAAGGGGGCTGAGAAATTGGGAAACGCGGTCGGATACAAGTACCCACACGACACCCGCGACGGCGTTCTACGGCAGCAATATCCACCGGACGAACTGGTCGGTGTCGACTATTACAAGCCGACTGGCCACGGAAATGAGCGGGAGATCGCCGATCGAGTGGGAAAATTGCGTCGAATCGTGCGGGGTTGAAGCTGTAATCGTGCGGGGTTAAAGCTGTAAGGTCCCTGCACGCTAGGCTGGACAACGACAGTTCGACGCTCATGAAGGTAAGGACCGGTTAGTGCAAACCCACGAGATCCGCAGGCGATTCCTCGACCACTTCGTCAAGGCCGGCCACACTGAGGTGCCCAGCGCGTCGCTGATTCTCGACGATCCGAACCTTCTGTTCGTCAACGCCGGCATGGTTCCCTTCGTGCCGTTCTTCCTCGGCCAGCAGACGCCGCCATACTCGCGTGCGACGTCTGTGCAGAAGTGTGTTCGCACCTTGGACATCGAAGAGGTGGGCATCACCACCCGCCACAACACGTTCTTCCAGATGGCCGGCAATTTCTCCTTCGGTGACTACTTCAAGAAGGAAGCCATCTCGCACGCCTGGGCGCTGCTGACCGGTTCGGTTGACGACGGCGGCTACGGCATCGACCCGACGCGCCTGTGGGCCACTGTCTTTCACGATGACGACGAAGCATTTGCGATCTGGCGCGACGAGGTCGGCGTGCCGGAAGAGCGCATTCAGCGCCGCGGCATGAAAGACAACTACTGGTCGATGGGCATCCCCGGACCGTGTGGGCCCTGCTCGGAAATCTTCTACGACCGCGGCGCCGAGTATGGCGTAGAGGGCGGCCCGGAAGCCGACGAGGATCGCTACATCGAGATCTGGAACCTCGTGTTCATGCAGAACGAGCGCGGCGAAGGCACCACGAAGGGTGACTACCCGATCCTCGGACCCCTGCCGAAGAAGAACATCGATACCGGCATGGGCGTCGAGCGTGTTGCCTTCCTCTTGCAGGGCGTCGAAAACGTCTACGAGACAGACCTTCTCCGTCCCGTCATCGAGAAGGCCGCTGAGCTGACCGGCAGCGTGTACGGCACCGATCACACGTCCGATGTTCGTTTCCGCGTCATCGCCGACCACGCCCGCACCGCCGCGATGCTGATTGCGGACGGCGTCAATCCCGGCAACTACGGCCGCGGCTACGTGCTACGCCGGTTGCTTCGCCGCATCGTGCGCTCGGCCAAACTGCTCGGCAGCGAGCAGCCCACCATGCGCGAGTTCATGATCGTCGTCCGCGACACCATGGCTCCGTCGTACCCGGTTCTCGAAACCGACTTCACGCGCATCGAGAATGTTGCCGTCGGTGAGGAAACAGCGTTCCTCAAGACTCTGGCATCAGGATCGGCCTTGTTCGAGAACGCTGCCGAGACGGTCAAGTCGTCCGGAAAGTCGGTCATTGCCGGCGACCAGGCATTTGCCTTGCACGACACCTACGGCTTCCCGATCGACCTGACACTCGAGATGGCGTCCGAGGCCGGTCTCACCGTCGACGAAGACGGCTTCCGCACCCTCATGGCCGAGCAGCGCAAGCGCGCCAAGGACGACGCTCAGGCTCGTAAGCACGCGCATGCCGACCTCACGGTCTACAAGGAACTGCTCGATCGCGGTCCCACCGAGTTCACCGGCTTCAACGAACTGGTCTCCGAAGCTCATGTCCTCGCGCTCATCGTCGACGGCGTTCGTGTGCCGGTCGCCAAGGCGGGGCAGTCGGTTGAGGTCATCCTTGACCGCAGCCCGCTCTACGCAGAGTCCGGTGGACAGATCGCCGACATCGGATCGCTCACGGCGCCGGGACTCGAAGCCAAGGTCAACGACGTTCAGAAGATCGCCAAGAAGGTCTGGACGCACAAGGTCACCGTCCAGAAGGGCGAGATCACCGAAGGCGACATCGTTCTCGCACATGTCGACGCCGAATGGCGTAAGGGTGCAACCCAGGGACACTCCGGTACCCACATGGTGCACGCAGCGCTGCGTCAGGTGCTCGGCCCCAACGCCGTTCAGGCCGGCTCACTCAACAAGCCCGGCTACCTCCGCTTCGACTTCTCTTGGCAGGGTGCGCTTTCCGAGTCCCAGAAGCAGGACATCGAAGTTGTCACCAACGAGGCTGTCGCGTCCAACTTCGCGGTCAACACGTTTGTGACGGACCTCGACAAGGCCAAGTCGATGGGTGCCATGGCACTCTTCGGTGAGAACTACGGCGACGAGGTTCGCGTCGTCGAAATCGGCGGCCCGTTCTCGATGGAACTCTGCGGCGGCACGCACGTCGGAAGTTCCGCTCAGATCGGTCAGGTCACTCTGCTCGGTGAGCAGTCCGTCGGCTCCGGCATCCGCCGTGTCGAGGCGTACGTCGGTTTGGATTCCTACCGTTATCTGGCCAAGGAGCGCGCGCTTCTGGCCGGACTGTCCGCATCGCTCAAGGTTCCGTCCGAAGAGGTTCCGGCTCGCGTCGAAGCGCTTGTCGAGCGTCTCAAGGTGGCCGAGAAGGAACTGGAGCAGACCAAGGCCAAGGCTGTTCTGGCTGCAGCCGGTGAGTTCGTCGACAAGGCCAAGCGCATCGGCAGTGTGCTCGTGATCGCAGAACCTGCACCCGCCGGCGTCGGAGCCAACGACCTGCGCACGCTCGTCACCGACATCAAGGGTCGCCTGGGCTCGGAGCCCGCAGTGGTCGCATTGCTCGGCGACACCGACGGCAAGGTGCCCTTCGTGGTTGCCACCAGTAAGGCTGCGCAGGCGCTCGGCGTGAAGGCAGGCGACCTCGTCGGCTCGTTCGGACCGAAGATCGGTGGTCGAGGCGGCGGAAAGCCCGACATGGCTCAGGGGTCGGGTTCCGACGCCTCCGGAATCCCGGCGGCGCTCGATGCGATCCGGGACCGGGTCGCAGAACTGGCGGGCGGCAGCTAACGGTGGCAGCGGCTGTGCAGGGTCCCGATCGCCCCGGCGTCGACGACCCTGGCCGCGGACGCCGCGTCGCGATCGATGTTGGCAGTGTCCGGATCGGGGTTGCGTCCAGCGACCCCGACGGGATTCTTGCGACACCGGTCGAGACTGTGCCTCGCTCGAAGGAACGTGGACCCGACGCGCCGGATATCCGGCGGATTATCGACATCGTGTCCGAATACGAGGCCGTGGAGGTTATCGTCGGACTGCCACAGACGCTGCGCGGCGAGCAAGGCAAAGCCGCCGGCATCGCCACTGCATTCGCAAAACGACTGCAGCGGGCCGTCGAACCGATCCCGGTGAGACTGTCCGACGAGCGACTGACGACGGTCACGGCTGCGCGCAACCTCCGCGAAAGTGGAGTCAAAGCTCGCGGTCAGCGTCCGATGATCGATCAGGCTGCGGCAGTGGAGATCCTGCAAGGCTGGCTGGACGAGCGGAGTAGAGCAGTGAAACCAGGGGAGTCGTCGGGGGACACGCCTGTGTCGGAGTCCGATCGGTGAGCGGGCGGTGGGATGAGGGCGGCTCCGGCCGGCCCACCGGTTCATTCGATTTCGACAACGACGAGACCATGGTCATGCGTGCGCTGCCACAGACCATCGAGCCGCCGCACATGTCCAGAGCTGAGGCGCGCAAACAACGCGAAGCGCAGTCCAAGCGAGCCAAGCGTGGCAAGAAGGTCGGTGTCCTCGCGCTCCTCGTCTTGGTGATCGCGGTTCTGGGCGTGGGTGCCTACGGTGCGACGTGGTACATGAACCGCACTCAAGCGGCGGCCGACTACGCCGGGCCGGGCGGGGCGCCCGTCGTGATCCAGATCCTTCCGGGTGAAACTGCCTCGGAGATCGGTGCCACGCTTGCCGAGAAGGACGTGGTTGCCAGTTCGGCGGCGTTCTACAACGCGGCCGTGAGTAACTCGGCGGAGATCCAGAAAGTTCAGCCCGGTTTCTACCAGGTACCTGTACAAAGCAGTGCAGCAGACGCTCTGGACACCCTGGTCGCTCCTGAATCTCGTGTCGGCCTGGTCGTCGTTGCCGCAGGGCGTCAACTCCACGACAGCAGTGACGCGCAGACCGGTGCTCTCAAGAAGGGCATCTACAACCTCATCGAGGAAGCCAGCTGCGTCGGATCAGCCAGTGCACAGACTTGTGTGACGGCCGACGAATTGAATACTGCGGGAGCGTCTTCCGATCTCGCTGCGTTGGGCGTTCCCTCGTGGGCGATGTCGTCCGTGCAGGGTGTGCCGGACAAAGACCGTCAACTCGAAGGCCTCATTGCGGCCAGTAGTTGGGATTTCGATCCCACCGGAACGCCGACGGAAATCCTGCGGACACTAGTCCAAGGCAGCGCCGAGAAGTACGAAAGCACCGGCATTCTGACAGCCGGATCCGGCGTCGGACTCTCGCCGTACCAACTGTTGGTCGCGGCGTCGCTGGTCGAGCGTGAGGCTCTGCCCGACGACATGTCGAAGGTCGCCCGCGTGATCGTCAACCGCTTGGCCGTAGATCAGCCGTTGCAGTTCGACTCCACTGTCAACTACTCGCTCGACACCACCGAAGTTGCGACGACGGATGATGATCGCGCGCGGGTGACGCCGTGGAACACCTACGCAATGCCGGGATTGCCCGCAACCCCGATTGCGTCACCGAGCATCGAAGCGCTTCAGGCAGTCGAATCCCCGGCCCTCGGAGACTGGCTGTACTTCGTCACCATCAACATGCAAGGCGAAACGCTCTTCACCCACAGTTACGACGAGCACCTCGCCAACATCGTTCTAGCGCAGGAAAGCGGGATTCTCGACAGTGGTCGGTAGCACCTCAACCGCACGCAAGGCAGCAGTTCTCGGCAGCCCCATTCAGCATTCGAAGTCCCCGTTGCTACATCTCGCGGCGTACGAGGCCTTGGGTCTGACCGACTGGACCTACGAGCGGATCGAATGCACGGGGGAGCAGTTGCCCGCGCTTGTCGACGGGCTCGGGCCCGAATGGGTTGGGCTGTCGGTCACGATGCCGGGCAAGATCGCAGCCCTCGAATACGCGTCGGAGCGCACCGCGCGCGCCGTTGTCATCGGGTCGGCAAACACGTTGGTGCGCATCGACGGTGGATGGCGGGCTGACTGCACCGATGTGGACGGTGTCAGCGGTGCGTTGATCGCCGGCGGTGTCGGTGATCTCACCGGTGCCCCCGCCGTGGTGGTCGGGGCCGGCGGAACGGCTCGGCCGTCGCTGGTTGCCTTGGCGGATATGGGTGTTCGCAACGTGACTGTCGTCGCCCGCGATCCGGGTCGTGCATCGGGCGCCATAGAATGCGGCGCTGCGGTTGGCTTGGACATTGATCTTGTTGCCTTCGATGATCCTCGTCTCGGCGGAATCTGTGCCGATTCGGCAGTTCTGGTCAGCACCGTTCCCGCTGATGCGGCGGCACCCTTTGCCGCGGAACTGGGTAAGGCACCTTTTGTCCTCGACGCGATTTACAACCCCTGGCCGACGCCGCTGGCCTCGGCCGTCGAGGCCGCCGGTGGCACCGTGATCGGTGGCCTGGCGATGTTGCTCAATCAGGCCTTCGGGCAGGTTGAGCAGTTCACGGGTAAGCCCGCACCACGTGAGGCGATGGCTGCCGCTATCGCTTAGTGGTCCTGGTCAGAAGTTCGTCGGGGGTGGTTTCCAGGCGGTGGGGTCGGCGAGGTAGAGCACTCTTTGAGTCCGTCGAGGACGAATTTCGGTACCGCGACCTCACCGGACCGTCTTGCCCTTGGTGGTCCCGCTGTAGTGCTTGCTGCCCAACTGAACCTCGGTGTCGGAGACCGTCAGTCGCGCCCGGGTGAAGTTCATATCGCGGACTCGCAGTGCGATGGCCTCACTCCAGCGGCAGCCACAGTAGGCGAGCACCAGCACAAGGAGCCCGTGCCCGTGACGGTCTGCCTCGGTCGATAGTCGGTCTACGTCTTCGGCCGTCAGGTAGATGTGCCGATTGCAGTCCCGCGGTTATCGGTGAAGGTGGGTACCTGGTCCTCAGGCCGGGGCGATACCGAGTTCCGCACCCACGTACGACATGTCGTCGACGCCCTGGGCATTCGAGAATGCCGTGAAAGCAAGCTCGTTGGGATGTGCCACTCCAGCGACGTCGCGCAAGGTCACCATTGTCCGAACGGCCAGTTCGTGCATGGTGGGATGCGTCGTGTCCCTTCCGGTCGGCGGGCCCAGCCAGATCGGCGCGTCGACAGCCCCGTGGTGATCGGGCGTCCACTGCCACCCGAGAACGCTCATCAGCCGGTTGATTTCCTTCAGGTCCGATCTTGCAGCATCCCCGAAACCACACTCGCTGTCGATGTCACCACCGGAGTTGTAGAACTGTACGTCAACCTGGTTGTTCGATCCTTTTTGAGGGGCATCCAGGATGACATTGCCCAGCCACGGCAAAGTGGCCAGAACCCACTCGAACCGCGTGACGAACTCGTCCCACCCTGAGCACCGTGCCGGAAGGCCGGACAACGTCGGACGGTCGGAAGCGACCTCGCCCACCCGCTGTGTGGGGGTGGGGCCGAAGTCGTTGTAAGAGCTGACGCGGAGCCGGTCAGGAGTCGTACCTAATCCGTCGCGCAACACCGCGACGATTGCAGCGGCGATCTCGTATCGTTGGTCGTCGGCATTGTGGCGCCATCCCGTTCTCCACTCCCGCGCATACTCCTCGACACGCTGGCCCTCGTGTTCGACGTCGTGATCGCGGCCGATATGGATTTCGACAGACTTCCACAACGGCTGGTCGCGTGGCACCCAACGACCGGACTCACGGTCACGGACCTGGGAAAACAAGGTGGTCCGCTGCGACTGGATCACCGCCCGTAATCGGGCAGCCGTCACCGGTTCATCGGGCACCGTCACCCTGATATCAAGTCCTTTGTCATCTTCTCGGAACAGGATCCGTTGCCCGGTCAACGTGTCGCGCAGTTGAAGGCTGTCGCCATCCGTCGGCGAAATCAGCGTCTCGTTTTCATCCCAGTCCGGGTACAGCACCAGTTGGATGTCCTCAAACAGACTGGTCCAAACGTCATCAGCCACAACCACTCCCCGTTTCCGAAACCTCCCGACAAACCTCCCGACAACCTACCGACACGCCCCGACACGTACGTTTCCGACGCCAACAAACCATCCGCCTCGGTAGCCGGGCGACAATCTCCAGACTGTCGAACGCACTACATTGCCGCATACCGATCGTTCGGTAACGCTTGGGGTCTGGTGACAAGAAACGGAGCGCTACAACGCCACAGCCACGCCGTTCCAATGGAGCTACACCTGCGGCCACCTGTATAGACACTTGCAGCGCCTTGAGCACGACGCCACACTCCGGGATGCCGCGTGACCCCCGACGAACTTCTGGCGATGACCACTTAGCTTTATCCACAGTGCCGCCGTAGTGCACAGCACGATTTCGTAGGCTGCGGCCGGTCGACGGTCGGCTCATGCTCAATGCCATGTGGATGTTGGTGGGGTTGGCAACTGCGGGTGCTGTTGGCGGTTTTGGTGCGCGTTTTCTTGCTGACGATTGGTTGCGCCGAAACCTGTATGCCGGGATTTCAGTCCGTTGCGGTGTGCCTGAATTGTGCGTCGCGGTGGGCTGGTTGCTTGTCGGTGTAGCGACTTCATCTGCACTACAGCTTGTTTCGGGCCTGGCGTTCGTGTGGTGGTGTGTGGCCGTGTCACTTGTCGATGTGTCTGTGCGGCGGTTGCCGAACACTTTCACTGTGCCCGCCTATGGTGTCGTTATCGTCGGCGCCTTGTTTGCGGGAACGCTCTGGGCAGCGCTGATGGGATCGGTAATGCTCTCGGGAATCCACCTTGTGCTGCACCTGATTTCGGCACGCTCCCTGGGCGCAGGTGATGTGAAGCTGGCACTTCCGCTGGGTGCGATCACGGGGTTGGGTGGTGCCCAGGTCTGGCTGCTATCCGCTTTTCTGGCTCCGGTGATCACATTAGTGGTGGCCGTTCTGCTGGCGCGGCGGTCGCAGGTCCCTCATGGGCCGTCGATGTGCGGCGCCGCGCTACTTGCCTGGACGATCGGGTGAGCGTGTTCAGCGTCCGTAGTGGTAGCGGCACGCAGCGATTCGGACCTGGTCGTCGGCGATTTTGTGTAAATCAGACGATGCTCGTCAGTGATCCGCCTCGACCAGTAACCTTGAAATCTATGTTTGAGTGGTTCGGGTTTTCCGATTCCTTCGTTACCATTCGCGCTGCTCCTCTCGTTCATTCGTGAGAGCGTCGGTGCGTGAACACCAACGAGTGGGCAGACGGCTACCGCCCGCAAGCTGAAGACAGTCCCTTCACTCTCATCGTCGAGGGCGAGGTTTTCGCCGTCACGGTGCGCGAAAATGGCAGTGAGGATTACACCTGGGAATCCGGACCGAACAAGAACTACGGGTTCGGTGGTGGCCCAGCCCAGGTGGCCGGTGTTCCGGGTTTCGATGTTCCGGATGGCGAGGTTCCGGACGCCGAGCCGTACCTGTCGACGATTGACGATCACCGCAGGTCGATCAGAAACTTCCTCGGCATGATCGACCCCGAATCCGGGTACATCGAATAACCACGCGCGGATGACGGCGATGGCCGAATGATCACTCGTTATTGTCAATCGTCGTGAGAGTGCGTGTCCGCGGTGTCTGGGAATTGACCCCTTCGCAACCCGAAACTCGCAAACGGTTCGGCGTCGGCGTTCTCAGGTGATCGTGCGATACGCGGATCTTTCGCAAACACGCTGGTTAGGGCGGCCAAGAGTCGAGGCATTCACTAATCAATGCTGGTTCATCTTGGATGAGCGCACGGCAGGGTGCGTATCTGTTGGGCTACCGGTGTAACGAAAGTCAGTGGATCACCGGGCGAGTGCGACTTCGGAGAGGATGGTGTCGTTTCGGTCGGAGAATTCGTTGGCGGCACGGTAGACGATCGACACCGCGTGGGCTGTCGCCGGACCAGCGAGTGCGATTGTTCCGAAGATCATCCAACGAATGACATCGGGGAGAGATGGAGTGGAAGAAGCGGCTGGCGACTCGAGTAACAAGAAGTTGGCGATTGCGCCGAGTGCTCCGAGCAGTCCGAGCGCTGCCACTGATGATCGTCGAACCCACTTGTTTTCGGAGAACACCACAACAGCACCGAGTGTCAGTACCGAGATGACCGTCATAGCGGTGACTATCCAATACTCGGAAGGCTGTCCATCGCGGACTGCGAACGATGTGGACAAAGTCGCGGAACCGGTCAGCATCGCTGCGCCCCACAGCAGTCCGACGATCATGATGCACCTACGCATGGGACTAGCCTTCGACCTGGTGCAATTCTCAGACGAGACGGACGCTTCGGATGTCATGGGCAGATCTTTGCATCGGGTACCGACAGGGGCCACTGGGGTCGATGTGCTGTCGTGGACGAGCGGGGACTGAGAAGTCGCGATTGGTCAACTGTCAACGGTTTTCAGAAGGCTGACCAAAGTACCGGTTACCGCAGGAGATGCCAGTCGGGGCTGGGATGAAGATTGAAAAGCCTTTCGTGTCAGCCGAATCGGAAACGATTGACCTTATGGAATGTGGTGAGTGCGCCAGTCCCGTGCGAACGTGTCCAGCGTGGCGGTCAGTGTTCGTCGTAGTGCTCACCATGTGCGGCGTGTCGATGGCCATCGTGGACGTAGTCCGTGTGATCGCCGTGCGGAACGGCGACGTGGCCACACCCTTCGCCGTGGACGTGATCATGGCCTTCGTGTACGACGTGCTCCGACGTCTCACATTCGTCGACATGATCGCCGTGGGGACGATGTAGGTGCCCGTCGTGCGCGTAATCGACATGGTCACCGTGCGGAACGGCGACGTGGCCGCACCCTTCACCATGGCTGTGTTCATGTTCCGAGTGTTGTTGATGTTCTGTTGTCATCGAAAACCCTTTCACTGGAAGAATCAGTCAGGCGATGGTGAACGCTGCCTGCCGTGTGCGATCTTTTGCCGGTGAGACACGCTTGCCGCGTTCAGGAGTTGTGTCACTTCCGCTCCCCCGACGCGGGGCAGACGCCCTTGCCGTCGCCGTTGAAATGAGGCGGCGTCGCACGGTTGCATGTTGATCTGACAGTGCCGACATTACTCCGGTGCGCCACAGGACATGCGGAAACTGTGGAGTCGCGGCGTCCTGAATTTCGGTATAGGCGTTGCGAAGTCGTTACATCGGACGACGGTCCGGGGTAGCGACTTCGCGAAGCGCAATGATTGGTTGCGTATGCGACTTCAGCTGGGTATTCTGATATGCAACCAAAGGTTGCAGAAGAGGTGCCGGTATGGAGTACGGACAAATCGAGCGGTCGATCTACGTCGAAGCCGCACCCGACGTGGTTTACGAGGTCATCAGCAGTCCTGAGCATTTGAAGGAGTGGTGGTCCGACGAGGTTGTCGACCTGGAACCGGTTCCGGGCTCTGTCGGCGAACTCGTGTGGGGAGAGCGGACCTCGCCTGACGGTCATGTTGCCCGGATCGAGGTGGTCGACGCTGCGCCACCCCGATTGTTTTCATTCCGATGGGCTCACTTGTCCGATGACGGGGTGCCCCCAATGAACAGTCTGTTGGTGACATTTGAGCTGGTGCCCTCGGGAGAGGGCACGACGCTGCGTATGACGGAAACCGGGTTCCGTGAAATGGGCTGGGAGGTCGCAGTTCTCGAGGAGCAGTACAACTCTCACGTCGAGGGGTGGAACCGGCACCTGCCGCGGCTTGTCGAGTGCGCAGCCCGACTGGGTGCGAGCGGATGAGCCTTATCGACGACGACCTCTGGACAGCGATCGGGGACCCCACACGCCGACGAATGCTCGACTTGCTGTTGGCAAATGGGGAGGGGACGGCGACCACTCTGAGTGATCAGCTACCCGTAACCCGTCAAGCTGTCGCGAAACACCTCGGCGCTCTCGACCGCGTTGGTTTGGTACATGTGACGCCCGCCGGCCGAGAGAGGCTCTACCGGGTCGATGCCGCGCAACTCGCCCGCGCCGTAGCGCAGCTGAATGCAGTCGGTTCGTCGTGGGATGCCCGGTTGCAGCGCATCAAACGGATTGCGGAAGCAATCGAACATAACAACCGGAAATGAGAAGAAGGAGGAACCCGCGATGGTCGACATTCTGCACAGGGTTGGGATCAAGTCGTCCTCTGTCGGCGATGTCTACGCAGCGTTGACGACGGTTGACGGTCTGGCCGGCTGGTGGACCAGCGATACGGACGGAGATCCGAATATCGGAGGCACGCTTCAATTCCGCTTCGGTGAAGGCCGGATTGATATGAAAGTGGTAGAACTCCAGCCCGATAAACGAGTGCTGTGGGAGGTGACCGCAGGGCCGGAAGAATGGATCGGGACCCGCGTGGTGTGGGACCTCCTCGCGACGGCGATTTCACCGTCGTCCTCTTCGCGCATGAAGGGTGGAAGGAGCCGGTGGAGTTTCTGCACCATTGCAGCACCAAGTGGGCGCTCTTCCTGATGAGCCTGAAGTCGAAGGTCGAAACCGGCACTGGCGCACCGGATCCCCGCGACGTCAAGATCGACAACTGGAACTAGGTAGTGGAGTAGTTCCGCTCCTGCCAGGCGCGGTAGACCTCGATTGCGCCGTCGTGGGGTTGGTAGTCCATCGGTAGTCGGCGCTCACCCGGGTCCTTGGCGAATTCTCCGTAGAAGGTGCTCAGTTCGAAGTACTTGCGGTCGTCGACGTAATACGGTTCGTAGTCGGTGCGTTGCGTGAGGAATACGACCCGGTCCGGACTGCAGTAATAGAGCGAACCGAGGCACATCGGGCAGGGATGCGCGAGCACATAGATGGTGCACCCGGTCAAATGCTCGGTGCCCAGTGCGGTGCAGGCGGCACGGATCGCGAGGATCTCCGCGTGCGCTGTCGGGTCGTTCGTCTGGGCCACCAGGTTGGGGCTTTCGGCAAGGATCTCACCGTCGCGGGCGATGACGGTGGCGAAGGGCCGGCCGCCCTCGGCGACATTGGCATTCGCGATATCGATGGTTCGTTGAATAGGGTCCATGACAGTCCTTGTCTGACAGTGTGTTTCAGGAAGGTGTTCAGGGGCGGCGGCCTCGGGAGCAAGGCCGCCGTCACGCCGAAGCTAGAAGGGCTTGGTCGGCAGGTACTTGCCGTCGAGCGTGATGACCGCGCGCTCGCCGCCATCCGGATCGGCAACCTTCTTGATGTCGAGCTTGAAGTTGATTGCACTGATAATGCCGTCGCCGAACTGCTCGTGCACCAATGCCTTGAGGGTGGTGCCGTAGACCTGAAGCATCTCGTAGAAGCGGTAGATGGTCGGGTCGGTGGGCACGCCGCCGGGGATGGAACCGCGCAGAGGGATGGTCTGTAGCAATCGCACCGCGTCCTCGTCCAGACTGAGCTTGTCCGCGACGACCTTCGCGGCGTCGGCGGGAAGTGCATGCTGACCGAGGAGGGCTGCGGTTACAAAGGCCACACTCAGCCCCGTGCCGTCGGTCAGTTCCTGCCAGGACAGGTCTTTTCGGGCCTTGGCGTCGATGACGGCTGCGGCGAGTTCTTCGCGGGGTCCTTGGGTGAACTGTGACTGAATCATAATGATTTCCTTCTCTATTTTGGGTGGGGGATCAGGCGGGGACGCCGGGCATTGTTGCCGCGGCGCAGGTCTGGGGGTGTTCGACGAGCGAGACGAACCGGCGGGTGCCGCCGTCGAGGGCTTCGATCGAGCCGGTTTCGATGTCGTAGACCCAGCCGTGCAGGTTCAGTCGACCTTGTTCGAGTGCGAGAGCGACCGAGGGGTGGGTTGCGAGGTTGGTCAACTGGGCGATGACGTTCTCGTGGACCAGTGCGTTCAGTTTCTCGGCTGCCGAGCCGTGCGTGCGGGCGGCGTTGACGACCCTCGCGGAATCTGCGTGCTGGAGCCAGTGCGCGACGGCCGGCATCTCGTCGAGGGGCTTGCCGGTGGAGATCGCCGTCATCGCGCCGCAATCGGAGTGGCCGAGGATCACGATGTCGGTGACACCGAGAACTGCGACCGCGTACTCGACGGTGGCGGATACGCCGCCCGGTTCCGGCCCGTACGACGGGACGATGTTGCCGGCGTTGCGGATGACGAACAGATCGCCGGGTTCGCGTTGGGTTACCAGTTCCGGGACCACTCGGCTGTCAGAGCAGCTGACGAACAGGGCCTGCGGGTTCTGAGTCGTCGCGAGTTCCTTGAAAAGTCCGGAGCGTTTCTGAAAGGCGTCCTTCTGGAATGTCATAAAGCCGTTGATGATGTCGTGCATGTTGCCTCCTTGCAATGGTGATGACTCAAGGATGACCTCGATGGTCGATAGTGTCCAAGACTTGTTAGTCATTACCTCGATAGACAGTGCCTATAGTTCTAGTTATGGAGCTACGTCATATCCGTTATCTGCTTGCGGTCGCCGAACATGGAAACTTCACCCGGGCGGCGGAGTCGCTGCATGTGTCGCAGCCGACTCTGTCCCAGCAGATCAAGCAGCTCGAATCCGCTCTGCGGGTGCAGTTGCTGGACCGGTCCGGGCGGACGGTGCGAACCACCGACGCCGGCGAGGCTTTCCTGCATTACGCGCGGCGAGCTTTGCAGGATCTGGATGCCGCCGAGCGCGCGATCCACGATGTCCAGGACCTCAGTCGCGGCTCGCTGAGGCTGGCGACGACGCCCACCTTCGCGGCCTACCTGGTGGGTCCGTTGATGGACCGATTCACGACGCGCCACCCAGGCATTGCCGTCACCGTTCAGGAGATGACTCAGGACCGAATCGAGGCGGAGTTGGCACGCGACGGACTCGACGTCGGCATTGCGTTTGCGGACGTGCGCTCGGAGGAGATCGAGAGCGAGTCGCTGTTTGTCGAAACTCTCAGTCTCGTTGTCGGTGTAAAGCATTCGCATGCCGGTCGGTCGAAACCACTGCCTGCGAAGACACTGGAGGATCAGGCGCTGGTGTTGCTCAGCAGTGATTTCGCGACGCGGCTTCACATCGATCGGTACTTCAAGCATCAGGACATCACACCTCGGACGGCTATCGAGGTCAGCTCGATCGGCGCGATCGTGGAGATCGTCCGCCGCGGCAGTCTCGCGACGGTGCTGCCTGACGCGATCACCCTCGAACAACGGGGCCTGTCCTCGATTCCGCTGTCACCGGCATTGCCTACGCGTACGGTGGCCCTGCTCCGACGGAAGGGTGCCTATCGCACGGCCGCGGGCCGGGCCTTCGCCGAAATGGCCTCGACCTGGGACCACCTGAACGGGTGGCCCGGGTGAGGCTCATCTGCTTATGTGCGGACCGTCGATTCACGAGCTGTCGCTGCCTTAGGCAGTGACAGGAGCGCATTGACGCCCGGGACCATCGTCACTATTACCGAACCCAGTCGGAATGTCCGGCGAGCCTACCCAGCGGGAGTACCGGCCGGCCGTACCGTCGCCCAACATCGGAAATGTCCGATTTCTCGATTGAAAACAGGAGGTCGCTTTGTCCCGATGTTCGGTGCGACGAATTGCGGTATCCGTGGCCGTCGCGGTGACGGCGTCCGCTGCTGTATTGGCGGGAACCTCTGTCGCGGAGGCGCAGCCCACAATGTTCGACCTACTGGGAGGCGCCTCCACAGGTAGTGCGGGTAGTGCAGGCGATACAACCGACGACGCGACAACACACAGTGGCGATGCGACGTACTTTCATGCCGGTCTCGGTAGTTGCGGCGGTATGTCAGCAGATACCGACTACGTGGTTGCGATATCCGCAAGGATCTGGACCAGAGCGTTGTGCGGAAAACAAATTCTGGCCTCGAGCGGGCCGAGATCGGTAACTGTCACCATCGTAGATACCTGTCCAGGCTGCGCTGCCGGTGATCTTGATCTTTCACCAGCCGCGTTCAAGAGGTTGGGTAATCTTTCGGACGGAAGGATTCCTGTTACATGGCGGTTCATCGGCTGATCTCGTCCGTGAATCGGGCACCGACTGAGGAGGCTCACCTTTCTGGCTCCTGGACCTAGCTGCCGTTCGGGGGCGTGCTACCGGGCCCACCTGTACCTGGTGCGCCGCCACTGCCGGGTGCGCCCGCGCCACCGCCCATACCCGTAGCTTCCTGCTGGACAACACTTCCGGCGTAGTCGTTACTCGGGTCTCGGTAGATGGTGTGAACGTGGCCCCAACCTGAGGTATTCACGCCTTCGACGTCCGCGCCGGCAGATCCCTGCTGCGCGGCAAACTCGACGTAGACATCCGGTCCGGAGATCTGGAAGTAGATGCCATCGCCCTGCGTCATGTCGTACTCGGTTGCACCGGACCAGTTCACGTACGTTTCGTCGAGGCTCGCCTCGATCTTCGCGAGCGCGTCCGCAGTGGTCTCCTCGTCTGCAAGGCCAACCCAGTTCGCGATCACGCCGAGCAGCAACTGCTTCTGCTCGTCCGTCAGGTCTGAACCGGAAAGCCCTGTGCCAGTCGGGTAGTCACAAGTACTGCCCGGCGCGCACACCATATTCGCTACGGTCTCGCCCTGATACAACTGAGCCCTCTGCTCATCGGACAAGCTGTCGTAGAAGGCGAACGCGCTCGTGTAGATACCATCGAACGGCTGAACCTCGTTGCCGTCGGCATCGGTGTAGACGGCGGGCTGTATGCCCAGGTGAGTCGGTGCGAACGTGATGGAGTCGGCGGAGCCGTCGAGCGTTGCGTTGATGCCGAGGTGGTGTCCGCCGAACTGAACTGCCCACGCATCCGTGTTCGACGGATCGCCGAAGAATGCGATGTAGTACTGACCGAGAGAATCTTCCGTCGACGTACTGTTCTCGTGCAGATATTCGTCGCCGCCCATGATGCCGGTGACGGTGTCGTAACCTGCCTCGCTCAGCAGTGCTTCGAGTACCTTCATGGCGGCCGCTCGTTGCTCATCGGTCAGTTCGGAGATATTGAGTCCCGCTCGATCGACGAACGTCACCGGAAAGTTCGACCACGACGTCGTTTTGGTTTCGTCGTCGTAGGCGTAGAGAACCGCCTCGCGCTGCTCGGCTGACAATGTCTGCAGAAATGCTTCGGTCGCTGCTGCGGTGTCGGTGATCGTTTCGGCTGTGGTCGTCGAGTCAGTCGAGTTCGCAGACGCGACAGTGGACGACACCGTCGACGTGGACGCCGACGTTGCCGAGTTGGTACCGGCTGTCTCGGCGGTGCACCCGCCCAGAAGCAGCCCGCCGGCCAGCAGGACGGACACGAAGGCAATGCGGCGGCGACCAGGACTGGCTGAGGAAGTACTCGGAGAGCGTCGGATCATCATGGAGCCAAAAGTATTTGCGATACCTGCATGTTCGCTGTGACTGCTCTGGACGTTCGCCGTGAGAAATCTGGGTGCATGCTGTCGGGGAAGTATGTGGAGTCGAAATCAGGACATACACGGCATCATCGCTCATCATTGAGGATGTGACCGGCGATCATCGCGCGAGATCGACAGCCAACCGCACGCTCGAGGTAATTCCTCCCGGTGCGGGAGCAGCCGCGATGTCTTCGGGAATAGTGTCGGTGGCCTTGCACCTGGTGGGATTCGAGGTCTTTTCGCTGGCATGGCTGGGGATCGGCACAGCAATCTGGCTTGTTCTGGCTGTCGTGTTCGTATCGCGGTTGGTTGACAATCGCGCTCGGTGGATCGACGAGGCCGACACTCCGCCGGCTCTCACGGGAGTGGCCGCGACAACCGTGTTGGGTACTCGGGTTGTACTGCTCGACTGGGACTCGGTCGGTTATGTCGCGCTCGCGATTGCGCTGGTGGCGTGGATCGTGCTCATACCGGCGGTAATTCGACACTGGACCTCGCCAACCGTCGGCGTGCACTTTCTGCTGTGCGTCGCAACGCAGGGTTTGGCCGTACTCGGTGCGACGCTCGCTGCCACGACTACGGCGCACTGGATTGCGCTTCCGTCGGCGGCTGCGTTTGTGCTCGGCCTGGGGTTCTACGTGTTGGTGCTCGTACGGTTCTCGTTCAATCAGCTCCGAGTCGGGGCCGGTGATCACTGGGTGTTCGGCGGCGCCCTGGCAATCTCGACGCTCGCGGCCGGAAAACTCACAGCGGCAGCGCCCGTCGTGGGCTGGTCGGAAACGCTACACCTGTCGTTTCAACGATTGAGCATCGTGCTCATGATTCTCGTGCTCGGCTGTTACGGCGTGTTGTTTATATGCGAATTGATCTGGCCTCGACTGGAATACGACGTCAGACGTTGGTCGACGGCTTTCCCGATGGGGATGACGTCGGCGGCGTCGTTAACCGTTGCGGGGACGGCGTCGACCCCGTGGTTGAAGATAGTTGGCGAAATTCTGGTGTGGCCGGCAGTAGTCCTGTGCGTAGTTCTGCTGATCGCATCTGTGTGGCGATTGTGGACTGTGAGTTCACCAACCCCGACGGTGGGGGCGTGAGCCGACGGGTTCGCCCTTCCGGGCGTCGTCGCGACTGCGGTAGACGATGTACGGCCGAAACAGGTATGCGACCGGCGCGCTGAATACGTGTACCAGGCGCGTGAACGGCCACAGTGCAAACAACACCATCGCGATCGTGACGTGAATGTGGAAGTCGAGTGACGCCTGTGCCATGAGATCACCACGGGGCTGGAAGATCCAGATGGATCGGAACCACGGGGAGACCGTCGTCCGGTAGTTGGATTCTTCGCCGAACGCTCCGGATCCCAGCACTGTCGTGGCGAGACCAGCGACGATTGCGGCGATCAGTACGACGTACATCAGCTTGTCGTTCCAGGTCGTGGCCATGAACACCGGTCCCCGGGTCCGCCTGCGATACACCAGGATCCCGGCGCCGACCAAGGTTGCCAGGCCCGCGATCGAACCGAGAACGAGGGCCTGCAGGTGATAGATGTGGTCGCTTACCCCGATTGCGTCGGTCCAGGATTGCGGGATCACCAGGCCGATGACATGTCCGATGATGACCACCAGAATGCCGAAATGGAACAGGGGGCTGCCAATTCTCAACAATCGATGCTCGTACAGTTGCGACGACCGCGTCGTCCAGCCGAATTTGTCGTAGCGATAACGCCACCATGTGCCGCTCATGAAGATTGCCAACACGACGTACGGCACTATGTCCCAGTAGATTTCACCGACAGACATCTCACGTCACTCCTTCGCGGCGGGGTGGGACGGTCAGGGTGAAGAGTGGGAGTCCGACAGATTCGGCGGGTGGCCCCGAGGCGGCGAGCTGCTGGGCGCGACGCATGTCGTTGTCGGAAGCTGGGGGCAGTGTGTTGCACACTGCCCTGAGAACTGGAGCGTACGGCGAGTCCACGTCGGTCAGTGACGATCGGATCATGTCCAATGGAACGCGATGCGCCGAAAGCAGCTTCGCGCCGGTATCCGGGTCGACGAGAGCAGCGAATTCGAGGACGACAGTCAGGTGGTCTGCCGACTCGCTTTTCGGCGGATCAACTCCGGCCGCGCGATAGGCGTCGGCGATGGCGAGGATTTCACGCCCGCGATTGCGGGTGTCACCTGCCGTCCAGTACGTGAGGTACAGCGTGCTGCGCCGTTTCAGATCGAATGTCTCGACGTACTGCGCCGCCGCTGTGAATTCCTGGCTGTCGCAAAGAAAGCGGTGAGTGAGAGTGAGTTGCTCTCGGGGAGCTGACGGGAGATGCCCGAGAATGTCCCCGACAACCGCGAGCCTTTCGCCTTGTCCACTGTCGGGGTATGCCAACAACAAACCGGCAGCGTGCCACACCAAGCGGTCCTGCCCGGCGCTGCGCCGACGTCGGCCGAAGCTGATCATTGGTTCTCGCCTCGATCAGGAAAGAGTCCGCTCGGCGAACCTTTGCCATCCCAGTTCAGAAGGTTGACCCGGGACGGGTTGGTCGAGTTGGCGGACATTTCGCCAGTGGTTTGACGCTCGCGTAGCGCGTGAAAAGTCTCGACTGCCACCGGGACCGGACCGCCACTGGCTTCGCCGAACGGGCCGGACTCGTGCATGCCCGGTCCGCCGTCGAAATCGAGAGAACACTCGGTGGCGCTCTCTTCGAGCTTGTGTCCGTCAACGGCGTAGGCGGTGGGAATGATGTACCGCTCGTCGTACTTCGCCAAGGCAAGGAGGCGATACATCTCGTACATGCTTTCCTCGGTCATTCCCACGGCCTCGGGTATATGCGGCTGCGGTTCGCGTCCTAGGTTGATGTCGCGCATGTACGACCGCATAGCAGCCAGCCGTCGCAGAACTCCGTCGATCACATCGGTGTCGCCTGCGGAGAAAAGGCCGGCGAGATATTCGATCGGAATGCGCAACGAGTCCAGAGCCCCGAAAAGATTTCCGACGTCTTCACCGTCATGACCGTCGCGGCTCACGGCGTCGACGACGGGGGAGAGGGGCGGGACGTACCAGACCATCGGCATGGTGCGGAACTCCGGATGAAGCGGCAGCGCGACGCGATAGTCCTTGATCAGTGCGTGGATGGGAGATTTCTGCGCTGCTTCGATCCATTCGTCCGAGATGCCCTCTGCGCGAGCACCTTCGACGACCTCGGGATCATTCGGATCAAGTAGCACGTCGAGTTGCGCCTCGTACAGGTCTTTGTCATCCGGAACTGTCGCGGCCGCGAGAACCTTGTCCACGTCGTAGAAGATGAGGCCGATGTATCGCAGACGGCCGACGCAGGTCTCCGCGCACACCGTCGGCAAGCCCACTTCGACGCGGGGATAACAGAACGTGCATTTCTCGGCTTTACCGGTCTTGTGGTTGAAATACACCTTCTTGTACGGGCATCCGGACACGCACATGCGCCAGCCGCGGCACTTGTCCTGGTCGACGAGCACGATCCCGTCCTCGGACCGCTTGTACATCGCACCCGACGGGCAGGACGCAACACACGACGGATTGAGGCAGTGCTCGCAGATACGCGGCAGGTAGAACATGAACGTGTCTTCGAGTTGGAGTTTGACCTCCGTGCTGATCTTTTTCAGAATCGGGTCGTCGGGAACGATTTCGGGTGAGCCGGCCAGGTCGTCGTCCCAGTTGGCGGACCATTCCACCTTCATGGGTTCACCGCTGATGAGGCTTCGCGGCGCGGCTACCGGCATATGCTCCCCGAGGGGAGCCTGGGTGAGATTCTCGTAGTCGTAGGTCCAGGGTTCGTAGTAGTCCTGAATGGACGGCATCTTCGGATTCGCGAAGATGCGCGAGAGCTTCTTCAATCGGCCACCATCACGCAGGCGAAGTCGGCCGTTCTTGTCGCGAACCCACCCGCCATTCCACTTCTCCTGGTCCTCGTACGTGCGCGGATAACCCTGGCCCGGACGGGTTTCCACATTGTTGAACCACACGTACTCGGTACCTGATCGGTTGGTCCACGCCTGCTTACACGTCACGGAACAGGTGTGACAGCCGATGCACTTGTCGAGATTCATCACCATCGCCAGTTGCGCCATGACTCGCATCAGTACGTCACCTCCTGCGAGCGACGACGCACCACGGTTACTTCGTCGCGTTGGTTTCCGGTGGGCCCGAGATAGTTGAAGGCAAATGACGTTTGGGCATAGCCGCCGGCAAGGTGGGAAGGTTTGATCAACAGTCTGGTCAACGAATTATGGATGCCGCCACGCTTTCCCGTTGTCTCCGTGAGCGGCACGTCGATGGTGCGTTCCTGGGCGTGATAAACGAAGACCACGCCGTCCGGCATTCGATGCGACACGATCGCCCTGCACACGACGACACCGTTACGGTTGACGGCTTCGACCCAATCGTTGTCCGATACCTTTATTTTGGCGGCGTCGCCGGGGCTCATCCACATCGTCGGCCCGCCCCTCGAGAGGGAGAGCATGAACAGGTTGTCCTGGTACTCGGAGTGGATCGACCATTTCGAATGAGGCGTCAGATAGCGGACGCTGAGACCGATTCCGCCATTGCGATCTCCGAGAGCAGGTTCGCCGAACAG
This sequence comes from Rhodococcus sp. ACPA4, assembly GCF_002300185.1. Classification (NCBI taxonomy): domain Bacteria; kingdom Bacillati; phylum Actinomycetota; class Actinomycetes; order Mycobacteriales; family Nocardiaceae; genus Rhodococcus; species Rhodococcus sp. ACPA4. Next base: position 966,943 of record NZ_NSDY01000001.1, read on the forward strand.
GCTTGCCATGTCGAGTGGTGGGCGGTAGATCGGTAGTTGTTCGCCCAGTTCCTCGATCCAGTCGTGATCGAGGTAGAAGTGCATTCGACCGGTGAGCGTGTGGAAGGGTTTGAGCTCCTCGATGTTGACGGTGAACGGCGCGTAGCGTCGGCCACCGGTTTCGCTGCCTGACCATTCCGGGCTGGTGATCACCGGGACAGGTCGAGCCTGTGTGTCCGCGAAGGTGATTCGGCGTTCCTCACTGCCCGACGCCAAATGTGTCAGTGGTCTTCCGGTTCGTTTCTCCAGTTCGGCGAACCCTTGTACTGCGAGCCTGCCGTTCGAAGTTCCGGACAGCGCGAGGATTGCCTCAGCCATCTTTTCGGCAGTATCGAGTGCCGGTCTACCTGCGGCAGCACCCGAATCGAAGACCCCGTGTTTGGCGGCGAGTTCTTCCACCTCACGCTTCGGATGTGTCGTGACGCCCTTGGTGGTGAGGCCGGCCTTCTCGACCAGCGGGCCCAGTGCAGCCCACTGCTCCGCGACGGCGGGATAGTCGCGTTCGACGACGACGAGGGGACCCATCGTCTTGCCCGGGACGGGTGTCTTTCCTTGCGAGTGCCAATCTTGTTCTCTACCCGAGGCGTAGGCCAAAGCGCCGGGTGTGTCGTGTTGCAGTGTTCCCATCACGACGTCCCGGCGTTTTCCGAGATGCTTTTCCGCCAGCACGCTGAATGCCTTGGCAACCGCGCCGAAAGCGTCGAAATCCGAGCGGGTTTCCCACGGCGGGTCGATAGCGGGGGAGAATGCGTGAAGGAACGGATGCATGTCCGTGCTCGACAGGTCGTGTTTCTCGTACCACGTTGCCGCAGGCAGCACCACGTCGGAAAGCAAAGTTGTGGACGTCATCCGAAAGTCGATCGACATCAACAGATCGAGTTTCCCCTCGGGGATGTCGTCGGTCCACGTTATGTCATTGGGGCGCAGGTTCTCCGGCGTCGGCTCGGCCTGCAGGTTCGAGTCCGTGCCGAGTAGGTGGCGAAGGAAGTATTCGTTTCCCTTGCTCGACGACCCGAGTAGATTTGCACGCCATACGCTCAGCACTCGCGGCCAGTTCTGGGGATTGTCGGGATCGGTGACAGCGAGTTTGAGTGCACCCGACGATAATTGGTTGGCAACGTGCTCAGCGACATCACATTCGTGTGCATCTGCCTCGTCAGCCAGATCGAGGCTCGATCGATCGAACTGGGGATAGAAAGGTGTCCATCCCATCGACACGGCCGATGTCATCACGTCCATCGTGTGTCGGCCACTGAAATTACCTCGGCCAACGGGGCTGGAGAGTGCATCAGCTTGGTAACCGTCGTAGCGCCACTGGTCGGTGTGGACATACCAGTAGGAAGTTCCGGCCATCTGACGCGGTGGCCGGAGCCAATCCGTCCCCATTGCCACTGTCGCCCAACCTGTGACGGGTCTGCATTTTTCCTGGCCGACGTAGTGCGCCCACCCGCCGCCGTTGCGTCCCATCGACCCGGTGAGCAGCAGGAGGCTGAGAACTGCTCGATAGGTGGCATCGCCGTGGAACCACTGACAAATACCCGCACCCATGATGATCATCGATCGGCCACCCGATTCGACTGCGTTGGTGGCAAATTCACGCGCTATGCGAATCACTTGCGCGGCGCTGACGCCGGTTATCGATTCCTGCCACGCGGGGGTGTATGGCTCAGCCGGGTCGTCGAAGCCGGACGGCCACTGCCCCGGCATTCCGTCGCGCTGCACCCCGTACTGGGCGAGCATCAGATCGAAGACAGTGCACACCAGTCGATCACCCACACGGCGCACCGGTACACCCCGGACCATGGTTTTGCCGTGACCATCCGGTGTGTCGAAGCGCGGAAGATGTATTTCTGCAGTTTCACCCCAATCGGTGTCGACGCTCAGAGCAGGAACGATGTCGCCGAGGTCGAGATTCCACTTTCCGACACCTTCGTCGCCGAAGCGGAAACCGAGAGAGCCGTTCGGTATAACCACCTCATCTGTGGTGCGGTCGAGCACAACCGGCTTGAACGCGGCATTTTCACTGGTCTCACCCAGATCGGCGGCGGTCAGGTTCTTGCCGGCGACAAGTCGGCCGTCGCGTTCCTCGATCGTGACGAGGAACGGAAGGTCGGTGAATTGCCGCACGTAGTCGTCGAAGAACGGCTCACGCTGCTTCACGAAGAACTCCGACAGGACGACATGGCCCATCGCCATCGCCATGGCTCCGTCGGTGCCGGCGGCGCACGGCATCCACTCGTCGGCGAACTTGGTGTTGTCCGCGTAATCGGGGCTGATAGCGACAACCTTGGTTCCGCGGTACCGAACCTCGGCCATCCAATGAGCGTCTGGGGTGCGGGTGACCGGGACGTTGGATCCCCACATCAACAGATACGACGCGTCCCACCAATCCCCGGACTCGGGCACGTCTGTCTGGTCACCGAACACTTGAGGTGACGCCACCGGGAGGTCCGCATACCAGTCGTAGAAGGACGTCATGACGCCGCCGATGAGTTCGATGAACCTCGATCCCGCCGCGAACGACACCATCGACATCGCCGGAATGGGGGAGAACCCCGCAACGCGGTCGGGCCCGTACTTCTTGATGGTGTGCACGTGTGCCGCGGCGATCATCTCGGTGGCCTCGCCCCACGTGACCCGGACCAGGCCACCTTTTCCCCTGGCCTGCTGGTACTTTCGCCGACGTTCCGGATCGGCTTGAATGTTGGCCCACGCATCTACGGGATCACCGAGTCGGGCGAGTGCCTCGCGGTACATTTCGACGAGAACACCACGTGCGTAGGGGTAGCGGACCCTCGTGGGCGAGTACGTGTACCAGGAGAACGCGGCACCGCGTGGGCAGCCGCGCGGTTCGTACTCGGGGCGGTCCGGCCCTACTGTCGGATAGTCGGTCTCCTGCGTTTCCCAGGTGATGATGCCGTCTTTGACATAAATCTTCCACGAACACGACCCGGTGCAGTTGACCCCGTGCGTAGAGCGCACCACTTTGTCGTGGCTCCAACGATCGCGGTAGAAGATATCGCCTTCGCGGCCGCCCGTGCGGTTCACGGTGCGAAGGTCGTCCGAGAATTTCCCAGGAGTGAAGAAGCGCCCGCCGCGGAGCAGGATGTCCTCGGCGCTGCTACCGATGTGTTCGACCACTGTGCACTTCCTTCACGTCTTCTCCATTGCCACAGCGATGGAAAATCTGACGAACGAGCATGCACGTCCATAGAACCGCAAATTCGGACTCGTCGCGACGGTTCGGGCGAAATGGACAGTCACATTTCAGTGGCGTTCTTCGAGTCCAACAGCTTCCCGGAGTCGTTTGGCGGCAGTTCGGAGCTCGGGATCATCGAATGCGGATGAATCCAGCATTGCTGCCAGTGCCTCGGCGATGACGTTGAGCTTTTCTTGCGACGCTTCGCTCGCGCGGCGGCCGGCATTCTCGAGCAGCACTACCAACAGCAGTGTGAAAACACTCGCGACTGTATGAATGGCAACCTGCCAGGTCTTGAGATCCGTCCACCACGGCAAGCTGATAAACCAGGCCACCACGATGGCGACACACAGGAAGAAGAACGGTGCCTGACTGACTCGCAACTCTGCATGTTCGACGAACACGTCAAACCGCGAGCGGCGGTTACCGCCACTGCGGGTTTGAGCAGCGTCGCTGCTTCGCTCCATGACCAGAACTTTAGTCGGCGACGATTGATTGCGCGTGTGTTTACGCGTGCATGACTGCAGTGAAGGTCATGCGGTCACCACGGTAGAGGGATCGTCTCTGTTCGATCGGAACACCATCGATGTCGTAGGACACTCGGTTGAGGAGGAACATCGGGGTCCGCGGGTCGACGTTGAGCAGTGATACTTCTCGGGCGTCGGGCAGTACGGTCTCGATGCTGTCGACGACGCGATCGAATTGTATTCCGCGTGTGCGTAGTTCGGCGTAGAGAGAATCTCTGTAGTCGAAGGTCTCCATGAGGCCGGGAATTCGGTGGGCGGCGATGCGGGTTGTTTCCAGTCCGACTCGGACGTTGTCGGTCGTGAACACTCGCTCGAGTTGTACGACCGCGTCACCCGTTTCAATGTGCAGGAGATCCGCGAGATTGTCGTCAGCGCCGTCGACGGACCATCCGACCAGAATTCGGGTAGCGGTCATGCCCTTGTTGCGCGCGGCTTCGGTGTAGGAGCCGATAGCAAGTGGCAGAACGACTTTAGGGTCTGCGACAACGGTTGTTCGACCGCGCCGCTCGATGCGGCCGGCAACGAGCAATTCACGCATCGCTTGACGCAGGGTTTCCCGAGACACGTCGTATCTCTCGGCGAGATCTCGTTCGGAGGGAAATGAGTCTCCTGGTGACAGGTCGTCGAGAAGCGCGTCGAGATTCTTGCGCACGATCTGGTGCTTTAGCATCCGAGGTTCTGCGTCGACCGCCATGCGTCAGACACTACCATTTCTTGGTCTAGACCAAGATGTCACTGTTAGTTCATTATCAGTTCACGCAACGGATTCGCCTTGGTCTATACCAACATGCATCGTATGGGTCATGACGAATTCGACCGCGACACAAGCGCTTAGCGAAACTGCCCTAGTTGGACCTGCCATTGAACTGGTTGTGATGGACATGGCCGGCACCACCGTCGCCGACGACGGTCTCGTCATCGACGCCTTTGATGCCGCGGCCACTGCGGTGGGTCTCGCCGAGTCCGGCGCAGACCGCGACGACGCTCGCCGCTACGTCCTCGAAACGATGGGTCAGTCCAAAATCGAAGTCTTTCGAGCACTCTTCGGCGCAGAAGACCGCGCCCAAGCCGCCAATCACGCTTTCGAAGCGGCGTACGACGCGCGAATCGGCGGCGGTGTGACCTCAGTGCCCGGGGCTGCCGACGCCATCACACAACTCCGGGAGGCCGGCGTTGCAGTGGTGTTGACGACCGGCTTTTCGCCGGCCACGCAGCATCGAATTCTGGACGCTTTGGAGTGGGGCACTGTCGCTGATGCTTATCTGGCGCCGGGGGATTCGTTCCGAGGGCGTCCGCATCCGGATCTCGTGCTTGCTGCTGCACTGCAGTGCAGAGTCAGTGACATGGCGGCTGTCGCCGTGGTCGGTGACACCGCGAGCGATATCCGATCGGGTCGACGCGCAGGTGCGTCCGTCGTCGCCGGCGTCCGCACCGGCGCCCACCGGAGTGAGGTTCTGATCGATGCCGGCGCGACCCACATCCTCGACAGCATCACCGATCTCCCGAGCCTCGTACTTCGCTGAATTCGCTAGCCCCGAATTCGCTCAGCCCTGAACTCGACTGATGCCTTATCTTCCCTGCCTTCACTCGACCGAACGGACCACGACATGAGTATCCGCACTCTTCGCCGCGCCAGCATTGCTGCGGCCCTTCTTTCCACCGCCGCACTTGTCGCTGCCGGTTGTTCCAGCTCAGGTGCTGAAACCACAACTGAACAGGGATTCCCGAAAACCCTGACACTGGCCGCAATTCCGGCTGAAAACTCCACCGACCTCAAATCCAGCTACGACCCGGTGATCGAACGACTGGAACGCGAGACCGGGGCGAAAGTCGAATTCGTCCAGGCATCCGATTACGCGGGCGTGGTCGAAGGTCTCATCGCCGGCAACGTCGACCTCGCGTTCTTCGGACCCTTCGCCTATGTCGTCGCCGGTATCAACGGCGCACAGATGACGCCCCTCGGGGCCGTCGTGAAGAACGAAGGAACTCCTCCCGGATACCAGTCCTACGCAATCACTCGCTCGGACAACAAGTCCGTCAATAGTCTCACCGACTATGCAGGCAAAAAGGTCTGCTTCGTCGATCCTAGTTCGACATCCGGATTTCTTTACCCCACGGCCGGACTAATCGAAGAAGGTGTCATCGCCTCCGGTTCGGAAGCAGACATCTCCGCCGCAGTCACCCCCATCTACGCGGGCGGACATGACGCGTCGGCGCTCGCAGTCAAGAGCGGGGACTGCGACGCCGGTTTTGCATTCGACACGATGGTCGACAAGACCATGATCGACAACGGTGAGCTGAAGCCAGGTGAGCTCAAGACTGTCTGGAAGTCGGAGATGATCGCAGGATCGTTGTTCGCTGCCAACGACGAACTCGGTGCCGACGCGATCGCGAAGCTGAAGGCGGTCTTCAGTGAAGGTATGAACTCCGCGGCCTTCCAGGCTGACGGCATCTGCACCGACGAATGCCGCATCACCGACGAGCGCGCCTGGGGCGTCGTACCGGCACAGGACAGCGATTACGACGGCGTCCGCCACGTATGCGAGGTCACCGGTTCGCAGAAGTGCCAAGGCTGATCATGCCGACACCCCCGAACGACATAGTCATCAGCGCACGCGACGTCACGAAGACCTTCGGTTCCACCACCGCACTCCAGAACGTCAACCTCGACGTGCACCGCAGTGAAATGCTCGTGCTGCTCGGTCTTTCGGGCTCCGGCAAGTCCACGCTGCTGCGCTGCATCAACGGACTCCATCCGATCACCTCTGGCAGCGTTACCGCGCTGGGCACCCGCATCGACTCAGCTCCGGCGCGTGACGTGCGGGAACTGCGCAAGAACATCGGATTCATCTTCCAGCATTTCAATCTCGTCGGACGCCTCAGCTGTCTCGAGAATGTTCTCGTCGGAGGTCTCGGACGACTGCGCATCCCGCGCTACGGGACGCTGACGTATCCGAAGTCGATGCGCATCGAGGCTCTCAACTGCCTCGACCGGGTTGGACTCGCAGATCTGGCCGAGCGCCGCGCCGATACCCTCTCCGGCGGACAGCAACAGCGCGTGGCCATCGCGCGCACCCTGATGCAGCGGCCGAGCATCGTGCTCGCCGACGAACCGGTGGCCTCGCTCGACCCGGAGAACGCCGGTGTTGTCATGGATCTGCTGCAGCGGGTGTGCACCGAGGAACAGCTGACCGTCGTGTGCACGCTCCATCAGGTCGACCTCGCGCTGGGCTGGGCACACCGGCTCGTCGGCCTTCGCGATGGAGAAGTAGTTCTCGATCGTCCGGCGAGCGGGCTGTTACGCGAGGATGTCATGCCGATCTATCAACGCCTCGCACCCGAGCGTGACGCGCTGTCGGTTGTGGGATCGACGTGACCACCACGCTCGGTCAACCACCACCGAAAACTGATTCCCCGCAGACAGTTACGCGAAATAGACGTTGGCTACTACCCGCGTTGAGTGTGGCTGCAGTGGTTGCGACGCTTCTGTCGGCGCAGTACATCAACTTTGCACCCGCGACACTGATCGACGGCCTCGAAGATGTTCAGCGCCTACTCGGACGCATGCTCCCGCCCCGCGTGGACGACACCGGGCGTATCGTCTCGCTCGCCTTCGACACGCTGCTGATGGCCGTGCTTGGTACTGTCCTGGCCGCGATCGCTTCCATTCCCTTGGCTTTCCTCGCTGCGCGCAATACGACTCCGCATCCGTGGGTGTACAGCGTCGCGCGGGCCGTCATCACGTTCTGTCGGGCCATGCCCGACCTACTGTTCGCAGTGCTGTTCGTCCGAGCACTGGGGATCGGTGTCCTCCCCGGGATTCTTGCGCTGGCGCTGCATTCGATCGGCATGCTCGGCAAGTTGTTTGCCGATGCCATCGAGCAAACCGACAGCGGACCGCGGGAAGCGATCCGAGCCACCGGCGCCGGATACTTGCGTGAAATGATCAATGCTGTTGTACCCCAGGTTGTTCCCGCTTGGATCGGCGCGTTCGTCTACCGCATCGACATCAACCTGCGCATGTCGGTGGTTCTCGGATTTGTCGGTGCCGGCGGAATCGGGTTTGCGCTACAAGATGCGTTGCGGGGGCTGATCTACCCGCGCGCCCTGGGGATCGTGCTCGTCATTCTGGCCATCATCGCCGCGATGGAATTGGTTGCGATCACTGTACGGCGCACGCTTCTTGTCCCGTCGATCGGTGGACCCCGCCGTGATCGAGCGATGCGTATCGGTGCTTCGACGTTGCTGATCGCGTCCTGCATCGCCTCGTTTGTCGTACTCGAGATCGACCCCCGAGCGCTGTTGACGTGGGTTGGGCCTTCCGTGGAGGTCTTCGGGCGCATGGTGCCGCCCGATTTCTCCTCGCTCGGTGCCGAACTGCTCGACGCCACCGTCCAGACTGTTGCGATCGGCGTCGTATCCACGGCTATCGGCGTCGGACTTTCGATCCCGGTCGGAATCCTCGCTGCTGCCAATGCGACGCCGCATCCTGTACTTTATTGGCTCGCGAGGGCGTGGATCGTCGTGGTGCGTGCCGTACCCGAACTCATTCTCGCCGTCGTGTTCGTTGCGGCCGTCGGGCTTGGCCCGGTGGCGGGTACGTGCGCCCTGGCGATCGGCTCGGTGGGATTTCTGGGCAAACTTGTTGCCGACGCTGTCGAGGAGATCGACCCGGGGCCGCTCGACGCAGTCACCTCGGTGGGTGGCGGTTGGTGGAATCGAATCTTCAGTGCTGTTCTGCCACAATCTATTCCTTCGATCGTCGGATCCAGTCTGTATCTACTCGACGTCAACATCCGCACGTCGACCGTCTTGGGCATCGTCGGTGCCGGCGGCGTCGGATTTCTGCTGTTCGAGTCGATTCGCACTCTGAACTTCGAGATTGCCGGCGCGATCGTCATCGTCATTTTTGTCATCGTCTACATCGTGGAAAGGATTTCCGGATGGATCAGATCACTCCTCGTTTGACGCGGGCAGCCGTATGGACACGCGATGGCGTCGACATCCGGGAACTGGAGATTCCCGAACTGGGTCCGGGGGATGTCCTCGTCCGTGTCAGCCTCGCTACGGTCTGCGGCAGCGATCTCCATACCGTGTCCGGGCGGCGTGACGCGCCATGCCCGTCGATTCTCGGGCACGAAGCCGTCGGGCGAGTGGTCGCCATCGGAGGTCGGGCAAACCCTGAGGTGGTGGGGGAGTGCGTGCGCCCACTCGCTGTCGGTGACCGAGTCGTGTGGTCGGTGACGGTCCCGTGCCATCGCTGCCCACGCTGCGCCAAGGGTTTCACTGCCAAATGCGTGAACGTGCGCAAGGTTGGGCACGAATCAGCGCTAGGGCCATGGACATTGAGTGGGTCGTACGCCGCACATATCGTTCTGCCGAGCGGGACCGCGATCTCGCTGGTTCCCGATTCATTGCCCGACGCGGTGGCCGCACCGGCAGCGTGTGCAACCGCGACCGTGATGGCAGCGCTCGAAGCGGCGGGGGATCTCACTGACAAACGAGTGCTGATCTACGGGGCTGGGATGCTTGGTGTCACGGCTGCCGCTGCTGCAACCGAGGCCGGTGCCGTAGTGCAGATGGTCGATCCGAATCCGTTGCGGCAAAGTCAATCTCATCAGTTCGGTGCTTCCGACGGCGATGATCGGTTGCTCACTGACATTGCAATTGACTTCTCCGGTGCCCCGGCTGCAGTGAACGCCGCCCTGCAACGCCTCGACCTCGGAGGTCGTCTTGTACTCGCCGGATCAGTCAGCCCGGGCCCTGCCGTTGCAGTGGACCCGGAGGATGTTGTTCGTCGGTGGCTGACCATCACTGGTGTGCACAATTACGAACCGCGGCATCTCGGTCAGGCTGTCGCGTTCCTCGCAGCGACGAGTGAGAAATATCCGTGGGCAACTCTCGTTGACGAACCGGTGCCGCTCGACGCAATGGAGGACGTTCTTCAGCCCCCATTGTCGCCGGTCGTACTCAGATCGTCGGTCGCGCCCTAGTGGTGCTTGATGGTGCAGACAAGCGGGTGCTGCGCGATTTCGATGACGGTCGTGGCACCGGTACATTGGGCCGATAGATGGCTGGACTACAGGATGGAATGCCGACGTGAGTGAGATCGAGTCGTATTCCAGCGTCGGATCGGATCCGGGGACCGTTCTGATCGTGCTGAAGCGGGCGAAGCTCGCGCTGTTGTGGGGCGCCTCGTATCATCCGATTGTCACGATCAACGGCAGGGCCGAAGCACTGCCGTGGGGTGCACACAGAGTGGCATTTTCGGATGCGGAGCCACTGTCGATCGACGTGTATGTCAATGAACGCAGGCTGAGATCGCTGAAATCAACGATCGGACGCTGCGCTGCGATCATTCCTCCCGGAACGGCTCGGGCAGTCGAGTATTCGGCTCCGGCACAAGGATTCTGTCGGGGTGAGTTGGGGCCGCTCGGCACGACGCGTTCGCGCGGGTTGGTCGCTCAGTTCCTGATCGTCGGCGTACTTGCATTGATCTGCGGATTCATGGCCATCGGGCTTCTCGGAGTGGGTCTGGCAGCCATGACAGGGCAGCTCGGTGAACTACGTCCGCCGCAATAATCCTTCAGAGGCGTGGCCCTTTACTGTCGGGTCATCCGGATAGGTTGCGCTACTGATCTTTCCGTGATCGATCAGCTCGGGGCAGGGGCGCGCTCTGGTCGAACGGCGTGACGCGGGAGAATTCGAGTACTGGGCGATCGCACCATTCATCCTTCAGGAAGCTCCCGACCGCGCGGCGGCACGGGAGAAGATGACGGCTGGGTTCGTTCCGAGAATCGCTGCCGCCATCGGCGACGATTCGGGGGCAGAGGTGCGGTCCCGACTCGTTGTCACGCTCATGCTCGGCCTCGCCAGCGGATTGCGCACGTTCGAGATAGTGACCCCCGACGTGATCGACAGCGGAGTGTCATTCTCATTTTCAAGAGGGGTGATCTTGTGTCGTGCTACGTTGAGTGACCCGACACGCATAGGAGCCCGATGACGACCTCGCAGGCAGCGCCTACCTACCGCGTGATCCAATGGGCCACAGGAAAGGTCGGCCGCCAGTCGATTCGCCATTTCGTCGAGAACTCGGCGTTCGAGCTGGTCGGTGTATTGGTCACCAACCCCAACAAAGTCGGCAAGGATGCCGGTGAGCTCGCAGGTCTGCCCGACACCGGTGTGATCGCAACGGACGACGTCAATGCCATTGTCGCTCTGGACGCAGACTGTGTGCATTTTGCGCCACAGGGGACGCTCCCGGACCTCGAGATGGTCTGTCGGTTGCTGCGGTCCGGCAAGAACGTGGTCACCCCGCTGGGCCCATTCTTCCGGACTGAGCGCACCCGTGAGTACCTCGACACGATCGAGGCAGCCGGCCAAGAAGGTGGCACCTCATTTCACGGGTCCGGTCTGCATCCGGGCTACATGAGTGATCTGTTGCCGCTGACCTTGATTCGTCTGATGAGCCGGATCGACCGCATTCATGTGTACGAGACCGTCAACTTTCTCGCGTACCCATCCAATTACATCCCAGCCATGGGGTTCGGGCGCGCACCCGACGATGTTCTTGCCAACCCGAGTCGTTCGGCAGACACCCATCACATCTACGCACAGTCGATGGAAATGATCGCCCACACCCTCGGCGCGACGATCACCGACATCACAACAACACTGGAATTGGCCACCGCCACAGCGGACATCGCCTACCCCGGGGGTCTCGTCGAGGCTGGAACAGTAGCCGGGCAGCATTACGAATGGACCGCGTGGGCCGACGGTGCGCCACTGATCACCTTCCACGGTTTCTGGATCATGGGTGATGCCATCGAGCCTCGGTGGGATTGCGGGGACGACACCGGGTACCGCGTGGTCATCGAGGGCGATCCGGGACTGGAACTGAACATTTCCCGAGGTGGCATCAACAACGACCAAGATGACAGCGGCGCTCTGCCGTGGACCGGATACATCGGCGCCAACGCCATCCCCGATGTCTGCGATGCGCCACCGGGAGTGATCACGCATCTCGAACTCGGCGTGGTTCGTCCGCGCGGCTTGGTGCGGCCAGGTTCCCTTCTGCGTTAGAGCTTTGCGGAAATCGACCGCGAGCAAGTGCACAAGGAAAGGCACAGCCATTACTGCATCCGAAGACATCCTCGAGTTGATGAGCCTGAAGGCGCGCTACTTTCGCACCCTGGACACAAAGCAATGGGACGATTTTCGTTCGCTATTTGCCGACAACCTGCAGTTTTTCGTCGACGAGCAATCGCATGAGAGCGTCCGGCAATTGTTGCAGACATCAGCTGCCGACAGTCCGTCGTCGGTCATCAGCCCCGCGGGAAGCTACCGAACACCGACAATCGTCGGCGCTGACGAGTTCGTCGAGTACATATCACGCAGCCTGGCGTCGGCAATCACTGTGCACCAGGGGCACACTCCCGAAATTGTTGTGAGTTGCGACGGAACGGCGACGGGCATCTGGGCCATGTACGACTGGGTCGAAGATGTTCACCGCGGGCTGTCGCTCAAAGGCTGGGGACATTATCACGAAGAGTATGAGCTCGATATCGACGGCCGATGGCAGATCAAGCGTATGGAGTTGACGCGATTGCGGGTCGACATGACGTCGCCGGATCGTGGTCTCTCCACGCCCGTGGCGCCCTGGACGCGCTCGACTGCGGCCCGATAAGTTTCCCTTGCTCTGACTACACCAGAGAGGTCGATGATGATTCGACGCACCCGCTTCCTGACCGCGGCACTCGCCGCTGCCTGTTCGACGGCACTCGTGCTGACCGCTTGTAGCAGCTCCGGTGCCGACAGCCAGGGCGAGTTATCCACCGTTGGAGAGCCTGTGCCGGGCGGCGACGCACGTGTTATCCAGGTCAATGAGCCGCGGACTCTCGACCCGGCAGGGCTGACGAACAACTGGGCGAATCACGCATTCATGGGGAATGCGTTGTACGGAACCCTGATGAGCAACGATGTCGAGTCTTTCGACATCGAGTACAAGCTGGCCGAGGACTTCACCACCACCGACGGTGGAAGCACGTTCACTCTGAAACTCCGTCCGGGCTTACAGTTTTCGGACGGAACACCACTCGATGCCGCGGCCGTGAAGTTCAACTGGGATCGGTTGGCAGATCCTGCGTTGGGATCGAGTTCGCTCGCCATGGCGGCCCAGGTCAATGCGACGGAGGTCGCCGATTCCACGACCTTGACTGTGCGGATGGATGCGCCTAACCCGCACTTTGCGCAGACGTTGATGACAAACGCGATGAACTGGATTGCGTCCCCGACAGCACTTCAGAGGGGGCAGACTGCGTTCGATGCGGCCCCGATCGGTGCCGGTCCATTCATTCTGACAGCGTGGTCGCGTCAGGACAGAATGGAATTTGCGAAGAACCCCACCTACTGGGATTCTCCAAAACCATACTTGGACAACATTGTTCTCCGCACAGCGAACGACAGCAGCCAGCGAACCAACACGGTAATGACCGGTGGTGCCGACTTGACCTCGGAAATCAGTTGGCGAAACCTGGCGATGGCAAGAGCTGCCGGATTCCCCGTCACGACGGCGCCGACGGGCGGCGGTCAATACATGGCAATGAATTTCCGGCGAGCCCCGTTCAACGACGAGCGTGCGCGCCGAGCGGTCGCACTGGCAACGGATCTCGATGCCTTGGATCTCGCCGTCAACGACGGCAAAGGGCAGGTTCCGGAGACGCTGTTCCCGGAGACATCACCGTTCCACGCGGATATCCCGCTGAAGAAGACAGACAAGGAACAAGCACAGAAACTGTTCGACGAGCTGGCCGCGGAGGGTAAGCCGGTGTCCTTCACCTACACATCTTTTTCGACAGTGGAGAACAAGGCTGGGGCGGAAGGATTGCAGGCCCAACTAAGCGCCTTCGACAATGTCGATGTCAAGGTTGATGTCGTCGACTTTGCTGCAGGCCTGGCTATTTACGGCTCGCACGACTACGACATGATTGCCACAGGGGCGATGATTCAGGATCCGGACGCAGAGCTGTGGTCCAACTTTCACGGCAGTTCGCAGCGCAATCTCACAGGTATCAACGACCCGGAACTCAACGACGCACTCTACGCCGGTCGCATAGCCGAATCGGTGGACGAGCGTAAGGAGGCGTACGAGATCGTGCAGAAACGGATCGTCGCTCTGACACCCGGACTCTGGTACGTGCGAGCGGCAACGTCGGTGGTCACAGGAAAGAACGTGCACGGCATCGAACTGTATGGAATTGGATCACAGTTGCCTGAAGAGTTGTGGATCACGAAGTAACTGAATAGTCCTGATCAAAAGGAGGCTGTCGTGGGTTCGAATGTGTTGGTAGTAATCGGTGTTGGTGGGATGGGGCAAGCAATCGCTCGCCGGCAGGGAGCCGGAAAGACCGTGCTGCTCGCTGACTTCAACGAGGCTGTATTGAAATCTGTTGCAGCGCAATTGACCGGCGAGGGTCATAACGTGGTTACTCAGCAAGTCGACGTCTCGTCCGGCCCGTCGGTGGCTGCACTCGCAGGCGCCGCAGCCGATCTTGGAGCGGTCACCGATGTTGTCCACACTGCGGGTGTGTCGCCGGTTCATGCATCGACATCAGCCGTCTTGAACGTCGACCTACTGGGTGTTGCGTTGGTGCTGGAGGAATTCGGGCGTGTCATCGCCTCGGGTGGAGCGGGCGTAGTCATATCGAGTATGGCCGGATACTTTGCCGCGCCACTTGATGCGGAGCAGGAGCGGGCACTGGCGACGACATCATCGGGTGATCTGCTCGACCTTCCGTTTGTCGATGCCGATGCTGATCCCGGGCGCAGTTACAGCCTGGCCAAGCGCGGCAACCACTTCCGCGTGCAGGCAGCGAGTGCGTCCTGGGGTGCGCGGGGTGCACGCATCAATTCGATCAGCCCCGGTGTCATCTCGACCCCGATGGGGCAGGCGGAACTCGCCGGTGACAGTGGAGCAGGGATGCGTGCCATGGTTGCCGGGTCTGCCACACGACGCGTCGGTACGCCCGACGACATCGCTGACGCAGTCGCATTTCTGCTCGGCCCCACCGCGAGTTTCATTAGCGGCACGGACTTGCTCGTCGACGGCGGCGCCATCGCGGGGGTGCGATACAACCGCTGATTGCTTCGCGCTATCCGTTACCAGGCCCGCGAACCGCCAGGCGCTCTCGACGGGCGTTGAATCGTCGAACCCGCGATGAGTTCACCGGCCGCACCCAACGAAAGTGCGTCCACGAAGATTCTGCTGCGGCGGATCCGTGGGGGAGGAGCACGAGCGCTGCCTCTCGAGTGAGTAACTCACCCCGATGCCCTCGTATCTATTGCAATTGCTGTCTCCGGTATCGCCGAGATCGGTGAGGGCGCCGGCGTGGTTGTCATGTGCGTGTACACCGACGAGCAAGTTCGGGAGATCTGTCTCGACGGCACACTTCTGACCGGGATGCCGCGGGGATCCGTCTTGGTCGTACACACCACGGGTAGTCCACACACGGTCGAGGCCATCGCCGCCAGGGTCGAGTTCCTTGGCATCGATGTGCTCGATGCTGCGGTCTGTGGCGGACCACACGATATTGCGGACGGCCGATTAACCCTGTTTGTGGGAGGGGCCGATGACGCAGTAGCGCGAGTCAGTCCAGTTTTGCGGAGCTATGGCGATCCGGTGCTCCATGTTGGCCCGGTGGGCGCAGGGCAGCGTGTGAAGCTGGTCAACAATGCATTGTTCGCGGCGCAGATCGGGTTGCTCGCCGAAGCGGCCGACCTCGGACGGCAGCTCGGTATCAACGAAGCGACACTGCTGAAAGCGTTGCCCTATGGATCCGCTGCCTGTCATGTCATGGGGAATATTGCTGCGAGAGGGTCGGTCTCGGCATTCACCAGCGCTGTCAGCCATTTTCTCGACAAGGACGTGGCCGTCGTGAGAAGTACAGTCGCCGATGTCGGAGGTGACCTAGGAGTCCTGCAGGTCGTCATCGATGCTCAGCAAACAGCCGATTCTTCTCGAGTGCTATGTCTGGTCAATCCGGCCTCGAACTGCGTATCTGAATTTTGCTATTGCAATTCTAGTATTACGTCAATATGGTTGCATTCATCACTCGTGACAGGCTTACGTATGCGGAGCGTCACTCGCCCGCGCGCTGCGCAATCATTTTCCGCCTTCGCTTCTACCTGTCAATAACGTTTGTGTAGTTCACAATTCGAGTTCTCAATTGGCCAACGAGGGGAATGTAGATGCTGAATGCCGGTGCCATCACAACCGAAGCGGAAACGCGCGTTGGGATTTCGGACCCCGAGGCCGATTTGCTGAGCCCCAATCTCGATCACCTGGTGGCGGCAATCAACGCGACCGCCGACCTGACGTTCGGGTCCGAGGCCTCTGTCGGTAGCTCGCTGGTGGCCAGGACGGCCGACCGGCTGGAGGGTCTCAAATGGCTGGGCAAGCATCCCGAGATCGCCGATGAAGTCATCGCGGATCCGGTGTTCCTGTGCGGCCTGCCCCGTTCGGGTACAACGTTCTTCCAGTATCTGTTCGACCGGGACGAGAGGTTCCGCCTCATCCGTACATGGGAGGTCAGCGAGCCCTCACCGCCCCCCGGTGCTGATCCGGGGTCCGTACGTCGCCGCAAGGCGGCCGAAGCCGAACGACGCAAGACACACCGAATTGCGGGGTTCGATGCAATGCACCTCTCGGATGCCGACGGGCCCGAGGAATGTCACGCCTTCCTCGAACAGAGCTACTCGTCGGCCGGTTTTCACAATCTCATGAACGTGCCGGAGTACTTCGATTACCTGATGTCAACGGATCTCACCCCGGCATACCGCGTGCACAAGAGGCAATTGCAGCTCCTGCAATGGCGCACCCCGCGGCCCCGCTGGGCCCTTAAACATCCGAACCATGTCATCGCGACGGATGCAATCCTCGAGGTCTATCCGGACGCGCGCTTCGTGATCACCCATCGGGATCCGGTACAAATTCTGGCTTCCATCTCGAAGATGACCCTCAAACTCCGTGAGTCCCGTTCGAACTCTCCGGTCGACCCACATCTTGTCGGCCGACAAATGCTCGACTTCATCCAGCGTCACGTCGACCGGATCATGACGTTCAGCGATTCTCCTGATGGCACGCGGGCGACGCATGTCGACTACTACCGTTTGGTCGACGACCCAATCACAGTGATGGCGGAGGTGCATAGCGCACTCGATCTCGATTCTCCACCGGCGGTACGCGAGGCAGTGGCCGACTGGTACTCGAGAAATCCGAAGGGCTCACGTGGCTCCAATCCCTATGCCCTGGAGGATTTCGGTCTAGACGGTGACATGGTGGCGGAGCAGTTCGGCAGGTATATGTGTCGATTCGGTATTCCACGTGAGCAGGTCGGACTGGGAACGGATCGCTCGAATGTCTGACGGCCAGGCAGGGTGGATGGCACTCGATGCTGCCGTAGCGATGGCTCGATCCGAGTTGTCTGCCGCCGCACCCGATTCGGTCACCGGTGTCGAGAGTGAAGGCTGCCTGGCCCGCGTTGTGACCAGTAGTCTCACTGACAACTTTCTCCGCCACCAACTGACCGCCGGGGGTCTGACGCGGTCGGTGCCCACCATGGGCGGGCCCAATCCCGATTATCTACTGTGCAGTGCCCCTATTGATCCGGCGCGGCGCTACCGATTGGAAGGCCGCTTGCACGACTCGGAGCGGGTGGCGGTTGGCCTCTATTCGATCGGCGTGGGCGGAGCGCTCCTGGCGGCGGGCCAGGCGAGCTTCGAACCCGCACAACTGGGTCCGGACGGGTGCTTCGCGCTCGATCTGGTGGCGGGCGCTAAGGGCAACGGACGCCTGCCGATCCAACCCGATTGCCGAGTCCTGCTGGTGCGCACTCTGCATCGCAGTCCTGAGGGTCGGCCGGTCAGCCTGACCCTCACGGGTGGCGCAGGGCACTCCGATCACGGACTCCAGGCGGGGGGTTCCGCCGGCGCTCTGGAACAGGCCGCACAACGAACGCTTCGCACCGTCCGCCAGTACATCGAATGGGCGCGACTGATCAGTACGACGCCCAATCGCTTCGCACCTCCCCACCCGAGCATTGCCGAGGCTGCTCGCGGCGATGCCGATACCGAGTATTTCTTCGGATACTACGAACTCGGCGAAGGCGAATGGCTGGAGGCTCTCGCGCCCTCCGGCCTGACCGGCTATTGGTCGTTGCACGCGTACAGCCACTGGCTCGAAGCGCTGCCCGGCGCCGGAGTCCACGACCTCAGTGCCGCACCGGACCCCGATGGGCGTATTCGCATTCGCATCGGGCCCGCAGTGCCGCCCGACCTGCCCAACCGGATAGACACACTCGGCCGTCGACGTGGGGTGTTGATCTTCCGTGCCATCGGTCCGCCCGGACTTGGCGTTCCCGGCACCGTATTGCGCTCGTCTGTGTCCGCCAACTCAGGGCGCCGCGACGAGACATCCTGAAGAGTATCTGATTGATATCCGACCCTATCCACACACCTATGTCGCCGAATGCGGAAAGCTCCCCATGACTTTGACCCCTAGCACTATCACCCTGAACTCCGGGGCCGTTCTCCCTCGAATCGGACTGGGCACCTGGCCACTGACCGGTGCCGACGCCGAGCGTGCCGTCGCGTCGGGGATCGAGGTTGGCTACCGCCACCTCGACACCGCCGCCGCGTACAGCAACGAGAAGGCAGTCGGCGCGGCCGTCAATCGCAGCGGTGTTGCGCGGTCGGAAATGTTCGTCACGTCGAAAATCCAGGGTAAAGACGAGGATTCGAGGGACGTTCGGGGCGGGCTCGAGCGGTCACTTACGGAGCTCGACCTCGAGTATCTTGATTTGTACCTCATTCACTGGCCGCGGCCTCGCCTGGGCCGTTACGTCGAAACCTATACGGCCATGCTCGATCTCGTTGACGAGGGGTTGATCCGGTCGGTAGGCGTATCCAACTTCAAACCCGCGCACCTCGAACGTCTCATCTCGGAGACTGGGCAGGTACCGGCGGTCAATCAGATTCAACTCAACACCACGCTGGCGCGGCTGCAGACGCGTGAGTGTCACGCGCGCCACGGAATCGTGACTGGGGCCTGGAGCCCGCTCGGTAGTGACGGCACCCTTCTGCGCGAACCCATCGTTGTCGCTCTGGCCGAAAAGTACGGCAGGACACCAGCTCAGATCGCGCTGCGCTGGCATGTGCAGCAAGACATCGTCGCGGTGCCGAGATCAGTGGATCCGAAACGGCAAGCGCAGAACCTGGATGTATTCGGTTTCGCGCTCGAGCCCGCGGAGATCGATGAACTGACCGGTCTGGACCGAGGTGAGGCGGCGGCTCACGACGCGGACCTCGAAGAGCGGACATGAAGGTCGAGTGTGGGTTCGCCAGGCCGCTATATTGACGCAAACTGCGGGAGTGCTTCGGCAAGCGCGCTGGGTCTAATGCCGACCTTGTTATAACAAAATCATTTTCACTGAAAAATGGTTTTCGAGGTAGACGTCCGATATGTTTACCGCATGGCCCGAGCTGCACCCGCGTCCGTCCGTGCTGTGAATATCGTTTCGTTCCTCACTGCCCACCCGTCGCGGGGTTTCACGATCAGCGAGCTCGCGCAGCATCTCGGAATGAATATCGCCTCGGCCCACGCCACGCTGGCCGTGCTGTGTGATTCCGGGTTCCTCATCCGCGACCCCGTTCATCGCACCTACGTGCTGGGGCCTGCGCTGGCGGCAACTGGGTTCGCTGCGCTCGAACAACACCCGGCGATCGAAGCGGCAATTGAACAGGCCGAGGTCTTGTCGCTCGAGCTCGATGTCGAGGTCGGGCTCTCCGGTATCGCTGGCACAGACGTCATCTTCCTCGCCCGTCGCGGCCCGGAGCCACTCACCTCGAGCATCGCCTACGTCGGCGACCGCTCACCGCTGCTCGCACCGATCGGCGCCGTGTTCGTGGCCTGGGACGACGACGTCTCTGCGTGGCTCGAACGCGGCGACGTCACTCCCGACCGTTCCGAGCGCTACCGCAGCTTCCTCCTGGAGGTGCGCACACGGGGCTTCAGCGTCATGCCCGCGATACCCTCTCCGGACGTGACTGGTGCATTTCAACGGCTGCGGAGTGAGCCGACGGACAACGATGCGGAGCAGAACCTCGCCGAGATGCTCCAGAAGGTCGACGAGGTTCTCATCTCGTTCGATGAGCTGTCGGACTCGGATGAGATTGCATTCAAAGCCCTTGCCGCACCGATCTTCGATCCGATCGGCCGAGTTCTGCTCTCTCTCAGTATCACCGGCTCCGAGCAGCCGGTGCGTGTCGACCGCATTCGGCATCTCGGTCGTCGGTTGGCCAAGTCCGCGTCGATTGCGACTCGCCGAACCCGAGGTAGGGTTCCAGGCCGTCAAGGCTCGTGATGTCGTCGATGAACACGACGCGTACAGACCGTTTATCGCGGTGTAGTGCCAATCGGAGTGCATGTGTGCTGCGTTGGGAACAAGAACGTCAGTCATGCGGTGGCCGATGGTTGGCTATTTCTGCAACCAAAGCTCCTCGGGCAGTGGTGAACCCAAGGCGTACATCTCGATACCACGCAGGTTCTTGCCCGCCATGACCGAAGGTGCGGGTCGGATGGTCCACAGGACCGGAGTCAGAGCGACGAGTCGATCCTGCACGGTTTCGTACGCTGTCTTGCGTCCTTCTACTGTCGTACTGGTGCGACCGGCGTCAAGTGCGGCATTGAGTTCCGGGTCGTTGATGCCGGTGAAGTTACCGGGGGACAGGCCGTGGAATGCGGTCCACAATGCGTAGTCAGGGTCAGCGATGACGGCGGTCGAGATCATCGTGTCGAAGTCGCGAGAACCTGCTCGTGCTGTGACGGCGGCATAGTCCGCGACCTCGACCTGGACCTGAACGTTCTTGAATGCGCTCAGCTGCGCCTGCAGGCTCTCGCCGAGCGACTTGCTCTCCGTGGTCGGGTAGGACAGAAAGGTGAAAGTGACCGGCTTACCTTCCGCGGCCAACTCGTCGAACAGTTTCTGTGCCTTCTCCTTGTTTTGAGTGTGCAACGAGATGTCCGTGTAAAACGGTGAGGACTCAGGGAACAGTGTCTGTGCGATTTGGCCTTTGCCGCTATAGACGGACGAGTTGAGAGCGTCGGTGTCGGCAGCCAGAACGACTGCCTGACGGGCCCGTTCGTCGTTGATAGGCGCCCGGCGAATATTCATTGCTATGAACTGTCCACCCCCAGTCGGCACGACCTCGGTCGAGAACCCCGCCTCCTCGGCCTTGGACAAGGTCATCCAACTAGCTTCCGAAGACAGGTCCGCACCGTCGGTCGTGATCGTGTTGACCCGTTGAGTACTATCGGCCGGCATTCGAATCGTGATGCCGTCGAGATAAGGCTTCGGCACATCCCAGTACCGCGGGTTCTTCTCGAGTTCGATCGTGTCCTGGCGGGTCCACTTGGCCAGGGTGAACGGGCCCGCACCGATCGGTGCCTTGTCGAACTCGCCTTGTCCCTTCTGTCAGGCGGTCGGGGAGGCGATCCAGTTCATGCCGGTGTTGATCAGCCCCTGGGCGAAGTTCGGATTGGCGGACACAAGCGCGACCTTCAGTGTGGTTGCATCGACGACCTCGGTCGAGGTGACCTGTGCGGCCTGGCGGATCGAGGTCGATCCCAGGGCAGGGTCGCGTAGGCGGTCCCAATTGAACTTGACCGCTGCGGCGTCGAGCGGGTTGCCGTCAGTGAACGTCAAGCCTGGTTGCAGCGTCAAGACAAAATTGGTTCCGTCGTCGGTGGTGGAGAAGTCCGTGGCCATCGTGTATTCGATCTCGAGGGTGACGGTGTCGTTGATCATCAGTGTCCCGTACAGGGCATTGCCGATCACGGGCTGGTGTGCCCAACTGTTGGTCAGTGCCGCCGGATCGAGCGACCGAGGCTCAGCCGGTTGCAAGATGCGAGCGATGCCACCGAGCACCGGCTCGCCAGCAGTGGTTGCGTTCCGGTCACCGGTATCGGAGGCTGAGCCACTACATCCACTCAGGATGAGCGTGGCGGAAATGGTCGCAGCGACTGTTGCGGTCAGGAAGGATCTGGATCGAGCCATCATTGCCTCTGACATCTGTTGGTGAACCTCGGGAGCCCTCGAATGGCAAGCTGGTATGCGCCAGATTATGGTCGGACGTCTGAAATCGTTTGACTACGTAGCACTTCGAGTACCATCTCGGCCACTTCTGCACGGCAGATAAGCAAGTCCGGCAGGTAAGGATCGGGCATGTTGTACCGCAACGGTGCGCCGTCGAGTCGAGAGACGTGCAAGCCCGATGCTGCGGCGACGGCGGCCGGTGCGCAGGAGTCCCACTCGTACTGACCGCCGGAGTGCGCGTAGATGTCCACCTCGCCCCGCAGCACCGCCATCGCCTTGGCTCCGGCCGAACCCATCGGAACCAGGGTCGAGCCCAAGTGCTCGGCGAGGTGATCGACACATGCCGGCGGGCGGGTCCGGGAGACCGCAAGGCGCAGTGGCCGCGTCCGTGCGGGCGGAACACCGCGCGGATCTCCTGTGTGCAACACAAGATCAGCCCCGGGCAGTGCCACGGCTCCGACCGATGCCCTCCCGTTGACGGCGAGCGCGACATGCACCGCCCAGTCGCTTCGTGGGGGCTCGCCGTATTCCCGTGTTCCGTCGAGGGGGTCGATGATCCAGACGCGATCACGTTCGAGTCGAATCGGATTGTCCGCGCTTTCTTCTGACAGCACTGCGTCATCAGGACGCAGTTCCGCCAACCTGCGAAGCAGGAGTTCGTTGGCTCGTTTGTCTCCCACCGCGCCACCTTCGGCGCGGATCTCGAGCAACAATTCGCCGGCTTCTGCAGCCAGCGTTGCGGCGAGTGTGTGATCGTCCATGAAAGTTCACACATCCATTTCCGGTGCAAGGATGCCCGCCGCGCGCAGATGGGCAACTACGAGCTCAGCCGATGCCTCGGCTGAGATATCGCCACTTGCGTCAAGTCGAATATCCGGTGCCTCAGGCGGTTCGTACGGTGAGTCGATCCCGGTGAAGTGCAACAGTTCGCCCCGCCTTGCCTTCGCGTACAGTCCCTTTCGGTCTCGGGCCTCCACCACCTCGAGAGACGCGTCAACGTGGACCTCGACGAAATCGCCATCGCCGATCAGATCACGTGCCAACTGACGTTCCGCGTGGAAGGGAGAGATAAACGACGCCAGGACGATGGTTCCAGCATCGACCATCAACCGGGAGACTTCCGCGATGCGGCGGATGTTCTCCACACGGTCGGCATCGGTGAAACCGAGATCTTTGTTCAGTCCGTGCCTGACGTTGTCACCGTCGAGGAGATACGTGTGAAAGCCGAGGTCGAATAGTCGCTGTTCCACAAGGTTGGCGATGGTCGACTTTCCTGCACCGGACAAGCCGGTGAACCAGACAAGCGCCGCGCGTTGGCCTTTCAGTCGAGCACGGGCCTGCTGATTCACCTCGACGGCCTGCCAGTGGACGTTGTCGGCTCGCCTCAGCGCGAAGTGGAGCATCCCTGCTGCCACTGTCGCGTTGGTGAAACGATCGATCAGGATGAAGCCACCCATTTCCCGGTTCTCGGTGTACGGGTCGAATGGAATCTGTCGGTCGAGGTTGAGATTGCACACTCCGATCTCGTTCAGTTCGAGAGTGCGTGTAGCTGTCTGCTCGAGAGTGTTGACATTGACCTTGTACTTGGGCTGAGCTGCACTCGCGCCGACGGTACGGGTCCCGATCTTCATCAGGTATTGCCGGCCGGGAAGCATCGGCTCCTCGCTCATCCAGACGAGGTGACACTCGAACTGATCCGACACGGCTGGTGGAGACGAGGCTGCAGCTATTACGTCGCCCCTGCTCACGTCGACTTCGTCGGCGAGAACAATAGTGACGGATTGGCCTGCGACCGCTTGATCGAGGTCGCCGTCGGCTGTGTGAATCCGGGCGACGGTGCTTTCTGCGCCCGAGGGAAGGATGCGAATACGATCGCCCGAATTCACTGTGCCGCCCACTATCTGACCGGCGAAACCGCGAAAGTCGAGATTAGGCCGGTTGACCCACTGCACGGGTAGGCGGAAAGGGCGCGTCTGAATGTCATCGGCGATCTCGACTGTTTCGAGATGTTCCATCAGGGACGGTCCCGAGTACCAGGGGGTGTTCGGGCTGCATTCCGTGATGTTGTCACCACGCAGGGCGGACATCGGAATGCAGACGATGTCGTCGAGACCGACCTCCGTCGCAAAGGCCCGGTACTGCGTTTCGATATCGTCGAATACTTCTTGGGAGAAGTCGACGAGATCGAGCTTGTTGACCGCGAGAACGACATTTCGTATGCCGAGTAGCGACACGAGGTAGCCGTGCCGTCGGGTCTGGGTCAGGATTCCTTTCCGCGCGTCGACGAGGATCACGGCAACGCCTGCCATCGATGCACCGGTCACCATGTTCCGGGTGTACTGCTCGTGACCCGGAGTGTCGGCCACGATAAATTTGCGGCGCTCGGTCGAGAAATAACGGTAGGCGACGTCGATCGTGATGCCTTGTTCCCGTTCGGCGGTCAGCCCGTCGAGCAGCAGCGCGAAGTCGAGTTCGTCTCCCTGGGTGCCCACCTTCCTCGAGTCGTTCTCGAGGGCTGCAAGTTGGTCTGCGAAAACAAGTTTCGAGTCGTACAGGAGCCGCCCGATGAGTGTGCTCTTGCCATCGTCGACGCTGCCGCACGTGATGAACCGCAGCATCGTTTTGGACTCGTGCAGTTGGAGATACGTGTCGATGCCGTTTGCGACAAGGTCGTTGACTGAGTGCGCCATCAGAAGTAGCCTTCCTGCTTCTTACGCTCCATGGATCCGCTCGCATCGTGGTCGATCACACGACCTTGCCGTTCCGAGCTCGTTGTAAGGAGCATTTCCTGAATGATTTCGGTGAGCGTCGACGCGTTGCTCTCGACAGCACCGGTGAGTGGGTAACAGCCGAGCGTTCGGAACCGGACGTTCTTGGTCACCGGTACCTCTCCCGGCGACAGGGGCATTCGATCGTCGTCGACCATGATGAGTGTTCCGTCGCGCTCGACGACTGGATGTGGAGATGAAAAGTACAGCGGGACAATAGGAATGTCTTCCCGGTGGATGTACTGCCAGATGTCCAGTTCGGTCCAGTTCGATAAGGGGAAGACCCGGACACTCTCACCCGGCGCCTTGCGCGCGTTGAAGAGACTCCACAGTTCGGGGCGCTGTTGTTTCGGATCCCACCGATGTTGGGCAGTGCGAATCGAGAACACTCGCTCCTTGGCGCGAGACTTTTCTTCGTCTCGGCGGGCACCTCCGAAGGCCAGGTCGAAGCCGTGGAGGTCGATCGCCTGCTTGAGCCCCTCCGTTTTCCACATGTCGGTGTGAGTGGCGGAGCCGTGATCGAACGGATTGATGCCCTTCTCGACACACTCGGGGTTCTTGTAAACGATCAGATCAACGCCGAGCTTTTCTGTGATCGTGTCGCGAAACTTGTACATGGCCCGGAACTTCCAGGTTGTATCGACATGAAGCAAGGGAAACGGCAGTTTCGAGGGATGAAATGCTTTCATCGCCAGATGAAGCATCACCGCGCTGTCCTTGCCGACCGAGTACAACATCACCGGATTTTCGCTCTCGGACACCGACTCTCGGAATATCTGAATGCTTTCCGCCTCTAGGCGCTCGAGATGTGTCAGTTGTTTCATATGGGCTTGCCTTCTCGTGGAGTATTCCCAGACAGATGGGTGAGATCGTGTATACGTAACGGACAGAGTGTCTTTCGTGGCGCAGTCGTCTGGTCACTGGCGAGTGCCTAGTGACCTCGCCGCTGTCACCGCCGGGTTGCTTGCGTGAGAGGGTGCAGTTTGGCCTTCGCTTGACCGTCGATATATTCAGCGGTGTCGCACTATTCGAAGCGGGTACGGCCGGCAGCGGTCACACTGACAGTGGCTCAGCCGAGTGAAATTCGAGATCTCGGCGACCAGAGCTCGACAGCGGCGCGGAGTCAGTCCACGGAGATTTTGTTCAGAGGGTTGGAGCGTTCGAGCATTCCGTAGGCTTGCTCGCCGTCCCACCTGTAGCGCACCCCGGCCTGGTGTACCGACGGGAAATTGGTTTGGAGTCCTTGCGCCGAATACGTCTTGTCGTTGTGATGAACGTCGTGTGCGCCGAACATCGTTTCGCCCTCGATGCTGAATGTCTCGTCAGCAGTCTCGAGGACAAGCGAGACGTCCTCGCCTGCCGGCCTCAACCGAGTCAGCCACGGAGCCTGCACGACTCGCGCCGGGATCAGTTTGCCTTCACCATTGAAGATGTAGCCTTCGTTGAAAGTGGGTTGTCCGTCGTCGCGTGGCGGATACGCGATGTAGCCGAACGCGCGACCGCTGGGAAATACTGCCGACTGCCAGCAGTGCCCCCAAAATCCCTCGAGCTTGCGGATGCCTTGGCGGCGGATCCGCAGACCGGTTCCGGTGAAACGGTGCTCCTCGCCGTCATCTACTGCCACGCGACCGGTAGCGCGGAACAACTGTTCGTAGCGGGGGCCGCCCATGAGGCCGCCTTCTACCGACGATGTCAGCTGAGCACTTGCCTCGCTGAGCAGCGCTCCCTGCACCCACGGTGGAACGGCCATTTTCGCTTCGACGTGGAAGCTGACATTGACCAGTGGGCCATCCGTGTTGCCGTCTACCAGGTCCGAAGAGGAGGTCTGGACTGCTTTCCCGTCGTATGTCATCGTCCAGGTATCGAACGGCTCGAGGCAGCGGAACTCTAATCCACCGGCGCCCAACACCGTAGGCTGTCCATCGACACCGGCGGCCGGCACAGATGGGGCAGTTTCGCGCAACCGGAATACTCGTCCATCCGGAAAAGCAATATTGACCTGGATGTCGTGCGCATCCCAGTTCTTGGAGATGGCCTCGATCCCGATGCGTGGCAGCCCAACTTCGCCGCGATCGTCGAGCACCCAGAAACTCACCGAGTCCCGCATCTCCGGATCCTCGGGGCGTTCGGAAAAGACGTACTCACGTGAGCGATCGATACCGCCGGTCAGATCTACAGACATCAATCTTCCTTACTGTTCAGTGGTTTGACGATTGGTCCAACGGTGGGCGCTGTCCATGTACTGCGTGAACAGTGGCCGTACCTGGTCGAAATCGATCCCGTATTCCGCCGGTTCTGCGCGCATGCTGGGCTCACGCTCAGCGGCGGCCCGTGTCCACCACTGACGCATCTGATCTTCGAACTGCGCGCTGACCGGCTCTCTCAGCCATCCGTACAGGCCTTCGACCTGACCAATGGGATCGGCTTGCATGGCGCGAAAGTCGATGTCGTAGAACCGTTCATCAGCACCGTCGGCGCGGAATTTCAATGTTCGTTCCATACCCAGTGACAAATGTTCGACGTTGAGTTGGCCTATGTAGTGCTTGTCGACATCGTCGGTGAACGCCGCGATGATGTCGGCGAACAGGTCAGCCACGGAGAGAATGACATCGGTCGGATCACGATGTGTCATGACGTATCGTGCATCGGGAAAAGCTCGATCGAGGTGCTCGAGTGACATCACGTGCGACGGACATTTGAGCCGCCAATGTCGGGTCGGCTCGCCCCATTGAAGAAGCTTCATTACTCGACGTTGATACTCGTATGTCGGAGTGAGGTCTGCCTTTTCGATCAACCACGTTGAATAGGAAGGTATCTGAGCGAATGAATGGAACATATGCGACTTGAAGTCCAGCGCCATCAGATCATGACACTCCATCGGCCCGTGAGTGTCGACGGGGACATGATGCCTCGAACCGACCATCTCGCCCAGGTCCGGCGGGATGCGCGGGTCGACCCCATGCACCGTTGACGGAGGTGGACACGGTTGTGACGATTCCCACCGCTTGATGTAACGCACCGAGGGATCTTGAGCCAACAGCAGCGACAGTGCTGTTGATCCGGTGCGAGGCAGGCCGATACCAATCAGTGGAGCTTTGATGGAACCATCGTCAATCTCTGGGTGGCGCCGATACCAGTCCTCGACCTGAAGTCGCTGCGTCAGGTGCAAGATGATGCGGTCGCGCAAGAACGATTCACCCACGGCATTCAACTTCGCTTCATCGCGGAGAGCGGTGAGGAGGATGTCGAGGCCTTCCCGGAACGAGTCGTCACCGAAATCGTTGAGACCGGTTTGTGTAACGGCGGTGTCCAGCATGTCGTTGATGAGAGACATGAATGACCTCTCCATTGAGTTGTCAGTTGAATGGGGTTGTGACGGTCCGACGACAGTTGTCGCTTGATGCGGGACCTGCGTCCGGAGTCGAGTCAACCGCTCGAGACATTTGAATCAACACCGCGAAGACCGCTGGCAGCGATATGATTTCATTCGAAAGTGTTGGTGTGCAATCAATTTGAGATAGGGTTTGCATGCCGGCTTTGGGGCCGCACGAGCGCGACTCAGTTCATGAACTGCCCGCCGGCCACATCAATGGTCTGGCCGCACATGTAATCGGCAGCTTCCGTAGCCAAGTACGCAACCATGTTGGCAATCTCCTCGGGCAGACCTACCCTGCCGAGTTGCACGTAATTGTCTATCGCCTCCACGATGGCGCCACGTGCAGCGCGCTCCCTGTCGTTCTGAGGATCGAGGAGGTACTCCCTCATGTCTGGTTTGATCATGATGCCCGGAGCTACACCCAACACGTTGACACCGCGAGGCGCCATTTCATGCGCGAGGTTACGGGTAAACCCGATCACGCCGGCTTTAGCGGCGTTGTAGACAACCAGACCGCGGTGCTGCATTCGCCCTCCGACGGCCCCGATGTTGATGATCTTGCCCGATCCTTGCGGCAGCAGATATTCAAGCGCTGCGTGCGCGCCATACATCATCATTGTCAGGCTGCCCAGCATCGTGTGGTCGATATCTTCCTTCGTATGTTGTTCGAAGGGGCCGGCAACAACCATGACGGGGTTGTTGACCATGATGTCGAGTCCGCCGAGTGCGGCATGACTATCCCTTACCGCCCGATGAACCTGATCCCAATCCGACATGTCAGCAGCGATCGGCACGGTGTTCACACCCCATCGCTGTTCGATCTCCTTCGCCCGCCGCTCCACTTTCTCGAAAGTCCGGCCGACCAGTGCGATATCTGCACCGAGTCCGGCAAGGCGATTTGCGACGGCCTGACCCAAACCATCGCCACCGGCGCCGATCACAATCGCCTTCTTGCCGGTCAGGTCCATTAGTTCGGTCACGCGTTTCCCGACAATATGGGTGGGCAACCGATCGAAACCCATGACATCGGACCAGTCCCGCTCCAGTCCCTCCATTGAGGTCTCCTCTCATCGTTTCGGTGGTGGAAGCCGAATACATTCCGTTGGGACTCCGTTGTAGCGAGGCTATGACAGCAGTCACATTCAATGCCAATACCGATTTCAGGCATTGAGTCATATCAAACTGCTATGGCTGGCAGAATTGGATCGACCATGGACACGCATCGACTCAAATACTTTCTGTGTATCGCCGACGAAGGCTCGATGACTCGTGCCGCGAGCGTGCTCGGGATCGCTCAGCCGGCATTGAGCCGTCAGGTGCGTCGTCTCGAAGATGATCTCGGTGTGACACTCTTTGTCCGGACCGCTCGCGGGATGCAGTTGACCGAAGAGGGCGAACGGTTGCGTGCGAGCACTTCCGCACCATTGCGCCAATTAGAACTCGCGATCCAATACGCCGGGTCTCCCTTGGCACGAGTCGAGCGAGGCTACCGTCTCGGACTGCCGGAGACGGCTGCGGGCATCTTGGCCGCCCCACTGCTGGGGAGCCTGTCTGCGACATTCCCGAACGTGAATTTCTTTGTGACAGTTGCGCCTACAGACAAACTTGTCGAAGAGTTGCTCAAAGATACTCTCGACAGTGCGATTATCAATTCGGTGCCGGACGAGCGCCTGTTCTACAGCGACCTTCTGGTTGAGGATCTTGTCCTCGTCGGTGGGCAGGCGTCGGGTTTACAACCGAATCGTGCAATCAAGTTCGCTGAACTCGCGGGCTTTCCACTGGTACTGCCCAGCTCTCGAACTGGCATAGGCAATACCCTCGAGAACACAGCTCTGCGGCTTGACGTTAAGTTCAGCTCTCGATTTGCGACCGACTCACTTCAAGTCGCGAAGGATCTCATCGAAGCGGGTCTTGCTTACGGCGTCCTACCGCTATCTGCGTGCGGTATCGAGATCGAAGCCGGGCGAGTGCGGTGGGCGCCGATATGTGAACCGACACTGAGTCACAAGCTGGGCATGGCCGCAACAGCACAGTTGAAAGTGCCGCGCGGGTTCGGGATCAAGATCGGAGAGATCTTCCATGAAGAAGTGGCGCGCCTGACCAAGTCAGGCAGGTGGCCCGCGCAACTTCTTCCTTCCCGTCATTGGCATTGATCACTCTGATGCGGGCGGACTTCGAGTTCCACATGGGACCACACGCCTACGTGGTTGACTACAGCGCTCTCCTCGCGCGGCTGGAATCGCTCGTGACCCACGCCTGGTGCAAGTACGGCAGCAGTTCGCCTGCAGCGTTTTTGAGGGGACCGGAGCATGAAGTTCGGATCATCGGGATCTGGTCTGTCGACACGTAACGGGTCGACTTCCGAGGTGCTGCGCGAGCTCGCTGATCGTGAAGGCCCGCGACGGGTGGGGGTCCTCGAACCGGCAGAGGTGCCGGTGAATCGAAACGTCCGCTGCTGCACGCACTCTGCGAACCGGGACATGGGCAGCTTCATCTTGATGGACCGATTGGCCGACGCCACGCTCGGCGCCGGGATGCTCCACGCCCAAGGTTTTCACACATATCAATTCGACGGCGACAATGTCCGGCACGGTGTGAACAAAGACCTCGGTTTCACCGACTTTCGAGCTGAGAGTGTCGTTTGAACGTGGCTGGATTGCTAGGTGAGGCCCGTAAGCAATAGGACATCGTCGCGCCCGTCGGGCATATCCTAGGTAAGTCATTTCGAGATGAGTGCAAGCGTCGTGCGCCTTCTCCCTGACCGAAGTCGCGAGGGCGGTGTGGTGAGATGGACGACCCGATGGCCGACTCCGATCCGCTCGCGACTCAACGTGCCGCTCAACGTGCCGCGGTCCCGACGATTACCGAGGAGTTGAGCGCGGCCGGATTCGACGAGGCGCAGGAGATCGGGCGCGGCGGGTTCGGTGTGGTCTACCGATGCGTGCAGTCCTCGCTCGACCGTAGTGTGGCCGTGAAGGTCCTCACCGCCGACCTCGATGACGAAGTGCAGGCGCGCTTCGTTCGTGAACAGCGGGCGATGGGACGCCTGACGGGGCACCCGAACATCGTGGGAGTGCTGGAGGCGGGCGTTACCGAAAGAAATCGCCCCTACATTGTGATGCTCTACCACCCGCGTGACTCGTTGGAAACCCGAATTCGCCGCGATGGCCCGCTCGAACCAGCCGAGGCGCTTCGCCTCGGCGTGAAGATGGCCGGTGCTCTCGAGAGCGCACACCGCCATGGCATCATCCACCGCGACGTCAAACCCGCAAACATCCTGCTCACCGATTACGGCGAGCCGGCGCTCACCGACTTCGGCATCGCCCACATCTCGGGAGGATTCAAGACCACCACCGGCACGGTCACCGGATCTCCGGCGTTCACTGCCCCCGAAGTGCTCGGAGGTGACCCACCGAGCGCTGCCTCCGACATCTACGGTCTCGGCGCCACCTTGTTCTGCGCCGTCACCGGTCATGCCGCTTTCGAACGTCGCAGCGGCGAGCAAGTGGTGGCGCAGTTTCTTCGGATCACCACAGAGCCCGTCCCGAATCTGCGTGAGCAAGGCATCGATGAGGACGTGAGCGCGGTCATCGAGCGGGCGATGTCCCGCGATTCGCAAGAACGCCCCGCATCTGCTGCGAGTTTCGGCGACGAACTGCGACAGGTCCAGGTCGCCAAGGGCTTTGCTGTTGACGACATGGCTTTGTTGTCTGGACCGGATCATCCACGGCAAGAAGGGGATTCGCCTCACGCACCTTCGATCAGCGGAGAGTTTTCGTCGGCTCGACCGCATAACCACGCGGGGCGGGCCGTGCGGAGTTCGACCGGAGAGTTACCTCTCGAGCTCACTAGTTTCGTCGGGCGTCGCCGTGAGTTGATCGAGACCAGGGCGAGGCTGTCGGTCTCGCGTTTGTTGACCTTGACCGGAATAGGCGGCGTGGGTAAGACACGTCTCGCGTTGCACGTGGCAGCGGAAATGCGCGGCGGATTCAGTGATGGAATGTGTCTGGTCGAGCTTGGCGAGTTGCGCGACGGGTCGTTGCTGGTGGACGTGGTGGCCACCGCGTTGGGAGTACGAAATCCGTCTGCGCGCCCGCTCGAAGACGTACTGGTGGAGTTTCTCGCCTCGCGGAATCTCCTACTGGTACTGGACAATTGCGAGCAGGTGGTCGACGAGGCCGCCGCGCTGGTCGGCACGTTGCTGCGCACCTGCTCGGATCTACGAATATTGGCCACGAGTCGCGAGCCGCTCAGTATCGGCGGGGAATCGGTGCTCCAGGTTCCACCGTTGACGGTTCCTTCCTGGGAGGGCAATCCTTCCCTGCGGGCGATGGCCCGCTTCGATGCGGTGAGCTTGTTCGAGGATCGGGCGGCCGCAGCAGTGCCGGGATTCGAACTCACCGAAGACAATAGAGTCGCGGTGGCCAGGATCTGCCATCATCTCGACGGCTTGCCACTGTCGATCGAGCTGGCGGCAGCACGACTGCGGGCAATGTCGATCGACCAGATTGTGGAGCGGCTGACCGACCGGTACTCGTTACTGACTCGCGGTCCCCGCGGTGTGCCACCACGCCAGCAGACGTTGCGGCTGTCGATCGACTGGAGTTACGAGCTGTGCACCGCGCAGGAACAACGGCTGTGGGCGCGCCTGTCAGTGTTCGCGGGCAGCTTCGAACTCGACGCCGTACAAGAAATCTGCGCAGAAGATCGGGATTCGGCAGAAGTGATCGACACAGTGACTTCCCTGATCGACAAATCCATCCTTGCGCGTGAGCAGGTCGGGGAAGTGGTGAGGTACAGGATTCTCGAGACGTTACGTGCCTACGGTAGGGAGAAGATCGGGCCGGCCGATGAGTACACGGCGTTGCGGCGCCGTCATCGTGACTGGTACCTGAAGATGGTGCTGGATGCGGAGGCCGACTGGATCGGTCCGCGGCAGTTGGAACTGATCGAGCGACTGGACCGAGAGCAACCGAACCTGCGTGAGGCAATGGAGTTCAGTGCGACTGAATCTGGTGACGACGGGATCGTGGCCGAGGTGCGAATTGCGGTCGCCCTATTCCCTTTCTGGGTTTCGCGCGGTCGCCACAGTGAAGGACGGCACTGGCTCGACCGCGTGCTGGCTGACCAGTCGCGCGTTCCGGCCCTGGAACGAATCAGAGCCCTGTACGCCAATGCTCTGCTCGCCGGCATGCAAGGCGATTTGCCGGTGGGGAACGCGCTGGTCGACGAGGGACTGGCGTTGGCTGAACAACTAGCAGACCCCGCGACGGACGCGCTCATCGCTGCGGCAGGCGGAATGCTGGCGCTCTACGGCGGTGATCTGTCCACGGCACGAGCACGGCTGAGCGACGCCCGCGAGTGGTACGACGCTCGAGCCGAGGTATCGCGAGTAGGCATTGCGGTCCTGCAGGCGCTGGGATGGACCTTCGAATTGCAGGGCGACGCGACTTGGGCCACGGCCTGCCATGAACAGGTGCTCGCGATAACCGAGTCGCGTCGGGAATCTGTGTATCGGTCGTACTCGTTGTGGGCAACCGGAGTCGCCGTGTGGCGACAGGGCGACGGCGCACGTGCCGCTCGGCTCTTGGAGCAGGGCCTTCGGCTGACGTGGCTGGTTGATGACCCGCTCATAGCTGCCGCTGACCTCGAGGCACTGGCGTGGATCGCGAGCGAGCGGCGCGAAGCAGCGCGCGCTGCCGTCCTATTGGGAGCCGCCGAGTCGTTGCGGCGGGCAGTGGGTAGCTCCACCGTCCTGTACCTCCAACTCCTTGCTCACCATGAGCAGTGTGAGCAGCTTGCCCGTCGTGCGCTGGGGAAGCGAGCGTTCGAGACGGATCACCGCAAGGGGAGGGCTCTGAGTTTCAGCGACGCGGTCGCTTACGCCCTCCGAGAGCAGTCGCCGGTTGCAACGACCTCCGTGGACGCCGTCCTGACAAAACGCGAACGGCAGGTTGCCCGCCTTGTGGCCCAAGGGCTGACCAACAAGGCGATTGCCGCCCAACTCGTGATTTCGCAGCGAACCGCTCAGGGGCATGTCGAGCATATTCTCGTCAAACTCGGCTTTACCTCACGAGCTCAGATTGCTGCCTGGGTCGTTGAGCGCGCGCGCGACGCTCCGGCCTGACCCTCAACCTCGAGGGTTTGACGGACCATGTGATGAAGTCCAGTTCAGTTGCGCGCCTTGAATTGTGGTGACGTGGTGCATCGCACGACGACTTCGCGGGCGAGTCGGCTTCGGTGCGCAGTAACACTCCGGCGCATTAAACCGACCTTTTGGTATGAGGGCTTCCCGTGCTACCCGAGTTTCCTCGCTTGCCGTGGTTGTTTGCGCAGCGGTCGCCGCGTGGTTTGCCCCGACTGCTTCAGCCGAGGTCGTCGACGTCACGGTAGTTCCTGGACTCGGTGGCGGCCCGACAATCCCGTATGGCGCCGGGTGCACGTACCTGGTGGTGGCGAAGACGGCCGCTTCCTCGGAGCCTGGCGTTTCCATTGTCGACTTCAACCGTGCGTCGACGTTCTTTCCGCAGGAACTTATCTGGGACACGATCAATCCCTATTACCTATCTCCGGTGATTCTCGGTCATGCGTTTACTTTGTGGACTCCTACTGCCCCTGGCGAGCATTCTCTGATGGCATACCAGACGTCGGCAGGTGGACCGATCGACACGGTGACGGTGAACCCGGGTGTGCCGTTCGGGCCCGGTTGCATCGTCGCGCCCTGACGGTAATCCCGGGTGAGCCTATGGGCGTGGCCAGGGGTCGACATCTACAACCAGTTGGTTGTACGTTGGTGGTGTGAACGGAGATGACGAGGACCGCGCGGACGCACTGTTCCGTGCGCTGTCAGACCGGACGCGGCGGGACATCATGCGCCGTGTGCTGGCCGGGGAGCACTCGGTTTCTGCGCTCGCTGCGAAGTACGACATGAGCTTCGCTGCGGTGCAGAAGCATGTCGCCGTGTTGGAGAAGGCCGGCCTCATCACCAAGCGACGCAGCGGTCGAGAGCATCTCGCCAGCGGCGACGTGACGGCGTTGCGGTCGGTGGCGGCCATGCTCACCGAGTTGGAGCAAGTGTGGCGCGGCCGCATCGGACGTATTGACGAACTTATCGCACTCGACTCGCCCAAGGAGGGCTGAACCATGCCTGTGACGGACGTCCAGCAGGACATAGACACCCGAACGCTGACAATTGTCGCGGAATTCGCCGCGCCGGTGGAACGTATCTGGCAGGTCTACGCCGACCCACGCCAGTTGGAGAAGGTGTGGGGCCCACCGACTTACCCGGCGACCGTGGTGGAGCACAACCTCGCGCCGGGAGGTCGCACGACCTACTTCATGACAGGCCCGGACGGTGAGAAGTATGCAGGATATTGGCAGATTACGGCTACCGACGAACCGACGAGCTTCTCGTTCGACGACGGCTTTGCCGACGAGGATTTCAACAAGAATCCCGAGTTGCCGGTTTCGAAGAACGTCTTCACTTTCACCGAGCACGACGGTGGCACGCGCGCGACTTACGTGAGCACCTACGAGTCCGCCGAGGCGTTGCAGCAGGTGCTTGACATGGGTGTCGTTGAAGGCGCCTCGTTGGCGATCAACCAGATCGACGATCTGGTCGCTTCCTGAGCGGCGACAGTGTTACCGGATTTCGTCGAAGTCTGGGAGTGACCAGGATTTGTCGAAGAAGGGCTCGGTGGCCGCGTACATGCGGAAGTAGACGAACCAGCCGTCCTCGGCAACCGTCTTCATCCAGTTGTTGTCGGCTGTTTCGGGTGCCGACGGACCGATGTAGAGGTCGATGCTGCCATCTTCGTTGAAGTCCAACATCTCGTCCCGGCTGTCCAGGCTGACACTGCGAATGTCATTGCCGCCGTTCTCATACGGCCGACGTGTGTTCTCGCTGTAGAGAGTGAGAGACCAGAACTGTGCGACGGGTACGTCGGCGGGCACGTGCAGGCGATAGGTCCGGTCGGCGCGCACCAGGCGACCCTCGCTGTCCCGCTTCGAGGTCAGGTAGACCTGCCCGACACCGGGAGTTGGGTGAACCATGCCCTTGGTGGTCGTGACTGCCTCGTAGAACAGTGTGGCGCGCTGATCGAGTTGCAGAATTGTGTCGGTCTCCTGTTCGATCTCGAAGTCGATGAGTTTGTACCAGCTCGTTCCTGCCCAGTAGGGGGTCGTGTGCCGCGGGTTGACCTGCATGGTGCGGACCAGCAACTCGCCGAGCGCGGCGCCCTCGAGGAGAAGCCGCTGCTGGCGCTCATCAGGTGCAAACGATTCGCCTTTGACGATACCCAGGGGCTCGAGCATCGCCATCAGGGCTTTGTCGACTTCTCGGACAGGTTCTTCACCCAATACCGTCGCGAGGTCCTCCCAATAGCCGAGGCCGCGCGATGGTGTTGCGCTCCATTCGGTATCGACCCCTTCGATGAAGTTCACGGGTGTGGGCGCGGAACCGACGCGCGCGAGAGCGAGGCCTCGTTTTGACGAGGCCATCACGTCCGCGTCCTGGGTGAGCACCCGGAACGCAATAAAGATATTGACTGTCGCCGAACGTGCCACATATCGCCCGGAGTCCTCGAACGGTGCGGCATCGTCGTTCGGGCCGAGGATGACGTAGCCGCCACCCTTGCCTTGGTCAGGCCCGGTCAGGCCGAGATCGACCACTGGTCGCTGCCAGAAGTCCAGGACGCCGCCCGCGGTTGGGCCGGCGGGGTAGTCGATGAGAACCGGTCCGTCAGCGAGAGTGCTGAAATTGATGATGTACGGCGTGGTGAGGTTTGCAGTGACGATCCCTCGCTTCTCCCGTAAAGTCTCGTACACGACGAAGTCGCCGAAGTTGTTGGCGCCAAACGTTTTTGCTGCGCGGTCGCGCCAGGTGACGAACCCGACGAGCGGAAGCGCCCACAGATAGGCCTGGGCGGCGCGCTGTACATCTAGTTGGTCGAAGAGTAATTCGGCGGACGCGTCGGTC
The DNA here is from genome assembly GCF_002300185.1 of Rhodococcus sp. ACPA4. Taxonomy (NCBI): domain Bacteria; kingdom Bacillati; phylum Actinomycetota; class Actinomycetes; order Mycobacteriales; family Nocardiaceae; genus Rhodococcus; species Rhodococcus sp. ACPA4. Next base: position 1,003,978 of record NZ_NSDY01000001.1, read on the forward strand.
GGGAATGTGTGCTTGAGTTCGATTGTGCCGAACGAGGTATTGATGACTTCGTCACCGGTCAACCGTGCATCGCGAAGGGTGGACATACTCCGTACCTTTCGTCCCAGGTCTCGATCCGGGCAAATACGACGGATCGTCGTGGGGACGCTACCTGTAGGAAGCCGCTGACATGGTCGATCAGCCAGTGCTGCGCCGGATCGTTTGCCGATCGTCACATATGACCGCCGGTGGCACTCGATGAGCGCCACCGGCGTCCTGCGAATTAGGCCTGCGGCTTGATCACGTTCGCGTTGAGGTACTTCGTGGAGATTCGATCGGCATCCAGATCGGTGCCCCAGATGCTCTTGTCGTTGGCGATGAGGTACTTGGGGTCGCACTTGAATTCGCCGGCTGTCGCCGGGAATACCTGCGAGTATTCGGCGCCCTTCAGCGCTGTCATCAGGCCGCAGGTAGCCGGCATGTTCTTGCCCGGATCGGTAACAGCGTGCAATCCGCCGCCGTCCCAGTCGTGGATCGACGACAGTTCGTTGACCATGCACTGGCGCGTCAGGTCGCTGCCGCACTCATCCGCCGCGGTGGCCCAGAGCAGGAACGACGATGCAGCCTGCATACCGAGGAGTGCCGTCTTGCCGCCACCTGCGGATACCAGGTCGGAGTACTGCTTCACAGCCGGAACCTTGTCGGCATTCTCGAGCATCTGGAAAATCATGTCTGCGTTCAGGTTGTCGAGCAGTCCGGTGTCCTTGTTCCAGGCCGAAACAGCCTCGCCGTACCAGGTGGCCTCACCGAAGAAGATCGGGTCCATACCGACCTGATCGAGAGACTTGACGAAGTTCAGCTCGGCCGGGCTGGCCGAACGCGAGGTCCAGATACCCTTGACGCCACATTCCTTGAACTTCTCGGCAAACGGCACGTAGCTGGATTCGCCCTCGTAGTTCAGGGTCACGCCGCAGTCCTTGAGCTTGAAGCCCGCAGCCGCGGCCATCGCGCGTGTCTTGGTGGTGGAGTTGATGATTGCCGGCATCGTGCTGTTGACGACGTCGAAGTCGTTCAGCAGGTCCGGGTGCATCTCGGCCATCTGGAACCATGCTGCCGCATTGGAGTAGTCGACGGGCATCGGCACACCCTGGAATGACATCGGACCATTGGTTGCGTCCGGTGACACCGTGAATCCGGGAACGGCAACCATGTTGCAGGCCACACGGGTCTGCTCTGCTGTCTGGTCCATTGCAAATCCGTGACCGACCAACATGAACTGGCTGGCGCAGGCTTCCTGCATGACCGAGTTGGCCTGCGTCATCGCCGCGTCGTAGTCGGTGCCGACAACCTTGCGGCCGTTGATGCCGCCCTGATCGTTGCACCACGAGATGAGCGCGCTGACGGCGTCACTCATCTCCTTGTTGAGGCCTGGGGATTTCACGTAGCCGCGGTCGTCGCCGAAGCCGATCTTGATCTCGGTGTCGCTGACACCTTGATCTGTCGCGCCCTTCGCATCTCCGTCGCCGCACGGCGAGGCAAGGGTTCCGAACTTGGCATCGGAACTCTTCGACGCAACGTCGGCCGTCGCAACGGATGCACCGTTCGACGTCGCTGACGGGTCGTCGCCACGAGCACCGGAACAGGCGGACACCAGAGCGGCGGTGGCGGCAAGCGCCACAACCAGCTTCGTGGTCTTGTTGGGCTTCACTTCGAGGTTCTCCTTTTGCAGACGGCACAGCAGTTCACAGGCGGCACTGCCTGGGCAGTTGCACTGAGAGCCGTAGATAATCAGCGATCGGACAATGTCGAATGCGACTTCCCGATGGGTGAGATACGAAAGTGAAGTGCGACACAGAGCGATGGCTTTTGTGGCTCTGGTCATGCTTTTTCGGCCTGTTTCAGCCTCGAACCGTCGTGCGGGGTCCCTGAACCCGGTATTGGGTGACGGGATCTTTCAACCCCGGTCACCGCGCCTCGGATTTCCGGGGCGCGGTGGTGGATTACATGCCCGAGCCGCCGGAGAGCATCGCGATCGTCAGGAGGATGCCGCCGACAATTCCCACCAGTGGGCTGTCGCTGTTGAGTAGCCAGTCGTTAAGGGATCCCATGGAGTACCTCTCTTGTCTTGTTCAGTTGTCGAGCCGAGCCTATCGACGGATCGTGTCCGACATGTCGCTTTCTGTTGATATCGGGATGTGAGGTGCTTCGATGTGGGACAAGAGAACTCGAGGCTTATCGGATGGCCTCCATTGTCTGTTTGAAGATGCCCAGGCCGTGTTCCATTGCGGCGCCCATCGCAGTGGCGAGGTCATCCGGTTGTACGTCGTGGATCCACACGAATCGGCTGCGCCCGTCGCTGTGGGGGAAGACTTGCATCGACGCGTTGTCGTGTGTCGGCGCCATGGTGCCACCGATGACGGAGTAGGCGAGTCGGCGCGATTGGTCGTCGAGCGCGATGCGCCGTTCACGCACGACGGTTCCGTCTGCGAAAGTGGCGATCCTGATTTCGGGCTCTTCGAGTTTGCTGTTGATCACGAATCCCGGCGCCATCCGAACGGGCCCGTCAGCGAAGTCGCTGATAACCGCCCACACGTCTGCAGGGTCAGCATCGATAACGATCTCTTTCTGCACAGAGGCCATTTTCTGCTCTTTTCTGTAGAGGGCGCCCTGGTCGCTTCTGGAAACCACGTTACGAGGCAGCTAGGACAACTACTGACCTAATTGTCGGCTGTGCTGAGTTGGTCGAGGAGCTTGTCCAAGAACTCGTGTTCTTCGACGACGAGGTCATCATCGAGTTGGGCTCGGATCCAGCTGTTGGGGAAACTGCTCCGGTGCAGTAAGTGAGAGCCGTACCGCGTCGGGGAGGATGACTTCATGTGTTCCGCTGGGCCATCGGACGCCATTTGTCTGGCGAAACCGTAGACCTCTGTGGTGCGGTTGGAGCATCCGGCTGTGGGTCTGAATTAGCCGGAAGGTGGGAAGGACAGGTGCAGCGTTTCCCCGGAACGTCCCCGCGGGGACGTTCCGGGACCGTATGTAAACGGGTACCGTCCCTGATATCGCGCGTTCACAGGATCAGTCGACATCAACCCCAGTTGAGGAGTTCTCGGCGGATGGATGAAATGAGCGGCTGGGTCATGGCGGAGTATCGATCGATCTGCTTAGTCGATGACCCACCGGTCGGGTTGGATGTCACATCCGCCGAGGACGTCGACGACTACCTGCCACCGCCGGATTCCCCGGAAGGATTCGATCTGGTCATCGCGGCCCCGGGCATCGTCACAGTCACCACAGGCGTCATGCGTGGCAGGGTCCATCTGACAGTTCAGGTACTCGATAGCGAGCCACGCGATCTCGCAACGGGTAACTGGGAAACAGTGGAAGAGATTGGGTTCCGGGCACTGAGCGCGTATACACGCGCAGCGGCCGGCACTTATTACCCCTTTGTGGCCTCATCGCCTGGCACCTTTGAAGAATCGGTTACTCCGACTGGCGCGGGTTTTTACCGTGTGCGCGCTCACGAGGTGAACCGGGGAAATGCTTTGGGTGAGCATCGAGACGACGGCGATCCTCCGACCGAGGAGCGGTTTCTTCTCCAAGTTTGGCCCACGGGCACCGAGAACGAGGATCACCGCCGGATCACCGGGCGGGAGCCACCCTTGTTGCTTTGACCTTTCGCTACGGAGTAAGCGGTATCTGAGCGATCACCCGCGCCGATACGCGCGGGATGCGCTTGTGGATTTCAGGGCGTCCCCGCGGGGACGTTCCGGGACCGTGCCTTTACGTTTACGTTCGAGGTGTCGTGGTGGATGGGGCTGGCACCCGATGTTCGTGGCGACCCGTCGGAGGGGCCGTCAACCCTTCAACTGCGTTCGAGGAGACTTGGAGGACGTCACACACTCAACGCCCCTTCCGGTGTGACATCGAGCAATCGGGCAGAGGTCGAAGGACCACTGTCACAACCACAGTCCGCGACGTGGAAAGATAGTCGTCGTGCTGCGTTGGATAACTGCTGGAGAATCCCATGGTCCCGCCCTCGTCGCGATGCTCGAGGGCATGGTTGCGGGGGTCGAAGTGACCTCTGAGGCCATCTCGTCCGAACTTGCCCGTCGTCGACTCGGCTATGGCCGTGGCGCGCGGATGAAGTTCGAGGCCGACAAGGTCACCATCATCGGTGGTGTCCGCCACGGCTTTACGCTCGGTGGCCCCGTTGCCATCGAAATCGGCAACACCGAGTGGCCGAAGTGGGAAACCATCATGTCCGCCGACCCGGTCGATCCGGATCTGCTCGCCGATCAGGCCCGTAATGCACCGTTGACGCGTCCGCGTCCCGGCCACGCCGATTACAGCGGCATGCTCAAGTACGGCTTCAATGACGCCCGTCCCATTCTCGAGCGTGCGAGTGCTCGTGAGACCGCTGCCCGTGTTGCTGCCGGAACCGTGGCTCGCTCTTTCCTGCGTCAGGTGTTCGGCGTCGATGTTGTCTCGCACGTCATCTCCATCGGTGCATCCGAGCCCTATGTCGGACCGGTTCCTGAGGGCAAGGATCTGGACGCGATCGACGCGAGCCCGGTCCGCGCTTTCGACAAGGCCGCCGAAGAGTCGATGATCGCCGAAATCGAAGCGGCTAAGAAGGACGGCGACACCCTCGGTGGCGTCGTCGAGGTTGTCATTCACGGCCTGCCTGTCGGTATCGGAACGTTTGTCAGCGGCGCCGAGCGTCTCGACGCGCGACTTGCTGCTGCCCTCATGGGAATTCAGGCCATCAAGGGAGTCGAGGTTGGCGACGGTTTCGAGACCGCGCGTCGCCGCGGCAGCGAAGCTCACGACGAGATCCGCCCCGGCCCGGACGGCATTGTCCGTTCCACCAACCGCGCAGGCGGTATCGAAGGCGGCATGACCAACGGCGAGGCATTGCGGGTTCGCGCCGCGATGAAGCCGATCTCAACGGTGCCGCGCGCATTGGCGACGGTCGACATGGAAAGCGGTGAAGAGGCAGTTGCCATCCATCAGCGCAGTGACGTCTGCGCGGTTCCGGCTGCCGGTGTCGTTGCGGAATCCATGGTTGCGCTTGTTGTCGCTCAAGCCGCACTCGAAAAGTTCGGCGGTGATTCCATTGCCGAGACCACAGCGAACTACCGGCGCTACGCCGACGGTATCGCAGCCCGACCGCCTCGCTGAGAGCGTCCGAGCGGAAGGTCCTGCCACGATGAAACCGAAAGCTGTACTTATCGGGCCACCCGGCGCTGGTAAGTCGACCATCGGCCGTCGTATCGCGCAGGCGTTGGAACTCGACCTGGTTGACACTGACGCCGAGATCGAAAAGACGACCGGACGGACGATTCCCGACATCTTCACGCACGACGGCGAGCCACGCTTTCGTGAGATCGAGGAAGATGTGGTTCGGGAAGCGTTGGCCAGCACGGACGGCATTGTCTCGCTCGGTGGCGGTGCGATCTTGTCGGAGCGCACGCGCGCATTGCTCGACGGTCACACCGTGATCTATCTCGAGATCAGTGTTGCCGAAGGGCTGCGCCGGACAGGTGCCAACAATCACCGACCGCTTCTGGCGGGCGGCGATCCCAAGGTGAAATATCAGGAATTGATGCGGCGTCGGCGTCCGTTGTACCGGCGCGCCGCCACCATCCGGATACGCACCGACGGTCGGAGTCCGTCGCGCGTCGTCGCGCAGTTGGTATCCAAACTTGAAGACAAATGATCAACCGGAGCGGAGCAGTGGAGCAGTGACCGAACCCGTAGTTGTAGAGGTGAAGACCGCAAGTCCTTACCCGGTTGTGATCGGGCGCGGTCTGCTCGGCGACATCGTCGCCGAGTTGGAGGGCACGCGGACCGTCGCGATTTTCCATCAGCCACCGCTCGCGGAAACCGCTGAGGCCGTGCGCGGCGCATTGGCGGAGAAGGGAATCGACGCGCATCGCATCGAGATCCCGGACGCCGAGGACGGCAAGGATCTGGCTGTGGCCGGCTTCTGCTGGGACGTGTTGGGACGTATCGGCCTGACCCGCAGCGACGCGATCATGAGCCTCGGCGGCGGCGCCGCGACAGACCTCACCGGTTTTGTGGCAGCAACATGGATGCGCGGCGTCAAGGTTGTGCACGTTCCGACCACATTGCTGGCGATGGTCGACGCGGCAGTGGGCGGCAAGACGGGCATCAACACCGAAGCCGGCAAGAACCTCGTCGGTGCGTTCCACGAACCGGGCGCGGTGTTCATCGATCTCGCGACTCTCGAGACGGTGCCGCATAACGAGATCGTCGCCGGTTTGGCAGAGGTCATCAAGACGGGCTTCATTTCCGACCCTGTCATCCTGGACCTGATCGAGGCAGACCCGAAGGCTGCACTGGATCCGTCGGGAACTGTTCTGCCCGAACTGATTCGACGTTCCGTCGAGGTCAAGGCCAAGGTTGTCGCAGCCGATCTTCGCGAGTCGGATCTGCGCGAAATCCTCAATTACGGACACACTCTGGCGCACGCGATCGAGCGTCGTGAGCAGTACAAGTGGCGTCACGGCGCCGCTGTGTCGGTAGGCCTGGTGTTCGCTGCCGAATTGGGTCGCCTGGCCGGGCGCCTCGACGACGCGACAGCCGATCGGCACAAGTCGATCCTCGAATTGGTGGGGCTCCCGACGTCGTACGACGACGATGCCTTTTCTCAGTTGCTTGCCGGAATGCAGACCGACAAGAAGAACCGTGCCGGACTGCTGCGGTTCGTTGTTCTCGACGGCTTGGCCAAGCCCGGCAGGCTCGAAGGCCCGGATCCGTCGCTGCTGGTTGCGGCGTACTCGGCTATTGCCCGCCCGCCCAGGGCATCCGGCGGAACGGTTCGCCTGTGAAAATCAACGTCGTCAACGGACCGAATCTCGGCCGCCTCGGTAAGCGTCAGCCGGAGGTGTACGGCGCGACCACGCACGACGATCTGGTCGAACTGTGTGTCGCGACCGGTAAGGAATTGGGCGTCGAGGTGGTTGTTCGTCAGAGCGATCACGAAGGCGACCTGCTCGGCTGGATTCACGACGCGGCGGATGCCGGCGAACCGGTAATTCTCAACGCCGGCGGATTGACTCATACCTCGGTCGTATTGCGTGATGCGTGCGTCGAGCTCACCGCCGGTCTGGTCGAGGTTCACATCTCGAATGTTCATGCGCGCGAGGAGTTTCGGCACAATTCTCTCCTCAGTCCTATCGCGGCCGGCGTGATCGTCGGATTGGGTGTTGCCGGATACCCACTGGCGATCAGGTTCCTCGCCGAGCGCGGTTGAAGTACGTAGACACAAGAAACCCACACACGACTGAGGGCTCCGAGGATGATTTCCTCGGAGCCCTCAGTCGTGGACGCTACTGTTCGCGCTTGCCCAGGTCGATGGCGGGAAAGACGGTTGTGTCGGCGTCGGATTCCTCGACCGTCATGGCAGCGCCGCTGTACGCGTGCTGGGTTGTGGGGGAGTCGTAGCCCTCGCTGACGGGGACAGGTTCATGGTGGCGCTCATGCGACGGAGTTTGCGGGGCCGTGCCGTGCTTGCGCTGCTCACGGCTCGTGAAGAACCGGCCGACGGTAACGGCGACCATCGCGGGAACGAAGATGAGCAGAATCGTGAAGGCCGCACCGGCGGTGATTTCGAAGAACAGACCCTGTTGGGTCAGTTCGAGGGCCGGGACGAGGCTCAGGAGCCAGCTGGCTGCGCCGGCGACGAAGCCACCGACAACGGCGGCTTTGAGCCACAGCATCAGGAGGTCTGCACCGTCGTCCGGCTCGGGGAACTGGCGACGATCACGGATCCCGTCGATTCCGCCCCAGATCGCAGCAAGTGCGATGACGATGAACAGGGAGAGCCATCGCAGGGTGGAGCCCTGGAGTGGCCACTGAGCGATCGCCATACCGAGCAATGCGCGAAACACAACATGTATCAGGGCCATGCCGAGGCCACGTACTAACCACGCGTTCATACCTACAGCCTAACTAGAACAGATTCCACTTGTGGCCTAACCCACAATTATTGCTGTAACCGCGCGTTTCGGATTGAGAGGGAGACCGCGACGAGCGGGTAGGTTCGAGTCATGTCAGTTGATCATCGGTCCCGCCGCGATGCCCTCCGTACGCTTCTGGTTGAGCGCGAACTCGACGCGATTCTCGTCACAGACCTTCTGAACATCCGCTACCTCACGGGGTTCACCGGATCGAACGCCGCGCTGGTGGTGAGCGCTCGAGGTGCTGATGGCGACGAGGATACGACAGTAATCTGCACGGACGGTCGTTACGTCACGCAAGTTGCCGAGCAGGTGCCGGATCTGCGGGCCGAAATCGATCGTTCGAGCGCAGCGCATTTGATCGGAACCTTCTCGGGCGACGTCCTGGCTTTCGAGGCGCACGTCGCGACGTTTGCCGAGCACCGATCCTGGACGGAGTCGGCGCCGTCCGTCCGGTTCGAACCGGTGAGCGGGCTTGTCGAGAAACTACGGATGGTCAAGGACGAGCACGAGATCGGATTGTTGCGTGCCGCGTGTGCGGCAGCCGATGATGCGTTGGCGCAGTTGATCACTCGCGGGGGAGTGCGGCCGGGTCGCACCGAACGCGAGGTGGGCCGCGAACTGGAAAACCTCATGTTCGAGAACGGCGCCGACGGAATCTCCTTCGAGACGATCGTGGCAGCCGGATCGAACTCCGCGATTCCGCATCACCGACCCACCGGTGCGGTATTGGCGTCTGGCGACTTCGTGAAATTGGACTTCGGCGCCCAGGTCGGCGGGTATCACTCCGATATGACTCGCACCTACGTACTGGAGACTGTTTCCGATTGGCAACGGGACGTCTACGAACTGGTTGCCAAGTCCCAAGCGGCCGGCTGCGCGGCCCTGGTTCCCGGTGCAGAATGTGCCGCCGTCGACGCTGCGGCACGCTCGGTGATCGACGACGCAGGGTACGGCGAGTTGTTCCTGCACGGCCTCGGACACGGTGTGGGGCTGGAAATCCACGAAGCTCCCGGAATCGGGAAGCTCGGCACCGGTACACTTCTTTCCGGCGCGGCGGTGACCGTCGAGCCGGGCGTGTACTTCTCCGGGCGCGGAGGCGTACGGATCGAGGACACGCTCGTTGTTCGTGAGCAGGGGCCAGAGCTGCTCACACTGACCGCAAAAGACCTTACCGTCATCTGAGACGGTTTCCCGACCCCCTAGGAGACGCGAAGCAAGTGGCTTCCACCAGTGATTTCAAGAACGGTCTGGTTCTGCAGATCGAAGGCCAGCTGTGGACGATTATCGAGTTCCAGCATGTCAAGCCCGGCAAGGGCCCTGCCTTCGTGCGTACCAAGCTCAAGAACGTGCTCTCGGGCAAGGTAGTGGACAAGACGTTCAACGCCGGTGTGAAGGTCGAGACCGCCACGGTCGACCGCCGCGACATGACCTACCTGTACCACGACGGTAGCGACTACATCTTCATGGACGGCGACACCTACGACCAGATTCCGATCAGCGAAACTGTCGTCGGCGAGCAGTCGCGTTTCCTTCTCGAGAACATGGCCGTTCAGGTTGCGACTCACGAGGACGTCCCGCTTTTCGTCGAGCTCCCGGTCACGGTCGAGCTTGTCGTTCAGCACACCGATCCGGGCCTGCAGGGCGACCGCTCCACCGGTGGCACCAAGCCTGCCACCCTCGAGACCGGTGCCGAGATCAACGTGCCGCTGTTCATCAACACCGGTGACAAGCTCAAGGTCGATTCGCGTGACGGTAACTACCTCGGGCGTGTGAATTCCTAAAGTGTCCGGCACTCATAAGAAACTCGGTGCGCGCCACAAGGCGCGCAAGCGTGCTGTCGACTTCCTTTTCGAAGCCGAGGCACGTGACCTCGACCCGGTAGAACTGGCGTCGGAGCGTTCCGATCTGTCCGTCAAGGACGACGCAGTAGCTCCCGTTGCCCCGTACACGGTCACCTTGGTGTCCGGAGTTGCGGAGAACCTCGACCGGATCGATCAGGTCATCTCGTCGCACCTGCAGGACTGGACGCTCGAGCGTCTGCCCGCAGTCGACCGCGCGATTCTGCGTATTGCCGTGTGGGAGCTCTTCCACGCGACGGACGTCCCGCCGGTTGTTGCCGTGGACGAGGCCGTCGAATTGGCAAAGCAGTTGTCGACGGACGACTCGCCCGGATTCGTCAACGGAATCCTCGGCCAGGTTGTCCTCGTAGCTCCGCAGGTTCGTTCAGCCGCTGCGGCGACTTCGCAGCGCGCGCAGGACACCGATTCGGGTACCGAGTAGCTCTACCGTTCCGCGTATTTCAGTACTACCGCCCGCCGTGCGAGCTTAGGTTGTGTGTCTGCACACAACCCGTCATGACGACGGCTCGCGCGGCGGGTTTCAGGTCTGTCGGCTGATAGGGTGGGGAACCGTCAGACATCCTTTAACGATCCGTCCAGTGAGGCGGAGAAGGAGGTCGCTGTATGAGCGTGCCCGAAGGGTCTCGCCCATCCGATCTTGCAGGTCCAGATACAACGCAGGCCAGTGACGCCGAGACCCGCGAATTGCTGTCCGCCCAGGATGTGGGCCGGACCGTCGCGCGAATCGCGCACGAGATCATCGAGAAAACGGCACTCGACGGACCAGAAGGTACTGCGCCCCGCGTCGTCCTCATCGGTATTCCCACCAGGGGCACCACCATCGCGACACGTCTTCGCGACAAGATCGAAGAATTCTCCGGTGTGCGTACACCCATCGGATCTCTCGACATCACGCTCTACCGTGACGATCTCCGCACCAAGCCGCACCGCCCCCTCGAACGGACCTCCGTTCCCGAAGGTGGCGTCGACAACGCGTTGGTCGTACTCGTCGACGACGTCCTGTTCTCCGGCCGTACCGTCCGCTCCGCCTTGGACGCTCTTCGTGACCTGGGACGCCCGCGTGCGGTGCAGCTTGCGGTCCTGGTCGACCGCGGCCACCGCGAACTCCCGCTGCGCGCCGATTACGTCGGCAAGAACGTTCCCACCGCGAGGTCCGAGGACGTCAAGGTACTCCTTCAGGAACACGACGGCCGGGACGCTGTGGTCATTTCCGGAGGTAAGAGCGCGTGAAGCACCTTCTCTCCATCGCAGACCTCAACCGAGAGTCCGCGATCGAACTTCTCGACGAGGCCGAACGCTTCGAGCAGGCACTCCTGGGCCGTGAAGTTCACAAGCTCCCGACACTTCGTGGCCGCACAGTGATGACGGTGTTCTTCGAGAACTCCACCCGCACCCGGGTGTCCTTCGAGGTGGCCGGTAAGTGGATGAGCGCCGACGTCATCAACGTCAGTGCATCCAGCTCGTCGGTGTCGAAGGGTGAATCGCTGCGCGATACCGCGATGACACTGCGTGCTGCCGGCGCCGACGCTCTGATCGTTCGTCACCCCGCGTCGGGCGCAGCTCATCAGATCGCCCAGTGGACCGGCACCGCATCGGACGGTGGCCCCGCGGTCATCAACGCCGGCGACGGCACTCACGAACATCCCACGCAGGCGTTGCTCGACGCTCTGACCTTGCGTCAACGTCTCGGCGACGTCGAGGGCAAGCGGATCGCCATTGTCGGCGACATCCTGCACAGTCGTGTCGCGCGTTCCAACGCGTTGCTTCTGTCGATGCTCGGCGCCGAGGTTGTCCTCGTTGCCCCGCCGACGCTGCTGCCGATCGGCGCACACACGTGGCCGGTCACCGTCTCGCATTCACTCGACGCGGAACTGCCCGGACTCGATGCAGTCCTGATGCTGCGGGTCCAGGCCGAACGCATGAACGGCGGATTCTTCCCGTCGCAGCGCGAGTACTCGATCAATTACGGCCTGTCCGAGAAGCGTCTCGGAATGCTGGCCGATCACGCGGTGGTCCTGCACCCCGGCCCGATGCTGCGCGGCATGGAAATTGCCTCGGCCGTCGCAGATTCCCCCAAAGCTGCTGTGCTGCAGCAGGTTACCAATGGTGTGCACATGCGTATGGCTGTCTTGTTCCGGCTTCTGGTCGGTTCAGAGGACGGTGCGATGTGACAAGCAATCAGAACGGAGAATCACCGGTGAGTGTCCTGCTCCGCGGCGTACTGATCTACGGAGAAGGGGAAGCCGTCGACGTCCGTGTCGGCGACGGAGTCATTCTCGAGATCGGCGTGAACCTGGATCCGGCCACCGCATCCGAGGTGATCGACGGCAGTGGTCAGATCCTGCTTCCCGGATTTGTCGACCTGCACACGCATCTGCGTGAACCCGGTCGTGAAGACACGGAAACCATCGAAACAGGTTCTGCGGCAGCCGCTCTGGGTGGATACACCGCAGTCTTCGCGATGGCGAACACCAGCCCTGTCGCCGATTCCGTGGTCATCACCGATCACGTGTGGCGACGTGGCCAGGAAGTCGGCCTCGTCGACGTCCATCCCGTCGGAGCTGTCACTGTCGGCCTCGAAGGCAAGCAGCTCGCCGAGATGGCAACCATGGCCGCCGGTGTCGGCAAGGTCAAGATGTTCTCCGACGACGGTCATTGCGTCGACAACCCGCTGATCATGCGCCGCGCGCTCGAATACTCCAGCTCGCTGGGCGTTCTCATCGCGCAGCACGCCGAAGAGCCGCGTTTGACGGTCGGCGCAGTTGCCCACGAGGGCCCGACGGCCGCTCGCCTCGGATTGGCCGGCTGGCCCCGCGCCGCGGAAGAGTCCATCGTTGCCCGCGACGCACTCCTTGCCCGTGACGCCGGCGCCCGGGTCCACATCTGCCACGCGTCGACAGCGGGAACCGTCGAACTCGTCAAGTGGGCTCGCGGACAGGGTATTTCGATCACTGCCGAGGTCACCCCGCACCACCTGCTGCTCGACGATTCGCGTCTCGAGACGTACGACGCCATCAACAAGGTCAACCCGCCACTTCGTGAGGCCAGCGATGTTGCTGCCCTGCGCAAGGGCCTGGCCGAGGGCATCATCGACTGCGTGGCCACCGATCACGCTCCGCACGCCGAGCAGGACAAGTGCTGCGAGTTCGCCGCTGCGCGCCCCGGCATGCTCGGCCTCGAGACGGCGCTCTCGATCATCGTGCAAACAATGGTCGAGCCCGGACTGCTCGACTGGCGCGGCGTTGCTCGCGTCATGAGTGAGCGTCCCGCAGCGATTGTCGGCCTCGACGATCAGGGCCGCCCCATCGAGGTAGGGGAGCCGGCCAACCTGACGTTGATCGATCCCTCCGCAGAATGGACCGTGCACGGCAAGGCACTGGCGAGTGTCGCGAATAACACTCCGTATGAGTCGATGACATTGCCTGCTCGGGTCACGACCACACTGTTACGTGGCCGCGTTACTGCACACGACGGATCGCCGCGGCTGCTGAGCAGCAAGGAGTAGGCGTCATGGAGATGGAAAGAGTTCTGTGGATTGTCGGTCTGGTGGTCTTCTGGGCCGCGATGATCGGTTTGATGTTCATCGGCTGGCGTGGCCGCGCCCGACGACAGAAAGACAAGATCGGCGAGCTGCCCTCGGTGCCGGCGACGTTGGGCGAATTGCTGGTCATGCCGACCACCGGCTTGTACGTCGGTAGCACCATCGCGCCCAGCTGGCAGGACCGCATTGCGGTCGGAGATCTCGGATTCCGGGCGACCTGCGAGATCAGTCGCTACTCCAACGGCATCCTGGTCGAGCGTGACGGGGCGTCCGCTATCTGGATCCCCGAGAAGTCGATCCGCGCGATCCGCACCGAGAGCGGTCTCGCAGGCAAGGTCATGAGCAAGGACGGGGTCCTGGTCATCCGTTGGGAGTTGCCGAGCGGAACCGAGATCGACACGGGCGTGCGCGGCGACGACAAAATGGTGTACCCGGACTGGGTCAAGCCGGTTACTGCTTCGAACAAGACGAACAACAATGAAGACGCAAGCTCTGGCGACATCGAGCAGAACGGAAAGAACGCATGAGCGGCTTTGACAGCAGCCCCGCAGTACTGGTCCTCGAAGACGGACGGGTGTTCCGCGGAACCACCTTCGGCGCGGTTGGACAGACGCTGGGCGAAGCGGTGTTCAGCACCGGCATGACCGGCTACCAGGAAACGCTCACCGATCCCAGCTACCACCGCCAGATCGTGGTCTCCACTGCGCCGCAGATCGGCAACACCGGCTGGAACGACGAGGACGACGAGTCCGTGGGACCGACCGGGGACAGCGCCGGCGCGAAGATCTGGGTTGCCGGATACGTCGTTCGTGACCCCTCTCGGGTGACTTCGAGCTGGCGCGCGACGGGTTCGCTGCAGGCCAAGCTCGAAGAGCAGTCGATTGTCGGCATCGCCGGTATCGACACTCGCGCCCTGGTGCGTCACCTGCGTACTCGCGGTTCGATGAAGGCCGGAATCTTCTCCGGTGAAGCCATCGCCGCCGACGACGAGTTGGTCCGACGGGTTCAAGATCAGCCCACCATGCTCGGCGCCGATCTTGCCGGTGAGGTCAGCACGACCAGCGGCTACATCGTCGAGCCGAAGGGCGGCGAGGCGCTGTACACGGTTGCCGCCATCGACCTCGGTATCAAGACGAACACCCCCCGCATGTTCGCCGAGCGCGGCATTCGCGTCCACGTACTGCCGTCCAACGCGAGCCTCGAGCAGATCCTCGACCTCAAGGCCGACGGTGTGTTCCTCTCCAACGGCCCGGGCGACCCGGCCACCGCCGACGGCGCAGTGCACCTGACGAAAGAGGTCATCGGACAGGGCTTGCCGCTGTTCGGTATCTGCTTCGGCAACCAGATCCTGGGCCGCGCACTCGGCCTGAGCACGTACAAGATGAAGTTCGGCCACCGCGGCATCAACATCCCGGTGATCGAGCATCAGACGGGTCGCATCGCGATCACCGCTCAGAACCACGGCTTCGCACTCGAAGGTGAAGCCGGCCAGGAATTCGACACCCCGTTCGGTCGCGCCGTGGTCAGCCACACCTGCGCCAATGACGGAGCCGTCGAAGGTGTTCGCCTGCTCGACGATTCGGCCTTCTCGGTGCAGTACCACCCGGAAGCCGCAGCCGGCCCGCACGACGCCGCGTATCTCTTCGACCGCTTCACCAGCCTGCTCTCCGCACGGAAAGAAACCGGAGTCAAGAACTAATGCCACGCCGTACAGATCTCAAGCACATCCTGGTAATCGGCTCCGGTCCGATCGTCATCGGTCAGGCCTGCGAGTTCGACTACTCGGGCACCCAGGCTTGCCGCGTCCTCCAGGAGGAGGGCCTGCGCGTCAGCCTGGTCAACTCCAACCCGGCCACCATCATGACGGACCCCGAGTTCGCCGACGCTACCTACGTCGAGCCGATCACGGCCGAGTTCCTCGAGAAGGTCATCGCCAAGGAAGCGTTGCAGGGCAACAAGATCGACGCCGTCCTCGCGACGCTCGGCGGTCAGACTGCTCTCAACGCCGCTGTGGCGCTGCACGAGCAGGGCATCCTCGAGAAGTACGACGTCGAGCTGATCGGTGCCGATTTCGACGCCATCCAGCGCGGCGAGGATCGCCAGAAGTTCAAGGACATCGTTGCCAAGGTCGGCGGCGAATCCGCGAAGTCGGCTGTGTGCTACACGATGGACGAAGTACACGCCACGGTTGCCGAACTCGGCTACCCGGTTGTCGTGCGCCCGTCCTTCACCATGGGCGGCCTCGGTTCCGGTATGGCGTACAACGTCGACGATCTCAACCGGATCGCCGGCGGCGGTCTGGCTGCGTCGCCGACCGCCAACGTCCTGATCGAGGAATCCATCCTCGGTTGGAAGGAATACGAACTCGAACTCATGCGTGACAGTCGCGACAACGTCGTGATCGTCTGCTCCATCGAGAACGTCGACCCGGTTGGTGTCCACACCGGCGACAGCGTCACGGTCGCCCCGGCGATGACGCTGACCGACCGCGAGTACCAGGCAATGCGCGACCTCTCCATCGACATCCTGCGTGAGGTGGGCGTCGACACCGGCGGCTGCAACATCCAGTTCGCGATGGACCCGGCCGACGGCCGCCTGGTTGTCATCGAGATGAACCCGCGCGTCTCCCGTTCGTCGGCACTGGCATCGAAAGCGACCGGGTACCCGATCGCGAAGATGGCCGCCAAGCTGGCCATCGGATACACGCTCGACGAGATCGTCAACGACATCACCAAGGAAACCCCGGCCTGCTTCGAGCCGACGCTCGACTACGTCGTCGTCAAGGCTCCTCGCTTTGCGTTCGAGAAGTTCCCCGGCGCCGACGGAACTCTGACCACCACGATGAAGTCGGTGGGTGAGGCAATGAGCATCGGCCGCAACTTCACCGAGGCATTCGGCAAGGTCATGCGCTCGCTCGAGACCAAGCGTGCGGGTTACTGGACGGGCCCCGAGGTTGAAACCGAGAGCCTCGAAGCTCTGCTTGCCGATATCAGCGTTCCGCAGGACGGCCGCATGTACGGCATCGAGAAGGCATTTGCCCTCGGCGCCACCATCGAGCAGCTCTTCGACGCCACGAAGATCGACCCGTGGTTCCTCGATCAGTTCCAGCAGATCCACGAACTCGGTGAAAAGCTGCGCGTTGCAGAAACTTTCGATGAAATTGCGTTGCGTCAGGCCAAGTATCACGGTCTTTCGGATCGTCAGATCGCGGCCCTGCGCCCCGAACTCGGCGGCGAGGACGGTGTTCGCGCTCTGCGTGACGAGCTCGGTGTACGCCCGGTCTACAAGACCGTCGACACGTGCGCCGCAGAGTTCGAAGCCAAGACGCCGTACCACTACTCGACGTACGAACTCGACCCCAACGCCGAGTCCGAGGTCGCCCCGCAGACCGAGCGTCCCAAGGTCCTGATCCTCGGATCAGGCCCCAACCGCATCGGTCAGGGCATCGAGTTCGACTACTCGTGTGTCCACGCTGCGCAGACTCTGTCCGAGGCCGGCTACGAGACCGTCATGGTCAACTGCAACCCCGAGACCGTCTCGACGGACTACGACACCGCTGATCGCCTGTACTTCGAGCCGCTCACGTTCGAGGACGTGTTCGAGGTCTACCGCGCCGAAGCACAGTCGGGCACCGTTGCCGGCGTCATCGTCCAGCTCGGTGGCCAGACCCCGCTCGGGTTGGCCAAGCGCCTCGAAGCTGCAGGCGTTCCGATCGTCGGAACCAGCCCCGCTGCCATCGACCTCGCCGAGGATCGCGGCGAGTTCGGTCGAGTGCTGACCGAAGCCGGTCTGCCCGCACCGAAGTTCGGTACAGCCACCACGTTCGACGGCGCCCGCGACATCGCGGCAGGCATCGGCTACCCGGTGCTGGTGCGTCCGTCGTACGTGCTCGGTGGACGCGGCATGGAGATCGTGTACGACGAGGCTTCACTCGCCAACTACATCTCCCGGGCCACGGAAATCTCCGACGACCGCCCCGTGCTGGTCGACCGCTTCCTCGAAGATGCGGTCGAGATCGACGTCGACGCTCTCTGCGACGGCACCGAGGTGTACCTCGCGGGCGTCATGGAGCACATCGAGGAAGCCGGCATCCACTCCGGTGACTCGGCATGTGCGCTGCCGCCCATCACGCTGGGCCGTGCAGACCTCGAGAACGTTCGCCGCTCCACCGAGGCTCTGGCCAAGGGAATCGGCGTCAAGGGCCTACTCAACGTGCAGTACGCACTCAAGGACGACATCCTCTACGTCCTCGAGGCGAACCCGCGCGCCAGCCGCACCGTCCCGTTCGTCTCCAAGGCGACGGCTGTGCAGTTGGCCAAGGCCTGTGCTCGCGTCATGCTCGGCGAATCGATCGCCGAACTGCGGGTCAGCGGAATCCTGCCTGCAGAGGGCGACGGCGGAAACACCCCGGCCGGCGCACCGATCGCGGTCAAGGAAGCAGTACTGCCGTTCAACCGGTTCCGCCGCGCCGACGGAACCGGTGTCGACACCCTGCTGAGCCCGGAAATGAAGTCCACCGGCGAGGTCATGGGCATCGACTTCGACTTCGGCACTGCCTTCGCCAAGTCGCAGACCGCTGCCTACGGATCGCTGCCCACCGAAGGCGCCGTATTCGTCTCGGTTGCCAACAAGGACAAGCGTTCGCTGATCTTCCCCGTCAAGCGTCTTGCGGACCTGGGCTTCACGATCCTCGCGACAGACGGCACCGCAGAGGTCTTGCGCCGCAACGGTATCGAGTGCACCAACGTGTACAAGCAGTCCGGTGAAGAGGTGCCTGAGGGTGCTGTGACCATCGTCGACCAGATCCGCAGCGGTGAGGTCGCCATGATCATCAACACCCCGTACGGCAACTCCGGCCCACGCGTCGACGGCTACGAGATCCGCAGTGCCGCTGTGGCGTCGAACATTCCGTGCATCACGACAGTGCAGGGCGCTTCGGCTGCCGTTCAGGGCATCGAAGCTGTTCTGCGCGGCGACATCGGCGTTCACTCCTTGCAGGAACTGCACGCCGGACTGCGTCAACCGTCCGCACAGTCGTGACCCTCAGTTGGGGTCAGCGCCTTCGGTCCGCGACTGCGGACCGGGGGCGGCTGTGTGTGGGCATCGACCCGCATCCAGCTCTTCTCGACGCGTGGGGCTTGCCCCGCTCCGCTGACGGCTTGGCGAAGTTCGCGGACATCTGCGTCGAAGCGTTCACCGGTGAAGTTGCACTCGTGAAGCCGCAGGTTGCTTTTTTCGAGGCGTACGGCAGCGCAGGATTCGCCGTGCTCGAACGCACGATCGCGGCTCTTCGCGACGCCGGGACGCTCGTCGTGGCTGACGCCAAGCGCGGCGACATCGGTTCCACCATGGATGCGTATGCACAGGCGTGGCTCGGTGAATCGCCGCTGACCTCGGATTCGGTGACGGTGTCGCCGTACCTCGGGTTCGGAGCCTTGGCTCCGGCCTTGGACCTTGCCCGCGAGAATGCGCGCGGAATCTTCGTGCTCGCGCGCACGTCCAACCCCGAGGGCGGCGGATTGCAGCAATCCTCTGCTGGTGGTGTGTCGGTGGCGCAGTCGATTGTCGACGACGCCGTTGCTGCCAACGCAGACGGCCGCGACACCGTGGGACTGGTCGTGGGCGCTACTCGCGATCACGGCTTGGACCTGACCGACTTCAACGGTCCGATCCTGGCTCCGGGACTCGGCGCTCAAGGTGCGACAGCCGCCGATCTGGCCGAGATCTTTGCCGGTTCGACGGAGTTGCTCCTGCCGAACTCGTCGCGCGGTGTTCTCAAGTACGGACCGTCTATATCGGCGCTCCGCGAGGCCGCCAGGCGTGATCGGGACGAGATCGAAGCAGCGTTGGCGAACTGATCCGTGAGCGATCACGACGTATCCAGTGGTGTCGGATCGCGGTGGTACCGTCCTGCGGTGAGTGGATTGGACGGATTGTGGACGCGTCGCTGGTGGCGCGTCGGGGTGCTTGTTGTGGTGTGTGGGTTGTTGGCCACCGCGTTTCAGGCTCTGACCGGTGTACACGGCGACGACCTCGCGGTGTACCGGACGGCCGGGCAGGCCGTCTTGGATGGCACAAACCTCTACGACGGCTCGTTCAACGCCCGATTGCCGTTCACGTATCCACCGTTTGCCGCCGTCGTTGCCGTCCCGGTGGCGATCGGCACCTGGGGTTTCATGCAGTGGACGTGGAGTTTCATCAGTCTTCTGATGCTGGCCGCGATCATCGTACTGAGCTACCGGGGAGTGCCGCTCACACGTAAGCGACCGCTGTCGGTCTATGTGGGATTCCTGATTCTGTGGACGATTGCGTCGCCGATTTCGGATCACCTCGGGTACGGGCAGGTTGGACTGTTTCTGACGTTCCTGTGCCTGATCGACGTCCTCGCGCGGCCGAAGTGGCTGCCCGAGGGCGTCCTGGTCGGCATAGCCGGAGCTGTCAAACTCGTGCCCATCGTCTACCTCGGCTACTACGTCATCACCGGGAAGTGGAAGGCCTTTGCGGGCGGCGCTGCGGGTTTCGCGGGAGCAACCGCCGTAGGTTTCGCGATACTGCCACGAGCGAGCCTCGACTACTTCGGTGACATCGCATCGCTGTCGGGACGCGTCGCCGTGGGAGACCCGGCGGTCTTCGGAAATCAGTCGCTCCGTGGAATGGCGCTGCGGGTGCTTCCCGACGCCATGGTGGGGCCTGTGTGGCTGGCTGCGTGTGTTGTTCTTGCCGGGCTGGGGATTCTTGCGACTCGGCGTGTACAGCGCTTACGCGGGGATCTGGCGGCGTTTACCGTGGTCGCGCTGCTTGCCGCTGTAGTGACACCTATCGCGTGGACCCATCATTTCGTGTGGCTGGTGCCAGCCGTTGGCGTGCTCTTGACGCCGCCGCGGGGGAGGAGCACGATTCCCGCCTGGTCGTTGGCCGCCGTTGCACTGACTGCAGCAGTGGTGCTGTTCCGGTTGCCGCGCGTCGGCGCAGACCTCGACGTCCCGGTTGTCGGCTTTGTCTTGGAGAATTCTTTACTCTGGGTTGCGTTTGCTGTCCTCGTAGCGTTGGTCGTACCGGGTGCGGACCGAAATGCCGGTGCCGACGCGAGCGCCGGCGATCCGAAATCTTCGCTTTCTGCGTGAGTTTCGCTCGCGACACGCGCAAACGCGTCGAATTGCGTCGAAAAATTTGACTGTGGCACCGGGCACGTTTGGTGGCGGTGCGGCCGACGCCTGGGGCAACCTTGGGTGCTATTCGGTAGATTTACCGAAAAGCCCTGTGTTACAATAGTTTTCGCAATCATATTAACGTCCATGTTGTTTTGTTTCGGTCGAGATAGCGCTGTCGTGCACATCGATTTCGAGATACGTTTCAGAGCGCATAACCCACCGTGATCTGCACCGGACCGCGGGGGGTGGGTTAGCAATTCGCGCCAGGCGTGAGTACGGTCGCTATCGCTGCTGGTTATCCAGTGGAATAGACAAAATTTGCACACGACGAGACGGAGGAACCGTGGCCCTTCCCCAGTTGACTGATGAGCAGCGCGCTGCTGCTTTGGAGAAGGCAGCTGCTGCCCGCAAGGCCAGGGCTGAGCTCAAGGAGCGCCTGAAGCGTGGCGGCACCGACCTTAAAGAGGTCCTCAAGGACGCCGAAGACAACGAAATCTTGGGCAAGATGAAGGTTTCTGCACTGCTCGAGGCTTTGCCGAAGGTGGGCAAGGTCAAGGCTCAGGAGATCATGACCGAGCTGGAGATCGCTCCGACCCGTCGCATCCGCGGCCTCGGTGATCGTCAGCGTCGGGCTCTGCTCACCAAGTTCGACTTCGAGGTCTGAGTCGAACCGTGAGAAAAACTGGCGCAACAGTAGTGATGAGCGCTGCGAAAACAGTTTCTTATGAGTGCTGAGGCTGTGTCAGAGAGCAAGACTGCAGTGCGGAGGGGTCGGCTGGTTGTACTAGCCGGCCCCTCGGCTGTCGGTAAGTCGAGTGTGGTCCGCGAACTGAGGACTCGGTTGCCCGAGTTGATGTTCAGCGTGTCGGCAACGACCCGCGATCCTCGCCCTGGTGAGGTGGACGGCAAGGACTACCGCTTCACCACTCGCGACGAGTTTCAGCGGATGATCGATTCCGGTGAGCTCCTCGAATGGGCCGACATTCACGGCGGACTGCAGCGATCGGGCACACCAGCGGCTCCCGTCGAAGAAGCTCTCGAAGCAGGACGACCCGTACTGGTCGAGGTCGATCTGGCCGGAGCCCGTGCGGTACGCAAGGCAAAACCCGAAGCTCTCCTGGTGTTCATGGCTCCGCCGAGTTGGGACGTTCTCGTCCAGCGACTCACCGGGCGAGGCACCGAATCCGACGAGGTCGTCGCGAGGCGCTTGGAGACGGCGCGAGTCGAATTGGCCGCCCAGGACGAGTTCGACACGGTCATCGTGAACGAGGATGTAAGCCGTGCTTGCGATGAGTTGGTATCCTTGTTGGTTGGGAACTGATTTTCATCCATCCAGGTGCATAAAATCGATTCATGTAGGCCTTCATTCAAGATCTAATTCAGGAGACACAAGAGTGAGCAGCACTTCAGCCGCGTCCGCCGCAAGCCAGGGCGCTCTGCCTGCCTACGACACTCCGCTCGGCATCACCAACCCGCCGATCGACGAGTTGCTCGAACGCACCTCCTCGAAGTACGCCCTGGTCATCTACTCGGCCAAGCGTGCTCGCCAGATCAACGATTACTACAACCAGCTCGGTGACGGCATCCTCGAGTACGTCGGCCCCCTCGTCGAGCCGGGCCTGCAGGAAAAGCCGCTTTCCATCGCGCTGCGCGAAATCCACGCTGATCTGCTCGAGCACACCGAAGGCGAGTGAGCACGTCGTCTGCCGCTCCCGAATCGGTTTCGGGCACCGGGGGAGTAGCGGAAACTTCCGGTACGGCGCGTAAACGCATCGTTGTGGGTGTCGGCGGGGGTATCGCGGCGTACAAAGCGTGCGCGATCATCCGCAGCTTCACCGAGAGTGGTCACCACGTTCGCGTGATTCCCACCGAGTCCGCACTGGAATTTGTCGGCAGAGCAACTTTCGAGGCGCTCTCCGGCAATCCGGTGCACACCGGTGTCTTCGCCGATGTACCGCAGGTGCCGCATGTCCGACTCGGGCAGGAAGCGGACCTTGTTGTCATCGCGCCGGCTACGGCCGATCTGATGGCACGTGCCGTCATGGGCCGAGCTGACGATCTGTTGACCGCAACATTGTTGACCGCTCGTTGTCCCGTCGTCTTCGCTCCGGCGATGCACACCGAAATGTGGGAACACCCCGCAACGGTGTCCAACGTCGCGACCCTGCGTTCGCGCGGAGTCCACGTGATCGAACCGGCATCAGGACGATTGACCGGCAAGGACACCGGTGCTGGTCGCTTGCCCGAACCCGACGAGATCGTGGGCCTCGCGTCGTTGCTCCTCGAGCGCAGCGACGCTTTGCCTCGTGACCTCGAAGGTCGTCGAGTTCTGGTCACCGCCGGTGGTACCCGCGAACCGCTCGATCCTGTTCGTTTCCTCGGCAACCGCAGTTCGGGCAAGCAGGGATACGCCCTGGCTCGCCTGGCTGCGCAGCGAGGTGCACAGGTCACGCTGATCGCCGGATACACGGCCGATCTAGCGGATCCAGCAGCTGTCGACGTCGTCCACATCAAGACCGCCGAAGATCTTCGATTGGCCGTCGAGAAGCATGCCCCCGGGCAGGACGGCATCATCATGGCCGCTGCCGTCGCCGATTTCCGGCCCACCACGGTGGAGGGAAGCAAGATCAAGAAGGGCGCAAACGAGCCCGACTCGATCCCCCTGACGCGTAACGCGGACATCCTTGCCGGCCTCGTCGAATCGCGTCGGGCCGGTGACCTTGCCGCGGACACCGTCATCGTCGGATTTGCGGCTGAGACCGGTGACGCACACGGTGACGTCCTGAGTTACGCCCGTTCGAAACTTGCTCGTAAGGGCTGCGATCTCCTTGTGGTCAACGCAGTCGGCGAGGGCAAGGCATTCGAAGTTGATCACAACGACGGTTGGCTTCTCGGCTCCGACGGATCCGAGGCGGCACTGGAACACGGTTCGAAAGCGTTGATGGCCAGCCGCGTGCTGGATGCGCTCATTACGTTATTCCCGTAGAGGGGTGAGGGGCTTCTCACCCGTTTCGGGTGAGCGTAAGGGTGTTGCGCCGAGCGTTCAACGGATATCGTCGGCGCAGCTACACCCTGAATAAGCGACAAAACGGCCACCACACGGTGGTCGTGTTATTTCAATAAGCTGTAGTCATGAACTCAAGGCGTCGAGAGGGAGATCTGTGAGCAAGTCCGGCAGTCGGCTATTCACCAGCGAGTCCGTCACCGAGGGGCACCCGGACAAGATCTGTGACGCGATCAGCGACTCCATCCTCGACGCGATCCTCGCGCAGGATCCGCGTGCCCGCGTCGCCGTGGAGACACTCGTCACCACTGGCCAGGTTCACGTCGCCGGTGAGGTCACGACCACGGCATACGCCGACATCCCCAAGATCGTCCGCGACACCGTTCTCGAGATCGGGTACGACAGCTCCGCCAAGGGCTTCGACGGCAACTCGTGCGGTGTCAACGTCGCGATCGGTGCGCAGTCCCCGGAAATTGCTCAGGGCGTTGATCATTCGCACGAAGCTCGGGTCGACGGAACTCTCGACGACGAGATCGACCGTCAGGGCGCCGGCGATCAGGGCCTGATGTTCGGCTACGCCACCACTGATACGCCGGAACTGATGCCGCTTCCCATCGCGATGGCTCATCGCTTGTCGCGTCGTCTGACCGAGGTTCGCAAGAGCGGCGTCTTGCCATACCTGCGTCCGGACGGCAAGACTCAGGTCACCATCGAGTACGACGGTGACAAGCCGGTTCGTCTCGACACCGTCGTCATCTCCACCCAGCACGCCGCAGACATCGACCTCGACAACCTGCTGACCCCTGACCTTCGCGAGAAGGTGCTCAACTCGGTGCTCGCAGACATCAATGTCATTGATCTGGACACCTCCGACGTGCGTCTGCTCGTCAACCCGACGGGCAAGTTCGTGCTCGGTGGCCCGATGGGTGACGCCGGCCTGACCGGACGCAAGATCATTGTCGACACCTACGGCGGAATGGCTCGCCACGGCGGCGGCGCATTCTCCGGCAAGGACCCGTCAAAGGTCGACCGCAGTGCGGCATACGCAATGCGCTGGGTTGCCAAGAACGCCGTTGCGGCCGGCCTCGCCGATCGCATCGAAGTTCAGGTTGCCTACGCGATCGGCAAGGCTGCTCCCGTCGGCTTGTTCGTCGAGACGTTCGGTACCGAGAAGACCGACCCGGCTCGGATCCAGCAGGCCATCACCGAGGTATTCGACTTGCGGCCCGGAGCGATCATCCGCGATCTCGATCTGCTTCGTCCGATCTACGCACAGACTGCGGCGTACGGTCACTTCGGACGCACCGACATCGATCTCCCGTGGGAGAGCACGGATCGTGCGGACAAGCTGCGCAGCGCAGCAGGTCTCTGATAACTGACGTACAGACGGGGCGCGGGTGGGCGCGGAAAGAGTAGCGGCAGAGGTTGATCCGGTTGCCCGGGTGCTCCCGATGCTCCCGCTCGCCCACCTCGACCGAGAGTTCGACTACCTCGTTCCCCGTGAACTCGAAGCGGATGCGCAACCTGGTGTACGGGTGCGCATCCGCTTTGCTGGTCGTCTGGTCGACGGTTTCATCGTCTCCCGCGAGGCGACCAGCGATCATCAGGGCAAATTCGGGTGGCTCGAACGTGTCATTTCGGCCGAGCGAGTTCTCACCGTCGAGATAGCGCAACTGGTCGACCGCGTTGCCGAACGCTATGCAGGCACCCGGGCCGACGTGCTTCGACTAGCCGTTCCGCCGCGTCACGCCAAGGTGGAAGGCGAGCCGTGGGAACCGAGCGGCGAGATCGCCGCGCCTACGTTGGACGAACGAGGCTGGCACCTCTATCAGTACGGCGACGCGTTTGTCACCGCTGTCCGCGAACTGCGTGCTCCGCGAGCGGTGTGGCAGGCATTGCCCGGTGAGGATTGGCCGTTGCGGTTGGCGGAACTCGCCGGTTCGGTGGCGTCGGCAGGCAAGAGTGCGGTCATCGTCGTTCCGGATCAGCGCGATCTCGATCGAGTTCTTGCCGCCTGCGAGAAAGTATCCGGACCTGAAGCGGTAGTAGGACTTTCAGCGGGACTTGGCCCGGCTATGCGCTATCGGCGGTGGCTTGCGGCGCTTCGCGGAAGTTCCCGCATCGTCGTCGGCACCCGAAGCTCCGTTTTTGCCCCCACGCCGGACACCGGCCTTGTTGTCGTGTGGGACGACGGCGACGACAATCTGTCCGAGCCCCGCTCGCCCTACCCGCACGCCCGTGAATCCGCGGTATTGCGCGCGCATGTGGCCGGGTGCGCCGTGGTGATCGGCGGTTTCTCCCGAACTGCGGAGTCTCAGGTGCTCGTCGATTCGGGGTGGGCCCACGATTTGGTCGCCGCTCGGGATGTGGTCAGGCACTGCTCACCCAAGATCACCGCATTGGCGGATAGTGATCACGCGTTGGCCCGCGACCCCGGTGCGAGGGCAGCACGGTTGCCGGCGATCGCTTTTGCCGCGGCCAGGCGAGCATTGGCCGACGGCCGTGGCGTGTTGGTGCAGGTGCCGCGTCGCGGGTACGTTCCGACACTCGCGTGCGGGAAGTGCCGGGCACCGGCGCGGTGCCGTCGTTGCAACGGACCGTTGGCGTTGCCATCTGCAGCAGGTCCCGACGGTGCCGGAATTCCCGAGTGCCGCTGGTGCGGCGTCGCCGACGCGGCCTACCGATGCCATGCGTGTGGAGCCAAGGCGTTGCGTGCCGTTGTGGTCGGGGCGGGCCGAACAGCTGAGGAACTCGGTCGCGCGTTCCCCGGGGTGAAGGTTGTGCTGTCCGGTGGCGGCGATGTGGTCAAGGAAGTTGCCCAGGGCCCGGCGCTGGTGGTCTCGACCGTCGGCGCGGAACCGGTGATGACCGGGGGCTATGGTGCTGCTTTGTTGCTCGACGGGTGGGCATTGCTCGGGCGCGCAGATCTTCGCACCGAGGAAGAGACTCTGCGGCGCTGGATGTCTGCCGCAGCCTTGGTGATTCCACTGTCCGACGGTGGCGAGGTAGTAGTAGTCGCGGATTCGGGAATCCCGACAGTTCAGGCTTTGGTCCGGTGGGATCCGGTTGGGCACGCCCGCAGTCAGTTCGACGAACGCGACGAGGTCGGCTTTCCGCCTGCCGTCCATCTGGCGGCCATCGACGGTGGTAGCGCCGCGATTACTGAATTGGTCGCTTCTGCCGATCTGCCTGCGAGCGCGGTTCTCCTCGGGCCTGTGGAATTGCCTGCGGGGGAGAGGCTTCCGTATTCCGGTGAGGACGAGGCGGGCGTAGCTCCCGAGCGTCTGCTGATTCGGGTGCCGCGTAAGGACGGCCGGGCACTGGCTGACGCTCTAGCTCATGCTCGCGCTGCTCGGAGCGCCAGAAAATCCTCCGGGCCCGTGCGTATTCAGATTGACCCGCGTCGAATCGGCTGAGAATTTTCTCGGTTGGCCTGGCGCTTTGCATGATTGCGGATGTGTGCTGCCTATACTGACCACTGTCTGACGAGGGAATACCGGTGAGAATCCGGAACTGACGCGCAACGGCGATGGGATTTCCCACGAGTCCGAATACTCGTCCGGCACCACATCGAAGATGGCGATTGCCACATGTCGGGTTCCGCGACCGAGCCCCTGATCGAAGGACGACTTTCCGTGCTCACCGCACCACTGACGCGCGCACTCACTGCCGCGACCGGATTGCTCTGCACCACCGCACTACTGACCGGGTGCTCCAGCGCTTCTGCGCCGGACGCCGGGACCCCGACTACCGTTGCTGCTGATGCAGCGGGCCCTACAAGCTACCCGTTGACACTCGAAAATTGTGGTGTGTCAGTGACATTCGATTCGGCGCCGCAACGAGCCGTGTCGCTGTACCAGAGTGCGACGGAGATCTTGCTCTCGCTCGGTCTCGGCGACCGGATGGTAGGCACCTCCACCTGGTTCGATCCTGTTCTCGCTCCTCTCGCGGCCCAGAACGACCTGGTGCCGAGACTGGCCGACAATGACGCATCGCTCGAAGTGGTACTCGACACCGAACCCGATCTGGTGACGTCGGCGAGTGCCCACACCTTCACCTCCGCCGTTGTCGCGGAACGCTCCCGATTCGCGGAACTGGGAATTCCCACGTATCAGTCGCCGTCTGTCTGTACCGATGCCGTCGTGGAGGGGGAGAACGTCTCGCGTACGGCGACTCTGACCATCGACACGCTATACCGGGAGATTCGTGAGCTTGCGGCGATCTTCGACGTGCAGGATCGTGGCGCAGAGTTGATTGCCGAACTGCAGTCGCGGCTATCGGAAGCGGCGGCCGGTGTTGCCGGTTTGGGAAGAACGCTCGCTTTCTGGTTCTCCGGACTCGAGGCTCCGTACATGGCCGGATGTTGTTCGGCCCCAGGTCTTCTTGCCGACGAGGCAGGCGCAGTCAACGTATTTGCGGATCTGTCCGACGACTGGCCGGAAGTGAGTTGGGAGGCGGTAGCCGACCGCGACCCGGATGTGTTGGTGCTCGGTGACCTTCACCGTCGGCGAGTAGACGGTGATTCGTTGGAAACAAAAATCGCCTTTCTCGAATCGAATCCGGTGACCGCGCAGATGACTGCTGTGCGGAACCGCAACTACGTCACATTGTCCGGGGCAGAGATGGATCCAGGGATCCGCGAGATCGACGCACTGGAAAAACTCGCAGACGGACTGCGCTCGACGGTGGGCTGATACTGCTCGAGACATTGCACCTTTACTGCTCGAGACATTGCACCTTTACTGCTCGAGACATTGCACCTTCGATCTGTGCGATATATCGTCGAACTATCAGCGATATCGGCGAAGGGTAGCAAAGATGGACAGGCATTTTCCCGACGGCGACCGTGGGCGCGGGCATCGTCGAGGGCGGTTCGGGCCCGACGGCGGACCTGGCCCAGGGTTCGGTCCCGGCGCGCACTTCGGACGTGGGCGCGGACGCGGCGGGCGCGGGCGTCGAGGTGACGTTCGCGCGGCTGTTCTGCTCCTCATTGCCGAAGAACCGATGCACGGCTACGAACTGATTCAACAGATCGTCGAACGCAGTGGCGGAGTGTGGAAGCCGAGTCCGGGATCGATCTACCCCGCACTGTCGCAACTCGAAGACGAAGGCCTCGTGATCATCGACAAGGTCGCCGGACGGAAGACTGCAAAACTCACCGAGGAAGGTGCCGCGTACGTCGAGCAGCACCGGGCGGATCTCGGTGCACCGTGGGACGAGGTTCGCGACAGCGTCGGCGCTCCCGAGCAGGATCTGCGTGAGCTGATCGGGCAACTGATGGGTGCTGCCGGTCAGGTCGCCGCAGTGGGTACACCAGCGCAGGTCAAGGCCGCTGCCGATGTTCTGATCGAAGCGCGTCGAGCGTTGTATCGCGTTCTTGCCGACGACGGGTCCACCGATACCGACAGTTGAGTGCGGCACTCGTGTTGGTGTGTCCGGTCACTATCGCCGGCGAAGCATGAACTACCTTGGGTAGCAATATAATCACTTCGATAATCAGGAGAGTTCATGAGTGTCCACGACTTTGCCGTCAAGGCTGCCGACGGATCCACCGAGGATCTGAGCCAGTACAAGGGCAACCTTCTGTTGGTCGTCAACGTGGCAAGCAAGTGTGGATTCACACCGCAGTACGAGGGCCTCGATGCCCTGTACCGGGAGAACAAGGACCGCGGCCTTCGGGTCATCGGATTCCCGAGCAATCAGTTCGGAGATCAGGAGCCTGGCCAGGACGCTGAGATCCAGGAGTTCTGCAGCACGACCTACAACGTCACCTTCCCGGTGTACGCAAAGATCGAGGTCAACGGCGACAACGCGGACCCGCTGTACGAGCACCTCCGCAGCGAGGCACCCGGTGAATTCGGGCCCGAAATCGGATTCCTGTTCGAGCATGTCAGCAAGACGCGCCCCGAGGCGATCGGTACCGACGAAGTGAAGTGGAACTTCACGAAGTTCCTCGTCGATCGTGACGGAGCGGTAGTTCGCCGGTTCGAGTCGACGGTCACCCCCGAGCAGATCGCCGAGGAAATCTCCGAGCTGCTGTAATTTTCGGAGCTGCTGTAAGCAGGTCTACCAACTGAATATTTAGTCGCAATCCCGGGAGCCCCTGCGTGGTCTCCCGGGTTTGCTGTCTTAAGCGTCGGACCTGTTGATTTCGATCGCACAACGCAGCACAACGTGCCAAAGTTCGTCGAGATCGACGTCGGCGATTGCGAAACCTTTTGCGGTGGAATGGTGGTCTTGCCCGATCAATCCGGCTAGTTCGGCGAAACCCGGGTGCTGACGTACAACCTCGTATTGGTTCCAGGTTCCGTAGGCCATGAGTTGGCAGGTTTTGTTGATCCACAATTGGATGGGTGCGTACCGGAGTCCATAGGGGTGGCTCGCAACGTCATGTCACCTCACAAAATTTGACAGATAGTCTGTTGAACACAAAATTTGACAGATAGTCTGTTGAAAAAATTTCGATAGAGACAGCTCACATCCAAGACCTTAGAAGAAATAAGCAGCTACCCTGGCTAATGAGACTAGGGAGAATCGCATGGACGAACGTGCCGACCGGCTGCGGGAAGACGTGGCGCTGTTCAGTCGAAGGATTCGGACGAAGAGTTCCGGGCATTTGTTGACTCCAACCCAACTGCAGGCACTTGCGCATCTGGATCGGGTGGGCGCGATGAGTGCGCGTGCGCTTGCCGATTTGGAGCGGGTAGTCCCGCAAACCATTGCGCGTACTGTGCTTCTCCTCGAGGAGAAGGGGATGGTGACGCGCACCGTCGATCCACATGATGCTCGCGCGAGTTTGATCTCGATCACGGACATCGGCCGTAGGACCCTGGACGTGGACCGCGCCGCCCGTAGTGAATGGCTTACGTCCGTGCTGACGGAGGAGTTCACCGACGTCGAACGTGAGTTGCTTTATCTCGCAGGACGTTTGCTGCGGCGTGCGGCTGAGTCGACCGATACAACACCGGCGCAGGAGTCAGTGATGCGCGCATGACCGCCGTCGAGGACCAGGCAGATACCAAGGCCTTGCCTGTTCCGTTCCGGGTGAGTGGTGCGGCAGCGACCGGCAGCATTCTGCAACCGCTGAATTCGTCGATGATTGCCGTGGCAATTGTTGGTATCGCCGCTCAGTTCGGTTCGAACGGCGGCGTTTCCTGGATCATCTCCGCGATGTACATCACGACCGCTGTTGGTGCCCCCATGATGGGTCGGCTCGGTGCATTGCTGGGCGCTCGTCGGGTATTTCTCGGAGGCTTAGCCCTGGTCGCCATCGGATCGTGCGTCGGGATGCTTGCCCCGAATGTCGGTTGGTTGATCGGTGCGTACGTGATCCTCGGATTCGGCATTTCAGCCCACATGCCCAACGCGATGACCATGGTCCGCAGCTACTCCGAGCGCTACGGGCGCCAGCCGCGTACAGCGATTGCAACGTTGGTTGTCTGCAGTCAGTCCGTTGCAGCTCTTGGTCCCACTGTCGGTGGTCTCCTTGTGGGGGCTTTCGGGTGGCAATCGATCCTGTGGGTGAATCTTCCCGTCGTAGTGCTCAGTGCTGTTGTGGTTATGCGTGCTGACGTGGGCTTTGCCGGCGGTGGGCGAGTGTCGGTTCGGGAAGCGCTCCATGCTCTCGATGTGGTCGGAATCGGATTGTTCCTCGTGACGATCACGTCGACGATGGTGCTGCTGGTTTCGTTGCCGGGGAACCCGACGTGGTGGCTGCTTCCCGTTGCGGTGACGGGACTCGGTCTCTTTGTCTGGTGGGAGCACCGCGCTCCGGAGCCGTTTCTGGATGTCGAGGCCCTGGCACGTAACCGCGCGCTCAGTGCCACTCTGGGTCGGACATTGCTCACGTACACGTGCTTCTACTGCGTCTTTTTCGGAATTCCGCAATGGCTGCAGTACGCGCGGGGGATGAGCCCGATCGAGGCCGGCTTGACGATGCTGCCCGTCGCGGGGGTCAGCGTGGTGGCCACCATGATCGGGTCTCGCACATACCGGCGGTACGGCGCCCGTCGCACTCTGTTTGTCGGTACGTGTGCGCTGCTGGTCGGCGGGGTGTTGATCGCTTCGGTCGAAAGCTCGACTGCACCGGTCTTGGTGCTTCTCCTTGTTGCCGCGGTACTTGGTATACCGAACGGTTTCAACAACATCGGCAATCAAAGCCTGATCAATGCGGTGACAACCGTGGACGAAGTTGGTGCTGCGATCGGCGTTTACCGCACAGTCGCGTTCATCGGCGCGAATCTTGCGGTTGTGGTGTTGCAGGTAACGGCCGGTCATCAGATCGACGACGCTGGTCTGCACCGGACTGGTTGGTTCATCGCAGTTTCAGGATTGGTCCTTCTTGTCGGGATCATGTTCTCGCGCAACATGGGACCGGCCCGCGCTGTCGATTCCCCGACTTCGTCTGCCTGATCTCGCTGTCGATCAGCTCGCTGCGGCGCGTCGCAGATCTTCGCACGTGCTCCGGTAAATCTGTGCCAGATCAGCCTCGGCGCCGTTGTCCAGGCGTTCTGCCCAGGTATCGACCGCGATACGTG
This sequence comes from Rhodococcus sp. ACPA4, assembly GCF_002300185.1. Classification (NCBI taxonomy): domain Bacteria; kingdom Bacillati; phylum Actinomycetota; class Actinomycetes; order Mycobacteriales; family Nocardiaceae; genus Rhodococcus; species Rhodococcus sp. ACPA4. The sequence goes on from NZ_NSDY01000001.1 coordinate 1,036,037, forward strand.
TTGTCATCGCGGCACTTTCGACGAGTAGTCGAGCGTAAGGGCGGGCATTCTCGCCGCCAAGTTTGATGGCAACTCGGTCCGTCAGTTGGATCAGTGCCATGGATTCTGTGGCAAATGACGATGCGCACAGATGGGGGTCGGATGCGAGGAGGCGTCGAACTCGCAGTATTCGATCTCGCCTGTCAGGAGAGGCCTCCAGTCTCTCGATGATGTTCCCGTAGATTTCCTGCATCCCTGTCAGAGTCACGTCGTCGGCAGGGATCGCATCGAGCCATTCGACGATTTCCGTCTCGAACTCGACCTCGACGCTGAGGGCCGAGTCTTCCTTGGTGGCGAAGCATCGAAAAAATGTGCTGGGCGAGACTCCGGCGCGGCGCGCGATTTCGTCAACCGTCGTCGCCGACGAGCCGTGGAGTTCGAAAAGTTCCAGAGCGGCCCGGGATATCTCGAGGCGAGTTTCCTGGCGGCGGCGTTCCCGCAGGTCGGGAGCGCGTTTTGCCGCGGGGACCTTGACGCTGTCGTGTGTGGTCATCCGCAGTCCTCCATGCGGCTCAACTTACCAGCCGAAATCAACTTGACAGTGACTCTCAAGATGATTGATATTGTCAGTTAAATAAGTTGATTTGTCTTCTAAGACCAGAGAGTTCTCAGTAGCGCATGCATATTCAAGAGACGGAAGCCCAACCGGAATCGGTTGACCTCGACCGCGGTAGCAAATTGTTGATCACCGTGCTGGTCGTCGCAGCGTTCGTGATGATCCTCAACGAGACGATCATGAGCGTGGCACTGCCACGTTTGATGGTGGACCTGGATATCACCGCCAGCACAGCACAGTGGCTGACCACTGGATTCATGCTGACCATGGCCGTCGTGATTCCGACGACGGGCTACCTGTTCCAGCGATTCACTCTCCGGCAAGTATTCGCAGCAGCGATGACGCTCTTCAGCGTCGGCACGCTCCTCGCGGCGTCCGCACCCGGATTCGAACTTCTTCTGGCGGGTCGAGTGATCCAAGCCGGTGGTACCGCCATCATGCTTCCACTCCTCATGACCACGGTCCTGCGTGTTGTTCCCGCTCATAAGCGCGGCGCCATGATGGGCGTCATCTCCATCGTGATCGCCGTCGCTCCGGCGATCGGTCCGACACTCTCCGGTGTGATCCTGCGATCGCTGGACTGGCGCTGGATGTTCTGGCTTGTGTTGCCGATCGCCCTGGTTGCGTTTGCCATCGGCTCCGCGTTGGTCAAGAACCTCACCACTACCGGCGCAGCACCGTTCGACGGGTTGTCGGTTGTATTGTCCGCGTTGGCATTCGGTGGCATCGTCTACGGACTCGGTAGTCTCGGACATTCCGCCGAGGGATCCGGCGTGCCGGTGTGGGTACCGCTGGTTGTCGGTGTCGTGGCGCTGGTCGTGTTTGTTCTGCGTCAGTTGTCGCGGCAAGAGGACGGGCGCGCCCTCCTGGACATGCGGCCATTCCTCACGCCGACGTTCAGCATCGGATTGGCCATGTTGGCGATCAGCATGATGGCCCTGTTCGGTGCGCTGATTCTGCTGCCGTTGTACCTGCAGAATGTGCTCGGCCTCGACACGTTGAAGACCGGTTTGTTGCTTCTCCCCGGTGGTTTGCTCATGGGCATTCTGGCACCGTTCGTCGGTCGGGTCTTCGACCGCGTCGGTCCGCGCCCGCTGGTCATCCCCGGTGTCGTCGTGGTCAGCGCCGCGTTGTGGCTGATGACGCTCCTCGACACGGAGACCGGCTTGCCGATGGTTGTCGGCATCCATTCGATGCTGATGGTGGGTCTGGCATTGGTGATGACTCCGCTGATGACGTCGTCGCTCGGATCGGTCCCGTCGGAGTTGTATTCCCACGGCAGTGCGATTTTCAATACCGGTCAGCAGTTGGCCGGTGCGGCGGGAACCGCGTTGTTCGTCACGATCATGTCGAACACAGCCGCCTCCCAACTCGCCGATGGTGCGACTGACATCGCTGCTCAGCAATCGGGTATCCACACCGCATTCATGTGGGGTGGCGTCATATCCCTGATCGCGGTGGCAGGTTCGTTCTTCATCCGGAAGCCGGCAGTGACCAGCTAGGGATGCGTGTTCGTCTGCACTTATGATTGGCCTTGGTGTGGATCGGGATCGGGGCGGGAGTGCTGAACTATGTCGGGTAGAACAAGAATTGCAGGATTGGTGTTGGCTAGCGCCTGTCTGGTGGCGCTACCAAGTGTTGCCGGCGCGCAGTCCGGGGCGAGCGTTCCCACACACGTCGGACCGGCACAGATAAGCCGTCACGCGGCAACCGCATATGCAGAGACTCACCCCGATTCGGCGCCGGCCGGGTCCAATAATTTCGACTGCAGGCCCACGGCCGAGCATCCACGTCCGGTGTTGCTTGCACATGGAACGGACACTCAGGCGTACACCGACTGGGCGGCTGTGGCGCCGGCCCTCGCTGCCGATGGCTATTGCGTTTTTGTTCTCAACTACGGCGGGGATCCCGAGGAAGACACTTTCGGCGTCGGCGACATCGTCTCGAGCGCAAGCGAATTCAGTGCCTTTGTCGATCAGGTGAGATCGAGGACGGGCGCTGATCGCGTCGACGTCATCGGGTACTCGCAGGGCGCCACGGTAACTCGGTACTACACCAACAAACTTGGTGGTTCGCAGTTTGTCGACCACTGGATCGGGCTGGCCTCGCCGACGTACGGCGGTGTGATGTTCGGGCTCGTGCCACTCGTACGGGCAATACCCGGCGGCGAAGAATTTGTCGAGGACACTTTCTCGGTTGCCGTGCGCGAGCAGATGGAGGGATCGGATCTGCTGCGCAGTCTCAACAACGGCGGCGACACCGTGCCAGGGGTGCGATACACCACCATCGGCTCGCAGGTCGACGAAGTGATCCAGCCGTCGAGCAACATCGCGCTGCGAGATTCCGGCGCTGAGAACATCGTCCTGCAGGACCTGTGCCCGCAGAACCTGACCGGGCACTTCCGGATGCCGTACGACCCCTACGTGATCGACATCATCCGCACCTCGCTCGATCCCGATGCCGAGCGGCACGCACCGTGTACGGCCGTCCCGCTCGGCACCGATATTCCGCAAGTGGTGATCGACGCAAATTCCTGACTTCTGCAATCGATTACGACCCCAGAAGTTGCCGACAGTCACGACCGATATGCCGCGCGGTACAAGCTGGGCTCAGCACTCCCTAGACTGGGGGTTCCATTCGTACAAAATCCGGGAGCGCTTTCGTGACTTGCAGTCCACCACGTTCGAGCGGCCAGCGAGCTGATCACAGTCTCTGCAGCCCTGAGAATAGGGAGGGCTGACATGCGCGTTGTATTCGCCGGAACGCCGGAACCTGCCGTCCCGTCCTTGCGTCGACTCATCGAGTCGGCCAATCACGAGGTCGTTGCCGTGGTGACGCGTCCTGACGCCGTCGCCGGTCGCGGACGGAAAGTCACCCGGTCACCCATCGGCATGCTCGCGGACGAACACGGCATTCCGGTGTTGACTCCCGCCAAGGCGTCAGATCCCGAATTCGCGGCCGAGCTGAAAAGCTACGAGCCGGACTGCGCGCCCGTTGTCGCTTACGGAAATCTGTTGCCGCAGAACGTACTCGACATCCCGAAGTTCGGTTGGGTGAACCTGCACTTCTCACTGCTTCCCGCGTGGCGTGGTGCTGCGCCGGTACAGGCAGCGATCAGCGCCGGTGACGAGGTCACCGGTGCCAGCGCCTTCCGCCTCGAAGCGGGCATGGACACCGGACCGGTGTACGGCGTGATGACCGAACGCATCCGCGACACCGACACTGCCGGCGATCTCCTGGGGCGACTGGCCGAAGGTGGCGCCGGCCTGCTCGAATCAGTGCTCGACGGAATCGAAGCCGGTGCAATCACGGCGGTTCCCCAATCCGACGACGGAGTCTCGTACGCGCCGAAGGTGACCGTCGACGCGGCCCGGGTGCGCTGGGATCGTCCCGCTGCGGCCGTTGACCGCCACATTCGGGCGGTCACGCCTGCGCCGGGCGCGTGGACGATGATCGGTGACCTGCGGGTCAAGCTCGGACCGGTCACCGTGACTGACGACGTACTGGCAGTCGGCGAGATCGCAGTACGTAAGGACGGTCTGTACATCGGTACCGCTACGACGGCGGTGCGACTCGGGCAGATACAGCCCCCGGGCAAGAAATTGATGTCGGCAGGGGACTGGGCACGCGGTGCCCGACTCGACGCGGAGGTACGAGCAGCATGACCGAATCACGACGACCAGCCCGCCAGGCCCAAGGCCCCGGCGACAAGCGGAACGGGTCGCGAAACAACAAGCCGAAGCAGGCCAAGCGGCCCGATCCGACGGCTGGACTCGATCAGCCGCGTCTCGCAGCCCTCGACGTGCTGCGCGCGGTCCGTGAGCGCGACGCTTACGCAAACTTGGTTCTGCCCGGATTGCTACGCGATCGCAAACTCGACTCCCGCGATGCTGCCTTGGCAACAGAACTGGCGTACGGCGCTGCCCGCGCGCAGGGGTTGCTCGACGCTGTGATCGTGCACGCGTCGGGTCGTCCGATCGAGGAAATCGACGGCAACCTTCTCGACGTGCTGCGGTTGGGTTCTTACCAACTGCTGCGCACGCGCGTCGCGCCGCACGCTGCCGTCGCAACGTCCGTCGACCTCGCGCGCGCTGAATCCGGCCAGGGGCGAGCAGGATTCGTCAACGCGGTACTGCGCCGGGTGTCCGAACGCACTCAGGACGAGTGGGTGGAACTGCTGGCGCCGAAGGACCCGATCGGGCACCTCGCGTTCGAGCACGCGCACCCGGTGTGGATCGCACAGGTCTTCGCCGATTCGCTCGGTGCTGCGGCCGGTGAACTCGAAGACGTCCTGATTGCCGACGACGCCCGCCCCGCCGTGCACCTCGTTGCGCGACCCGGCGAAATCTCGGCCGAAGAGCTGGCGCTGGTCACCGGCGGCGAGATCGGCCCGTATTCGCCGTACGCCGTGCATCTCGACGGCGGCGATCCTGGCCAGCTCGATGCGGTGCGTCAGGGCTTGGCCGGTGTGCAGGACGAAGGCAGCCAGCTGGTTGCTCGCGCCCTGACTCTCGCACCGATCGACGGTGACGACGGTGGCCGCTGGCTCGATCTCTGCGCTGGTCCCGGCGGCAAAGCAGCGCTTCTCGGAGCACTGGCAGGAATCGACGGTGGGCGCCTCGACGCCGTCGAGCCCGTCGCCCACCGCGCGGAACTGATCCGCAAGACCACCCGTGAGCTACCCGTCGACGTACACGTGGCGGACGGCCGCGAGTCTGGCCTCGAACCCGGCTACGACCGCATCCTCGTCGACGCGCCGTGCACCGGACTGGGCGCGTTGCGTCGGCGTCCGGAAGCGCGGTGGCGTCGCCAACCGTCGGATGTCGCCCCGCTGGTGAAGTTGCAGCGTGAATTGCTCGCCGCGGCAATCGAATTGGTGCGTCCCGGTGGTGTGGTGCTGTACTCCACGTGCTCGCCGCACTTGTCGGAAACGCTGGCCGTTGTTGCCGATGCGGTCCGCCGTCATGGCGTCGTCGAACTCGACACCAAGGAGCTGGTGCCCGGTGTGCCGGACGTCGGCGACGGCAATTCGGTTCAATTGTGGCCGCACCGCCATGGCACGGATGCAATGTTCATGGCGGCATTGCGTAAACCACTGGCGTAGGTAGCTGTGCGCCGTTTTGGTAGCGGGACCGACCAAAACGGCGCACAGGGGTGGGGAGGTGACTTCCGGCCCCCGGAGTCGTATGGTTCCCTCCATGGTTACGTGGGAACAGGTTGTCGTACTCGCTTCGGCGCTTCCGTCAGTGGAGGAATCGACGTCGTACAACACCCCGGCACTCAAGGTGGCAGGCAAGACATTTGCGCGCTTGCGAACCGAAGCCGAGGGCGCATTGGTCGTGATGTGTGGTCTGGACGAGAAAGAGGCGCTGCTCGCCAGTGGGGAAGCGCCGTTCTTCACGACGGATCACTACCACGGGCACGGTTCGATCCTGGTGCACCTCGAACTGATCGAGGAGGATCAGTTGGCGGAAATGCTCGAGGACGCATGGCGGATCAAGGCTCCGTCGAAGGTGCGCAAGCTTCGCGCCGCAGTCAAGCACTGACAGATTTTCGACCGCACCGACGGGCGTGCACAGGGGCGCAGACGCCACGGCTAAACTCGGGCACGTGGCTTCCCCGATGATTGCACCGTCCATTCTGTCCGCCGATTTTGCACGCCTCGCCGACGAAGCGGCCGCCGTTGCCGGTTCTGATTGGCTTCACGTCGACGTGATGGACGCGCATTTCGTTCCGAATCTGACACTGGGTCTTCCGGTGGTCGAAAGCCTGCTCAAGGCAACGGATATTCCGCTCGACTGCCATCTGATGATCGACAACCCCGAGCGCTGGGCGCCGCCGTATGCCGAGGCCGGTGCATACAACGTCACGTTCCACGCCGAAGCCACCGATGATCCGCGTTCGGTTGCCCGCGACATTCGCGCTGCCGGTTCCAAAGCAGGTCTGAGCATCAAGCCAGGAACCGACATCGAGCCTTACCTCGAAATCCTCAAAGATTTCGACACGTTGCTGATCATGAGCGTCGAGCCAGGCTTCGGTGGGCAGTCCTTCATGCCGCAGGTCCTCGAGAAGGCCCGCACGATTCGTAAGCTCGTCGACTCGGGCGAGCTGAAACTGCTTGTCGAGATCGACGGCGGCATCAACGCGGACACGATCGAACAGGCCGCAGAAGCGGGCATCGATTGCTTTGTCGCCGGTAGCGCTGTGTACGGCGCGAGTGACCCCGGAGAAGCTGTGCGCAAGCTTCGTGCGCAGGCCGCATCCGCGTCGCCGCACCTGACGCTGTCGGTCTGAGAACACCGACATGGCAAAGGCTGTTCCGGTGTCGAGTTCTGATCTCGACGCCGCAATGCAGATCGCGTTGACTGCTGCTGATTCCGCACGCGGGTTCACCAGCCCCAACCCGCCCGTGGGCGCCGTCATTCTGGGCGCCGACGGAACCATTGCGGGCGTGGGCATGACTCAGCCCCCAGGTGGTCCGCATGCGGAGATCGTGGCTCTTACCGAAGCCGGCCGGGCAGCGCGCGGCGGCACGGCGGTGGTCACGCTCGAACCTTGCAACCATCAGGGGCGGACCGGGCCGTGTTCACAGGCGTTGATCGACGCCGGTGTGGCGGCCGTGGTTTATGCCGTCGGCGACCCCAATCCTGAAGCGTCCGGTGGTGCAGCGACGCTGATGCGCGCCGGAATCTCGGTCACGTCCGGACTACGAGCGGCTGAGGTCGAAGCGGGTCCGCTGCGCGCCTGGCTGCACAAGCAGCGCACCGGCCGTCCGCACATCACGTGGAAGTACGCGGCGAGCCTCGACGGCCGCAGCGCTGCCGAAGACGGCACGAGTCAATGGATCACGGGTCCGGCTGCTCGAGCACGCGTACATGCCCAGCGGGCGCAGGTCGACGCAATCGTGGTGGGTACCGGCACGGTCTTTGCAGACGATCCCTGGTTGACCGCGCGTCAGCCGACGGGGGACCTCGCGGCCCATCAGCCGGTGCGCGTGGTAGTCGGGAAGCGTGAAATACCCTCGACTGCAAGGATTCTCGACGACGCGGCTCCGACGCTGATCTTGAATACGGAGAGTATCGACGAGGTTGTCGAGGCGCTCACCGAATATACGGACGTGCTGCTCGAAGGCGGACCACGCCTGGCGGGTGCATTCCTGGCCGCAGGGTATGTCGACGTCATCGAGGCGTACATCGCTCCGATCCTGCTCGGCGGGGGAGCGTCGGCGCTGGTCGACGCGGGAGTACACACCATCGCCGATGCTCGCCGGTTCCACTTGGAGTCCGCGGTAACGATTGGCCCCGATATTTTGTTGAGTCTGGTTCCGGAGAATTCCGCTCCGGGGAACGAGGAGTAGGCACGCGTGTTCACTGGAATTGTTGAAGAACTCGGCGAAGTTGTCGCCAAGGAAGAACTGGTCGACGCCGCGCGCTTCACGGTGCGCGGACCGTTGGTCACCTCCGACGCCGGTCACGGTGATTCCATCGCGGTGAACGGCGTCTGCCTCACGGTTGTCGACGTACTCGACGACGGTTCCTTCACTGCAGACGTCATGCAGGAGACGCTGAACCGTTCGAGCCTCGCGAGCTTGGCTGTCGGCAGCCGCGTCAATCTCGAGCGCGCAGCAGCACTCAACAGCCGTCTCGGTGGACATCTCGTGCAGGGCCACGTCGACGGTACCGGCCACGTCATCTCCCGTTCGCCGTCCGAGAACTGGGAGATCGTGCGGATTTCGCTGCCCGAGTCCATCTCGCGGTACGTCGTGGAGAAGGGTTCGATCACCGTGGACGGTGTGTCCCTGACGGTGTCGGCGCTGGGAGGTGAGCGTGGGTTCGAGTACTTCGAGATCTCGCTCATTCCGACGACGCTGGAGTTGACGACACTCGGAACCGCGACGATCGGCACACCGGTCAATCTCGAGGTCGACGTGATCGCGAAATACGTCGAACGGTTGCACGCTGCCGGTAGGTAGGACCGCCTCGATCGGGTCTTGACGGACGGTCGTAGGGTTGGTAACAGGGTTGGTCAGTAGGCTTGGCCAGTAGGGTTGTCGGTGCATCCACATCGGATGTACTCGTTGTTTTCGATGATGACTAGTAGTCAAGACTTTGGAGTGCGAGCACGTGACCAGGTTCGACAGTATCGAGCGCGCAGTAGCAGATATCGCTGCAGGTAAAGCTGTTGTCGTTGTGGACGACGAGGATCGTGAGAACGAGGGCGACCTGATCTTCGCCGCAGAGAAAGCCACTCCTGAACTGGTGGCGTTCATGGTTCGGTACACGTCCGGTTATCTCTGTGTTCCGCTCGACGGAAACGACTGCGACCGTCTGGGCCTGCCCCCGATGTACGCCACCAATCAGGACAAGCACGGCACTGCATACACGGTGACCGTCGACGCCCGTGAGGGAATCGGCACCGGTATCTCGGCGTCGGATCGCGCTGCGACCATGCGTCTGCTCGCCGACCCCAACTCCGGTGCCAACGATTTCACTCGTCCCGGCCACGTCGTCCCCTTGCGGGCGAAGGAAGGCGGAGTTCTCCGTCGTCCCGGACATACCGAAGCCGCAGTCGATTTGGCTCGTATGGCTGATCTTCGTCCCGCCGGTGTCATCTGCGAAATCGTCAGTCAGAAGGACGAAGGCGCAATGGCTCAGACGGACGAGTTGCGCGTGTTCGCCGACGAGCACAACCTGGCGTTGATCTCGATTGCCGATCTCATCGCGTGGCGTCGTAAGCACGAAAAGCACGTCGTCCGCATTGCCGAAGCCCGTATCCCGACGCGTCACGGTGAGTTCACCGCAGTCGGCTACACCAGCATCTACGACGAGGTCGAACACGTTGCGCTGGTGCGCGGCGACATCGCCGGCCCCGACGGTGACGGCAGCGATGTTCTCGTGCGCGTGCACTCCGAGTGCCTGACCGGTGACGTGTTCGGCTCACTGCGCTGCGATTGTGGTCCGCAGCTCGATGCCGCACTGGACATGGTGGCGCAGGAAGGCCGCGGCGTCGTTCTGTACATGCGCGGACACGAGGGTCGTGGAATCGGCCTGATGCACAAGCTGCAGGCTTACCAGTTGCAGGACGCCGGCTCAGACACGGTCGACGCCAATCTCGAACTCGGGCTCCCCGCTGACGCCCGTGACTACGGCATCGGCGCGCAGATCCTCGTAGATCTGGGCATCTCGTCGATGCGTCTGCTGACCAACAACCCGGCCAAGCGTGTCGGCCTGGACGGTTACGGACTGCAGATAACCGACCGGGTTCCGATGCCGCTGCGTGCCAACGCCGAGAACCTCACGTACCTGCGCACCAAGCGCGACCGGATGGGCCACGATTTGATCGGACTCGACGAGTACGAAGCCGCTCAGGAAGCCGTCAAGCAGGACGGTGCGGTATGAGCGGTGAGGGACAGCCCCAGCTGGCTATCGCCGAAGCGAAGGACTTGAAACTGGCGATCGTTGCGGGGCAGTGGCACGCGACAATTTCCGAAGCGCTGATCGCGGGTGCTCAGCGGGTGGCCGCAGAGGCGCAGATCAAAGATGTGACGTTGATCCGCGTCGCCGGCGCCATCGAACTGCCCGTCGTTGCACAGGCGTTGGCCAGGACGCACGATGCCGTTGTTGCGCTCGGTGTGGTCATTCGCGGTGGTACACCGCATTTCGAGTACGTCTGTGACGCGGTGACAGCTGGTCTGACGCGGGTCTCGCTCGACGAGAGCACACCGGTCGGCAACGGCGTCCTGACCACCGATACCGAACAGCAGGCCCTGGATCGTTCCGGTTTGCCCGGTAGTGTCGAGGACAAGGGTGCGCAGGCCTGTGCCGCAGCATTGGACACGGCGGTCACCTTGCGCCACCTACGACAGCCATGGACTGAGGATTCGTTTCGATGAGCACACCTGACGACAACTGGGAACTGATCGCGAAACCGCGCAAGTCGACGCGATACGCGATCGGGGTTGCGGCTCTCCTGGTCATCGTCCACGTCACTCTGGCAGTCTCGCTGCGAAGCGGATCGACCGGCGTGTACTTCCGCGCGGCCGATCAGCTTGCGATGGCCACGATCGGCTGTGTTCTCGCCGGTGGTGTTCTGCTGCTCACCCGCCCTCGGGTGCGAGCGGGTCAACGGGGTATCGCGGTTCGCAACATTCTCGGCGAGAAGATCGTCGAGTGGGATCTGTTCGAAGGCCTGTCGTTCCCTGACGGTGCCGCGTGGGCCAGGATCGAACTGCCGGACGACGAGTACATGCCGGTCATGGCGATCCAGTCCAACGACCGCGAATACGCGGTGGACGCCGTCGTGAAGCTGCGCGAAATCGCTGACCGCTACGCCCCGGCAGCACACGAAAGCAACTGACGTTCGCCAGGCCGATTCGTCGGACACCACCTGCGTGTTTCCGAATCGGTCGGTGGCGACGACTAACGTGGAACTGTGCCGGATCCTTCGACTTATCGCCCCGCCACCGGAACAATCCCGGTGGCGCCTGGCGTCTACAAATTTCGTGATCCGCATGGTCGGGTCATCTACGTCGGCAAGGCCAAGAGCCTTCGTTCGCGTCTGAACTCGTACTTCGCGGACGTCACGACGCTTCATCCCCGCACCAGGCAGATGGTGACCACGGCCGGCAGCGTCGAGTGGACGGTCGTCAGCACCGAAGTCGAAGCGCTACAACTCGAATACAACTGGATCAAGGAGTTCGATCCACGGTTCAATGTTCGCTATCGCGACGACAAGACGTATCCCGTTCTTGCGGTCACGCTGAACGAAGAGTTTCCGCGGCTGTTCGTCTACCGCGGTCCACGGCGCAAGGGTGTCAGGTACTTCGGTCCGTACTCGCACGCGTGGGCCATCCGAGAAACACTCGACCTATTACTTCGGGTGTTCCCGGCCCGCACGTGTTCCGCCGGAGTGTTCAAGCGCCACAACCAGATCGGCAGACCGTGTCTGCTCGGGTACATCGACAAATGCTCTGCGCCGTGTGTGGGCCGTGTCAGCCCCCAGGAACACCGGCAGATCGTCGAGGACTTCTGCGACTTCCTCGCCGGGCGCACAGACAAGTTGGTGCGTGACCTCGAGAAGAAAATGCAGCAGGCGTCCGATGACCTCGATTTCGAGACCGCGGCGCGACTACGCGACGATATCGGAGCCCTCCGCAAGGCGCTCGAAAAGCAGGCCGTCGTGCTCGGCGACGGCACCGATGCCGACCTCGTCGCGTTTGCGACTGATGACCTCGAGGCCGCGGTCCAGGTATTCCACGTGCGCGGCGGTCGGGTGCGGGGTCAACGCGGCTGGGTAGTGGAGAAGGCCGGTGACGCCATCGACTGGGCAGCTCTCGACGCAGACTCCGACCTCCCGATTCTGGTCGAGCAGTTCCTGACCCAGTTCTACGGCGAGCAGGCATCCCTCGAACCGGGGAGCGACCCGGAATCGGGTTCGAGCGCCGTTCCTCGCGAGGTGCTGGTTCCGGTACTTCCTCCCAACGCCGCTGAGATCCAGGTGTGGCTCAGCACCCTTCGTGGTTCTCAGGTTCAGCTGCGAGTTCCGCAGCGCGGCGACAAGAAGGATCTCGCCGAAACCGTGCAGCGCAACGCGAAAGAAGCTCTGGCGCAACACAAACTCAAGCGAGCGGGAGATTTCACGTCACGATCGGCTGCGCTTCAAGGTATCCAGGAAGCCCTCGATCTGGACTCGGCGCCGCTGCGAATCGAGTGTGTCGACATCAGTCACGTTCAGGGCACCGACGTGGTTGCCTCGCTCGTCGTGTTCGAGGACGGCTTGCCCCGCAAATCCGATTACCGCCATTACGCGATCAAGGAAGCTGCAGGCGACGGGCACTCGGACGACGTCGCGAGCATCGCCGAGATCACGCGTCGACGGTTCCTCCGACACAACCGTGACCTCGGAATCCTGGCCAATTCGGCCGCAGGTATGGACGCGGACGGCGGCGACCTGGCGCCGGAAGCGGCGATCGATCCTCAGACCGGTCGACCACGACGCTTTGCCTATCCGCCCAATCTGTTTGTGGTTGACGGTGGTGCGCCGCAGGTCAATGCCGCCGCCGCCGTGCTCGACGAGCTCGGTGTCACCGACGTAGCCGTCGTCGGACTCGCGAAACGACTCGAAGAAGTGTGGGTGCCTAACGAGGAGGATCCGGTGATCCTGCCTCGGACCAGTGAATCGCTGTACTTGCTGCAACGAATCCGCGACGAAGCGCACCGCTTTGCCATCACCTTCCACCGCAGCAAGCGCTCGCGTCGCATGACGGCGTCGGTGCTCGATTCGGTCAAGGGACTGGGGGAGACCCGGCGAACCGCGCTCGTGTCCCATTTTGGTTCCGTGGCAAAACTCAAGACCGCGACCGTCGAGGAAATCATGGAGGTCCCCGGCATCGGTGCCGCTACGGCGCGGGCCGTACTCGACGCTTTGGGCGGGGAACCTGCACAGACCGTCAACCGAGCGGAAGCGCTGCCGGGCGGGGTAGGGGATGATAAACAGGACGTGGAGTTCGAAATGTCGGATCAGCTGGTTCGGCAGTTACCGGACTCCGTGTCGAGCGAACCATCCATATCGACGACGGGGCAGAGTGCCGAGTGACCACAGACAGCGCAAACGACAGCCGAACCATGGACTTTCTCTTGGTCACGGGATTGTCCGGCGCCGGACTGAGTACTGCAGCCAAGGTTCTCGAAGACCTCGGCTGGTATGTAGCGGACAACCTACCGCCCGAATTGATCTCGCGAATGGTCGGATTGAGCCTGACGTCTGATCCACCGGTTGACCGACTTGCCGTGGTGATCGACGTGCGGTCTCGACTGTTCACCGGTGATCTCGGCTCGGTCCTCATGGAATTGGAAGCCGCGCCGATCCACACGCGTGTCCTCTATCTGGAGGCGTCCGACGACGTTCTGATCAGGCGGTTCGAGCAGGTTCGCCGTAGCCACCCGCTTCAGAACGAGGGCGTCGATGGCACACTCGCAGAAGGTATCGCCGCGGAGCGTCGGCAGTTGGCCGTGGTCAAGGCTGCCGCCGACTTGGTGATCGACACGTCTGCGCTCAAGGCACATCAATTGCGGCAGAAGATCGAAACGGCTTTCGGGGTCGAGGCGAACCGAACCATGAAGGTCACCGTGCAGTCGTTCGGGTTCAAATACGGTTTGCCCATCGACGCGGATCTCGTGTGCGACGTGCGTTTCCTGCCCAATCCGCATTGGATTCCCGAACTCCGCGATCACACCGGCCAGGAGGCCGGCGTTCGCGATTACGTCCTGTCTCAGGACGGCGCCGAAGACTACCTCGACACCTATCTGCATCTGCTCGACCTGACGATCGCCGGATATCGTCGAGAAGGAAAGCGCTACATGACAATTGCTGTGGGTTGCACCGGTGGGAAACATCGAAGTGTGGCCATGTCCGAGGCTCTTGCACGCAAGTTGGGCAGTGAGGCCGACATCGCGGTCAGCATCGTGCACCGAGATCTGGGCCGCGAATGAGCGGTTCGACGGGGCAGGATCTTCGGGGGCCCGCGGTCGTCGCTCTCGGTGGTGGTCACGGACTGTTTGCGACGCTGCAAGCTGTTCGCCGACTCACCTTCGACGTGACTGCCGTGGTCACTGTCGCAGACGACGGCGGCTCGTCCGGTCGCTTGCGCGCCGAACTCGGTGTGATCCCGCCTGGTGACCTTCGGATGGCGCTGGCGGCGTTGGCTGCCGACGAACCCGATGTCAGGGACTGGACGCGCACCATCCAGCACCGTTTCGGTGGTGTCGGCGCGTTGGCCGGGCATTCGGTGGGCAACCTGATTCTGGCCGGCCTCACCGAGGTGCTCGGCGACCCGGTTCAGGCGCTCGACGAGATGGCGCGACTGTTGCGGGTGCGCGGGCGGGTGCTGCCCATGTCGCCGATCGCGCTCGACATCGAAGCCGACGTTCAGGGTTTGGAAGAAGACCCTCGCGTCAGCCGGTGTATCCGCGGTCAGGTTGCAGTGGCGACCACGCCGGGAAAGGTGCGACGCGTGCGGCTGTTGCCGGCAAATCCGCCCGCGAGTCCCGACGCGGTGGCTGCCATCGGACGAGCTGACCTCGTGGTGCTCGGACCTGGCTCGTGGTTTTCCAGTGTCATCCCACACGTGCTCGTCCCGGAATTGGTCGATGCTCTCTCGTCCACCGAAGCCCGAAAGGTGCTCGTTCTCAATCTTGCTCCGGAACCTGGGGAGACGGCCGGATTCTCGGCAGAGCGTCACCTGCACGTACTCTCCCAGCATGTGCCCGATTTCCGGGTTGACTACGTCGTCGTCGATTCTGCGTCGGTTCCGCCGGGACGGGAACGTGAACATCTGGCGCGGGCAGCGCAACAATTTCACGCCGAAGTCCGATATGCGGACGTCGCCGATACCGCGGCGGGTTCGGCGCATATCCACGATCCGGTGAAACTCGCCGAGGCCCTCGCCCAACTGACCGGGCGGACAGGCACTCTCGAACCGGCCAATGGGGCCGGCACCGATCATCCAACAGCAGAACAGAGGGAGAACACTTCGTGGCAATGACAGCGGAGGTCAAGGACGAACTGAGCCGGTTAGTGGTGACTCAGGTCAGCTGCCGAAAGGCTGAGGTCTCCGCACTGCTCCGATTTGCCGGCGGACTCCACATCGTCGGTGGCCGGGTTGTCGTCGAGGCCGAGGTGGATCTGGGATCCACCGCGCGTCGGCTACGCCGCGAGATCTTCGATCTCTTCACCTACAGCGCCGACGTTCACGTGTTGAGCGCGGGTGGGCTGCGAAAATCAGCCCGCTACATCGTGCGCGTTGCCAAGGAAGGCGAAGCCCTCGCACGCCAGACCGGGCTGCTCGATCTGCGTGGCCGGCCGGTCCGCGGCCTGCCGGCTCAGGTTGTCGGCGGAAGCGTCGGTGACGCCGAAGCAGCTTGGCGCGGAGCATTTCTCGCACACGGTTCCCTGACCGAACCAGGCCGGTCCTCGGCGCTCGAAGTGAGCTGCCCCGGGCCCGAAGCGGCACTCGCGCTGGTCGGTGCTGCTCGCCGTCTGGGGATCTCGGCGAAGGCCCGCGAAGTGCGTGGAACGGATCGCGTCGTGATCCGCGACGGTGAGGCGATCGGTGACCTCCTGACCCGGATGGGCGCTCAGGACACTCGCCTCGTCTGGGAAGAGCGTCGGATGCGCCGCGAAGTGCGGGCAACGGCCAACCGGCTCGCGAACTTCGACGACGCCAACCTGCGACGCTCGGCTCGGGCTGCCGTGGCGGCCGCCGCGCGTGTCGAGCGGGCCCTGGAAATCCTCGGTGAGGATGTTCCGGATCATTTGGCTGCCGCAGGTGCCCTGCGCGTCGAACATCGCCAGGCGTCGCTCGAGGAGTTGGGACAGCTCGCTGACCCGCCGATGACGAAGGACGCTGTCGCGGGGCGTATCCGGCGTCTGCTGTCGATGGCCGATCGCAAGGCGAAGGAAACCGGCATTCCGGACACTGAATCCGCAGTCAACTCGGAGCTACTCGAAGAGGGATGATGGTCCCTCGCCGGCGGGGTCTTCAGGGTGGGCTGCGCACTCTGGAGCCAAGCACATTAGGGTAAGGGTCACATCGACCGATGAACCCCACGTCCGCGTCGTGCACACACGGATTCGGAACTGCGTGGGTCAAGTTGCACACCAGAATCATGGTCAAAGGAGCGAATTGTGACTGTCCGGGTTGGCGTAAACGGTTTCGGCCGTATCGGACGTAACTTCTTCAGGGCGGTGGATGCGCAGAAGGCGCTCGGAACCACCGATATCGAGATCGTGGCAGTCAACGACCTGACTGACAACGCGACGCTCGCTCACCTGCTGAAGTACGACTCCATCCTCGGCCGCTTGCCGTACGACGTGTCGCTCGACGGTGACGACACGATCGTCGTCGGCGATCAGCGCATCAAGGCCCTCGCACACCGCGGCCCGTTGAACGAGCTTCCCTGGGGCGAGCTGGGCGTCGACGTCGTCGTCGAGTCCACCGGCATCTTCACCGACGCAGCAAAGGCCAAGGGACACCTCGAAGCCGGCGCGAAGAAGGTCATCATCTCGGCTCCGGCCAAGGGTGAAGACATCACCATCGTCATGGGCGTCAACGACGACAAGTACGACGGCAGCCAGAACATCATCTCCAACGCCTCGTGCACCACAAACTGCCTCGGCCCCATCGCCAAGGTCCTCGATGACGAGTTCGGCATCGTCAAGGGTCTGATGACCACGATCCACGCGTACACGCAGGATCAGAACCTTCAGGATGCGCCGCACAGCGACCTCCGTCGCGCCCGCGCAGCCGCTCTCAACATCGTTCCGACCGGCACGGGCGCTGCCAAGGCAATCGGCCTGGTTCTCCCGCAGCTGCTCGGCAAGCTCGACGGTTACGCACTGCGCGTGCCGATCCCCACGGGTTCGGTCACCGACCTCACCGCGAACCTGAAGAAGTCGGCTACCGCTGACGAGATCAACGCCGCGATGAAGGCTGCAGCCGAGGGCCCCCTCAAGGGCATCCTCAAGTACACCGACGCACCGATCGTCTCGTCGGACATCGTCACCGACCCGCACTCGTCGATCTTCGACTCGGGTCTGACGAAGGTCATCGACGACCAGGTCAAGATCGTTTCCTGGTACGACAACGAGTGGGGCTACTCCAACCGCCTCGCCGACCTCATCGGCCTCGTCGCCAAGTCACTCTGAGCGGAGTTTCGATAACAGTGGCAGTTCAGACGCTGAAGGATCTGCTGGACGCTGGGGTCGAGGGGCGCACCGTACTGGTGCGTTCCGACCTCAACGTCCCGTTGGATGGCGGAGAAATCACGGACCCGGGCCGCATCGTCGCGTCCGCTCCCACCTTGCGGGCACTTGCCGAGGGTGGAGCGAAGGTCATCGTGACCGCGCACCTCGGGCGCCCCGACGGTCAGCCCGATCCCAAGTTCTCCCTCGCACCGGTTGCCGCGAAGTTGGCCGAAATCCTCGGTCGCAACGTGCAACTCGCCGGTGACGTCGTGGGACAGGACGCGCTGGCTCGTTCCGAAGGACTCACCGACGGTGACGTCCTGATGCTCGAGAACATCCGTTTCGACCCTCGCGAGACCAGCAAGGACGAAGCCGAGCGGGTCAAGCTCGCCAAAGCTCTCGTCGAGCTGGTCGGTGATGACGGCGCATTCGTCTCCGACGGATTCGGTGTTGTTCACCGCAAGCAGGCGTCGGTCTTCGACGTCGCGAAGCTGCTCCCGCACTACGCGGGTTACCTCGTCGGCGCCGAGGTCGAGGTGCTCGCCAAGCTCACGCAGGACGCGGCGCGTCCGTACGCAGTGGTGCTCGGTGGCTCCAAGGTCTCGGACAAGCTGGCCGTCATCGAGGCACTGGCACCCAAGGTCGACACACTGGTGATCGGCGGCGGAATGTTCTACACGTTCCTCGCGGCTCAGGGTGTGTCCGTTGGCAATTCGCTGTGCGAAGAGTCCATGATCGAGACCTGCAAGAGCCTCCTCGACCGGTACGCGGACGTCATCCACATCCCTCAGGATGTTGTTGTCGCGGACTCCTTCTCGGCTGATGCCGAGTCGAAGATCGTTCCGTTCGACAAGATTCCCGACGGCTGGATGGGTCTGGACATCGGACCGGAGTCGGTCAAGCGCTTTGCCGCGATCCTGACCGGAGCCAAGACGGTGTTCTGGAACGGCCCGATGGGCGTGTTCGAGTTCCCGAAGTTCGAAGCCGGCACCCGCGGTGTTGCGGAGGCAATCGTCGAAGCAACCGCCAAGGGCGCGTTCAGCGTCGTCGGCGGCGGCGACTCTGCTGCGGCTGTCCGCCAGCTCGGAATCCCGGACGAAGGCTTCTCGCACATTTCCACCGGCGGCGGCGCTTCCCTCGAATACCTCGAGGGTAAAGAGCTTCCCGGCATCGCAGTACTGGAAGGCTGATCCGACATGGCACGTAAGCCGTTGATCGCCGGCAACTGGAAGATGAATCTGAACCACCTCGAGGCTATCGCCCTGGTGCAGAAGATCGCGTTCTCCTTGCCTGCGAAGTACTTCGACAAAGTGGACGTCACGGTTATCCCGCCGTTCACCGACATCCGTAGCGTCCAGACGCTGATCGAGGGCGACAAGCTCCTGCTCACGTACGGCGCGCAGGACGTCTCCGCTCAGGACAGCGGTGCATTCACCGGCGAGATCAGCGGCTCCATGCTGGCCAAGCTCGGATGCACCTACGTCGTGGTCGGACACTCGGAGCGTCGCACCCTGCACGGTGAGACCAACGAGCTTGTCCTCGCCAAGACCAAGGCTGCCTTGAAGAACGACCTCACACCGATTGTGTGCATCGGTGAGGGCCTCGAGATTCGCGAAGCAGGCAACCACGTCGCCTACAACGTGGAGCAGCTCAAGGGTTCTCTGGCCGGCTTGAGCGCGGAGGAGATCTCCAAGATCGTCATCGCGTACGAGCCTGTCTGGGCAATCGGCACCGGTCGAGTCGCTTCTGCTGAGGACGCTCAGGAAGTGTGCGCAGCGGTTCGCGGCACGGTCGCCGAACTCGCCGACGCTGACGTGGCTGCAGGCGTACGAGTCCTGTACGGCGGCAGCGTCAGCGCCAAGAATGTCGGAGAGATCGTCGGCCAGGCCGACGTCGACGGCGCTCTTGTCGGCGGCGCGTCACTCAAGGCGGACGAGTTTGCCACGTTGTCTGCGATTGCAGCGGGCGGGCCACTGCCTAGCTAGCATGTGATCTGAAAAGAACAGTGGGCGCGTAACCGAAATGGTTACGCGCCCACTGTTTTTGCATTCTCAGGCAACCAGTTTTGAGCCGAGTGCGTCGATGGTGTCGGCGGTGAGGCCGAGTCCGTCGTGCAGATAGTTCTCAATTGACGAGTAGCTGGCGCCCACCTGCTCGAAGGCTGCACCGAGGTAACTCTCCTCGACGGTCAACATGACACGGACCACGTCGGCCCGACCGATCGCAGCCGTTTGAGCAATACGCTCGGCAGCCGCGTCGACGTAAGCCGCGGAGTAGGTGTTGGTGAGCAGATAATCGTCGACGATGGTCTCCTGCGGAACCCCTGCGAGAGTCTGCAGCAACGCTGCTGCCCAACCCGTGCGATCCTTTCCGGCGGTGCAATGGAACAACTGGGGTCCCGGTGTTGTCGCGAGCGCGGTAAGCAATTGGGAGAACCCGGCGCGGGTCGCGTCGTCGGTCACAAAACTGCGATTGAGTTCGCGCATGAAATCCTGCGCAGAGTCGACGGTGCGGATTGCCAGAGCCGAGTTCTGAATTGTTCCCGGAAGGATCGGGATGTGTGTGTACTTGGCTGCCGAGAGAATGGTGTCCGGGGTTTCCGAAGCCTCGGCCTCGGAGCGAACGTCGTAGACGGCGGTCAGGCCCAACGATTCGACAACAGCCAGATCCGCCCCGGTGGGGATGAGGACGTTGGCACGGTAGAAGACACCGCGCCGCATGGTGGTCCCGCTTGATGTCGAGTATCCGTTTCCGGCGACATCTCGGAAGTTGTGGACGGAAGCGAGACGCGGAGTGCTCTCGTGTGTTGTGGGACCAGTGGTGTCGGTGTGCATCAGAACAAGCCTTCCGAAGGTAACGTCGCGTCACTTCGAAACTAGCGGGCCGGAAACTCGGCGTTGTGATCGGTACCACCGAACGAGACAACCTGTCGCACGGGTATGTGGTCGGGTTAGCTGTGATCGCCTGTATGGTGTTATCGGTTGTAGTTGTCCCTATTGGATTGGTGGCCGTAGACAGACATGGAACTGTTCTTGGATATCCTGCTGGTCATCACCAGCTTGCTCTTGATTCTGCTGGTGCTGCTGCATCGGGCCAAGGGCGGCGGGCTGTCGAGCCTGTTCGGCGGCGGTGTCCAGTCCAGCCTGTCCGGATCGACAGTGGTCGAGAAGAACCTCGACAGATTGACTGTTTTCACCGCTCTGATCTGGGTCATTTCGATCGTCGGCATCGGCCTGGAGATCAAGTTCGCCTGATCGCCTCCCATCACGTATTTCACACAGAACCCCGCCATCGAGCGGGGTTCTGCGTTTCCGTTGATAATTGAACGATGACCGAATTCGTCTCGAATCAGCATCGTGAAACACCACGCGAGGCCACCGAGCCACTGCGTGAGGACATGCGGCTTCTCGGCGGGATCCTGGGGCAGATTGTTCGCGAACAGGCCGGCGACACCGTATTCGATCTTGTTGAACGCGCCCGGGTGGAATCGTTCCGAGTACGCCGTTCCGAAATTGACCGCGCCGAACTGGTGTCGTTGTTCGCTGGAGTCAGCACCGCAGACGCTATCCCGGTGATCCGTGCGTTCAGCCACTTCGCCTTGCTCGCCAATCTGGCTGAGGACATCCACCGTGAGCGTCGGCGCGCCATTCACATCAATGCCGGCGAACCACCGCGTGACAGCACACTGGCCGCTACCTACCGCAAACTCGACGGTGCGGACATCAACTCCGCGACTGTCGAAGATGCACTGCGCGGCGCCCTTGTCTCACCGGTCATCACAGCTCATCCGACGGAAACGCGTCGACGGACAGTCTTCGAGACACAGTCTCGCATCACCGAATTGATGCGCTACCGCGAACGCACGGCGTTGAGCGTCGGGGAAACCGCGGACGTCGACCTGGACTTGCGTCGGCAGATTCTTACTCTTTGGCAGACCGCGCTGATCCGGCTCTCGCGTCTACGAATCCAGGACGAGATCGAAGTCGGATTGCGTTACTACGACGCAGCCCTGTTCGAAGTCATTCCCAAAATCAACGCCGAAGTGCGCAAGGCGCTTCGAAGCCGGTGGCCCGACGCAGACCTCCTGCGTGAGCCGATCTTGCGTCCGGGTTCCTGGATCGGCGGTGACCGCGACGGAAACCCCTATGTGACGGGGGAGATCGTGCATCGCGCGACGACCCGAGCGGCGGCCACGGCAATCGAGCATCACCTCGCCGAACTCGAACATCTAGAGCGCGAGCTGTCGATGTCGGCGCGGTTGGTCACGGTGACACCGGAATTGGATCTTCTGGCATCGACCTCGGGTGACGATTCGGTGTTCCGGGCGGACGAACCCTACCGTCGCGCAATCCGAGGAATCCGTGGACGCCTCACCGCCACAGGACTTTCCATCTTGGGGGAGATGCCCGCGCACGGCGGCGACTCCGGGCTGGAGGCATACCGCGAACCCGCGCAACTTCAGCACGATCTAGCTGTCATCGACACGTCACTGCGCCGCAACGGTGACGCGGTGATAGCCGATGATCGCCTCGAACGTTTGCGAGAAGCCGTGGAGGTGTTCGGGTTTCACCTCTCGGGTCTGGACATGCGGCAGAACTCCGAAGTTCATGAGAGCGTCGTTGCCGAGTTGTTGGCCTGGTCGGGTGTTCACCCGGACTATGCGTCGTTGTCGGAATCGGAAAAAGTGGACCTGCTCTCGGCGGAACTGACCACCCGTCGGCCGTTGACGTCGCCGGATGCGGAGTTCTCCGAACTGACGACCAAGGAACTGGCGATCATGCACGCCGGTGCCAAGGCAGTTCGAGTTCTGGGCGCCGGTGCTGTTCCCAACTACATCATCAGCATGTGCAGCTCCGTGAGCGACATGCTCGAGGCCGCGGTCCTGCTCAAGGAGGTGGGAGTTCTCGATCCGGGTGTTGGTGGTGAGCCGTCATGCCCCATCGGCATTGTTCCGCTGTTCGAGACGATCGAGGACTTGCAGGGCGGCGCGGCAACATTGCTTGCCACGCTCGACATTCCGATTTACCGAGCCATCGTGACGTCCCGGGGCAACAGCCAGGAAGTGATGCTCGGGTACTCCGATTCCAACAAGGACGGTGGCTACCTGGCTGCCAATTGGGCGCTGTACCGCGCAGAACTCGATCTGGTCGACGCCGCACGGAAGAGTGGAATCCGGTTGCGGCTCTTCCACGGTCGCGGCGGAACCGTCGGGCGTGGTGGTGGACCCAGCTACGAGGCAATTCTTGCGCAACCTCCCGGAGCTGTCGAAGGTTCGCTGAGGATCACCGAGCAGGGTGAGGTGATCGCAGCGAAATACGCCGAGCCGCGGTTGGCTCATCGCAACCTCGAGACGCTCATCGCTGCGACGTTGGAGTCGACGTTGCTCGACGTCGAAGGGCTCGGAAGCGACGCCGAGGCGGCGTACACCGTTCTGGATGAGCTTGCTGCCCTGGCGCGTACCGCGTACAGCGAATTGGTCCATGACACACCGGGATTCGTCCAGTACTTCGAGGCGTCGACGCCGGTTGCAGAAATCGGGGCACTCAACATCGGTAGCCGACCCGCCTCGCGTAAGCAGACCAAGGCGATCTCCGATCTGCGTGCGATTCCGTGGGTGTTGTCCTGGAGTCAGTCACGTGTCATGCTGCCAGGCTGGTACGGCACAGGCGCGGCATTCGAACGATGGATCGACGGCAAACCGGAGCGTTTGGCGACGCTGACGCGTTTGTACGAGAAGTGGCCGTTCTTCCGGACGGTGCTCTCGAACATGGCGATGGTGATGTCGAAATCCGACATGGGCTTGGCGGCCCGCTACGCGGAATTGGTTCCCGACGTAGAACTGCGTGATCGAGTCTTCGGCATGATCACCGACGAGCATGCGCGAACCGTTCGGATGTACAAGGAGATCACCGGCTACGACGATTTGTTTGCTGATAATTCAGGCCTGGAACGTTCCGTCCACAACCGTTTCCCGTATCTCGAACCGCTCAATCACTTGCAGGTCGAGTTGATCAGGCGATATCGATCAGGTGACGAGAGTGACCAGGTCCGGCGCGGTATTCAGCTGACGATGAACGGCCTGGCTACGGCGCTGCGGAACAGCGGCTAAATAGCGGTCATTTTGCCCACGCCGGGAGCCTCCGGTGTAGTCGGTCGGCGTGACCATGTCATGCCGACCGACCAGAAATCCAAATTGTCTCATTTGACAATTGGACGACCGTTCATGTGGTAGACATCACATCGCCTGACGTAATCGGGAACGGCAGACGCAAGCGGCTAAAGTCCTCAATTCGGGCACCGCGGCGGGTTTCTCATTCCCTGACGCGTCGAGCCGCCGGCCATCGCGCCGCGCGACACTCTTGTCTCGAGGAGGCTTGTCTACGATGTCCACTGCGCTGTTGAATACCTCGGGGCCGCTGATGCTCGGAGGCGAACCCGCCTCCACTGCGGTCCGCGACTTCGTCCCGCTGGCGGCCGAACTTGTGAAGAACTTCTCCCGCGCCAACGCAACCTTCAAAACCCTCAACCTGGAATCCGTTCAGGAGGATTTGGTTGCGGTGACCGCGCAGGGGTTGCAACTGGCGATCCAACTCATGGACCACAGGAAGCTGCCGACCGACCGCGACCTGGACAGTATTCACACCCTGACCGTCCGGCAGGCCCGCCAGGGCGTCCCCCTCAGTGCCATCCTTGCCGTAACAGACGAGGCCATCAGCGTCATTCGGAACCTTATCCTCAGCAGAGCGGGCGTCGAGGACTCTGCCAACCTCAAGGAGCTCAACCACCTCCTGTTCACAGTCGCGCAGCGCCTTCATTCATTCATCTCGGTCAGCTATCTGGCGGCGATCCCTGCCGGCGCCCAGCTCGAGGGGAGCTCCGCCGGCGCCCTCGTCAAAGCCATGTTGGATGGAGACGATCCCACTGATCTTGCGTTGCAGTTGGGTATCGAGCTCGCACCCCGCTATCTCGTTCTGCGGCTCCTCGTGAACCTACCGAAACCCCGGCCGGGGGCCAGGGACGGCGCGCATCAGCGCCTGCAGGCATACCGTGATCTCGCCGCGGCACAAGCCAAGGTCGCTGCCCACTTCGGAGCCAAGTTGCTCGAAGCCCCGGCGCCGCAACGCGGCCTGGTCCTCATCGAGGGCACACCACACTGGGGGTTGGTGTGCCAAGTTGTGCGTCAGGCGACGGCCAAGATCGGGGTGCAGATCACGGCGGTCGGCGAGAATGCCGCACTCGAGGATCTCCCAGCGGCCCAGGCGACCACCCGCGAGTTGGTCCACCTCGTCCGGAGGCTCGGGCTGCCGGCGCAGTCATACCGGATGGAGGACCTCGCGCTCGAGTATCAATTGACCCGGATCGGCCCGGCGCGCGACAGCCTGATCGGCCTACTCAGGCCGCTCGACAGCAACCCTGAACTGTTGCAGACGCTGTCCGTGCACTTGTCGAACGACCAGCACCGGCAGCGCACCGCGTCAGCGTTGGGCCTGCACACGAACACTGTCGACAACCGGATCAAGCGCATTGCACACCTCACCGGATTGGACCCGACTTTGCCCTCTGAGCTGCTTAAACTGCGTGCGGCGATGATCGCACTGACCTTTGTCAGCACCGACGTGGACATCCGTCCAGTGAAATTGTGAAACCTCACATAACTCACTGGTAACAACCCACTTTTGATGGCTGGACCCCACTTTTCAGTAGACAACCGGGATATAAAAATGTGGCGCGAATCACCGCGCAGACCAGTAACGAAAAAGGGGAAAGACATGATCAACGGCCAGGAAAACGCCCTCCTCGGTGCCTTCTTCGACACGATCCTGCAGCTGTTCAACGCAGGCAGCACCGGAACTGGCTCGACGAACGGCGGCGGCGTCGCCTAGGGACGCATTTCGTGCCCCTGTGCGAGATCCTTCGCACAGGGGCACGTTTCTCGCCCCCACGATCTGAGGGGGTGACCACACCGCCACCCCGCTTAGGCCAGGAGTAATACATGATCGCCTCACCAACGACCGGCGCTTTGGCCGTCGTCATGAACACCGTCCTGCAGATGTTCAACGCGGGCAGCAGCTTTCTCTTCACCAATAACGCTCCGCTCCCGGGCGGCGGCGAAGATCCCACGACGCCCGTGCCCTGATCGATCTACCCGCTCGCACCGTAACGTCGCAGACAGGAATCATCGTGATCAACTCGCCGTACACCCAGGGCAGCCTGGTCATCGACTTCGGCTCTCTTGCCAGCGCACTCGGTTTCGGAAGTGCCGGCCCGATCGTCTCGTTCGGCAGTGCCGGAAGCATTGAATTCAGTAGTGTCGGCGGACTTTGACAGACCTCACTGTCTCCCACGCACATTCGTATCCACCCGCGAAACAGAAAGCAGGTCTTCCTGTGCCTACAATTCCGCTCACCGGTGACCCCGTCGTGATCAACATAATTGTCCAGCTTTTCAGCGCAGGCAGCAGCAATGCGCTCGCACTGGGCGGTGTCGGGAGCAGCGGTCTCGGTAGCACCGGGCTCGGCAGCTTCGACTCAGCGAGCATGGGCAGCGCCGCATAGCAGCCATCGTTCTGCGTGAACTGCTCCCCGAATCTCGGACTGACGAGTTCAGTTCTGACATTCGGGGAGCAGTTCAGTTCGAGTAGTCTCGCAGCGTAAAAACGAACCCGACTGCAATCGCGGCACCTGCCAAGACGTACACCGCAATTCGCAACCATGTCGGGCCGGCAAAACTGACGGCAATCGCCGCAGCCAGAGCCACGATGATCATCACGACGCCGTAAGCCGGTGTGCGTTCCGGATGTGCCGCGTGTCGATGCTGTGAATTCTCCACTACTTCACTGTGCGCCACCGTGGTTGGCAGATGCAATGGTGAGTGTTTTTGTCAGCGTGAATACAACTGTGTTTCGAGACCTGGGTTCGCGTGGACGGATTCGAGCCGGGCGAGGTCGGCGGACACGACAAGCGTGTCCATGTCGTCGATCCCGGTTGCGCCGCACCAGGATTGGTCCGCGGGCCACCAAAAGTTCGGGGTGCGCGTCCGTGTGGCGCGTTGTGCGGGGGACCGGGTTGTCGTGACTACCTGGTAGTTCCACCCCTGCAGGCCATCCGAGACGCGAGCACAACCGCGGATCGGTTCGTCGAGGAACTCGCCCCACCCATCCCAGAACAGTCCCGATTGCACGTCGTCGAAGTGGTCGTAGACGACATCGATCAGCTCTGGCGGCAGTGACCCCATTTCCGGTTCAGTGTCGAAGATGCCCTCGATTGTCGCGCACGGATCCGGGCGTCCGACACTATTGGGAAACCACGCTCCGACGATCTCGGAAAACTGCGTCCCGACAATCATCTCTGCGCCCACGGCAGTGGCGACCTGGGACCATGTCACCGCTCGCGGCTCGCCGTCGTCATGGATATAGGCCGGGTGCAGGATTCGCAGAACATGCGGGTAGCGGTCGGCTAGCCAGTGACCCGTCGGTCCTGCGTCGGGGTACGGGTAGGGCGCGAGCCATGTCGCGCTATCGGGCAACGAATCGCCGATCCAACCTAGGCGTGGGGGCATACGGGATTCTCCATGCGTCGTCGCGGCGCTGCGTGAGTGCGATCAGGAGCAGACTTGTTGGAAAGTTGTGGCGCCCGGTCGTAATAGATAGCGCTTCTCTCTCCCGTCAGCCTCGAAAACAGCTGCGGTTTCGGATAACCGGGTCATAGTGCCCTTCTGGTACGGGTCGTCCCAACCGGAGGGCGAGTTATTTTGCCGAGCATCGGTGTTGACCGCTTCCCAGTATTCGCCGGCGAACTTGGCCTCTCGCGCACCGCAGTGGGTGTACATCGTGTAGCTGTAGGCGGTGCCGATTTCAACCTTCTCCGGTGATGGTTCGGAGGGAGCGCCGCATCCAGCCAGGCCCGTTGTGAACAGCGCCGCTATGCTCAGCCGCTTTGCTACCGAAAGCCTTGTCATACATTGACTTTAGCTTTTGGGACTTTAGCTTTGGTGCGTTGATTGATCGCCGCGAGTCAGTGCCAGGTGTTCCACCACTCCGCATTCCACCATTCCACAAGGGGAACCAGCCATGGCGTCCAGATCTTCCAACTGGTTGCGAGTCCGTAAGGCGGAATCGGATCATCAAGGCACCTCCTGATGGTACGAAAATGAACGGCTCGACCGGTGGTACTTCACAGTGGTGTCGGTCCGGGTTGTCGGTGTTGTCGGGTCGACCGTCTTTGCAATTCGATCCTGGCGGAACCGAAACAGACCCACTCAGAGCAGTGTTGGCAGCCCAGATGAAGGTAAGTGAGCGATGCGGACGGAAACGAGCTTCACACTTTGAGATGTAACGGGTGATACATTCTCCAGTGTGAATTCCGAGTCATCCGTGAGTTGGCGGATAATCCTGATCAAGATTGCTGCCGAGCCGACGCGTCACCGTGTTGCCGTGTGGCGAGAACTGCGCAAAGTGGGTGCGTTGTCGATCGGGCAAGGCACCTGGGCTGTGCCGAACGTTCCGGCATTCGCGGCAGGCGTCGACCGTGCGAAAGAACTTGTCGACCGCGCGTCCGGTGAAATTGTCTTCCTCAACGCAACGGGTGCGAGCGAGGAAGACAACTCGCGATTCGCCGCGATGTTCACCGCGGCCCGCGAGGAAGACTGGACCGAATTCCTGTCGGACTGTGCGAAATACGAGGCCGAGCTCGACAAGGAGATCCGGATCCAGAAATTTACACTCGCAGAACTCGAGGAAGAAGAGCAGAGCCTGGACAGGCTGCGTCGCTGGCATCGAGATTTGAAGGCGCGCGACGTATTCGGCGCGAGGAATGCGGAAAGCGCAACGGCGGCGCTCCAGCAGTGCACCCTGCGGTTCGAGGACTACTCGGAGCGAGTAATCAACGCACTGCACTCTCCTGAAGGCATTGACGACGGTGATCTCACATGAGTGACAACAAAGCCCAGGTCGAAGGCGCGCGATGGCAGATGTGGCCGCTGTACGCGGCCGGGTTCACGACTGCATTCGGAGCCCATGCCGTTGCGGCGAACCTCGTGTTCGATCTCGACGATCTGGCGAATTCGCTGCTCTATCTCGGTCTACTGCTGGCCCTGTACGACGGCGCCGAAGTCCTGCTCAAACCTGTGTTCGGCACGCTGGCAGATCGGATCGGTGCCAAGCCGGTCCTGCTCGGCGGGCTCGTCGCGTTTGCCGCAGCATCGTTGCTGTTTGTTGTTGTCGCGGATACGGATTGGTTGTGGTTGGCGCGGCTCGGCCAAGGTGCGGCAGCATCGGCATTCTCGCCCGCTGCAAGTTCTTCGGTGGCTCGATTGACCCGAAAAGGCAAGCACGGCAGTGCTTTCGGAACCTACGGGTTCTACAAAAGTCTCGGCTATACCCTCGGCCCGTTGCTGGGCGGTGTGATCGTGTGGATCGGTGGTCTCACACTCCTGTTTGCAGTCATGGCCGTCCTCGCGCTGGTTGTCGCGATCTGGGCCAAGGTCGTGGTACCTGCGCTTCTGCCGCTACCTCGGGCCAGGCAAACCGTGGTTGATTTGGCTCGTCGCCTGAGTGATCGTCAGTTCCTCGGTCCCACCGCAGCTCTTGCGGCGGCCACTGCCGCACTGTCGGTCGGTGTGGGGTTTCTCCCGGTTGCCGGCGTTGATGCCGGACTTGGACCGATAGCAACAGGTGCGGCCGTGTCAGTACTGGCGTTGTGTGCGGCATTTGCGCAACCGCGAGCAGGGCGAGCACTCGACGCGGGAAAAATCACCGTCGAACGAGGTGTGGCATGGGGATTGGTTGTCACCGCCGCCGGTCTGGCGCTTGCCATGATTCCGGGACTGGTCGGGATTCTCGCCGCGGCAGTTGCTGTTGGCATTGGCACCGGCATCATCACACCGCTGGGGTTTGCCGCGCTTGCTGCATCGACGCCCGAGGAGCGAATGGGTCAAACCATGGGTGCGGCCGAACTGGGACGTGAACTCGGCGACGCGGGCGGCCCGCTGATCGTCGCGGGCGTGGCAGCCGTCGCGACACTGACGGCGGGCTTCGGGGTACTTGCCGTAATAACACTCTTGATCGGCGCAGATTCCGCGCGTCAACGCAACGTCCGTTCATGACGCCGCCGATGCTCCGTGGTCGGTTGCCGGGAACGTCAGGTTGAAACGCCGCTCGTAATCTCGACGGTCTAAGTGGTGGCCTGCGCTCTGATCAGTTGCGCGAGCGTCGATGACGTAATGGACAGGACTAGCGCGGAGATCACGACCAGCCAGAGCCCCCATCCCACTGACGGTCCAATGATCTTTCCGGCGATCTCGGTGCCGCGTTGGAGTATGCAGGCGGCGTTGCCGACGGCAACGATCAAGACTGCGATTCCCGCCAAGGGGCCAATGCAGTGGTTCTTCACCTGCGGTGTGACGCCCCTCGAAAGAAGCGGAGTCAATGCGAAAGCTGCACCGATCCCGAGGATCAGGGTGATCACGCCGCATTCGCCGATACCGGAACTACCCAGCGCGAGGAACGACGTCCACGGACCGATGCTGCCGATGATGATGCCGACACACGAGAGCGCTGCTGCGATCAGATTCGGCCTGAAATGAGCAGGCATCGGCATTTGAGGTACCCGGGGTGAAATCCCGAACGGCTGCTGCTCATACGGCTGACTTACCCGAATAGTCACTGGGTGGACCGACTCTCTCTAACAACGTTGTTGCTCATGTCTAGCTTCTTCGGAGTCTAGGGACCGCCCTCTGTGTTGTGACCGATTCGACAATATTCAATTGAACGTGAGTGCAGACCTGGCCCGGACTGTCAGCCCAAAGCAACGGGAAGCAAGCCTCGCGGAGTCTCCTGAACTATTTGGTGCAGCGCCGAGTTCAGCGTCGGAAACGTGAACTGGAAGCCGGTATCGGCGAGCACGCCCGGGTCCACCCAGCGGCTCTTGAGCACTAGCTCGGCTTCGGTGTGTATTACGCGTGCGCCGAACTCCAGCATCCAGCCGGGCGTCGGCAACCCGCGCGCTCGACCCAGGGATGCACGCATCTCACGCATCAACACGTCGTTGGTCACCGCAACGGGCGAGGCGACATTGACCGGACCGGAGATGGCGTGGTGCTCGTAGACGTGGGTGATGGAACGAACTAAGTCGTCGACGTGAACCCAACTGAACATCTGCCGACCGTCGCCCATTCTTCCGCCGAAGCCGACGCGGGCCAGATTGATGAACGGATTAATCGCCCCGCCGCCGGCGCCGAGCACGATCGACATCCGAAGCGCCACCTTGCGAACGGTTGTCGGTGCCTCGAACAGCTCTTGCTCCCAAGCTCGCGCGACAGCCACCGAGAATCCTGTTCCCAGCTCGCCGGTCCTCTCGTTCATCGGCCGATCACGAGCGTCTCGATAGATTGTGCCGGTGCTGGCATTTATCCAGAGTGATGGCGGCTGTGGTGTGCGGGCCAGTGCGCGACCAAGCTGCGCCGTGGTTTCCACCCGTGAGGAAAAGATCTCATCGGCGTTGCGCTTGTTGTAGCGGCAGCTCACCGAGCGTCCGGCGAGATTGACAACCAGATCCGCTCCATCCAGAACGTCGACGACGCCTTGTCTGTCGGACCAAGTGGCATCACTCGAGTCGCTCCGCCCGATCGTCCGAACATTGATCCCACTGGCTTCGAGCGAGCGACGAAGGTACTGCCCGATATAGCCCGACGCTCCGCAAATGACGACGCAATTCATGGTGCTCATCGCACGGTCTCCTCTTCTCGCGCAGTGACTTTGGCCATCAATTTCGCGACGTCACCGACCAAGCTCCTGGCCACTGGTAGGCGGGCGAGCTTGACGGTTTTCGCGACAACTGGGGCGAGACCGTCGACCAATGCACGCGTACGTGCTTGTCCGGGCGACGAATCGGTGACCCAGTGCAGAGTCACACCCATATAGGTGAGCCACAGAAGTGTGGGGAGCTGTTTCTCCAATGAGGGCGGTGTCCGCTGGTGGGAGGCAGTCAGAGCCTCGCGCATCAGATCGATCGCCATTGCTCGGGCATCGGTGGACTCGACCGAAAACGGGCTGGATCGCGAGGTGGTAGGTAACGCACTCTGCAGGAATGATCCGCCGAAGTCGTGATAGGGCGTCATGACATCGAGTCCGGAATGCAGAACTGTCTTCAGGTTCTCCGCGAGTGAGCCGCCCTGGCGCAACAGTGGAAGCGCCCGATCGCGGTGATCGCGCTGGACGACTAGATACAGCTCATGGACAAGTTCGTCCTTGCTGGCGAAGTAGTAGTAGGTATTTCCGAGAGAGACGCCTGCCTCGCTTGCGATCCGGCGCATGGTTGTCGACTGGAAGCCCTCGTCGCGGAAGAGTCGCAAGGCGGTATCCACAAGCTTTTCCCGCGTCTCAGTTCCGCGACTACTCATGACGTCTCCTAGTTTTGAACGTGTTCAAAACTGAGTCTACGCGGCATAGTTGAACGTGTTCAATTAGAGGTGTGAGGCTACTGTGAGTGCGCGAAATCCAGGGCTTCCTTGATCCAGGCGTTGAACTCCACGGTTGAACTGGTGCCAGTGCGATCGACCTCGACCCAACCTTTGCTCATCGGCTTTCCGCGCATGTCAGGCCAGTGTGCGCCCTTGTGTAGCAGCAGTTCGTCGACGCGTTCCGGCGCGCAGCGGATCAAGAGGTTGCCGTTAGAGTTCGCTGCGACCGCCAATTGTCCGTTGACCATGTAACTCAGGCCGCCGAACATTTTCACCTCACTGACGTCGTCCTCGCTCACGAGTGCATCGCGGATCCGGTCTGCCAGTGCTTTGTCGTATGTCATGTGACCATCCCTCGATGTCGATATCGCGTACCCGGTACGGATATGTCTCACAAGCGTGACATGCGACGACCGATAAGCGTTACGAATGCGCAGGCTGTGGGGCGGTGAAGAACTCGACGAGTGAGAGCGGAGCGCGGTCGCCAAGGCAGAGTCCCAGGATCACGTCTGCGTCCGCCGCTTCCGATTGGCTGCGGGAGAACATCGCCGCTTCGTAGTCGGCAAGTGCCTCTTCGAGATTGTCTGGATGCGCTGCAATCGCCTTCCCGAGTTCGGCGCCGTCGTACATTGCCAAGTTCGCTCCCTCGCCGGACGGCGCCATCAGGTGCGCCGCGTCACCGAGGAGCGTCACCCCCGGAACGTGGTCCCACCGGTGATCATTTGGGAGAGCGTGGATCGGACGCGAGATCAGCGCGGTTTCGCCCGCGGTGATGAGCGCGGTGAGTTCTGGTGCCCACCCGTCGAATTCGGCCGCGACTCGAGCAATCGATGTGGCGGTGTCGGTGAAATCGATGCTCGCAATCCACTCGGCGGGCCGGTTCAGTTGAACGTACGTGTGAATGACGCCGCCGGACTCGCGGTGCGCGGTGATTCCCTTACCTGGGGCGAGCGCATACAGAGCGCCGCCGCCGACTATGTCGGCTGTCGCGGGGTGTCGCTCGTCAACATCGTGCAGGTATGTCTCGATGAATACGGTGCCCACGTACTCGGGTGTGGCGTCGGAGAGTAGAGGTCGAATCTTCGACCACGCGCCGTCGGCGCCCACGAGAAGGCCGGTAGTGACGGTTGTGCCGTCGTCGAAGGTGAGTTCGTGCCGGCCGTCGCCGAGGGAAACGGCACTGGACACTTTCCGTCCCCACTCAATGGTCCCGTCAGGTAGTGAGTCGAGCAGGATCTCGCGAAGATCCCCGCGAAGCACCTCGGGCCGTCCACCGGTGCCGTCGTCCGGTTCGTCGAGGAGCACGGTGCCGTGTTGGTCGAGTATCCGTGAAGCCGCGCCACCTTCGTGGATGATCGCGCGGAACTGGTCGGTGAGACCGGCCGCCGCGAGCGCGAGTTGCCCGTTGTTTTCGTGGATGTCGAGCTGACCTCCCTGCGTGCGGGCTTCGGCAGAGGGCTCCGACTCGTAGATCGTTGCAGCGATGCCGTGAACGTGGAGGACACGCGCGAGGGTGAGGCCGCCGAGTCCGGCTCCGATGATCGTGACTGGAGTTGTCATGGTTTTAATTCCTTTCAATGAGATTGGAACGTTGTTCCATTGTCGATCTTGGAACAGTGTTCCAGATATGTCAAGATGGACAGATGGACACAACGTCGCAGCGGAACGAACGACGCACGGATGCACTGTCGAAAGAGCGAATCGTCGAGGCCGCGATCGAGATCCTCGACAGCGAGGGCGAGGGCGCGCTGACATTTCGCGCGTTGGCGTCTCGCCTGGCAACCGGAAGTGGCGCAATCTACTGGCACGTTGCAAACAAGAACGAACTGCTTGCAGCGACGACCACCGACGTCATCACACGTGTTATGACCGGCGTCGTCCCAGGGGCGACGCCGCGGGAAACCATCCGCACTACGGTTCTCGAGGTCTTCGACGCGATCGACGCACACCCGTGGGTCGGCACCCAGCTCTCTCGTGAGCCGTGGCAGTCCGCGGTGCTGCAGATATTCGAAGGCGTTGGCCGGCAACTCCAAGAACTCGGAGTTCCCGAATCCGCGCAGTTCGACTGCGCTTCCGCACTCGTGAACTATGTCCTCGGCCTGGCCGGACAGTATGCCGCAGGGGCCCGCCTTCACGCACGCGAGACGGATCGATCGGCCTTCCTCGCGACAATCACCTCAGGGTGGGAACAACTCGACTCAGCCGAGTACCCGTTCTTACGTCAGGTGACACCGCAGTTGCGTGATCACGACGACCGCGACCAATTTCTTGCCGGCATCGATCTCATCCTGGCCGGAATCGCGACTGTCCGATAGACGGCCTAACGCCTTGGATGCAACAAGGCTTCCGGCGGGCTGAACCTTCGATACCGCCACTGCCGCAGGGGGATTGTGCATCCGCGCGGTTGATCAACCGCGCGGATGCACAATTCGCGCGCGGATGTTGGAAGCCTTCGGAAAACCGGGTTAGTGTCTGGCCGCGAGCAATTCGGTAATCCTCGCGACGAGGTCGAGCGGGATCGGCTTGTTCAACGGAAACTTCGCCGTCGCTTTGGCTGATCGATACGGGTCGATTGCCTTCTCGAATTCGGCGTCGCCCTCGGGGAGTGGATACATCGAAATGTGGTGTTTCCATCCGGCAAAATGCACCAGACTTTTGCCGTCGACCGTGAAGGTCGGCATCTGGTAGCTGATGGTTTCGCCGGCGCCGGGAACTGCTTTGTGGATGGTCTGACGGACGCTCTCGAGCACAGGTTGCACATCGATCGGGAAGGACGCGATGTACTGGTCGATCGTCTCGGGGCTTTCTGTGGTCACGTGTCGAACATATCGTCACCGAGCGTTGTCGACTGTGCAATCGACAATCGATTGAGCAGTATGGTGCCTTATGCGGTGTTCACGGGAATTGCTGGGCGTTGCGACCGTCGCCTTGTTAGTGGGATGTGGTGCGCCGAGCAACAACGCGGACGACGTTGCGCCACCGACGTCGCGAGTGAATGTGCCTGGCCTGGTGGAACCAACCTGCCTGGCCGGCAATCTTCTCGGATTCTCCGACCTACCGCAGACGGTTGCTCCGGTACCCGAACCGCGACCTATCCCGGCCGATTTTGTGCCCGTCCGAGTGGTCACTTGTGAGGGTGACTGGAGCGCTGGCGTCGTAGAGCACTCAGTGTCGTGGGTCGAGGAACGACGTGAGGGCGATATGGGCGCCGTTATTGCCGGCTACCGGCTTCCATCAGATACACCGCCGGAAATGCGCACCTGCTTTGTGGACCAGCCGACACCTCCGATTGTGTGGCTCGTCGACGATCAAGGCCTGGGACTGCTCGCTCCGGACCTGCCGACAAATGAGTGTGGCGCGTTTAAGTGGGAGGCGATCACTGCCATCCGGGAGCTGCCGGTCACTGAACGGATTGTCCACCTCATCCCAGTTCCGCCGACGGTCGAAGCTCGGTTCATCAAACCGGAGTGATGGGTCAGGCCCCCGATCTACCCACGCGTTCTGAAATGAGACCATTAGGTATGGCGAATCTGGAACCTTGGGAAATCTCGAGATTGACTACCCACCTTCGTGCATATTTGGTCAACGCGAAGCGCTTTGTTCAAGGGTGGTCATTGCGTGAGGTCGAGGACAAGCGCGACGACCATCGTGCCGTCGATTAGTCCGGCTTCGGCTGCCAGAAGTTGGGCCTCGAACCATCTATGTCGGCGAACCCGTACTCTGCTCCGAGTTCACCCGAACTGACAGATCGCTGATTCCATCGGGCACGATTCGGATCAGCGGCAAGGGCGGCCACTGCGCGTCCGACAAATCTCGGCGACTCGGAATGAGCAAAATCAGGTGGCGCAGTCGGCCCATCCCGATTCGGCAGTAGTGCGTCGCGCCAATTCGATTCTGTGACACCAAAATTATCGAGCATCATCTCCGATCGCAGGAAACCCGGAGTAATGGCAACGGCGGAACATCCGAACGGGCCAAGTTCATGGCCCTGCGAATATGCGAGCCTGTTCACCGACACTTTTGCCAAGTCGTAGAACACTGAGATGCGATAGTTCGAGGCGTTGTATTCGGTAGTGCCATCGGTTATTTCGACAACCAGTCCACCTGGCCGATCGATCATGAGCGGCAGCAGATGATGCGACGTGGTGATGTGGGTGTCGATCGCCAGGCGCAAGATGTGAAAGCCTTTGTCCAGATCGTGTTCCCATACCGGAGTGTTCCACTCCGCCGGTCCACCCTTGAGTAACTCTGCGCCCCAGATGTCGTTGACCAA
Organism: Rhodococcus sp. ACPA4; assembly: GCF_002300185.1. NCBI lineage: Bacteria > Bacillati > Actinomycetota > Actinomycetes > Mycobacteriales > Nocardiaceae > Rhodococcus > Rhodococcus sp. ACPA4. The sequence continues at coordinate 1,072,105 of NZ_NSDY01000001.1, forward strand.
GACGTCGATATGTCCGTAGTCGGTGCGTAGTTGCTCAGCGAGATCAGCAACTCGAGTGCTCTTGAGGTGATCGACGGCAATCGGTACTCCGACGCCACCCAATTCGGTGACCAGAGCGGCGGTCTCCTCGATGGTTTCGCTCCGCGGGTAGTCCGACTGAAGGATGCCGGTGGACGTGCTCCGACCAGTGCAGATAACCGTGGCGCCCGCCTCGCCTAATGCTGCGGCGATTCCGCGTCCAGCGCCCCGCGTTGCCCCGGCAACAACAGCTACACGCCCGCGTAGGGCATCACGTTGAGGTGTCCACGCCATTGTCCGATTCTGCTCGCCGGCGCTGCCACGTTCAAGGCCTCGAAACACAGGAGGAACCGAAAGCGCTCTGGGCGCGTCAAAATTCATGAGTGCTCAAGAACATGGACCGGGGGGAACATGAATCGTTGTGTCGGGCAGAGTGCCGAGTGGAGAAACGGTGTCACGCCGATGAGTTCGGTTGTGGCACGAAGAAATTCGAGCAGGCTAGCAATTGTGCGTAGCAGCCGTCGTGGGGGAGTGGCCACAGAAGTTCCACCGGCACGGGAGTCGCCCGAAGACGACTCCCGGCCGGAGTGAATCTGAGATCAGGGCAACTGCGAGGCAGCGTCCGAATCGAGGAACCACCGGGTGGCAACCAATCCTGTGGCGCCGGCACATGGCCAGTCGACCGCTGCAGCGCCGCCAACGGCAGCAGCAACAGCTTCAGCCTTTGCTGCGCCGGAAATGAGCAGCCACACTTCCTTCGCGCGCTGAACGGCGGGCAAAGTCAGAGTGATGCGGACCGGCGGGGGCTTGGGGGAGTCCGTCACCGCGACCACAAAACGAGACTCTTCACGAACCGCGTCGGTGTGCGGGAACAGAGAGTTGATGTGTCCTTCGCCGCCCATGCCAAGCAGGTGCACGTCGAATGTGGGGACCTGCTTGCCGTGCGCCTGCGCGCCCAGCAACTGCTCGTAGGCTGTTGCCGCGCCGTCTGGATCGCCTTCGTAGATGCCGTCGGACGCAGCCATCGGATGTACCCGATCCGGATCGACCGGAACATGATCGAGTAGCGCCTCGCGCGCTTGAACCTCGTTACGCTCCGGATCGCCGGCCGGGAGGAAACGCTCGTCGCCCCAGTACAGGTCGATCTGCGCCCAGTCGATATCACCAGGAGTTTTGCGCAACTTTTCGAGCAGTGCGATGCCGGTTCCGCCGCCGGTCAGAACGATGGACGCAACGCCGCGAGTCTTCTGAGCCTCGACGATGGTGTCTACCAAACGTGCGGCGGCCGCATCGACCAACTGGCCCGCGTCCGAAAACTTTTCTACGACAACATCACTCATATGTCACCTTCTCGAGGCCGGCCAGTGCCTCTTCGTAGATTTCGTCAGGATCGAGTCGACGTAGTTCCTCGGCGAGGCAATCGCGTGTCTCCCGGCGACCAAGGGACACAAGTGCATCCGGCTGACCCGTCCGGATCAGCGTTGCAGTTGTGCCCTCCTGCGGGCGGCTGATGGAGATGCTGCGCGTCTCGAGCTTCAACTCGACATTCAGTGCGCCGGTGCGGCGGTATACCGGAACTCCGGTCTTCGCAGCCAACCAGCCAGCCAGAATGTCCAGTGCGGGTTCGGTTTTCAGGCCGGACACCACAGCAGATGTGACGTTTTCGTGTGGCGGCAGATCGAGTGCCGACGCCAGCAGCGCGCGCCAGTACGTGACGCGGCTCCACGCCAGATCGGTGTCTCCGGCGGTGTACGACGCGAGTCGCCCCTTGATAGTCGCCGTCGGATCAGGTGCGCCGGTGGCGTCGGTGATACGACGGACGGCGAGCTTGCCCACCGGATCCTTGGCCGGAATCGCGGGAGCCTCGAGCGGCCACCACGCGACTACCGGTGTGTCCGGGAGCAGGAACGGGATGACAACACTGCTCTCGTGATCCGCCAGCGGACCGTAGAGACGTAGCACCACAACTTCCGAGGCGCCGGCGTCGCCGCCGACGCGGATCTGAGCGTCGAGGCGTGGTTCGCTTTGCTCGTCGCCGCGCAGCAGCACGATGACGCGACACGGGTGCTCGCGGCTTGCTTCGTTGGCTGCCTCGATCGCTTCTTCGGCGTTGCCGGTGTCGCGGGTGCAGACAACAAGAGTCAACACACGACCCAACGTGACAGCGCCGCCGGTCTTGCGTACCTCGACCAGTTTCTTGCTGACCTGGACCGTGGTGGTTGACGGCAAATCGAGAATCACTAGGGTCGCCTCCATTCGCGTCCGGTGCGGTTCAACATTTCGTCGGCGGATTCCGGTCCCCAGGTACCGGCCTCGTACGGGTCCGGTTTGCCGCCGGCAGCCCAATGTTCGAGGACGGGATCGAGTATCTCCCAAGACAATTCGACTTCAGCGTTCACCGGGAACAGTGAGGGCTCGCCGAGCAGCACATCGAGGATGAGTCGCTCGTACGCTTCGGGTGAAGACTCGGTGAAGGCCTGGCCGTACGAGAAGTCCATGTTGACATCGCGCACTTCCATGCTCGATCCCGGAACCTTCGATCCGAAGCGCATGGTGACGCCTTCATCGGGCTGCACCCGGATGACCAATGCGTTCTGGCCGAGATCATCGGTCATGGTCTTGTCGAACGGCAGGTGCGGCGCCCGCTTGAAGACCACGGCGATCTCCGTGACCCTGCGTCCCAGACGCTTACCGGTGCGCAGATAGAACGGCACACCGGCCCAACGTCGAGTGTCGACCTCGAGCGTGATGGCCGCATACGTCTCGGTGATGGAATCAGCCGCGAAGCCGTCCTCTTCGAGAAGCCCGACAACCGGGAGACCACCCTGCCAGCCGCCCGTGTACTGGCCACGGGCGGTGGTCTCGTCGAGAGGTTCGGCGAGCCTGGTGGCGGAGAGGACCTTGATCTTCTCGGCTTGCAGGTTGAGCGGCTCGAAGCTGATGGGCTCTTCCATCGCGGTGAACGCCAGCAGTTGCAACAGGTGGTTCTGGATGACGTCGCGAGCGGCGCCGATCCCGTCGTAGTATCCGGCGCGGCCACCGAGACCGATGTCCTCGGCCATCGTGATCTGAACGTGGTCGACGTAGTGCGCGTTCCAGATCGGATCGAACAGCTGGTTCGCGAAACGCAGAGCCAGGATGTTCTGAACCGTTTCCTTGCCGAGGTAGTGGTCGATACGGAAGACCGTGTCCTCGGGGAACACCTTGTTGACCACAGCGTTCAGTTCACGAGCACTTTCGAGATCGTGACCGAACGGCTTCTCGATGACAACGCGTCGCCACTGGCCTTCTTCTGCCTGGGCAAGCCCGGACGACGACAACTGCTCGAGAACCTGCGGGAAATCATCCGGCGGGATCGCGAGGTAGAAGCCGTGATTTCCACCGATTCCCCGCTCGGTGTCGAGTGTGGCCAAAGTGTCGGCCAGGTTCGTGAAGCCCTCGGAATCGTCGAAGTTGCCCTTGACGAATCGGATGCCGTCCGCCAGCCGCTCCCACACGCTCTGCCGGAACTTGGTGCGAGCACCGTCCTTGACCGCGTCCAGAACTACCTGTGCGAAGTCTGCGTCAGTCCAGTCGCGCCGGGCGAACCCGACCAGAGCGAATCCGGGCGGCAGCAGCCCTCGGTTGGCTAGGTCGTAGATGGCCGGCATCAGCTTGCGCCGCGCCAAGTCACCGGTGACCCCGAAAATCACCAGGGCACAAGGCCCGGCAATATGCGGAAGACGTTTGTCCGTGCTGTCTCTGAGGGGGTTGACCCAATCTGATGCCGCCGCGGAATCGCTCACAGGCTCAGCTCTTCTGGGTTGCTGCGCGGAGCTGCTCGGCAGTCGCGTCGAGCAACTCGTTCCACGACACCTCGAACTTGTCGACACCCTCGGTCTCGAGGACATTGAACACGTCCGCGAGATCGATGCCGACGGCTGCGAGCTGATCGAACACTGCCTGCGACTCCTGGGCGGTGCCCGAGACGGTGTCGCCCGTGATCTCACCGTGGTCGGCAAGTGCGTCGAGCGTCTTCTCCGGCATGGTGTTGACCGTGTTGGGTGCAACCAACTCCGTGACGTAGAGCGTGTCCGGGTAGTCAGGGTTCTTCACGCCCGTCGACGCCCACAGCGGACGCTGGGCCTTGGCGCCGTCAGCCAGGAGTCCCTGGAAGCGCGGCTGCACCTCGAAGACCTGCTGGTATGCGTTGTATGCCAGACGAGCATTTGCGAGTGCAGCCTTGCCGCGAAGCTCGAGAGCCTCCGGCGTGCCGATCGCCGTGAGGCGGTTGTCGATCTCGGAATCCACGCGGGAAACGAAGAACGACGCCACCGACTCGATGGACGAGATGTCGCGGCCCGCAGCCTTCGCGGTCTCCAGACCGTCGAGGTACGCACCCATGACGGCTTCGTAGCGCTCGACCGAGAAAATCAACGTGACGTTGACGCTGATGCCTTCACCGATCACCTTGGCGATGGCGGGAATGCCGGCCAGCGTCGCGGGGATCTTGATGAGGACGTTCGGGCGATCGACGATCTTGTGCAGCTCGATGGCCTGCGCGACAGTCGCGTCGGTGTCGTGTGCCAGGCGAGGATCAACCTCGATGGACACGCGGCCGTCGACGCCGTTCGACGCCTCGAACTGCGGAGCCAGGATGTCGCACGCTGCGCGCACGTCGTCGGTGGTGACCGCCGTGATGGTGGCGTCGACATCGGCGCCGCGCTGGGCCAACTCGCGGACCTGCGCGTCGTAGTCCGAACCCTTGGACAGGGCTGCCTGGAAGATCGACGGGTTGGTGGTGACACCCACGATGGACTTGGTGTCGATCAGGTTCTGCAGGTTTCCGGACTGGATGCGATCTCGCGAAAGATCGTCAAGCCAGATGGAAACGCCTGCGGCGGATAGCTTTTCGGTGTTCACATTCTGTGTCATCGAGATCATCCCTTCACAGCGGCGAGGGAGCGCTGCGCGGCTTCGACAGTCGCGTCGGCGGTGATGCCGAACTCCCGGAACAAAGTCTTGTAATCGGCGGAAGCGCCGTAATGCTCGAGCGAGACGGCCTGGCCGGCGTCGCCGAGAATGCGCCACCACGGCATTGCGATACCGGCTTCGACGGATACGCGGGCACGCACGGCCGGAGGAATGACCTCGTCGCGGTATGCCTGATCCTGCTCGAGGAACCAGTCGAGGCACGGAACCGACACAACACGCGTTGCGACGCCCTGAGCTTCGAGGGTTTCGCGAGCCTCGGTGGCGAGGTGCAGTTCGGAACCGGTGGCCAGCAGAATGACCTCGGGAGCACCGTTGGCGGCATCGGCGAGCACGTATGCACCGCGCTTGACGCCCTCAGCTGCCTTTTCCTTGGTGCCTTCGAGAACCGGGACGTCCTGGCGGGTAAGTGCCAGAGCGGTCGGGCCCGTCTTGTGCTCGAGGGCTGCCTGCCAGGCAAACGACGTCTCGTTGGCGTCACCCGGACGGACAACGGACAGGTTCGGGATGGCGCGCAGAGCAGCAAGGTGCTCGACCGGCTGGTGCGTCGGGCCGTCTTCGCCGAGTCCGATGGAGTCGTGGGTCCACACGTAGGTGACAGCCGTCTTCATGAGAGCGGCGAGTCGAACAGCCGGACGCATGTAGTCGGAGAACACCATGAACGTTCCGCCATAGGGGCGGGTCGGGCCGTGCAATGCGATGCCGTTGAGAATCGAGCCCATCGCGTGCTCACGGATACCGAAGTGGAGCGTGCGGCCGTACGGCTTTGCGTTCCAGTCGTTGGTGGAGATGGAGTACGGACCGAAGGAGTCTGCACCCTTGATGGTGGTGTTGTTGCTGCCGGCGAGGTCGGCGGAGCCGCCCCACAGCTCGGGCAGGATCGGGCCGAGCGCGTTGAGCGCCGAACCGGAAGCCTTACGAGTTGCGACGCCCTTGGCGTCGGGCTCGTACGTCGGGAGAGCGTCGGCCCAACCGGCGGGGAACTCACCGGCGAACAAGCGGTCGAACAGTTCCTTGCGCTCGGACTCACGCGACGCCCAAGCGTCGAACTCGACCTGCCACGCCTTGTGCGCGTCGGCTCCGCGGGAGACGACCTCACGGGCGTGAGCCAATGCGTCGGCGTCGACGTCGAACGACTTGGCCGGATCGAAGCCGAGAGCTTCCTTGACCGCTGCAACTTCGTCGGCACCGAGAGCGGAGCCGTGAACGTCGCCGGTGTTCATCTTCTTCGGAGCCGGGAAACCGATGATCGTGCGAAGAAGAATGATCGACGGGCGATCGACGACGGCCTTGGCCGCAGCGACTGCGTCGAGAATGCCAGAGACGTTCTCGCCACCCTCGACATGCTGAACGTGCCAGCCGTATGCCTCATAGCGCTTGCCGACGTCTTCGCCGAGAGCGATCGTAGTGTCGTGCTCGATGGAGATCTTGTTGTCGTCGTAGAAGACGATGAGGTTGCCCAGTTCCTGGACACCCGCAAGCGACGACGCCTCGGACGTGACGCCTTCCTCGATGTCACCGTCGGACGCGATCACGTAGATGTGATGGTCGAAGGGGGAGGAGCCGACCGGGGTTTCCGGATCGAACAATCCACGCTCACGACGAGCAGCCATTGCCATGCCGACTGCGGACGCGAGGCCCTGACCCAGCGGACCCGTCGTCATCTCGACGCCGACAGTGTGACCGAACTCCGGGTGACCCGGTGTGAGGGCACCCCACGTGCGGAGAGCTTCGAGGTCTGCCAGTTCGAGGCCGTAACCCGAGAGGTAGAGCTGCGTGTACAGCGTCAGAGAAGAGTGGCCACAGGAGAGGACGAAGCGGTCGCGCCCTACCCATTCCGCATCCGACGGATCGTGGCGCATGACACGCTGGAACAAGGTATATGCCAACGGCGCCAAGCTCATTGCGGTTCCGGGGTGGCCGTTGCCGACCTTCTGAACCGCATCGGCGGCGAGCACGCGGGCGGTATCGACAGCCTTCGTGTCCAGGTCGGTCCAGTCCGAGGGGTGGACTGGCTGTGTGAGGACGTGGATCTCGTCTGTGATCGACACTGGCAGATGTCTCCTGACATTGTGTACGTGGATTGCGAGGGAGAGGTGTCCCTCCGCTGCGTCACCTAGCCTAATGGTCCTGGCTGTCCGGGTCGATTCGGTTCCACGATGACCGCGGTCTACCATCGTCCGTAGTAGCAAATGCGATAGTCCAGAAAAGTGTCAGCAGTGTGTCGTGAAGAGATAGTGCGGTAACGCGTGGTGCAAGGAGAGAACGTGCGGACAGGGCAACAGCCGAGCGGACATGGCTTCGGCAGCCCCGGAGCAGCCCCGCGGGCGACCAATCAGAACACCGTTCTGGGTCGCGCAATGGGGAAGGTTCTGGCTTACATCGCGCTCACGAAGCCGCGAGTCATCGAATTGCTCCTGGTGGCAACAATTCCGGCGATGCTCATGGCTGATCGCGGAAATGTCGACCTGTGGTTGGTGCTGAGCACCTTGTTCGGTGGATGGATGGGCGCCGCGAGCGCGAACTCCCTCAACTGCGTCGTCGACGCGGATATCGACAAGGTCATGAAGCGCACTGCCAAGCGCCCGCTGGCCCGAGAAGCCGTCCCGACGCGCAACGCGCTGGTCTTCGGTCTTGCGCTCGGACTGGCGTCGTTCGCGTGGCTGTGGTGGCGCGCCAACCTGCTGGCTGGTGTCCTCGTTGTCATCACCATCGCGTTCTACGTCCTGATCTACACCATGGTGCTCAAGCGTCGTACGTGGCAGAACGTCGTCTGGGGCGGCGCCGCAGGCTGCATGCCCGTCTTGGTCGGTTGGGCCGCTGTTACCGGTTCGCTCAGCTGGGAACCGTTCGTTCTGTTCCTGATCATCTTCTTCTGGACGCCGCCCCACACGTGGGCTCTCGCGATGCGTTACAAAGAGGACTACAAGGCTGCCGGCGTCCCGATGCTCCCGGTCATCGCCACCGAAGAGCACGTCACCAAGCAGATCCTGTTCTACAGCTGGGCAATGGTTGTCACCAGCCTGATTCTCGTTCCCGCAGCCGGTCTCGTCTACGCGATCGTTGCTCTGCTGGCCGGTGCCTGGTTCCTGCTCCTCGCTCACCAGCTGTACCGCGGAGTCCGCGGCGGCGCAGAGGTCAAGCCCCTCAAGCTGTTCTTGCAGTCCAACAACTACCTGTCCGTGTTGTTCGTGGGCCTAGCCATCGACTCGGTGCTGGGACTGCAGACGATCAGCGAAATGTTCAGCTGACCGCCTGCAGCCACGAACCTACGGAATCAGCACGATTGATCCCGTAGTTGCCCGGCCTTCCAGATCACGATGAGCCTGGGCAGCATCTGCCAGCGGATACTGCGCACCCACCCGAATCTTCAAGGTGCCCGCAGCGATGGCGTCGAAGACGTCGCCGGCCCGCCACCGCAACTCCTCCGGCGTGCGAATGTAATGAGCCAACGTCGGCCGTGTCAGGAACAGTGAACCTGAGCTGTTGAGCCGCTGCGGATCAACCGGCGGCACAGCGCCACTTGCGGCCCCGAACAACGCGACGGTCCCGCGGATTCGTACCGACGCCAGGCTTGCATCGAACGTCGTTGCACCCACTCCGTCGTAGGCCACAGCGACACCTTCACCGCCGGTCAACTCACGTACCCGGGCCGCGATGTCGTCCTCGTATCGCAAAACCTCCGACGCACCGGCCTCGCGGGACAGTTGCTCTTTGGCATCTGACGACACCGTTGTGATGACCTTGGCGCCGAGACTCACTGCCATCTGCGTGAGGATCAATCCGACGCCGCCGGCACCGGCGTGCACAAGCACCGTGTCACCCGGCTGGATCGGGTACGTGGACTTGGAGAGGTAATGCGCGGTCATGCCTTGCAGGAGTGCTGACGCGGCAACCGGCGCAGAGACACCGTCGGGAACTTTTACTGCAACAGTGGACGCGACAGCCACCTTTTCGGCGTAGCTTGCGGTTGCTGCCGCCCATGCCACCCGCTCGCCGACAGTGAACTCCGTTACCTCGGAGCCGACTGCCTCGACGATCCCGGTTCCCTCGTCGCCGGGGATGTAGGGGAGATCGCGTGCATACATGCCCATTCGGAAGTACGTGTCGATGAAGTTGATGCCGATGGCTTCAGTGCGGACACGGAGATCGTGTGCACCGATCGTGGGCTCGGGTTGTTCGGACAGCGTGAGAACGTCTGGTCCGCCGGTCTCGGAAACATAGATGGCTCGCATCTTGTCTGTTCTACACCTGAGGTCGCGTCAACTCAGGCCATGCCTCATGTTGCGGCCGGACTACCGACCAGTATTGTCGAGCTATGAGCACCGATACCGAGAAGTCGGACGCCACACCGTCCGCGACCGCGCCGGAACTTCCGAAGTCGACGGTCAAAGCGATCACCAAGTTCGTCGCCGAACATGGCGGCACCGCAAGCGCCGTCATTCAGCCCGTCGGCGTTGTTGGAGTGCGCATCACTCTCGTGGGTGCCGACGGCATTCTCGGTGACCAGGTGGTCAAGGATCTTGCTACGGCAAATGCCGTCGTCGCGTCCTTCGACAACGTCACCGTTGCCGAGTGGGAACGTGAACTGACCAGCATCGTCACGCCGGCCGACGGCCACTTCAAGAAGATGGCCGGGTGGGTTGCCCACCAGACGCGCTTCCCGAAGGCCCGCAACGGCGCCTGAACAAACTGATTGCGGCGAATTCCGGCAGTTGATGGCAGGAACTTCGCCGCAATTGGTCTATCTAGTTGGTTTCATCAAGTCGGAAACTGGCAGCTTCGAGCGCAAGCCGCCGCACTTCGACTAGAGCTCGCTCGTAGATCACCGTCCCGATGAGCATGGTCTCGACGGCAGCGGTGCGATCCGGCATGGATCGAGCGTAGTGAACTTCGGCTTCGGCTGTTCTCTCGACGAAGTCCGCGGAATTGTCGAAATCCGATACCGCTGCCGGGAAGCCGAACCGGCGCAGAGTCGCGACGAGTTCCGCGAGTCGGTACGCCGCTGGAGCGTCATCCTCGATTTTCCAATTCCTGTGCCTCAGCCACACCTGCACCTCGTCGTACGCCGCCATGACATCGGCGGACAGGTCGCCGGTCGGAATTTCGTCGAGTCCGTGCATCACCGCCCCGAATGCGTCGTGCATCGGGGCTGTTTCGTCTTCCATCGCAGCCAACGTGGCTCGAACTTTCGATATCGACAGACCACCGATGTCGATCAGGGAACGAATCAGTCGTAGTCGCTTCGCGTGGTACTCGCCGTAGTCGGCCTGATTGGTGGCTGATTGTTGACCGCTGGTGAGCAGGCCCTCACGCAGGTAGTACTTGATCGAAGCGATTGATACTCCGCTTCGGGCGCTGAGCTCGGAGATCCTCACAGATTTGCCCTTGACTTCACGTTTGGATAGTAGCACTATCCATTATAGATAGTGTCACTATCCGTAATGGGCAACATGAAGCTGCGATGGAAGGGTTCTCATGAATCGACATCAAGTTCAGAACGGCCGATATACCGCGGACGTCGACGGCCAGTTTGTGGTTTTCATCATCGGCATGAGATTCAACAAGCTCTGGAAGATCCACAAGTGGTTCGGCGCGTTTGTTGCGATGCCTCGAATGCTTCGAGAACTGCAGCGATCGCCGGACAAGGGGATGCTCGGGGCACGAATGTCCTGGGGTGGGCGCACGATTACCGTGATCCAGTACTGGCGAAGCTTCGACGACCTCGAAGCGTTCGCGAAGAACCCGAACGATCCACATTTGCCGGCCTGGAGGGCATTCAACCGGCGCGTCGGCAAGAGTGGCGATGTGGGCGTCTATCACGAGACATACCGCGTCGGAAGCGGGCAGCACGAATCGGTCTACGTGAACATGCCCGTCATGGGGTTGGCTGAGGCCACTACGTCCGTGCCGGTGGGGAAGCGACGCGACACCGCAAGGGAGCGGATGGTTCGCTGACCGCCAGGTGGTTTCAGGCCGCTACTGCGGATGCTGCCGGAACGTCTTGTCTGACCTTTCCGGCTGCCCACACCGCCGCCGTTGCTGCCGTGCACAGACCGGCACCCGCGACATGCAGGATCACGAGGATCTGCGGTACATCGGTGAAGTACTGAACAACGCCGATCAGCGCCTGGGCAACAATCAGGACCAGCAGAACATGCAGGCGCTTCTTTACGGCAGCGGATGTTCCGACCGCATAAAGGCCGAACGTCAAACCGACGACCAAGGCCAGATAGCCGACCAGTAGTTGTGAATGCAGATGAACCAGGGTGACGATCTCGACTTCGAGGCGGGGAACCGTCCGGTCAAGACTCTTGTCGCCGGCATGCGGGCCGGCACCCGTCACGAGCGTTCCCGCGACCAGAACTCCGGCAAGAGCCACACCACTCAGTGCCGCGAGCCAGCGCAGCGGCTTCGGCATCACGATCAGCGTGGTTGCGTCATCAGGTTCGGCGATCTTCGCGTACATAACCGTCGCGATCCACACCATCAGCATCGACGCAACCAGGTGAATAGCAACCGTCCACCACAGCAACCCTGTGAGGACGGTAATTCCGCCGATGATCGCCTGAATGACCGTGCCGAGCGGAATCATCCACGCGTACACCAGAACCTCGCGGCGACGACGCGCACGCGTCACAGCCAGGACGATCGCAGCCGCGACAATCACAACCACAAAGGTCAGCAGCCGGTTTCCGAACTCCACAACCTGATGGATGATCGCGACCTCACCATGGCCGACCGGAACAAAACTGCCCGGGAAGCACTGCGGCCAGGTCGGGCAACCCAGCCCCGACGCAGTCACACGCACAACCGCACCTGTGACAGCAATACCGCCCTGGGTCAAGATCACGATGAACGCGATGATCTTCTGCGTCTTCAGCGAGGGGAGAGGCAGGCGATCCACCAAGCTCAAAAATCCGGCATACACACGATTCACCACGCCAACGATGGTAGTTCCCCAACAACTACAGCGTGTCGTTGGGGCAGCCCGCTCCGCGTCTGCCCCCTGTCGTTGGGGCAGCCCGCTCCGCGTCTGCCCCCTGTCGTCGGGGCAGCCCGCCCTACTGCAGAAGACTGTCGGCACCCCTCACTACGATTCTCCGAGTGACGCATTACGACGAACTCGACATGTTCGGTGGCCTCGACGCCTCCACCCTCCCGCTCCGCCAGCAGCAGATTCTCGCCACAATTCGGGACTGGGTGACCACAAACGGATCCACGCCGAGCACCCGGCAAATCGGGGACGCGGTAGGTCTGCGGTCGACGTCGTCGGTATCCAAACACCTCAAGAGCCTCGAGGAAAAGGGATTCCTCCGCCGGGGCACGGCGATGGCTCGGCAACTGGACGTCCGGCCCTTCCTGGTCGGAATCAAGGGGGGTTCGTCGAACAACAGTGTCGAGGTGCCGGTGGTCGGCGATATCGCGGCCGGTGCACCGATTCTCGCCGAAGAACACACTGACGAGGTATTGGAACTCCCGCGCGAACTTGTCGGCTCCGGAACTGTGTTCGGGCTGCGAGTGCGCGGTGAGTCGATGGTGGACGCCGCGATCTGCGATGGCGATGTTGTGGTGGTGCGCCGTCAGGACGAGGCCCATTCGGGCGAGATAGTGGCCGCGATGATCGACGGTGAGGCCACGGTGAAGGTGCTCCGACGCCGTAACGGCCACGTCTACCTCGAGCCCCGCAACTCGGCATACCAGGTCATGGACGGCGACCACGCAACCATATTGGGCAAAGTTGTTTCGGTGATGCGGCGGATCTGAGGATCTCGATCATCGCCGACCTGTGACAGTCGAGGAGCAGGTCGAATCGCCGGTCTCTCAGGGACTACGGCAGTGGAATGATCGCTGCCGCCAGTACGGCGGGTGGAGGCAGCTTCAGGTGAGTAGTGACAGGTCCGAGACCGATCTCTGGCCACTCTGCGAGGAGGGGTAGATCCTCTGTGTCAGGCAATGGCGTCAGCTCAAATAGGTACTCGCGCTGCTGCATCTCGGAGTTCTCGTATCCCTGGCCATCTCTGTGCCGAATGGGTTGAAGCACCGAGTCCTCGAGAGCTCTCAACCGTAAAGGTCTCCCATGCGTCTCGCCGGGTCGGCGTCGGCCGGTTTCAGGATCGGTGATCGCCGGCGCTGCGTATTGACGTCGTAGCGCGTCAGCGTGAACGCCTTTCGCTACCACGACAACTGCGAGTTCAAGCCCCGATGTGTAGGCCACAATCGACCGTAGTCCCACAGTCACGCCTTCCACTTGGGCCAACAGCATCGGACCGTGTGCGATTGCACCCAACTCTTTGGCGTCGGGCGGCATGAATCTCTGATACCAGACCATGGTCTGAGCCTGGCACACGAACAAATGCATGTGCAGTGATTGCCCACCGGCCCGACGCGTTCGCATCCCAGCCGGTTTGAAACTGCTGTCAAAGCCGACGCGCTCAATCCTGCTGATGTGAATGGGATAGGTGTCGAGCGCGGCGGAGGGGTCTTCGGTGTCCTGAGTCAGTACGCGCGAACGCGCACAATTCCGGAGATCGTTCCCTGGAAGTACTCGCCGGACGCGGTGATGAGGGCCGACATCTGCAGGGTGTCGTGCACCGCGGTGGCGGGCATCGTGGTGGACCCGATCTGCGTTCCGTCCTTCGAGTCGATGACGGCAAAGGAGTAACCGTCGAGTGGCGTCGTGTCGGCTGAGCCGTCGCGCGTCACTGTGTAGATGTTGTCGTCAGCCGTGGATAGATGCGGGACTGCGGAGCTTCGAATCGTGTTGTCCCACACAACATGACAGCCAACCGGATCGATGTCGACCCGAGTCATTCCGCCGTTGAATGGTGCGGTGGCTGGAACCGCAGGACCGGCGCCTTCCGGTGTGGTCGGATACGGATACCCGTAGGTGCCGGCTACGTAGATGGAGTGGCCGATCGCAATGGGGGAGTTCTCGCTGCCGCTCGGTGAGCCGTCCTTGCCGGCTGCGGTCAGGACGGGTTGGGAGCACACTTCAGCACCCGTATCTGACCGATAGACCCGGACGCTGACGGTCGGGTGAGCGTTGTCGACGATCGTGACAAAATCACTGCCCGTCGACGGCCCGAAGTACGTGGGTGTCGATCCTGTTCCCCAACTCAACTGGCCAGGGTTCCTTGCGGGGCCGCGGTCGTAAGGCTGACGCCAATCGACGGCAATATCGTCGCCCTTGCGGCTCAGTTGGTACAGCGCATGAGTGGTGGCGACGGCCGTTCCCGTAGGCGAGGTCGAAATACTGTTCTGAACCTGTTCGCCTTCGGGAAGGTCGATCGTATGAGCGATCCGATCGGTGCCGACAACGCCGACGGTTCCGTGGCCGGTCGCGAACCAGACATTGCCGGTCCAGTCCGGTGCCAGCCCGGTGACATTGTCGTCGGCCGCGACGGCGCCAGAGAGGTCGATGACCTCGGAGAGTTCCAGACGCCAGGTTCCGTCGGGGTTCTGAGCATGCGCGATGCGAACGAGTTGGCGATTGCCGTCGACGGCAACCAGTCGGTTCTCGTGGTCGAGGTATGCGTAGACGCCACCGAGCAGGCTGCCCTTCGCCAGGGGCAACTGCGCGACGGATCGGCCGAACGGTGACGCCTCGGCCTTGGGATCGATGAGGTGAATGGTCGGGATCTGACCGAGCATCGTGGTGCACAGAGAGACGATCAGGCCGTCGGAACCTTGCAAGATTGTCGGGCACGCCGACATCAGAGGAAACGCGGTGACCTCGTGAGGTTCGATGCCCGGCCCTGGGAGGGGAGTGACGTCGGACGAACCGGCGTCGCCGTGCATCGTTGCTGTGCCGACCGGACCGAGGTAGGGATTGGCCGGTGCCAGCGGGCCCGCAGTCGGCAACGACGCGGTTGACGGAACGGCAGCAAGTAGCATCAGCGCACTGGTTGCGCCGGCTATCCGGAGTGCCTTCCGCGAAATGCTCACGTGAATTTGAACCACCGTGCGGCGCAGGCTCCGCCGATCACAGCCCAGACGAGCAGCACGACGATCGAGAACCAGTCCATCGAGGACGCGAGGGCCGAGTCGAGTGCATGGGCCAAGGCGCCGGACGGAACCAGGCGTACCAAGGTGTGCAGGGCGGCGGGGATGTCTTCGCTGATCAGTCCGACACTGCCGATGCCTGCCATCACAAACCACAGGACATTGGCAAGTGCCAGAACGATTTCCGCACGCAATGTGCCGCCGAGGAGCAGTCCGAGTGCGGTGAAGGTAACGGTTCCCAGCGCGATGACCACCGCGCCGATCGCCAGTTCCGTCGGCGTCGGGCGCCAACCAAGTGCGAGGGAGATCAGGCCGAGTATGACCGATTGCAATGCCACGACGATGATGACGGCTGCGCTCTTGCCTGCGATGATTCCCCACCGCGGAAGTGGTGTAGCGCCAAGACGTTTGAGTGCGCCGTATCGGCGGTCGAAGCCCACTGCGATTGCCTGCCCGGTGAATCCGGTGGACATCACCGCCACCATCATGACGCCGGGCAATACTTTGCTGACCCTTGAATCCCCCAGATCGCCCAGGGGCAGGAGGGACAGTCCGATCAGCAGCGTGATGGGAATCAGCATCGTCAGCAGTAACTGCTCGCCGTTGCGCAGCAACAACGTCAATTCGAGCTTGGTCTGAGCCGCCATCATCTTCGCCGCAGAGTTGGGGCGAGGATCGGGGGAGAACGTACCGGGCTCGAAGCGATTGTCAGCCAACCGTCGGTCCCGGGCGCTGTTCGCCGAAGCATTGTTCTGGCTATTCGACACGGCTTTGTTCACGACCTTGTTTCCCGTCATCCCCGCAGATCACGACCCGTCAATTCGAGGAAGACGTCTTCCAAACTACGTTGATCGACGCGAATGTCATTGATCAGGACATTTTGTTCGGCACACCATGTCGCCACCGTCGCCACCGTCGACGGTTCGATCGAGCCTTCGATCAAGTATGTCCCCGGATTGGCTTCGCTCACTCGGAATTCCCCGGCGAGGGACAGTGCAAGTGAATCGACACTCAGTCCGGACATCGTGGTCAGTCGCAATTGACCCTCGGCTCCCTTGCTGGTGACTTCGGCGGGAGTGCCCGATGCGACGATGCGGCCGTGGTCGATGATGACCAGTTCGTCGGCCAGTGCTTCAGCTTCGTCCATGAGGTGAGTGGTCAGGAGAATGCTGACACCGTCGCGGCGCAATGCATCGATCAACTCCCACACGAGGAGACGGGCCTGGGCGTCGAGGCCTGCAGTCGGTTCGTCGAGGAAGACAAGTTCCGGTCGGCTCACCAGTGCACAGGCCAACGACAGGCGTTGTTGCTGGCCACCGGACAACCGTCGATACGGAGTTCGCCGTGCGTCGGTCAATCCGAGCTTGGACAGAAGCCAGGTGGGATCGAGAGGATCAGCGGAGTACGAGGCCACGAGGTCGAGCATTTCGCCGGCTTTGGAGCCGGGGTACGCGCCGCCGCCTTGGAGCATGACGCCGATCCGCGAACGAACTTCACCGGAATCGGCGATCGGGTCCAGTCCGAGTACTCGGACCGTTCCGGAATCAGGGGTGACAAAGCCTTCACACATCTCGACCGTAGTGGTCTTACCAGCGCCGTTGGGGCCGAGAAGGGCAACGACCTGCGCGGTTTCAACGGTGAGATCGATACCGTCGACGGCACGAACACCGTCAAACGATTTGACGACGCCTTCTATCCGCACGGCAGGCGTCGACGATCTTGTTGCACTCGAGGTCACGGAGAATCAGCGTAAGCCCCGGCAGAGTTGCCTTCGTCCACTGGTCTGGTTTTCGTGATTTCCGCTACTGGTTTCTCGCTACGCCAGGGCAGGGAATTCCGGGTGAGGTAGATCAACGCGAAAGCGGTGATGATCGTCGCGACGACCGCTTGGACGATCATGAACGGCAGGTATTCGGCGCCGTTCGACATGAGCATGACGCTCACGATCGACGTGAACACCACGGCAGGGACGCGGAATATCGGAGCGGTTGCCCAGGCTGCGAGCGGGAGTATCGCCCAGAGCAGGTACCACGGTTGCACAACCGGGAAGAGCAGCACGATCGCGCCGAGGGCGATTCCGAGCCCGCCGACGGGATGGAGGCGTCCCATGTAGACGGAGACCATCATTCTGGCCGTGATCAGCACTGCGACCAGATATGCGATCGGGCGGGTGATGGTGAGAATCGCCGTCGTGTGGTCGCCGAGTCCGAGAAGCACTCCGGCCAATCCGGTCCCGACGCCAAGAAGCGTGGGTATCGACATCCAGCTTCGCACGGCTGTCGCGGTGTTGAGCGTGTTGATCCAACCCATACCCAAGCCACTGGCGACGCTGATGACGCCGATCACGACAACGGTCACGCCGGCGAGCAGCAGCGCCGCCGAGAAGAAGGACTTCCAGGTTCCGCCCCACCGGCGGGCCAACGCCATTCCGACAAAACCGAGTGCAAGCAGGGACGGGATCTTTACGGTCGCCGATAACGCGATCAGGCCGGAGCCGGCTATCAACAGAGCAAGCGAGCGACCTCGGATCGGGCCGGCGCCTTCGACCGCGCGCAGCGCCACCTCGATTCCGGCGAGCATGAGACCGAGCATCAGGGCTTCGTTGTGAATGCCGGCAACCAGATGGAACAGCAGGAGGGGATTGGCGGCGCCGAGCCACAGGGAGCTGACCGCGGAGACACCGCACCGCTTGGCCAAGCGGGGCAGTGCCCACACGATCAACGCAACGCCCACCAGAACGAGCAGGCGATGGAGGAAGATTCCGGCAACGATGTTGTCGCCGGTCAGCGAACTGATGCCGCGTCCAAGCCACAGAAAGAACGGTCCGTACGGTGCCGGGGTGTCACGCCAGATCGTCGGAACAGTTCTGGTGAGCACGTGATCGACGCCGAGCGCGGCTTTGGGGCCGATGAGATACGGATCGAGTCCGCGTGCCGCGATCTCACTCTGCGCCAGGTACGAATACACATCGCGACTGAACATCGGCGGTGCGACGGTCAGCGGCAAAATCCACAGCAACAGCGTGCGGTCCAGTTGTGATCTGCTCATGCGGCGCGGCGCGCCGGCGCGAGTTCGCAGATCACCGACGGCAAATCGGCCCAACATGAGCCACGCCAGGACAACCAGAACAGTTCCGGTCATTGTCATCGTCAACGAGACAGTCGGCATTCGTCCGGGGAGACTCAGCACCCGTAGTCCGGCCGTCGGATTCTGGAGTACAGGCTGCGCACCCGCACCGAGTGCGCCAACCGCCATCAACACGGTGCCTGTGGCGCCGAAACGCCTGATTCCGCGAAGCTGAGCGGTCTCCTTCTCGTTCAGGCCGGGGCGCTCGTCCTCGTCGCCGTGCAGCGTCGCCATCACGGATTGCCGGGGCTTGGATCCGAACGGCCGGACACCGAGGGTGGAGAGGACAAGTTGTTTCGGCTTGTCCAGCAGGATCGCGCGGGTCGACTGCGCGGTCGTCTTCTGCGTGGGGGTCTGCGGCACCCAGGAAGCCTAGCGGCTCGTGCGCAGGGCTCGGACAACTGTGAACAATGCGGGCAGTCCGCCTATTCCCAAATGTAATGCAGGTTGCCCTTAGTAGACCTGCGAAAAGAATTCCGTCACACTTGTGTTGTGAAAAGAAATGCGACTCGCACTCAAAGCAAGGAAGCTGCAGGTCAGTCCACTGCAGCTGCCTCGCAGAGTCCTGTCGTAATGCCGGTAGCGGTGGGTGTCGAAGGCCAGACTCGGGCAGCGGTGGTCAAACTGCTCCTCGAAGAAGGGCCCATTACAGCCTCCGAAATCGGCACGCGACTCGGTTTGAGTGCGGCCGGTGTCAGGCGTCACCTCGACGCGTTGATCGAGTCCGGTGAAGCCCGCGCCGCATCCGCGTCGTCGCTCCGTCAGCGTGGACGCGGGCGTCCGGCCAAGCAATTTCAGATCACCGCCACTGGACGTGGGCGTCTCGGTCACGCGTACGACGATCTTGCCGGGGCAGCAATGCGCCAACTCCGCGAAATCGGTGGAGACGCCGCGATCGAGGAATTCGCCAAGCGGCGGGTCCAGGCAATTGTGGGAGATGTCGAACCGGCAGATCCCGCCGACCTCGGCGCCGTTGCGGAGACGGCAGATGCCATCGCCGACGCTTTCAGCGCCGTCGGATTTGCCGCGTCGACCAGGCCGGTGGGTAACGGCGTGCAGATCTGCCAGCACCACTGCCCGGTTTCCCATGTGGCAGAGGAGTTTCCGGAACTGTGTGACGCGGAACAGGAAGCGTTCCGGCAACTGCTCGGCACGCACGTTCAGCGTTTGGCCACCATCGCGAACGGTGACTGCGCCTGCACGACACACGTTCCCCTCGTATCGAACGGGAGTAGATGAAACCTCCCGATCCGCTAGTTCCCAAAGTTTTTCGCTAGTTCTTCACAGTCAGAAATGTTCCTCGCGTCGAATTCAGCCCTCGTCGCGGCGGAGCAGCCGTCAAGTAACAAGACTCCGGAAGGAGCTCGCATGACCGTCACATCAGACCAGGCGACTACCACTGCAGCTGCAGGCACCGAGCCGCTCTCGCAGGAAGAGGCCATCGCTTCCCTCGGTCACTACGGCTACGGCTGGTCCGATTCCGACGTAGCCGGAGCCAGCGCACAGCGCGGACTCTCCGAGGCTGTCGTGCGGGATATTTCCGCGAAGAAGAGCGAGCCGGAGTGGATGCTCGACATCCGCCTCAAGGCTCTGCGCACCTTCGACAAGAAGCCGATGCCGAACTGGGGCAGCGACCTCGAAGGTATCCACTTCGACAACATCAAGTACTTCGTCCGGTCCAGCGAGAAGCAGGCCGAGTCGTGGGAAGACCTGCCCGAGGACATCAAGAACACGTACGACAAGCTCGGCATCCCCGAGGCGGAGAAGCAGCGCCTCGTTGCCGGTGTTGCCGCTCAGTACGAGTCCGAGGTCGTCTACCACTCGATCCGTGAGGATCTCGAGCAGCAGGGCGTCATCTTCCTCGACACCGACACCGGTCTCAAGCAGCACCCGGAGCTGTTCAAGGAGTACTTCGGATCGGTCATCCCGGCCGGCGACAACAAGTTCTCCGCGCTGAACACCGCGGTGTGGTCCGGTGGCTCGTTCATCTACGTTCCGCCGGGAGTCCACGTGGACATCCCGCTGCAGGCGTACTTCCGCATCAACACCGAGAACATGGGTCAGTTCGAGCGCACCCTGATCATCGTCGACGAGAATGCCTCCGTGCACTACGTCGAAGGTTGCACCGCGCCGATCTACAAGTCCGATTCACTGCACTCGGCAGTTGTCGAGATCATCGTGAAGAAGGGCGGCCACTGCCGCTACACAACCATCCAGAACTGGTCCAACAACGTCTACAACCTGGTCACCAAGCGCACCAAGGTCGAAGCCGGCGGATCCATGGAGTGGATCGACGGCAACATCGGTTCCAAGGTCACCATGAAGTACCCGGCCGTATGGCTGATGGGCGAGTACGCCCGCGGTGAAGTTCTCTCCGTCGCATTCTCGGGCGAGGGACAGCACCAGGACACCGGCGCCAAGATGCTCCACCTGGCTCCGCACACGTCGTCCACCATCATCAGCAAGTCCGTCGCCCGTGGCGGTGGACGCGCGTCGTACCGCGGTCTGGTGCAGGTCAACAAGGGTGCCCACGGTTCCAAGTCGACCGTCAAGTGTGACGCTCTGCTTGTCGACCAGATCAGCCGCAGCGACACTTACCCGTACGTCGACATCCGCGAGGACGACGTCACGATGGGCCACGAGGCCACTGTTTCCAAGGTCAGCGACGATCAGCTCTTCTACCTGATGAGCCGTGGTCTGACCGAGGACGAGGCCATGGCCACCATCGTCCGTGGATTCGTCGAGCCCATCGCGAAGGAACTCCCGATGGAGTACGCGCTCGAGCTCAACCGCCTTATCGAACTTCAGATGGAAGGGGCTGTGGGTTAGTGACCACGCCAGAGACCGGTGTCATCGGAGCTGTAGTCGGGGAGAACCCGACCGCTCCTGTAAAGGGTGCAGCCACAGGCTCACCCATCACGAACAAGGGTGAGCAGTTCTCCTCGTTCGACGTCAATGCATTCGAGGTTCCCGGCGGACGTGACGAGATCTGGCGGTTCACCCCGCTGCGTCGTCTGCGCGGATTGCACGACGGCAGTGCCGTTGCCAACGCTCAGATCACGGTCGACGTCGAGGCCGGTAGCGATGTCACCGTCGAGACTGTCGGCCGCGACGACGAGCGCCTCGGCAAGGCCGGCGTCCCTGCCGATCGCATTGCAGCGCAGGCATACTCGAGCTTCGAGTCAGCGACGGTCATTTCGATCGGAGCCGAGATCGAGGTCGAGAAGCCCGTCGTCGTCACGATGACAGGCGCAGGCGCCGACACAGTTGCCTACGGTCACACCCAGATTCGTCTGGCTCAGTTCGCGAAGGCGACCGTTGTCCTCGATCAGCGCGGCAGCGGAACCTTCGCGGAGAACGTCGAATTCGTACTCGGCGACAGTGCGCACCTGACCGTCGTCGCAGTTCAGGATTGGGCCGAGGATGCCGTGCACGTCACGTCGCATCACGCTCGCCTCAGCCGCGATGCAGTTCTTCGCCACACGGCGATCAGCCTTGGCGGCGACCTCGTTCGTCTCTCGGCAACGGTGAAGTACGACGGACCAGGTGGCGACGCCGAACTGCTCGGTGTGTACTTCGCTGACGACGGACAGCACTTGGAACAGCGTCTGCTCGTGGATCACAGCCAGCCCAACTGCAAGTCCAACGTGGTCTACAAGGGCGCACTCCAGGGCGATCCGAATTCGAGCAAGCCTGATGCGCACACCGTGTGGATCGGCGACGTTCTGATTCGTGCGGCAGCCGAGGGAACCGACACCTTCGAACTCAACCGCAACCTCGTCCTCACCGATGGTGCACGCGCCGACTCGGTGCCGAACCTCGAGATCGAGACCGGCGAGATCGTCGGAGCCGGACACGCCAGCGCTACAGGTCGTTTCGACGACGAGCAGTTGTTCTACCTGCGCGCTCGCGGCATCCCGGAGGATCAGGCACGCCGTCTGGTCGTGCGTGGGTTCTTCCACGAGATCATCAACAAGATCGCTGTTCCCGAGGTGCGCGATCGCCTCGAAGCCGCAGTCGAAGCCGAACTCGCAGCAGTCGGCTCCTGACCGCCCTCATACTTCTCATCTTGAAGGAATTTCATGTCTACCAGTGACAACAGCACCACACCGGCCACCTCGGTCCTCGAGGTTCGTGACCTGCACGTCGAGGTTGCCAACAGCGACGCCAACGCCGAGCCCATCCAGATCCTCAAAGGTGTCGACCTGACGGTCCGCTCCGGTGAGACGCACGCGATCATGGGCCCCAACGGCTCGGGCAAGTCGACGCTGTCGTACGCCATCGCAGGTCACCCGAAGTACCAGGTCACTTCCGGTTCCATCACCCTCAACGGTGAGAACGTCCTCGAGATGAGCGTCGACGAGCGCGCTCGCGCCGGCCTGTTCCTGGCGATGCAGTACCCCGTCGAGGTTCCCGGCGTCTCCATGTCCAACTTCCTGCGCACCGCAGCTACCGCAGTGCGCGGCGAAGCCCCCAAGCTTCGCCACTGGGTCAAGGAAGTGAAGGAAGCTCTCAACGAGCTCGAGATCGATCCCGCGTTCATCGAGCGTTCCGTGAACGAAGGTTTCTCCGGCGGCGAGAAGAAGCGCCACGAGATCCTTCAGTTGGGCATGCTCAAGCCGAAGATCGCGATCCTCGACGAGACCGACTCCGGTCTCGACGTCGACGCGCTGCGCACCGTTTCCGAGGGCGTCAACCGCTACAAGGAGCGCGAGAACGGCGGCGTTCTGCTGATCACGCACTACACGCGCATCCTGCGCTACATCGCTCCCGATTTCGTTCACGTCTTTGTCGGTGGCCGCATCGTCGAGTCCGGCGGACCGGAATTGGCCGATGAGCTCGAGACCAACGGCTACGTTCGTTTCACAGCGGACGCTTCAGCAACCCAGGGAGCATAAGCGCGATGACCACCTCGGTGCGCGAGCTCGACGTCACCAGGATTCGGGAAGATTTCCCTATCCTGGGACGTACGGTGCGCGACGGAAAACCTTTGGTGTACTTGGATTCCGGTGCCACGTCGCAACGGCCACTCCAGGTGCTCGACGCCGAGCGGGAATTTCTCACCACGTGCAACGCAGCGGTTCACCGGGGTGCTCATCAGCTGGCCGAAGAGGCTACCGACGCCTACGAGGACGCGCGAGCTTTGATCGCGGAGTTCGTCGGGGCTGATTCCGACGAACTCGTCTTCACCAAGAACGCCACCGAAGCGCTGAACCTGGTGACATACGTTCTCGGTGACGACCGCTTCGATCGGCACGTCGGGCCTGGCGACGAAATCGTCATCACCGAACTCGAGCATCACGCCAATCTTGTTCCGTGGCAGGAACTTGCGCGGCGCACCGGCGCTACGTTGAAGTGGTACGCGGTCACGGACGACGGCCGGATCGATCTCGATTCGCTCGAATTGACCGACGCCGTCAAGGTTGTTGCCTTCACTCATCAGTCCAACGTGACAGGCGCGATCGCGCCCGTCGAGGAATTGGTTCGGCGGGCCCGCGCGGTCGGCGCTCTGGTGGTTCTCGATGCGTGCCAGTCGGTTCCGCATATGGCAGTCGACTTCCATGCACTCGATGTCGACTACGCGGCATTCTCGGGTCACAAGATGCTCGGCCCCACCGGTATCGGTGTTCTGTACGGCAAGGCCGAGTTGCTGGCCGCGATGCCTCCGTTCATCACGGGCGGATCGATGATCGAAACCGTCACGATGGAGGCCAGCACGTATGCGCCGGCGCCACAGCGGTTCGAGGCAGGAACGCAGATGGTCTCGCAGGTTATCGGTCTCGGTGCTGCGGTGCGCTATCTCAGCGATGTCGGAATGGATGCGATTGCCGCACACGAGCATGCGCTGATCGAAGCCGCACTCGCGAAGCTCTCGACAATCGACGGCCTACGCATCGTGGGTCCGCAGACCGCTGAAAACCGCGGCGGCGCAATCTCGTTTGTCGTCGACGGCATCCATGCCCACGATCTCGGTCAGATTCTCGACGACGAGGGTGTAGCCATCCGCGTCGGACACCATTGCGCCTGGCCACTGCACCGCCGCCTCGGGGTCGCGGCTACGGCCCGTGCGTCGTTTGCCCTCTACAACACCGCTGAGGAAATCGACGTGCTGGTTGCGGCGATCAAGCGTGCCCAGGAATTTTTCGGTGTTGCAGGGGAGTTGAACTGAATCATGCGTATGGAGCAGATGTATCAGGAAGTGATCCTCGATCACTACAAACATCCGCACGGTCGCGGTCTTCGTGAGCCGTTCGGCGCCGAGGTTCATCACGTCAACCCGACCTGTGGCGACGAAGTAACACTGCGCGTGCACATCGCGGACGACGACACCGTCGCTGACGTGTCGTACGACGGTCAGGGCTGTTCGATCAGCCAGGCGTCGACGTCGGTGCTCAACGACCTTGTCATCGGCATGAAGGTCACGGATGCGCTCGAGACCGTGGCAGCTTTCAACGAGATGGTCAGCAGTCGCGGCAAGATCGAGGGCGACGAAGACGTTCTCGGTGACGGCATTGCCTTTGTGGGAGTTTCGAAGTACCCGGCACGTGTGAAGTGCGCGTTGCTCGGATGGATGGCGTTCAAGGATGCAGTTGTCCAGATTGTTGACGGTGGTGCCGTGAATGCTCGAGACAACAGCAGTGATTTGGTCGACACGACTAGAGGACAGGGATCATGACCGAGACACAAGCAACACAGGAGTCCGAGGCCACCGCTCCGGTGAACCCCAATCCCGATTCCACTGCGGAATTCGGTGGCGCGCAGGGTTCCGGAACACTGCCCTCCCCGGAACGACTCGACGAACTCGAAGAAGCCATGCGCGACGTTGTCGACCCCGAACTGGGAATCAATGTCGTCGACCTCGGTCTTGTGTACGGGATCTTCGAGGACGACGGCGTTGTCACGATCGACATGACGCTGACGTCGGCGGCGTGCCCGCTGACCGATGTGATCGAGGATCAGGCTCGCGGCGCGTTGGTTCGCAGCGACCTGTGTACCGACATGAAGATCAACTGGGTGTGGCTGCCGCCGTGGGGCCCGGACAAGATCACCGAAGACGGACGCGAACAGCTTCGAGCTTTGGGTTTCACAGTCTGATCCACTGATGCTTTTCCCCTCTGACGCCGGTACCTGACCAAGGTGCCGGCGTTAGGCGTTATGTCCGGTAACGGAGTTATGTGTTCGCGCGATATTTACCAGCGAAGGCATTTTGCCGTTTTCGTACCGAACATCCCAAGGGAGATCCGCGTGAAAGGCAGTTCCGATAGACACCGTGCTCTCGGAACCTCGCGCGATCGCCGGTCATCTCGTCAGGGTCAACTTACGGTTCTTTCGCCGCAGCAGCAGGAACTTCTCGAGGCGCAGCATTCTCGGCCCGACGTTCCACTGACGGTCAGCCACTACGTGGACGTCGCAGGAAAACTGGACGTCGACACCCTGAAAGCTGCTAGTTCACTCGCCAGCCGTGAATTCGGATGCCGATCACTCCTACCGGCGCAGGGTGTTGTCATGAGTCATGGTGGCAAGCGGGGCGCGAATTCGTTCGACGTGGTAGACCTTCGAACCGAATCGGATCCACACACCGTGGCCCGGAACTGGATGCAGCGCGAATCGGCTCGGCCGATGGACCCGTCGACCGAGCAACTGACACAGTGGGCCATTCTCGTTCTGGGTGACGAGCACTGCATTTGGTACGCCCGAGTGCATCGCATCGCGCTCGATGTTGCGGGCGGGCGGTCGATGATGATTCGCGCGGCCGAGATCTACACCGCGGCCGTGCGGAACACGGCTCCGGATTCGCCACATTCGCCTCGTACCGCAGTCGACACCGAGGTCGGCTACCGTGTGTCGAAACGCTGGATCCAGGATCAGAAGTATTGGGACGCAACACTTGCGGGTGCGCCGACCCGAACGTCGCTGGCGGCTGAAACCGCGACGGCTGTGGCGTTGCCCAGCGTCCGAACCGGAACTGTGCCGCGACATGTCATCGCCTCTCTCGAAGGCATCGCCGACGCGGAGAGCGTGAGCCTGTCCACGGTGCTCATTGCGACGTTTGCCTTGTATCTCGGGCGCATGACGGGTTCTCGTGATGTAGTTCTTCGAATTCCGACGCCGGCGCCGACTTCGTCGAGTGCGCGGGTGCCCGGTGGATGCGCGTCGAATATCGTGCCGTTGCGCGTCATGCTCGATCCGCATTGCCGAGTTGGTGAATTGGTGCAGGCAGTCAAAGTCGAATTGGTGGGTGCGATTCGGCACCGCCGCTACCGCGACCAGCAACCGCTTCGCGCACCGGTTCTGGCATTGAATCTGTTTCCATCTGGAATCACGCTTGGCGACGCGCGGGGTGTGCTGCATCTCGAGTCTGTGGGCCCCGTCGAAGATTTGGAGGTCACGCTCCAGTCGCACTCCGAAACGAGCGGCATTCAGGTCGATTTTGCAGCGCATCCTGATCTGTATTCCGAGGAAATCCTCACCGAGCACCATCGCAGTTTTTGTGAACTTCTTGCCTTGATCGGTTCCAGCGACGCGGCGACCCTCGTGGCGGATGTCGATCCGCGAGCTGACACGACACCGGATTCAGCTGGGTTGCAGGCCCGTAACTTGGAGTATTGGCGTGAGGCGTTGTCGACACCCGCCCCGACGTTGGGTTTGCTTCCTATGCTCGCAGGTGAGCGTTCCTCGGCGCCGGTCGTCATCTCCCCACAGCTGTATCGACGGCTCGAATCGCTGGCAGCATCGATGTGCACCAGCATGTTCGTGTTGTATCACGCGGCCGTCGCAGGATTGCTGCGTCGACGAGGTTCAGCCTCGGAGGTCTCGATCGGGGTTCCGCTTCGAGGGTATGGTGCGCCGCACCCGGACAACTTTGCCTCGATGTACGCCCATCACGTCGTACTTCGTTTGACCATCGACACCGCGGAGAGTTTGACCCGGTTGATCGAGCGGACCGACGATGCAGTTGTCGACGCGCTGATCCACGCGGATATCCGGTTGTCCGCGGTGGCGGCTGCGCTGGGCGAGCGTCGTTCACTCGACTACGGTCCGCTGTTCAGGACACTGGTATTTGCGCAATCGCCGATGGATACGCATCCACGGTTCCGGGCCGTGATGGGCGGGGTGCCAGTCGGATTCGAACTTGCCGACATGCCAGAACTGTACATCTCGCTACCGAGTCAGACGGGTAGTTCCCGAGCCGTCGGCTACGTGAACTGCATTGCTCCGCCGACAGAGGCCCGTGATCTTGCATTCCGGTTTCAGCGGATACTTCGCGCCATGGTCGATGATTCTCGCCTGACGCTCGAGGCCGTGGATCTGGCGCACAAAGACCTGTGACGTTTGGTGCCCTATGGTGAGGGTATCTGACCCGCCAGTTTGTTTACCGCGGGACTTTTCGCCATTATATGCAGGACGATAGTCCTGTTTTGCCGCATTTGTGATCCGCTCTCATATATCTGTGTGGTAACGCCGCGACGGATAGTCACGATGAGATCTCAAGTGGGCAATTTGTCAGCTTTCGGCATTTGCTCCTTTCTTGGCTCGGCCTATTGACTGGTGCGTTTTTGCTCGTGTGTCACGACTATTTCGTTCAAGGGAGATCCGTGTGGAAGGTAGCCCCAATCGAGGAAGAATGTCCGACACTTTCCCGCTGTCCCCTTCACAACTTTCCTTACTTGTCGCGCAACAGCTGAGGCCCGAAATTCCGGTCACCATTGCGCAGTACGTCGATGTGGACGGACCGTTGGACATTGCCGTACTGACCGCGGCGAGTAAGCAAACCGGACGTGAGATCGGATCGGGGTATCTCCGATTGGTCGAGGTGGACGGCACGCCACGGCAATGGCTCGACGTGAACCTGGATGACCGGCTGGACGTGGTGGACCTGCGCGGAGAGTCGGATCCTGAAGCGGCAGCCCAGGATTGGATGCACCGCGAACACACCACCCCCATGGATCCCTTCGTCGATCGTCTGGTGCGGATGGCAGTTCTCGTGCTTGCGGAGGACCGTTACTACTGGTACAGCCGCATTCATCACGTGGCTCTCGACGGGTTCGGCGCGATGTCGATGATGAATCGCACAGCCGAGATCTACACCGCATCCGTTCGGAACGAACCGGTTCCCGACCAGGAAACAGCGTCGCTCCCCGCTCTGGTCCAGTCCGAATCCGACTACCTGGGTTCGACGCGATGGAACCGCGATCGGGAGTACTGGAACACGAAGATGGCTGATCAGCCGTCCGGGACGTCACTTGCACGCAATACGGCGCCAGCGCAGTCGTGGGCCCGGATCCGATCGGCAACTGTGCCTGCGGCGCTGCGAAACACCATCGCAATCGTCGCGGACGCTCATGACGTCACAACCGCGTCAGTAGTGATCGGAGCCTTGGCCGCGTTCCTGGCCCGCACGATCGGCACCAGAGATGTGGTCCTGAGTCTGCCCGTGTCCGGACGCACGACAAAGGCTGCCAGACGGTCCGGCGGAATGATGTCGAACGTTGTACCGCTGCGGGCGACGGTCGACCCGAACTACTGCGTCGGTGACGTGCTCCGCGAGGTGAAACTGGAACTCACCGGCGCGTTGCGTCATCAGAAGTATCGACACGAGGATCTGCGACGAGATCTCAACGCGGGTACTGGGGCCATGGCAGATGGTCGAGGATTTCACGGACCACTGATCAATCTGATGCTGTTTCATTCCGGCATTACTCTTGGCGCCGCCGCCGGTGAACTCCGGGTGATCTCGACGGGCCCGGTGGAGGATCTATCGGTCAACGTCTACCAGCCGTCCACCACCGACATCCAGATCGATTTTGCGGCCAACCCGGATCTCTATACCGACGAGACCCTCACCGCCCACCATTGTGGGTTCCTCGATTTCCTCGAATTGTTCTGCGCCGCTGGTCCTGATACCCGATTGTCGGATATAGATTTTCACGGGGCACGGAGCTGGGTCGACAATGTTCGCCATTCGCAAAATATCGAATACTGGGCGCGGAAACTTTCGACACCTGCAGAAGAACTGGGGCTGCCGGTGTCGGCGGACGGGATTCGATCTCAGGCGCCCGTCGCGATCGAATCCGATGTGTTCCGGTGTCTCGAGTCGATGGCCGCAGCGACGGATACGAGTGTGTTCGTGCTGCTGCAGTCCGCGATGGTTGGCCTGCTACGACGCCACGGCTCGGCCGAAGAAGTGTCAATCGGGGTATCGGTGCGTGGATACGGTTCGCCGAGTCCCGACGATTTTGTATCGATGTTCGCCAATCAATTGGTCCTGAGAACCGAGGCGTCGACCTCCGCGACGCTCGCGGAATTGGTCGAGATCGTGGATGGTGTCACCGTCGAAGCATTCGATCGTGCGGACACCCTTCTGACATCGGTCACCGCAGCCCTCGGGGACGGCCGCACGGTGGAGCGTGGACCTTTGTTCCGGGCGATGCTGTGTTTCGACGAAGCGCTCGACGCGCACCCACGGTTTCCCGGGCTGATAGTAGGGGTGCCCATCGGGTCCGACATCGCCACCGACCCGGACCTTG
The DNA here is from genome assembly GCF_002300185.1 of Rhodococcus sp. ACPA4. NCBI lineage: Bacteria > Bacillati > Actinomycetota > Actinomycetes > Mycobacteriales > Nocardiaceae > Rhodococcus > Rhodococcus sp. ACPA4. The sequence goes on from NZ_NSDY01000001.1 coordinate 1,101,753, forward strand.
TTGTCTCGCTGACGGTCCCGGCTGGCAGTGACGGCAGCGGCGACCGGACTGTCACCGGGGTTGTGGACTGGCTCGGTTCGAAGCGAGCTGCCGAGGATCTCGCAGACCGCTTCAACCGAATCCTGACCGCGCTGGTGACGACACCTCGCTTGGCTTTGGGGGCTGTTGCGCTACTGCGAGCCGACGAGCGAGGTGCGCTCGTACGGCCGGTGCGGCCGCCAACTCCGGTTCGTACACTGACCGACGTCCTTGCCGGTCAAGTGCGGAACCTGCCACACGCTGTTGCGGTGGTGTGCGGCACCGAGCGGATGTCGTATCGAGTGCTGGACGAGCGATCGAACCGGCTGGCACGCAAGCTGATCCAGGAGGGTGTGCGGCCCGAATCACTGGTCGGCATCATGCTGACGAAATCGCTCGACATGATCGTCGCCGTAGTAGCCGTGTTGAAGGCCGGCGGTGCTTATCTCCCACTCGATCGTGCGCACCCGGCTGATCGGGTGAGTTTTGTGATCGACGACGCGAAGCCGGTGTGCATCATTTCCGACGCCGAGATTTCTGGCGCGGTGGTGGTCGGGGTCGAATCCGCCGAATTCTCCGCCGACACTCTCGGCGACCTCTCGGGTTTTCACAGCGCCGACAACCTGGCCAACGTCATCTACACGTCGGGCTCGACCGGGAGGCCGAAAGGCGTCCCCGTAACTCATGCAGCGGTGATGCGACTGTTCGAGAACACAAGTCGTGATTTCGGGTTCGACCACACCGATGTGTGGACGATGTTCCACTCGTTTGCCTTCGACTTCTCGGTGTGGGAATTGTGGGGAGCGCTGCTGAACGGCGGAACGCTGGTACTTGTCGACCACGACCTTTCGCGTGATCCCGATGCCTTCCGTGCCCTTGTCGCCGAAGAAGGCGTCACCGTGCTGAATCAGACACCGTCGGCGTTCTACCAGTACATCGAGGCGGACACGCGTGCAGTGTCTCCGACTGCGCTCCGGTACGTGATCTTCGGCGGTGAAGCACTGGACCTGCGTCGCCTCGGGCGCTGGTACGACAATCACAGCGACTCGGCACCGACTCTTGTCAACATGTACGGGATCACCGAAACGACGGTGCACGTCACTCGTCTCGAACTGGGCAGTACACACGCACGCTCAGCGGCCGGCAGCCAGATCGGTGACGCCATCGACGGGCTTCGGGTCTACCTGCTCGACGACCACCTCTCACCCGTCCCAGTGGGTGTTGCGGGGGAGATCTACGTTGCCGGCGGCCAGCTCGCTCGCGGTTACCTCGGGCGTCCGGACCTGACGGCCTGCAGGTTTGTCGCCGACCCGTTCAACGCCGGCGGAGGGCGGCTGTACCGATCCGGAGACCGGGCTCACTGGGTTGAACCCGGCCGGCTCGAGTATCTCGGTCGCGATGACGCTCAAGTCAAAATTCGTGGTTTCCGGATAGAACTCGGTGAGATCGACGCCGTAATCCTCGCTGCGCCTGGAGTAAACGACGCCGTGACGGTGGTGGCACCCACACCGGCCGGTGATGTTCTGGTCACGTATGTGACCACAGCCGACGCCGTCGACGACCAGGCGTTGCGAATGCATGCTGCTGGAATGCTCCCGACGTACATGGTTCCCGACGCGTTCATGGTGATCGACGCAATTCCTTTGACCACCAACGGAAAACTTGACCGACGCAGCCTGCCGTCACCGATCCTGGGTTCCCAGGCTGCGTTCCGGTCACCGACTACTGCGACCGAAATTGCGGTTGCCGCTGTTCTTGCCGACATTCTTGGCAGTGGCCCACTCGGGCTCGACGACAACTTCTTCCATCTCGGCGGAAACTCATTGGCCGCGACGACGGTGGTTGCCCGGGTGGCCGAGGCAACGGGCGTGCGAATGCCCTTGCGGGCGTTGTTCGACCACCCGACTGTTTCCGGAATTGCCGCGAGCGTAGGACACGCAACTCAGACGCCGGACAGCGGTGCCCTGCGGGTTGAACCACGTCCGCAGACGCTACCGCTCGCGCCCGCACAACAGCGTCTGTGGTTCCTCGGGCGAGTGGCACCGGAGTCGGGTGCGTACAACATTCCGTTTGCGATATCGCTGCGGGGCAATGTCGACACCGCTGCGCTGCAGCAAGCTCTGATCGATGTCGTCACTCGTCACGAATCGCTGCGCACCGTGTTTCCTCAACGCGCCGACCAGGCAGTTCAGGAGATTCTTGATCCCGGTGACAGTTTCGAGGCACTGGAATCCATCGACGTCGAACCGCGCTTGCTCGAAGACCGGATCTTCGAATTTGCTTCGGCCGGTTTTGATCTGGTGCGTGAATCTTCGGTGCGGTTCCTGCTGATCCAGGTTGCCGATACCGACGAATATGTCCTGGTGGTTGTCCTGCATCACATGGTGGCGGACGGTTGGTCACTTGCTCCGCTGGCCGCCGATCTCACCGGCGCCTACGCCGCTCGGGTCACCGGCCACGCTCCGATGTGGGAACCGCTAACCGTCCAGTACGCCGACTACGCCCTGTGGCATCGTCAGCACCTTGGCGAAGTCGCCGACCCGAATTCGCTTGCATCCGAACAGATTGCGTTCTGGACTCGCCAACTCGCATACGCACCCGAACAACTTGATCTGCCGATCGATCGTCCTCGCCCGATCGCGCCGTCGCTGCGCGGTTCGCACGTGGACTTCAGGATTGATGCGCCCGTCCATCAGAAACTGACGGCCCTGGCCGCAGACCACGGCGCCACGCCGTTCATCGCTCTGCATGCGTGCTTTGCTCTGCTACTGGCCAAGTACAGCGGTACGGACGACATCGTCGTCGGAACGCCGGTCGCGGGTCGAGGGGACAGGTCTCTGGATCCCATCGTCGGTATGTTCGTCAACACACTCGCTCTGCGCACGGTCATCGACCGTGGCATGACATTCCACGAGTACCTCGAACAGGTCAGAAGTATCGACCTCGACGCTTTCGACAACGCAGACGTGCCATTCGACGTTGTGGTGGACGCACTGGAACTCGATCGTTCGTCGTCGCACAATCCGGTGTTCCAGGTGGCAATCACCTCGCGGATTGCGACCACCAACACCGGGGAAATCGCCGGGATCTCGATGACGGCTCGAGCGGTCGATACCGGCCTGACCAAGTTCGATCTCGAATTGACGATCGCCGAACGACACGAAGCCGAGATCGAGGGGATTTCCCGACCAGACGGAATCGACGCCACCCTCACCTATTCCACCGACCTGTTCGACGCGTCGACCATCGAAGCGATGGCCGAGAACTTCGTGACGCTCGTGGAGTCCGCCGTTACCGACCCGGCAACCCGGGTCGGTGATCTTCACACGCTCAGTGACGGTGAAAGCGCCGCCGTACTGCCACGACGCGGTCAGGCAGGGTTGCCCGATGCGACGCTAGCGCAGATTATCGGCGGCACGGCAGAGGCATATCCCGACCGGATTGCCGTCGACGACGGTGAGCGCGCACTGTCGTACCGCGAGCTTGACAGTGAATCCAATCGGATCGCTCGATACCTCATGGACCTGGGCGTGTGCGGCGAGGTACCGGTAGCGCTGGCGGTTGCGCGGTCGGTCGACTCGGTTCTTGCAGTGTGGGCAGTCGCCAAATCCGGTGGAGTCTTCGTTCCCGTCGACCCGCGGTACCCGGAAGATCGGGTGGCGCACATGCTCGAAGACTCCGGAGCGCGCATCGGCATCAAATCAGTCGACGCTGCCGCAGGTGGCAGCGTCGCCGCGTGGATCGACTTTCGCGACCCCGACATCGCGGCGGAGGTCGCGGCGTATCCGGACTCTCCGATCGGCCCCGACGAGCACTCCACATCGACCACACCAGCGTCTGCTGCGTACATCATCTACACGTCCGGATCGACCGGTGTGCCGAAAGGCACCGTCGTGACGCACTCCGGCCTGGCCAATCTTGCGCGGGAACAGCAGGATCGATATCGGATCACCGAGAATTCCCGGACCCTACATTTTGCGTCACCGAGCTTCGACGGTGCCGTACTCGAACTTCTGCTCGCGGGGTCCACCGGCGCGACGATGGTGATCGCGCCGGCCGACATCTACGGCGGCGAGGCGCTTGGGAAGTTCCTTCGAACGAGCGCGGTGACCCATGCCTTCGTCACACCCGCAGCACTCGCGACGGTAGATCCCGCCGGTATCTCCGACCTTGAATGTGTTGTTGTCGGCGGCGACGTCTGCACACCGGAACTCGTCGAGAGTTGGGGCCGGGGACGCCGGCTGCACAACGGGTACGGGCCCACCGAAACCACGGTGATGGTGGCGATCAGCGACCAGATCGAACCCGGTGAGTCGATCACCATCGGCGGACCCATCCGCGGTGTCGACGCCGTTGTCCTGGACTCGCGGCTGCAACCGGTGCCGGTCGGCGGCGTCGGCGAGCTGTACATCGGTGGAGCGGGGCTGGCTCGCGGCTACCATCGACGTGCCGGATTGACATCGGATCGTTTTGTCGCACATCCGTATTCGACCGACGGTGCACGGATGTACCGAACCGGAGACCTCGTTCGTTGGACCAAGGACCTCACACTTCGCTACGTGGGGCGCAGCGACCATCAACTCAAGATCCGCGGATTCCGCATCGAACTCGGTGAGATCGACGCCGCGTTGATGGAATCTCCACTTGTACAGTTCGCAACAACAATCGCCGTCGAAACCTCCGTGGGGACCGCACTGGCGTCGTACGTGCTGTTCAGTGACGAGAACCGCGACGGCGAGAACCGCGACACCGAGGCTCTGTTCGGGTTGCTCGGGGAAACCTTGCCCCGCTACATGATTCCGTCGTCCATCACCGCCATCGACGCCATACCGCTGACGCCGGTAGGAAAGCTGGACCGCCGGGCGCTACCCACGCCGCTCGCGCGTGAAATCCTCGGTACCGGGCGCGCGCCGGAGCCGGGTCTGGAGCAGGCAGTAGCGGAAGTCTTTGCAGCGCTTCTGGATGTGACCGCCGTGCGAGCAAGCGACAGTTTCTTCGATCTCGGTGGCAACTCGCTGATCGCCACGCAGGTCACCGCACGATTGACCGCCGCGACGGGTATTGCGGTAGAGGTGCGGTCGATCTTCGAGAACCCCACCGTCGAAGGTCTGGCACTGCGTCTCGCTTCGTGCGTCGCAGCCTCGGACGATCGCCCGGCTCTCACGGCCGTTGTCCGCCCTGATCGCGTGCCGCTTTCGGCCGCGCAACAGCGACTGTGGTTCGTCAACCGGTTCGATCCGGCATCGCCGGCTTACAACATTCCGTTCTCGATTCGGATTACCGGAAACGTGTCGGTCGACGCCCTCGAAGCGGCATTGTCCGATGTCATCGCACGTCACGAAGCACTGAGAACCGTTTATGTCGATGACGCTGACGGTCCCGTTCAGATCATTCGCGCGCGGGCCGACGTGAATCTTGCGGTGGAGCAGTGCACCGGTAGTGCCGACACCACGGTGGACGAGTTCACAGGTCGACGTTTCGACCTGAGTGCGGACCTTCCGCTACGGGCGCTGCTGGTACGCGAAGGCCCGGACGTGCATCGTCTGGTGGTGGTTATCCACCACATTGCCTTCGACGGTTGGTCGTTGACCCCTTTTGCTGCGGATTTCGTTGCTGCGTATTCGGCTCGCGCAGTGGGGGACTCACCGGTATTTATGCCGCTGGACGTGCAGTACGCCGATTACGCGCTGTGGCAGCACACCGTTCTCGGTGATGCACACGATCCGGAAAGCGTGGTTTCTCGTGAGCTGAAATTCTGGACGGCGGCAATGGCCGGCGCGCCGGACGAATTGCGCCTACCCAAGGATCGTCCACGAGGATCCGAGTCCACCACCGCGGTCGGTTCCGTCCCGGTCATCCTCGACTCCGATGCAGGCAGGCGCATCGGCGTTCTGGCCCGTGACACCGGAACAACGCAGTTCATGGTCCTGCACGCGATGTTTGCACTTGTTCTTGCACGCCTCGGCGCGACCGACGACGTGGTGATCGGAACACCGGTTGCCGGCCGTGGGCGCCCCGAACTCGATGCGCTGATCGGAATGTTCGTCAACTCCCTGCCGCTGCGCACAGCGGTTGATCACCGGGCGCCGTTCACGGACCTGCTCGACGCCGTACGCGAGAGCGACCTCGCCGCATTCGAACACGCCGATCTGCCCTTCGACGTGCTGGTGGACGCACTCGATCTCGACCGGTCGACGCCGCGTCATCCGGTGTTCCAGGTCATGCTGTCGTACCACCAGAATCTTGTGTCTCCGCAGGTGAGTGTGCATGGCGCCCATCTGCATGCGGAGCCACTCGAACCTGCGACAGCGAAATTCGATCTCGAACTGACGCTCGTGGCGGGTGATTCCGACAACCCGGAGATCACCGGCTCCCTGCGTTTCGCGCACGCTTTGTTCGACGAGGACACAGCAGTTCGGATTGCCGCGCGGTTCGAGTCGGTAGCGCGGGCCGTAATCGCCGATCCGAGTACCACGATCGCCGATATCGAACTGCTCACCGCCGACGAGCGGGCGTCGCTGATGCCGGTTCGCGGGCCGGCCTGGGTCGGTTCGCGCACCTTGGCGGACATCTTCACCCAGAAGGCAACGGAGGCCGGACATTCGGTTGCGCTCCGATCGGGAAATGTGACCCTGCGCTACCGTGAACTCTATTCCCGTGCGTCAGCGGTCGCGCATCGGTTGACCACCGAAGGAATCGGCTCCGAAGACATTGTGGCGATTGCGATTCCGAGATCCGTCGACTCGATAGTTTCGTTGTGGGCCGTGGCATTGACCGGTGCGGCGTTTGTTCCCGTCGATCCGCGATATCCGGCGGATCGAATCCTGCACATGCTCACCGATTCCGGGGCTTCACGCGGATTGACGACAACATCTGTGCTCGAGTCGCTTCCACGATCCGTGCCGTGGTTGACAATGGATGAGATTGTCGCTGATTCGCGCGAACTGGTGGTTCCAGCAGCACCTATCCGAGCCGACAACCTTGCATACATCATCTACACGTCGGGCTCGACTGGTAAACCCAAGGGTGTCAGCGTCACTCACCGCGGACTGAGTGCGCTAGCCGCAGAACAAACGCAGCGATACGGCATCTCTGCCTCCTCGCGGACCCTTCATTTTTCGTCACCGAGCTTCGACGCTTCTATCCTCGAACTACTGCTTGCCATCGATACCGGCGCCACGATGGTGATTGCCTCACCCGATGTGTACGGCGGTGAAGATCTGGCCGAGCTCATCGCCTGTGAAGGCGTCACGCACGCCTTCATCACCCCGGCAGCGCTTGCCTCGGTCGATCCGACCGGGCTCGATGTACTTCAATCGATCGTTGTCGGCGGCGAGGCATGCCCGCCCGAACTGGTGCAGCGATGGGCGCCGGGCCGTCGGTTGTTCAACGGCTACGGCCCCACTGAAACTACGGTCATGGTGTGCATCAGCGACGCGTTGGCAGTGGGGGAGCCGGTCACTATCGGCGGACCGGTCCGCGGGGTGTCGGCTGTCGTTCTCGACGGATCCGGAAATCCGGTGCCGGTCGGTGTGACGGGTGAGCTCTACATCGCCGGTCTCGGACTGGCCCGCGGATACCACGATCAGCCTGCGCTGACCGCATCGCGATTTGTGGCGGCGCCATTCGGTCCCAGTGGAACTCGTATGTACCGGACCGGCGACCTGGTGCGGTGGACTGCCGGCGGAACCATCGACTACGTCGGGCGGTCCGATCATCAGGTGAAAGTTCGTGGGTTCCGCATCGAACTCGGCGAAATCGATTCGGTTCTCAGCAGCCATCCCGGCGTCGAATTTGCCGTCACGGTGGGTGTGGACGGTCCGGCCGGTGAGACGATATTGGCGTCGTACGTGGTGCTGTCGACGGAAACAGTTGCGGTGGAAGAGCTTCTGAGCCATGCGCGCCGGTCCCTACCGGCGTTCATGGTGCCATCGGCGATCACTCCGATCGGCCACGTTCCACTCACCCCCGTCGGAAAGCTGGACCGCGCCGCACTACCGGCCCCGGTGCTTGGCACGATCGAGCGAACGGTGGTGCCCCTGGTCACGGCAACCGAACTGGTGGTCGCCGACGCGTTCGGAGAACTGCTCGGTACCGAGGACATCGGCGCCCAGGACAATTTCTTCGATCTCGGCGGCAACTCACTGCTCGCGACCAGGCTGGTTGCGCGTCTCGGCGAATCACTGGGCCGCCACGTTCCGGTCCGCATGCTGTTCGAACACCCAGAAATCCGAGACCTCGCAGCTGCGCTGGATTCAACGGCTTCGGTCCTGGCGCTGCCGCCGATCACTGTCAGCAAGCGCCCCGAACGAATTCCACTGTCGTACGCGCAATCACGCATCTGGTTCCTCAACCAACTCGATCCGGCCTCACCCGCGTACAACGTTCCGGCGGCAATCTCACTCGACGGCAGCCTCGACGTGCCGGCTCTCGAAGCTGCGGTGCTCGATGTGATCGAGCGTCACGAGATCTTGCGAACGGTGTTCCCCGACTCGGATACCGGGCCGCATCAGGTGGTGCAGAGCAACGTCACCGCGGTGGAATTCGAGACGGAAGGCGCCCGTGGGGCGGTGTCGATTGCCGCCGAATTTGCTTCTCGCGGCTTCGACGTCACCTCCGAAGCACCCATCCGCGCACTACTGATGGAGACCGCACCGGATCGCCACACTCTTGTCATCGTCGTGCACCACATTGCCGCTGACGGATGGTCCGTCGCGCCCTTGATGAGGGACGTGTTCACCGCCTACATTGCACGATGCTCCGGACATGCTCCGCACTTCACACCACTCGACGTGCACTACGCCGACTTCGCCCTGTGGCAACGCCAGGCGCTCGGCGGCGCGGACGACCCCGATAGTGTGCTCGGCGCACAGGCGTCGTACTGGCGGGAAACCTTGCGCGGGGCACCCGAGTTGGTCGATCTCCCCGTCGATCGGCCGCGCCCGCTCACTCAATCGCTGGCCGGTGCGCACGTCACCGTCACGCTGCCGTCGCACATTCGCACCGCAGTGGAAGCCCTTGCCGGATCTAACGCAGCGACACCGTTCATGGTGTTGCACGCGGCGTACGCCGTGCTGCTGTCTCGCGTGAGTCGCAGCAGCGACGTCGTGATCGGCTCGCCGGTCGCCGGACGTGGCCACCGAGTTCTCGACGATCTGGTCGGAATGTTCGTCAACACCGTCGGACTGCGCACGATTGTCGATCCCGCTGCGACCTTCGTCGACGTACTACGCACTGTTCGCGCCGTTGACCTGGATGCATTTGCCCACACGGACATTCCTTTCGAACAGGTTGTGGAGGTTGTTGCGCCGACGCGTACAACCGACCGTCATCCGTTGTTCCAGACGATGTTCTCCTTCCACGCCGCTCATCAGGTGGCGTGGAAACTGCCCGGACTGAGCGTCCGCGCGGAGGAGATCACGCCCGACGTCGCGAAGTTCGATCTGCAATTCACGGTCGTGGAACAGACAGCGCAAGAGGGCGCCGGGTACACCGCGTCCCTGACCTATGCAACGGATCTGTTCGACGCAGATACCGCTGCGTCGTTTGCAACGATGTTGGAGACGCTTGTCGCCGAGGTGACTGCCGATCCGACCGTCGTAGTCGGCGACGTGGACCTCCTCGGACCGAATGAGTCCAGTGCTGTGCGCGGTGACGTAGCAGGCGACCCCGCGACGTTGCCGCAGCTTCTTGCCCGAGCTGCGTCCGATCCGTTGGCTTTGGCATTGATCGACGCGGCGGGATCCGACGCTCTGACGTACGGCGAACTCGATCGCCGGTCCGACGCTCTGTGCCGCGTGCTGGTAGCGAGTGGCGCTGCCCCGGAAATGATTGTCGCGATTGCACTTCCGCGCTCCGTCGACTACGTGATCGCAGTGTGGGCTGTAGCCAAGACCGGCGCGGCGTTCCTGCCGGTAGATCCGGCGTATCCGGCCGAACGCATCGAACACATGCTTCGCGACAGCGGGGCCGTTCTCGGACTGACAGCCGGTGACTATGTCGCCGACCTGCCGGACACATCGCGGTGGGTGACACTCGAGTCGCTCGAACTTACCGTCGGCGGCGCAGACGTGAGTCCGGTGTCGGTTGAGCTCGATCACCCGGCCTACCTGATCTACACGTCCGGTTCCACCGGAAAACCGAAGGGCGTGTTGGTCACCCACGCGGGACTGTCAGCTTTTGCGGAGGAACAACGCGAGCGATTCGGCGTGAGCGCTGATTCCCGCACCCTGAGTTTTGCGTCTCCCAGCTTCGACGCGTCGATTCTCGAACTGCTGCTTGCCGTCGGCGCAGGCGCAACCATGGTGATTGCACCCGCGACGGTGTACGGCGGCGCCGAACTGCGAGATGTGATGCAGCGCTGCGCCGTCACGCACGCGTTTGTCACCCCCGCAGCCCTGGCGACGGTTGATCCCAGCGGACTCGATCAGCTCGACGTAGTGATCGTCGGCGGCGATACGTGCTCAGCCGAGCTCGTATCCCAGTGGGCCCCACGGCGACGGATGTTCAACGCCTACGGTCCGACCGAGGCCACGGTCGCGGTCACGATCAGCGACGAGTTGAGCGTCGGGGATCCGGTGTCGATCGGTGGCCCGATCCGGGGCGTCGCCGCGCGTGTTCTCGATTCGCGCCTCCACTCGGTACCCGGGCGACTCGTCGGGGAGTTGTACGTCAACGGGGCCGGACTTGCGCGGGGGTATCTCGGTAGTCCCGCGTTGACGGCAACACGGTTTGTTGCCGACCCGCACGGCCAGGCAGGTGCGCGGATGTACCGCACCGGCGATCTGGTGCGCAGCGACCGCGGCGGTTCGTTGAACTACCTCGGACGTGCGGACCACCAGGTCAAGGTGCGTGGGTTCCGTATCGAGCTGGGAGAAATCGACACGGTCGTGGCGTCGGAACCGTCGGTCCGTGCAGCCGTCGCGGCCGTCGTTGGGGCCGGCAGCGATTCCAGGATCGTGGCGTACGTAGTCCCTGCCGTCGGCGGAAGTATCGATTCGGCAATGTTGCGCCGCCATGCCGCTCGCTTGTTGCCGACGCATATGGTGCCGTCCGCCTTCGTGACGATCGACTCGATCCCGACGTCGCCGGCAGGCAAGGTCGATCGCTCCGCGCTCCCGACTCCCACGTGGGACGACGACGGCGGCCGCAGGCCGGAGGGTTCCGCGGAGATCGCTCTGTGCGCGGCATTCGCCGACGTACTCGAACTCGACGTCGACATGGTCCACGCAGATTCGAGCTTCTTCGATCTCGGCGGAAACTCGCTGATGGCAACACGTCTGGTAGCTGCGATCGAGGTGAGGACCGGGAGCGCAGTTCCCGTTGGGTGGTTGTTCTCGGATCCGACGCCGGAGGCGCTGGCCCGCAAGCTTGCCGACGCCGACTCGTCCGAGCCGGATGCATCAGCCTCGTCCGAGCCGGATGCGTCAGCACTGTCGGTTCTGCTGCCTATCCGAACCTCAGGGGAAGCCGAACCGCTGTTCTGCGTCCATCCCGCGATCGGCTTGGCCTGGTGCTACGGCGGGTTGGCTCAGTACGTCGATCCAGCCCGACCGTTGTACGGCCTGCAGTCGCCGATCCTCACGGACCCGGAATTCCGGGCAGAGATGATCGAAGATTTTGCGGCGCGATATGTCGCGGAGATCCGCCGAGTCCAGCCGCACGGTCCATATCACCTACTCGGATGGTCGATCGGGGGACTGATCGCGCACGCTGCTGCCGTGCAGCTGCAGGCATTGGGGGAGAGCGTTGCCGAACTGGTCCTGTTGGACAGTTTCGTGCTCGAGGATCCTTCAATGGACGGAGCACAACCCACACTCGCGGAATTGGTCGCGGGGCTGGGGATAGCGGTCCCTGATGCGGTGGAGTTGACTCCCGCGGCGGCGGAAGTGTTACTCCGTCGCAGTATCGGGGATCATCCGTTGGCCTCCAGCAACACGATCGAGCGACTGTACGACGAGTACTGCGCCGGGGCGCACCTTGCACATCGGTATCGCCCCGGCAGATTCGTCGGTGATCTGCTGTTCTTCTCGGCACACACGGACACCGTCGACCCACTGCGCACTGCGTCGGCGTGGCGACCGTTCATAACCGGCGTGATCGTGGACCGTCCGGTCCCCACCTCACACGCGGACATGTTCACCGACGTCGGGCTGGCGGCGATCGGGCCCGCGGTGAAACTGGCCGTTGCGTCGGGTGGTGATCGAAGCACCGACGTCGACGCTGAACTCGATGCCTTGATCGACGAACAGGACATTCGGCGGTAGGTGCTCAGGCGCGCTTGCGGGTCTTGGTCTTCGACGCGTTGGATTTTGCCTCGTCGACGCTTCGTTGCAGTGCTGCCACCAGATCGACGACGTCGGCGTCCTCGCCGCCTTGTTCGACCTCGGCTGCGGGGATGACCTTCTTGCCGCCGCTCTCGATCATGTTCTCGAGCAGTTCGCGAAGCTGAAGCTGATAGTCGTCGGTGAATTCGGTCGGGTCGAAATCGCCCGCCATGCTGTCTACCAGTGTCTGCGCCATCTTGAGTTCCTTCGGCTTCGGCTTCTCCGCGCCGTCGAGCGAGGGGAACTCGGCAGCGCGAACCTCGTCCGGCCACAGCAGGGTCTGAATTACCAGGACGCCGTCCCTGGCGCGCAACGCCGCCAGACGCGTTTTCTGCCGGAGTGTGAAGTGGACAAGCGCAGTGCGATCGCTCTCCGTGAGCACCGTCGAGAGAAGGACGTATGCCTTCGGTGACGCGGAGTCCGGTTCGAGGAAGTAACTCTTCTCGAAAAGGATGGGGTCGATCTGCTCGTTCGCGACAAACTCGAGCACCGGAATTTCATGCTTTTCCGCAGCCGGCAGCTTCGTGAAATCCTCGTCGGTCAGGACAACGCGCGTCCCGTCTTCGGCGTCGTATGCCTTGTCGATATCGGCAAATTGCACAGTGTTTCCGCACTCCGAGCACACGCGGTTGTATTTGATCCGGCCGCCGTCCTTGGCGTGGACCTGGTGGAACTTGATGTCGTGATCTTCTGTTGCGGAGTACACCTTGACCGGAACATTGACCAGACCGAACGCTATCGAGCCTTTCCAAATCGATCGCATGGTTCCCATGATGGTCGCTGCAACGCAATTGCGCGAGAGAAAACAATGGGTGCGATGTCGAATTGTTGTTCGCGATCACCGCGTCGGCGGGTCAGGACGACGCGATACGCAGCACCAAGGCGGCAACGGCGAGGAGCCCGAGCATCGCCGGAGGCACGATGTTCTGGTCGCCCGATCGCAGGTGAGCGGCGACGGCGCCGATGAAATACAGGATCAGTCCGATGGCGGCGGCAATGCCGATCACGGGGACAACAAGCCCGACCAATAGGCCGACGATGCCGACGAGCTTGATGACGCCGAGTCCGGGAATCCATTCTTCGGGAACGCCCAATCCGGTCAGGGTGTCGACCAGTTTTTCTTCGCGCGTGATGTCGAGATAGGCAGATCCGGCGAGAGTGGCAGTCAGAATCACAGCAACAACGGCATAAAGAATGAACAAGGAAACTCCAGTGATCGGTGAGGCGATATGTAGTGACGCTATCAACGACCGTTACTTGGACCGCCGTTATTTCGACCTCAACGCTGAAAGCGGCGCGCCCATCAATGTTCGCCTCACCCGCCACGGTGAGGCGGCGAATAGTGACGTCATGACCTTCGCCGTAGCGACCGTATCGCGGCGATCCGACAGATAGGCCCGTTGCTGTTCGACGGGCAGCGCAAAAAACGTCGCAAAGAACGTTTCGACGTCAGCGGCTTCGAGCGTGAGAAGTGCGCTCAGGCCTACTCGCCGCAGTGCTGCGACAGCTCGAGCCGCTCGCGGCCACAGTGCGTTCTGAGGGTCGTCGCCGCGGGCAATCGCGGATGCAACAGCGTCTGCTTCGTTCAGAGCCGTGGCGACGCTGTACCCGGTGCCGGGATGCATCAGTCCGCCGCGTGCGCCGAATCGGAAGGGATCACCGCGCCGACGCGGTGGCGATTCCACAGCGAACCGGACACGTTCGACGGGGGCGTCTTCCGCAACGGTGACGCCGCGATTGCCGAGCCGAATGTGCAGTCGCCGTTTCAGCTCGCCGAGCGGTAGGGGCGGTCGACCTACAAGACACGTCTCCTCGAGGAGCGTCCGGTTGGCGTCGAGGGGGACGGCGTAGAGGAACGACGGCTCTGCGGTTTCCGCGGTGCCGTTGTCTCGTCGCCAGTCCATGAACCAGGCTGCGTTGCCGTCGAGTGCCGGCTCCGCGGCGGCGCGATCGACCACGATTCCGAAGGCGGTTTGCTGTGCCGTTCTGGGAGTTGGTGGTGTTCCACGGGCATCGACCACGACCTGTGCGCCGATACGGGTCCCGTCAGCGCAGGTGAGGGAGTGGGTAGTCACATTAGTGGCTCTCCCGGCTATGACCTGCGCAGATCCGGTCGACAGTATTGATTGCAGTATCGATGTATTCAATACGCAGTAAGTGCGATCGAGCGTTGTGGGTCGCTGCGCCCACGCTGACGGGCGACCGATACGACTCGAAATGGCCGCGTCCGGCAACCACGCCGGAAGCTCGTCGAGCCAGGCCGCATACGTTGCCGTCCACGCTCGCGTGGGGTGCGGATCGATCAAAATGACCGACAGATTGTGGGCGACGCATCTCGTCGCCAGCGCCCGCCCGGCCGGCCCGCCGCCCACGATGACGACGTCTGCGGCGGTTGTTCGGGTTGTCATCCCCCGAGGATTCCATCTACATCGCAGATCTCCCACTGTTAGCGGATTCACATGCCGCTGGTCGGAGATGGCCCCAGCTCACGGTAAAATTGGAAGTTCTTGTGTCTGCCGTCAGGACACGTTTGCCCGTAGTTGTCTTTAGTTCTGAGGAGTTCTGCTTGATTACCGCCACTGACCTCGAAGTTCGTGCCGGTGTCCGCACCCTTCTCACGGCGCCCGGTCCGTCCTTGCGAATTCAGCCCGGTGATCGCATCGGATTGGTCGGTCGTAACGGTGCAGGCAAGACCACCACACTGCGTCTCCTCGCCGGTGAGGGCGAGCCGTACGCGGGCAAGGTCGTCCGGACCGGCGACCTCGGCTACCTGCCGCAGGACCCCAAAGAGGGCGACCTGAGCGTGCTCGCCAAGGATCGTGTCCTCTCGGCCCGTGGCCTCGACACGATGCTCCGTGACATGGAGAAGCAGCAGATTCTCATGGGCGAGGTTCTCGACCAGGAATCACAGGACAAGGCAGTCAAGAAGTACGGTCAGCTCGAAGACCGCTTTTCCTCCCTGGGCGGCTACGAAGCCGAGAGTGAAGCTGCTCGCATCACCAGCAGCCTCGGCCTCGAAGATCGCATCCTCGGCCAGCCACTGAGCACGCTGTCCGGTGGTCAGCGTCGACGCGTCGAGTTGGCTCGAATTCTCTTTGCCGCGTCCGATGGCAGCGGCGCGCGCTCGGACACGACTCTGCTCCTCGACGAGCCCACCAACCACCTCGACGCGGACTCCATCACGTGGCTGCGCGGATTCCTCCAGAATCACGAGGGTGGCCTTGTGGTCATCAGTCACGATGTTGATCTGCTCAACGACGTCGTCAACCGTGTCTGGTTCCTCGACGCCGTGCGCAGTGAAGCCGACATCTACAACATGAACTGGAAGAAGTACCTCGACGCCCGTGCAACCGACGAGCAGCGTCGACGCCGCGAGCGCGCCAACGCCGAGAAGAAGGCCGGCGCTCTGCGCATCCAGGCAGCCAAGATGGGTGCCAAGGCAACCAAGGCTGTTGCCGCTCAGAACATGGCAAAGCGCGCAGACAAGTTGATGGCCAACCTCGATGCCGAGCGCGTGTCCGACAAGGTCGCGAAGATCCGTTTCCCCGAGCCCGCAGCATGCGGCAAGACTCCGCTCATGGGCAAGAACCTCACCAAGGTGTACGGCTCACTCGAAATCTTCACCGGCGTCGACCTGGCGATCGACCGCGGATCCCGCGTTGTCATCCTCGGACTCAACGGTGCAGGCAAGACGACACTGCTGCGCATCCTCGCGAACGCCGAGAAAGCCGATGCAGGTGAGCTGATCGCGGGTCACGGACTCAAGATCGGTTACTTCGCGCAGGAGCACGACACCCTCGACGACAACGATTCGGTGTGGGAGAACATCCGTCACGCCGCTCCGGACACGGGGGAGCAGGAACTGCGTTCGCTCCTGGGTGCATTCATGTTCACGGGCCCGCAGCTCGAACAGCCGGCAGGCACACTCTCCGGTGGTGAGAAGACCCGTCTGGCACTGGCCGGCCTCGTGTCGTCCGCTGCAAACGTCCTGCTGCTCGACGAGCCCACCAACAACCTCGACCCGATCTCCCGTGAGCAGGTCCTGGACGCGCTTCGCAGCTACACCGGCGCCGTTGTCCTGGTGACTCACGATCCGGGTGCGGCTGAGGCTCTCAACCCCGAGCGCGTCATCCTTCTGCCCGACGGCAACGAGGATCACTGGTCGCAGGAATACCTCGAGCTGATTCAGCTGGCGTAACCGCCTGTGCGCCTTTCTGGTAGCTCCCACTACCGAAAAGGCGCACAGGGGCGCAGTCCCTCAGTCCTGTCGACGCACCGATTCCTCGACCAGATCGAGGACCGCCGACAGATTGTTGCCGGCGTGGCCCGACGCGATTCGGGCCACCAGACCGTCCATCACCAGATCGAGATAGCCGATCAGTACGTCGGTGGGTACGTCGTCACGCAATCGCCCGGCAGATTTCTGGAAGGCCAGACGAGCGCTGGTCGCCTCGGTGAGTTCCGCCGACCGCTGTGACCATTTGGCACGGAAATCCGCATCGGTCCGCAGTCGCCGGGCAATTTCCAAGCGTGTGCCAAGCCAATCGAATTGGTCGGGCTGAGCGAGCATGTCGCGCATCACCTGCACAAGGCCCTCTTCGGCGACGACGTCGGCCATGCGGCTCGCGTCCTCGCTCGCCAACGCGAGGAAAAGTCCGTCCTTGTCCTTGAAGTGATGAAAGATCGCGCCTCGGGACAACCCGGTGACATCTTCCAGTCTTCTGACTGTGGCGCCGTCGTAGCCGTATTCCGCAAAGCAGCGGCGGGCACCGTCAAGGATCTGACTGCGCCGTGCCGCGAGATGGTCTTCACTGAC
Source organism: Rhodococcus sp. ACPA4 (assembly GCF_002300185.1). NCBI lineage: Bacteria > Bacillati > Actinomycetota > Actinomycetes > Mycobacteriales > Nocardiaceae > Rhodococcus > Rhodococcus sp. ACPA4. The sequence continues at coordinate 1,118,913 of NZ_NSDY01000001.1, forward strand.
CTTGGGCACGTTCTTGTCCTCGTCTCGCGCATCTCCACGATGCCGACTCTTTGTTCGGAGTTGGCACCACCCGTGAACCGATACCAAACGCACACGGCGGACTCAGCAAGGTCGCTGAGTCCGCCGTGCGGAAAAGGCAGGCTGGCGAACTAGCCTCGGATCATGTTGCGGAGCACGTACTGCAAGATGCCACCGTTGCGGTAGTAATCCGCTTCACCGGGGGTATCGATGCGTACGACTGCGTCGAACACGACCTTCTCGCCGTTCTCGCGCGTTGCCGTGACCTTCATGGTCTTCGGGGTGACGCCCTCGTTGAGCTTCTCGACGCCTTCGATGTCGAAGGTCTCGGTGCCGTCGAGCTTGAGCGACCCTGCGGACTCGCCGACCGGGAACTGCAGCGGGACAACGCCCATGCCGATGAGGTTGGAGCGGTGGATGCGCTCGAACGACTCGGTGATGACGGCCTTGACGCCGAGCAGGCTCGTGCCCTTGGCAGCCCAGTCACGCGAGGATCCGGAGCCGTACTCCTTGCCGCCCAGGACGACCAGCGGGATGCCGGCTGCCTGGTAGTTCTGCGACGCGTCGTAGATGAATGCCTGCGGTGCGCCTTCCTGCGTGAAGTCGCGCGTGTATCCACCCGAGACGTCATCAAGAAGCTGGTTACGCAGACGGATGTTCGCGAACGTTCCGCGAATCATGACCTCGTGGTTACCGCGACGCGATCCGAGCGAGTTGTAATCCGCACGCTCGACGCCATGGGAGTCGAGGTACTGCGCCGCGGGGGTGCCGACCTTGATCGGACCTGCCGGGCTGATGTGGTCGGTGGTGACCGAGTCGCCGAGCAGTGCGAGGACGCGAGCGCCCTTGATGTCCTTGACCGGAGCCGGATCCATCGTCATGCCGTCGAAGTAGGGTGGCTTCCGCACGTAGGTGGAGTTCGCGTCCCACTCGAAGGTGTCGCCCTTCGGTGTTTCGAGGTTCTGCCAGCGGCTGTCGCCCGCAAAGATGGTTGCGTACGACTTGCGGAACATGTCCTGGTCGATCGAGGACTTGATCGTCTCTTCGATTTCCTGCGTGGACGGCCAGATGTCCTTGAGGTAGACGGGGTTTCCGTCGGTGTCGTTACCGAGCGAATCGGTCTCGAAGTCGAAGTCCATGGTTCCGGCGAGGCCGTAGGCAATCACGAGCGGCGGGGAAGCCAAGTAGTTCATCTTGACGTCGGGGGAGATGCGACCCTCGAAGTTACGGTTACCCGAGAGCACCGCGGTGACCGAGAGATCGTTGTCGTTGATGGCCTTCGAGACTGCCTCGGGCAGCGGGCCGGTGTTACCGATGCACGTGGTGCAGCCGTAACCGCCGAGGTAGTAGCCGAGCTTCTCGAGGTACGGCCACAGGCCGGCCTTCTCGTAGTAGTCGGTGACGACCTGCGAACCGGGAGCCATGTTGGTCTTGACCCACGGCTTGGTGGCAAGGCCCTTTTCGACGGCGTTGCGTGCGAGCAGTGCAGCGCCGAGCATGACCGACGGGTTGGACGTGTTGGTGCAGGACGTGATGCCGGCAACAACCACGGCGCCGTGGTCCAGAACGAATTCACCGGCGTCGGACTTGACGACTACCGGCTTGCTCGGACGGCCATGCGCACCGTTCGCAGCCGAGAGAACGTCGACCGCTCCGTCGTCAGCGAAGGAGAGCACTGCGGGGTCGGAAGCGGGGAAGGACTCTTCGACGGCCTCGTCGAGCTGCGTGTGCTCGGTCGGCTGGTTGTCTTCCACGTAGTTGTGGATGTCCTTGCGGAACGCAGGCTTGGAGTCCGACAACAGAATTCGGTCCTGCGGGCGCTTCGGGCCGGCGATCGAGGGAACAACGGTTCCCAGATCGAGCTCGATGTACTCGGAGAAGACGGGCTCCTGGTCCGGGTTGTGCCACAGGCCCTGTTCCTTGGCGTACGACTCGACGAGAGCGAGCTGCTCGTCGCTGCGGCCGGTGAGGCGCAGGTAGTCGATCGTTTCGCTGTCGATCGGGAAGATCGCTGCGGTGGAACCGAATTCGGGGCTCATGTTGCCAAGGGTTGCGCGGTTCGCGAGCGGAACCTCGGCGACACCCTTGCCGTAGAACTCGACGAACTTGCCGACGACGCCGTGCTTACGGAGCATCTCGGTGGCGGTGAGCACGACGTCGGTTGCGGTGACGCCTGGCTTGATCTCACCGGAGAGCTTGAAGCCGACAACGCGGGGGATGAGCATGGAGACGGGCTGACCGAGCATTGCTGCCTCGGCCTCGATGCCGCCGACGCCCCAGCCGAGCACGCCGAGGCCGTTGACCATCGTGGTGTGCGAGTCGGTGCCGACACAGGTGTCGGGGTATGCCTGTCCGTTACGGGACATGACGGTGGGTGCCAGGTACTCGATGTTGACCTGGTGAACGATTCCCATTCCCGGGGGGACGACCTTGAAGTCGTCGAATGCTCCCTGGCCCCAACGGAGGAACTGGTAACGCTCGCCGTTGCGCTCGTATTCGAGGTCGACGTTGCGCTCGAGAGCGTCGGCCTGGCCGAAGACGTCGAGGATGACCGAGTGGTCGATGACCATGTCGGCGGGGGAGAGCGGGTTGACCTTGTTCGGGTCGCCACCGAGGGTGGTGACGGCCTCACGCATGGTGGCGAGGTCGACGATGCAAGGAACGCCGGTGAAGTCCTGCATGATCACGCGGGCAGGCGTGAACTGGATTTCGATGCTCGGCTCAGCTGAGGGATCCCAGCTTGCGATGGCGCGGATGTGATCCGCGGTGATGTTGGCACCGTCTTCGGTGCGGAGAAGGTTCTCGGCGAGAACCTTCAAGGAATAAGGCAATTTCTCGGTGCCGGGGACGGCCGAGAGGCGGAAGATCTCGTAAGAGTTCTCACCGACCTCGAGGGTTCCCTTTGCTCCGAACGAATCAATACTGGTGCTCACGTCTGCTCCACTCGTCTATGAGGGTCGCCACCGACGGGGCTGTGTCGGCAGCTGAAGCGAGGTACTTACAACTCGGCGTATCCGGTGACAGCTCACGCCAATCGCACAGTTCACGTGAGAACTGTCCGAACATCGGAGCTGAAGTGGACTCGGTCGAGGCGAGGTACCTCTCGGTCTGAAGTCTAACAGTACGCTTGTCCTGTGAGACTTCGGGGCAACTTGACCGAAACAATCTTCACGCAGTCTCAGGACCTGCGCAACGCAGGGTGGACTGGGTGAGCTGACCCACAACGGATTGCGCGGAGTGTCGAAGACTCGCGGGCTTCGCACTCAACCTCAAGTAGGGTGCATTCAGGCCCGTCGCGGTCAGACCGCCCGATAACGACCTCGGATTCATTCGCACACTCGCGTGTGAACGAGCACCGAACTGCACCCGGATGAGAGATGTCTGCTCCTACACATTTGGTCTTCACGCCCTTGCATGCGAGCGGTCCGCTGCACGCCGCACTACCTCTGCATGCCGCAGTCCCATCGGACGTCGATGTCGACGACGTGGTTGCCGACGTTGCGCAGAATGGGGTTTCCGCACCGGCTGCCGATGTCCCTGCACTGGTGAATGTCGTCGCCGACGCACGTGAGCGCGGGATCGATTTGAGCGTGATCGTCCTCGACGCCAATCCTTCCCGCGACACCGACCTCCGGGATCTGGCGACGACGGTCGGCGAATCCGAGGGCGGCACGGTCTTGGTGATGAGTCCGGACTGGATGGGCAGTTCCAGCGATTCGATCAGTCGAGTACAGCTCGAGACCGCGCAGGATCGCTCGTTCGGGGACAGTTCTGCTGCGATCGCCGATCGCTTTTCCCATGAGATTGTCCAACCGGGTCCGGCGTGGGCCTTGTACACGGTCCTTTTGGTGGCGATTGTGGCGATCGCGGCGGCAATTACTTTTGCCGTCAAATGGCGTCGGAGCCCCGAACCCGCGGTCACCGAGCAGGTGAGCGAACCTTCGGAACTGGCCGTCGGACACGCCGGATCTGCTTAGTCCAGCGCGCACGTTCCTGAATATCGACTAGCAGGTATTCACCAGCATTTGTGGTGAGTACCTGCTTTTTCGTCTGGATACAGCAATCCACCTGGTGAAATACCCGATGTGTTATTTGGGGCTAAAGTTTCCAAAGTTCTCTCAAGTGTCGTACGGTACAACTGGCACTTTTTGGGGAAGAAGTGTCGCAGAAAGATGGCTGTTGTTCGACGGACTACGCGCGACGCCACCCGAAACCGGGCGGCGCCGAGCGTTGCCCCCGAACGGCGGGTTAGCGACAAGCGGTAGCTACTTCGCTGCATCTTGTTGGTGGCGCCACGTGGCGTCATAGCTTCCTGCGCATTCCCTCCCCGCACGGATCGGCGACCCAGCGGGCCCGTGGCGTACACGCGAGGGAGAGTTATTTGTGAGCCAAGTAACACGAGGCGGATTCGGCCGTCGTAAACCTTCCCGAGCGTCGTCCCGCCTGGCACAGCTGGTAATCGGTGCGGGCATCGTCACTGCCCTGGTTGTCGGAAACCCGGGTGTCGGAGCGTCGGTCCCGCCCCCTCCGCCCAATCCCAGTGACTCCGAAATCGCGTCCGCAGATTCGCAGGTTTCATCGAGCGTCAGCACGGTCAGCGCTCTCATCAACCAGGTTGCCGCGGCAAATGAGCAGTTGTCCGCACTCGACAACGAAGTTGCCGTCAAACGCGAAGACGTCAACAAGACACTCGTCGACCTGCAGAACGCTCGAGGCGCCGCCGATGCCGCAGCCCAAGCCGTCGGCATCACCAAACAAGCACTTCGGGACGCCGGCGCACAGATCGACGTAGCGCAGAGCGATTTCGACAAGTACGCCCGATCGAGTTACGTCCAAGGCACCAATACCGCGTCCATCTCGTCGTTCCTCGACGCCAAGGGCCCGGGCGACGTCCTCGATCGAGCGCAGGTCCTCAAACTTCTCTCGAACACCCAACGCGCCGTGCTCGACGGTTTGCAGCGCGCCCGGACCGAACAGGCGAACAAGGACTCGGCGACCAGGCAAGCCAAGCTCGACGCCGACGCGGCCGCCGAAATTGCCGCCAATCTTCAGGCACTTGCCGAGCAGGCAATCGCGATCGCCCGCAATGCACTCGACCAGCAGGTAGCCAAGAAGGCGTCCATCGAAGCGGAGCGCAATTCCGCGCAAGCTCAACTCGATGCGGCGCGCAACGCTGTTGCCGGTTTGCAGGGGCAGCGCCAGGCATACGCGACGTGGGACGAACAGCGAAAAGCCGAAGAAGCTCATCAGGCCGCACTCGAAGCGGCCGCCAAGCAAGCGGCTGAGGAAGCCGCCGCCAGGGCTGCCGCCGATCAGGCCGCCAAGGACCGTGCCGCTGCGTTGGCTGCTGCTCAGCGCCCTCACACTGCCGTCGAAGATCCGACGCCGACAGTCATCCCCGATGACGACGACGAGACGTCGACGGACACGAGCACCGATTCGGATTCGGACACTCCGGTGGTAACACCGAAGCCCACAACTCCGAAACCGGCAACTCCCAAGCCGACAGTGCCTTCGGTGTCCGGAAGCGCCGCAATCGAATCCGTCATCGACCGCGGTATGTCGCAGATCGGCATCCAGTACGCCTGGGGCGGCGGCGACGAGAACGGGCCGACCCGCGGTATTCGCGACGGCGGAGTCGCGGACAGCTACGGCGACTTCAACAAGATCGGGTTCGACTGCTCAGGTCTGATGATCTACGCGTTTGCCGGAATCGGTATCTCGTTGCCGCATTACACCGGCTACCAGTACACCGCGGGCAAGCAGGTTCCGTCGTCCGAGATGAAACGCGGCGACATGATCTTCTACGGTCCGAACGCGAGTCAGCATGTGGCGCTGTACCTCGGTGACGGGCAGATGCTCGAAGCACCGCAGTCCGGATCCAGTGTGAAAGTTTCCCCCGTTCGCTGGGGTGGAATGACACCGTACGCCGTGCGGCTGGTGTCCTGAACTCGCGAGAAGGCTGAACCCGTTCATGCTTCGATGCCCGGTTCGTTGCATGTGTTGACGTGGTGTTGCGGCATCACGAGCAACTACCTGGAATAGTTGGCGGGGAACACGTTACTGTCGGAACTTTTCTAGGTGAAAGCGATGGATTCTTGGTGACCTCACGTGAAGATTCGATCGGATCGGTCGACGTAGACAAGGCGAGTGGAAATTCCGACGGGGCAGCTCCGTCGCTCGCCACCGACGTCCAGACACTGGAACGAGCGATCTACGAGGTCAAACGGGTCATCGTCGGCCAGGATCGACTGGTCGAGCGGATACTCGTCGGGCTACTGGCCAAGGGACACGTCCTGCTCGAGGGTGTTCCCGGTGTCGCGAAGACGCTGGCCGTCGAAACCTTTGCGAAGGTGGTCGGCGGATCGTTCTCCCGTGTGCAGTTCACCCCCGACCTCGTACCCACCGACTTGATCGGTACGCGTATCTACCGACAGGGACGCGAAGAGTTCGACACCGAACTGGGACCAGTGGTCGCAAACTTCGTTCTGGCCGACGAGATCAACCGTGCACCGGCAAAGGTGCAGTCTGCGTTGCTCGAAGTCATGGCCGAGCGTCACGTCTCCATCGGTGGCAAGCGTTACCACATGCCGGACCCGTTCCTGGTCATGGCGACGCAGAACCCGATCGAGAACGAGGGCGTGTATCCCCTCCCGGAAGCGCAGCGTGACCGCTTCCTGTTCAAGATCCTGGTCGATTACCCGACCGTCGAAGAAGAACGCGAAATCGTGTACCGGATGGGCGTCGCCGCGCCGGAACCCCACCAGATTCTCGGTCCCGAAGAGTTGGTTCGACTCCAGCGCGTCGCGAGCACCGTCTTTGTCCACCATGCGCTGGTCGATTACGTGGTTCGGGTCATCGCGGCCACCCGTACGCCGAGGGAATTCGGCCTCGACGACGTTGCCGGCTGGATCGCCTACGGTGCGTCGCCGCGTGCAACACTCGGCATCATTGCAGCCTCCCGAGCGCTCGCCCTCGTGCGTGGCCGCGATTACGTTGTCCCGCAGGACGTCGTCGAGGTCATCCCGGACGTGTTGCGCCACCGGCTCGTGTTGTCGTACGACGCACTCGCCGACGAGGTCACTCCGGACGCCGTCATCACGCGGGTCCTGCAGACGGTCGGTCTGCCTCAGATCGCCGCGCGCCCGGTGCCCACTGTCGCGGGACCACAACCGGTACCGGGACAGCCGGTAGGCCAGCCGATGCAGCAACCTCAGCAGGGCGCACCGCAGTTCAATCCCGCGGGAAACGGCGCGCAGTTCATGAGCCCTGATCCGATGAGTCGCCCGCAGTGACGGAAAGTCACCTTCCCGGTCATGCCGGTGCACCGCCGTCGTTCGAGTCCGGTGAACTTCGTGACCCACGACTGACCGCTGCGTTGCGAACACTGGAGTTGACGGTCCGCCGCCGGCTCGACGGGGTGTTGCACGGTGATCATCTCGGGCTCATCCCCGGTCCCGGTTCCGAACCCGGCGAGGCTCGCGAGTATCAGCCCGGTGACGATGTGCGACAGATGGATTGGTCTGTCACCGCTCGTACGACGCACCCACATGTGCGGCAGTCGGTAGCCGATCGCGAACTCGAGACGTGGTTGGTGATCGACCTGTCCGCGAGCCTCGATTTCGGTACCGCAGGTTGTGAGAAGCGCGATTTGGTTGTGGCAGCCGCTGCTGCGGTGACGCACCTGACAAGTTCGGGCGGCAATCGCGTCGGCGCAATCATTTCCACCGGGGCGCAGATGACACGGATTCCGGCCAGGGGAGGCCGCGTCCACGCTCAGGCGATGCTTCGTAAGATCGCGACCACCCCCCATGCGCCGGACGGTGTGCGCGGAGATCTGGTGGGCGCAATCGAGGCGCTACGACGCCCACAGCGTCGGCGCGGCTTGGCCGTCGTGATCAGTGACTTCCTGGGCCCGACGGATTGGGAACGTCCGTTGCGTGCCATTGCCGGTCGTCATGACGTGCTCGGGATCGAAGTGGTGGATCCGCGCGACCTCGAACTGCCCGATGTCGGTGACGTCGTGTTGCATGACCCGGAATCCGGTCGCACACGCGAGTTCTCGACCACTCCGCAGTTGCGCGCGGATTTTGCGCGCGCGGCCGCTGAGCATCGCATCGAGGTTCAGCAGGCACTGCGCCGGTGCGGGGCACCGCTCATGTCACTGCACACCGATCGTGACTGGATCGCCGACGTGGTTCGATTCATCTCGGCACGCCGACACAGCTTCGGTGTCGGCGCCGGAACTGGGGGCGTTCGTTCGTGAGTCTTTCTCAATTCACTGCGCCGTGGTGGCTGCTGTTCCTGGTCGTCATCGCCGCATTGGTAGCCGGTTACGTCTATGTGCAGAAGCAGCGTCAGAGACATACGTTGCGGTTCACCAACTTCGATCTCCTCGAGAAGGTGGCGCCGTCACGACCGGGCCGGTGGCGCCACGTTTCCGCCATCTTGATGGTGATCTCGTTGGTGTTCTTCACGGTAGCGTTGGCCGGCCCCACAGCGGACAAGAAGGTTCCGCGGAACCGGGCAACCGTCATCCTGGTGATCGACGTGTCGCTGTCGATGCAGGCCACCGATGTGGAACCGACACGTCTCGCGGCCGCTCAGGAGGCGGCCAAGTCGTTTGCCGACGGTTTGACGCCTGGCATCAACTTGGGGCTGGTCGCGTTTGCCGGAACTGCTTCGGTGTTGGTGTCTCCCACGACAAATCGCGACGCGACCAAAGTTGCCATCGACAATCTCAAGCTCAGCGAGCGGACCGCGACCGGCGAAGCGATCTTCACGTCACTGCAGTCGATCGACACGTTGTCCGCCGTTCTCGGCGGGAGTGATCAGGCTCCGCCCGCACGGATCGTCTTGCTCTCCGACGGTAAGCAGACGGTCCCCGACAATTCGGATGACCCGCGCGGCGGATTCACCGCAGCACGTCAGGCCAAAGACAAAGGTGTTCCGATCTCGACGATTTCGTTCGGCACGACATACGGTCGGGTCGAAATCGAGGGTGATCGCATTCCGGTTCCTGTTGACGACGCGTCGCTGAAGGAAATCGCGAATCTGTCCGGGGGAAGTTTTTTCACCGCATCCAGCCTCGAAGAGTTGCGGGCGGTGTACGACACGCTGGAAGAGCAGATCGGATTCGAGACCACCCGTGGCGATGCAAGCAAGCCGTGGCTGATTCTCGGAGTTCTGTTTGCCACCGCAGGTTTGACCGTTGCCTTGGTCACTCGCCAACGGCTGCCATGACCCTGCACCATTTTCGTTTGTCCGACTACTGCCGGAACTCGGCCCTGGAATTGATAGGTTGATCGCCATGTCTACCCCTTCCACCCCAGTGGTGTCAGAACGGACCGTCACCACTCCACGCTCGGTTCTGGTTACCGGCGGTAACCGCGGTATCGGCCTGGCTGTCGCGCAGCGTTTGGCCGCAGACGGACACAAGGTCGCCGTCACACACCGCGGCAGCGGTGCACCCGAAGGCCTTTTCGGTGTTGTCTGCGACGTCACCGACTCCGAGTCGATCGACCGCGCGTTCAAAGAGGTCGAGGCACATCAGGGCCCCGTCGAGGTCATCGTCGCCAACGCCGGTGTCACCGACGACACCCTGATCATGCGCATGTCGGAAGATCAGTTCACCAGTGTTATCGACGCAAACCTGACGGGTACGTTCCGGGTTGCGAAGCGGGCGACACGATCGATGCTGCGAGCGCGTTTCGGACGCTTCATCTTCCTCGGATCGGTTGTGGGGCTTGCCGGTGGCCCCGGGCAGGTCAACTACGCGGCCTCCAAGGCGGGCATCGTCGGTATCGCCCGGTCCTTGACCCGTGAACTTGGCTCCCGCTCGATCACGGCCAACGTGGTTGCCCCCGGCTTCATCGAGACCGACATGACCGCAGCACTGGGCGACGACGTGAAAGACAAGGCCACCGAACACATTCCGCTTCAGCGCACCGGCAAGCCGGAAGATGTTGCGGCAGTGGTGAGTTTCCTGGCCTCCGACGATTCGGCGTACGTGTCCGGCGCCGTCATTCCGGTTGACGGTGGACTGGGTATGGGGCACTAGTCCCCGCTTCCACACTTTCCTTTCACTTCGTACGTCTCACTTCAGGAGGACAACTCATGGGCGGCTTGCTCGAGGGTAAGACCATTCTCGTTACCGGCATCATCACCGATTCGTCCATCGCATTCCATGTGGCGAAGGTTGCGCAGGAGCAGGGCGCCAAGGTGCTGATCACGGGTTTTGATCGTCTGCGTCTGATCGACCGCATTGCTCAGCGCCTACCGCAGTCGGTGCCGCCGGCCATCTCCCTCGACGTCCAGAACCCGGAAGATCTGGCCACTTTGGCCGATCGTGTCCGTGAGTTGGCTCCGGAGGGCATCGACGGCGTTGTCCACTCCATCGGCTTTGCCCCGCGCTCGTGCCTGGGCAGCCCGTTCATGGACGCGCCGTGGAGTGACGTTGCCGTTGCTCTCGAGGTGTCCGCCTACTCGTACAGTGCCCTCGCAAAGGCGCTGCTGCCGGTTCTGAACGACAAGGGTTCCATCGTCGGTATGGACTTCGATCCGTCGCGTGCGATGCCGTTCTACAACTGGATGGGTGTTTCCAAGGCAACCCTCGAGGCCGTGAACCGGTACGTCGCCAAAGAGGTCGGCGTTCGTGGCATCCGCTCCAATCTTGTTGCGTCCGGCCCGATCAAGACGCTCGCAGCCAAGGCAATTGCCGGCGACAGCACCGGCCCGGGTGCCGAGTTGGACAAGCTCAACACCGGCTGGGACAGTGCGGCGCCCATCGGCTGGGACGTCGAAGATCGTGAAACCGTTGCGAAGACGGTCTGCACCGTTCTCTCGGATTGGCTGCCGGGCACAACCGCGTCGATCATTTACGTCGACGGCGGTTTCCACGCAATGGTGGGTTAGTAGTTTGAATCCGGTTCGCCTTTGCCTGCTCGACGAGCTACGTCCAGGTGAAGGCGAACACGGGAACATCAACACGGGGGACATCGATGATGGAACCAGTCGACGACGTGGCGGTCGGTGACTGGATCAAACCACGGTTGTCGGGTGCGCTGACAGCAGTTGTACCTTCGGGTTTCGACGCGTACGTTCGAGTCCTCCATCCCGTCGACGTCGACGGCACTCACGTGGTCCGCTGGCGTGATGTTGCCGCCGTAACCGGTCGGCGGGTTCATCCGCTTGTGCAATGGTGGCGTTTGATCGACGCCCCTGATTCCGTGAATCCGCGCAGCGAGCTCTGGGACGGCGGTGAGCCGGATATCGGTTCACTCGATCCGCCCGACAATCAGCATCTTGTCGATCTTCTTGCGGGCCATACGAATTCACCGGACGATGCGTACTTCGCGGTGTGGGAGGGCAATGGCTTCTTTCATGCCGGAGCTACGGCGATCTACAGTGCCGGAAAGAAACAATCTCGCCCCGCACCCGTTGTTTCGCTCGCCCGGGAACTGATCTCCGGACCGCGGCTGCGGCACCCTGGACGGGACTATGTTGTGCTGTCAGGATCCCTTCGTGAAGCGTCGACTATCCCCGACCTGATCGGTGCAAAGCCCTGGACGCCGTCAGCAAATCTCGTGTGGCCGCAGGACCATTCGTGGTGCATTGCCACAGAGGTCGATTTTGATTCGACTCTCGTGGGGTGCAGTCGGGCCGCCGCGAAAGAGATCCTGGCATGCCCTGACCTCGAATCGTTCCCGATCAACCCGAACGATTCGTTGAAGTTCGACGCTGACTTGGTAAATACCTGAGACCTCCGGTATCTGATGGAGAGTCGCGTTCACTCTTGACGAGAGTGGCGTGCATCACGCACACTTCCCCAGGGAACCGGACATTCGGTCAGGACGTCGGTAGGTGGGATGGATACGGTCGTGTATCGCCGACGCCCGATACACAGGGGGTTGGGCAAAGATGAAACCGTTGAGCGGTCGTCGAACGGTGAGGTCCGCGATTGTTGCCGCGGCGGCCGTACTGCTACTTCCAGTGGTCGGCGCCGCAGCGGCGCCGGAATCCAGTCCAGGTACGGTGTACGAATCCCATACCGTCGGCAGCGATGCGGTCGAGCGCGCGAGTTGTAACGAGGATTCTCAGCCGGAAACCGGATTGCAGGGCGATGTACCAGCTGAAGACCGTAACAGCGGACGCAGTCGAACGGGATACAGCTGCAATATCTCTCGGTTGGGCGGGTACGAAGGCCGCGGCGGCGGAATCACCTCAACCAGTTTCGAGAACTGCGCGTATGTCGGCAGCTTCTTCCCCGGAAATCTCCTCGGACCCGCACAAGGCGTGCAGGTTATCGATGCCTCCGACCCGGCAAACCCGAAACTCACTGCAACGCTGACCGAACCTGCCATGCTCGCGGGAACGTGGGAGAGCCTCAAGGTCAACACGCAGCGAAAACTCTTGGTGGGAACGGGAGTTCCCCTGTTGACCGGCGTTGGCATGATGTCGGTATACGACATCTCCGATTGCGCTCATCCGAAACTGCTCAATCCGGGACCGGGAACGAATCTGGGGATGCTCCTTCCCATTACATCGCATGAGGGCGGGTTCTCCCCGGACGGCAACACCTACTGGTCTTCCGGTACCGCTCCCGGCATTGTGAGCGCTGTCGACCTCACCGACCCCTCCACCCCGAAGGTGGTGTGGCAGGACCTGATCGGTCTCTCGACCCACGGAATCGGCGTCAGTGACGACGGGAATCAGCTGTACCTGTCGAACAATATGGGCGGCATCCACGTACTCGACGTCAGTGCGGTGCAGCGACGCGATCCCAATCCTCAGGTTCGCCAGCTCTCTCAGCTTTCGTGGACCGACGGATGGGCGACGCAGCACAGTATTCCGGTGAACTACGACGGCGCACCGTATCTGTTCACCGTCGACGAGGGCGGTTCGGGCGGCGTCAAACTCATCGATGTCTCCGACGCAGCCCGACCGGAGATCGCCGCGTCGATCAAGCTCGAAATCAACCTTCCCGAGAATCAGGACTCCTCGCTCGCGTCAGCGTCCGGCGGTTCGGCCTTTGCTTACGAATCGCACTACTGCGCAGCGGACCGCCCGGACAATCCCACGGCTCTCGCGTGTGGGTGGATATCGTCCGGGATCAGGGTTTTTGATGTCCGCGACCCGTTCGACGTCCGGGAAATCGCCTACTACAACCCGCCGGCGAAGACGGGGGGCAATCTTGCGCTGACAAACTCACCGCATGCATTGGCGTCGATCTTGGGCGTTCCGATATTGAGCGCGCCCGCGATCGGCCAGTCGATTCTCAGTGGTCAATTCGACCCGAACCAAGCACTCAGCGCGCGAAGCGGGATGCTCACTCAAGGCGACATCTCCACGGACTGGTGCTTCTCGGCGCCGGAGTGGCGCGGCAGCAAGCTGTGGGTGACGTGCGCGGACAACGGGTTCATGGCGTTGCAACTGGATCCCGACGTCTACTCGCCACCGGCTGATCAGCACTCGACCGTCGGTTCATGACGACGACGCGGGTAGTGCGCGTCGCAGCGTTCGGTTGCCTTGCGGTGATGCTGGTTGTGCTCGGTGCGGCGCTGCGGCCGCTGATGTTCACGGAGCAGGCTGCGCCTGCAGAGATATTGAGCGACAACGAAATCGGGTTTGTTCACGATATGGTCGCGCACCACCAGCAGGCCCTGTTCATCGCCCAGCGACTGAACACGAATGTCGATCCAGCGGTGAGTAGGCTCGCGCAACAGATCGACGATTCGCAGCGGACCGAGATCGGGATGATGCTCGGTTGGCTGCGACTCGTGAACGTGACCCCGGGTAGTCGCACTCCGATGGAATGGATGCACACCGCGTCGAATTCGACGGACCTTGCTGCGCACCATGGCGTTGTGACATCAGAGGCAACTCGCGGTCAGGCGTCGATGCCGGGGATGGCAACCATGGCCGAACTCGACTCTCTCACCTCAGCTACGGGGGTTGATGCGGAAGTGTTGTTCCTGCAGTTGATGGAGCGTCATCACCGTGGCGGGATCGTCATGGCCCAGGCGGCCGACGAACTTCTAGCCGACGGTCCGGTCAAACAATCCGCCCGCGACATGATCACCACCCAGAGTCAGGAATCCGGACTGATGGCCCTCATGCTCGCACAACGAGGTGCCCAACCGCTCGGGTAGACGAGCCCTGGATACCACAATGAACAGCGTTCATTCTTCTGGTACGTTCAGCTCCGAGAGCGGCCGTTACCCTTACGTGCCGGTGCACAGTCGAAGGAGTTGCATCGATGCGAATCGGCATCAGTACACCGGTCGTGAGCGTCATCCCAAGCCGGACGGCGGATTGGGAACTGGACGCGGGGATCGAGGAAATCGCAGAGATTGCGCAGCATGCCGATCGGTGCGGCTTCCATTTCGTCACCTGTAGCGAACACATCGGTATGCCCTCCGACGTATGGTCGCCTCAGCTGCCCAATGGGCGCGGAACGCGCTATTGGGATCCTCTGGCAACCTTGTCGTATCTGGCGGGAAAGACCGAGCGCCTACGCCTTGTGACGAACATCCTTGTCCTCGGCTATCACCATCCCCTCGAGATCGCCAAGCGATACGGGACTCTGGACCGGATGAGCGGCGGGCGCGTGGTTCTGGGCTTGGGCGTAGGGACCGTCGAGGCGGAGTTCAAGGCACTGGGTGTGCCGTTCGAAGGACGAGGCCCGCGCGCAGATGACGCGATGCGCGCGCTACGTGCATCGCTGTCACAGCTCGAACCGGAGTATCACGGCGAGTTCTACGATTTCGACGGATTGATCATCGATCCCCACGCGATTCAACCGCGCGTGCCGCTCTGGGTCGGTGGGCACAGCAAGCGCGCGTTGCGGCGGGCTGTGACGCTCGGCGACGGGTGGATGCCCGGCGCACCGGACATGGAGACCCTCCGAACAATGTTGGCAGGATTTCCGGAGCGTCCCGCGGGCTTCGAGGTTATCTGCGGTGCGGACTCTCTGGACCCAGCGGCGCACCCTGATCAGGTAGAAGAGACGCTTGCCGAGATGGACGAAGCAGGCGTCACAATGGTCCCGTTCCGCCCAGTTCATCGATCACTGGCGCACTATCTCGAACAACTCGATGCGATGGCTGCATTGGAGAACTTCACGCCGCTGTGATCCTGCGGGAGTTCTCGAAGAGAAAGCCCGCGGCGCTTCACCCGGTCGGGATGAGGCGGGAGAGTGCACCCGTGGTCAACGATGGGATCACGAATCACCTCCCGGACGAAGGGCGCCATATGTCGTATCGCGGGGCTACATGAGCGCAGTTCTGGGTCGCATACGTGCTCTGCTGCCGCGCGAGCGAATGACCCGAGCCGATGTGATCGCGGGTCTTCCCGGTGCGATCGGTAGCGTGCCTGACGGTATGGCCTCGGGTGTGCTCGCCGGAGTGAGTCCGCTGCACGGTCTTTATGCGAGCATGGCCGGCCGGGTATTCGGAGGATTGTCCACCAGTACCCGTCTGATGGTGGTCACCACCACGAGTGCCTCAGCACTGGCGGCGGGGTCGGCTCTGACGGATATCCCTGATGAGGACCGATCTGCGGCTCTGGTGATGCTTACCCTCGTCGCCGGTGGCGTGATGATCGTGGCCGCCGTCTTGCGGCTGGGGAGATACACGCGCTTCGTCTCACATTCCGTGATGACCGCATTTCTGCTCGGGGTTGCGGCCAACATCGCGTTCGGTCAGATCCCGGCGCTGTTGGGGGTAGACGCGGAAGGCGGGTTTGCGCTCGCGAAGGCAGTGAATGTGTTGACGCACCCGGGGGAGATCGACTGGCGGTCCGCGGTGGTGGGCGTCAGTGCCCTGATACTCATGTGGGCATTGGGACAGACCCGGTTGCGGTTGTACGCATCGTTAGTTGCGCTGCTCGTGCCGACCGTTCTTGTGGTGGCGTTGGGTTGGGATTCGGTGAGCCGCGTTTCCGACATCGCGACTATCCCCACTGGATTCCCGATCCCGGGTCTTCCCGATCTGACCGTGCTGAGCCCCGCCCTGCTCAGTGGCGCGCTGACGGTGGCGGTCATTGTGCTGGTCCAAGGCGCCGGAGTGGCCGAATCCGCCCCAAATCCGGACGGCTCACGCTCGTCCGCCAATCGAGACTTCACCGCGCAAGGTGTCGGCAACGTCGCTGCATCCTTGCTCCGCGGGATGCCAGTCGGAGGATCGGTGGGGCAGACTGCGCTCAATCGCACAGCGGGTGCCCGTACCCGTTGGGCAGCGATCTGGTCGGGCTTGTGGCTGGTTGTCCTGCTCGCAGCCTTCGCGGGACTGGTCGGGCAAGTGCCCATGCCAACCCTCGCAGCTGTCCTGATTGTGGCAGCTGCCGGGTCCCTGGATCCGGCCAAGCTGTCGGCCATCTGGAGCAGCGGATATACCTCCCGGGTCGTGTTCGGTACAACGCTGATGGCGACGCTGTTGCTGCCGGTCACAGCCGCGGTGGGAATCGGGGTCGCGCTCTCACTGATCCTGCAGCTGAACCAGGAAGCCATCGACCTCAAGGTGGTCCGCCTGCGGGTGGACGGCAACCAACTGGTCGAGGCGAGCGCACCGAAACAACTCTCCGACAACGAGATCGTGATACTCGACGTGTACGGCAGCCTGTTCTACGCGGGAGCGCGCACGCTTGCGGCGCATCTGCCGGATCCCGCCGGTGCGAGGTCGCCGGTGGTGATCCTGCGGCTGAGGGGGCGCACGACGGTGAGCGCAACGTTCTTCACCATCGTCGCGGATTATGCTCGTCGACTCGACGCGGTTGGCGGTCAGCTGCACCTCAGTGGGATCGACCCGCGCATTCGCGACTACTGGACCGACGAACTCCTCGCCGCGCATGGGGTGAGCATCGAGTTCCACCCTGCCACCGCAACTATCGGCGAATCGACCCTCGCCGCGTATGCCGAGGCGAGAGTTCGGACGCACGACGGCGACAATCCGCCACGCGAAACGCCTTGTTAGTTCTACTGCAGTTAGTTCGACTACAACAGTGCGTACCCGGGTTTTGTCTGCAGAACGGCATCGCGCAAGATTGAAGGCATGACTGCTGGTGTGAACGACAAGTTCGATGCTCTTCTCGTGTTGTCGTTCGGCGGTCCCGAAAAACCCGAGGACGTTCGACCCTTTCTCGAAAACGTCACGCGGGGAAGGGGAGTCCCACCTGAGCGTCTTGATGCGGTCGTGGAGCACTACATGCACTTCGGTGGTGTCTCGCCGATCAATGCACTCAATCGAGATTTGATCGAGCGAGTCCGGGGTGAACTGGCAACGGCGGGGCTGGATCTTCCGATCTACTTCGGAAACCGCAACTGGCACCCCATGGTCGAGGACACTGTGGCACAGATGCGCGACGACGGTATCCGTAACGCGGCCGTCTTTGCCACGTCGGCGTGGGGCGGGTACTCGGGGTGCCGTCAATACCACGAGGACATCGTCCGTGCTCGTGAAGCGGTCGGTGACGGCGCACCGACATTGACCAAACTTCGTCAGTATTACGACCATCCCCTGGTCATCGGCGCGTTTGCCGACGGAATCCGGGCGGCGCGCGCGGCTCTGCCCGAGGCGACTCGCGACGACGCTCGGCTGGTGTTCACGGCGCATTCGGTACCGATCGCCGCCGACAGAAATGCCGGACCGCCCGAGTTGGGCGGCAACCTGTACAGCCGTCAGGTCGCTGAAGCCTCGCGCCTGGTTGCCGGCGCTGTGGGCGTCGATGATTTTGATCTTGTGTGGCAGTCACGATCCGGCCCGCCACAGGTGCCGTGGCTCGACCCTGACATCTGCGATCATCTGGATATGTTGTCCACCAAGGATGTTCGCGCGGTGATCGTATGTCCTGTCGGGTTTGTCTCCGACCACCTCGAAGTGGTGTGGGATCTCGACACCGAGGCCAGGGACAAAGCCGCAGAACTCGGAATGGATTTTGTGCGGGCGGCGACGCCGGGCCAGGACCCACGTTTTGCTCAATTGGTACCGACGCTCATTTCCGAACGTCTGGCCGGTGAGCCGCCGCTCCGCCTCGGGGTCGAGCCGTTGCTCGGCTCGACCACCAACGGCGTTTCCTGCGCGGTCAACTGTTGTGCCGCAGTGCAGCGGCCTAAGCGCTGAGCGCTTCGAGCTATGCGTTGGGCTGCTTCAGCTTTCCGCACGGGCCTGGCACCGTCGACGTGCTTCGTGAGGTCAGCAGGGCGGCGACGATCGCCTGGTCTTCGGCACTCAGCGACGGATCGATGTAGTTGAGCGACGGCGCACCTAGTTCACGGACGCGTCCGGCAAGCGTTGCGACAAACGACACCTTCTCTTCGTCGCCCCGGTTTGCTTCGTGGATCTGGAGGACGGATACCGGAAACTTGCGCAGTGTGACCGGCAGGAAACGAGCGGCCAGAACATGGTCGACGTTGAATCCGGCCCACACTCCCTGGTTTGCTTCCACGCACTCGGCGTCGGAGTGCGCTGCACTCTCGCCGATGTACTTGCGCGGCGGGACCAACTTCTTGGGGGCAAGCTCGGACGCGCCCTGCTGCAGGACCGGATAGTCGCCGTCTGTGTACATCCACGGCTGGTTTGCCATCGTGATGAGTCGGCCGGCATCCAAATCGGGTAGGTACCGGGACTTGAGGAGGAAGGCCACGCTGTCGACCGAGATGCCCAACAGTTCGGCGGCCTTCTGACGACTCATGGCGAAGGTCGGCGTGTTCTTCGGGGCGATCTGGATCAGGTTGACCATGTGAACTCCTGTAGATGTTCAGTTGTTGCGGCGTGTCGGTACAGCTGACATGACTATTCGGCGATTATCAACCTCTAGCTCATTTTCGTGGCCTATGTGAGTGTGATGTCACCAACCGAGCTCTCGTAAACGGGGATCTCCGATGCCGAAGTGATGACCGATCTCGTGGATCACTGTGCGTCGTACCTGCTCGACAACCTCGTCTTCGGTGGAGCAGATCGAGCAGATCGACCGACGGTAGATGGTGATGCGGTCGGGAAGTACACCGGCGTAGGTGGTTGTTCGCTTCGTGAGCGGAATTCCCTGGTACAAACCGAGCAGTCCGGGTGGGCCACCTTCGAGTTGAACGGTCACCGCAACATTGGCCATTTCGCGACCGAGTTTGGGCGGCAAGGTGTCCAAGGCGCGTTTGACCATGTCCTCGAACTGGGCGTCGTCGACGTCGATCATCTGACTATTGTGCGGGACTCGCGCACCTGGGGGTGTGTCCATCTGGAAACAGTGCAGCGTGCGGCTATGTTGGTGGAGTGGCCGATGATCTGTACCAGCGTTACGAATTCACGTTTATCGTTCCCTTGCTGACACTCTCGCAGGAACAGATGCTCGCCAAGTCCCTGGGTGGACGGGTGGAGGAGCGAAAAGGTCTGCAGTTGTTGACTCTTACCGCGGAAGGCATGCGGGCGGCGACGACCGCGATCACTCTTGTCGACCAACTTGCCGGCTCCGGTGTGCGACCCGAGCGGACTCATCCGGATCTGGTGTCCCGGCAGGACATCGCAGATCGTGCGGGTGTCACGCGGCAAGCCGTCGGGCAGTGGGTGCGCGGAGTTCGGCAAGCGTCGACGCCCTTCCCGGTTCCCTACAACTCGGTGGCGGGTGGCATCTGGTTCTGGGGAGATGTTCTGGCGTGGTTGCGTCGTCAGGGATACGGGCAGGACACAGGCTTGCGGTACCCGACGCTTGATGAGCACATTCGAATCGACCGGCATATTGCGATCAACCACAAAACTCCCTGACGTCAGTTCCGGCAAACTGTTTGCTTGATAGTAGCTGTTGAAACAAACCGACTGTAGGTATATGGTCCCCAAGTACCTAATTCAACCTATCGGTGCGTTGGTCGTGCTTGGGGGAGCCTGGTCTACGCCGTTGATACCCGACTATGCAAGCAGGGGAATTCATGGTTTCGACCCCCAGGGCGATCTCGTCAGCTGTGTCGCTGACGGTTGCCTCGAATGACGTGATGTCACCACCAGCAACGTCTAGGCAACGTGGCGGTTGGGTGAGCGGGCAGCGATTGCGCACTGTCGCTGCTGGCCTGTTTGCCCGAAACCAGCCAAGCGAGTCGCCGACGCCGACGCGCACGGTGCTACTTCTTGTCACCTCGGACAACGGGCTGTCGCAGCGGGCGGCGCTGGTGTTGCGCGAGGCCGGCCATCGAGTGCGGACGGCAGTGGTGTCGGACGCGGAGTCGGCGCTCGTGGCCACTGCACCTGACGACTTCGATCTCATCATCTGCCCGTATCTGAAAGTTTATATACCGGAAGAGATTTGGCGAAGATGGACGACGATCATCATCCATCCCGGACCGCCAGGGGATCGAGGTCCCTCTTCGCTGGACTGGGCGATCGCGGATGGCGAGAGCACCTGGGGTGTCACGGCATTACAAGCTCGCGAGGAACTCGACGGTGGGCCGGTGTGGGCGTGGCGAACCTTCGACCTGTGCGCCGGTGCCCCCAAATCTGCGGTCTACAACGATGCGGTTACCGCCGCAGCGGTGGAGTGCATCCTGGAAGTAGTCGACAGGTTCGGAACTCCGGATTTTGTGCCGCTTACCTCGGAATCGGTACCGCGGCCGGTAGCCTCCGCGACGACGCGGCCGGTCATGAAACAAGCAGATCGCGCCTTCTCGTGGTCACAGGACGCGCCGAGCATCGTGCGCGCGATCAATGCGGCGGACGGTTTTCCCGGTGTGAACACCGAATTGGGACTCGACCGTGTATTTGTCTACGACGCGCACCTGGACGCGCATGTCGACGCCGACCCCGGCACCATTCTCGAGTATCACCACGAGGCAATCCGTGTTGCCACCGGCGCCGGTACCGTCTGGATCGGCCAAGCGCGCCCTGAAGGTCCGGCAGGTTTCAAGCTCCCGGCGACAGCCGTGGTTCGCCCAGGCACCTTTGTTCCGCAGGTGCAAGACAGTCGCTACCCGGGTATCGACTACCACCGGGACGGCGACATCGGCTACCTCTCCTTCCGCAGCTACAACGGCGCGATGAGCACTGCGCAGTGTCGACGGTTAGCCGACCGTCTGCGCTGGGCCATCGAACTTGATACCAAGGTTCTGGTGTTGACCGGTGATTACGGCGGATTCAGCAACGGTATTCACCTCAATGTGATCGAGGCCGCCGCCGATCAGGCCGGCGAAGCGTGGTCGAACATCAAGGCCATCAACGCGGTCGCGAACCAGATCGTCAATTGTGTGGACCAGGTGCTCGTTGCCGCCTTCACCGGAAATGCCGGAGCCGGCGGCGTCATGCTCCCGCTCGGCGCCGACGTTGTCGCAGCCAGGGACGGTGTAGTTCTCAATCCGCACTACGCCACGATGGGTTTGTTCGGCTCGGAATTGCACACGTACACGCTTCCCGTCCGGGTTGGTGAATACCAGGCTCGGCGGCTGCTTTCGGAGTGTCAACCCATCAGCATCGGTCAGGCTCGACAGATCGGACTTGTTGATGCCATCGGGCCTCGCGATCCGATGCTTTTCGAGTCGTGGCTGAACAAGATCGCAACAGACCTTCTCGTCGGGGATCGGCGGAAAGCGATGCTCGAGAAGAAACGATCGCGGCTCGCACTCGATCCGGTCGCGCCGTACGAACAGCGGGAGCTCGAGGAGATGAAGAGCGACATGTTCGGTGATCGCAACGGGTTCGCTGAGAAACGTCGAAAATTCGTTCGCAAGTTGTGATCGGTGACTGTCGCTGTCTAGTTTTCGCCCGCCGGGTGGTGCGAGGAGGCACTCGCCACCGCTGCTGTTCGGGCGGATCGCACCGCGGCCCACAGCGGCCGCAACAAGGATTCTCGCGTATGGACAGCGGAGATGCTGGGTGGTTGGTTGGTCGAATCATGCTCGGCCACAGTCAAAATGGCGGCAACCTGATCGGCGCTGTCGAGGACTCGCAGCGCCCGAGGTGCAAGGGAATCGGGGTAGCGGTGATGCGCCAGGTCGGAGAGTGCATCGGCAATTGCTGCCCGGGCATCGTCACCCGGCGTGCCGGTGGGGACGGTCTGAAGCGACAGCAGTGCCGCGGCGGCGTCGCGAACGGCCTCGCGCATCGAATATTCGGCTTCTCCGAGACCGACATACTCGGCCGGCCCCGTCACGGTCGGCACGGAGTACACCGTCCAGCGCAGAACGTCGGGACCTTCATGCACGGGAACGAGTCCGATTCCCGCAGAACCCGCAGCGCCGACCAGAACACCTTCACCGGCGCCCAACGCGGCTGCGGCGAACCCGGTACCGGCAGGCAGACCGCGCACATCACCCGGGGCAGGTAGCGCCAATCGTAAGTCGGTCGGTGAGATGTTCCCGGCGCGTCGCAGCACGCGGAGCAACATCGGCGCGCCACCGTCGGTGATACCCGGCCAGTCGAGTCCGAGGGCCGACGCGGTATCCGCGTCGGCGGCACCGATCAAATGCATCGGCGCCCACGCCACGAGCGCATCGATGACGTCGTCCGGGGCGCTGTCGCCGGCGAGCCATGATGCTGCCCACACGGTGAGCGTTGCGCTGGGAGAACTCATGACAGAAGAGTTTAGTTCGGCGTGGCAACCTGTGCCCCTTGGGCGTTGTCACCTAGCGTTATCCGGCGTGAGCGGTGGAAACGGATACGGTGACATCTTCGCGGGCCATGCCCGCACCCAGAAGCGTCAAGTGCCCCAGGTGGCGGCCGAGCGCGACCTCGTCGTCGAGGATGCGGCAACGGGATTCTGCGGCGCGGTCGTCGGATTCGAGCGCACGTACGACGGTGATTTTGTTCGGCTCGAGGACGGCCGTTCGCAGAAGCGACTGTTTGCGATGCGTGAGGCTGCATTCCTCATCGACGGCGCACCCGTGACGTTGGTGCGACCGGCACCTAAGGCTACGTCTGCCAAGTCGGCGAGGTCCGCGTCGGGATCGACCCGTGTTGAAGGATTACGCGCTCGCACAGCACTTCCCAGCCGGATCTGGGTGGAGGGTGTCCACGACGCAGCCCTGGTGGAACGGGTGTGGGGACACGACCTGCGCGTCGAAGGTGTAGTTGTCGAACACCTCGAGGGCTTGGACAACCTGGGGGAGCGACTTGCGGAGTTCGGCCCAGGTCCCGGGCGACGAGTCGGTGTTCTTGTCGATCACCTGGTTACCGGCTCGAAGGAAACGCAACTGACGCAGGGCCTCGGCCCGAACGTGTTGGTGACGGGCCATCCGTACATCGACGTCTGGGAAGCGGTCCGGCCCAAGTCCGTCGGAATTGCTGCCTGGCCGAAGATTCCGCGCGGTGAGGACTGGAAGACGGGGATTTGCCGCGAACTCGGCTGGGGGACACCTCAGGAAGGGTGGCGACGTGTCTACAACGCGGTCGAGAGCTTCCGCGATCTGGAAGCTCCGCTGATCGGAGCCGTCGAACAGCTTGTCGATTTTGTCACCGAGCCGAACCTGACGTAGGCGCGGCGCAGATCACACTCTCTGGTTAGATGGTGTTGTGGCTGCACTTCTTTGGCTTGTCGGGGCACTTGTGCTCGCCGGCGCGGAAGCACTGGCAGGAGATTTCTTTCTGCTGATGCTCGCCGGTGGGGCGCTTGCTACTGCCGGTGTCAGTTCGGTCACCGATTTTCCCGTGTGGGTCGACGCCGTCATGTTCGGCGTGTTCTCGGGAGTGCTCATTCTCGGTGTTCGGCCTTTCCTGTTGCGACGCTTCGGGACTCCGCCGCCCACTCCGATGGGAATTCAAGCGCTCGAAGGTAAACGTGCCGTCGTTCTCGAAGAGGTCGGCGAGCATGCCGGCCAGGTCAAGCTGGACGGTCAGATATGGACAGCTCGCCCGCTCGACAGCGCTGACGTGTATCCAGCGGGGACAACGGTGACGGTGATGGAAATCAACGGGGCAACAGCAGTTGTCTGGAGGGGACCGTAAAAACATGGCAGCACTTATAGTTCTTGGTGTCTTGGTGCTTTTCGTGATCTTGGTGGTTGCGAAATCGGTAGCACTGGTACCGCAGGCGGAAGCCGCGGTCATCGAGCGACTCGGTCGGTACTCGAAAACAGTGTCGGGTCAGCTCACATTTCTGATCCCCTTCGCGGATCGGGTGCGGGCAAAGGTCGATCTGCGCGAACGGGTTGTGTCCTTCCCACCGCAACCGGTGATCACGCAGGACAACCTGACGTTGTCCATCGACACCGTGGTGTATTTCCAGGTCACCAATCCGCAGGCTGCGGTGTACGAGATCAGCAACTACATTGCCGCGGTCGAGCAGTTGACCACGACGACTCTGCGTAACGTCGTCGGCGGTATGACGCTGGAAGAGACGCTGACCTCGCGTGACTCCATCAACGGTCAGTTGCGTGGTGTGCTCGACGAAGCAACCGGCCGCTGGGGCCTGCGGGTCGCACGAGTGGAACTCAAGAGCATCGATCCGCCGCCGTCGATTCAGGAGTCGATGGAAAAGCAGATGAAGGCCGACCGCGAGAAGCGCGCCATGATTCTCACGGCTGAGGGGCACCGCGAAGCTGCGATCAAGACCGCTGAGGGTGCGAAGCAGAGTCAGATCCTGTCAGCTGAAGGCAACAAGCAGGCCTCCGTTCTCAACGCCGAGGGCGAGCGTCAGTCGCAAATCCTTCGCGCGCAGGGTGATCGCGCTGCCAAGTATCTGCAGGCGCAAGGTGAAGCCAAGGCAATCGAGAAGGTCTTTGCCGCCATCAAGTCGGGTAAGCCGACGCCGGAACTGCTTGCATACCAGTACCTTCAGACGTTGCCTCAGATGGCGCAGGGTGACGCGAACAAAGTGTGGCTGGTGCCGAGCGATTTCGGCGACGCACTCAAGGGCTTCGCAAAAACACTGGGTGCACCAGGCGATGACGGCGTGTTCCGGTACGAACCGCCCGCGGCGGAAGAGAACCTGCCCAGCCCGGAGGACGATTCCGACGAGGTAGCCGAATGGTTCGAGACAAAGTCCGACCCGGCTATCGCAGAAGCTGTCCGCGCTGCGGAAATCGCGGCCCGGACACCGGTAGAGGATCCTGCGGCAGCGGTTCGCGCACAGCGCGAAAGCGCCCCGCAGTTCACCGACCCGGCGCTGCCGGCACCAGGTGAAAGCCAATGGTCCGGACAGTTCCAGCAGGAGCCGGAACCTGGAGAATTCCAGCAGAAGTACCCGTATCAAGATCAGCCGCCGGAGGGCGGACCGCGTCACTAGCCGCCCGTCGGCGGACCGCGTCACTAATATTTGAAATGAATTCGAAAAGCGCTGATCACCAGAACTATGTGATCAGCGCTTTTCCTGTTCCGCAGACAGCAATCGCCCAGAGGACGCTGGCGAATGTTCCGATGATGAACTGTTCCGAGGCATGGGGTTCACGCAGTTCGGGATACCGGGCCAATCCCTTGACCGCCAACACGATTGCGATACCTTCCGGCCAACCAGCCAGAATGGACACTGCGACGGCGATGCGCTCGAGGACTCCGATGACGCGGCCACCGCGCAATGGACCCGCGTTGGGTGCGGGGCTGCCGTCTGGTTGGCGCCGCGCGACCTTGAACGTAGCCAAAACTACGGGAGCACCCGCCGTTGCGGAAGCCAGAATGCACAGGACGAGTGTCGCTCCGAGCGCAAATCCCGTGACCGGTGTGGTCCGACTGGCGGCCAGCGCCGCAACCCCGAGGGCAGGCAGAGCCACGGTGGCGGATACCCATTCGGGAACCTGGACGTGGCCGCCGCTCAGTTTTGGCAGCGCAGCCGCAATCAGCGGTGCTGCGGCTGCAACTGCGAGCGCGATCAGTGCCAGAACAACCATGTAATGCGCCCCTGTCAGTGTGTGGTGCGAGCAGTGTAGGTCTGGGCTCGGACAAGTAGCCGCTGTGCGAGTCGTCGGCCGGCAAGTTCGGCTTGCCAGCCGGCGGTGAGCAGGCGTTTCGACATGGCCTGCTTGGTGATTCCGAGCCGTTCGGCGGCGGCGACCTGGGTGAGGCCGTCGTCCATCAATGCGATAGCCGCACGTCCGTCAGGTGTTTGCCGAAGCACGATCGTGCCAAGCATGGTCAGGGCGCCGTCGATGTCCGCGGCAAGTTCGGCGAGGTCGCCGTCGGCTGGGGCCTGCTCGACGGAGATACGCGCGGGGGCTTTCTTGGCACGTTCGACGGCGATGCGTGCCGCTTCGAATGCCGGACCACGCCCGGCGCGGGTCTGGGCGGGAAGTGGTTCTTCGACGGGGCCGATTCCGATTCCGACACTCCAGTATTCGCGCCGCAGTAGTTCGAGCGCCAGGTGCACCAGGAGTTGGGGATCGTCGGTGACTGCTTGAATTTCGTCGCCTGCTGTCCGCTCGAACCCTCGGACGAGGGGGGCGGACGCGAGATCGCGAAGGACTTTGTCGACGCGGTCGACATCACGGCGACTACCGCGTTGGTCGACTGTCAGTACGAACATTAGTCAACATTAAGAGGTTGACTTCTCTATGTCAATCTTTAGAAGTTGACTTCTCGCTATCAACCTCCAGGGTTTGACCCGTCAGTGTTTGGCCATCGGACGGCTGGTGCAGTTCCACGGATGTCTTGCGGGCGTCGAACAGCAATCCTCCGATGCCAATGGCAATGCAGATTCCTGACAGCACAAGCAGGCGAGGGTCGGCTTCGCCGGACAGGGCATCGCCGAGTACGACGATTCCGATCGTGCCGGGCAGAATTCCCACCACTGTGGCGATCACGTAGGGCACCAGGCGGATCGACGAAATGCCGCAGCAGTAGTTCACCACTGAAAACGGGACGAACGCGATCAAGCGCAGGGACCCAACGGCCAGCCATCCGCGTTTCTCGATCCGCTCGTCCACTCGCCTGATTGTCGGACTCGATATCCGTTGCCAGACCACCTCTCGGCCGATGGCGCGGACGAGATACAGAGCCAGGATGGCACTGACCGTGGTTGCCGCGACGGTGAGAGCGATACCTGTCGCCGATCCGAACAGCACGCCGGCGCTGAGGGTGAAAACCGTCCGAGGAAAGGGCGCGACGGTAACCAGGGAATGAACAAGAAAGAACACGAGCGGAAACATCGGTCCGATGGAATCCGCCCACTCCCGGACCTGAGATACCGACGGGTGCGGCGCAAGGAGTGCCGCCACGAAGAGTGCGAGCACCAGCAGGGCAATCGCGATCAATCTTCGGTCCAGCAGGCGCCCCATCACAGGGCACAAGGTTACCGGTGCGCGTGAGGAATCCCGACGTATGCGGCCCAGTCGTCCGGAAACCGGGTGCCCCTACCAGCGTGATGTGATGAAAACCACTACCCTTCGGGTAGGGGTGACGTGGGAGGTCCCGCCCAGTGGTACCGACTCGCCGGTAACTCGTAAACGTGCTGAACAATCGCTAGGTAAGGATCATGGCTACACGCCAATCCGCGCCGTACCAGCCGGTAGGCAAGTTGTCGGGCGGCCTTAGCAGACCCCTTCGCCGCGAACGTGACGTGATCCTCACGATAAGCACGTCCGAAGGCGGGTTAGCATCACAGCCATAACGAGCAATTCGATGAACAGTTCCGATAACAGGTATAACGCTTACGCACAACGAGAGGCAGCGGACACAGTGTCATTAGCTTCAGAAGCCGAGGCTGTCGAGCAGGCATATGCGGAGTGGCAACGCTCCGTCGCCGGAGTGCTCGCCAAGTCCCGTCGAGTCGACGCCGCAGAACTAGGCCCCGAGCCGCAGAAACTGCTCGAAACCGTCACATACGACGGCGTCACTGTCGCACCGCTCTACAGCCCACGCGACGAGCGCCCCGAGCAGACCCTGCCCGGTAGCTTCCCGTACGTCCGCGGAGTCGACGCTCATCGCGACGTCAATGCAGGCTGGTTGGTTTCGGCTCAGTTCGGAACCGCTTCCGCCGCAGACACCAACCGGACCATCCTCGACGCACTCGAGAACGGTGTCAGTGCGATCTGGCTCAAAGCCGGACTCGGTGGCGTCTCCGTCGACGATCTGAACGCGGCGCTCGAGGGCGTGCTCCTCGATCTGGCTCCGCTCACACTCGATGCCGGCGCCGAAGCAAGCGCCGCCGCCCGCGCGATCCTGGCAGTGCTCGATGCCCGCGCTGAAGCCGGTGACGGAGTCAGCGATCGCGCAAGCATCCGCATCAACCTCGGCACGGCACCTCTGACGAGTTCCTTCTCCGGCGCAGCCGACGTCGAGCTGACAGAAGCAGTCGAGCTAGCTGTCGCCGCTGACGCTCGCGCCGAATCGGTGCGGGCCATCACCGTCGACGGCACGGCATTCCACAATGCCGGCGCCGGTGACGCCGAGGAGCTCGGAGCGGCCGTCGCAGCCGGTCTCGAATACCTCCGCGCGCTTACCGCAGACGGCGATCTGACCATCGGTGCTGCGTTGGCGCAGTTGGCTTTCCGTTACGCAGCCACCGACGATCAGTTCCAGACCATCGCGAAGTTCCGCGCCGCACGTCTCGTGTGGGCCCGCATCGCTCAGGTCTGCGGCGCATCCGACTTCGGCGGCGCACCACAGCACGCTGTCACGTCCGCCGCGATGATGGCTCAGCGTGATCCCTGGGTGAACATGCTGCGCACCACCCTCGCCGCATTCGGCGCCGGTGTCGGTGGAGCAGACGCGGTGACGGTTCTTCCGTTCGACGTCGCCCTGGCCGACGGCACCCTTGGTGTCAGCAAGTCCTTCTCCTCACGCATCGCGCGCAACACGCAGTTGCTTCTCCTCGAGGAGTCGCACCTGGGCCGCGTGCTCGATCCGTCGGCCGGCTCCTGGTATGTCGAAGACCTGACACAGCAGATCGCCGCGACTGCCTGGGAGTTCTTCCAGGAAATCGAAGCAGCCGGCGGATATCTGGCTGCACTCGAAGCGGGAATCGTCTCCGATCGCATCGCCGCTACCAAGGCCAAGCGTGACTCCGACATCGCACACCGCAAGACCACGGTCACCGGTGTCAACGAGTTCCCGAACCTCGGCGAAACACCGCTTTCCGCCGAAGCCGTCGAGCCCGGCCAGTCCGTCGCCCGGTACGCGGCTGCGTTCGAAGCGCTTCGTGACCGCTCGGACGCATTCCTCGCTGCCGGCGGCGCCCGCCCCACTGCGCTGCTCGCGCCGCTGGGCTCGGTTGCAGAACACAATGTGCGCACCACGTTTGCGTCGAACCTTCTCGCTTCGGGCGGTATCGACGCAGTCAACCCCGGCCCGCTCGAGGTAGGCGCAGAAGCCATCTCCGCTGCAGTCAAGGCTTCCGGTGCCACCGTCGCCGTGCTGTGTGGCACGGACAAGCGTTACGGCGAGAGCGCCGCAGCGGCCGTCGCAGAATTGCGCGCTGCCGGTATCACCAAGGTGCTGCTGGCCGGCCCGGAAAAGGCCGTCGGCGATGCCGCGGGCGATTCGCGTCCGGACGGATTCCTCACAGCCCGCATCGACGCAGTATCGGCTCTGACCGAACTGCTCGACTTCATCGAGACGGGAAGCTCCAAGTGACGACACGAGAGGTCAAGCACGTGATCGGCAGTTTCGCCGAGGTCCCACTCGAGGACCCGCAGTCTCCGGCACCCACACCACCGTCGGTCGAGCAGACACAGGCCCTCATCGAAGAGGGTGCCACCGCCAACAACTACGCCGCTGAGCAGGTTGTCTGGTCCACGCCGGAGGGTATCGACGTCAAGCCGGTGTACACCGGTGCAGACCGCGCGGCCGCCGCCGAGTCCGGTTACCCGCTCGACAGCTTCCCGGGTGCTGCACCGTTCCTGCGTGGTCCCTACCCGACCATGTACGTGAACCAGCCGTGGACCATTCGCCAGTACGCCGGCTTCTCCACTGCCGCCGAGTCCAATGCGTTCTACCGTCGCAACCTCGCGGCCGGTCAGAAGGGCCTGTCGGTCGCGTTCGACCTCGCGACCCACCGCGGCTACGACTCCGATCACCCCCGCGTTGCTGGTGACGTCGGAATGGCCGGTGTCGCAATCGATTCCATCCTCGACATGCGTCAACTCTTCGACGGAATCGACCTCTCACAGGTGTCGGTCTCGATGACGATGAACGGCGCTGTGCTGCCGATTCTCGCGCTGTACGTTGCTGCGGCAGGCGAGCAGGGTGTCACTCCGGACAAGCTGGCCGGAACGATCCAGAACGACATCCTCAAAGAGTTCATGGTCCGCAACACCTACATCTATCCGCCCAAGCCCTCGATGCGGATCATCTCGGACATCTTTGCGTACTCGAGTGCGGAAATGCCGAAGTACAACTCCATCTCCATCTCGGGTTACCACATCCAGGAAGCCGGAGCGACGGCCGATCTGGAACTGGCATACACCCTCGCTGACGGCGTCGAGTACATTCGCGCCGGCCTCGACGCCGGTATGGACATCGACAAGTTCGCACCGCGCCTGTCCTTCTTCTGGGCCATCGGCATGAACTTCTTCATGGAGGTCGCCAAGCTCCGCGCCGGACGCCTCCTGTGGGCCGAGCTTGTTGCCAAGTTCGATCCCAAGAGCGCGAAGTCGCTCTCGCTGCGTACCCACTCGCAGACCTCGGGCTGGTCGCTGACCGCGCAGGACGTCTTCAACAACGTTCCGCGTACCTGCGTCGAAGCCATGGCTGCCACCCAGGGACACACGCAGTCACTGCACACCAACGCACTCGACGAGGCCATCGCACTGCCGACGGACTTCTCCGCGCGTATCGCCCGCAACACCCAGCTGCTGCTGCAGCAGGAGTCCGGTACGGTTCGGCCCATCGATCCGTGGGGCGGCTCGTACTACGTCGAGTGGCTCACCAACGAGCTCGCCAACCGGGCACGTAAGCACATCGAAGAGGTCGAGGAAGCCGGCGGAATGGCTCAGGCCATCAACGAAGGCATCCCGAAGCTGCGTATCGAGGAAGCTGCCGCTCGCACGCAGGCGCGCATCGACTCCGGTCGGCAGCCGCTCGTCGGCGTCAACAAGTACGTTCCCGACGAGGTCGACACCATCGAAGTTCTCAAGGTCGAGAACTCCAAGGTGCGCAAGGAACAGCTCGAGAAGCTGGTTCGTCTTCGCGCGGAACGTGATCCGGAAGCCGTCGAGGCCGCACTCGCGAACCTCACCCGCGCTGCCGCATCCACCGAAGGCGGCATGGAGAACAATCTCCTCGCCCTCGCAGTTGTTGCCGCTCGCGCTATGGCTACCGTCGGCGAGATTTCCGATGCCCTCGAGAAGGTTTACGGACGCCACCAGGCCGAGATCCGCACCATCAGTGGTGTGTACCGA
The DNA here is from genome assembly GCF_002300185.1 of Rhodococcus sp. ACPA4. NCBI lineage: Bacteria > Bacillati > Actinomycetota > Actinomycetes > Mycobacteriales > Nocardiaceae > Rhodococcus > Rhodococcus sp. ACPA4. Next base: position 1,150,162 of record NZ_NSDY01000001.1, read on the forward strand.
GACGAGGCAGGATCGGTGAGCAACATCAGCAAGGCAATGGAACTGGTCGAGAAGTTCGCCGAGGACGAGGGACGTCGTCCCCGCATCCTCGTTGCGAAGATGGGCCAGGACGGTCACGACCGTGGCCAGAAGGTCATCTCCACGGCCTTCGCGGACATCGGATTCGACGTTGACGTCGGACCGCTGTTCCAGACCCCCGAAGAGGTCGCCAATCAGGCGGCCGACAACGACGTCCACGTAGTCGGTGTGTCGTCGTTGGCAGCCGGTCACCTCACCTTGGTGCCGGCGCTGCGGGAAGCGCTGGCTGCGGCCGGTCGTCCCGACATCATGATCGTGGTCGGCGGAGTCATCCCGCCCGGCGACTTCGACGAACTCTACGAAGCCGGCGCTGCTGCCATCTTCCCGCCCGGAACCGTCATCGCCGACGCTGCCAGCGGATTGCTGGAGAAGCTGGCCGTCCAACTGGGCCACGATCGCAGCTGAGAAGGGGTTGACTGAAGATGGCACAGCCCATCGACACGCCGACGCCGGCTGCTAGGCCATCTGTTGATTCCCTTGCCGAGGCCGTGCGCGCAAATCAGCGCGCCGGCCTCGCCCGGGCGATCACCCTCGTCGAATCCACACGCGACGATCACCGGGCGCTCGCGCAGCAACTACTGCTGAAGTTGCTGCCCGAAGCCGGGGGAGCGCACCGCATCGGCATCACCGGCGTTCCCGGCGTCGGCAAGTCGACGTTCATCGACGCGCTCGGAATGTACTTGCTGGGCAAGGGACATCGGGTTGCGGTGTTGGCGGTCGATCCGTCGTCCACCCGCACCGGCGGCTCGATTCTCGGCGACAAGACGCGCATGGCTCGGCTTACCGTCGAACCGAACGCGTACATCCGGCCATCACCGACGTCCGGCACGCTCGGGGGTGTTGCCAAGGCAACCCGCGAGACCATCGTGCTTCTCGAAGCTGCTGGTTTCGACGTCATCCTGGTGGAGACAGTGGGTGTCGGGCAGTCCGAAGTCACTGTTGCCAACATGGTGGACTGCTTCACGTTCCTGACCCTCGCTCGTACCGGAGATCAGTTGCAGGGCATCAAGAAGGGTGTTCTGGAACTCGCAGATCTGGTCGCGGTCAACAAGGCCGATGGCAAGCATGAGCGCGAGGCGCAGGGCGCTGCCCGCGAACTTGCGGGAGCGCTTCGTCTGATCTACCCGCACGACGCTATCTGGAAGCCGCCCGTCATCACGATGAGCGGTCTCGAAGGTCTTGGCCTGGACGAGTTCTGGGGAACTGTCACCAAGCACCGTGAGGTGTTGACCGAAGCAGGTCAGTTCGAGGAGAAGCGTCGGAAGCAACAGGTCGACTGGACCTGGACGATGGTGAACGACCAGCTGCTGCGCCGACTTTCGGCCAACGAGCACGTTCGCGCGATTCGTGCCGATGTCGAACGAAGCGTACGCGAAGGATCGTTGACTGCGGCGTTGGCTGCTCAGCGGATTCTGGACGCATTCGACGGAAGCGACAAGTAGCACTAGAAGTCAGGCACGGTCGTTGCGACTCCTCATTTTCGAGGAGGTGCAACGACCGTGCTGTTTCTGCAGGTGCGGTGCACAACAGAGTCCGTGAGACGACCGATGTCGAACGTCAGAGGAGCTGTAATGCATGTGCCTTCGCCAGTGCCTCGTCGCGATTGTGTGCGTCGAGTTTCTTGTACAGGGAACGCAATTGCGACTTGATCGTGTTGGCGGAGACATGAAGTTGCCTGGACATCGAAACGGTGGTCATGCCGAGGGCAAGTAGTGCGAGGACCCGTTGTTCTCCACCGGTCAGGATGACAATGTGCACGGACTTCGGAAACGATTCCGGGGTAAAGACTTTCGTAAATTTCTCGAGTGCCTTCGATTGCGTGGATGCGGCCGCTTCCAGCTTCTCGATATCTTCGGCGGCGATGGTCGAGAAGGGGCGCAACAGTCCGGTCTGGTCTGCGATAGCGCAGGCGTAGGACCACGCCTCGATTGCACGATGATGCTCACCGAGTTCCGAATGTGCAACTGCTTGAACCAGAAGGGATTCCATCTGTGCGCGCGGGTACGGCTCGCCCTTCCACTGGTACTGATTGCACAGGATGATCGCCGATTTGTTCTGGCCCATACGCTGTCGGACGCGTGCGACCGACACCAGGGTCCACGGGTTGCTTCCAGGATCGGCGATGCCCTCTGCAAGTGACGCGGCCTGGTTTCCTTCGCCGAGGGCCAGAAGTAAATCCATCTCGGTGGACAGCATCAGTGGCTCGGCAATGGACGTCGGGTTGCACTGCGCGGAGTGGGCAGCGACTGTTCTGCGCAGCAACGACAACGCTGAGAACGCGTCACTGTTGCTGAGGGCGAACTGACTGCGGGCGTAGACGGTGAACGCCCAGAATTCGTCCGCATAGAGTGCATCGTTCTCGGTGGGGTGCCCCAGTTCGGTCAGTGCCCGTTCGGCATCTTCGAAATCGAGTGAATCGAGGGACACCAAGGCGCCGGCCGTTAATCCGGCAACCTTGACCTGGGATTGCATCTTGATCTCGACGTTTCGATGTTGGTTTTCGAGATCCAACCATTGCCGTGCGCGGCGCAGTTCACCGACTACCGCCCAGTTCAGCGCCGCTGTGCCGGCGGCGCTTCGCGCGATGTAGTCGATGCGCTGCGATTTCCCGCTCCAGTAGGCCATTCGCGCTAGGCCTGTCGATTCGGCAAGTCGGCCGTTCAGTTGAAAGGTGATTGCCCATTGCGCTCGCATGGTGGAAAGTCGATCGCTGATGTCGTGCCGATCGGTCTCGGTGATGTAGCGGCTCAGTTCGATCAGACGCACGGTGACATCTGCAGCGCGATCGTATTCGCCGACGTGCATGAGCATCAGAGCCTGGATGCAACCGATGGTGAGAGCTGACACGGCATCGGCACTCGCCCCGAGTTCGCGTAACTCATCAGCCGAATCGGGGAGTGAGGTCCCGAAGGTCACCTGCTCGTCGGGATGTTGCAGGTAGAGATTGCGTGCGGCCCGGAAGCTCGAGTGCTTGTCGGTGGACTCGGGCGGAATCTGCTGGAAGGCAGAGCGAACCAACTCGAGGTTGTCCGCGATCATCGTCGCCCAGTGCTTGTCGAGAATGTCGACTGCAAGCGGCCAGTCCTGTGCCTCGACTGCATAATCGAGCGCAGACGCGTGTTGTCCGGCATCGAGTTGAGCGCGCGATAGGTATGACAGGCGAGCGGCCGGATCACTTCCCCCGGAGGGTTGGGACGTCAGGATGGATTGTCGGATCGCCGGTGCCAGTCTCCAGGTTTCCACGACCTCGGTGTCGACATACGAGAGAACCCCGGCACCTTCGAGCGCAATGAGTCGATCCCGAATCCGCTGAGAGGATTCGGAAGATTCGAGCAAGTGCATGACGGTATCAACGGTGAGCTCACGGGCTGCTGCCGTAGCGACGACAAGATCGTAGTGTCCGACCAGGTGCGCCTCGGCCGCGATAGATTCCTGGGTGTAGTGCTGGATTACTCGTCGTAGGTTATGCCGGAGAAGGTGTTCGCGTCCGACCTGAGTTGGAAGGTTTTTGAGTACCGAAATCGAACGGCGTACCAAAACTGGCAACCCGCCGGTCATTGAGTAAATATGTTCGATTTCGCCGGGAACGATATGTGCACCGGAACCTTCGAGAACGCTCGTCGTATCCTCGAGCGTGTAGAGAAGGTCGTGCGCGCTGATCGATTCCTGATCGAGATCGAGCAAATGAGGTTCGGGGAACACGGTGCGACCCGTCAAGGTCACAACGAGATTGACGCATCGGCAATACTTGACGAGGTCGGCGAGGCTTTCGTCCAACTTGCCATCCACTTTGTCCGGCCTGATCAATACAAGAATGACCGGGCGCGAGTTGTCGCGGAGCATCCGAACTATCGCGGTGAATGGGTCTTGCTCTTGCTCGATCACAGGATTCGGAAAGACAATTCCGGCGCTGACGAACCTTTGCAGCGCGTGTGCCCAGTATTCACGGGCCGTCATGGATGGAGCGGGCTCAGGGATCCAGACGGAAATGCGCTCAGTCGCGCGAATGGTGCGCAACCACGAGGCGACCAGGGTGGATTTCCCGTAACCGATCGGTGCGCGAATAATGGTCAGCGCGGCATATTTATCGAGTTTCGTGAATTGCGGCTGGTGCGAAATCGACTCGGGGTGGGCACGCCGGTCAGGAATTGACGACCAATTGTGGCGGTCCTTACCGATCACCAGAGCGGACTCCTTATATCGGCAACTTTCGCGCCATGTGAACGGTTTGTCGTTTACTACCGTTTGTTCACAAGGATCCTAGCCGGTGTTAATCGGGTGAACGAGCGATATTCCGACTTCGTCGTCTTTCTTCGTTGAATGCCGGTTCGTAGACGGGATCGCTCTACGGCAGCTGAACTTATCGCTTCTCGGGCGCGACTGTCGGCTCCGTGATTTCTTTCTCGACGGCCAGTTCGATACCGGCGAACTCGCCTTGGGCTTCGGCTGCGGTGAGCTTGGACCGCTGCCACGCGTAGACCAGCAACGCGGCCCAGGCGCCGATGATTGCGACGTATCCGAGCACCGTCACAGCGCCGGTGATGTCGAAGGACTTGAACAGTTTCTGCGTATTGGTCAGCACGATCACACCGCCGACGGCAGTGCCGAGCAAGGTGGCGGGAACTCTACTGACCAGCCAGGCGGCGGCTGGAGCTGCGATGATTCCGCCGAGTGCCAGGCCGGCGACAACCAGGAGATTACCGGCAGATTCGCGGCCAAGCCCGACGAGGAAGCCCAACGACGCTGCTGATGCGACCAGGAACTCCGACGCGCTGACCGAACCGATCACGGTGCGCGGAGCAGTTTTGCCACGCGAGAGCAGGGTGCTGGTGGTGATAGGGCCCCAACCGCCGCCCCCGGAGGCGTCGATGAATCCTCCGAACAGACCGAGCGGGGATAGGAACCGAGCAGTGTGCGGTGTACTGCGAGCATGGGCGGTCGCGGGTGGGCGGACCGAGAAACGCAGCGCGACATAGACACCGATCGCGAGGAGGATTGTCGCCGTAATGGGGACCGCTGCTTCGGTAGACAGGCCGGACAAAACCGTCGCACCGGCAAATGCGCCTATTGCACCCGGAACACCGAGCTTGGCGACCAACTTCCAGTCGATGTTCTGGAACTTCCAGTGCGACAGACCCGAAGCCAAGGTAGTTCCGACCTCGGCAAGGTGCACAGCGGCACTGGCCTGGGCAGGCCCGAGCCCCCCGATCATCAGCAGGGTGGTTGCGGTGACACCGAACGCCATTCCGAGTGCGCCGTCGACAAGTTGAGCGCCGGCACCGACAAGTGTGAACAACAGCAGGTTGAACATGAGAAGACAGACTCCGAGCGAAGAAGCGACAAAGTCAGGGGTGCAGGCAGCGAGAAATCGCCGCTCAGCAACACGCCTGATCGAAGCATGCGCTACGACGAGTGGGCCAGAACGCCATCAATCCGAGCGCGAATGCCGGCGAGGCATCGGAGCTGGATATCTGCACGGTGGGGTCCTTTTATCTCGTTTGTGGGTTCTGTTCCTAGCGAGCATAACCGTTGACAGCGAATTTCAACCCACGTCGCGAGCGAACCGTCCCACCCGTTGGACAAGTTCATCGAAGAACTTCACCGGATCAGTGCTGATGGCGATGTCCGCATTGGGGTCACGTTTCCAGTGTCCGACCCAGTCGGCGACGGTGGTTCCGATCAGAAGTGGGCTCTCGGTTTCGACATCCACGGTTGCCGGCCTCAGTGTGGCCATCGTCGGGTCCAGGGCAATCGCAGCGGCAAACGGGTCGTGCATGTGCGCGAGGAATCCCTGGTCGTACTCCCGATGAAACTCCATGTAGAACCGGATGGCGTCGGACAGGTGCCGGATGACGCTGTTGGACGCGGCGCTGCGGACGTCCGGTCCGTCGTCCGGGGAAATGATCTCGGCCGGGGTGCTCCCAGCCGCTTCGGCAAGCCGACGGACGTGTTCCGGGAACATCTCGATCGACTCGGTGACATTGAGTCCACAAATGATCGGACGCCGGTGCGCCGGGACACCGGAAAACGCGTCGAACACTTCCTTCGCTGCGTGTGGGTCGACGGAGACGTTCCATTCGGCGGTAGGCGTGGTGTTTCCCGGGTAGTTGAACGATCCGCCCATCACGACCAATCGATTCAGCAGACGTGGGAGGTCGGGCTCGATCCGGATCGCGAGGGCAAGGTTCGTCAGGGGACCGGTCACCAGACCTGTGATCTGACCGGGATATTCACGAACCAGGTCCACCCACAATTCGGTGGCGGTACGTACCGACAACTCTCGCCCGGAATCGGGGAGTACCGCATGACCGATACCTTGCGGTCCGTGGGTTTCCTCGGTGGTCCGTAGCGGGATCACCAGGGGCACGGTGGCGCCCAGGGCAACCTCGATGTCGGGGGCTCCGCACAGCTCGAGCCAATTGAGATTGTTTGCCGCGACCTGTTCCACAGGGACGTTTCCGGCGGTGCTCGCGATCCCGAGAATCTCGGCTTCGGGGCTGGCCAGCAGATACAGCAGGGCCAGCGAGTCGTCGATGCCCGTGTCGACGTCGACAATCAGCTTGTGACGGTTATTCATCAGTAGCCGCCACAGTGGTAGGCGCGTTCAGGACAGGGAAGTTCACGGACCGCGCGATGAAGCATTTCGCGTGAGCGGGGCCGTGTAGAGCCTCAGCCTTGTCGACCATCGATGCGTCGGACACCAAAACCGTTGGATGCAAGGTTACTTCGATGAACTGGCCGTCACCATCCGCCTCCTCGATCATCGTGCCGACCGGCTGATCTGTGTAGTCGAGCACAACGACTCCGGCAGCGGCCGCCAGTCCGAGATACCAGAGCATGTGGCACTGAGCGAGCGATGCGACCAGCAGTTCTTCGGGGTTCCACCGCTCCGGGTCGCCACGAAAAGCGGGATCGGAACTGCCGAGGAGTTCGGGTTTGCCCGCAGCTGATACGGAATGGTCCCGCGAATAGGCTTGTGAACTGGATGTTCCGGTTCCCAGATCGCCTGTCCATTGCAGATCCAGGGTGTACGTATGCGACTTCACATGTCCATCTTGCCCTGTATGCGTCACTATCTCAGCGCGCCCACGCGGCAACGTCGTTGCCCCACTTCTGTGCTGGTCGCGGATAGTCGTCGAACTCGGCCAGCGCCGGCCGCGCGGTGGTGACTTCACCATGTGTGACAACAACATCTGGCCCTGGCGCTTCGGCCGGCCCAGGTTGCAGGGTTCGGCCCGGAGCATCGAGCAGTCGGACCCCGGTCCGAGCTAGTGCCACGTCGACATCGCGACCGAGCCCGTCCTGTTTCCGCAAGGTCAGCGCGTCCACGACGGCGGCCGCGAGGAAGTACCCGGTTGCGTGGTCGAGCGCTTGGGCCGGGAGCGCACCAGGCTTGTCACCACCTTCGAGGAACGAGATACCCGACGCGGCTTGCACGATGGAGTCGAATCCGCGTCGATCTGCCCACGGTCCGTCCCAGCCCCACGCACTGACCCGTCCGTGAATCAGGTGCGCGGGGAGTTCGTGCCCGATGAGTGCCTCGAGGGCGCCTGGCCGGTACCCGGTCACCAGCACGTCGGCGGCGTCGAGAAGTCCGCGGAAACGTGCGGAGCCTTCTTCGCTCTTCAGGTCGAGAAGTGCCGAACGCTTCCCGTGCCCCGTATCCAGGTGCTGCCATTCGATCTCCGGCATGCCTGGGGGATCCAGGCGCAGGACGTCGGCGCCGAGTAGAGCCAGCGCGCGTGTTGCGACAGGTCCGGCAATGACGCGGGTGAGGTCCAGAACACGCAATCGGGGCGAATGCGTGGGTGATCCTTCGGTGTCCCGGACTCGGATGGTTACGAGTGGCGCCGACCGCGCTGTGGCGTACTGCTCGCTCAGACGCCATTCGTTCTCGGTACGGACACGGACAGCGATAGCCCCGGCGTCTGCGGCGCGCTGTTCGATCTCGATGGCGTCGATCGCGGATATCCGTTGCACTACATCGTCTTTGGTTGCGCTGGAACCCAGTTCGAGGATGGACAGTAGTCGGTCGCGATGGTGCGGGTAGTTGCCGTGGGTGCGCACCCAGCCGTCGCGGGCGGCAAAGAAGCCCGAGTACGCCGAGAACGCGTCGACGGGTTGTCCGCCTATCCGCAGGAGTCGGTCACTGGAGAAGGACGCGGCGATGCGTTCGGGATCGAGTGTCCATGGCGTGCGATCAACCAGTGGCGAGCGGTCTATCGCCGACGCAAAAGCGGCCACTGATCCGGCGGCGAGGTCGAACACCGGTAGGTGCGCCGAGAGGTAACCCCCGGACTCGGGACAGGTGATCGAGGAGTGGACGTGCGCTCCGACATCGCGCTGGTACTCGTCCAGATAGAACCCGTAACCGTGCTCCATTCGATGCCTTTCGGGAGGTCAGCGACCGAGCAGGTCCCGGCACCGTTTGGCCAGCGTAGCGCGCAGCGGGGCGGCCCTCTCCGCCAACTGCTGTTGCTGCCGCACGTATTCGGCACGGCCAGCCGGTGTTTCGATGGCTATGGGGGAGTATCCGTAGTCGCGCAGATCGTAGGGACTGGCGCGCATGTCGAGTTCACGAGCCAGGAGTGCGTGCTCGAAGCACGCCATCACCAGATCGGAATCGACGAGCGGCAGAAGTTTGAAGCTCCATTTGTAGAGATCCATCCCGGCGTGCAGGCATCCGGGCTGCTCGTAGTCGATCTGCGTGTCGCGAATCAGGTTGAGCGCATTCTTCGGAGCCGCGTCCGGAGTGAAGAAGCGGAACGCGTCGTAGTGAGTGCATTTGAGGGGCAAGGATTCCACTACGGCGTCGGTACCCGCGAATCCCAGTCGCAGCGGAACAGACTGATGGCGGATCGCTTCCTCGCCGCCCCGGTACACCATCGCCCACTCGTGCAAACCGAAGCAACCGAGCACAGCGGGGCGCGAAGAGGTCTGATTCAACAGATTCCAGACGAATTCGACCGTGGGCAGTCGACGTTCGAGCACGGATCGATCGACGCTCGCGCAACCGGATTCGTCCACGCGATACCCCGAGAACTCTGCGTACTCGGATCCGGCCTCCAGCGCTACGCCGTATCCGGGGTGCCAGCGTCGAAGCTGCGCGGGCTTGAAGTTGTAGTACGTGAACAGGAAATCATGCACCGGGTGAGAAATACCGGCACTGCGACGCGCCCGGTGCGGCCCGACAAGCTGCTCCACTTTTTCGAAGTGCAGAGCTTGCCGAGCCGTCCACTCGTTATGTGCGAGCGCGAGTGTTTCCACCGAACGTGTCATGGATCAGTTGTTCCGTTGTCCCGGAACAGCATCGGTTCCGCGGTGAGTGCCGTCGCGGACGGTGCCGACGTACTCCTCGAGGAGGTCTTCCAATGCCACGATGCCGATGACAACGCCGTCGGCATCGGTGACGGCACCGAGGTGTGAGCTGGCGCGGCGCAGGCCTGCCAACGCTTCGGCGAGCGGCGTGCTGAGCGGAACGACGGGCAACGGACGGATATCCGACGTGGGTACGACGGTATCCGGCCCGGCAGCTTCGTCGAGAACCTCGTCGAGCACGTCCTTGAGGTGCACGTATCCGGCCAGAGTGCCGTCGGCAGCTCGGACGGGGTAGCGCGAGTAGCCCGTTTCGATGACGGCCCGCTCGATGTCGCCCAGCGTGGTGCCGGTCGGGGTGAGCGGGATGGTCCGCACCTTGTCGAGAGTGATCAGCACTTCCGACACCGTGCGATCGGTCGATTCGAGGGCCTGCTTCAACCGGCGGTGCTCTTCGGCGTCGATAAGCCCTTCGGATCGGGATTCACCGATCATCGCGGACAACTCCACCGCCGAGACGGTGACATCGAGTTCGTCCTTCGGTTCGACTCGCAACAGACGCAGAATCCCGTTAGCGCAGATGTTGTAGAACGCAATGATCGGGCGCGCGATCTTGATGAACGCCAGGTGGATCGGCACGAGAAGCATCGCAGTCTTCTCCGGACCAGCCAGCGCGATGTTCTTGGGCACCATCTCACCGAGCAGGATGTGCAGCACAACCACCAACGACAGTGCGATCGCAAACGAAATCGGATGCAGCAATCCGTCCGGCAGGCCGGCCGCTTCCATCGGCACCTCGAGGAGATGCGCGATGGCGGGTTCGGCGACCTTACCGAGAAGGATCGAACAGATCGTGATGCCGAGCTGCGCCGCGGCGAGCATGAGCGACAGGTTCTCGCCGGCCTTGATGACGGTGAGTGCCCGCTTCTTGCCCTGGGCGACCAACGCTTCGAGTCGGTCGCGGCGAGCAGAAATCAGCGCGAATTCCGCGCCGACGAAAAACGCGTTGCCTGCCAGCAGTACAACGGTGAGGAGAACGCCGAGAAGGTTATTCATCGTCGGACTCCTTTGTGCGCTCTGCTGCTGATTCGGGTTCGACATCACCGGGGACCGGAGTGATGGTCACGCGGTCGATACGACGGCCGTCCATCGAGGTGACTCGCGCAATCCATTTGCCGCGGTGATCGCCGGACGCGTCGACGTCTGGCAATGCCACTTCGTCGCCCTCGTCGGGGATGCGTCCCAATTCGGTGAGTACCAAGCCGCCGAGGGTGTCGTAATCGCCTTCGGGTGCGGTGTACCCGGTAGCTGAGGTGACTTCGTCGATGCGCAGGAGCCCGGAGCAGGACCATCCGTCGCCGACTCGCTGGACGTCGAGTTCAGGTTCGTCGTGCTCGTCGCGCACGTCGCCCACGATTTCCTCGATGAGGTCTTCCATGGTGACGATGCCGGCGGTTCCGCCGTATTCGTCGACCACGAGTGCGACCTGCATGCCGTCCGAGCGGATGCGTTCCATGACGGTGTCACCGTCGAGGCTCGACGGGACAACCGGCACGCGCTGGGCGAGGCTGTCGACTCGCGTCGTGCGTCGGCGCTCGGCGGGAACCGTGAACGCGTGTTTGATGTGGACAACTCCGACGGTGTCGTCGAGGTCGCCGCGAACAACGGGGAACCGCGAGTAGCCGGTACGGGACGCCGTCACGATGAGATCGGCGACTGTATCCGACAACTCGAGTGATTCGATCTTCACACGCGGTGTCATGAGTTCTTCCGCTGTGCGGTCACCGAACTGCAACGACCGGTTGACCAGAAGTGCAGTGCCCGCGTCGATGGAACCACGCTGCGCCGACGTGCGCACCAGCGAGCCGAGCTCCTGCGGGGAACGTGCCGAGCGCAGTTCCTCGGCAGGCTCTATGCCCAGGCGCCTGACGATCCAGTTGGCGGTTCCGTTGAGACCGTTGATCGCCCACTTGAAGACCAGCGAGAAACCGGCTTGCAAACCGGCTGTGGCGCGGGCCGTCGGCATCGGCTTGGAAATCGCCAGGTTCTTGGGGACAAGCTCACCGAAAATCATCGAGAACGAGGTCGCGATAACCAGGGCGAGGATCAATGACGTTGTGGACGCTGCTGATTCGCTCAGCCCGACGGCCTTCGTGACCGGGGTGATGAACCGGGCGAGAACAGGCTCGGCCAGGTAACCGGTGATGAGTGTGGTGATCGTGATGCCGAGCTGCGCACCGGACAACTGAAACGAGAGCGTCTTGTGTGCGTGCTGGACCTGACGCGAACGGAGGTCGCCGTCACGAGCAGCTTCGTCGACGGTGCTGCGCTCGAGCGCGGTAAGTGAGAATTCTGCCGCCACGAAGAGGGCGGTGCCTGCGGTCAGTGCGATGAAGCCGAGCAGGCTGAGAATGGTGAATGCGATGTCCATCGATCATCGCCACCCAAGTGGAGAGCGAAGTGCGCCGGGTTTGTCTCCCGGCTCGCTAGAGGAGCCCTCCGAACCAGCGGAATCAGATGATTCCTCGGATATGACGACGGGTGTTGCGCCGGGTAAGTGTGTGGGTGCCTCGGGCACCGGGTTCCTCTCGTCGGGCCGATGACTTCTCGGCTTTAGCGGGCTCGGTCGGGTTGCCGATTGGCACCCGACCGAGTTTCATTTGTTGTTTCCACGTTCGATGATACCGGCGAGTGCCCGGGCTTTGGGAGCCGAGCACCCGCCGTTCGTCACAATTACCGATTCACCAGCCGGCAGGAAGCGGCCGTCCCTCGGCAAATCCGGCTGCAGACTGCACACCGAGGACTGCCTTGTCGTGCAGTTCCTCGAGTGAGCGCGCCCCGGCATACGTGCAGGTACTGCGGACACCGGAACAGATCTGGTCGATCAGATCCTCGACGCCGGGACGCTCGGGATCAAGTCGCATCCGTGAACTCGAGATGCCTTCCTCGAACAAACCCTTGCGGGCGCGATCAAAAGCCGTCTCGGTGGCGGTCCGCGCAGCAACGGCGCGCTTGGACGCCATACCGAAGCTCTCCTTGTACGCGTTGCCGGCCTGATCGACCTTGAGATCGCCCGGCGACTCGTACGTGCCGGCGAACCACGAGCCGATCATGACATTCGACGCTCCCGCGGCCAGAGCCAGCGCTACATCGCGCGGATGGCGCACTCCACCGTCAGCCCACACGTGTTTGCCCAATTCGCGTGCTGCCGCGGCGCATTCGGCAACAGCCGAGAACTGCGGTCGTCCGACGCCGGTCATCATGCGTGTTGTGCACATCGCGCCTGGTCCGACACCGACCTTGACGATGTCGGCGCCCGCGGCGATGAGATCACGGGTGCCCTGCGCGGAGACCACGTTTCCGGCCACCAGAGGCACACCGAGATCCAGAGCTTTGAGCGTGGTCAGTGCGTCGATCATGCGCTGCTGATGTCCGTGGGCGGTATCGACGACGATGACGTCGGCGCCGGCGTCGACCAGCGCTTTGGCCTTGGCACCCACATCGCCGTTGACCCCGACCGCCGCGGCAACGCGCAGCGCGCCGTTGGCATCCACGGCGGGGTCGTAGATCCCGGCACGAATTGCACCGGTACGAGTCAGAACTCCGGCGAGTGTGCCGTCGTCGTTGACGATGACGGCAAGCGGATCGTGCTTGGTTTCGAGTAGTTCGAACACCTCACGCGTTGTTGCGGTGACCGGTGCTGTGACGAAGTCGGTGATCGCGACGGTACGAAGGCGAGTGAACCTGTCGACGTCCGCGCAGGCAGCCTCGGTGACCACGCCGAGCGGCTTGCCGTCCTCGACGACGACAACCGCGCCGTGCGCCCGTTTGGGCAGCAAGGCCAACGCGTCGGAGACAGCGTCCTCGGGGCTCAGGGTCACCGGAGTGTCGGCGACGAGATGACGGCTCTTCACGAACGCCACCGTTTCGGCGACCGCTTCGGTGGGGATGTCCTGCGGGATGATGACCAACCCGCCGCGCCTGGCGACAGTTTCGGCCATTCGGCGACCGGCGACTGCGGTCATGTTGGCGACGACAACCGGGATGGTGGTTCCCGAGCCGTCGGCCGACGCCAGATCGACGTCGAACCGGGACGTCACGTCAGTCCGGTTGGGGACGAGGAAGACATCGTCGTAGGTCAGGTCGTATGGGGGGCGTTGCCCTTCGAGGAACTGCACGTTTCACGAGCTTACCGGCGACGGCGCAGTTACGCCGATTGTTTCGCGTCCTTGCGACCGCGAGAGCGCGATGGTGGTGACGATCATGACGGCCACCGCGCAACCGATGACGAGAATCCCGAGGCCCTCGACTCGTAGTCGCTCGTCGAGAACCGTCATACCGAGGAACACTGCCGCGATCGGTTCGCCGATGGTCAACGCCGGCAACGACGCAGACAAGGGACCCACCTGGAACGCTCGTTGCTGCACATACACGCCGATAGCACCCGACGCGATGAGCGCCCAGGTCTGCCACGCGCTCACGACGCCGACAAAACCGTGCTCCAGAAGCTCGGTCACGTATTTCGTGAATGCGACGGCTATACCGAAGTAGATGCCCGCTGCGGCTCCGAGAAGCAGTGCGCGCCATCCGGCATCGAGTTTGGACAAGCCGCCGATGGTGGCAACGACGGCCACTCCGACCGTGATCGCCAGCGGCACCGCCCAGTCCGACCACGGAGCATTACTGTCGCCTTCGGTGGGATCACCGACCACCAGGAAGACGGCCAGGGCAATGGCAAGCATGACCGCAAACGTCCAGGCCGTCCGAGTGATCCGGATTCCGGAGAACTTTGCCGAAAGCGGCAGCGCGAACAACAAGGACGACACGATCAACGGCTGCACCACCAACACCGAACCGAGTGCCAGCGCTAGGGCCTGCATGACATAACCGCCGCCGTCGCCGATCAGGCCGGCCCACCACCGGGGACTTCGGATCAACGACGCCACCAGCGCGCCGCCCTCAGGCACCGACGACGCGGCCCGCTGTTGAGCTACCGACGCGCACGCGAAGAGCAGTGCGGCAGCGAGTGCGCAGATGATCGAGATCAGTGGAAGATCGCCCATAGATCTCAGTGTGCGCGTTTGCCTCCGGCTTTTCCGGCAGACGGGCGACCCGAATTCGGTGTACCTGTTCCGCGGCGCGGCGTGAGCCCCTTGGACGCGAGGCGCTCCGAACGTGTGGGGACGGGAGTGCCGTCGGCGCGAATCTTCTTCACCGTCTTGGGATCGGTGACCCGGCGCGACGCAACAGCGCGCTTGTCACCGTCCTTCTTCATCCGGCCGCCGGCAGCTGTGCGGCCAGCAGTGTCGTGTTCCTGACGTCCACGCTTGGCCGTGTGTGTGACCTCGACGGTCGTATCGGGCGCTGCGACGGGGATTCCCGTCGGTTCCATGGCGCCGGTGATGCGGGTGAGTTCCAGATCGTCTGGACGGACCCGAACGCTGTGAACCTTCACGCCGGCCGCCTTGGTCAGCTTCTCGACCCCCGCGCGTTCCTCGTCGGTCACGATCGTCACGACAACACCCGATTCACCTGCGCGGGCCGTACGACCGGCGCGGTGCAGGTAATCCTTGGCCTCGGCGGGCGGATCGACATGGACAACCAGCGTCACGTCGTCGACATGGATGCCGCGGGCGGCGACGTCGGTAGCCACCAGGACCGGCGTCGTGCCGTCGGAGAACGACGCGAGGGTCTTGGTCCGGTTGTTCTGCGTCTTTCCGCCGTGCAGGGCTCCGGCGGACACGCCGATCAAATGCAGTTGCTGCGCAAGACGATCCACGCCGTGCTTCGTCTTGACGAACATGATGGTTCGTCCCGCACGCGAAGCGATATGTGCGACAACGGATCTCTTGTCCACCTGGTCCACGAACAGCAGGTGATGTTCCATGGTGGAGACCGTCGCAACCGGGGGAGCGGTGGCGTGCGATGCCGGGTTGCGCAGGTAGCCTGCGACCAAATCGTCGACCTTGCCGTCCAACGTTGCCGAAAAGAGAAGGCGTTGACCATCTTTCGGAGTCGTGTCGAGAATCTTGGCAACCTCGTCGATGAAGCCCATGTCTGCCATGTGGTCCGCTTCGTCGATCGTGGTGATCACAACGTCGTCGAGGATCACCGACTTCTGCTCGAGTAGATCGAGCAACCGGCCAGGCGTGGCGATCAGCAGATCGACCCCGCGAGCCAGAATGTCGGCCTGACGCTTGATCGGGACGCCGCCCACCGCGCTCGCTACTCGCAAGCCGACCTCGGTGGCCGCGTCGTCGAGCGCTTTGTGAATCTGAATTGCCAGTTCGCGGGTGGGAGCGAGCACCAATCCGCGGGGGCGATTCCGTTTACTTGCGCCGCCCTTGAGGCGCACCAGCATCGGAAGCCCGAAAGCCAAAGTCTTGCCGGAACCTGTCGCGCCACGCCCCAGAACGTCGCGGCCTGCCAGCACATCGGGAATCGTGGCAGCCTGGATGGGGAACGGAGCATCAATCCCGTGTCGGCGCAGTGCGTGCACCATCACAGCGGGGATTCCGAGGTCGATGAACGAGCGCCCTTCGGTTGATGTGGGCGAGTCGATCGTCGATTTCGGCATTTGTCCAGGCTACCGGGTATCGGTAGACGCAGGTGACCGCGTCTACCGATACCGGGTGTGAATCAGGCCTCGATTTCGCTGCGGTCGCCGCTCCACAACGTGTGGAACTTGCCGGGCTTGTCGATGCGCTCGTAGGTGTGAGCTCCGAAGAAGTCACGCTGACCCTGAGTCAACGCAGCCGGGAGACGCTCCGCGCGCAGTCCGTCGTAGTACGACAGCGATGACGCGAACGCCGGCACCGGGATGCCGAGCATCGTCGCGGTGGCGACAACACGACGCCAGCTGTCGATTCCTGCTTCGATGGCTTCACGGAAGTACGGAGCGAGAATCAAGCTCGGCAGCGACGGATCAGCGTCGAACGCGTCCTTGATGCGGTTGAGGAACTGCGCGCGGATGATGCAACCACCGCGCCAGATCGTTGCCAGATCCGCAGGCTTGACGTCCCAGTTGTACTCGGCGCTACCGGCCGCGATCTGGTCGAAGCCCTGCGCATATGCCACGATCTTCGAGGCGTACAGCGCTGCCTGGATGTCCGCGGCGAACTGCTCGGCATCAGCAGGCTTGTCACCGAGCGAACCCGAAGCCAAGCCCTGAGCCTGAGCTGCGGCGCGCTGCGTGCGGCTACCGGAGAGCGCGCGAGCGAACACGGCCTCGGCGATACCGGTAACCGGTACTCCGAGATCCAGAGCGGACTTGACCGTCCAGCGGCCCGTGCCCTTCTGCTCGGCAGCGTCGACGATGACGTCGACCAGCGGCTTACCCGTCTCGGCGTCGACCTGACGCAGAACCTCGGCTGTGATCTCGATCAGGTACGACTCGAGCGTGCCCTTGTTCCACTCGGTGAAGACGTCGGCGACCTGGCCGGCGTCGTAACCCAGAGCGTCACGGAAGAGGTTGTACGCCTCGCCGATGAGCTGCATGTCGGCGTACTCGATGCCGTTGTGCACCATCTTGACGAAGTGACCGCTGCCGTCCGGACCGATGTGCGTGCAGCACGGGGTGCCGTCGACGTGAGCGGAGATCGACTCGAGAAGCGGGCCGAGAGCCTCGTAGGACTCCTTCGGGCCGCCGGGCATGATCGACGGACCGTTGAGTGCGCCTTCTTCGCCACCGGAGATACCAGCGCCGACGAAGTGCAGACCGCGGGCGCGGATCGCTGCTTCACGACGGATTGTGTCCGTGTACAGCGAGTTGCCGCCGTCGATGATGATGTCGCCCGGCTCCATCGCATTGGCGAGCTCTTCGATCACAGCGTCGGTCGGCGCGCCGGCCTTGACCATGATCAGCACGCGACGCGGCTTCTGCAGCGCGGCAACAAATTCCTCGACAGTCTCGGTGCGCACGAAGTCGCCCTCGGAACCATGGTCGGCGATCAACGCATCGGTCTTCGCGATGCTGCGGTTGTGCAAGGCAACGGTGTGACCGTGGCGGGCGAAATTGCGGGCAATATTCGAACCCATGACGGCCAGTCCGGTGACGCCGATCTGTGCCCGGGGTGATTCGGTGCTAGTGGTTGACATGCTTACAGCTTTCCCTCTCGGTCCGCGGCTGTGAAATCCTGCGCCTGGCGCAGCCGAAAAACTGTGCGGCCGCGACGCGCGTGAACATCAGACCGTGCATACAAAACACGGATGCAGATCACTTTATTGCAGTGACCTGCATCCGTCTCGATACAGCTTCCGGCGTGGCCGGAGTGTGATCAATATTCAGTTGGTGAGCCGCAGCTCAGCGAGCGTATTACCGCTGATCGCGCTTCGGTCCGTCGAAGCCGTCGTAGCTACGACGGTCGGTGCGGCTGCGGAATCCGCCGCCACTGGTCGAGCTTGCGCGGTCGCTGCTGTCGCGGTTGCCCTGGTATCCACCCGTCGAGCGGTTGCCCTGGTAGCCGGTGGAGGGGCGGCTGTCGCGGTCTCCGTAGGACGGGCGGCTGTCGCGGTTGCCCTGGTACCCGCCGCGGCTTTCGCCGTCACGGTTGCCCTGGTATCCACCCGACGAGCGATTTCCCTGGTAGCCGGTGGAGGGGCGGCTGTCGCGGTCTCCGTAGGACGGGCGGCTGTCGCGGTTGCCCTGGTAGCCGCCGGAGGAGCGGTTGCCCTGGTATCCGCCGCGGTCGCTGCTGTCGCGGTTGCCCTGGTATCCACCGGAAGAACGATCACCCTGGTAGCCGCCCGAGGAGCGGTTGCCCTGGTACCCGCCACGGCTTTCGCCGTCACGGTTGCCCTGGTATCCACCCGAGGAACGATCACCCTGGTAGCCGCCCGAGGAGCGGTTGCCCTGGTACCCGCCACGGTCGCTGCTGTCGCGGTTGCCCTGGTATCCACCCGACGAGCGATTTCCCTGGTAACCACCGGAAGAGCGGTTGCCCTGGTAGCCACCACCTTCACGGTTGCCCTGGTAACCGCGTGAACCACCACGGTCGCCGAAGGAGCGCTCGCCACGAGAAGAGCTCTCGCGCAACGGTTCTCCGGTGGGCTTCTTGGCTCCGGTGATGCGAGCGAGCTCGGCGGAACCCGGGGTGACGGGAACAGCTGCGGCGTTGACGCCCGCCATTCCGGTCAGGCGCTTGAACTGACGCTTCTGGTTCGGCAGAACGATCGCAACGACAGTTCCCTTCTCACCGGCGCGAGCCGTACGGCCTGCGCGGTGAAGGTAATCCTTGTGATCGGCCGGGGGGTCGACATGAACGACGAGGTCGATGCCGTCGACGTGGATGCCGCGCGCTGCGACGTCAGTGGCAACAAGGACGGGAGTGCGGCCGTTCTTGAAACGCTCGAGGACGCGGGTGCGCTGGTTCTGTGCTTTGCCGCCGTGCAGTGACTCCGCGGCGATTCCGACTGCGCGGAGGCGATCGGTGATGCCTTCGCAACCGAGCTTGGTGCGGGCGAACATGATGGTGCGTCCGTCACGGGCGCCGATCTCAGCGAGAACAGCGTCCTTCTGTCCACGATCGACGAGGAGTACGTAGTGCTCCATCGTGTCGACGCTCGCGCGGCCGTCTTCGGTGGAGTGGGTGACGTGGTTGGCCAGGAACTGACGAACCAGCGACTGGACCTCACGGTCGAGGGTTGCGGAGAACAGCAGACGCTGTCCGTCGGCAGGGGTCTCACCGAGGATCGAGCGAACCTCGGGCAGGAAGCCCATGTCCGCCATCTGATCGGCTTCGTCGAGTGCGGTGATTTCCACCGAGTCGAGGATGCAGGTGCCCTGGCGCAGGTGATCGCCCAGACGACCCGGCGTAGCCACGAGGACGTCGACGCCGCGGCGGAGCTGATCGACCTGCTTGGCGAACGGAGTACCACCGACGGCGGGACGGACCGTGAGTCCGAGAGCACCGGCGTAGGAGTTCAGGGAGTCGACCACCTGGAATGCAAGTTCACGGGTCGGGACCAGCACGAGTGCGCGAGGACGCTTCGCGGCCGGACGATCTTCGTGGCGTGACAGGCGGGTCAGCATCGGCAGACCGAAGGCCAGGGTCTTGCCCGATCCGGTCTGTGCGCGGCCCAGAACGTTGGTGCCGGCAAGCGCGTCCGGGATGGACTGAGCCTGGATGGGCGACGGGCTGGTGATGGAGTTGCGGGCCAGGGCGGCAACAAGCTGCTCGGGCAGGCCGATTTCGGCAAAAGTGATGGTGGGCTCAGCTGAGACGGCCTCGGTGGCGGCTTTGTCTTCAGCGGCGGGTGTTACTACGACATCTTCTGCGATGTTCTCAGAAGACGACATTTGGACAGCGTTGGTCACGCGGAAACCTCTCCGGACTACGGGCACGTCGCGGAGCGGAAGAAGTCATGCTTGAACACACGACACAGTTCGCAAAGGGACGAGCCAGGGCACATGTCACCTGGCAATCCGAACGCATACTGCGGGGAATTGGGCTGTGTGCCGTTAAATGTTGATGAACCACGATGGTGGCCGGGCTCTACTGTACGCCACTCCCTGCCGGGAAGTCAGGTAACCCCGCGTGTGACCTGTACTACTACAGCGCGTTCTGCTGGTCAAGACCTTAGTACGCGTTGAGAAGTAAGCGAAGTTCGGTGAGCCACGGCACTGCGACGGCGACCGTGGGGACAACCAGAATCGTGATGGCGGCAAGGTAGGCACATACCGCAACACGGGGATCGGCAGCGTCTGTCGAGAGTCGCTGGACGCGGATCAACGTCGACGGACCGCCGGCTGCCATGGCGCCACGCGGTGCGGTCGAACCTGCACACGCGACCAGTGCCCGGGCTAGGGGAGTCGGGCCCGTGACGCGAACCGCGGAATCATCGGCCAGCAATTCGACCAGCAATTGGACGGATCCGAGGGCGGACTTGCTACGAACGAACCGGGGGAACGCATGGTTGACCGCGGTGAATGCTTCGAGAACCAGATCGTGACGCGCGCGCAGGTGTGAACGCTCGTGCGTGAGAATTGCCTTGACCTCGGCATGATCGAGGTTTTGCAACGTTCCTTGGCTCAGGACCACCCGCTGACGTATTCCGGGCAGGCAGTACGCGATGGGTTCTTCGACATCGAGAACGCGCAGGTCCGGGGTGCGCTCCACCGCGGCGGGCATGGCGCAGTCGTCGAGTAGATCCACGAGGATGCGGTGGCGTGCGCGTCGCCGCCGAGTTCGTACACCCACTTGCAGGATCGAAAAAATCAGTTTCGCGCCGATGAGCAAGGTGAGCGCAAATACCACGACGTACAGAATCCACAGTGGCAAACCAAGAGCGTCGATCTCAGCGGTCGGCGCAGTGGTCGGTCGTCCGTCCGGTCCTGGAACCAGGAGCTGACTGGCAATGGCCAAGCCCGAGCTGAAAGCTGACAACACCGCGGCAAGCGCGATGGCCTGCCACAGGACGAGAGCCGCACGCGGCGCCCGGTACGGCCACGTGGAGCGGCTCAGGAGTGCTGGTACCGGACCCGCTAGCAACAACGCGAGGATTCCGAAAACCAGTGCAGTGGTGGCGTTCATGACCTAGTCATCATGCACGAAGAAATCAGTTAGGCCTAGAAAATCTACGGCCGCACATCTTTTTTCGCGGATTCGCGCACCTCGAGAGCGGCAAGTGCTTCGCGCAGAGCGTCAGCCTCGTCGGCATTGACCTGGCCGACGAAGTGAACCAGGGCTGCCGCTCGACCGTCTGACTCCGGCGCTTGAGCCAGAGCGTCGACCATCAGGCTCGCGACCAACTCTTCACGCTTGTTCACCGGGAGGTAGCGATGTGCGCGATCGTCACGTTGCTGAATCACCAGGTGCTTCTTCGCGAGTCGTTGCAGGACGGTCATGACCGTCGTGTACGCCAGTTCGCGATGTGTTGCGAGTGCTTCATGTACCTGTCGCACAGTTTGGGGTTCGGTTGTAGACCACAAATGATCCATGACCGCGCGTTCGAGTTCACCTAGACCTGCCATTCTTCGATTCTACGGACTTCCACGACGAAATACGTACTACTGGTAGTAGTAAGGGCGGATCAATCAGTGTG
Source organism: Rhodococcus sp. ACPA4 (assembly GCF_002300185.1). NCBI lineage: Bacteria > Bacillati > Actinomycetota > Actinomycetes > Mycobacteriales > Nocardiaceae > Rhodococcus > Rhodococcus sp. ACPA4. Next base: position 1,171,597 of record NZ_NSDY01000001.1, read on the forward strand.
GTATTGGACATAGTGAGCTGTAGGACAGATAACGTGGATGGAGACCGTGGCCACGTCAGAGCAGAGTCGATCAGTAGAAAGTAGTCGCGCGCAGATGAAGATCGACAGTTCCTCTGAGTCCACGCCTCTCTCGACCCGACTGTCGGCGTACGGGGGTAAAGCCCGGGAGTTTGTTCGTTTCGGAATTCGGGATGCCCCGATGACGACGTCGATCGTGGTCATCACGTGGGTTCTGGGTGCGGCGACGGGAAGCCTTGTGCATGGGCCGTCGAGATCGCTGGCTCACCAGATTGCCGTCGGAATGGGTTCGCTGCAACACGGGCGACTATGGACACCACTGACATCTGCGCTGTGGGAGGGGAACCTTCTGCGGTACATCGGCGCGACCGTGCTGTTGCTCGTTGTCGCCGCACCCCTCGAACGACGCATGGGCACGGTGAAACTCGCGATCGCGGCGGTCACAACGCAGATACTGGGCGTGATCCTCGGGCTGGGGTGGGCGTCGCTTGCCAAGGTAGTCGACGCCAGCTGGGGGTTTCGCCTCCACTCGGGAGCCGCGGTGGGCGCCAGCGCCTGGGTCGTGGGGGCTCTGATGGTCGCCACCGCGAACATGGGAACGCTGTGGCGTCGACGCATCCGCGTAGGCGTTCTCGCTCTCACCATCACGCTCGCGTTGTTCAGTGGGCAACTTCAGGACGTCATCCGCCTCTTCGCCGGTGTGGTCGGGTTGGTGATCGGTGCGTGGATCGTCGGTAGGTCAGCGCGCGGTGACCGGATCGTCGGGACTCAGCGGGAAGGCCGCGTGCTGGTGGCCATAGTTGTCGCGGCGAGTGCGATCGGGCCGATGATCGCGGCACTCTCCCCGGAGGCAGTGGGACCCTTGGCTGTTCTCCGCGATCTGTTCCGCGGTGTTCCCTGGACAGTGGCCGAGGTCCGCGACCTGTGTGCCGAGTCGTCGACCGACCCGGATTGCCGACGAGGATTGTTGGAACTGCGCCTGTCCGGGATCGGGCCGACGTTGCTCTCGCTCATGCCCTCGATCTTCGTGCTCGTGCTCAGCGACGGTTTGCGGCGCGGCCGGCGCTTCGCCTGGATCGCCACCGTGTGCGCGCAAGTGATCCTTTTGATTCTCTCGATCGGGAACTTCGTCATCCGGTTCGTCGACGCCGCCGACAGCGAGAGCTTGTTCTACGGCATCGGTGACCCCAACGTGTATCGGACGTTGGTGCCGTTCCTCACCCCACTGTTTGTCCTGATCATGTTGATCCTCACGCGGCGATATTTCGACGTGTCCGCTCCGGCCGGAACCTATCGGAAACTGGCAGTGTCACTCTCAGCGCTACTCGCCGGTCTGATCGTGGTGTATGTGGGCGGGGGAATGGTTGCGCGCCACGGGTTCGACCGCGAACCGAGCGTCGCGTTACTTCTGGCTGATTTTCCGCAACGGTTGGTGCCGCCTGTCTATCTGCAACTGGTTGATCCGCGGCTTCTGCCCGTCGACATCGAAGCGACTCTGTTGTTCGAATGGACAGGAGTGGTGTTCTGGGTGGCCGCATCGATTCTCGTGTTCGTGACGTTCCGCAAACCCGTCGACGCACTTGATCCGCGGGACGCCGCGCGCGCCCGAGCGATGCTGATCGCCGGAACCGGAAGCCCGCTGTCGTGGATGACGACGTGGACGGGAAATACCTTCTGGTTTTCGTCGGACGGCTCGAGTTACGTTGCCTACCGCGTTATTTCCGGGGTGGCTCTTACTACCGGCGACCCGGTGGGGCCACCCGGTCACCTGCGAGACACCATCAGCGAATTTGCAGAATTCGCCACGGAAAACGGCTGGATCCCGTGCTTCTACTCGGTCACCGACGACGTTCGAGCGATTACGGATTCGATGGGGTGGAGCGGCCTGCAGGTTGCCGAGGAAACGATTCTCGATCTGGGCGAGATCGCGTTCACCGGTAAACGATTCCAGGACATTCGAACGGCGTTGAACCGGGCGAAGAAGTCCGGCATCACGGCCGAATGGATCAACTATCCGCACGCCGCGATCGCCGTCAAGGATCAGATTGTCGCGATTTCCGAGGAATGGGTCGCAGACAAGGGAATGCCGGAAATGGGCTTCACGCTCGGCGGACTCAATGAAATCGACGACGACAACGTGCGATGCCTGATCGCGATCGACGAGGAACGCACGGTCCACGGTGTCACATCATGGCTGCCCGTGTACCGGGACGGCCGAATCGTGGGCTGGACTCTCGACTTCATGCGACGCCGCTCCGAGGGTTTCAGGCCGACCATGGAGTTCCTGATCGCGTCGGCTGCCCTGAGCTTGGAATCCGAAGGAGTCGAATTCCTGAGTCTCTCGGGCGCCCCGCTGGCGAAGGTCGCGACGGATGACGGCTCGGATTCGGTTGAGCTGGAAGCGATGACATTGTCCGGCGTGATGGACAACGTGCTCGAATTCTTGGGGCGCACCCTCGAACCCGTGTACGGTTTCCGCTCGCTGCTGGCCTTCAAATCGAAGTTCCAGCCGCGATATGTGCCCATGCACATGGTGTTCGCCGATCCTGCCGCGCTGCCGAGTATCGGCAACGCAGTAGGGCGGGCGTACCTGCCTACCGTGTCGCTCGGTCAGGGAGTGAAGTTGGTGCGGACGATTATCGGTCGATGAGCGAATGCCGTCAGGAAGTCTGTGCGGCCGGCCCGCCGACGGTACCGAAAACATGTCGAGTTCCGATGGGCACGATCAGCGGGCGATCCGAGACCGGGTCGTCGATGACAGCGGCTTCGAGACCGAACACCTCGAGGAGCAGTTCCGCAGAGATGATGTCTTTCGGAACTCCCGAGGCGACGATGGCGCCGTCCCGCATCACGATCAAATGGTCGCTGTAGCGCACCGCAAGATTGAGATCGTGCAGGATCATGACCACAGTGCGGCCCATCTCCTCGTGCAATTGATCAACGAGGTCGAGAACCTCCATGGAGTGCGCAAGATCCAGGTAGGTCGTTGGCTCGTCGAGCAGAAGGATATCTGTGCCCTGTGCCAGCGCCATCGAGATCCACGCCCGCTGCCGCTGACCGCCGGACAGCTGATCGACCGGACGATCTGCAAGATCTGATACCCCGGTCAACTCGAGCGCCTGAGCTACTTCGCCTTCGTCGTCTGCCGACCATTGACGGATCCACGACTGGTGGGGATGGCGGCCACGCGCAACCAGATCGGCGACGGTCAACCCTTCGGGAGCGACTGGAGTTTGCGGCAACATGCCAAGGACTCGTGCGACGTCCTTGGTCTTCATCGAGCTGATTGCCTTGCCGTCCAACACAACCGACCCACTCTTGGGCTTGAGTAGTCGTCCCAGAGCGCGCAAGAGCGTCGACTTACCGCAGCCGTTCGGTCCGATGACCGTCGTGATCACGCCGGTCGGGATTTCGAGATCAAGACCGTCGACGATGATGCGATCCCCGTAACCCAGGGTGAGATCCTTTGCGACGAGACGTGCGGGGGCGTCGACGGACTGGGACAACGTGGTCATGCTGTGACCTTCCGATTGTTACGAACCAAGAGGTAGAGCAGGAACGGTCCGCCGAGCGCTGATGTCACGATGCCGACCGGCAATTCGACGGGAAGAACCGTGCGGGCGATCACGTCACTGCCGACAACAAGCACAGCGCCGGTGAGCGCGGACGCGACGATCGGGGGGCCGGCAGATCGCACCAAGCGCATCGCTACCTGCGGAGCAGCCAGGGCGACAAAGCCGACAGGCCCGGCAGCGGCGGTGGCGATCGCAGCCAATGCGACGGACGAGAGCAGGAGCTTGGCCTGTGACGACTGAAGGCGCACGCCCAGTGACGTCGCGTTGTCCTCGCCCAATCGCAGTGCGCCCATGGTGAACGACGCGATCACGGCGTATCCACCGACAACTACCACCGCGACGGCAACCGGCCACATCTGGTTCCAGGTCGCTCCGTTCAGCGAGCCGTTCAGCCATACCTGCGCCCGGGACGCATCGTTGATATCGGCTGAAATCAGGAGCCACCCGGTAGTTGCCACTAACATCGCGTTAACGCCGATGCCGATCAGGATCAGACGGAATCCTTCGACGCCTTTGCGCCACGCCAGCGTGTAGATGACCACGGCGGTCAGTAGCCCGCCCGCCAGCGCTGCCAGCGGAATGCCGAGTGTCGCAAGCAGACCCACAAACGATCCGCCACCACCGAGAACGATCAGTGCGACAGCGGCCGCGCTGGAACCGGCGGTGATACCCAGGATGTCCGGACTCGCGAGTGAATTGCGGGCGATGGTCTGCGTGATCGCGCCCGCGATGCCGAGTGCCATACCGATGAACAGAGCTGTCAGCGACCGGGGCAAGCGGAGATCGAAGACGATGAGGTTCTGGGTTTTTGTGCCGCCACCGAACAGAACTGAAATCACGTCAGGGATGGAGATCGGGTAGTCGCCGCGTCCGACGCTCAGGCAGATCAGCACGAACAGTGCGGCAGTCAGTGCAACGCACACCGACACCGCCAGCGGGCGATACACCAGCGAGAACGAACCGACACGAATCGCTTTGCGGGAGGGAACAGTTCGGGGGAGCGCACCAGGTTCACCCCGGAGAACCTTGCCTTGTGTGATGGTCACAGACTTGCCAACTTCCTGCGCCGTACGAGAGCGATGAAGAACGGCGCACCGAAGATCGCCAGAATGATTCCGACCTGAAGTTCACCCGGACGGACGACAACGCGTCCGATGATGTCGGCGGTGATCAACATGATCGCGCCGAGCAGACCCGCGTACGGGACGAGCCAGCGGTAATCAGGGCCGGTGATGGCCCGGGCAACGTGTGGCACGACGAGGCCGATGAAGGCGATAGGTCCGCAGGCAGCGGTGGCGGCGCCGGTCAGCAAGGTGATCGCGACAATGCCGAGAGTGCGACTGAAGACGATGTTGGTTCCGAGCGCTTTGGCTACGTCGTCGCCGAGACTGAGGACGTTGAGTCCTGGCGTGCTCGCGAGAGCAATGACGAGACCGACGACCAGGAAGGGAAGCACCTGCCATAACACGTCGAATCCGCGTCCGGACACCGAGCCGACCACCCAGAATCGGTACGCGTCGAGGCTTGCCTGGTCGAGGATGATCACCGCATTGGTCATGGCCTGGAGGAAGAACGCGACAGCGGCCCCGGCGAGAGCCAGGCTGAGCGGACTGGAACCTCCGTTGCCGATGGATGACAAGCCGAATACGACAACACTCGCGATGAACGAACCAGCGAATGCAAACCACATGTACTGACTCGGTGCGGTGAACCCGAACAGGTAGATCGACATGACAACCAAGAACGCAGCGCCGGCATTGAGGCCGAGGAGGCCGGCGTCGGCAAGGGGATTTCGGGTGTGCCCCTGAATGAGTGCACCGACGATTCCCAGCGCGATGCCGACAACCAAGCCCAGGATTGTTCGCGGCGCGCGCAGAGTTCGCACGATGATGTCGGTCTGCGACCCGTCGGAGTTGAAGATTGCATGGAAGATCTCGGCAAAAGTGAGCGGACGCGCTCCGACCGCGATGCTGGCAAGCATGACCAGCACCAGAAGGACGGTCAGAACTGCAAGACCGATGAGACGACGCCTGCGGGTGGCTGATACCGAGTTGTCGCGCTCGAGTTCGGCGAACCCCTCGTCGCGAGCGGTGCTTTCGCGGACAACGTCGATTCCGGATCGGTTGATCGGGCGCAAGAGTGCGCGTCTGACGCCAATGGGCTGCTTGGTCTGTGCATCCCGGGTGATCAGGCCGACCCAACCTTTTCCGGACGTTCGTCCATTCGTGCCCTCACGGAATCCGAAGTTCCAGATGAGAAGCCCGATAGCGATGGCGATTGCTGTCCCGCCGAACACTGCGCGATCAGCTTCACCGCCGCCGTTGTCGTCCTGCAAGGACTGGACTATGTACCAGCCGATCACGAGAGGGAGCGCGATGATTGCGACGTCGAACAGTCCGGCAAGGATGCGCAATCGGACGGGCGCCGGTCCTCGGGGTACGACACGTCGTCCGTAGTTCTCGCTGGGCCCGCGCGGATGTTCGCTCCCGGGCGTGTCGGTCATGGTCACTGGTGGATCGAACTCCTGGTCTTGGCTCGCAGGGATTTCAGATCTTAGGTTACGGAACCCTATCCCCGGGAACCTCGCGCGGGTTGGTTTCCGGACCGAATATGCGTGCCGAGGCTCACAGATCTTTACTCTTGAATTATGGTGAGGCTAACCTATGTTGAGTGTGTAAGACCCCTACGGCCGATTGGAGTGCATGGTGACCATGACCCTCACCACCGAGCATGTGCAGATTCGTGACTTGGATTTCCGGACTGACGCATTCAGCCGCACCTGCACACGCTTACGGGGGCTCAACCCCGATTACCCGCGCGTGTATGCAGTTGCTGCCATGGCTGGTGAGGGCAAACGCCGATGGTGGAAACTGAGTACCGGTCTGCACAGTGAACGAGTCGAACAGCTGTATTTGCGATCTCTCCAGGATCTCGACAATCCGGAGGCCGCGGCAATCCAGGTTGCGACGTCCTTGATCCACGCCGTTGTCGGCAGGGTAACCGCTTCCATCGTGGCGGAGGGCTCGGCGTGGGATCCCGGTCTCGAGAACCTCTGGATACATATGGACAGCGACAGTGGTATCGACTGGGCAGGCGTGGTTGACGAAACGCTGCGCGTGGCGCCGGGCGGTACCGAGTACGGCCGGGATGGCGTTGTCGGCATGCCCTGTGAGGAAGCGCTTTTCGTCTGGACCGCGCACAGGTGCCTTGGAGCCCTGCATGCAGTGCTCGCCGCTGTGTCTCGTTGCGCGCCGATAGATCCCTATCGATTCTGGGGTTTGGTCGGCGAAGCCATCCTGGGAGCAACTGCGTACGTCCCGATTCTCGCGGGTGGCGGCGAAACGGCAGCGCAGCGCCGAGGTCAGGGACTGCTCGACGCATTTGTCGGCGCCGGAGTGCCGGTGCGGTCTCGTCGGAAGATCGCAGCGCGCCCCCGTTGGAATCAATTTGACGAAACGCTTGCTTAATTAGGTAAACCTTGCCTATGATTGAGCAATGCAAAGCGGGGAGAACAACCCGCCGAGTTCAAGAAACTGCCGGACCGCGCCGGAGTCCTGAGGGCTGCAGAGACTCCCGGTCCTTCCCATGGCGGGTTCCGCATCGTCATGATGCGGAACCCGCCTGTTCGTCTTTACGGACCTGAATCGTCGCTCGAGTTACGGCTGGTGTAGGCAAGTAGTCAGCGGCCGCCGCACCGGCGCCACGGGAAACACAGATGGAGAAGGCATGTCCGACACAGCTGACATCGCAGACATGAAGAGCTTGCTGGGAACCGGTTTCGACGCCACCATCGGGCTGGAATACACCGACGTGACACCAGATCGAGTTCGCGCTCAGTGGACGGTCAAGCCGACGCTTCACCAGCCGGCCGGTATCCAGCACGGCGGCGTGTACTGCTCCGTAGTGGAATCATTGGCCAGCATCGGCGGCACGGTGTGGCTGGGGGAGCGCGGACACGTTGTCGGCGTCAACAACAACACCGATTTCCTGCGCGCGACACGCGAAGGGACGCTGACCGCGGAGGCCAACCCGATTCATCGCGGTCGTACATCCCAGTTGTGGGAGGTGCGCATCACCGATGAGCAAGGTCGACTGGTGTCCAAGGGGCAGGTACGCCTTGCGAACATCACGGACACCTCAGCGATCGGCAACTGACGACGGCGAGGTCCGAGGACAACAAAACGGCGGTGGAATCAGATTCCACCGCCGTTTTCCGTGTCAATCGAGAGGCTCAGCCGGCAGCCTGTTCCGGTTTGCCTTTTCCGCTCTCGACCGCAGCCTTGGATTTGTTGTGTTTCTCCAACTCGCCCATGGCATTTCGCGCGAACACCTGTTGCTCGGTCGACGCCATCTGAGCACGGCCACGGCCGAAGAACGTCACCGTCCACGACAGGATCGTGGACACACGTGAGCGGAAACCGACCAGATACAACAGGTGGATGGCCAACCACGCCACCCAGCCGATGAAACCGCTGATTTCGAGCTTGCCCACCTTTGCCACCGCGCTGAATCGCGAAATGGTGGCCATACTTCCCTTGTCGAAGTACTTGAACGGAACGCGAGTAGTGGGTGCCTGTCCGTCGATCTCGGCTTTGATCTGCTTGGCAGCGTACTTGCCGCCCTGCATCGCAACCTGTGCCAAGCCCGGCAATTTGTCCAGCGACATCATGTCGCCGACAACAAACACGTTGGGATGACCCGGCAGCGACAGATCCGGGTTGACCATGACCCGACCGGCGCGGTCTGTCTCGCCGCCGCTCTGCTCTGCCAGCTGCTTGCCGAGAGGGCTCGCCTGAACACCGGCCGACCACACTTTGCACTGCGACTCGATGCGGCGCAGTGTGCCGTCCTTCTCCTTGATGATCAGTCCGTCGTTGTCGACGTCAGTGACCATGGCATCCAACTGAATCTCGACTCCGAGGCCCTCGAGCGTTTCTGCGGCCTTGCGGCTCAGCTTGCCGCCGTAGACCGGAAGCACAGCGGGCGCACCGTCAAGGAGAACTACCCGAGCCTCACGGGGATCGATCTTCCGGAATGCGCCATCGAGGGTGCGACGCGACAATTCCGCGATCTGACCCGCGAGCTCAACACCCGTCGGGCCTGCGCCGACAACAACAAACGTGAGCAGGCGTGCGCGCTCGGCGGGATCGTCCGACAGTTCTGCCTGCTCGAACGCGCCGAGAATGCGACCGCGCAACTCGAGCGCGTCATCGATTGTTTTCATACCTGGCGCGAATTCGGCAAAGTGATCGTTTCCGAAGTACGACTGTCCGGCGCCCGCAGCGACGATCAAACTGTCGAACGGCGTCACGGTAACCCGTTCCAACAGCCGTGAAGTTACGGTCTTCTTCTCCAAGTCGATCGTCTCGACCTCACCGAGCAGTACCTGCGCATTTTTCTGCTTGCGGAGTACTAATCGGGTTGCCGGCGCGATATCGCCGACGGACAGAATTCCCGTGGCTACCTGGTAGAGAAGGGGTTGGAAAAGATGATGGGTGGTGCGCGCAATCATCGTGATTTCGGCATCGGCTTTTTTGAGAGCCTGTGTGCCGAACAATCCACCGAAGCCGGAACCGATCACCACGACGCGGTGGCGGTGCGATTCAACCGACTGGATGCTCATTCCGTGCTCCTCGAGTTGTAGACGACGGTTCTACGGTAGTCCCACCTACGCTGAGGTTCTCTGCGAGTCCGCAAGATGTCCGACTCTTCCGGAATCGATCAAGTGAAGTGTCCCCAGCGTCCTACTTGCCGCATCGGACAAGTAGGAACGGCTGGATGATCGCGCCGAGCGCGAGAGCGCCGGTTTACTGCCGAATCGACAGGATGAACAGGGCGATACAACCGCCTACGAAAACCAAGATCGACAACGCGACAGACGCGTACCCGACGCCCACACCAATTGCTGCCAAGTCCATGTGTTGACCCTCTCCTTTTAATGCCAAAAGTTGGCTCGCTCACATCACGGTACTGATGTGCCGTGGATTCGTCGGCATAACCCCGTCGTGGCGCGCCGGAGCGCACTGTGAATTACGGGTTCCGCCTACGGTCCGATTGGAAGCGCGGATCGCGACGGGCCAGCTATCGTATTGGTCGGTCAGTTATCGCTGATGGTTTGCCGTCGGCGTTGCCGAAAGTGTGCAGTCCTCACAGATGTGCCGTGGCGGTCCGGTGTACCGAACGCATGATTCTTGTCGCGACGCGGTAAGCGCTTCGACTGTTCGGCCGAGGTGACGCCCCTCTTGGTCCACCGTTGGAACGGCATCCTGCCTGAAACAGAGTATCTACAAGGGTGATTCGCGATCATGAGAATCTGCCCGAACGTCCAATCGGCGTCCAGGGAATCCCCATTTACAGAATCGGACAATTACGACATAGGGAGAAATGAGGATTGGTTCGGTAATCGAACGAAACCCGCATAGGGATTAGAAAAGATTGCTGAATTCGACCAAAATCAGCGTTTTGGGTCGGTTTGTTCGCTAGATGGATGCTAGCTTTGTCGCAAACAGGTCGATTGAGCGTGAATGAATGGATTCGGGAGGACACCCGTGGGTGGCGATGCTTTTCAGACTGTTCCGGTAGATCGACGGAAATTTGTGAAAACTGTGCTTGCAGCTTCTGCGGTCACAGTTCCGGTAGTGACGTCCATCAGCCTGGGTGGTGCCGCACCGGCATTTGCATCGGGAGACACACCGAACTTGTCGGGTCTGCCGAATCGTGGTCAGCAAGGACAGAACGGCCAAGGCGGTCAAGGCAGCCAGCCGGGTCAGGGCGACAGCGGATCCGGTCAGCCCGGCAGTTCCGGGTCTTCCGGATCTTCGGGTAGCTCTGGTTCTTCGGGGTCATCAGGTTCGTCAGGTAGTTCCGGATCTTCCGGCTCATCGGGATCCAGTTCGGGTAGCTCGGGATCGTCGGGGAGTTCCTCGGGTTCGGGCGGCACAACAACCACCACGGTGCCGACGGAACCCACCATCCCGGCGGGACCCACCAACCCCACCGAGCCAACAGCTCCGACTGACCCGACCGAACCTACAATCCCGACAGTACCCACAAATCCCACCGAGCCGACCTGATCCTTGTCGATTACGAGGGGCTACCCACACGATGAGTGAGTTCGATGCCGCGCTGCACCGCGCTCTGAAAAAACTTCAGAGCGCGGGCACCGCGAAGGTGAAGGAGACACCGCCTCACGGGAAACCAGTGGATCTGACGATTGCCATTGCGACGTACGACGATTTCGACGGCGCGTATTTCACGATCCACTCGATATTGACTCACCATCGTGAAGTCCTCGATCGAGTCGAGTTCGTGTTGTTGGACAATTTCCCCGAGGGGTTGCCGGCACCGATGCTCGAATCCTTCGCGAAGTACGTGGACCGGTTCCGTTATATACCGTTCACGGAGGTGCGTTCGACTGCCGTCCGGGATGTGCTGTTCCGCAAGGCAACTGGAAAGTACGTCTTGGTGCTCGATTCCCACGTGATCCTGTCTCCTGGGTCATTGGAGTCGCTGCTGGACTACTTCGACGCGCATCCGGAAACAGATGATCTGATCCAGGGCCCGATGCTGTCGCAGGACTCGTCACACATCGCGGCCACACACATGGAGCCGGTCTGGCGGCGAGGGATGTTCGGCGCCTGGGGTGTCGATCCGCGGGCGAAGGAAAACCCCGACGTTCCATTCGAGATCCCCATGCAAGGTTTGGGGTCGTTTGCGTGTCGACGTGAGGCGTGGCCCGGACTGAACTCGCACTTCACCGGGTTCGGTGGTGAAGAGGGCTATATTCACGAAAAATTCCGGATCAACGGCGGGAAAGTGGTGTGCTTGCCGTCATTCGGCTGGTTGCACCGATTCGAACGCCCGGCCGGGGTGCCGTATCGCATCAACTGGGACGACCGGATTCACAATTACCTCCTCGGTTGGCAGGAGATCGGTTGGGATGTCGAGTCGGTACACCGTCAGTTCTCCAAACATCTGGGTAACTCGTACCCGAGCATTCGTGAGCGCGCCGAGCGGAGCGTGCAGAAGCCCGAGTTGATCTTCGGTGGTCTGCTCGTCCTGAGTGACGATCGCCGCGTCGCGCCATGGCGGTCGTGCCTAGCCGAGGCCGAGTCGGTCGATGTGGCAGTGCACCGAGTGGTGCCCGCGGAAGACACCGAGGATCCGTGGCGACCGGCGGGTGCGTTTGTCGCAGGAATCGACAAGGCGATTCTGTTGGGCTGGAAGTCCGTGGTCTTCCTGTCGGAACACAACGCCATCGACGGTGCGCTGCCGTACAAACTTCGAAACGTCATGATCGATCTCGCCGAAGACGTCGATTGTGCAGTTATCCACGGGGCCGAAAACGACGTGTCCGGTGCGGTGTTGATCGTGCGCAGTAGTGCCTACGAGCGTTTGCGTGACCGGCTGTCCGACTGCATCACCCGCATGGGTGAGGATGAGTTCTCCTTGCCGGTTTGGCTCGTCTCTGAGGGGGCGAGCGCTGTAACGCTGAAACAGGATCTGGCACGCCGCCGGGCACCCTCCGGGGATGACCCTGTGGTCACCATGGGAGTGGCCCTGGTAAATCTCGATACGGACCGCGAAAGCTGGTCGCACTCGTGGCGGAAGTTCAATCGACTCGCGAACATAGCTGGGGTAGAGAGAATTTCGGCGTACGAGGACCGCGCGAACCCGGCCATCGGTTTTGCGGTCTCCTGGCGTCGTGCCATCACACGGGCAGCAGAGAAAGAATGGGGTTCGGTTCTCGTCGCGGCCGACAATCTCGATCTGCTCGATGTGTCGTCGTCGATACTCGACTCAGCACGCAGTGAACTCGACAATCTCGAGTGGGACGTGGTGCATCTCGGCCATGATCCGAAGTCACACGACGGAACCCTTTTTGGTGATTCTTCGTTGATTCGAGTCAGCGCGGAAAACCGCGGGATGCATGCGGTACTTGTGAATTCTCGTGCGTACGAGACGCTACTTGTCGCCATTCCCGATCCTGAATCGCAATCCGCCGAGTTTGCGCAGTGGGCTGGTCGATATCGTTCCCTCGCTGAGTTTGTCGTGGACTCTGCCGCGTCGGGCATACTGACCTGCCTGTCGTTGTCGCCAGGTATCGCCACCAACCGGACCTTGCTCCGTTCAGGCGCACTCGAATCCGAATACTCACGACGCTTCACACTCTGATTTCACAACACATCCACGGGAGGCTCCCTTGACCGAATTGCTCGTAGACACCCGGCCGCAGCGCGCACACAGCGTGGAAAGCAATGATCTCGCTGACGGAGTTGTTCTCTACGACAGCTCCAGCGAGGTAGCACATCACCTCAATCCCGTTGCGACCTTGGTCTGGGAACTGTGCGACGGGCGGACTGTCGGCGACATAGTCGACGCTGTCGCCGAAGTCCTCGAAATCCCCACTGCTGAAGCGCAATCCGTGGTCGTTGAAACTTACGGACAGCTGAACACGTCACGGTTGTTGGTGTGAGGTCCTAGGTGACACCTGGCGGTGCGGAGAACATCCGTTCGCAGTACCTATGGGTCGACGCACACGTCACGGGCACCGCGGTTCCCGAAGTTCGCGTCGTCGAACACAAGGTTGCCAGCCCGTGGTCTGCGAACCACCGGGTAGACGCGAACGTTGTGCCCAGCGAATCGGTGCCAGGGCGATGGGATGCGACCATCCGCTCCACAATCGATGCGACCCGTGAAAACCTGGTCGGACTCGACGGTCTGCAGGCCGCCGAGAGTATCTATCGCACCGTGCACCGCGATGTCATGACCGCGGCTCGCATCGACCAGTGGACGCGGTTGCACGCTGCTCTGGTGGATTGTGGCGGGGTGCGGGTGGCGATTGCCGGGCACTCGGGGGCAGGTAAGACCACGCTTTCGTTGGCGCTCGCCCTGCGGGGCGCACAGCTTCACGCGGACGAGGGCGTCTTCATCCGAGGTGAAGAAGCTGTCGGTCTACCGCGCCGCGTCCACGTCAAGGCGGGCACGTTCGATGTATTGCCGGAGATCAGCAGCTGCGAGCTGCTGCATCTGCCGTATGAACCCCCGGTGTGGGCACTTGACCCGACATCATTGCCCACGCCACCTGACGTCGTGGCCGGGTTGCGGGGGATCGATGTGCTGTTGATCCTCGAGGGGTGGAGCGACACGACGCGTGTTGAGCCAGTGCCCACCGCCGTAGCTTTGCAATCGTTGGCCGAACAATCCGCACTGTGGTCAGACAATCACCGGCTGACGCTCCGAAACATCGCAGCGCTGTTGTCGAATACGGCGTGCTTCAGTTTGACCCGCCAGCACCTGGATTCCGGGATCGCGGCCGTCGAGGAATTGGTGGCGTCGTGCGTGACACGCAGTATCTGATCGCGATGCTCGACGCCGAGGACGGCGCTGAGGTCATCCGTTCATGTAGTGATGACGACTGGCCGCGTCTTATCGACGTTGCCGCGCGGCACAAGGCGCTACCGCTACTCGCCGCTGCCGCTGTCGACGCTGAGTTCGCCTCGATTCTGTCTCCGAGTTTTGCAACGATCCTGGCAACATCGACCGCCGACGTATCCAGCCCACAATTGACACTGAGCCTGGTGCATCATCGCAATACGCTGCGAATCGCCGATCTGGAATCTCAGCGGGCTGAACTTCAGGAGATGCTGCGAGACAAGGGGTTTCCCACTGTTGCACTCAAAGGCGCGGCGTTACTCGAACGCAACATCTGGCCCAATCCCGCGGCGCGGCGGATGACCGACATAGATCTGCTTGTCGTGGACCTTGCTCACGCGGTCCCCGCCAACGACGCGATCATCGACCACGGATACCGCATGGTGCGCTCCGACGAGGTGTCCGCAGATTCCATCGATCACGACGACCATCAGGAACCAGCGCTGCTTCGAGACGATCGACATGGTTCCGTCGAAATCCACGCACACCTTCTGCCGCGCTTTGCCCGACACGCGCTCACCCGAGAGCGTGCGGTGCAGAACATCGTGTCGTCGGCCGGCGCGAAACTCGCGCTTGACGATGTGGCCCTGCACGTTATCTCCCATGCCCGCCTTGCCGACCGGGCATTGGTACGCGCTGATCTAGCGCTGAACAGTATTTTCGACGTCGGATATCTACTTGCTCATGATCCGTCGATCGGCCACGCATTGGTGAACCGCCCGATGGCGCGCGACGTTCGCCGGGCCGTGAACGTGCAGTTGGCAGCCGTGGAATCAGTCTTCGACACAAGCGTTGTCGGCGTAACTGCGTCGGCACGTCTGTGGTGGCGATGGACGCTGTGGTTGGCGGATCACCCGCGCATGCACTCGCTCTACCGGGATCTGGTCATGGTTCCGCTGTTCCTCGATCGTGATCGACTCTCGATCAGGGCAGGACAGGAGCTGCGCGGAATTTCGCTGGCACGCGCCCGACTGACGTATTTCACCCGCCGCGCGCGGACCGCACTCGGCGACGCGCAGCGCACCTCCGCGCATGCTTAGGGAAGTTCTCTACTTGCTTTCTCAGCTTTCTCGTTGATCATGTACGGCAGCTTCGCTGGACCTGCGTTCAGAAGGACTCGAAACCGACCGCCTCAGAGTTCCCGGTGGGCGCGCCGGTAACGGACAGAGGACTGCCGCGCGATACCCCGGTATGACACGAGCGCGGGTTCTGACTGTCGTCGCCACGGTTGTCCTGGCACTGTTCCTCGGCGGTGGGTTCGCTGCCGCCTCGCCGGGTGGACCGGACCCGTACTAGTGGATGGGTCCGCAGGTCCGGCCGTGGCTCGAGCCGATCTTCGTCGGTCTGGCCAACTGGTTCTTCAACCTGCCGCTGGTGCCGTACCTGTCGTAGCCGCCACGGCGCTCCCATTGCCACCTGATGCGTGCAGCAGCTTCGCATTCAGTGGCGGAACACTTCGTGTTGAACTACCCCGCTATGAGGTGAATGTCCGTTATCTTCCTCGGTAATGGTTGCAATCTCGTGGCTGCTCCGCCTCGCGTGCACGGAAGCTGTCACCACGAAAAGGAGTACATCTGTGAATGGTCTCGAAACGCCCGCTCGTTGGTCCCGGACCACCTCGTTGCTTGGAGCCGGCGCACTTGCTGTCGGGATCACCCTCGGCAGTGCAGTTGGTACCGCGTCAGCAGATAGTCCGGTCACCGACTTCGGCAGCGTCTCGTTTTCGGTGACCAACACTGCCGACAACACCGTCTACGACATCAACGCCGTCCTCAACCTACCTGCGGGCACCCTCCCGATAGGGATGATGATCCCGCCGATCGGTGCGCGAGCCTCGGCTCCTCAAGCGGTCAACGACTCCTTTGGCGACTCCTTTGTGGGCACCTCGTTGGACTTCGTTCTGGGTTTCGTTCTGGCTGCGGGTAATTTCTCCTTAACGCCCAGCAACTTCGGATCACCTGGGAGTTCAGGGTGGTGAGCCAGTCCCGACTCACGAATGGGGCCGGTCACCCTTAAGAAGAGCCGCTCTCGACGTCAGCCGAGGATATGGAAGATCAGTCGACCACCGGGGCCTCGAGGTGTCGATGGTTTCGGTGTGACTCACGGAGACACCTGCCGTTGCGTTTAATTCGAATGTTGCGTATATTTCGTTTGGAAGTTCTTTTGTGTTCGCAGGAGGTAATGCCATGTCTGCTGGCGATCAGCCCAGTGTCATCGAGCAGGAACAGGCGCGTCAGGCGTTGCAGGTGCTGCGCGGTGTCGAACCCGACGTGGGGGAGACGCTCGATGTCAAGGTTGCGGGCACTGCGGAGTCGCTACATTTGCCACGTGCAGCATTCGAGTTGATCCGGGATGTGTTGGCGAATATGGCTGCCGGGCAGGGTGTCACGGTCGTCCCGGCGCATGCCGAGTTGACCACGCAGCAGGCCGCCGAGATGCTCAATGTCTCTCGCCCACATGTGATCAAGCTGCTCGACGAACGACAGATCGAGTATCGGTTGGTCGGGCGTCATCGCCGGATCCTCGCATCGTCGCTGATTGCCTATCGGCGGTCTCAGCTTGGCGCCGCGCGCAGTGCCGCCGACGAGTTGGCAGCTCACACGGAAGAGCTCGGGCTGTACTGACGTGACCTTCACCGTGTTGTACGACGCAAACGTGTTGTACCCCAATGTTCTACGAGATGTGTTGATACGGCTCGCGCAGACCGGGCTTGTTCATGCCCGTTGGACAGACCGCATTCTCGACGAAGCTTTCGGGAACTTGGCGCAGGACCGTCCGGACATCCCGATCGCGAAACTGGACAAGTTGCGTGAGTTGATGAATGTCGCGGTTCCGGACTGTCTGATCACTGGTTACGAAAAACTCATCCCCGCCCTGACGCTGCCTGATGTCAATGATCGGCATGTGTTTGCCGCAGCGATACGAGCGGGAGCCCAGGTCATTGTCACCGCGAATCTGCGGGACTTTCCGGAATCCGAACTCGCCCAATTCGGCGTCGAGGCCAAGCATCCGGACGAGTTCGTGATGGATTTGTTCCACCTCGACGGGGTGCGGGTTCATCAGGCGGTCAGTGCGACTGCAGCGGGATGGCGAAATCCTCCGGGGACGCCAGCGGATGTGTGCGACCGTCTTGTGGCAGCGGGTCTTCCGATTTCGGCAGCAGCGCTGCGGCGCTGAACAGAAGCTTCGGTTGCTACCTCCACGCTAGTGCTCAAGCCTTCGACGGTCGGCCTCGATTTGGCCTTGTTGTATGCCAAAATTCGAACTGATTGGTTTGTTGTACAAGGCTAGACATGCAGTCATTTGCCTGCATATCATGTGTCCATGGCGTCATCTACCGACCTGGTTTTCAAAGCACTGGCTGATCCAACGCGCAGGTTCCTTCTCGACTGCCTGCGCGAAGACAATGGTCAGACGCTGGGGGAGTTATGTGAGCGCGTGACGATGACACGTCAGTCTGCAACCCAACACCTGGCCGTGCTCGAGGCGGCAAATCTGGTGAGCCACGTGCGCCATGGTCGAGAGAAGCGTCATTATCTCAATCCTGTTCCACTCGAGGAGATTCGCGAACGATGGATTGACACTTTCGAACACTCGCGACTTCAGGCGCTGAGTGCAATCAAACGACATGCGGAGGCAGAAATGACCGTCAAGCCCACCTACAAATACGTCACCTACATCGAGAGCACACCGGAAGCGGTGTGGCGAGCACTCACCGACGCTGACCTCACGGCGGCTTATTGGGGGCACCAGAACGTCTCCGACTGGAATGTCGGATCCTCGTGGGAGCACCGCCGCGTCGATGGTTCCGGTATCGCTGATGTCGTGGGCACTGTCATCGAAAGTGAAGCGCCGAGCCGGCTGGTTACATCATGGGCGTCTCCTGACAATCCCAGCGAGGACACTACCTCCCGGGTGACGTACACAATCGAACCGTACGGCTCGATTGTTCGCCTCACCGTCGTGCATGAAAACCTTGCCGACGAGGAAGCGCATAGCAGCATTTCCCGGGGCTGGCCGGCAGTTCTCTCCAACCTCAAGTCCCTGCTCGAGACGGGGCACGTTCTTCCTGACACACCGTGGGAGATGCCTGCCAACTGAAGGGTAGTCGGGCCGGTTCACGGGGAAGGGGAGGAACTCGTGGACCGGGCGCCGGCAAGCCTGGGGGAGTGATTGAGGTAGTGTCGTGCAGCGCTCAGGGGGGAGTGGCAGTCGGCCCAATTCCGAGAAATCCCATGTGATAGTGCGGTTTTCGATCGAGGTTGGCTGATCGAACAGGACAGCTCGCTAAAAAATTGGCGTCTTGTCGTTGATCTCTCTATTCCGATTGCCTAATATCGGACGGTGACGGAACCACGTAATTTCCCGAATGTATGTAGTCAGCAAATTACCTAACAACGCAATAAAAATGAGCGCGCACCTCACCACACCACAAAGAAGTCGGGCACAAAGCACAGACAACAGGGTTCGACTTGTCACGATTTCGCATATTTGACGAACCCTTGTGCGTAAACATCGGCTGCGATGGAATTGAGGAAGCTGGATCCGGGGGAGAGCGCGTCTAGCGGCGCGAATTATTCCGAACCGAGGAACGATTGTGGACAAGAATTGCGACAATCCGAGCCACCCGGCAGATTCGTTTCCTGACGTCAGGTGGAGCCACGATAGGCCGATACTGCGTAAACCCGTCACCGTCTTCGCGTCGAGCAAGGTCGGATCGTGGCTCATTCGTACTGCAACACCGTTGGATCGGTGGATTTTGCAGCGCAGTAATAGTCGGTACACGATCCTCGGGCCGCTCGGATTGCCACTTCTGCTGTTGACGACAGTCGGCCGAAAGACCGGGCAACCTCACACAACTCCGCTGACATACGTCCGCGAAAACGGTCAACTGTTTGTCGTGGGAAGCAACTGCGGGCAGGACCATCACCCGGCCTGGTCGAACAACCTGCTGGTCAACAACCAGGCCACCGTCACCATTGGCGGTGTGGATGTACCGGTGGAAGCGACACCTCTGTTAGGCGCGGAGAAAGAGCGCACCTTCGAAAGGTTCGTTGCAATCGGTGAGGCCTATGCGAGATATCGAGATCGTACGGACCGCGATCTGCGAATATTCTGTCTTGTTCCACGGTGAAAGAGCACAAGCACTGACTGACTAGCGCCCCAGTGCGGAGCACAGTGCGGCGTTCAGCTCTTGTGCCGGCACCATCGGAAGTGCGTGGTGTGTCGCCGAAGCGAGAATCAGAGTCTTCGCGTGGGGGAGCGATGCACGTATCAAAGCCGCAACTCGGCTGCTGTCATGAACTTTGCTTCGTCCCGCCAGGATGACCGTGGTGTCGACGGAAAACCCCGCCAACTTCTTCCTGTCGGGGCGCTTCGGCACAATCGTCTTCGATTTTGGAAAGTGTGCTGCCCCAAGAGTGAGGAGTGACATCCAGTCCTCATCCAGCGATGCACCACCGGTTTCCCATTCGATGAACGTCCGTTCCCGTTTTTCGTTCGGGCGCAAAAGAATTGGTAGTGCATGCACCAGGTATTGCATCCTCATGCCGGCAAAGCAGGAATTGGGGTCGATCAATATGAGCCGACTCACTCTGTCGGGATTGTGTAGCGCGTAGTCCAACGCGATCATGGCACCGTACGAGTGGCCGATGATGCTGGGGGAGTCGAGGTCTAGCCCGTCTATGACGCTCTTCAGCCAGTCACGCAGGTCATCGACAGTCTTCATCGGTTTGCCGTGGGCGGTGCTGCGTCCGACATCTCCCATCAGATCCACTGCATGGACTCTGTTCTGTCCGCTGAGCGCAGTCACATTGCCAAACCACACGGTCGATGTTGCTCCACCGCCGGGTAAAAGAACGACCGGAGGGCCTGATTTTGGACCGCACATGTTGACATGAGTTGTGCCGTAGTCGGATTCGATCTCAATAGAAGTTGTGTCGTCCGGCCAGGTGGACAGTACCGAATCGTAGGCAGCGTAGAAGGCCACACCGCTATCGGTTGCCGCGAACTGATCGATCGATGATGCAGGCATTGAGAACTCCATCGTCATTTATCTCGATAGTCGAGATAATAGACAATGGAACTAATCGCGTCGAGCGGAGGAGTGGAAGTGACCGATACGAATAAGTCGACTACCAGCGGTCACGAGATGGTGCACCTACTGCGGGCGTTGGTCGTGCAGCTGGATCTGTTCGGTGCGAACTTCGCAGCGCAGCATCAACTTCACTCCACAGATGTGCGCGCGCTGATCAGCCTTCTTGACGCTGAACGCGCGGGACAACCAGCCACGCCGGGATGGCTGGGTCAGCAACTGGGTTTGAACTCCGCGTCGGTAACAGCATTGATCGACCGTATGGAACAACGCGGCCTGGTGGTTCGAGAACGAGACATGAGTGACCGTCGACGCGTGATCATCGATGTCACCGATAGCGCCAAGAATCTGGGGTGGTCGTTTTTCGGACCGCTGATCGGCCAGGCCACCGACGTCTTGGAATCCTTTTCGCCGACGCAATTGACGACGATAGGCGAGTTCTTGACGAAAATGAGTGCCGCGGTCGAGGTCACCCGAGGATCGCAGGCACCAGCCGATTAGACTGGCTCCCAGAGATTTTCAGAGTTCGGGCGCCAGGCGGTCATGTTGCCGTCGACGGTGATAAAACTGGTGTTCAGCCAGAATGTGGTATCGGGATTCCAGCCCGCAAGTACGGTGGCACCTGAGCGGGCGGACAGAGGAATCGTGATACCCGGAGTGGTGAGATACCCGATCATGCTCAGGTGAACTGCGTCGTAGTCGTTGACTACCTTGCTCCAATCCGGAATGAACCAGTCGTGATACTCGCCCGTGGTGTCGTACCAAACGGAACGACGCGATGCCGGTACAGCGAGGGGATAGGTGTCGACGAGGTGAGCCCAGTCCGCAGGACTCGAGATCTCGTACACCCGAGGTGTTCTGTCGATGCTCACCGGCCACACGTGAGCGAAACTCCATCCTGGGCTGTCCTCAACGAGCATCAACTCGATAGCTCCGAGGACGTCCCGGGCGCGAGTGGTGTCGTAAGCCCCGTTCGCGGCTGGGATCGACCACCATTCACCGCCGATCTGCCTGTCAGGATCCGCTTTCAGATACTCGACGAACGTCGCTTCATAGTCCAGCGTGTGCGCTCGCCACTGCTCCAGTCCGTCCTCGAACTTCCGGATGTGCAGGGGCGTCACGTCTGGGTCATCGGTACGTTCGTATTTCTGAACCATTCGCTGGTTGACGAGGTCGACGGACTCGGCCCACCACTGAGTGTGCGGTGACGCCAGGACTGCATGAGCGATGGGTCGGAGAAGCTCGACAATCTGGGGGACAACCAACACGATGTCCTCTTCGTCCGGCGGCTGCCAGTAGCGTGCAAAATCCACGGCATAGGCGAACCGGTCGAGAATTTCGATTTCGGACAGTGCGGCAACGGCTCCGAAGTCCACGTTAGCGAGGACATCAACAACGTCGCCGAGTGTGGAGTGCAGACCATAACGCGACGCCAACTCGTGCGTGCTGCAGGCATTTCCGATATTTGCGCAGAAGAACCGACCACGAGGCGAGCCCAGCATCATCGAGACCGTATCCATGTACCAAAGCTAGTCGCCTGTAACCGCGTAGTCGTGCACTGAAGGTCCGGCGCGGCGTAGTTCACAACACGGTTAACTTCTATCGCGGGGCGCACGCTCCGGGTGGTGCGACGTTTGTTTCGTATGGGCCGGGTGCCGCGATGGCTGCTTGAATTGGCGCCGTGCCGGCACTTGCTCAGGGCGCAGAGCCCAGAGCATCAACTCAGGAATGGGCTCGCGCGATATTCGAAGATCAACCGGCCGGCGATTCTGTCAGCGGGATTCTCCTGGACAGTCCGCTACAACATCCGTCGTTGCTGCGTCGACTCCAGGTCGAGATGTGGAAACGAGCGTGTCAGAACCGTCGTGCTCGATCTGCGTCTGATCCATGGGGGAAGGTCCTTCAGACGCTCAGATCCCCACTACTTGACATAATGTAGATTATCGGCAAATTACCGACCTGCGGATATGTGTCGGATGGCCTGAATGAACCCAATCTCTCGTCATGCCTGTCTGTGCCTATACGGACACGCACTCATCCCGTCAGTATCCGCGCGTCCGACTGGCCGCGGCCCTGTGGAATCGGTCGCCGACTCGGATCTGCCGGCGCCGCCACGCCCCGTGCCCACGGGCCTATGGCAACCAACGCCGTCTGGCCCAGACCTAGGCATGCTGACGGGCCTGGGCGGGATTCCGGCTAGTGGTCAGCAGCTGCCAGGGTCCGCGTCCCCCAGCTCAATACGTCACTGTGACATATTGAGCTTTTCTGGTGGGTGATCAGAAAGCTCTAAGAAATTCGATAACCGACTAAACTTGTCAGCATGCCCGAATTTCCGCTCACGAGTTCGCGAGGCTTACGTCCTCAGTGAACCCCATACGTGAAGTGGTCGAACGCTGGCTTGCTATGCCTGACCAGTTTGATCGATTTACCCGTTTGCTTCGTGGCAACGGATTCCTCGAGGCCACACGAATACTTATCGGCCTCATGGTCTTTTCCATGGGAGTCACCGTTGTGGGAAAACGACTGGGAACGGCATCCGATCAACTAAGCAGCATTCCGCTTGACATGATGATCGGTGTACTCGCGCTGATAGGCGGATTGGCATACCCGGTATTCACGACTACCAGAAACCGTTCGCTTCAATTTGTCATCGCGAGCGATGTGTCGATCGCCATTATCGTGCTCACCGAAGCGGATCTTGATCAGCGACTTCTCGGATCACTGGTGTTCGGGCTGATGGGCACGTATATCGCTTTCTTCCACAACATGCGTGCTCACCTGGTTCACCTGCTGTTTTCGATCACAATCGTCGTCGCAGCATGCTGCGGTGTTTTCACCGAAGAACCGACGACATTCTTCGATACCTTTGGGCGAATTCTCTTTGCGGTGAGCGTCATCAGCGTTGTTCCGTTCCTGACGCAGATTGCATTGATCCTTCTGAGTAACGACGCCCAAGGGTCGGAGCTCGATCCCCTGACAGATCTTCTCAATCGCCGCGGTCTTGCTCGTCGTACAGCGGAGCTGATTCGATCCAAGTCCGGCATCGGCCAGTCACTATTGGTGGTTGTCATCGACATCGACAATTTCAAGCAATTCAACGACACTTTCGGACATGATGTCGGTGATCGCGTCATCATTCGAACGGCAAATCGATTGACCGCGTGGGCGCGAGCAGATGCGGCAATTGCCAGAGTCGGCGGTGACGAATTCATCGTGGTTCAGATCATGCCGCTCTCTGATGTCGGTGATCTGATCTCGCGAATCCACCCCGCAATGAATACACCGATTGTCGAACCACGATCGACTACAAGTATCGGGATCGCGATCCACAATGGCAGTTGGCTGGATTCGGACGCCGAGGAAGCCGGAATCGACGCGCTTCATCGTCTCGCCGATTCCGCGATGTACGAGAGCAAACGACTGGGCGGAAATCACGTCCACACAATCGTGATGACGTCGCCGTAGCCGTCAACCCTCGAACAACCTAGTCCTCGATGATATGAATCGCAGCTTCCTCCGCAGAGGCGGCCGCTCCATCAACACCGACGTCCTCGGCTACCAAGTTGCTTTCCTCGTCCTCGTATCGCCCTTCGTCCTCGGCAACAAGGCGTCCCGCACGGCGTGTGCCCACTTCACGGTCCGGTGGGAATTCCGCTTCGCGGACAGCGTCTTCCGCGTCACCTTGCTCGAATAACGGATCTCCCAGCTTGGCCGCAGGGTCGGGTTCTTCCTCGGCAAGACGCTCGTCGAGGGTCTCCCCCGTTTCCGAATCGCCGAGGGCATAGGGACGCTCAGGCGGCGAAATCCCTTCGTCGAGGATGTCGTCAACGCCTCGGTCGATCAGAGTGTCTTCTGGTTGAAGTTGGTCGTCTGGATCGAGGCTGTAGTTACCTTCGGCTGCTGCGCCGGTATCGTCCGCATCATTCATGACTTCACGATGCCACCGCGAGCGAGATTTGGCCACGGAACGCTCATGTCAGCAGTTACTCGGTGCCGGTCGGCCGGCAAATCGGTCTTGCAGATAGTCGACCGCGGCAGGCAGCCCGATGGCTCCCACGGTCAGGTGATCCAGATTGGGGCCCAACACGCTTTGGATGGTCGCGCCTGCTGCGCAGTATCGGGCCATGGTTGCAACGACGGAGTCGACCGGAATGAGATTGTCTGTGGCGCTGTGCCATTCGTATATCGGTGCCGTCGGAACTCCGGGATAGAGTTCCACGCTGTTGTCGTTCATGACGCTGATGGCGTCGGGGTTGTCCAGCATCGATGTCGACAGCGCTACGTCGAGGGCGCTTCGCCCGGCTCCGGTGATGAGGAGTTGGGTTGTGCAGGCGTTGGTCAAGTCTGTAGCCAGAGCATGTCCTAGACCGTTGAGTTGGCTGGTCAGTGGCAGTTCGGTCGGGTATTCGCGTTCGAGACCCAGTGCGGCTGCAAATGCGAGACCGAATGCCGGGTGAGGATCGCGGCCTAGGGCGTTTGCCATCTTGGTGATGTTCATGGGTACACCGCCTTCGGCAACGCCGACGATGTTGATTTCAGGGGCATATGTCGGTGCAAGCGCTGCGGCCCACGCTGTTGCCATACCGCCGCCCGAGTATCCCGCGATTCCGACGGGACTGGATGTGAGCCCGAGTTCGGGCAACTTCTGCACAGCGCGGATTCCGTCGAGAGTGATCTGTCCGCCGAGGCGCGCAGCGCCGTACGCGCTGGTGGGACCCAGATGGTCAGGAAGCGCAACTGCCCAGCCGCGTTGAAGGGCGATGTTCAGTGCTACGGCTTCACGGTAGGTGCTCCTGGGGTCAGAGCTGTAGAGCGCTCGTGACGGTGCGCATTCAGTGCCCAGTGCGTTGACGATGTGTTGATACGACAACAGCGGGCCGTCTGGTGTGTGGTTGGGAGGGATTATGACGGTGGTGACGGCGACGATCGGATTGTTTGCCGAGTTCAGCGATCTGAAGTTCACCTGCCAGACTGCGGATCCTGGGAAGATGAAGAGGTCAGGGGCTCGTCGGACGGAGATGGGTGTGCCGACGGGACCGGTTGTGGCTTCGGTTTGTGAGTAGAACGGATCTGGATCCAGAGAGGCCGGCGCAGCGGACGCTGTTATTGGTGTCGTGGAGAGCGCAAGCACGGTGAGCGCCGTCGCCAGCATCGGTCCAGCAAGCATCCGTCGAGTCCTGAATTTCAATTGTTTCCCCTCTACCTGTTTGTCGAGCAGGCACAAACTCCCCCGTAGGTGCCACTTTGCACCTTAGTGCGTAGTAGTACCCAGCGGCTACCAGTTTCATGCATCGTCCTAGATGAGATGCTCTCGCAACGCTGCCGCTATGTATGCGGACGGCACTGCATCGATCATCTGGTTGTGTGCGCAGTCAACGGTGTCGGCTGCGATCGCACCGCCCACATATGCGCGCCACTCGTCGACACTATGACCGTTTTCACTAGATTGTCCGGCTATGAAAAATGCGATGTCGCCACCGAAATACGGCGGACGGTGAGCATTCACCAGTGCGACCGAGCGGGAATAGCCGTCGCTGATCCGGGCGAGGTGATCGGCCTCGATACCGGTGCCGGGCCCGAGTGTTCGCTCGAGGAGGTCGACAGCGTCGTCGAACGTCGCGACGTTTGTCTCCCCCGGCGGCAATCCGAGTCCTGCGACCAATTCGGCGACGGAGAGGTCGACAGGTTGGTCGTTGTCGGCGGATGGGTAGCTGTCGAGGATCGCAACTGTTGAGACGTCCGCGTGTCGCTTCTCGAGTTCGTGGGCCACAGCGTGGGCGATGACGCCGCCAAGTGACCACCCGACCAGATGGATGGGCCCGCTGGGTGCAAGTGATTGGACGCGGTCTGCATAGTTCTGCGCGAGTTCGGTGAGGGTGCTGAAGCTGGGTCCTCCGCTCAGGGACGGCAGTTGGAGGCCGTAGAGAGGGCGATCCGGGTCCACATGCGCAGCGAATCCTGCGTATCCCCAGGCCAATCCGATGCCGGGATGGATGAAGAACAGCGGAGGTTTGGTGCCACCTGCGCGCAGAGCGACAACCGGAGCGAGGAAGGCGGAAGTGTCGGCGGGTTGATTCGCCTGGTCTGCGGCTCGGGCAACGCCTGCGGGTGTGGGGTCGAGGAAAAGTGCTTGCAGGCGGACGCGTCGGCCGATTCGTTCGTCGAGTTCGGCAGTGATCCTCGTTGCGACGATGGAGTTGCCGCCGAGGTCGAAGAAGTTGTCGTCGATACCGACGCGGTCGACGCCGAGGACGGATGCAAAGACCTCGGTCACAACTTCCTCGGTGCGGGTTGTCGGCGGTGCATACGGCACGTTGCGGTTCTCGAAGTCGGGCGTCGGGAGTGCGCGGCGATCGAGTTTGCCGACGGGCGTCATCGGAATCTTGTCGACGACGATGATTGCCGCGGGGACCATGTGCGCGGGCAGTCTGGACGAGAGATGATGCCGCAGTTCGGCTTCCGCGATGGTATGTCCGTCGACGGGCTGCACGTACGCCGCGAGCATAGTGTCGCCGGACGGTGTTTCCTGGCCGAGGGTTGCGGCGAAGGACACGGACGGGTGTGACGTGAGAACGGAGTCGATCTCCCCCAGTTCTATGCGGAATCCGCGCACCTTGACTTGGAAGTCGCTTCGTCCCATGTATTCGAGGGCGTGATCGGCATTCCAGCGAACCAGATCGCCCGTGCGGTACATCCGTTGGCCTGGTTCGCCGTACGGGTCCGCGACAAAGCGGTCGGAAGTAAGTCCGGGGCGGCGGTGGTAGCCACGCGCGAGACCTGGGCCGGTGACGTAGAGCTCACCGATGACGCCGACGGGGACGGGCCGCAGGTGAGTGTCGAGTACCAGTCCGGCAAAACCGATGGCGGGGCGACCGATGTTGATGTTCTTCCCTGGCCGCATTGGCGTGCTGACGGCGGCTTGGATGGTGGATTCGGTGGGTCCGTAACCGTTGAACATCCGCCGGTCGCGTCCCCAGGTGTCGACGAGTTCGGTGGGGCACGCTTCGCCGCCGACTGCGAGTACCTGCAGCTCCGGTAGTGCCGAGCTTTCGATCGAGCTCAGCGCGGTAGGCGTGATGAAAGCATGCGAGACGTGTTCGCCCGAGAAGATCTCGGCAAGTTCGGATCCGCCGAATACGGCCGGCGGGATGATGACGAGGCACGCGGCGCTGCCGAACGCCATCATCAGTTCGAAGACCGACGCGTCGAAGCTCGGGGATGCGAGGTGCGCGATGCGCGAGGTGGTCTGCACGTTGAAGCGTTGGTGCTCTTCGGCGTTGAGGTTGGACAGGCCGAGGTGTGTGACGATGACGCCCTTCGGTTTTCCGGTCGATCCGGAGGTGTAGATGAGATACGCGGGGTGCCCGAGGCGCAGGGGCATGGTGCGCTCGGCATCGGTGAATCGGGCGGGACTCCGAGATGTGAGTTCGCGGGTGGTCTGTTCGGAGTCGACGACTATCCAGTCGATGTTCGGGGGCAGCTTCGCGTGCTGTGCTGCGACGGTCAATCCGAGGACCGCCTGAGAATCGTCGAGCATGTGGGTAATGCGCTCGTGCGGGTAGTTCGGGTCGACGGGCAGGTAGGCGGCGCCGGTCTTGGCGACGGCCCAGATCGCGACGACTTCCGAGGCCGATCGTGGCAGCGCGAGTGCAACGTAATCTTCCGGACCGATTCCCCGGGCGCGGAGCACTCGTGCCAGACGATTGGCTTCGGTGTCGAGTTCTCGGTAGGTCATGGTGCGTTCCTGGCTGGAGACTGCCGGTGCGTCGGGGTTCAGTGCGGCAGCGGTCTCGAGGATCTCGGGCCAGGTGCGCGGTCGGGTCGCGTCGGCGCCCAATGCGGGGACAAGTGATTCGGTCTCGTCGGCGCCGAGGATGTTGATGTCGGCGACGTGGATGTCGGTGCTGCCGACCACGGTGTCGAGGATCAGTTGGAGCCTCTGCGCCAACGCGTGAATGGTGTCGGGTTCGAAGAGGTCTACGGCAAAGATGAAGGCTGCGGACATTCCATCAGGTTGTCCGGCTGCGTCGAAGGATTCGTTGACGACCAGTTCGAGGTCTTCCTTTGCAGTCTTGGATTCTGTTCCGAGTGCTTCGACGGTGAGTCCAGGTAGTTCGAGCGCCACCGTCTCGTTGTTCTGCAGTTCGAGTGCGACTTGGAACAGTGGTGAGTACGACGTGGACCGGGTGGGATTGACAACGTCGACGAGCCGTTCGAATGGCAGATCCGAGTGATGGTAGGCGGCGAGATCGGTGTCGCGGATGCCGTCGAGTAGTTCGGTGAACGTCTGATCTTGGTTCACGGGGGTGCGCAAGACCAGTGTGTTGACGAACATTCCGACGAGGTTCTCGAGCTCGTCTTTTCCTCGTCCGGCGATGGGTGTGCCGATGCTGACTTCGTCAGCTCCGGAGAGTTTTGCCAGGAGCACGGCAAGCGCGCCGTGTAGTGCCATGAACATCGTGACGCCTTGTTCACGAGTCAGCGCGGTGAGTGCACGGTGGGTGTCCGCGTTGATCTGGAAGTCGAAGCGGTCACCGTGGAAAGTCTGTTGGAGCGGCCGGGGGTGGTCGGCTGGTAGCGCGATGACGTCGTCGAGCCCGGCGAGTTGTGCGTCCCAGTACGCGATTTGGCTGCTGATGATCGATTCGGGATCGGATTCGGAGCCGAGGACGTGTTGCTGCCACAGTGTGAAGTCGACGTACTGGACCGGTAGCGGCTCCCAGGCCGGTGCGATGCCGGCTGTTCGGGACAGGTAGGCGGTCATGACGTCGCGTGCGAGTGGAGCCATGGATGCCCCGTCCGCGCAGATGTGGTGGACCACAACGAACAGGACGTGTTCGGCCTCGTCGGTTGTGGTGTCGACCGTGAACAGCGTGACGCGCAGCGGAAGTTCGTTGGCTACGTCGAACCCTTCCTGAGCGAGCTCGCTGATGCGACTGAAGAGATCGTCGGGTCCGACCGTTGCCGTAGCGACTGCGGGTAGGGCGTCGGCGATGTCGAGCACCTTCTGGAACGGTTCGCCGTTCGCGGTCGGGAAGACGGTTCGTAGGCTTTCGTGGCGTCCGACGACGTCGACGATCGCGGCTTTCATGGCATTGGTATCGAGGTCACCGGTCAATCGCACGGCAAACGGAATGTTGTACGCGGCTGAGCTGGTGTCGAATTGATTGAGGAACCACATCCGCTTCTGGGCAAGCGAAAGCGGAATGTTGCCGGTCCGTTCGAACGGAACGAGTGGGACGTGGATGCTGGTCGACGGTCCCTCTTCCCGCTGCGAGGAGATCAGTACTGCCAGCTGCGAGGTGGTGGGTGATTCGAAGATCGTCCGCACGCCGAGGTCGAGTTCGAGGGCGGTATTCAGCCTGGATACCACGCGGGTGGCGATCAGCGAGTTGCCGCCGAGGTCGAAGAAGTTGTCGTTGACGCCAACTTTGTCCAGGTCGAGGATGTCGGCGAACACTGCTGCGATCTGCCGTTCGAGTGGTGTCCGGGCTGCCAGGAATTCCGTGGACGGCGCGGTGAAGTCCGGAGCGGGTAGTGCGCTGCGGTCGATCTTTCCCACGGCGTTGCGTGGTAGTTCGTCGACGATGGTGATGCTGGTCGGCACCATGTGGGTGGGCAGACGTCCGGACAGGTGCGCGACGACGGCGGCGGGGCTGAGGTCGGATCCTTCGGAAACGGTGAGGTACGACGCGAGGACGGTCGCTCCCCCTGGTCCTTCGACGCCGAGGGTGACGGAGTTGGTGACACCGTCGATGGACGTTATCTGGGTGTCGATTTCGCCGAGTTCGATGCGGAAGCCGCGGACTTTGATCTGGAAGTCGCTGCGACCGACGTATTCGATGGTGTGGTCGGCGCGCCAGCGCACGATGTCGCCGGTGCGGTACATCCGCTCCCCTGGCTTGCCGTAGGGGTTGGCCACAAACCGTTCGCTGGTCAACCCGGTGCGCTGGTGGTAGCCGCGGGCGAGACCGACGCCGGCGATGTACAGCTCGCCGTGCGCTCCGACAGGTACGGGTTGGAGACGGCTGTCGAGGACGATTTCGCTGACGCCTCGGATGGGGCCGCCGATGGTGATGGGCGCGCCGACGGTCATCGGTTCGCTGATGTCGGCCATGACGGTGGTTTCGGTAGGTCCGTACGCGTTGGCGAGCTCACGTCCAGGGGCCCATTGCGTGACGAGGTGTGGTGGGCAGACCTCTCCCCCGACAACAACGTGCCGGAATTCGTCGAGTCCTTCGGCGTTGACGGTGGCAAGGGCGGCCGTGGTGATGAAGGCGTGTGTGACGTGTTCGGTCTTGATGAGCTCGGCAAGTTCGCTGCCGCCGTAGATATCGGTGGGCACCAGCACCATCGTGGCCCCCACACCGAATGCCTGGAGGTATTCGAAGATCGCGCCGTCGAAGCTGGGCGTCGCGAAATGCAATGTGCGCGAAGTGTGGTCGGCATGGAAGCGTCGTTGTTGGTCGAGCGCGAAGCTGTCCAGGCCGGAATGGGTGACGACGACGCCTTTCGGTTTCCCGGTGGAACCCGAGGTGTAGACGATGTAGGCGGCGTTGTTCAGGTCGATTGCACCCAGTCGTTCGTCCTGGCTGATCGGGAGTGTGCAGGCGAGGGAGACGTCCCGGATGAAGGGTTCTTCGTCGAGGACGAGCCACGGCGCCGCGGGTGGGAGTGAGTCGACGGACTCGCTGACAGTGAGGCCGAGCAGGACGTTCGAATCGGTGAGCATGTGTTCGATGCGGTCGGCTGGGTAATTGGGGTCGACGGGAACAAAAACTGCTCCGGTTTTTGTGACGGCCCATACTGTGAGTACCGATTCGATCGAGCGGGCAATGCCGATCGCGACGGCGGTTTCGGGGCCGGCGCCGCGCTTGATGAGTTCGCGGGCCAACTGGTTGGATTTGCGGTCCAGTTCCAGGTAAGTGAGTGCGCGTTCGCCGGCCGAGAGTGCGATGTGTTCGGGGAACGTTGCGGCGGCGTCGGCAAATATCTCGGGGAGTGTTCGAGTGGATCGCCCGGGGGCGCCGAAGACGGGGACCAGGTCGCGGCTCTCGAATTCGGTGAGGATGTGCATCGAGGACAGTGGTTCGTCCGGCGTCGCCGCGATGCGTTCGATCGCGATGAGTATGCGTTCGGCGATGATCTCGGTGTCACGCTCGGTGAACTGGCTGGGCTGGTATTCCATCTTGATGTGGAGGGCTCGATCTTCGGAGGCGACCACTGCCAGGGGGTAGTGGGCGGAGTCACGTCCGTCGATTCCCAGGACATGCATGCCGGCGATATCGGTACCGGCGGACAGTCCGGCGCGATCGACCGGGTAGGACTCGAAGACCGTCAAGGTATCGAAGGAGGCCGCAGGGCCCACCGCTGCGGATATGTCGGTGAGTCCGACGTAGTGGTGATCGAGCATGTCAGCTTGCTCGCCCTGGATGCGAACGCACAACTCGGACAGTGATTCTCGTGCGTTCAGTTGAACGCGTACGGGCACCGTGTTGATGAAGAGGCCCACCATGGACTCGACGCCCGACACTTCGGGTGGGCGCCCGGAGACGGTTCCACCGAATACGATGTCGTCGCGGCCGAGCAACTCCCCCAGCACAATTCCCCACGCGGCCTGAACGACCGTTGCCATGGTCAGTCCGTGCGAGCGGACAAAGGTGCGGAGAACATCGGTGCGTTCGGGCGAGAGACTGACCGAGCACACCTCACTTGTCTGCTCGGGGTCGTCGGTGGACGCGCCCAACAGCGTTGGTGTGTCGATCCCCTGCAGAGCGCCTCGCCAGGCTTCGAGCGATGTGTTGCTGTTGCGGGTGGTCAGCCAGGCGAGATAGTCACGGTAGTGCGGTGCGCGGGGCAGGATCTCGGGGTCACCGTCGGTGGCGTACAGCGTGAGCAGGTCGCGCAGCACGAGGGGCGTCGACCATCCGTCGAGCAGGATGTGGTGGTTGGTGATGACAAGTCGGGCCGAGTCGTCACTGATGCGGACGAGCATGAACCTGATCAGCGGTGCTGTTTCCATATCGAAACGCTGCGAGCGGTCGGCCTCGAGGAGGCGTGTCCACTCCGCTTCGATCTCGGAAGGCCGGAGATGTGACAGGTCCGCATCCGTCCAGTCCGCCGTCACGTCGGATCGAATGATCTGCAACGCGCGCCCGCCGGGCGCTGCGATGAATCCGGCTCGCAGGCTGGGATGACGGTCGAGCAATGCCGCTGCGGCGCGTTGCATCCGCGCGTGATCGATGCGGCCGCCGAGTTCGAGAGTCAACTGCACCATGTACGGATCGATACCGGTGTCGTCGAACTGTGCGTGGAAAAGCAGCCCCGATTGCAGCGGCGAGAGGGACCAGACGTCCGTCAGATCGGGGAATCGTGTGGTCAGGTGTTCGATCGCAGGCTGATCGAGAGTGACGAGGTCGACGTCCGACGGGGTGAGTTGCCGGGTGTGCGTCTGCTCGACGTAGTTGCTGAGCGCGGTCAGGGCGCGGGTCCACAGTTCAGCGAGCTCCGACGCGTCGGTAGCGGTGAGGATTCCTCCCGGGAACGCCCAGGTGCTGCGCAGGACCAGACCGCTGCCGCTGTCCGTGGCCACGGTGTTGATGTCGAGCACCGACGCGGCCGGGAGTTGTCCGTTGTGTGGTTCGTCGAGGGTTACTCCCGGCACTGGCAACCACGGAACTTCCTCGCTGCCGGTCTCGGTACCACCGAGTCGTCCGAGGTAGTTGAACGAGATCTGCGGCGCCGGGAGTTCATGCAGTGATCGGGCGTCGTCGAGGTACTTGGCCATTCCGAACCCGATGCCGTTGTCCGGTACGGCGAGCAGCGTTTCCTTCACCGATTTCACTGCCGACGCGATGGCGTCGCCGCCGGAGAGAGCGTCGATGACGGAGATGCCGGCGAGGTCGAGTCGTACCGGGAAGATGGTGGTGAACCAGCCGACGGTTCGGGACAGGTCGGCTCCCGGTACAGCGGCTTCCTCACGTCCGTGGCCTTCGAGATTGATCAGGACATCGGTGCCGCGCTTGCCGTGCGAGTGACGCCACCCGGTCACGGCCAGCGCCAGTGCTGCGAGCAGGCCGTCGTTCACCGAGCCGCCGAACAGGTGCGGAACGGCGGTGAGAATGTTGTCGGTGACCGCGGAGTCGATGTCGACGGTGATCTTTTCCACGGTCGAACCGAGGTCGACGGCGGGGTCGAGTGCCCGGTTTCCCAGCAGTGCGTCGCGGCCGGCGGTGGCTTCCCAGCGAGTGAGTTCTGCGCGGCGCGCGGGTGCCTGTTCGGCGAGGCCGGTTGCCCACCGGCGCATCGACGTCCCACCGGCGGGCAGCGCGACCGGAGTGCGGGCTTCGGCGGCGGCATATGCGGTCGCAAGATCGGGAACGAGTAGACGCCACGACACACCGTCGACGGCGAGGTGGTGAATCACCAGGAGTAGCCGTCCACGGGCGCTGGCTCCGACGGGATCGAGCCACACCGCTGCGATCATCTTTCCGTTCTCGGGATCAAGACGACTCGACGCGTATGCCATTGCTTCTTCGGCGGTGCGGCGGAACTGCGGCCCCTGATCTGCACTGATCTCCAGGCGGTGCAGTACATCAGATGCGCGCACCGTTCCGGGTTCGGCGACGATCAGGCTGTGTGTGCCGGTGTCGAGGCGGCTTCGCAGCACATCGTGATGGTCGAGCAGGGATTGCAGGGCGTCATCGAGTGCACGGGCGATGGTGTGACGAGGCAGAGAGAGCAGCGCGCTCTGGCTGTAGCCGCGGATCAGTTCGAGATCGCCACCACTGCGTTCGAGGAGCCATGTCATGATCGGCGTGAGCGGCATTGTTCCGACTGCGCCGCCGGGTAGTTCCTCCAGTGCGGGTGCGGTTTCGACGGGTTCGCTGCGGACCACCTGCGCGAGTCCGGCCACGGTTTTTGCCTCGAACACGTCGCGCGGAGTGAAGGCCAGTCCGGCGTCCTTGGCCCGCGAGACCAATTGGATCGACATGATCGAATCGCCGCCGAGGCCGAAGAAGGAATCGTCGATGCCGACCGATGGTAGGCCGAGAACGTCGGCGAACAGATCGGCGAGCATGGATTCTGTTGTGGTGGAAGGGCTTCGGTTAGACGTCGGCCCCAGAGTGAGCACGGTGAAATCGGGGGCCGGGAGATGTCCCCGATCAAGTTTCCCGTTGACGGTCAGCGGAAGCTCGTCCAGGACCACTATCACCGTCGGCACCATGTACGACGCCAATTCGGCGGACACGGAGACGGTCACTGCCTCGGAATCGATGCTCGCTCCAGCTTCGGGCACAACGTATCCGACGATTCTCGAGCTGCCACTGTCGCTGCGCACGGTGGCAACGGATTGCGCGACGCCGGGGCAGCGGAGCATGGCGGCTTCGATCTCACCGAGTTCGATGCGGAAACCACGCACCTTCACCTGGAAATCGCTGCGTCCCACATACTCCAGCTGCCCCGCGTCGTTCCACTTCGCAAGGTCCCCACTTCGATACATTCGATCCCCCGAGCCACCGAAAGGGTCGGGTAGGAACCGCGTAGAGGTCAATGCGGGCTTGCCGAGATACCCGCGGGTGATCTGGTCACCGGATACATACATTTCTCCGACGACGCCGGGCGGTACCAGGCGTAGTCGCTGGTCCAGGACGTAGACGTTCATTCCCGGTAGTCCGCGGCCGATGATGCTGGCGGAGCCGCGATGCGCGTCGTCGCGGGTCAAGGCGATGCGACTGACATGGACGGTGGTCTCGGTGATGCCGTACATGTTGATCAGTGCAGGTGTTGTGGGTCTGCGGTCGAACCACTTTCGTAGTTGACCGAGGTCGAGTGCTTCTCCACCGAAAATGACGTAGCGCAGTGCGAGGTCTGGTTCGCCGGGTGCTGGGTGATGACCGCGGTCGGCTTCTGCGAGTTGGTAGAACGCGGTGGGTGTCTGGTTGAGGACGGTGACGCCTTCGCGGCGCAACAATTCGTCGAACATGTCGGGTGAGCGGGTTGTGTAGTAGTCGACCACAACGAGGCGGCCACCGTGCAGGAGCGGGCCCCACAGTTCCCAGACGGAGAAGTCGAAGGCGTAGGAGTGGAACATCGTCCACACGTCGGTGTGGTCGAAGCCGAATGTCGGGGACGCGTTGTCCATGAGGGTGAGGACGTTGCGGTGTGAGACGAGCACGCCCTTGGGCTGTCCGGTCGATCCGGAGGTGTAGATGATGTAGGCGATCGAGTCGCCGCGCAGTGGAGCCAGGCGGTCCGCGTCGGTGATCCGGGACGGCGCAAGATGCTCGAGACGCAGGTCTGTTTCCGGCGTCCCGAGTTCGATCACCGGGAGGCTGTAACCGTCCGTGAGGCCGTCGGGCAACATCCGCCGGAATTCGTCGGACGTGATCAGGGCGCCGGGTTGTGCGTCGGCGACGAGGAATCGGATGCGCTCTTCCGGGTAGGTGACGTCGATGGGCAGGTACGCGCCACCCGCTTTGATCACGGCAAGAAGCGCAACCACCAACTCGGTGGTGCGGGGCAGCGCGACGGCGACGACGGATTCCGGTCCTATCCCCTGGGCGATCAGCAGCCTGGCGAGTCGATTCGCGCGGCCGTCGAGTTCGCCATAAGTGAGTGACGTGGTGCCGTCACCGACCGCAGTGGCGTTGGGATGCGCCGCGACGCTCGCGTAGAAGCGATCTGCGATGGTGTCGTCTGCGGTGAGCGACGCATATCCTGCGGTGTTCCATTCGGTCAGCGCTGTGCGGCGCTCGGTGTCGTCGAGGATGTCGAGGTCGCCGAGCCTGGTTGTCGGCTCCTGTGCGGCGGCGGTGAGCAGTTCGACAAACCGGCGAGCATAAGTTTCCATGAGATCGGCGTCGAAAAGATCTGTGGCATAGATGAACTCGGCGTCGATGCCGTCGGGAGCGCCGTGTTCCCCGTACCGTTCCGTGACCGACAGTTGCAGATCGAATTTGGCGACAGGGAGTTCGATGTCCACTCCGGACACACTCAGTCCGGGAAGTTCGAGTGTCGGCACCACGTTGTTGCGGAATTCGAGGAGGATCTGGAACAGCGGAGTGTGCGATGTGGAGCGCTCAGGGTCCAGTGTGTCGACCAGACGCTCGAACGGTAGGTCACCGTGCTGGAACGCACCGAGGTCGATCTCGCGCACCTGATCGAGCAGGTCGGCGAAGGTGGAGTCGAGTGAGAGCGGTGTGCGCAGGACCAGGGTGTTCACGAACATGCCGATGAGGTGATCGAGTTCGGCTTCACCGCGTCCGGCGATGGGTGTTCCGATCACGATGTCGCTCTGGCCGGATAGTCGGGCAGCAAGTGCCGCGTAAGCGCTGTGCAGGACCATGAACATGGTGACGCCGCGCTGGCGGGCCACATCGGAGAGGAGTCGGTGGGTGCTCGCCGGAATCTCGAACGCCGCCACGGCGCCTTGCATCGACTGCTTTGCCGGACGGGGATGCGAGGAGGGCAGATTGATAGGGTCGGGCAGATCCGCCAGTTGGTGTGTCCAGTAGTCGAGTTGACGGGAGATCTCCGAGTCCGCGTCCTCCTCCGAACCGAGGTTCGCCTGCTGCCACAGCGTGAAGTCCGCGTACTGGACGGGTAGTTCGGCCCAGGTCGGCGCGCTGCCGGTGCTACGTGCGGCGTAGGCGGTGGCAACATCAAGCGCGAGGGGGCTCATGGAGAACCCGTCGGCGATGATGTGGTGAGCCACGACCACAAGAACGTGGCGATCCGGGGCGATCTCGAGCAGTGTGCTGCGAATCGGGACAGCGCGTGAGACGTCGAAGCCTGCTGATCCGAATTCGAGGATGCGGTTGATCAGATCCTGCTCGGCGACGGGTTCCGGTTCCAGATTCAGTGGAACGTCATCGACGGGGACGATGCGTTGCGTCGGTGTTCCGGCGGTGGCGGGGAACATCGTCCGCAAGCTTTCGTGGCGGTCAAGGACGTCGTCGAAAGCGCGGGTCAGCGCGTCGTGGTCGAGTTCTCCGGTCAGGGTGACGGCAAGTGGGATGTTGTATGCCGGTGAGCTGATGTCGAATTGGTTGAGGAACCACATGCGCTTCTGCGCGACGGATACCGGGATGGGTTCGGGGCGCTCGATCGGGGTGAGTGGCACTCGCGCGGTGAGGTCGCGGCCGGCGTTCTGGGCGGCGTGTGCCAGTGCCCGTACCGTCGGGGCGTCGAACAGGGTCCGGACGCCGATGTCGCAGCCCAGCGCGGCGTTCACCCGTGCGACGACGCGAGTCGCGGTGAGCGAGTTTCCGCCGGCGTCGAAGAAGTGTGTGTCGAGACCGATCGGTCCCGATTCGAGGACTTCGTCGAATGCTGCGGCAATCAGTCGTTCGAACTCGGTGGTCGGGGCCGTGAATTCTCCGCCCGCGGTGTCGAACTGCGGTTCAGGTAGGGCCGCCCGGTCGACTTTTCCGGTACCGGTCAGTGGGATGTCATGCAGGATAACAACACTGGCGGGGACCATATGCGGGGGCAGGTGCTGACGTGCGTGTGTGAGGACGTCGGCGACGGTCACCGCAGCATCGCTGTCGATCAGGACGTACGACGCGAGTGCCTGTTGATCGGCCGGTCCGTGAACGGCGAGGGTGACGGCAAATTCGACGCCAGGCAATGCGGCGAGGGCGGTGTCGATCTCTCCGAGTTCGATGCGGAAGCCGCGGATCTTGACCTGGAAGTCACTGCGGCCGAGGTATTCGACGGTACGGTCGGCGCGCCAGCGTACGACGTCGCCGGTGCGGTACATCCGCTCCCCCGGTTCCCCGTAGGGGTCGGCGACAAAGCGCTCGCCGGTCAGCCCGGCACGCTGGTGATAGCCGCGCGCCAGTCCGGCGCCGGCGATGTACAACTCACCGGGCACTCCAACGGACACCGGCTGGAGGCGTCGGTCGAGGACCAGTTCGCGCACGCCTCGGATCGGTCCACCCAGGACGACGGTGCCGTCGGCGGGTATCGGGTCGCTGATGTTGGCGCCGATGGTGGTTTCGGTGGGCCCGTACAGGTTGTGGAAGGAGCGCCCCGGTGCCCAGGTGTGCAGCAGTTCCGGTGGGCACGCTTCACCGCCGACGATCACGCACGTCAACGCGTCGATGCCGCTCGGATCCACTGAGGTGAGCATGGCCGGGGTGATGAATCCGTGGGTGACCGCCTCATCGCGCAGGACTGCGGCGAGTTCCTCGCCGCCGTACACGGTGGTCGGCGCGATCACCATGGTGGCACCGTTGGGGAACGCGAGGAGGTATTCGAGAACGGAGGCGTCGAAACTGGGCGAGGACAATGCCAAGGTGCGGGACTGCTCGTCTATCCCGAAACGCTCACGTTCCTCGTCGGCGAAGTTCTCGAGGCCGGAGTGCGTGACAAGTACGCCTTTGGGTTGTCCGGTCGATCCCGAGGTGTAGATGACGTACGCCGCGTTGCCCAAGCGCGTGGGGGTAACGCTGGGGCCCGATGCCAAGGTGGCCAGACGCGCTTGCGTTTCGGGTGAATCCAGTTCGATCCATCCGATAGCGGCGGGTAGGTCACCGGAGTGCTCGGTGGTGGTGATGCCGATGTGTGCAGCGGAGTCGGCGAGCATGAACTCGATTCGCTCACGTGGATAGCGCGGATCTACCGGAACAAAGGCGGCGCCGGCCTTCGTGATCGCCCACATCGCGACGACGGATTCGACGGACCTGCTGACGCCGATCGCGATCCGATCCTCAGCCGCGACACCATCGGCGATGAGCATCCGGGCAAGGCGATCGGATGCGTTGTCCAGTTCGCGGTAGGTGACCTGGCGCGTGCCGGCGGTCAGTGCGATCCGATCCGGAAAACGGGCCGCGGCGTCGGTGAACAGTTCGGCAAGAGTGCGATTCGACCCGCCCGGCGTCCCGTACGCCGGAACCAGTTCGCGCATTTCCTGCTCGGGCATCAGGGACAGGTGAGCCAGCGGCAAGTCGGGATGCGCGGCAATGAGTTCGAGGGTCCGCATCAACCGGTCGGCTACCGCGTCGACGTCCCGATCGGCGAGTGCACCCGGGAAGTACTCGAACTTGAGCTTGAACATGCCGCCGTCGGTGGACGCGATGACGGCCAACGGGTAGTGCGCGGCGTCCTGCGCGTCATGCACGTCCAGTACGTGCATTCCGGCGATGTCTATTCCGGCGGACAACCCGGTGCGATCGACCGGGTACGACTCGAAGACGGTCAATGTGTCGAACGTGGCTGCGCTGCCCACTGCGGCCGAGATGTCCGGTAGACCGACATGATGGTGGTCGAGCAGCGCAGTTTGCTCACTCTGCACGCGAATGCACAACTCGGCCAAAGACTCTCGTGCGTCGAGTCGCACCCGGATGGGAACGGTGTTGATGAACAACCCCATCATCGATTCGATACCGTGCACCTCGTGTGGACGCCCGGACACCGTGCCGCCGAAGATCACGTCGTCGCGGCCGAGCAACTCGCTCAACACGAGTCCCCAGCCCACCTGGATCAGTGATGCCATGGTCAGTCCGCGGGATCGAAGGAACCCGCGCAGGGCTTCGGTTCGCGCGACATCGAGTTCGAGGAAGGTGTCACGCGATGTAGTGGTCAGTTCTTCGGCCGTGTGGGCATGCGTGACCAAGGTCGGTTCGTCCATCCCGGCCAGGGCATGCGACCAGGCTGTCAAAGCCGACTCGGTGTCACGGTGTGAGAGCCATTCGAGATAGTCACGGTACGGATGGACGCGCGAGAGGGCACTTTGGTCGGAGTCCGTCGCGTACAGCGTCAGCAGATCCCGCAGCAGCAACGGCATGGACCAACCGTCGAGGAGGATGTGATGGTTGGTCAGAATGAGTCGGTAGGTTGTCTCCCCCGTACGTAGGAGCAGGAAACGCAGTAACGGCGCGGTGGCCATGTCGAACCCGCGGACGCGATCTGCTCGGAGCAGTTCGTAGAATTCCGTGTCCTGCTCGCTGGGCGGCAGCGGGGAGATGTCGATCTCGGTCCACGGCACAACCGCATTCGCGTGGACGATCTGCACGGAGTTGCCGGCCTCGTCGGTGACAAACGAGGTGCGGAGGTTGTCGTGCCGATCGAGCAGTGCTTGCGCGGAGCGATGGAGACGAGCAGGTTCGACGCTCTCGAGGTCGAGGGTCAACTGCACGGTGTACGCGTCGACGGTGTGTTCGGCGTACCGCGCGTGGAAGAGCAAGCCGGCTTGCAGGGGCGAGAGTGACCAGATGTCGGCCAGATCGGGAATCTGGTCCTCGAAGCGGTCGATAGCGCTCTGATCGAGGTCGACCAGCGGGAGATCCGACGGGGTGAACCCTCCGCGTTCGGAATTCTCGGCGTGAGCGGCCAGTGCGGTGAGCGCCGATACCCACAAGTCCGCGATCTCGCGGACATCGCCGTCTGACAGGACGCCGGACGGGTACGCCCACGTAGCCGACAACTGTGGTCGCCCGTCGATGTCGGTGGCGACGGCATTGACGTCCAGGACGGCCGCGAGCGGCATGTCGGATCCCCGCGCGGATGCTTCCAGATCGACGTCCGAGGCCAACGCCCAGTCGCCGTCGTGAGAAGATTCGGAGCCGCCGAATCGGCCCAGGTAGTTGAAGGAAATCTGAGGCGAGTCCGGTCCCGACAGTTGTTGCTGCCCGACATCGTCGAGATAGCGGAGCAGTCCGTATCCGATGCCGCTGTCGGGAATTGCGTGAAGAAGTTCCTTGACCGATTTGAGAAGCGGTCCGGCATTTTCCTGCCCGGACAGCAGTGCGGCGGTATCGACTGCCGATAGATCCACCCGCACCGGGAACACGGTCGTGAACCAGCCGAGCGTGTGCAGAACATCGGCACCGGGGACGACGTGCGCCTCGCGACCGTGTCCCTCCAACGAGACCAGCACGTCGTCGGCCCGAACTCCGCGAGACGATCGCCACTGCGTCACCGCCAGCGCCAGCGCAGCGAGCAGTCCGTCGTTGACCGAGCCCGAATACAGCGCGGGCAAGGCGGTCAGTACGGTCTCGGACACGTCCACCGGAACCTCGACGGCTACGCGCGCCAACGCCCGGCCGGTATCGAGGTGCGGGTCCAGCGGCCGCGAACCGATTTGCGGGTCCGCTCCGGCCAGCATGGAACGCCACAGGTCTATCTCGCTGCGACGGGTCGGGGCGATCTCCGCGAGGGCGGTTGCCCACCGCCGCAGGGACGTCTCACCGGGGGTCGACGTCGAGGCGGGGGTGAGTCCGGCGTCGAGTTGATGGAAGGCTGCCGCGAGTTCGGGTACCAGTACCCGCCAGGAGACACCGTCCACTGCAAGATGGTGAATGACCAGGAGCAAGCGTCCGGCGCCGGTGGGGCCGGACAACCAGGTGACCTTGATCATCGACGCGTTTCGTGGATCCAACGCGTCGCGGGCGTCGTCGAGGGCGGTGACGATCGCCTCGTCGAACTCCGACGTTCCCGGTTCGGCGTCCACCTGAACGCGTCGGCACACGTGGGCCGCGTCGATGCTCCCGATCTCGCCGACGACCAGCGCCCGGTGCGGTTGCAGTTCGAGTCGAGCGCGCAGCGTTCCGTAGCGGTCGAGAACGACTTGTACTGCGGCAGTGAGCTGTTCGATGCCATGCAGAGCAGTGGGGGCGTTGAGCAGAGTGGACTGCGAGAACGAGTCCAGTCCTGCCGTGTTCTCGGCAAATCGATCGAGCCACCAGTGCGCAACCGGCAGG
Source organism: Rhodococcus sp. ACPA4 (assembly GCF_002300185.1). NCBI lineage: Bacteria > Bacillati > Actinomycetota > Actinomycetes > Mycobacteriales > Nocardiaceae > Rhodococcus > Rhodococcus sp. ACPA4. The sequence goes on from NZ_NSDY01000001.1 coordinate 1,213,425, forward strand.
AGCGGCATCGAACCCACTCCCCCTCCCGGCAGTTCCTCCAGCACGAGCGGTGCGGCGTCTTCGGCGAGCTCGATCACTGCCGCAAGTGCGGCGACGGTCTTGGCTTCGAACACCTCACGCGGCGAGAACACGATGCCGCTCGTGCGAGCGCGAGCCACCAGTTGGATCGACATGATCGAATCGCCGCCGAGTGAGAAGAACGAATCGTCCACGCCTACCGAATCCAGCCCGAGAACGTCGGCGAACAATGCGGCGAGAGCCGTCTCGAGTTCGGTTTCCGCTGCTCGCGAATGCGTTCGGGCGGCAGCGAAGTCCGGGACCGGGAGTGCGCGGCGATCAAGCTTTCCGTTGGACGTGCGCGGCAATTCGTCCAGGACGACAACCGTCGACGGCACCATGTGCGGGGCCAGTTGGGTGCTGACCACCGCGATCACGTCATCCGGACTCAGAAGCGAGACGTCGGTATCCGAGGCAACGACATATCCGACGATCCGTGCCGGTCCGCCGTCACGCTCGACCGTGGTCGCGACAGCTTGAGCCACACCAGGGCACCCTGTGAGTGCCGTTTCGATCTCGCCGAGTTCGATGCGGAAGCCGCGGATCTTGACCTGGAAGTCGCTGCGACCGAGGTACTCGAGTTCGCCCTCACCGTTCCAGCGGACCAGGTCACCGGTCCGGTACATCCGGCTGCCTGGAGCTCCGGCGGGATCGGCGACAAAGCGTTCGGCTGTGACGGCGGTTCGGTTCCGGTACCCGCGGGCCACACCGTCGCCGTTGACGTACAGCTCGCCGGCCACACCGATCGGCACGGGGTGTAGTCGCGCGTCGAGGACGGATGCGGTGATCCCGAGCGACGGCCGTCCGATACTGACGCGCCGCGACGGCGTCAGCGGTTCGGTGATACTCGCGACGACGGTCGATTCGGTCGGCCCGTAGGCGTTGATCATGATCCGCCCCGGGCGCGCCCAGGCAGCTACCAGTTCGGGCGGGCAGACGTCGCCGCCGGTCCCGACAGCCTCGAGTTCGCCCAGGACACTTCCGTCGACGGTTGCCAGAGCGGCGGGTGTGATGAACGCGTGAGTGACGTGCTCGTCGCGCAGCAGAGCCGTGAGTTCGTCGCCGCCCAGGATCGAGGGCGGTGCGATCACCATCGTTGCGCCCGCGGACACCGCGAGCAGCAGTTCGAGGATCGAGGCGTCGAAGCTGGGCGAGCTGAAATGCAGAGTCCGCGAGTGTGCATCGACCCCGAATGTGATGCGTTCCTGCTCGGCGAGTGCTGCCAGGCCACGGTGGGTGACCATGACGCCCTTGGGCAGTCCGGTCGAGCCGGACGTGTAGATGACGTAGGCAACGTGGTCGAGGGATCGGGGCGCGCGGAGTTCGGAATCGCGGATCGGTTCGTCCGATGCGGCAGCGCATTCTGCGCGGACCTCCATCGTGTCGAGAACAACCGTGCTCACGTCCTCCGGAATGGTGTGTGTGTCGGTTGTGGTGGTCACGACTACACACGCGCCGGAATCGGTGATCATATGCTTGATCCGGTCTGCCGGATACGACGGGTCGACGGGAACAAACGCTGCACCGGTTCGAGCGACCGCCCAGATCGCGAGCACGGACGTCGCCGATCGCGGCAAGGCAAGTGCCACGACGCTCTCCGGTCCTGCTCCGTGCGAGATCAGCACTCGTGCAAGTTGATTGGCGTGCCGATCGGCAGCTTCGTAGGCGATCTCGATTCCCTCGAAGGCCAGAGCGATCGAATCGCTACGGTAGTTCGCCGAGATCAAGTCCGGCAGAAGCGCAGGTTCGGGAAGTGCTCGCGTGTCGGCGGCGCGCACCTCGGCGCTACCGAGCAAGTCGATGTCGCCAACGGGCGCATGTGGATCCCGGGTGACGGCGTCGGTGATTCGGAGCAGGTACTCGGAAAAGCGCTCGATGGTGGCGCTGTCGAACAATGCGCTCGCGTAGGTGAATCCGGCCTCGATCCCCGCCGGTTCGCCGTGCTCGTCGAACTTCTCGGCGAGCGTCAACTGAAGATCGAAGTTGGACACCACTGTTTCGAGGTCGAGAATGTCCACGTCCAGGCCGTCGAGAGTCAATGTCGGCCGCTCGGTGTTCTTGAACTCGAGCATCGCCTGGAACAGTGGAGAGTGCGACGTCGACCGCTGCGGCGCCAGGGCATCCACGACGCGCTCGAACGGAATGTCCGCGTTGTCGAAGGCGTCCAGGTCGACACTGCGGACCTGCTCGAGAGCGTCGGCAAAGGAACGAGCGGGGTCGAACCCGGTGCGCAGGACCAGTGTTCCCACGAACATGCCGACCATCGGGTCGAGCAGCGCGTTACCTCGGCCGGCAATGGGTGAACCGATCGCGATGTCGTCCATCCCGGACAGTCGTCCCAGCAGCAACGCATATGCCGCGTGCATCGCCATGAAGAGACTGCTGCGAGAATTCTGCGCGGTGGCAAGCAACCGTCGATGCACGTCCGCGTCGATCTCGAACCGTACAACGGCGCCGGACAGATCCTGAACGCGCGGACGGGGTCGATCCGTCGGTAGTTGCAGTACTTCGGGGAGCCCTTCGAGTCGGTGTGTCCAGTAGTCGAGCTGGCGGGACAGTTCGCTTCCACTCTCGGTGACGTCGCCGAGAACGCTCTGCTGCCACAACGCAACATCTGCGTACTGGATCGGCAGCGGTGCCCAATTCGGTATGAAGCCGCGAGTGCGCGCGGAATACGCGGTCATCACGTCGATTGCCAGCGGCGCCATCGAGAAACCGTCCGCGCAGATGTGGTGCACCACCACGACGAGGACATGTTCGTCAGTCGATACCCCGATCAGTTCCGCTCGGATCGGCGGTGCGGCCGTGACGTCGAATCCTGCCGTGGCCACCTCGTTGATCCGGCTGCGGAGTTCTTCCGGCGCGCAGCGGTGCAGTGGCAGCGACGGCAACGCATCAGCTGCCGGAACGACGACCTGAGCGGGAACACCGTCCACCATCGGGAACGACGTGCGCAGCGATTCGTGCCGCTCGAGTACGTCGCCGAGTGCATTCTGCAGGGCACCGTGATCGAGGTCGCCGCGCATCCGGATCGCGATGGCCACGTTGTACGCCGACGAGCTGATGTCGAACTGGTTGACGAACCACATTCGCTTCTGGGCCAGCGACAACGGGATTCGGTCCGGACGCGCCTGCGGTTCCAGTGGAAGCGTTGTCGCTGCGCGCGCCGCGCTCTCGCAGTTCGTTGCCAAGCCTTCGACTGTCGGCTCGTCGAAGATACTGCGAATTGACAGGCTCACCCCCAGCGCGTCGTTGATACGGGCAATCGCGCGGGCCGCGATGAGGCTGTTGCCGCCGATGTCGAAGAAGTTGTCGTCGACGCTGATCTCGTCGGTACCGAGAAGATCAGCGAGGATGTCTGCGATGGTCTGCTCGAGCGGCGTCCGTGGTGCGACATATGCACGCGTGCTCGTAAAGGTGGGATCCGGCAACGCCGTTCGATCGAGTTTTCCGGTGGAACCGAGCGGAAAAGCGTCCATCGTGATGATCGACGACGGCACCATGTACGCCGGAAGTTCGTCCCGAAGCACCTGCCGAATCCGATCCGGGTCGAGAGCAGCCCCCTTGTCGCCGATCGCGTATCCGACTAGAGAATCGCCGAGCGCGTCGTCGTGATGAACACGGGCAGCTGCCTGCGCTACCCCCGGGGTGCGCAGTATCGCCGATTCGATCTCCGGCAACTCGATCCGCAGACCACGAATCTTGACCTGGAAATCTTTTCGGCCGATGTAGTCGAGTTGACCGTCCACCCGCCACCGCACGATGTCGCCTGTGCGATACATGCGGGCGGCCCCGGTTCGGCTGTACGGATCGGCTACAAAACGGTCGGCGGTGAGCTCACTTCTGCCGAAATAGCCGCGCGCCAACTGGACGCCGGCGAGGTACAACTCGCCGTGAACGCCGACCGGAACCGGATGCAGGCGCGAGTCGAGCACGTAGACCTGGGTATTCCAGACCGGTGCGCCGATCGGAACCGACGCTCCCGGGCCCGGCAGGTATTCGGACGCGGTGACGTCCACAGCTGCCTCTGTGGGGCCGTACAGATTGTGCAGGGCGCCGTCACTCACGCGGGTCAGGGCCATCGCCGTGGCCGGAGGCAGTGCTTCGCCGCTACTGAACACGTGGCGCAGAGTTGCGCAGTCGCCGCGCGACGCGACGGCAACAAACTCGGCGAGCATGGACGGAACGAAGTGGGCCACGGTGACCCGCGATTCGGCGATCAACGTCGAGAGATAGGTCGGGTCGCGGTGACCGTCCGGCGCCGCGATCACCAACTCCGCACCGGTCTGCAGGGGCCAGAACAGTTCCCAGACCGAGACGTCGAAAGTGATCGGCGTTTTCTGCACCACGACATCCGACGGTTCGAGCGGGTAGGCGCCTTGCATCCACTTCAGCCGGTTGACTATCGAACGATGCGATACCGCAACACCTTTCGGGCGACCGGTGGAGCCGGACGTGAAGAGGACGTAAGCGATGTTGTCCGGGTGGAGCGGAGCAATCCGGTCGGCGTCGGTAACCGGAGGGGTCGGCGAAGCCTCGAGGTCGACATCGAGGACGTCTATATCCGTCGGGAGGTGCCCGTGATGTCCATTGCTTCCGAGGACACACACCGGTGATGCCACGGACAACACGTACCGGATTCGTTCCTCGGGATGGTCCGGATCCACCGGGACGTATGCGCCGCCGCTGCGGATCACCGCATGGATCGCCACCAACAGTTCCAGCGAGCGCGGCAGCGCCACCGCCACGCGCTGATCAGGCCCGACGCCGCGGGCGATCAACGTCCGAGCCAGTGAGTTCACCTGATTGTCGAACTGTTCGTAGGTCAGAGCGGCGTCATCGAAGCGCAGAGCGACGGCTTGGGGACTCCGCTCGGCCTGGGCGCGTGTCAGATCGTCCAGGGTCAGTGCCTCGAGCGGTCGCGACGTCGCGTTCCACCGCTCGAGGACCAACGTGCGCTCGCCTACTGCGCACAGGTCGATGTCTCCGACGACGGAATCCGGCTTCTGAGTCGCTGTGTCGAGAAGAGAGACAAACCGATCTGCCAATCCGGACATGGTGTCGGAGTCGAACAGATCACTTGCGTAGTTCAATCTCCCCTCCAGGTGATCACCGCGCTCGGTGACAATGACCTGGAGATCGAATTTTGCTGCGCCGGTGTCTAATTCGTCCACCGAGACGGTCAGGGACGGCAGAGCAACCTCGGTGGGCGTTGCACCCTCCATGACAAGCATGACCTGGAACAGCGGCGAGTCACCGCTCAGAGCGTCCACCAGCACGTCGTAGGGAACGTCGCTGTGCCGCAGTGCTGCCACATCGGTGGCGCGCGTGCGGGATACGACGGTTTCGAAACTCGCGGCCCCGTCAATGACGGTGCGCAGGGCCAACGTGTTGACGAACATGCCGACGACGTCGTCGAGCGCACGCTCACTTCGCCCGGCTACGGGTGTGCCGATGACGATGTCGTTCCCGCCGCACTCCCGAGCGAGGAGGACCGCCAACGCTGCATGCACCACCATGAACACGCTGGCATCGTGCTCGGCAGCGATGGCCGCAACACGGCGATAGGTCGGTGCATCGACCGTGAAGTTCACGTCGTGGGCTCGCAGGAATCCACGCGCCGGGCGCGGATGATCCATCGGAAGTTCCGGAAGGTCGTCGCGGGCAGCGAGTTCCCCGCGCCAGAAATTCAACTGCGAGCCGAGTATCGAATCGGGTGTTGCCGCATCACCGACCACACGGCGTTGCCACTCGCTGAAATCGCCGTACTGCACCTCGAGCGGCAACCACGCCGGAACCCGTCCGGACTCCCGGGCCGAATACGCCACCATGACGTCGCGGGCCAACGGTGTCATCGACAGACCGTCGGCGGCGATGTGGTGCACCACCAGGACCAGCACGTGGTCGTGTTCGGAGGCTTCGAGCAACACTGCACGCACCGGGGGCGCCGACGTGACGTCGAACCCCAGCCGCGCCAGCTCTTCGGCTCGGGCACGCATCGCGCCGGCGGAAGTCGTCTCGACTGTCAGTTCCGGATTCACATCGGCGACGTCGAGCACCTTCTGCACCGGACCCCACGCGGTGGCCGGGAACACCGTGCGTAGGGACTCGTGGCGGATCAGGACATCCCGCAGGGCTGTCGACAATGCCGCCACGTTCAGGGGGCCCGTCAAGTGGACGGCGATCGGAATGTTGTACGCCGGCGACGCCGGGTCGAGTTGGTTGATCAGCCACATGCGCTGCTGCGCCAGTGACGCCGGAATCGGTTCGGGACGCTCGATCCTCGTCAACGGCGGGAGGAGAGTCTCACGTGAATCCGAGGAATCCGCGCGCGCAGCCAATCCGGACACGGTCGGCGCCTCGAACAGATCGAGCACGCTCAGGGACGTGCCGAGCGCACCGTTCACCCGCGCCACCACACGCGTGGCAATCAGCGAGTCGCCGCCGAGGTCGAAGAAGCTGTCATTCGTGCCGGCGCGGGCGATGCCGAGAAGATCGCAGTACACAGCCGAGACGCGCTTTTCGGTAGAGCTTTCCGGTGCGCGGTACTCGCCGATCCCCGACGCCTCGTCGATTCCCGGCAAGGCGTTGCGGTCGATCTTCCCGGCGGGTGTCAGGGGAATCGCGTCCAGCACCACGATGCGTGAGGGCACCATGTGCGGTGCAAGCGATGCCGCAGCATGCGCCGTCACCTCCGGCACCTCGATACGCATCCCCGGCGCTGCCGTGACGTACGACGCCAGCATCGTCTGTCCGCTGCTGCCGCTCACCCCGACAGTCACCACGTCGTCGAGGCTCGAATGCTGACGCAGCACTTCGTCGATCTCACCGAGTTCGATCCGGAATCCGCGGACTTTGATCTGGAAGTCACTGCGGCCGAGGTATTCCAACTCACCGTCGGCAGTCCAACGAACCAGATCACCCGTCCGGTACATCCGCTCGCCGGCTTCCCCGTTCGGGGCAGCGACAAAACGCTGAGCCGTCGTGGCGCCCTGTCCGTGGTAGCCGCGGGCCAGGCCGACACCACTGACGTACAGCTCACCGGCTACCCCGATCGGCACGGGGTGCAACCGTGCGTCGAGCACCATCGCCGACGCTCCCCGCACGGGTTGACCGATCGTGACCGGAACGTCGCTGCGCAGCGGACCGGCCATGGTGGCGACAACAGTCGTCTCGGTCGGTCCGTACGCGTTGAACATCAACCGGTGCCCGGACCATTGCTCGACAAGCGACGACGAGCACGCGTCACCGCCCGTGGCGATCACACGCAGCAGGGGCAGGTGGTCCGGATCAACAGTCGCGAGGGCAGCCGGGGTGATGAATGCGTGCGTCACTTTGCCCGCGCGCAGGACCTCCGCCAGTTCTTCACCGCCGTAGACCGTGGGCGGTGCGATCACCATCGTCGCCGCGGCTCCGAACGCAAGCAGGAGTTCGAGAACGGACGCGTCGAAACTGGGGGAAGAAAAGTGCAGGGTCCGTGCGTCGGGGCTGGTACCGAAACGGATTCGTAGTTCCTCGGCAAAACTGCTCACACCGCGATGCGTGACCACAACGCCCTTGGGTACGCCGGTCGAACCCGAGGTGTAGATCAGATAGGCCGGATCGTCGAGTCGCAGCGGCCTCAGCAGATCTGCGTCGGTGATAGCTGCGCTCGAACGGTGCTCCAGGTCGCCGAGCACCAGCCAGTCGACAGTGTCCCCCAATCCGCCCCGGACATCACTGGTGCAGATCCCGAGTGTCGCCCCGGAGTCGGTCAGCATGTGCGTGATCCGGTCGGACGGATAGTGCGGGTCGACGGGAAGGAATGCGCCGCCGGCCTTCGCCACAGCCCAGGTAGCGATCACCGATTCTCGTGAACGTGCCAGCGCGAGCGCAACATACGTCCCCGGGCCGACTCCGCGCGCAATCAACTCTCGCGCCAACACATTCGACTGGGCGTCGAGGTCTCGGTACGTCAGTGCCTGATCGCCCACGACTACCGCGTCGGCGTCCGGATTCACTTGTGCGGCGGTGCACAGAATGTGCGCGAGAGTGCGAGGGGACGCCGCTGCGGGACCGGGAACTGCGCGGAGCGATTCCCCTTCGGCCTCGTCGAGTATCGGCAGATCACCCACTGCCATGCCGGGAGATTCCAGCGCCCGGCCCAATGCCCGCAGCACTCGCGTGAGCACCTGCTGCGCGGAGCGCTCGTCGAGCACATCCTGGTCGTAGGCGGCGTCCAACGTCAACGTTCCCGCGTCGTCGACCACACCGATGGAAAGGTCTGCGCCCTCGATTGTGCGGTTGGTAGGACCGTCGGTCAGGACGACATGCAGTCCGGCGGTGTCCACTACGCCCTGGCTGTAGTCGCGGACCGTAACATCATGGTCTGCAACATCATTCAACACATCGGCGCACGAATGCGCTTGATCGACTGCGCTGCGGAGCGGCACTACGGGTGCGCCCGGCGCAAATCGAGCACCGATCACGATGTCGTCGGTGTTTGTCAGCCGAGACAGCACGATGGCCAGGGCGCCGTGAACCAGACTGAACACGTCTGTGCCCGCTGCCCGCATGCGCTGGTGCAACTCGGGTGCGATCGGGGTGCGCAGAGTTCCGATCTCCTCGCGGTGATCCGAGGTGCGTGGACGATCAAGCACCACCGACGCGCCTTCGGGGGCGTCCGTCATCTCCCTGGCCCAGAACTGCTCGAGCTCACGAGCCCGCGCGCGCTCCCTACCGATCTCAGCCGTCCTGCGATGTACGTGATCCAGCGGTGTGCCGGGACCAACCGCGATCAACTCACGAATCAACTCCGCAAAATCTGCGTGGTGCTCTTCGAGTTCGGTGCGCTCGTAACGATCCGGATTGGCGCGGAACTCGATCAGCGTCTTGACGGGACTACCGCTCTGATAGATGTTGACCAGCAGGTCTTCCACCGGACCCGACGTCACGATGTGGTACTCGCCAACCATCGGGCCCAAGGTGATTTCCTGACGGAAGAGCATCACGTTCATCATCGGCCCGGACAGTCGCTGATCCTCCATCGACAGTCCGGCATCCCGGCGAATGTCTTCGAGGCTGCACCGCTGATGCCGAAGCGCGCCGAGTAGCTCGAGCTGCACCCGCCCCACCAAATCATCGACAGTGTCACCCGGGAGCACCTCGATATGCAGCGGAGCCACGTTGACCAACATGCCGCCCGAGCGCTGCAACGGCGCTGTGGTGCGAGCCGAGACCGGCAAATTGATCAACACGTCCCGATAACCGGTACGACGCGATAGGTAGCAGGCCAACGCCGAAATCAGCACAGCAGCCGGCGTTGCACCCGAACGTGCACTCCACTCGTCCAGAGCTGCGACGGACGTTTCCGACAGCGAATCCGTCACAATCCGAGAATGCGCGCGAGGTGGTGCTTCCCGGCCCGCGAGTGTCGATCCGTGATCCACGCCCGCGATGCGCTCGGCCCAGTACTGCCGATCAGCATCGAATCGACTCGACGCCCGATACGCCTGGTCCAACTCCGACAGCTTCACCACATCGAGCGCCTTGTTGGGCGCGGGCTCACGCCCCTCGAGTTCCGAGGTGTAGAGCGCCGCTATGCGGTTGACGATGGTCATGCCGCTGTATCCGTCGAGCGCTACGTGGTGAATTCGCGTGTACCACAGGTAATCTCGATCCCCCGTTTGTAGGATCGTCATTTCGACCAGACGGTCTCGCGTCAAATCGAGCGGTGTTGCGTGATCGTTGTCCATCCACTCCGCAGCAGCTTCGCGCGGATCGTCACATTCTCGAAAGTCGAAGTAGTCGATCTCCGCGCCGATTGTGGGGTCGACGATCTGGCACGGCTCGCCATCCGGGTACATCAACCGCAGGAACGGTGATTCGAACTCGTGCGCCGCCGCCACCGCAGACCGCGACAACAAGTCGATGTCCAGGTCGCCGTGTATCTCGATGTACTGCGCGATGAAATACGGAACCGCCGGGTGTAACTGCTGCGCAAACCACATGCTCCGCTGCACCGCGGACAACGGAAACGCCCCGGCAGGCAGAGTTCGCGACTGCTCATCCCGATTGTCGGTACCCATCACAACCACCCCCGCATGCTTCGCCGGGAGTGGCGATCGAAAGGTGTGGTTCGGGGATTGAAGAAGTACATCGCACCGCCTCGATATCGAGAGTGGAAACCATGAACGACCCTGTTCGAGCCACCGCACATCGCGTCGATCGCGATTAATGGGTCGGCTCGGAGTTCGAACCTCCCCGAAGGTCCGAACTGAAGGATTGAAGTTGTGTCGCCTCGTGCGCCCACCGCATATTCACGGCGGCGCGCACACAGCTACAAAGTGATTGCCCAGACGGGGAGGATCGAAACACCTCGTCGATCGAAAGAAATCAGGCGTTCATCGAAAACGTTCGGCCTCGCGTGCGAGCACCGTCAGCTGCTCACACAAGGCGAGTAGCTCGGTAGTATCGGCGCCCTCAGCGACAGCAGTGGCAACGTCTTCAGCAGCGCAACGAACTTCGAACATTCGGTCCACCAACTCGACGGCCTCGGTGGCCGTCAGGATGACCGCGTCCGCGGGAACGCTGGTGCCCTTCACCGCATTACGCTGCTCGTACGCACGCTGGCGGCACGACTGGCAGCAGTACCGGCGGCGACGGCCGACGCCGACTGCCGCTACGCCACGACCGCACCACGCGCAAGGACTACCGGCGCTTCTGGGGCGCGTGCTCGAGGTCATGAGATGACACTTTACTCGAGATTCAGACGCCCTCGATGTCCGCTCGGATGCGAGCGCGCGGGACCCGGTAAGATGGGGAGGTTGCGTCTTCTCGCCACACGGGAACCAATCCGGTGCTCGTGGCGTTGTAGATGAGTGTGAGCGTCTACTCCCCAACACCGGGCGCCCACCAGCGGTGACGAACGAAGAGAGGACACCACCATGGCAGATCGCGTACTTCGAGGTAGCCGACTCGGAGCTGTGAGCTACGAGACCGACCGTGACCATGACCTCGCCCCCCGTCGTATGGCGAAGTACAAGTGCGACAACGGTGAGATCTTTGACATCCCGTTCGCCGACGACGCCGAGATCCCCGGTACGTGGATGTGCCGCAACGGCCTCGAGGGTTCCCTTATGGAGGGCACTGCGCCCGAAGCCAAGAAGGTCAAGCCGCCGCGTACCCACTGGGACATGCTGCTCGAGCGTCGTTCCGTCGAAGAACTCGAAGAACTTCTGAAAGAGCGTCTCGATCTCCTGAAGGCCAAGCGCCGCGGAGCGTGATGCACTAGCACCACAGTGTGCACGTCGAAGACCGTCCGGCCACGTGCCGGGCGGTCTTTCTCGTTGCATTCGATGCCGATGTGGTCCTTGTGTTGCAGCCATTGTCCACGAACCCTTCTTCGACGCCGATGTCATCCGAAAGCGTTCCCGCTCAGCAGTTTTCATCGATCAGACAAGCGCCGTGCCGGTAACCTTCCTCGCACTGTTCGGCAGGGAAAGCCATCGGCACGGATATCTGTACCAGTGTTTGCTGTATCCCCTGACGGCTCGGCTGCCAAACGTCACGGATGGAGTACGGCCGGTATGCGAGTGAGCACAGTTTCTGCTCAGTGAGCACAGGCTCCAGCGCCCAGAAAACCATGCTCACTCGAGGAAAAGGGGCCCAGCTTCCTTCGCCGATTGCGCCTACACGGTCCAGCGACGCATCACCACGTATCCCGCCGCCCCCACCACGATCAACCCGACGCCCAGAGCGACCGTCGTCGAATCCGTCACCAGTCCCGCCATGCCGGTGACTGCTACGAAAACTGGCACGAAATCGAACAGTCGAGCAATCGATTCCGGCGGCTCGACCGGAAACCCGAGTGCTTGGCCGGCCTTGCTCCGGGCGTAGCTCGGGTACCACTCGGTGAACGAGATAGCGAAGAACGTGCCAGCCAACTGCAGAATCCAACCGGTCCAGAAATTGCCGCTGTCGCCCAGCACTGCGTCACCGATCAGTCCGACAATCGCAGACCAGGTGAAGGCCAGCGCCCAGACCGCGGTGATCACGTAATTGATCCGCAAGAAAAGCGAAGTGGTCCAGTACTCCTCCGGAGTGGATTCCTTTGCATATTGCATGGTGAACGGATTGCGCAGCAGTATCGATCCGAAAGCGAAGACAACAAGCGTGATATTGGTGAGCTCACCGCCCCACAATTCGAACCATTCGATCGTATTTGCCGATGCGAACAGTCCAATTCCTGCGAGTATGCCGAAGAAGAGGACATCGAACAGTTCCAGCAGTTTCAGAGTGCCGCCCCGCCGATGATTTGCGGCCAGTATCAACAGAGATAATCCGAGCGCAGCTGCAGCGGATTCCTCGAATCGTCCTGGTCCGGACAATAGTGAGAGCAGAATCCACGGGGACAATCCCGCAAGTGGAGACCGTAGAACAGCATCGACAACGCTCGTCTTACGGCTGACACTCTGATCTTCAATCATGGGAAACGCCCTTTGCTCGACTAGGTGTCAAGGCGAATACCCGATAATGAAGGAGGCGAAGCCCTTGTGCCCCTAACGGCGCTTTTTGCGCCCCGAATCACACGGCCCGGAGTACTTGTCCAGTCCGACGCCCTTGTTCGCTTTCTTGCTGCGTCCGGTCGGGCCTGATTTGGGGCGCTGCACCCACTGACCGTCGGCGTCCAGACCGGGCATGCGTTCACTGAGAGTTCGGCTGTAGCGCGTCTCCCCGTCGACGGTCAGTACTCCGTCCTGCACATCGATGTGCGCGACGGTCGCCCAGAACGAGTTCTTGCCGTTGCCGACGTACACGAGGATCTCGTCGGCGTCCGAACCAGGGAGTCCGTCCTTACCGGCTTTGCCGTACCGAATGGCGACGCGAGGATTGCCGAACGAATCGATTGCACCGGCCCCGTTGTCCACGCTCTGATAAACGTTGACCAGCAGATCGCCGTTCTCGTGGGGCAGCACACGAACCTGCTCGACGGCCGGCTTCTTCCCCTTGCCCGGTCCGGCGCTGTCTCCGTAGTGGTAGATGTGCGGCCAGGTTTCGAGTCCACCTCGATGGTTCGGCTCACCGCTGATCACGACGTAGTCGTTGGTCTCTTCGTTGCGGCAGAAGAAGTAGACGTCGAGGTCTCCTTCGCCGTACTTCTTGACCTTGCCGTTCTTGTCGTACGTCGCCCCGCGCCCGTCCCATTCCAGGCCGACAGTCAACACCCAACTGGGATCGCCTTGGCTCTTACGCAGGTCGATGCGCGCTGTCTTGTCCTGTGAATCCTTAGTGAGGCTGACGGAGACTTTCTCGAAGCTGACGGTGGGGGCGGGAGCGGCTACGGGTGCTTCAGGAGCCGCAACAGTTGCGGGCTCGTCGTCATCGACGTCGATACCGTGTTCGGCGGCAAAGGCTGCCAATCCGGCGCTGTATCCCTGTCCGACGGCGTCGAGACGCCAACCCGCGCCGCGGCGATACAAGGCGACCAACTGCAGCACCGTTTCGGTAGTCAAACCTGTTGGCACAAAAGACAACTGCTGCGACGATCCACGGGCGTCGACGCGGAGGGAAGTGACATCCGAGAAGTTCTTTCCCTGCGCTTCAGTGCTGCCGGTCATCAACACGCGGTGAACATCAGCAGGCAGAGCGGCGAGGTCGATGGTGATCGTCTCGTCCGAAACGAGTGCAACGCCGGGGGCTTTCGGGTTGTTGAAGAAAACGAAGTCGTCGTCGGTTCGGACTTTCCCGTCGGCGCCGAGCAGAACTGCCGCGATATCCACCACACCACGAACGCTTCCGGTGTCGAGCGCGATGGTGTAGCTCGCGTCCACCAGATCGGTTTTCGAGCCCTTGGTTACGTCAGTCATTGCTCTCTCCTGTTTCGGGAAGGGAGGGTTCACGTCGTCGGGAAATTACTGCTATCACTATTGAGCCCGCAGCGAGGAGGCACAGGACGACCTCGGGCGCGGGGCCAAGCTTCGTTGCAAGGGTGGTGTCGGTCGACAGCGGCACATCCGCAACCAGATACTCGGGTACGAACAAGTCGGTTTCCGACGTGACGGAACCGTCCGGCGAGATGATGGCGCTGACACCGCTGGTAGCTGCGACGACCACGGCTCGGCCGTGTTCGACGGCACGAACTCGCGACATCGCCAACTGTTGGTACGTCATCTCCGTATCGCCGAAAGTGGCGTTGTTGGTCGGTACGGCAAGAAGTTGCGCTCCGTTGCGCACTGATTCCTGGAATGCCCGGTCGAATGCCACTTCGTAGCAGGTGGCGATGCCGATGGGCACACCCGCGGCGTGGACAACGCCATTGCCGTCGCCGGGTACGAAGTTGCCGGCACGGTCGGCGTACTCGGAGAACTTCCGGAAGAAATCGCGATACGGCAGGTACTCGCCGAACGGTTGGATGATCTTCTTGTCGTGCTGTTCCTGCGGACCCTTGTTTCCGTCCCAGACGATCACGGAGTTCGTGGTTGTCCGGTCGGCGTTGACCAGCACGGTACCGACCAGGATCGGCGCACCGATCGATACGGAAGCGCGAGTGATGTCGGCTGCTGCGTCCACGTTGCGCAGCGGATCGATGTCGGAGGCGTTTTCCGGCCAGATGACAATGTCGGGTTGTTTGACGCGTCCGGCGTCGACCTCGTCAGCAAGCCTCAGAGTTTCGGCAACATGGTTGTCGAGCACCTGCTTGCGTTGGGAATTGAAGTCCAACCCCAACCGCGGGACGCTTCCCTGAATTGCCGCGACGGTGATCGTCTTCTCGCCGGAGTCCATGGTTGCGAGGAACGGCGCCACGGCAACAGCCAGCAGAACAGGTACGACGGATGCGGCAACCGCTCCGACAAATCCCCTGTCCCAGCGTTTGCCTGCAACGGCAATAGCTACGGCAGCCAAACCGGTGCCGGTCAGGGCCACCCCGAAACTGAGCAGCGGCGCTCCGCCGAGGCTGGCCAGCGGAAGCAGTAAACCTTCGGACTGGCCGAAAGCAAGCCTGCCCCAAGGGAATCCGCCAAACGGAACACTGGAGCGCAGCCATTCGGTCAATGACCAGATTGCGGCAATCCAGAGCGGAGCCCACGGTAACCGAGACACCAAAACTGCCAGGAGCCCGAACAATCCGATGAACAGTGACTCCACGGCGGCAAGGGCGATCCACGGCATTGCGCCGACAAATACCCCGATCCACGGGAGTAGTGGAATCAGGAAGCCGAGACCTGCCAGGTAGCCGTATCCGAATCCAGCTCGCAGCCGCAGTCCCCCGCGGCCGAAGTTCGTCAGCACACACGTGAGGAGTGCAATGCCCACCGGTGCGAGAAACCACAGAGGCCGCGGCGGAAACCCCACAAAGATCAGATATCCACCCGCTGCCGAGTACAGCGACCGCAACCACACCGAACGGGTCAGAATCTCGGTTATCCGAGACCGCTGCCCGGCGGGTGACTCAACGCTCATAAACGACGCGTCCACGATGCACCGATCGAACACACACCGGTGCCTGCGCGTCGGCGTCGAGACTCGGTAGCGCCGGGACACGCGAGCGCGGATCGGTCGACCATCGCTGGACCGAGTCGGCCGGCGCGCTTACCTCGAGGTCTCCCGCTTCCCAGATGACATACGACGCCGGCGCACCCGGGTTGAGTGTTCCGGCCGCGCCGTCGCGGACTCCACCGGCGCGCCAGGCGCCGCGGGTTGCGGCCGAGAAGGCCGCTCGAGGTGAGATGCCGCTTCCGTCGGTGCGGTGATGCACTGCGGCGCGGAGCATCGCCCACGGTTCCACCGGAGTGACCGGTGCGTCGGAACTGAATGCGAGGGATACGCCCTTGGATGCGGCCGGGGCAAACGGGTTGAGTGCAACGGCACGTTCGCCGCCCAGTCGCGTCGCGTACAGGCCGTCGGTGCCGCCCCACAATTCGTCGAAGACCGGCTGGACGCTGGCAATGACGCCGAGCGCGGCAAAGGTTTCGGCGTCGGCGACAGACATCATTTCGGCGTGCTCGAGACGGTGACCCAGTGCGGCGACCTTGGGTCCGCCGAGTTCGTCGGCAACCTGCTGAAATGCCGTCGCAGCGGCCGAGACGGCGGCATCACCGATTGCATGGAACCCGGCTTGAATTCCGGCGAGGGTGCATGCCCGTACGTGCGCCGCGATGGCGTCGACGCCCAAGTAGGCGTTTCCGGTCGAATCCGGTTGATCTGCATAGGGTTCGGCGAGCCACGCAGTGTGCGATCCCAGCGAGCCGTCGATGAAGAGGTCACCGCCGAGTCCGTGCGCGCCGGTCTTGTCGAGGAGCGCTCGAGCGTCCTCCGCGGTACTGACGTGCTCACCCCAGTATCCGCGGACCTCGACGCCGTGATCGTGGGCGAGGAGTTCCTGGAAATCGGTGAGGCCGGAGATATCCGGGCCACCGCACTCGTGCACGGCAATGATTCCGCGTGAGGCGCAGAGATCGAGAGCGGCGGTGCGGGCGGCGGCGCGCTGATCTGCCGTGAGGAGGTTGCGTGCGGCGGCGCGGGCGAGATGGTGGGCTTCGAAAGTCAGCGGGCCGTCGGCGGAGTAACCGGCCTCGTTTGCCAGTCCATCGATCCCGTCCCGCAGTGTGCTCGAGCACACTGCCGAGTGCACGTCGATCCTGGAGAGGTACACCTTGCGCCCTGGCGCTGCGGCATCAAGGTCAGCCGTCGAGGGCGCAGTCTGATCGGCCCACTCGGTGTCGTCCCAACCGTGCCCCCAGATGACGGCGTCGGGATTGGCGTCGGCGAATGCCGTTACACGCAAAAGGCATTCGTCGAGCGACTGTGCACCGACAAGATCAAGTCCGACTATGGACAATCCGAGCGCAGTGATGTGGACGTGGGTATCGACAAAACCGGGAGTGACAAACGCACCGTCCAGATCTTCGATCTCGGCGCCGGGATGCAATGCGCGTCCGGCGCGTTCGTCACCTACCCAGACGACGGTGCCGTCGGTGATGGCGAGCGAAGTCGCGTCAGGTGCAAAGGAACTGTAGATCCGGCCGTTGACCAGCAATCGAGTAGTCACGAGCGCCAAGTCTGCCTGTTAGTACTGCGGCCCCCGCGAACGGGTGGGTGTATCCGTGTCGAGAATCTCACCCTCGAGGACAAGTTCCTTGCCGTTGCTGGCCACATATTCGGTGGTCGCGGTAGGTGTTTCGACGATGATCTCGCCGTCGATGACCTCACCGTTTCCACGCATCCGGGCTGCGTATCCGACGGTGCCTGCAAAGGCGTCACCGCCCGCTGCGAACGCCGCTGCCCGCCGGCCTGCCAGGAGGACAGCAAGAGGACGCAGTGCCCAACGGGTCGGGGGAATCAGTAGGAGCAGACCCAGGACCGATGTGACAAGACCGGGAACGAACATCAACGCGGAGCCAGTAGCAACGAGCGCGCCGTCTGCCACGGCGAGCGACGGTGAACCTTCACCGCGCGTTGCCTTGCGGAATCCGTCCATGACTTTTCGCCACTGCGAACGCATGAGCACCATCCCGACCAGTGAACCGGCCAGGAACAGCAGAATTGTCCAGGCAATGCCGATGGCGTTGCCCACGATGACAAGTGCGGCGATCTCGACGATCACGTAAAGCAGGAACATGGCGGCGATCATGACGTCCCCTTTCAGACGGTCTACCACTACAACGCACGACGGTTCGGTTTTTCTCCCGAGCGCCCGACATTGCCTGTGTAGTGAGTCACTTCCCCACCACGCCGGGTGTGCGCGTCGTTAACTAACGCTCCGCTAACGATCTAACCCTAAAGTTGACCTTTAGACTCTGCGTGTGGTCAAGTCGTTTCACCCGCTTTCCAGCGGACCTAGTGAACGTGAAGGAGCCCGACATGAGCCGACTCCCCGGCAACAGACTTTCCCGGCGTCTACCCGCTGCGCTGGCCGGCGCTGCCGCCGTCGTAGCCCTGACTGCAGGGTCTGCCCTGGTCGGAGCCGGTTCTGCGGCGGCAGATCCGCAGGCACCTGCCGAGTTCACAGTGCCGATCGAGATCAATGTGCCCACCGACCTCGCGGCACTGATCGATCAAGCCGGCGCAATTTCGCCCGAGGCCACCGCTGCGTTGAATCAATTGATCGGCACGGCGGCAGCTGACCAGATCGCTGACGCATTGGGCGTTGATCTCGGCTTCACGACACCGGCGCCGTTCATGTATCCCGCACCGACGGTTGGTTGCGGGCTCGACGGACAGATGGCGACGGTGACGCTGGCAACGGCACAATCCGGCCCCAACTACCCGCTGCCACCGTGGGTGGAAGACAACCAGATTCGCTTCCAGGCCATTCCCGCATACGTGGGGATTCCGAAAACGTCCGAGTTGAGTGTCGCTTGGATCAACACCAGCACATTCAAGGGCGGAATTGTTCCTCTGGACGAGACCCTCCCGATTCTGGACACTCCCCTGTTGTCGAAGGTCGTCGACACCGGTGACGGCAAGGTCCTGGCCGCGATGTTCGGCAAGGTCGACTACACCGACGGAAAGTCCTGCATCGTGCTTCCGACGGTCGGCTCCTTCGACGCCTGAGTTCGTATCGGCCTACGAGCCCGGAGTCACCAGCCCGGTCTCGTAGGCCAGCACGACAGCTTGCACGCGGTCGCGAAGATCCAGCTTCGTGAGGATGCGTCCCACATGAGACTTGATCGTCGACTCCGATAAGTACAGTTCCTGGGCAATCTCCGTATTGGATCGCCCCGCCGCGATATGGCTGAGCACTTCCCGTTCACGTTCGGTCAACACGTCCAGAACGATCGGATCTCGCCGTGGCGCCGGACCGTCGACGATGAAGCGAGACAACAATCTTCGCGTCACCTTGGGTGACACAACAGCATCGCCGGCCGCAACACTGCGGATTGCGGACACGAGGTCCTCGGGTGGAGTGTCCTTGAGCAGGAACCCACTGGCACCTGCCCGCAACGCACCGAGTGCATGTTCATCGAGATCGAACGTCGTCATCACAAGAACACGCGATTCGATCCCCGACGCCAGAATCTGCTCGGTTGCACTGACGCCGTCGACAATCGGCATTCGGACGTCCATCAGCACGACATCCGGCTTCAGTGCGATCGCCGAGGCAAGCGCAGCCGCTCCGTCCCCGGCTTCACCGACCACTGAAATATCTTCGTGTGCCGCGAGGACCATATTGAGCCCCATACGCATGAGTTCCTGGTCATCGACAATCAGCACGGAGATAGGCACCGCGTAAACCTATCGGGCCGACCGGGCTGATGCGACTCAGCCTTTCGGATGGGCCGGCAGATGTCGAGTGGCGTCGTAGGGCTCGAAGTAGGATTCGCCCACGACGAACATCCCCTTCTGCGGCAGCCAGAAATCTCCGAGACGTGCCTGCACAGGTAGCGGACCTGGCGGTCCGATATCGACCCCGTCGAAACTCGCTCGACTCCGGTCGACGGTCCACAACATCCGAGGATTCGCTCGGAACCATTGACCGTTCGAGGTGGTCCCGGTCAGTTTCACCCGGCCGACACCCAGCGCAGGTCCAGCGGCCCGTCCCATCGCGGACATCACGCCATCGCTGCGCCACATCGCGCCAGGCATCAGCTTGCCCATGCCCGTCATCACGGCGGTCGCCGCTGATCGGCCCACGTCGAGTTCCCACACGAGTGTCTCGTCCACCCTGACCGTGAAGGCGGACGGGCCCGTCCACGTCACCTTGATGTCCGCTGTTCGCGCGTCGGCGAGATCCGAGCCGAAGTATCGGGCGCAACTGTTCTCGGGCGAGTTGCTGCTGTAAATGATCCAACGTCCGTCGGGGTCTCGATGCCACACCGAGTCGTACCCGGCACCGACCGAGCTGGCGGGAAAGTGCCGCATCGCCAAGTAGTGGCCACTAGCGAATGGTTGTCCCATCACCCCGTAGCCGGCGAATCGTTCTTGTCCGTCACCCGGGGGAACCTCTCTGGTGCGTTCAGCAATTGATCGTGGATTGTCAGTCATCATCTGTCCTCTCCGAATCCGTCCCCGTTCGACGGTTACCCCGTTTCAACATCGGCACCAGCGCGTTGCAAAGTCGCCAGTGCAACATTCGTCGGGATTCTGGAATGCTGGATGTACAGCAACCACACAACGGGGAGGCTGACATGAGGTTTTACGAGGATCACATCGTTCCGCGACTGGTGAACGCAACCTGCGGGATGTCGCTGACCGAACCCTCGCGCAAGCGAGTCTGCGCCGACCTGCACGGTCGCGTTGTCGAGATCGGGTTCGGATCCGGTCTCAACGTCCCGTTCTACCCAGACTCCATCGATTCGGTCAGCGCCGTCGAACCCGCCGACCTCGGCTGGAAACTAGCGGGCACACGGCTCGCGGCGTCACCCGTGCCCGTCGAGCGCTCCGGACTCGACGGGCAGTCACTTCCCTTCCCCGACAACACCTTCGACGCCGCACTCTCCACGTGGACGATGTGCACTATCCCCGACGCGGGCGCCGCGCTGCGCGAGGTGCGACGGGTTCTCAAGCCCGGCGGAACCCTGCATTTCGTTGAACACGGTCTTGCCCCGGACGAGAAAGTGCGACGCTGGCAGCACCGCTTCGAACCGATCCAGAAAGCAGTCGCAGGCGGCTGCCATCTCACGCGCAAGATCCCGACGCTCGTGCAAACCGCGGGCTTCGAGATCCACGCCCTCGACACCTTCTATCAGAAGGGTGTACCAAAAATCATGGGCGCGCTGTCCCTCGGCGTTGCCAGGCCCGTAGGTTGACTGACTCCGGGCACCAGGACTTGTGCGGCGCTACCTGTTGCGTCGCCGAGTGATCCGAAGCTCGCTACGGCTTCGCGCCGGGCGCGAGCGAATTGCGGATCAGCCGCGGGCACGTTGACCGATGGCCGCTTCGGAGACGATATGGACGATTCGACTTGCCCGTGTTGCGTCTCGAGCGGCACTGACGATCCACCACAGCATCTGTTTACGGGCGCTGGGCGGAAAACCGTCCCAGTTGCTTCGAGCTCGCGGGTCTCGATCCAGCGCCGCCGTCAAGTCAGACGGTTCCTCGAGGTCTTCTACTTGGTCGGAAATCGTCCACCAGCCGTTGGCTTTCGCGGCAGCAATGGCGTGGCGCCCAGCGTCGGTCATGAGACCGCGCGCCTCCATATCGGCTGCGCGTTCGCGGTTGAGCCGGGTCCAAGAACTCTTGGGTCTGCGTGGCGTGAACAGTTGCAAGCCGCGCTCTTCGTCGAGGATGGTGTTGGTGGAGTCGATCCAACCAAAGCAGATGGCTTCCTCGACGGCCTCGGGGTACGGGCAGCGTTGACGGCCGGCGGTGTTGCGCCAGGAGCACAACCACACACCTCGGGCTGATTTGTGGTTGTGCGTCAGCCAAGTTCGCCACTGTTCCCGAGTCTCGGCATGGATGATCGGGTAGTCGAATTTCCACGTTGGGGGGTGGGCGGAGACCGGTGGCGGCGATTCCGAAGTGGTCATTTATTCTCCTAGTTCAGAGCGAAGCGGACACGTATCTCGATAGACGAGGGACCGGCATGGTGGCGAGATTCTGAGGTGAATGGCGAGCTGCCTTACGGTGTCGGCGAGCTCGGCTGGTTCGATGACTGTCACTGGAGCGGTGAGCGCAATGCGAGCAACCGTCATGGCGAGCCGGCCGAGATCTTCACCGCGGATCTCGACCACACTGAAGTTCGGCCCCAACTCGATTGGTGTGTGGTCAATCCATCGGAGCACACCCTCGAGTTCGGAGAACGTGGCTTCGATGACGAGTTTCGCATCGAGGTGACGGGGCGACGAGCCGAGTGAGCTCGCGACGAAGCCAGCCGCATCACCACCCGGAATCTCGCGTGGTGTGAAATGACTGCCCGCCAGCTGGGGCTCCCAGAGTCGGTCCAGCCGAAAAGTTCGCCAGTCACCACGATGTTGGTCCCATGCCAGGAGGTACCAACGTCGTCCTGCCGTGACAAGTTGGTGCGGCTCGACCAACCGTCTGCTGCTCTCGCCATCACCTCGCCGATAGTCGAAACGCACATGCTCATGGTCGCGACATGCCGCGGCGAGCACACTGAGTGCTTCGGGATCAACGATGTCGTTGTCGTCCACCCGCCGCATCGAAATGACGCTCGAATGTAGCGCCGACACACGTCGGCGCAGGCGATGAGGCAGGAGTGTTTCGATTTTCGTCAGCGCGCGCAGCGACGTTTCTTCGATGCCGTCGATGGCTGCCTCAGCGGCGTAGCGTAGCCCGACGGCTACCGCGACGGCCTCGTCATCGTCGAGAACCAGGGGCGGCACGTGTGCTCCTGTTGCAAGTCGGTAGCCCCCATATTTTCCCGACGTGGAATCGACCGGATAGCCGAGGTCGCGGAGGCGATCAACGTCGCGGCGCACCGTTCGCTCCGTGACCTCGAGTCGTGCGGAGAGCTCGGCGCTGCGCCAGAAACGATGAGTCTGCAGGAGCGACAGCAGCTGCAGCGCTCTACCTGTTGGATCGTTCCGCATTTCTTCAGTGTGCCAACAATCGAGGACACGATGTGTCCGCAATGTTCCCTATCGTCGGGGCAACCGGTCATTCCACACACACGATCGGTAATCAACCCAAAGGAGAATCCGTGAATCCATCCGACTTCCCCAAGCCCGTCCTTATCCCAGTCAACGGCGTGGAACTCGAAGTCTTCGAAGCAGGGCGACACAATGCCGGGAAACCCATCGTGCTGTGTCACGGATGGCCAGAGCACGCCTATTCTTGGCGATACCAGGTGCCCGCCCTTGTCGAGGCGGGCTACCACGTCATCGTCCCGAACCAGCGCGGCTACGGCAATTCATCACGTCCGACCGAAGTGACGGACTATGACATTGAACATTTGGCGGGTGATCTCATCGCACTTCTCGATCACTACGGCTACGAAGATGTCACCTTTGTCGGTCACGATTGGGGCGCCTTTGTCGTGTGGGGCCTGACCCTGTTGCACCCGGACCGGGTAAACAAAGTGATCAACCTGAGCTTGCCCTACCAGGATCGCGGAGAGCAGCCCTGGATTGAGTTCATGGAAGCCGTGCTTGGCGGTGACTTCTACTTCGTCCACTTCAATCGACAGCCGGGCGTCGCGGACGCCGTGTTCGAAGACAACACCTTCCGGTTCCTCCGCAACATGTACCGGAAGAACGAACCCCTCAGGGAGCCTAAGCCGGGTATGGCGCTGATCGATCTCGCCAGAGCAGAGACGCCGCTCGGTGAGCCTCTGATGAGCGATAGCGAATTGGCCGTTTTCGTCTCCGCCTTCGAATCGACAGGATTCACGGGCAGTATCAATTGGTACCGAAACTTGGACCGCAACTGGCATGTGTTGGCAGATGTGAACCCAATCATCCAACAGCCCACACTCATGATCTACGGCGACCGCGACGCCATCGCGAAGTCTGAAAAACTGACAGAGTTCGTGCCCAACGTAGAAGTAGTCAATCTTGACTGCGGTCATTGGATCCAGCAAGAAAGGCCCACTGAAACTAACCAGGCAATCTTGAATTGGCTGGAACGGCAGGATGCCACAACGATTCAACGCTAGGTGCGGACTCAGTAAATATGTCAATCTCATTCAGATCCGGTACTAAGCCCGTCAGGTCATGGATTGTATTTCGAGTTGGTCTTGGTGCACTGTCGCTAATAGACACGCGATGTCGATAAGTCCTTGGCGTGCCTGACCTGGCTAGAACTGGCCATCGTTCAGGCCTCCCCTGGACCGACCACGCGCAGTCCCTCGGGCGGTACTTCCTGCACGATGAATTCGTCGCGGACGTCGGTCACGATCGCTACGTAAAAAACTGGGTGACCGTCGACCTGGGCATGGCACCCGATGGTGAAACCTTCGAGTCTCGGAATCCGCTGAAGAACAGGTTCACCGCCGGCGATGTGGGCATCTCCGTGGAGGCGTGCAGCCTCGGCCAGAACGGCTTGCTGTACCGCGTCTCGGTCGACTAGGTCATCGTCGTCCGTCAGTGTCGACAGCGACACCGGTTCCCTACACACGAACGGCACCTCCAGCCTCATCGGTTGCGGCGCCCCGTCCGGGGAGGCCGGTGGGGCGTAGGCGCGGAACCCGATGCGGTACACCGCGATCGGTCGATACGATTCACGGTCGATCACAAACGACCATCGCGCATTGTGCGCCGGTACGGTACCGCTCAGCGCAGGGCCCCCATGTGCTGTCGCAGCTAGGAACTCGTCGTATCCGACGAGGTCGGCGACTCCATGATCGTGGTCGCGAGTCTGCGCATGGACCTCCAACAATTCGACCTCGAACAGCGACACCGGATAGGGGTACTTCCACCCGACGATCTCGGCGTAAAAGTCTCTGAGGGCGTCGGTGTCGAGATCGTTTGCGATCCACTGTGCGATTTCACGTGTGGTTACCTCCCCGACAGGTCGAACTGGCTCGGGAAAACCCCGGAAAACTCCGTCTTCGTCGACGCTGTCCGCGAAAGACTCGAAATCCATGTTCGCGATCGACAGGTTGTTCTCCACGCTCGGCATCTCCGCGGGAATGACGCGAAAGGTTCTCCCGCGCGGCCGCTCCGGTTCGTCCGGACCCGTGTAGACAGCGACGATGGGTTTTTCGGGGTTACTCACCGTCTCGGCATCGACGAGAAATGCGTAGTAGGGCGGCGGTTCGCCAATTGCCTCGAGCAACCCGTCGACGCTCAGTCCGTCGTAGTCACGATTGTCGATGCAGGTGAGGTAGGCCGCGAATTCCATGTCGTTGCCCTGCGGTATCGGAGCCATTGCGGCGACAGCGATCTCACGCCAGGCGGCGTCGTCGCTGAAGTCTGTGCGGATCAGCAGCGACTCGTCTGCGAGGTGGTCGGTGAGTATTCTTCCGGTTCCGAGAGTTTCGAGTACCTGCGCTTCACGGCGGTCGTGTTCCTCCGCTGCGAGTTCGGCGGTGATCTCTGCCGCCTCCCGTTGCGGTGGGTCAACGGGAACGATCGACTCGACGACGCGAGCGCAGTCGGCCGGGTCGATGTCCTGATAGCTACGAATTTCGTATGTCCAGTCACCGAGTGACTGCCGATAACGTTCCGGCGTCTGATCGTTCGGCCACTCGAGTGACGGCTCGCCGATCGCGCTCACCCAACGGCGCAACGTGAATTGGGGCGAAATCCCGTTGATCGACAAGCTCAGCTCACCGGTGCGGGGATCACCTGACTGCGACGTGGCGCCTATCGTCAGCGGAAGCCACGTCGGAACCGCCTGAGGTATCTCGGCCAGTGCGCGTTCTCGTTCCTGATGCTCGCGCTGGAACTTCGCCATCTCGTCTTGCGCGGGGCGAGAGGGACCTGTCCATCTGAAAAGGTCGGGCTCGAATTCTTGGTCCAGAGCAGGGTTTTCGAGTTCCATCCACTCATCGCTGTGCTGCCATCGCAACGCGACACCGAGGTGCGCATCGAACACGTAGGTAACCGTTTCGTTGGTGTACTGGTCGAGAGCGGTAACTTCCCATCCTTCACGGCCGCGAACCATCGCTTCTCGGGGTGTACTGGGGTCGACGAATCGATGGTTGTCGAACCCGTGACTCGATTTGGGAGGAAACACGTCGTACGCACGCAGAAGCAGTGAGGGTGAACCGATACCCATGGTCGCGTAAATGGTGTTGGGAGACTTGGCGGCGTGGACCATCGTGCCGTCCGCGTCGAGTGACCATCTGTCGGTGGTGTCCTCCAGGAATATCGGTTCACCGAACTCGTTTTCGTAACGCCATGCCGCCTCCGGAGCGTGCAACACCAACTGCCATGACCCGTCGGGTCGGTGGACGCGTCCGCCGACTGTGCGTCCCATCGTGCCGTAATTCGCGCCTCGAATCTGTTCCCATGTCGGAGCCATCTTCAGAACGTACCTGACGGTCCGTTCTGCCGAGAAAAGCCCGACCCACACGCATGCGGCCGCCAATCCCCAGCTTGCGGTGCGAGCCACGACTCTAGGTACGGTACCGTCGCATGTGGGTGACCCCGAGTCCGCGACCTTCGTGTTGCGGTTCACCGAGAACTCGGGGCATGAGATGCACAGACAGTTCCGCGAGTTCTCCTCTCCCCTCGCCGCTTGTGGTTCGACGCCGGGTTTCTGCTTCTCGCGCTCGACGACGGCGGCGTAATGGAAAACCGATTCAAAGAAGACCGCCGCCTGGGAACTCTGATCGCATGCGTCAGCCTTCTCATCGAGGCCATCGCTCGACGTGATCGATGGCAGATTGCCCGCGCGGCCACGGGCCCACTGCTCGAGGAACTGCTCGCCGGCCAGTACGACGACAAATTTGTCACCGGTGATCGTCCCGACCATCCCGGTCTTCAAGGTGTGCCAATTGCAGTGGCCGATGACCGGGTTGCCATCGTCGTCGGAAGCGTTCCGACCGATGCCGAACCCCGACCGATTCAGGTGACCGCCGTCTTGGTGGCACGCGATTGTCCTCGCCGCTGGTTAGTCGCGGCACTGGACTTCGATATGGTCGCGGACAACGACTTTCAGCGCCAAGTCCAATTCGGAACGTTTTCGGAAGATATGGACCTCGCCGTCATCGCAGCGCACGGGACACTGGACAATGAGGCCGCAGAAATCGACTGGGACGATCCCACTGTCGTTCTGCGCGAAAGTGAGAGTGGCACAGTCACTGTCGCGGACATTGTTACCGAACTGGTCAAGTGGGACAGATCGGCATGGGCGTGGTTGGCAGCAGAACGCGTCACACTGAGCGGCCACTATCTGCGTGCCAAACATCCAGAACTTGTCCGCGAGTACCCGCATCACTGAGGAAGCAGATCAACCGTCTGTCGAGGATGACTGACTGGTCATAGAGCGGACTACCTCCACTGTGACTGGAGGAGGTGCCAGATTCGAAACGTGCAGTATTCCCGGTCTTCGTGGATATCTGGGAAACTCCTCGGATGGCACTCATCGGGCGCGAAGCAGCAGCACTGCTCAACGACGCCGGAATCGAACTCGGCCCCGGATTGACCGAAGCTGAATTCGACTCTGTCCACGAACGCTTCGGATTTCACTTCAATCCGGATCACCGCAGCCTTCTCGCCACTGCCTTACCGCTCGGTGACCGCTGGCCGGACTGGCGAAACGGCGACGACCTCGAGCTGGAGACATGGCTAGATAGTGTTGCCGAAGGATTCATATGGGATGCACTGCATCAGAGTCCGCCGTTCTGGCCGCCATCGTGGGGCACATTGCCCTCCTCAACCGAGGGCATAGCCACAACGGTGCGCCGAGAACTCAGGGGGTGGCCGCGCCTCATTCCGATCTACGCGCACCGCTTCACCCCCGCCGCGCCTTCACCGTCAGAATCACCGGTGTTCTCCGTGTGGCAGACCGACATCATCTACTACGGGGCCAACCTACTCGAATACCTCACCAACGAGTTGCTGTCCGGACAGGGCCGAAAGGCACTCTCCCCCCGAACTATCAGCGTCCCGTACTGGTCGCGGTTCGTCGAGTCAGCAAACAGCGCAGAATCAATCTGACCAACATCGACGCGCAAAACCTTCTATCGAGTGTGCCGTTAACCCGACAATCCGGGATATGGCGGCTCGCCGAAGCGGTCGACAGGCCGGAAGGAAAAGCCGTCTTGCTGCGTCGATTTCGGGTTCAACGACTTCGACATCTCCGCTCTACCCAAACACGTCAATCACTCTCCAGCTGCAAGCGGAGGATGCTTGAGCGTCGAAAGACTGCTCGCAAATCATCGAATACGCACACGCTAACCCGACTCGTCTCCCGTTCTGTCAGATACAACATTGATGCATCTGTATCGAATAGCGGCACCTCGACTGGGTGCCGAGAGGCGCAAGCCGGGCACCGACTCTTTTGAAGCCACTCGATATCTCCCGGTGTCGGCGGGCTTCGTCATGTACCAGTCAGAGAACCCGACGGCGCTGTACGCCGAAGAGTTCGCAAGGGATTGCTTTCGACAACGCTATTCGCCATTCCCACGGCAACGGAAGAACCAGATCCAGCGACCTGCGATCATCAGTCATTACTTCCAGGCTGAACCGATCAGTGACGACTTGAGAGGTCGATTGGCGGTGTGCAGTATTCGAAACGTGAAATATTCCTCATGACACCATGCGGACACCGAACCGTACCGGGATTGTCGCACTGACGTGAGCCCGTTTGATAGCGGTCGGTCGGTACGCTCGTGGGCATGGGACTGGGGCTTTTACTGCTGTTTGCCATGTTCGGCCCGTTGCCGTTGCTCTGGTGGGCGGCGGTCCGGGCGAAGAGCCGCGGCCTTGGGGGGTCGTTCGTCGGGCCGTTTCAGGAGATGTTCGATCCCGGTGCGGCGCGAGCACAGATCGTCATCGAGCAGATCGCGGAACTGCCTGACCCTGCGGGCTCCGGCGACCCGGACAACGACGACGATGTGCCGTACACAGTCGCCTATAAGGGCGTTCGACTCCACATCAACCCTGATAGGGGTCGACAGCGTGGAGGCGACGGGACACCAAGTGAGCTGAGTGAGCACCAACCTGGCCAACCCCGGCAACGCCGACCCTGACGTGGTCGCGTTCCTCAAGGACCTTCGCGATCTCCATCCTGGGTGTGCCAATCCAGATCACCTGACGAATGATACGAGCTTTCGCTGGGTCAATTCGCTTGGGCTGCCCGCCGATACGACCACGAGCGCGAGCCGGCGCCAAACCTGCGCCGTGCGCGCCCGGATCAGCGTCCTCTCGAATTGTGCTAAGGCGCCCAAGATTTGGAAGATGAGCATTCCGCCGGCCGATGACGTGTCAGTCGACTCCGTCAACGAGCGGAAAGCCGCGCCGCGCCGCGCCGCTGCAAGTCCTCGACAGTTTCGCCCAGATGCTTGAGTGACCGACCTAGCCTGTCCAGTCGCCAGACGACGAGGGTGTCACCGGCCCGAAGGTGACTGAGTAGATCGAGCAGGACCGGGCGATCGTCCTTGGCGCCACTCGCCGCTTCTTCCCACCCTCGATCACATCGAATGGCCGCCAGAGCGTCACTCTGCAAATCGAGGACGTGATCGGTCCCGGAAACCCCTATTTACCTGTGACTCCCGAAATTATTTGGCACGTTTTTTACCGAATTATTTGGCACGCGGCTTGATCGTCAGGTGATTCGAGGTGGACGTTGCCACCCGATCGGTATCGTCGCGGTATGACTCGTTCCGACGTTTCCTGGCAGAGCCGAGCGATGGCGTGGCCGCTGGTCGTGGGAACTGTATTCGGAAGTTACTTCGCGCTTCTCTTCGCAGATTCCAGTGATGTCAGTAGTGTTCTCACCGCGATCTGCCTGGGGTCGCTGTGCTCGCTGCCTGCCGGCGGGCTGTTGGGAATGGCAGCAATCCTGACGGGGAAGGGCGTCCTCGCGGTCGGCGAGCGACACGTCCGCGCCGCGGCACCGACGACGTGGCGGCTCGCATTCGCAACGTCGACGGCTGTGGTGGTCGCGATGATCGTCACTGCTGCGCTCTCCGTTGCAGGAGCCGATGGGTTTAGTATCGCCTGGCCTGCGTTGACGATCTCAGCGATTTCCTTCGGAGCAGCATCCGTGTACTACCCCGCGGCCACACATGAGGACCTCGCTCACGATGACGTTGCATCAGCTGGAAAATAGGATTCGGCAAATAGCCGAATCCCCTGCCGTCTCAGCCATTAGCACTCCCCTGGTGTGGCGTTCGGGATATCAGTTCGATGCCCGTAGTTGCGCATAGTGTGAGCTACGCGGCGATTGCGTACGTGGTTGATAGCGTCTGGGACCTGTGCAACTCTCCTTGCTCTTGGTGCGATGTTTTTCGGAGTGCTCGACGAACGACGAAAACCGGCACCAGTACCGCTTGCGGTGGCGATCGGACAGCCCCCATGCCTGGCATCCGCAGTGTTGTCCTCACTGAGCCCGACGTCGGCAGTGGTGTGCGAATTCAGCGGGTACACCGACGATTGCGGCTGCGCACTTATGCGCCAGACCAGCGGGCTCGGCAACTTCGTCGCGGTAGTCGAGCAACTTAACTTAGTCGCGCTTCGACCAAATGACCGTGGTTCGGCGAATGCCCTACCGACGGCACAATTCCCACTCCCGTTATGTGGCTGGTCGATGACGCAGGAAACTCAGCAAGGGCCGCTCTTCCCGTTGACGGGACGTGCGGAAACCCGCTGCCCGACACCTACGCTCCCGACACCTACGTGGCAATCACGAATCTGACGATGCCGGACGAGCAAGCGCACGATCTGCCCCGAACATTGTGAAGCCACAGCCACGGCACCACGTTTTGGCCTGTTTAACCGGATCGCTCTCAGATCATTTCTACGGGTTTGGGTGTTCGTTTTGACCATCGACAAACTGGATAGTTTCTCCTGCCGGACACCCGAAATGCCCTGAGCGGCAATAAAAACCAGTGGATCAATCGGAACATGAGCTACAGCCACGGCAACTTAACCAACCCACTAAATAGCGGATGCGTCGCATGAGCGGCATTATTCTATCGTGACAGTCATGAAACCAGCGCCGCTCCCTCCGCGCCCGCTCCGAATCAGCCTGTCCGTCGTCGCATGGTTCAACCTGCTCTCCGCCCTTCTCGGAATGGCTGGACTAACCATTGGTGGCGGGTTCGGCCTCCCCCCGGAATGGATCGAAGGAACCGTCTTCACTTCCTACTTCTGGCCAGGCATCATCCTCGGCGTGATCGTCGGCGGAAGCCAGGCAATCACGCTTGTTGCTCAGTACGGCAGGTTCGCACTGGCGTGGGGTCTACATGCCGCAGCCGGCCTAATCATGATGATCTGGGTCTTCGTCGAAATCGCCATCATCCTCGTCTGGTCGCCGCTGCACGGCATCTATTTCGCCACCGGCATCATTCAGACAACCCTCGCCGTGCTCGCTCTAGGTGCCTGGCCGCGCCCCTTCCTCCACCAATCGTCGAAGCAACCACCACCCACTTCCTGACCGCACCGCAGGACATAGTCTTCATAAACTCATCAACACAACGTTCAGTTGCGTCCCCGCGCTGGGATACCTCGGACTTCCTGTTGATCGGTTCCCACGCCATGTTCGATCACTCGCCGGGAAGTGAAGTCAGTTCTCGAGCCTCAGGTCGTCGTCGATCAAGTTCTCAGTAGCTGCTGCACGCGCTTGCACCGGCGCCGGTGAGGAGAAGTGCCGCGACGATGCCGAATGCGGTTCGGGTGGTGAACATCTGAGGTCAACGATCCATTCGTGGGAAGAAGAAGGACAGGAGGGTGCCGGCCAGCAGTAGGCCGGAGCAAACGAAGAGGGCTTGGGAGTATCCGGAAACCAGTGCTTCCGTCGGCGCGCTGTCCGAGCGTGCCGTCGAGGACGCGGCGACGCTCACG
The DNA here is from genome assembly GCF_002300185.1 of Rhodococcus sp. ACPA4. Lineage (NCBI taxonomy): Bacteria > Bacillati > Actinomycetota > Actinomycetes > Mycobacteriales > Nocardiaceae > Rhodococcus > Rhodococcus sp. ACPA4. Next base: position 1,244,819 of record NZ_NSDY01000001.1, read on the forward strand.
AGAACGGCTAGTCCGAGTGAACCGCCGATCTGACGCGACGTGCTCAGCAGCCCGGATGTCATGCCGACTTCTTCGGGAGGAGCGTCGGCGGTGGCGACGTTGCTGAGCGGCATGAACGACAGGCCGATGCCGATGCTCGCCAGAAGCGAAGGCACCAGGATGACAGCCCAGAAGGGACTGTCGAGGTTCATGGTCGAGAAGATGAAAGTCCCGATTGCTGCGACCGCTGTTCCGACTACGAGTAGCGGCCGAACTCCGTAGCGTGGAAGGAGTTTGGTGGATGCGAGGATGCCTATGACCAGGCCGAAACAGAAGGGCAGGAACGCCAGACCGGTGGTGGTCGGCGAATAGCCCAGTCCGCGTTGCAGGAATAGCGAGACGAAGAAGAACGCGCTGAACTGTGCCGCGCACACCAGGCACATGATGGCGTTGGCCAGTCCGATTCGGGGTCGAAGGAGGGTGGACAGTCGTACCAGTGGTGTGGCGCAGCGGCTTTCGACCGCGACGAAGGCGGTCAGCATGACGATCGTGAGCGCGAATCCACCCAGCACGTAACCCGAAGTCCAGAAATGTGATTCAGTGGCGATGACGGTGCCGACAAGGGCGGTGATTCCGGCCGTCGCCAAGATGGCGCCGGGGAGATCTAGGGTGCCGCCTCTAGTGGCTTGGCCGGCAGGCAGGCCGCGGGTACCGGCAACTGCGGCGATCAGGGCCACCGGTGCGCCGGCGAACATCACCCATCGCCAACTGAGCCCTTCGGTCAAAATGCCGCTCAGTACTACACCGAGTGCACCGCCCAGTGCTGATGACATTGCGCCGATGCCGAATGCCTTGGCCCGGGCGCGTCCGGTGGGAAAGGCCTGGCTGAGGGCGGCGAGCCCGGCCGGCGCGATCATCGCAGCGCCGACGCCTTGAAGTGCCCGAGCGCCGACAAGCATCTCGGCGGACACCGAGAAGGTGCCGACGATGCTGACGAGGGCGAACAGCAGAAGTCCGGCGACCAGAACCCGGCGAGTGCCCATCACATCGCACAGTCGGCCGCCGAGAAGCAGCAATCCGCCGAAGGCGAGGGCGTACGCGTTGACGACCCAGGACAGCCCGGCGTCGGAGAAGTTCAGTGATTCCTGGATGTCGGCTAGCGCGACGTTGATGACCGACATGTCGAAGGCGACCAGGAACTGTGCTGCCGCGGCGGCTGTGAGGACCAGGGCAGGCGCGGCTACCGCCCGTGTTGATGTTGTCATTGCAGGCAACTCATTTGTATACATGTTCTCATAAGTAGTTAGGTTTACCTTGCTATCGACCGAGATGCAAGGGGTTCCCCGGGCGAGAGCGCCGTAGCAGGGGCGCGCACAATCGATGCATGGCCGAAAAGATGGAACCGAGATCGCCGCGGCTCGGACGTCCCCCGACGATCACGTCGGAGCAGATAGTCGAAGAGGCGAAACGGCAACTTCAGTCCGGCGGCGCCGACGCACTGAGCATGCGAGCGTTGGCGAAGTCCCTCGGCACCACACCGATGGCGCTGTACCGACACGTGGGCGACAAGGAACAGCTGATCAGCGCGGTTCTCGATGCGTACTCACAAGACCTCGGTTCGCTGGTCCTGCCACAGGATCAGGTCGAGCGGATTCGCTTGATCTTCACCGCGATCTTCGAAACGCTGGCATCTGAGCGCTGGATCATCGAGTTGCTTCAGCGCGGCGGGCGCGGCGGGAGCGGCGCCGTCGTCCTGGTCGATCGAGCCATGGCCGCGTGTGTCGAACTGGGCATGTCTCCACGCCGCGCACTGTTGGTCTACCGAGCGCTGTGGAACTACACGCTCGGCGCACTGCTCAACATCTATGACGACAGCGCGCGACCCGAAGGCAGCGTGTCACCTCTTGCGATCAAGATCCGAGAAATCGGGCCCGCGGAACTACCCGTACTCAACGAGGTGCTCGAAGACTGGCCGGCCGGGACGACGACCGATGGTTATCTCGAAGGTCTCGACATACTGATCGACGGATACCTGCGTAGCCCGGCCTAACGGCACTGACACCAGGCCATGCCTCAACAGCGACAACGTGCCAGGTAGTCAACACGCCGAGCCTCGCGCCGAGAGGCGGTGTGGCCGCCACCCGGATGCAACTTCACCTCCCATAGCCAACCGATTAACGCAGCATCTCGACGCGTTGTTTCGCCATTAGGAGAAATCGGCAACCTGCCTATCTGAGTTGTCCAGGATCAGCTGTTTTGAGGGGTGGCCGGATACACAGGCAGCCACATCGCATCCTGAACGGCCTGCACCAAGTCGTCGTGGGTCACGGTGGCGACGCCGTCATCGGCTGCTGCCTTCGCGACCGCCACAGCCACCGTCGCGGACGAGGCACGAAGGTTTTCGACGTCGGGGAGGAGGGACGCTCCCCGCTCCGAGACATCCACCTGACCGGCGACCGCGACCGCAGCTGCAAGGAGCATGCCATCGGTTACGTGACGAGAACCGGACACGATCGTGCCAAGGCCTAGGCCTGGATAGAGCAGAGCGTTATTGCATTGACCGATCCGATAAGTGACGCCGTTGTATTCGACCGGTTCGATCGGTATCCCGGTCGCCATCAACGCCTGCCCTTTGGACCACAAGATGGCGTCCTGGGGCATGACCTCTATACGACTGGTCGGGTTCGAGAGCGGCAGCAAGATGGGGCGTTCAACCCCGCCACTGAGCGCTTCTACGACGTCCTGCGTGAAAGCTCCGTGCGCGGTCGAAGTGCCGATCAGGATGGTGGGTTTGACGTGCTGGACCACCGTCAGAAGGTCGATAGGGCGCCCGCCCCAATCGGCGACTTCGTGCGCTGGCCGAGCATAGGCTTGCTGGTAGTCCGGCAGGTCCTGCATATCGTCGGTGACCAAGCCGTCGCGGTCGATAAGCCACACTCGAGCGCGGGCCTCGTCATCGCCGAGCCCGGCGCGGCTCATCGCGGCGGAGATCTGGTCGGCCATGCCCGTGCCGGCGGTGCCAGCGCCAAAGATGACAAGTCGTTGATCCGCGAACGTCTGTTTGGTGACCTTCAGCCCCGAGATGACCGCCGCCACGACGATGGCGCCGGTTCCCTGAAGATCGTCGTTGAAAATGCGGTACTTGTCGGCGTGGTCTACGAGGATACGGCGGGCATTGGAGGGGCCGAAGTCCTCAAAATGCAGCAGTGCCTTCGGGAAGAGCTTCTCCACTGTCTCGAGGTAGGTTCCGATGAACTTGTCGTACTTCTCCCCCCGGACGCGACTGTGTCGGTTCCCAAGGTAGAACGGGTCGTTGAGGAGCGCTTCGTTGCTTGTCCCCACATCTAGATTCACCGCGATGACGCGACTGGGGTTGATGCCGGCTGCGGCGGTGTAGATCGCCAGTTTCCCCACGGCGATGTCGGTACCGTTGACGCCCCAGTCCCCAATCCCGAGGATCTCCTCAGCGTCGGAGCAGACGATCAGGTCCACATCCTCCGGACCCAATTCCAGTGTGGCGAAGGCAACTTCGATGTCGTCGACGTGATCGATCGACAGGTACACCGCACGCGACTGGCGGTAGTCCTGCGACCACTGTTCGATCGCGTCCCCGATGGTCGGGTCGTACACGACGGGCAGCAATTCCGAGAGGTGATCCGCAATCACGCGGTAGTACAAGACTTCGTTGCGCTCGTGGAGCGAATCAAGGTAGATGTACTTCGCGAGATCCGTTGACTGCTTTTGCAACTGTGCGTATGAGCGTCTCGCCTGCTGATCAAGGGTCTCGACCGCTGATGGCAACCGCCCTACCAGGCCAAGTGATGCACGCTCCTCTTGCGTGAATGCAGTTCCCCGGTTCACCGCATCGTCGCGAAGAATCTTCTTTGCTTCATCCATGCTCTCCCCCATCCGTCGGGAGGACCGCCAGTGGACCCTTCAGGTGACAGTCCGGCGCCAATGACTGACCTCAATTGGAGTCAAATCTAACCCCGCAGTCGCTGCGCTGCCCACAGGTTGACTGAACTGTCCCGGCTGGCGTATCAGGGTTGCTCGCAGTGTGAACGCCACCTCTTCGGATTCGGCAGCTGACCAATCTGTCAGCGCCTCCATACTGACGATCTGGCCTTACACCTGACAAGGATGGAAGGCCACATCGATGCGTTGATCTGTTGAGACCAAGATCGAATCTGGGACTGTCACGCGGATCACTGCACCAGAACCGAGCGAATCTGGGACGGATCTGCCCAGCGGGCAGCTGCCGAGTGCTGCTCCGGTCATTCGCTTCGTTCATCGAGAGCTGCGTCGACGAGATCCGCAGCGACCTTCAATCCGAGACCCCGATGTTGTTCACGCAACGCCTTGATCGCCGAGATCCGGTCCGTTGTCGATTCGATCGCCGTCTCCACATCCAAGTACGGAACATCCTCGGGTGCAACAAACGTGTGATCAGGCTTGGTTCCTCGGGCCAAACGCTTGCGCCACATAGTGACGGCATTAACCGCGAAGGAAACGATGCCTCCCACTACGACTACGACGACAACCCAGTTCCACACTGAGGGGTGTTCGGCAGCCTGACCCACGCGGGAAGGAAGAACAGAGAGGGAGAATCCGATTGTGGCGACCGTAGCTGCCCATCGCTGAACGACCTCACTGTCGAGCAACCGCACGATCTTCGACACTTCATCCCCCTTGATCATCCCCGCACAACATCAACGAGGTGTCTCAACACTAAGTGCCTCAGGAAGAAACGATTAATGGACGCCGTGGCTTCGAAAGGAACACCGGTCAATTCCCGGACTCCAGGTTCAGCAGTCAGACAGGGGAACGACTCGGTGATCACGCTTTCGCCGAGCGTGCAGTCGTCTTCTGAAAACTGACAACATTCCTTGGGGATATTTCAGCAGATCTGTGCGATTTAGTGTCCGACAAAGATGTGTCGACGGGCAGACCGGATTGACCGATCGCGACGAACTCTAGCCGTGTCGGCTGTCGAGGACACGACCCTGTCGCCGCGAGAGAATCTCCGCCGCCGCGACACTTCGTACCAAAGCATCTGCGGACGCACGTGATCGATCCACGCCAATTCTTCTGTCCTGCAACGAAAATCTGGTCGGTCGGTCGACTAAATTTGAACCTCGAAACAGTCGATTCCGCGTCATTTTTCACCCTCAACGGGCATATTTCGGGCCAATGAAGACCGTCATCGTTATGATATACATCACATTTCAGGTTAATTCTGTAACGCTCTACGGGCCCGAATAACGGCGATCGACCTGCAATAACACCTTCTGATGCACATACGTTGCACAAACAGGCACCGACACGCCTACCCGTGACCAATCCGTGATAGTCCCCTACCTTGGAGTGAGCCCAAGCAACCGGGCATTACCGGATCGCCACCGCCAGCCCCACCCCGTGATTCGGATTCGACAACATCCCTTTGTGGTGGGAGCTGAGACGGTCACCGTCCTCCGCTGGCGGAAATTGAAAGGAATTCATTTACATGAAGAACAACACTGTTACTCGCGTCCTTGCTTCCGTCGCTACCGCCGGCGCACTCACTGCCGGAGTCTTCGGCCTGAGCACCGGCACCGCATCTGCTGCCGGCCACGACTGGTCGGGCGTCGCAGAATGCGAATCGTCGGGCAACTGGGGCGCGAACACCGGCAATGGCTACTACGGCGGACTCCAGTTCAGTCAGAGCACGTGGCAGGCCTACGGCGGCTCGGGCAGTGCACACACCGCCAGCCAGGCAGAACAGGAACGTGTCGCGGAGAACGTCCTCGCAGGTCAGGGTGCCGGCGCATGGCCGGTGTGCGGACAGTACCTGCGCTGATCCCCACCCCTTACGTATTGCGTCGCTGCCCGGTGACCGTCGAATCCGACGGTCACCGGGCAGTTTCGTTCTGCCGACATCTCGTCTCGGGAGAGTCGCAAGTGACATTCAGCGTCGTGGCGCGTCGACACTGTCTGATTGCCGGCGGGCCACCGACTGCGTCGACGGAGTAATTCAACGCACGCTAGAATCACTTAGCGTGCGCTAGATAGGGTGGCCGTGACTGGATGAGATTCATGGCCGACCCCAGGTAAGGATGTGCCGATCAGTCGGCCCGAACTTTCAACGGGGGTTCGGTTTGCTGTCCGTACCACCTTGTTCGAGTTACCTTCCGCTGCAACGCAATCACCCGGCCCAGGCCGGGTTTCAGCAACACCCTACGTGTCAACACCGAGACTGAGGCAGATACCCGATGCAACGCAAGCACTACGAAGCCGATCATGAGGACTACCGCGCAACCGTCCGCGAATTCCTGGCCCGTGAGATCGAACCTCACTACGCGAAATGGGAAGAGGATCGGCTCATCGACCGCAGTGCGTGGCTCGCCGCCGGTGCGTCCGGCATCCTCGGCCTCAGTGTTCCCGAAGAGTACGGCGGAGCGGGCGTCACCGACTATCGGTTCCGGAATGTTGTTTTCGAGGAGATCGCCCGCACGGCCACTACATCGTTCGGCTCCGGGTTGAGCGTGCACGACGACATCGTCATCCCGTACGTCCTGCATCTGGGCACGGAAGAGCAGAAGGCCCGCTGGCTGCCCCGGATGGCGAGTGGTGAGGTGATCGGCGCAATCGCGATGACCGAACCCGGCGCCGGGTCGGATCTGCAAGGAGTTCGGACTTCTGCGGTACGGGACGGCGACGAGTGGGTGATCAACGGCCAGAAGACGTTCATTACCAATGGGATCCACTCCGATTTTGTGATCGTCGTGTGCCGGACCGACCCCGAGGCGGGGTCGAGGGGCTTCTCTCTGATTGCCGTTGAACGTGACACTCCCGGATTCACCCGCGGGCGCAAGCTCCACAAGGTCGGACTGGCTGCTCAGGACACTGCAGAACTGGTCTTCGAGAACGTGCGCGTTCGCACCGACAACCTGCTCGGTACCGAAGGAAAGGGATTCCTTCATCTGATGGAGAACCTGCCGCTCGAGCGGATCTCCATTGCAGTGTCTGCAATCGTGGCTGCCCGCGCTGCCTACGAGTGGACCAAGAACTACGTGTTCGAGCGAAAGGCATTCGGAAAGCCGATCGGCGATCTGCAGAACACCCGGTTTGCCCTAGCGGAGATGCGCACGGAGATCGAGGTCACCGAATCGCACATCGACCGCGCCGTTCTCGCACTGAATGCCGGTGAGCTCACGGCAGTGGATGCGTCGATGAGCAAGTGGTGGGCGACCGAACTTCAGAAGCGTGTTGTCGACCGCTGCGTGCAGTTGCATGGTGGGTACGGGTACATGATGGAATACCCGATCGGCCGCGCCTACGTCGACTCCAGGATCCAGACCATCTACGGCGGCACTACCGAGATCATGAAGGAAATCATCGGCCGGGACATCGCCGCCGAGTTTCGGTGACACCTTGTCCCGCAACGAGATCGACTGATGCGCACGACGCTCACGTGACCACGAATCGATCCTCACGGTGAATCCACACCGTGAGGATCGATGCGCGAGGGCTATGTGGAGGCAACATCGAGGCCGAGCGCCCCGATGCACATCTGATCGAGGGTATCGAGCAAGATCTCCTCATCTGCTTCGTCGCCCTGAACGAGCCACAAATACAGCGTGTGGTCGACCATCGCGGACATGGCGCGGGCGGCCATCACCGGATCGAGTGACTCACGAACGTGGCCTTGGTCCTGCCAACGAGCGATTGCACGGGATGTTCGCTCGATCAGTTGTCGACGATGCTCGTGCCGAAGTGCGCGAAATTCGGCATTGAAGGTCGCGACCTGCTCGACGATGGCCATCAACTTCGCGTTTCTGCGATATGCCTGGTAGTACAACCGGTTGGTTGCGATGAGCCTGGCGGCCGGCGACAGGTCGGAGTCGAGAGGTTCACGGCGGTGTACGTCCTCGAAGAGCCGAATGCTCAACTCCTGGAACACATCGTCTTTCGACTCGAAGTACCGGTAGAACGTCCCGTAGGAGACGGAGGCTTCCTGGACTATCTGCTCGACTCGAGTGTCGAGAAACCCGACCTCCTCGAAGACCTTGCGCGCTGCATCGAGCAAACCGTCGCGCGTCTTTCGACCCCGCGCGGTCAGGGTGTCAGCGGGTGGCGGTACGGAAGGTGTACTGGCAGATGACTTGCTCACCCTCGTGAGTGTCCAATAAACTGACATGACTGTCAAGTCATGTTGCCTAGGTGGACACACCCGCTCGACCCCTCCAGCGTAGACACGTAGCACTGGAGGGGTCGAGCCTGGTCCGGGATCAGGTCTGCGACGGGCGGAGCACGTGGCGGGGGTTCGCCACCCGCAATCGAGCGAGCACGGCAGTCGAGATCAACTGGCGGACGGCCGTATCCGCGTACGAGACGGCGCCGGTACGAATTCGATCGGCAAGATCTGCTTCCGATGTGCAATCGAGTGCTGCAAGCAATTCCGTCACCTCGCCTGTGCGATCTCCGGCACTGAGCTCCCGTCCCGCTATCCCCAGCAGGTTGACGCAGATGCGGAGCAGGTACCGCTCCCGTTCATGCGCCCCGTCAAGCACTGGGGCGACATCATCGCGAAGAGTGCTGGTGACCAGTTCGAGGATCTCCGACATGCTCGGACGGTCGTGCACCGACGGCGCCGTGTCGTCCGGTAGCGACTCGATGTTGTCGAGCAGACCGAGAATCAGGAGCAGGTCGTACTCCGACTCACACACTCGCCGCCCGATCGCGGCCAGTTCGATCGAGTTCTCGGCGCCGCTCAGATGCCGCTGCGACTGAAACTGACTCAGCACCAACCACCGCAGGGTGCCGTATGCCTCCCACCAGTGCAGTTCAGCTTCGGACGGCCGGATTCCCGCGGCGCGTTCATAACCGTCGAGCAACTGTTCGCGCGTACCGATGCCCGCAACCGGCGGCTCCGCACCGAACCGCCATGCACGCACGCAGAGCCAGCCGAGGTCTTCGATCGGATCACCCAGATGGGCGAGTTCCCAGTCCAGCACGCCGCGGATTCCCCCGCCGTCGACAAGCACGTTCCCGAGTCGAAAGTCGCCGTGTACCAGAGCATTCGGGCGCCTGGCAGGCCTATTCTCCCGAAGCCAGCGCAGTCCGACCTCAACGGCTGGGCGAGGTTGTTCCAAATCCCGGTACACGGCCTCGATCGCGTCCAGCGGGTCGCCGGCGTCGAGCATCCCGAGAGTGCCGGTGTCCGCACGGTGAATCTGTCCGAGCACGTAACCCATGTCCTCAGCGAGATGAGACCGCACCTCGTCGAACGCGGAATCCCGCTGCAATTTACGCGGGATCGACTCACCGACGATCATGTCCATCACCAGATACGGAGCATCGATGCCCGGTGCCGTGTCCCCTGATGCGAGGACGGTGGGAACCGGAACCCCGACTGCGGAGGCCGCCCGCAGGCATGCCACCTCTGCCCGCATCCGGTCTGCGTCGCCGTGCCCGGGTGGGTCCCGGCGCAGCACAACGTCCTGCGATTGACCATCTACGCCCCGAACGCCGACCGCCCAGATCTGACGGCTCGCACCGCCGGTCAACTGTCGGGGTTCCCCGACAGTGATCTCGTCGCCGAAGGAGTCGCTCAGTGCGACGCGGATTCCGTCACCAAGGCTGCTGGCGGCATGAGTCACAGCCATGGCGCTGCGCCTGGATCGCGCAGCAGTCGACGTGCGGTCGACATGCGGTGCACCTCGTCCGGACCGTCGTAGACGCGCGCGTAACGTGCTTGTCGGTACATCCGTTCGAGCGGTGTGTCGGAGGTCAGTCCGAGTGCGCCATGCACCTGGATCGCGCGATCGACGACGTCGTGCAGCATCCGAGCACCCCAGAACTTCACCAGACCGATCTGGATGCGAGCATCCTCGCCGGCATCCATCACACGGGCCGCGTCGAGGGTCATCAGGCGGGCTGCGTGTATCTGCGCTGCGGATTCCGCGATGTACCGGTGAATTTCGCCCTTCTCGGCGAGCAGTGACCCGTGTACGTAGCGGGTGTTCGCGCGCTCACACATCAATTCGAATGCGCGCTGCGCCTGGCCGAGCCAGCGCATGCAGTGGAAGATCCGGCCGGGGCCCAGTCGGTCCTGAGCGACGACAAAGCCCTTACCCCGTTCGCCGAGGAGGTTAGCCGACGGAACGCGGACATCGGTGAGACGAACCTCGTAGTGATCGCTGGGATCGTGCCCCATGGTCGGTATCGAGCGGACGATCTCGAATCCTGGCGTGTCGGTCGGCACGATGATCGCGCTGATCCGGGAATGCCGCGGCGTCGAATCCGGCTCGGTTCGAGCGAATACCGAGCAGTACCCCGCATCTGCCACCCCGGTGGTGAACCACTTGTGCCCGTTGATGACCCACGTGTCGCCGTCGAGTTCCGCGCGGGTCTCGATCAACGTGGGATCGGAGCCAGCAGTGTCCGGTTCGGTCAAACCGACCGACGGCAGGAACTCCCCCGCGACGATCGGCGGGATCCATCGCTGCTTCTGTTCTTCGGTTCCATGCTTGTGCAGCATCAGAGTGTCCTGCATCGACACCGAGCCGACTGCCAGCTGGCCGAATTCGGATCTGCCGATGACTTCGTTGAGGAACACGAAGTCGAGGAAGGGAACTCCCCCACCGCCGACGTCTGCCGGGTGCCCGAGCGCCCACAGGCCCAGTTCCTTTGCGCGCGAGCGCAGTTGCCCGAGTGTTTTGTGTGCAACCTCGTCCTCTTTCGCGAGGACGGGTTCTGCGGGGATCACCTCGTCGTCGATGAATGCGCGCAACCGAGTGCGCAGTTCGGCGATATCGCCTTCGGGTTGGTTCACAGTCATGGGTGCCTCCTTGTGGCAGCAGCGAGTTGCAGGGGCCGGGTGGCGGCCGAGTCGACGTACTCGTCGATCCGAGAGATCCGCCCATTCTCGACGCGGACGAACAGACTGGCCGGCACCTCGAGAGGGCCGTGTCCAGGGAGGGTGCCGCGTACGACGTGCTGTTGCGCGAATCCGTCTGGCAGTACGTAGCGTCGGACGTCCTCGTAGCGAAAGTCTGCGAGAGTGCGGGAGAGCCACCGCAACGTGCGGAGGTTCTCCTCGACGGTCTGCTCCTGTCCGTCGTCGTTGTGCCAGATGCGCGCGTCCGGCGCATACAGTTCGGTGAGTGTCGCTTCATCGCCGCCGGAGACTGCGGCGAAGAACCGATCTGCGAAGTCTTTCATGCGAAAATGATTCTCCTCGAGGCAGTTACAACACGCAAGCCATAACCGGGACGGAGAAATCCGAACGGCCTCCCACCTCGCCCGCCCGGAGTGAGGTGTTGACAGATGACTTACTCATGGACAAACTATCCAAGAACATGACATGACTGTCAAGTCACTTTATGGTCCCGCTCTCACCGATTCACCCCAGAAAGGCCCGCAATGACCGTCACCAATCCGAAGTTCGAATTCCGCGGAATCAACCATCTCGCGCTTGTGTGCTCGGACATGCAGCGCACCGTCGACTTCTACTCGGGAACTCTGGGTATGCCGCTGGTCAAGACGCTCGATCTTCCCGGCAACCTCGGACAGCATTTCTTCTTCGATTGTGGAAACGGCGACACGCTGGCGTTTTTCTGGCTGGCGGATGCACCCGACGCAGTTCCCGGAATCTCCGCCCCCGCCGGACTGCCTGACCGGGACGAGCTCGTCAGCGCTGTCGGGTCGATGAATCACGTCGCGTTTGCCGTCCCACCGGAGAAGTTCGACGAGTACCGCAAGCGGCTCAAGGCCGACGGCGTGCCACTGAGCATCACGCTCAACCACGACGACAGCCCGGAGGGTGCGTCGCGAGAGATCCATGAAGGCACCTTCGTCCGGTCATTCTATTTCCAGGACCCCGATGGTGTACTTCTCGAATTCGCTTGCTGGACCAAGGAATTCACCGAATCTGACGTCGCACACACGCCGAAGACTGCCGCAGACCGCAACGTTCCCAGCGCTTCCTGATCATCCCGAAAGGATCCACTCATGCCCCGCCTTCGTGAAATCCCCCGCGCCGAGGTCACCGACGAGAAGATCCTCTTCTTCTACGACCGCCTGTTCGGCGCCGACAAAGACCCCGCGGTCGATCACGGCACCATCCACGCCACCCCAGGCGACTGGTGGACCGTCTTCGCCCAATCCCCCGACGTCTTCCGCCACGCGGTACGAGGATTCGCCCTGTATCGCAACGCAGACCTCGACCCGCTCCTGCGCGAACTAGGTCAGGCCCGCGCCGGATACGCACGGGGCAGCCAGTTCGTCTTCTCTCAGCACTGCAAGCAGATGCGCTCACTCGGCATGACCGAAGAGAAAATCGCGGCCCTACCCCACTGGCAGATCAGCGACCTGTTCACCGACATCGAACGCGCCGTCCTCGCCTACACCGACGGACTCGTCTACGACGGCGGCCGCGTACCCGACGAGGTCTTTGCCGTCCTCAAGGCGCACCTGTCCGACAAACAAATCATGGAACTGACGTACATCACCTGCATGTACGACATGCACGCCACCATCTGCCGGGCTCTGAAACTCGAATTCGACGACCGCCCCGAACTCATCGAAGAAGTCCGAATACCCGAGGGCGTCGTAGTCGCCGACCTCTCTGCCGACCTTGCCGGAGAATGACCCGCTAGTCTTCATCAAGGACATCTACTAGGTAAGGACTGAACATGGAACTTGTTGCCATCCTGGAACTTTCATTCAAGCCGGATTCCCTCGACTCCGCACGTACGGTGATGACGCGAGTGCTCGAGGAAACGCGAGCATTCCCCGGTTGCATTTCCGTGAAGACAGTCGTCGACAGCAAGAATCCCACCACGTGGCGATTTATCGAAACCTGGGAATCGGCCGATCATGACGCCGAGTACCGCAAGTTCCGCGCCGGCGAGGGAGCGATCACTGATCTCGGCCCGCTGCTCGCAGGTGCACCGTCATTGACGACGGGAACCGTCGACCCGCAGGTGTGATCGAAACTCGGGCTCAGATTGCCGGACGACGAGGGTCTCCGGTCGTGAAATCACGACCGGAGACCCTCGTCGTCGTGCGGCGACCCGTTAGCAATCATGACGGTCCCCCTGATTTGATGTAGCTGAAGCCGGTACGACCAGGGAGCGCATCACGTGCAGTTGAGCAAGGGACAGAATGCCCCACTCGATCAGGCCGACGTCACTGTGCGCTGCACATGGCACCAAAGACCAGCGATCGACGCCGACCTATCAGCACTCCTGCTCACCCCCGACGGGAAGGTGCGTGGTGACTTCGATTTCGTGTTCTACAACCAGGCCGAGTCGCGAGACGATTCCACCCACTACGCCGGAAAACGAAGTGCGGGAACTTCCGTCGAGGATTGCATCACCGTGGACCTGCACCGCCTCGATCCGGAGATCGAGCGCATCGCGATCGTCCTCAGTCTCGATGCGGCGGCGCCGGCAACCCTCGCCGACCTGGGACAGGCCGACATCGCCGTCTACGACGCAGTCGGCAGCGCACTGGCCGCTTTCACCATCGACGACTGGAGCAGCGAAACCGCCGCTGTCACCGTCGAAATCTATCGCCGTGACCACCGCTGGAAGGTCCGTGCGGTCGGTCAGGGCTACCACGACGGGCTCGCCGGTTTGGCTCGCGATTTCGGTGTCACCGTCGACGCCCAGCCCTCGCAGCCCGCTGCCGCGCCGGTAGTTCACGGCCCGCCGCCCATCAACTGGTCCAACCCACCGGTCCCTGCCGGATACGAACTGTAGGAGCCGATCATGGGTTTCAGATTCCGCAAAAGCATCCAGATCGTCCCCGGTGTCCGCGTCAATGTCAGTCGCAGCGGCATCGGCTACTCCGCAGGCGTCAAGGGCGCCCGAATCACCAAGCACGCCAACGGCCGCGTCAGCCGCACCCTGTCGGTGCCAGGTACTGGGCTCTCGCATCAATCGACGGTCGGCGGCAACAGATCTCGATCGACAAGTACGTCGACCGCACCCCGCCGCCGAACCCCTACTGCCGCGGCAGCTCTGGTTCCCCAGCTCCCACCCGTACCGCCCCCACCACTGATGCCGCCTCCGCATGCACCGGCCTGGGAGCGCGAACTGTTCCAGATCCTGCACTCTCGGACACCAGCCGACTACGTCGGCGTTGCCCAACGCCACAAGCACGTAGCCCCGAACATACGGATCCTCGCCGCAGCATTGGAAGGGTTGCTGCACTTCGAATTCGCCGACACCAACCCTGCCGCCGCCCAACGAGCGCGTTCGCTACTCGGGTGGGTCGTCGCCCAACATGTCGACCTGTCCGCGGATCCGTTCGTGCAGCGATACCTCGCCGAACGCAGGTGGCCGGTACAGATCGTCCACGGCGTCACAGCTGCCCTGCGCATCACTGACGACGTACTTATCCTCGCCGCCGCCGAACTGCACCAAAGCGCCGGCGACCTCCCCGCCGCGATCTGGACCGTCGAATACGCGACCCCCACAGCCCACGCAGCACTTTCGTTGGCGGACCTCTACAGTTCCGCCGACCGGCACCAGGACGTCGTCGATCTGACCAACGGCGTCACCAACGAAGACGACGCCACCGCACTGCTGTTCGCGCTGCGCGGGCGAGCATTCGCACAACTCGGATACAACGAGGCCGCACGCGAAAGCTTCAAGGAAGCACTGCGGGTGCGCTCCCACGCTTCCGAAGTACGGCACCGTGCGCTGCTCGAACGAGCGCAAGTCGATCTCTCCCAGAATCGGAAAGCCGCCGCGCGCAAGAGCATCGAGAAAGTTCTCGCCGAAGACCCCACCTACCCGGGCCTGCAGGAAGCGCTCGCAGCGCTGCCCTAGCCGGATGGACTGATAGATGGTGGGCCTCGAGCGCTTACTGTCGAGGCCCACCCATTCGTCTACGGCGTGGTCGAGAACTTCATGTCAGCTGCGCGCCTGAACAGCGGTACCAGCCGACTGCAAGTCGGCCCATTCGCCGTCATCGATACCGGCCAGTGCGGCGAGAACTTCGCGGGTATGTTCGCCCAAACCCGGCCCGGGCTCGGGAGTTGCAGTCTGTGACCGGGAAAACTTGGGTACAACGCCTGCGGCGGGAACTGCAACACCGAACTGGTTGACGAGGCGGACTACCATCTCTCGCGCGGCATAGTGCGGATCGGCGAGCATGTCCGGGGCCGTGTAGATCCGGCCGGCCGGAACTCCGCTGTCTTCCATGGTCTTCAACAACACATCGCCGCTCATCGTCGATGTCCAAGCACCGATGATGGCGTCGATCTCGGCCATGTTCTCGCCTCGCGGCCCGTGTTCCGCGAACTTCGGATCATCGGCCAACTCGGCGCGGTCCATTGCAGTGCAAAGCCTGCGGAAAACGGTGTCGGCATTGGCGGCAATGATCACCTCGGCTCCGTCCGACGTGGGATACACATTCGACGGTGCAACGCGCGGCAGAACCGATCCGGTGCGTCCACGGGTGATGCCACCGATTTCATGGTCAGCCATTGTCGATTCCATCAGGGCAGCCACTGCCTCGTAGATCGCTACGTCCACTTCCTGACCTCGGCCACTGACCGAGCGCTCGTGGACTGCGGCAAGGGTCCCGATCACCGCGAACAGTGCCGCCAACGAGTCGCCGAGGCTAATGCCCACGCGGGTCGGGGGTAGTCCGGGATTGCCCGTCGTATGGCGGATTCCGCCCATCGCTTCACCGACACTGCCGAAACCGGCGTCCGTCGAGCGTGGCCCGTTCTGACCGAACCCCGAGACGTGAACAAGGATGATGCGTGAGTTGATTTCCGCGAGTGACTGGTAGTCCATCCCCCACTTCGCAAGCGTGCCCGGCCTGAAGTTCTCGAGTACGATGTCGGCCTCGGCGACCAGTTTGCGTACCAACTCGCGACCGTCGGGCTGACGGAGGTCGATTGCAACCGACTTCTTGTTCCGCGCAATCGAAGGCCACCACAGGCTTTCGCCTTCCATCGTGACACCCCACCGCCGCATCGAGTCGCCGGACCCGGGCGCTTCGATCTTGAGTACCTCAGCCCCGTAGTCCCCCATGAGTTGCCCGGCAAAGGGACCGGCGATGAAGTTTCCCAGTTCGAGCACGCGCAGGCCGCTGAGCGGCCCGGAAGTTGTAGTCATGGCAAAATTGTACACAATCTGCGACATTCAATTGATAATCTGCCCGGAACTCGCCATTCCTGCATACAAAAATCGTATTGTCGACGGGATAGGCTTTGCTGTGCATCAACCCCACATACAACGAAGAGGCACCGTGGCAACCACACCGCAGGCACCGGGTCAGGCCGCCTACTCTCAAATCCGCCAGGCGATCGTCGAAGGACGCTACAAGCCCGGCCAGCGCCTGATCGAACAGCGGATCGCCGAGCAGTTCTCGCTGTCCCGCACACCTGTCCGCGAGGCACTTCGCAGACTCGAAGCCGAAGGGCTTGTGCTCAGCGAGCCAAACCGGGGAGCCATCGTGCGAACCCTGTCGATGGAAGATGTGTCTGACTTGTACGGACTTCGCGCCCGCCTCGAGTCATACGCCGCTGAATTGGCGGCCGAGCGCATCGACCCTGCCACGCAGAAGATTCTCGACGCGGGCATCGAGGATTTTGCACTCGCACTGACACTCACTTCGGTCGACGCCGTTGAACGGGTTCGGGCGGTGGATACGGCAAACAGCCAAATCCACCGGGCCATCATGGCCGCGGCAAAGCATGAGCGGCTAAGCCGCCTGCTTGAACGAACCACTGACGTTCCGTTGGTTTTTCAGGCGTTCCGCCAATACGATCGCGCCCAGACCGAGCGGTCACATTTGTTCCATCAGCTCATACGCGACGCGATTGTCGCCGGCGATGGCCCCCGGGCGTCCGCCTTGATGCACGAACACGTCCTCCAGGGGCGCGACGTACTTCTCGCCCACCTCGCAGCAACCAGTAGTGACGAGGTGGACGAGCTGTTCGGCGTCTCAGCCTGGGAAACCGCCGGCCCGGGCGAGCTGGCCGGGAACCTGAGCGCCGAGTACCCCGCCGAGCCAGTCTGACGCCTCGATCAACTCGGGCAGCAGAGCGCCCGTGGCAATACCACTGCGATCGAGGAGATAAACCAGATCCTCGGTCGCAATGTTGCCGGTGGCGTCCGGCGCGAAGGGGCATCCGCCAATCCCGCCGATCGAGGAATCCAGCACCGTCACCCCCGAGTCGATAGCTGCGACAGCGTTGGCATATCCGGTGTTGCGAGTGTTGTGAAAATGGGCGCGCAACCGAATTCCCGGCGCGATCGCCGCGGTCCCTGAAAACAGTCGGGCGACTTGGGCGGGTACACCCACCCCGATCGTGTCGGCCAACGCGATCTCGTCCACTCCCAACTCAGCTATCTGCTCGACCAGGGCAAGAACTGCAGATTCGGAAACTTCACCCTCGAACGGACAACCGAATGCGGTTGCGATGGTGACCGATACCCCGACACCAGCGACGCGGGCATCGTCGACAAGATCGCGCACAATATGCACCGAGTCCGCGACCGACATTCGCTGATTGCGCTCGCTGAAAGTCTCCGACGCCACGACGACGCAGTTCACCTCGTTCACGCCCGCGGCCACGGCACGATCAAAGCCACGGCGATTGAGTACGAGGCCGCTGTACGAGACATCGGCACGACGCGGCACTCCTGCCATGACAGCCTCCGCGTCTGCCATCTGCGGCACAGCAGACGGATGCACAAAGCTGGTGGCCTCGATGCGCCGCAGACCGGAAGCGATGGCGCGCTCGATCAGCGCAATCTTGTCCGCAGTCGAAACGTGCACGGCCTCGTTCTGCAGCCCGTCGCGCGGGCTCACCTCCACGATCTCCACGGCAAATCCCTTTCGTCTGAACACTGCTCGGCAAAATCTGCACCGACCCCGATTATTGTATACAAACAAGTGTCTGTGATCGTTAGGTGACGGATCGGCACCTAACCGGAACGTCACCCACAAGCAATCCGCCGTGGCTGACAGTCGCAGCAATGTGCTTGCGCGACTATGCCTGTTCAAGTGGTGGAACTCGGGAATCATCACTCAAGTCGGCCCCTCGCTCAACTTGTCGACAATCGGACATCTTGAATCGACCGCATGATGCACATACTTGTGATCTGTGGCACTCTTGAGTTAGATTGTGTGCAATTCCTGGCCGCTTGGCCTCGTTTCGACTGGAGCCCCACATGCTGTACAGCGATCTTCTACGGCGGAACGCCGCTCGCTTTCCCCACAAGACTGCACTCGCGATGGACGACGGATCCGATAGCCGGACCTATGGCGAGCTCCACAAGCGCGCCCTGCGCCTGGCGAACGGTTTGAGCGGCCTCGCAGCCCCTGGCGATCGAGTTGCGCTGCTGTCCGAAAACAATCTCGAGTACATCGAGGCCTACTACGGCGTCCCGACTGCAGGCATGGTCCTGACTCTGCTCAACTACCGCCTGCACCCAAAAGAGTGGGTCTGGATCCTCAACGACTCCGGGGCCCGTGTGCTGATGGTGGAGTCGAAGTATCTCGAGGTAATTGCCGACTATCGATCCGAGCTCACGAGCGTCGAGCACATTATCGTGATCGGCGAGCCCGCCACAGGCTTCACGGCCTACGAGAGCGTCCTCCAGTCCGCGTCGACCAATGCCCCGCAATTGCAGATCAGCGAAGACGACGATGCGTGGATCCTGTACACAAGCGGAACAACGGGTAAGCCCAAGGGCGCCCGGCTGAGCCATCGCAACCTCAACACCGCGTTGATCCAGTCGGCGATCGAATACGACCCGAAGCCCGAAACCTGCTTCCTCAATGCCATGCCCCTGTGCCACATCGCGGGCTACCTGACCCCGCTGCACCAGTTCCGTGGCGGCTCGGTAGTGATGATGTCGGGCTGGGACCCGGAGCGATGGATGCAGTTGGTGCAGGACAACCGCGTCACCAGTGGCGGATTCGCTCCGACCATGATGCAAATGCTGCTCACACACCCGAAGATCAACGACTACGACCTGAGCAGCCTGGAGTGGATGGGGTACGGGGCGTCGAAAATCCCGGCAGATGTGTTGCGCCAGACCATCGACCGGTTCGGGCCCGTCGTCTACGCCGGCATGGGAATGACAGAACTCGGCGGCAATATGCTCACGCTCGACAAGGCTGCACACATCAGGGCAGCTCATGGGGAAGAGCACCTGCTCGATGCCGTCGGCAAGCCGATGTCCCTGGTAGATGTACGCGTCGTCGATCCGCTCGGAAACGACTGCTCCACAGGCACGATCGGTGAGATCGTCGTCAAGGGCGACCAGGTAACCAAGGGCTACTTCGGCAATCCCGAGGCGAACGCGCAGACATTCGAGGGCGGCTGGTTCCACACCGGCGACCTCGCCCGTCAGGACGACGAGGGGTTCCTCTACATCGTCGATCGAGCCAAGGACATGATCATCTCCGGCGGTGAGAACGTGTACTCGAGCGAGGTCGAGAACGCGATCTACACCAACCCCGATGTGCTCGGGGCCGCGGTCATCGGAACTCCCGACGACAAGTGGGGCGAAGTTGTCACTGCCGTCGTTGTCCGCAAGCCCGGCACCACGCTGACCGAGGACGATGTAGTCAGCAGCTGCCGCTCGCAACTCGCCGCCTTCAAGCAGCCCCGCAAGGTCATCTTCATCGACGAAATGCCGCAAACCGTCAGCGGCAAGATCCGCAAGAACGTCCTGCGCGATCAGTTCGCATCCAACTGACGCCAACACCCCAGCAGCACAACAACTCCCGCAGTACACGAACCGAGGAGCACCCGATGTCTTTCACAGTTGTCACCACCGGACTGAAATTTCCGGAGGGCCCGGTTGCACTGCCGAACGGCGACGCACTAGTCGTCGAGATTCACCGCGGAACACTCACGCGAGTAACCCCGGACGGCACCAACACTGTGGTCGCGGAGGTCGGCGGCGGCCCCAACGGCACCGCTATCGGCCCCGACGGCCGCGCATACATCGCCAACTGCGGAGGGATGATCGCCACGGAGGCGTATGGCTACGTCTTCGCGGGCGGCACCCCCGAGAACTATACGGGCGGCAGCATTCAAGCTGTCGATCTCGAAACCGGCGAGATCGAGACCCTGTACACCGAGTGCGACGGCATCCCACTCCGCGGCCCCAACGACATCGTCTTCGACGCGCATGGCGGCTTCTACTTCACGGACCACGGCAAGAGCAACGACCGAGGCAACGATCACGGCCGTCTCTTCTACGGCACGAGCGATGGTTCGTCGATCCGCCTCGTTGCTTCAGAAATGCATGGCCCCAACGGAATCGGCCTCTCCCCCGACGGCACACGCCTCTACGTCAGTGAGACGTTCACCGCGCGGGTCTGGTGGTGGGACGTCACCGCTCCCGGCGAGATCGTCGGTGGCCGTACGCTCGCCGGCTCCGGCGGGGGCAACTTCCTCTGGGGATCACCCGACTTCCGTTACTTCGACTCGCTCGGAGTCGAGGCCAATGGCAATATCTGCGTCGCATCTCTCGCCACGCCCGGCATTTGTGTGATCAGTCCGGACGGCGAGTTGATCGAGTTCCTCAGCATCGACACCGACGGCGACCCAGGCATCACCAACATCTGCTGGGGCGGTGACGACATGCGCACAGCATTCGTGACCGCGTCGAGTACCGGAAAACTGCTCCGATTCGACTGGCCCCGAGCTGGTCTGGTTCTCAACAACCAGGCTTCACTGGTCTGACGGTCGCACCGTCACCACCAATCGCGGCGGCGACGAGGCGTGGAGATGTCGTCGAATGCGGCGGCGTCTCCGATCCGCCAACGCCGCAGATCAGCCGAGATTCGAGATGCCGCGTTGCGCCGTTCCCGCTGGAGATCATTTCGGCGGCCGGCACTGTCGTAGCAGAGTGAACAGGAGCAGATCCGGATTCCGGTGTATGCGAATGTCCAATAGCAAGTGCCCGGCGACCGCGGCGACCAATCGGATGAAGGGGTAGGCGGCAGATCGCAGATTCCATCGCGGTGATCGTGGGCGGGTTCGACACCCAACTCACGGCGAGTGATGCGAACCCACAGCGGTGCGTGTGAATCAGTTCGGGACAAGGCAGTGCCTTTCACGTTCGTGCGCCCCGACCGCTACCCCCGGATGAGGACGGACCGGGGCGACGGTTGGTGCTCCGCGCCCACCGCCCGCCGCACCATGCACGCTCGCGTGAATTGAGTCATGTCACCGATCTTGTCATAGCCCCCCGACAGCCGCGGTCTCAGTAGAACTCGGTGTGCAGGACCTCGATGTGTGCCCGAACCACGGAAGACCTGCGGTCGAATATGACCGCAGGTCTTTGGCGTCGTCGGGATTGTCTAGTTCGTATGGGATGGAAGTCGGTGCGGGCGATTCGCCTGGGTCCGCTGCGAGGAGAGCCGCGTCGAATTCAGGTTCCGCCCTACACTTCGGCGGGCACGCTTGCCGGCAGGTCACACGACGCGGTGCCATCGTCGTGAAGGACACACACGGGGCAGTCTTCCTGCCCTGCCCCGAGCGAGAGGTCCGCAGCCTGCACCATCTCGGCGAAGAGATCCGCTCGCTCCGATAGTGACATCCGTGGGTCCCGTGCCGGTCGCAAGCCGAGCGCGATCATCGTCTCGAGTTGCCGGTAGCCGGCCGTGGTCGGATCCACGATCGGAACACTCGAGCGGGCAGCAAGGATTTCGGCGACCGGGCTCATACAGTTACAGCCGAGGA
This sequence comes from Rhodococcus sp. ACPA4, assembly GCF_002300185.1. Lineage (NCBI taxonomy): Bacteria > Bacillati > Actinomycetota > Actinomycetes > Mycobacteriales > Nocardiaceae > Rhodococcus > Rhodococcus sp. ACPA4. The sequence continues at coordinate 1,266,513 of NZ_NSDY01000001.1, forward strand.
TGACCGACTTGGCGCCATCCTGCACTGCGAGTTCGATCTCGGCGAGTATGCGCTCGATCATGTGCTCGCGCCCGGCCTTCATCTGGGTAAGGAAGTTGTCATCCTCGGCCAGAGTGCTCTGCTCGGCGTGCGTCGAGACGTAACGTACCGAGATGCACTGCCGCCCAATGGGATTATCACGAAGGAGGCGATCGTAAACGAAGTCCATCGTTTCCGGCCAGATCGTGACGATGCTGAACTTTTCGCCGAGCGCCGCTGCTGCCAGGAGACTGGCCTCGCCGCTGCCGACCACCGGAATATCGGTGGTCGCGCGTACTGCAGCCAGACCGTAGTCCGGTACGCCGCCGATCAGCACGCCGTCGTACCCGTTGCGAGCGGCCCGCATCGCGGCCTCCCCGTAGGCGACATCGGAGAGCAGTAGGTCTGCTGCGTCAACGGGGGTTACCCGGATTTCCGTCTGCACCAAGTCGACGGCGTAGCCGGGCGCGATCAGATGCTCGGGGACCGGACTCGTCTGCTGACTGGTCTTCAACTCCACGTAGGCAATCCGCTTGGTCAACTGACGCTCCTTGATTCATGGGTGATGTGAGGCACTACCGGCGACTCGTGTGACGAGGCTATCAGAAAGCATTTCTACTGTGAAGAATAGACTCCGATATTCCAGAACAGCGAAAAAGATTGCGTAACAGACAGATACAACAAAGCCCGGGCAGTGCGAAAATCGCACTGCCCGGGTTTCAACAGCGTCTAGACGCTCCGATAGAGGTCACCGTGCTGAACGCGCATGACCTTCTTGTCCAGCTTGCCGACACTGGTCCGTGGGAGGTGGTCGACGTACAGGACCGTGTCGGGAAGCTGCCACTTGGCGAATGCGCCTTCGAGCAGCGCGTGGACCTCGCCCAGCGCGACGTCCTCACCGTCGGTGGTCACCATGATGACGACTGGACGTTCCTGCCATTTCGGATGCTCGACACCGATCACTGCGGCCTCGGCGACCCGGGGGTGGGCAATGATCGCGTTTTCCATATCGATCGACGAAATCCATTCGCCGCCACTCTTGATGACATCTTTGAGCCGGTCCGCTAGCTTGAGGTAGCCGTTTTCATCGATAGTCCCGATGTCGCCGCTTCGCCAATAACCGTCCAGGAATCGGTCGGCGTCGTCATCAAGCTTGTGGTATCGCGCGGTGATCCACGGTCCCCGCAGCAGGACCTCGCCCTGACTGTTGCCGTCGTGCGGCAAGTCGTTGTCTTCGGGATCGACGATTCGCACATCGACACCCCCCGCGGGAAGACCCTGATAGCGCTTGATGTTCCACCATTCGTCTTCCGTGACCTTGCCCTGCAAGGTGACCTTACGGCCGTAGTTCACGAAAGCCATCGGGGCAGTCTCGGTAGCCCCGTACGCATGAATGAAGTCGGCACCGGTCAAGTCGTAGAACCCGCGCATGAGTGTGAGCGCCGGCTCGGTAGCGCCGGACAGCAGACGGGTCCGGCTGAAGTCCGGTTTGACGTCAAGCGTCTTGATGTAGTCGAGCATCGGCTGGAAGATCGCCGGCGCACCGTTCGCGACGGTCACACCTTCGGCGATCATCACGTCCGCCAGCATGTCGGTGTCCCCTGCCGAATGGCGTCCGGGGAGAACAATTTTGGCTGCGACGTAGACGGCGGACTGCGGCAGACCCCAGGACTGGCTGTGGAACATCGGCGTGATCAGCATGACCGCATCAGCGGCGCTCATCCCGTAGGACGAGGCCTGCGTCAGAGTGTGTAGGTAGATCGCTCGATGCGAGTAGTAGACGCCCTTTGGCCGACCGGTGGTCCCGGTCGTGTAGCAGGCGCTGTAGGCGGAGCTCTCGTCGATCATCGGCCAGTCGATCTCCGGCGACGCAGCCGCTACCAGGTCTTCGAAATGGCGCACATTCGGCAACGTGGTGACAACCTCTGCGAGAGGCTTGTCGGACATCACCACCCAGGTAATCTCCGGCGCGAACGGTGCCACCGACTCCGCGACGCTCAGCAGACTCTCGTCAACCAGGACGACGGACGCGCCGCCGTGCGTCGCGACGTAACCCACATCTTCGGGAGCCAGGCGCAGGTTCATCTGCAGCATCACCGCTCCGGTGCCGGGAATGGCCCAGTAAAGCTCGAAGTGCCGCTTGGTGTTCCAGTCCAGGATCCCCACCACATCGCCGGGTGCTACACCGAGATTGGTCAGGGCGTTCGCAATCCGCTTGATACGCGCATAGGCGTCGGCGTATGTGTAGCGATCCCATCCGCCGTCGCCGGTGCGGTAGACGATCTCCCGCTCAGGATAGTTACGTGCCGAGTGGCGGATCAGCGTAGTCGTGTTGAGCTGATACGAGTCGTCATTCGTCGACGGGTGCCCCTTGACAATTGTGGTCATTATTCACTCCTCGGGTCCAGTGCTAGTGCGGGCGACCTAGGAGGGTCCGGATGCTGACTCCATGCGCGAACCGCATCCCGGGTTGTCGTGAGCCCTGAACGTGCCGCCTGGACTTGATATTTGGTGAGGCTTAACGCCCATCAGTTGCATTGTTCTGCAATGCAGAAGCTCTCTCTGCACTTAGAATTGCATAGGCCAAGTGCGTTAGTCAAGGAATGAGCCCGAAACCTGAAGCAGCTACGACACTCTCAACCATCTCGTCAGGTGGCGAGCGAATGCGTCATCGAGCACCGGTAGATCTTGCATCAACCATGGCCAGTGCAAGATCGGCGTACTCCCTCGCGATTTCGACCGGCGACGGGCTGATCCCCGGTTGGTACCAATCCGCAACGGCAACGCACATCGTGACGATCGCTGTGGCGGTTGACGTCGCCGGGACAGTACCGGCTCGCCCCGCATCACGGCAGGCCTCCACGGCCGACTGGACGATCTCCCGAACTTGCCGTCGTAACTGCAGATGCATCAACCTGCCAGGCTCGTCGAGCGAACGGAGTTCTGTGGACGCGAGCACGGCCGAGGCCTGTCGGTGGGTGTGGAACAGGATTACGCACTCGACAAGATTGGCCACACGCTGATCAGGCGATTCTGCTTCGGCATCTGCAGCCACGCATCGGCTTATGAGCTCTGCCATCGCGCTCTGCAGCAGTTCGGTGAGCAGAGCGTCCTTGCTTTCCACGTGGTAGTAGACGCCAGCCATCGACAATCCACACCGGTCGGCAATCATCCTGACTGTCGCAGCGTGGTAGCCCACTTCCACAAAGACATCCAGCGCCGCCCGAAAGACCGGGGTGAGGTCCAACCGTTCAAAGTCTCGCCAGTCCTCGAACCGCGGTCCGATGGGCTCAGGTGGACGCAGATCAAGCTCTACCCCGAGCGCCTTCGCGAGTGCCTCGAGACGCTCCGCACCCGGCAGGCTCTTCCCGTTCTCGAACTCGCTCAGCGAGGACGCACTCATGCCTATTTGTTGAGCTAGCTGACGGAGCCCGACCTTGCGCTCGATTCTCGCCGCGCGCATCCTGGCTCCGAGCCCGTCTCCAACGATTCGTCCCGCCTGCACCATGAGTACCACGCTATCCCGCCGACACTCGACCACCTGGTTGGACGGCCGTTATGGCGGACGACGATCTGTCATGACATGGAGATAGAACCACTGTCGCAGGCATCCGTCAGCTGACGTTCGAAATTTAGCGATCGGTCGATCTTGACGAACCGAACAGCTGGTAATACGGTCCTCCTGGGACACATAAGCGATGTACGTCACAGTCCCCCCTTCCCCTGTTCGCAAGTTCGACGCCTTCCGTGGCGTCCAGTCAGGAGCACCGCAATGAGCGACATCCTCGAGTTCGCAGACCGGTTCTTCAACGCCGTCGAGGGTGGTGACATCGACGCGGTGGCCGGCTTCTATCGCGACGACGTGACCGTCTGGCACAACTTCGACAACCTCGACCAATCCCGGGACGACAACCTCGCAACCCTCGCCGGAATCTCCGGCCGCTACGACGCATTTGCCTATGTGGACGTCCGCCACACCGCTGTCGAAGACGGATTTCTCCGCCAACACGTCATCAAGGCGACTGTCGGCAAGAAGACCGTCAATGTCCCCGCGGTCCTACGCGTGTACGTCGAGGGCGGGCAGATCCACCGCATCGAGGAGTACTTCGACCGTGGCCAGCTTGACGTCGTCTTCAGCTGATGCGAACCGCGACAAGGCCTTCGAAGGAATATCACGCAAGCGTTGATCACGATCAGCCATCTGTTCGTCATCTAGCGATCGATAGATCTTGACGAACCGAACACTTGGGAATACTGTCGAATCGAGGCAGCGGCGCGATGCGCGTCACAAAGCAAAGAGAGTGTGAAATGACAAATACAGAATTTGAACTCGGCGGCGTATGTCACTTGGCGCTGGTGTGCCAGGACATGGAGCGCACCGTCGACTTTTACACCAACGTCCTGGGCATGAAGCTGTCCATGACGCTCTCCCTGCCTGGTGGTGGCCAGCACTTCTTCTTCGACATGGGCGGCGGCCAGTTCATCGCGTTCTTCTGGTTCGCCGACGCCGCCCCCCACGCTCCCGGCATCGCGGCGCCCGCGGCCATTCCCGGCATCGGCAAGGAAATCGCGTCGGCGCACGGCTCGATGAATCACGTCTCGTTCAAGATCCCGCTCGACAAGTTCGACGAGTACAAGGCCAAGCTCGAAGCCAAGGGCGTCCAGACCGGACCGATGCTCAACCACGACATGTCCGAGCGTGGGATCAGTTTCGGAGAGAGCGACTCGACCTTCGTGCGGTCGATCTATTTCTTCGACCCGGACGGGATCTTGCTCGAATTCGCGGCCTGGACTCGCGAATTGCGCGAGGACGACGTCAAGCACGCGCCCCGGACCGCCGACGGCGGCCTCGGCGCCCCGGTTGGCGCCGCCAAATGAGCGAGATGCTCGATCTCGCCGAGAAGATGTTCGGAGCCCTGGTTCTCGGCAATGTCGCCGTCCTCGACAAGATCTATCACACGGACGTGAAAATCTGGCACAACTGGGACAACGCCGAGCAGTCCCGTGAGGACAATCTGCGCATCCTCTCCGGCATTCCCACGCGCTACGACGAGTTCCACTATGACAACCCGCGCTGCACTGTCCTCGAGGACGGCTTCCTGCGTCAACACGTCATCCGGGCGACTATCGGGGACAAGACCGTCAACGTCCCCACGATCTTCCGGGTATTTGTCGACAGCGGAAAGGTTCGCCGTATCGAGGAGTATTTGGACGCAGGCCAACTCCGCAAGGTCTTTGCCTGAATAGAACGTGATCACACGAAACAGCCCCGCCGATCCAATCCCCTCGGCGGGGCTGTTTCGTGTCCTGTCTTGCTGCGCAGGAAGATTCATTCGGTACCGAGATCACAAAAAGACCGCTGCGACCCCTCCAGCTCCCCATTTTTCTCTCAGAAAGAACTTACTTCTGCTAAGTTCGACGTGATGTGAGTCTCCCTTGGGGTTCGTCGGGGCCGACGGCATCCAATTCCCAGCCTCAGCGTGAACGCGCAGTCAGGTCTGTAGACACACCCTCCGAAGGATGGCAATGAAGCGAATAACTTATCGGCGGACGCTTACCGCCTTGGCCCTCATTTCGACTTGCGGGCTCCTAGCCGCCGGATGCGCGTCCTCCGCCGGCTCATCGGATGGCACTGGCGCGCCAAAGCTCGTGAGGGCTGGGGTGATTGGCGAGCAGTCGGATGAGGGACGCGCTATGGAAAGTGCGACTTTGACTTATGCATCGCATTCGCTGACCAATACCCTTGACCCGATCAAGGGCAGGACGTCTGCCTGGCTCGGAGGTACGGAAATGGCTGCCATTTACGACGTCCTGGTGCGATGGGATCCAGAATCCGCAGAAATTGTGCCTCAGCTAGCCGAGTCGATCACAGAGGCTCCCGATCGACTCTCCTGGACCGTCAGACTTCGTGACGGGGTCACGTTCAGCAATGGCGACACTCTGGACGCGTCGGCCGTTATTGCCAGCACCAATCGTATGACCGAGGGCAATGCCACGAACAGCGATCAGTTCCGGGCGAACGTGCGGTCTGTCGAGGCGCCCGACCCCAGTACCGTGACGTATAACCTGAAGAATCCATGGAGTGACTTCCCGACCCTCCTGACCTCAGGTTTTGGCATGATTACCCACTCCGACTCGTTCAGAGACGGGAAATTTGTCGAACCGATCGGAGCTGGTCCATTCACTGTTGAGTCCGTCAATCCCGGATTTGAACTCGTTCTTGCGCCACGCGAAGACTATTGGGGCGGGAAGCCGCGAATTGGCGAACTCAAGTTTGTAGACCTTCAAGGCGAGCAGCCGATGGTCGACGCGCTCAAGGCTGGTGAGGTGCAGATGGCGTATCTGAGGGGAGGCGAGGCCATCGACACGATGCGGGCCGATTTCCCCGGTTACTACGAGCCGGTAAGCATGGTCGACAACGGACTTCTCAATATCAGGGAAGGTCGTGCGGCGCACGATATCCGGGTCCGACAGGCAATTGCGAAAGCGATCGACCCCACCGTGATCAATGAACGGTCCAGGAAGGGCCTGAACTCGCCGGGACTCGAGATGTTCCAGGAGTGGTCCACTATGCATGGGTCGATCCCGGGTCCTACTCCGGACATCGAGGCCGCTCGCAAGCTCGTCGATGAGGCAAAAGCAGACGGATACGATGGAAAACTGACGTTCGCCGCGCTGTCAGATCCAGCATCGACCGACCTGGCGTTGGCGATGCAGTCGCTGCTCCAAAATGTCGGCTTCGAAGTCGAAATCCAGCCCAATGCAACAAAGAACGACATCGCCAAAGTTTTTTATGTCACCCATGACTTCGACGTGAGCGTCGCCGGCACAGCGGTGCCCGACTCCGCCCCGCTCCTGCGCCTTCAAGGCCTGCTCACGACTGGATCCAGTCAAAACGTCAGTGGCTACAGCAATCCCACTATGGACGAAGTCATCTTTCAGATTCAAACTGCCGGCACAGAAGACGAGCGCCGGGCTGGATTCGAGAAGATGCAGACGATCCTCAACGAGGATGTGCCGATCCTGCCTTTGGGTTCGGGCGCAAACTTCATTACCTGGGCACCTAACGTCCACGACGCAAAGTCGGGCATGGATGGATTGACGCTCTTCGACAAGGTCTGGATCTCGGACTAGGCCGTAACCTTTCGCGGCCCTGTCACCTTTGCCGAAAAGCAAAGTGGCAGGGCCGGGTTGGTCATGATCACAAGAAATAGCCCCGCCGATCGATTGGATCGGCGGGGCTGCACTCCTTGGTCTACCTTGCTGCGCAGGAAGATTCGCTCCGTGCAGTGATCACAGGAAGAACGCTGCAACCTCGTCTACTGCTTGGGCCAGGGCGGCGGCGATCTCTTCACGGGTCACGTCGGACATCCGGCTCTTGGGCGTGGACACGTTCAACGTGTAGCGCGCCCCGCCGTACTCGCCGAGCGAGACCGACACCGACGTAACTTCATCCTCGGACTCTTCGTTGCTAGTGGCAAACCCGACCCGGCGGACCTCCGCGAGTTGGCGCAGAAGCGCCGACCGCTTGGTAATCGAGTGTGACGTAAGGCCCTTCAGCTTCTCATCGGGGTACAGCTCGCGCACCGCACGGTCATCGAGCGTAGCGAGCAGCGCTTTGCCGGACGATGTGCAGTGCGCCGGCATGGTCATCCCCATGCGGGACCCCACGCGCACCGCTCGCGCACTCTCGACCGAGTCCACAAAGGTCACCGTGTTCCCGTCGAGGCGGGCCAGATGGACCGTCTCACCCAGGCTGGCCGAAAGCCGTTCGAGCACTGGATGTACACGGGCCCTGACGTCTGTTTGGCGCAGGACCGCGAACGCGATCGTCGTCAGGGCGGGGCCCGGTTCGTAAGCCCGTGAACCCTCGACCTGACGGACGAATCCGCGGTACTGAAGCATCGCCAGCAGTCGGTGCGCGGTCGACGAGGCAACCGAAAGGTACTCGCTCACCTCGGTCAGCCGGATACTGCGACGCTCGCCCAGCAGCAGCAGGATTCGCAGGGCGTTGTCGACAGACTCGATCGGGTACTGCGGTCGGTTCGCAGTTGTATCTTCCTTTGCGGTCACGCAGGTAGCGTAACGGCAGGAGCGCGCAGAACATTCTTGGTGACCTTGCCGGACGCGTTTCGCGGCAGCATATCGACCAGCACGAGGCTGGTCGGAAGCTTGTAGCGCGCCAACCTCTCCCCTGCCCAGGCGCGCAGCGACTCGATGGTCAACTCCGCCGCACCCGGTTTCAGTGCGACCACCGCGACCGGGGTCTCGCCCCATGTTTCGTGAACCTGGCCGATCACTGCAACCTCGGCGATGCCCGGGTGACCGGCCAGCGCATTCTCTACCTCGGCGCAATATATGTTCTCGCCGCCGGAGATGATCATGTCCTTCGCACGATCTACGACGTAGATGAAGCCCTCGGCGTCCTTGCGTACCAGGTCACCGGAGTGAAACCAGCCTCCGGCGAAGGCCTGCGCCGTTGCCTCCGGGTTGTTCCAGTACTCGGTCATCAGTCCCGGCCCACGGTAGACGATCTCGCCGACCTCACCGGGTTGCACATCCACCATGTTTTCGTCGACTATGCGTGCCCAGACACCGGGTACCGGGCGTCCGACGGAACCCAACTTACGGCGAGAATCCTTGGCCTCGAGCACACACGTCACCGGGGACATCTCGGTCTGCCCGAACAGCGCAATGCTCGACGCACCGGGAAGCACCTCGCTCATCTTGCGAAGCAGCGAATCGGTGGCAGGCGCTGCGCCCCAGGAACTGACGCGAAGCCGAGACAGATCGCGCGGCGACCGCTCCTGCTCGTCGCAGACCGCCTGCCACTGAGTCGGTACGAGGAATGTCGAAGTGACCTGCTCGCATTCGACGACGTCGAGGAGTGCCCCCGCGTTGAACGAGACACTCGGAAGGACAACCATGGTGGCGCCCATCAGAATCGCCGGCGCCACCAGGCCAAGAGTCCCGATGTGGAACAGCGGTGCGGCGCACAGGCTTACCTCGTCGTACATCTCGAACCGGAACGCCATCACGTTCGTGGCCGACTGCGCCGCCAAGTTGCGATGCGTCAGCACGGCGCCCTTGGGCCGTCCGGTGGTTCCCGACGTGTACATGAGCAGCGCTGGTTCGCACTCGTCGATCGCCGCGACCGGTCTGCCCGAACCGGAATGTGCGAGGAGAACGTCGTACGCCGATGCGCCGTCAGAGCCCTCGCTGCCGACCTGGAAGACCTGAACCGGACCCGCGGCCTGCGCGGCCGCAGCGATCCCGGTGTCGCTCGCTTGCTCGTCCACGAAAAGAACGACGGCTCCGCTGTTGTCGAGCGTGAACGCCACCTCGCCGACGCTCAGCCGGAAGTTGATCGGCACGGCGATAGCGCCGATCCGGTTGGCGGCGATCATGATCTCGATGTACTCGGCCTGGTTGCCCATCAGCAACGCGACGCGGTCCCCGTGCGCCACGCCGCGCTCGGCGAGGGCGGCGGAGACGGAATCCACTCGCTGCTGAAGATCTGCCCAGGTAATCCGGCGGTCGCCGAAGACGACGGCCGTCTGTTCACCGCGCTCAAATGCATGCCGCGCGACCTGACTGACCCAGTGCTGCTGGCGGGCACGCGTCAGGTCATCCATGTCCACGCTCGTATTCACCACTGCGCCTTGGGGAAACGGTCCGCAATCCACTCGCACATCACATCGGCAACGGCGGCGCGGGCCCCGGGCTCCTGGAAATAGTGATCACCGGGCAGGTCCTTGCGCGACTTGTCCTCGCTCGCGAGGGCATTGAACAGCGCGTCCGCGTCGCTCGGGAACACACCCGAGTCCCCGTCAGGGTTGATGACAAGCGAAGGCACCGTGATTTTCTCCATGTGCATTTCCGCACGGCACTGCGATTCTTCGAGACTCCACATGTGTAGCCAATTCCGCAGCGTGCTCCCGGCACCGATGCCGCGGTCCTCGCGGTTGGCTACCGAAGTCGGGCCGCGGTAGCACTCGCCTGCCGGCCGACTGCTGGGCTCGAGCGTCGCGTCCACCATCCGGGGGTCAGCCCACGTACGCGGGACTCCGAAGTGCCGGTCGTTGTAACCCGCGGCGGTAATCCGAGCCAGCTCTTCCTGCGCCCATGCGGTGATCCGGTGGTTGCGGGCAACCTGCGCAGCGCGGTACCGCTCGATGAATTCCGCGGAGTACGGCGGACCGTTCTCGGGGTTGAACAGATCAAGTTCGGGGTCGGTCAGAGTCGGGTCGTTTTCGTCGACGACTGCTGCGTCCAGCCACGCGGTCAGCACGTCGGGCCGACCGCCGTGCGCGGCGAGGGAGATGTAGGCAGCTCCGGGGATGAGGTCGTTAATTCCGACTGCGGGTTCCATGTCGCGGGCGGGACGGATGCACGGCGAGGTCGCTTGCGCCTGGTAGGCCGCCATCAGCGAGCCGCCTCCGGAATTGCCGAGCAGGATAACCTGATCCACACCTGCGTGCTCCTCGAGCCAGCGCACACCCACACCGATGTCGACCAAAGCCTGGTCGAGATTGAACAGCTCCTCGTAACCGCGGTAGCGAGTATTCCAACCCAGGAATCCAATACCTCGCGCAGCCATGAACTCGGCGATGTAATGCTCCGAGAAATCAATCTGGTAATGCGTAGCGATCATTGCGATGCGCGGCTTCTTACCGGCCGGCGTGTAGTAAATGCCCTGACACGGGTAGCCGCCGGCACCCGCGCGCTTAGCGCCTGGTGACTCGCTGCTGACAAATTCCTTGTGGACGGTCGGGCTGGTGGTGCCGGTCATGGTTAGACAACCTCGTATTCGTTGAGACTTGCGTATTTCTTCAGGTGCGTGAACATCAACTCGACCCGCTCGAGGACGATGGGATCCGTCAATCTGCCTTGCTCGTCAAAGTGATTGGAGGCAAAGCTGAGGAGAATCTCCGGCCCGGGCAACACTGGGGACCGGGAGAAGACGAAGGTGTGACGCAGTTCGAATTGGCTGCGCGCTGTGCCGAGGCGGCCAGGCGTCGCGCCCATCAGCGCCACCGGCTTACGCTCGAGCACCGAGCGTCCGAGTGGAAGTGAGAGCCAGTCGAGTGCGTTCTTCAGAACACCAGGGATGCCGCCGTTGTATTCGGGTGTCGCGATGAGCAGGGCATCAGCGGCTTCGACCTCGGCGCGCAGCGCATGGACGCTGTTCGCCTCGTTACCGAAATCGTCTTCGTTGAGCATCGGGATCTCGCCCAGCAGCTTCGTGATCCGCACCTCGACGTCGTCCGGCGCCATTGCCGCCGTCGCCTCGAGAAGTTTGCGATTCCACGAGTCTGCGCGGAGACTGCCTGCAATCGCGCAGATTACAAATTTTCCGTCTTTCATCATGCAGCTCCCAGATAGGCCGCGACGACAGCGTCGTCGCGGATAACGTCGGCGGGCTTGCCGAGGGCGATTCGTTGACCGAAGTTGAGAACACAGACGCGGTTCGAGATGCCCATGACCATCTTCATGTCGTGCTCGACGAGCAAAATGGCAACGCCGAGATCTCGGTTCACCTGCACAATGGTTTCCGTCATCTCGGCGGACTCGTCGTGATTCATGCCGGCGACGGGCTCGTCGAGCATGATCAGCCGCGGTTCCATCGCAAGTGCCCGCGCCAACTCGATGCGCTTCTGCGTGCCGTGCGGTAGTGATCCGACAGGGGTGTCTGCCAGATGCTCGATGTTCATCAGCGCAGCGACCTCGCGAACCTTTTCCACCGCGGCCTTCTCCTCCCGCGCTGCGCGGCCCAGCCACAGCATGTTCTCCAAGGCTCCCGCGCGCATCGCGTTGTGCCGCGAAAGCAAGAGGTTGTCCAGCACCGTCATCGCGGGAAAGACCTCCACGTTCTGGAAGGTCCGGGCGATGCCCTTTTTCGCGATCTTGTGAGCCGGCAAGCCCAGGATTTCGGCTCCCGCGAAGCGCACGGAACCGGACTGTGGTGCGTAGACACCGGAGATGCAGTTGAACAGCGAGGACTTGCCCGCACCGTTCGGGCCGATGACGGAGAACAGCTCGCCCTCGGCGATCGAAAAGCTCACGCCGTCAAGGGCTTTTACCCCGGCGAAGCTCAGGGACAGATCGTTGATCTCCAACAGATCGGCACGCGGATCAGACATGCTGGATCACCCCTTCGGTATCGATTCCCGTGGCCTGTGCCGGCGGCTCAGCTGCGCCCACTGCCGAAGCACCCAGGTACAGCTCTGCGATTTCTGCGTCGCCGCGCAGGTTCTCCGCCTTGCCCTCCTTGACGACGCGGCCACCTTCGAGGACATATCCGTACTGCGCAATTGCCATCGCCATGGCCGCGTTCTGTTCCACCAACAGGATGGATGTCCCTTCCTTGTTGATGTCGACGATCACGTCTCGGACATCAGCAACGATTTTCGGTGCCAGGCCGAGGCTCGGCTCGTCGAGAAGAAGCACCTTCGGCTGGGACATCATCGCCCGACCGATCGCGAGCATCTGCTGCTCTCCGCCCGAGAGGTAACCGGCTTTGCGCTGCATCAGGTCACCCAGACGCGGGAAGTGGTGCAGCACCCGCTCACGCGCTTCGAGTTCCTGGGCCTTGCGATAGCGACGGACAAAAGCGCCGCTCGCGAGATTCTCGGCAACGGTGAGTCCAGGGAACACCTGCCGACCCTCGAGGGCCTGCGCGAGGCCGAGTTTCACGCGCTTCGACGAGCGCTCGTTGGTGACGTCGTTGCCCAGCAGTTCGACCCTGCCCGAGGCAACGGTGCCGCCGTGCACGCCGAGCAGACCCGACACCGCCCGCATCAACGTCGACTTGCCCGCACCGTTCGGCCCGAGGAGGCTGACGATCTGGCCTTGGGGAACCGTCAGGCTCACATCCTCGAGGGCCAGCGAGGCTGCGCCGTAGCGGACACTGAGGCTGTCGATGACCAGCGAGTTCATTTGCTACCTCCGGAGATTCGGGCTCGGATCCAGTCGATGGGCCGCTTGAAGAGCGCGAGCAATCCTTTGGGCTCGAAGATGAGGACCAGCACGATCACAAGGCCGTACAAGAACTGTGAGAGCAGAGGCGCGGTAACGCCGCCGTCGGCGCTCGCGTCCTTCGAGACAAACGGAAGGTACGGCGACAGCACATTCACCATCTCAGGCATCGCCTTGATGAAGAATGCGCCGAGGATCGCGCCTGCCACCGTGCCCATACCACCGATGACAACCATCGCGATGAAGTCGACGGAGACCATCATCGTCCACTGGCTCGGCGTGAAGTAGCCCATGTAGGACACGAGCAGCGCACCGGAGACACCGGCGAACGCCGAAGAGATGACAAAGGCCACGACCTTGGTTCTGGTCACAGGTATGCCGGCAACGCCCGCCGCGATGTCCCGGTCACGGACCGCCATGAAGGCGCGACCTAGGCGCGAACGCTTGAGGTTCCACGTCAGCACAGTGACGATGAGCAGCACTGCCAGGGCGAAATACCACCACGCCTGGAACGAGGTCAGGATCTCCTCGCCTCCCGACGACCGGTAGCCGTCCAGCAGGTCCTGCCCGTTGATCTCCACCGCAGGGGCCGTCCGACCATTGACTCCGCCGCTCAGGCTGGTCCAGGTTTCCCAGACATAGGTGCCGATGAAAATCAGGGCCAACGTCGCAACCGCCAGGTAGAGCCCGCGGATTCGGACTGCCGCCGGAGCGACCACCCCACCGGCGAGTCCGGCAACTACAGCGGCTGCGGGCAACCACACCCAGACTGGGAGTCCCTCGTCGACTCCGAGCCAGGCCGAGGTGTAAGCGCCGATCGCCATGAATACCGCGTGGCCCATCGAGATCTGACCGGCAAATCCGGTGATGACCTGCATGCCGAGTGCGCCGACCGCCGCGATCAGCGCAAAGATTCCCACGCCCATCCAGAGATCGGACTGCACCACCCACGGCACAACGAGCATCGCCACGACCCACACGGCAACCCACACCCGCGTGCTTCGCTTCTTGGTCCGCACGACTTCGGCGGGAACACCTGCGGTGTCGTCGTCGATGGGTGCGGGTTCGAGAGTTGTTGTCATCGGTCAGACCCTTTCAATGCTTTTACTGCCGAAGAGTCCGTAGGGCCGGACCACCAGCACGGCAAACATGACGATGTAGGGCAAGACCTCATGGAGTCGGCCGCCCCCGATGTCCGACAGGTAGTAAGACCCCATAACCTGAATCAGTCCGACGATCAGGCCGCCGACAATCGCACCTACCAGCGAGTCCATGCCGCCGATCACGATCGCGGGAATAGCAAGCAGCGCAACGATACCCAATGCCGGAGACACAACCCGAGGGAACGACGCCAAGAAGACACCGGCCACCACGGCAAGGAACGCCGCAAGTCCCCACGAGAGTGCGAACATCCGTCGCACATCGATTCCCTGCGCCAGTGCCGCTTCCTGGTGACTGGCGGTCGCACGAAGCGCCAGACCGTACGGTGTCTTCTGGAAAAAATAGGCCAGCCCCGCGAGAACCACCACGGAGGTGCCGATTGTCGCAATGCCACTCCACGGCAGCACTACCGAGCCGACAGTCACCGTGCCTGAACCGACAGGACCGGCCGAGCCATGTGTGCCGACGCCCCAGATCATCAAGATCGCCTGGTGAAGCATGATCGAGATACCCAGCGTCGCGAGAACGACGGTGGTAACAGATTTTCCGACCATGCGGCGCAAGAAGACCGCCTCGATCAGGACCGCGAGAACCACCATGATGACGACCGCGAAGAGGAACGCCAGCCCCCAGGGCATGAAGGCCATCAAGGCCAGCACCGTGTAGGCGCCTAGCGCCACGATCTCTCCGTGGGCAAAGTTGAATGTGTGTGAGCCCTTGTACATGATCACGAACCCGAGGGCGATCAGTCCGTAGACCATTCCTAGGGCTATCCCCTGGAAGCCGAGCTGCAAGAAGAGCGCCATAGCCCCTTCTACTCCTTTAGTCGAACAGTAATTGTCCTGATGCGCCGCCAAGGCGCCCGCCGCCGTCCTGTGACGGGCGCCGAAGTGCGTCGATCAGAAACCGTTTGCCTCGCCCCAGGCGCGAGCCTGATCGGTCTCGGCCCAGTCAGTGGTGGGGATCAGCAGACCATCGGCATTTACGGTGTTCATCCGGCTCTGGTAGCTGACGATCGAGTCGCCGGTACCGAGGTTGACTGTCGGCAGGATGCCACCGAAGTCGATGTCGAGATCCTGCATCGCGGCCAGAACACCTTCACGGGTGAGATCCTTGTTCGCGCAGGCCTTTTCCAGCACCGCCGCGGTGGCGGTACCGCTCAACCAACCGGCAACCTGGAAGTTGCTCGGCTTCTCGTTCGGCGCGTACTGCGCCAGAGCGGCATTCATGTCCTTGATGCCCTGAACGTCATCGTTCAGCGCTCCGTAGCTCGCCGAAACGTAGAAGTTGTCGGTCAAGCCGGCCAGCGGCTTTGCCAGCGCGGCGTTCCAGGCGCCCGAGTAACCGATCCACTGCGGCGAATAACCGAGCTGGGCGGACTGTCCCACCAGCCCCGCGGTCTGGGCCATGGTGTTGGCCAGGATCACGACCGTGGCGCCGGAGTTCTTCAACTCGGTGGCCTGAGCGGTGAAGTCGTTGTCAGCGGGGCTGTACGTCGGGCTGGCGACGACCTCGACGCCGGGGATCTGTTCCGCGGCAAACTTGACGGAGTCTGCGTATCCCGTGCCGTACTCGTCCGCCGGTGCGACGACGGCGACCTTGAGCGGGTTGGTAGCGCTTGCACCCGCCTTCTGCGCGGCCCAGACCAGGCCGTTGATCAGCTCGACCTCGAAGGGCGGGGTGTAGATCGCGACATCCTCGAGCTTGAGCGCTGCTGTGTTGAGCGATGCCGAGAAGGTCGGCAGGTCGTCTTTCGCGATGCTGTCCTTGACCGCCATCAGCGAGGACGTACCGATCAGCTGCGGGATCATCACAACCTTGTTCGCGATGGCGCGATACTGCTGGGTGGTGACCTGAGGGTCGTATTTGGTGTCCATCTTGTGCAGGACGAGTTGACGCCCGCAGATCCCGCCCGCGGCGTTGACCTGGTCCAGCTTGATTTCCAAGCCGATCGAACCCGAGGTTGCGGGCTGGGCAAGTGGCCCGGAGTAGTCGGTGAGGATCGCAAGATTGATCTCGCTGTCGCTGACGCCCTTTCCGGTCTTGACCCCATCCGCACTTGCGGAGTCTCCACTGGCCGACCCGCCGCAAGCAGTCAACGTGAGCATCGTGGCGATTGCGAGGGCTGGAGCAGCTTTCCTCAACATCTTCAGTACGTCCCTTCGGGTTGTGACCTGACCCACATTGAAACTGTGGTCCTGAGCATTGAACAGGCATACATGGCGCCAAGTCAAGGGCAATCTATCGATCGCTAAGCTTAGAACGTAAATCTTTTAAGCAGCAGAAATAGAGCTCAATTTCTCTGTGCAGAGACTACTTCTGCCGAACAAGCAGATGAGGCACTCAGAATCCACGCGGCTGGATCAACGCCGAAGCCGAGCCGGTTCCAGCTACCCAGTCCGTGACACAGGCCATTTGCCGACCAGGATCAAAACAGGGTGCGCCAAGATCCAGCCCTGGCGGAATTGTACACAATCTTTCCCTATTGTTCGATATACCGCGCAATATGGCGCCCTTCTGCATACAAAGACTGTCGCTGCCTCAATGCGAGTAACAGCCTTGATCGAGGCTGCCCCTGCATCGACGCCCCTCTGGCCAGTCGGTCGATACACAGTCAACTGCTGCCCGAATTCGAAACGCGCACCTCCCGGAGAGTGTTCCGCTCACGCTCGCCCGCGATCAGGTGAAGTCGGAAGCCTCCGATCACTCCCTCCGAAACCGGTTGTCATCGAGCATGATCGATGCCGCCACCCGCCAACGAGCGAGGCAGGCGACCTCCTTCCCATTCAGGGCCACGGATCGGAGTGCCGAATCGGGACTATCAACTTCCGGAGTTGAACTGATCTGCCGGATCTACGGCTATTGACTGTCCAGCCTCTTGTGACTTTGATTTCGAGATTAGAAATAGACTTCACTGCAACATATTTCGATATCGCGTACCCCTCGAGAATTCAGTCGACAATTCGACGAACACAACCCAAGCTCGAAGCCAGGGCGGCGCGACTGGTCTGTTGCCGAACCACGACGACTCTGAGCGTGACGGCCCGACGTCGATGTCGGGGCAATAGGGGCTTTCGTGAGCATTCAGCCCATCCAAAGAAGCCCCCACCAGTGTGAACACCGGCGAGGGATCTTGGCGATTCTATTCGAGTCGGGATACCTCGTGGCGCCACGCGGCACCCAGATTGAGACCGGCACCAAGATTCGGCAAGTCGGCCAGATCCTCGGCACCGATCGGTTTCAACGTGCCGCCCGCCGAGACGATGGACAACGACAGTGACGCGATCGTGTCGACGGAGATTGCGCGAAGAACCGCCTCCTGCACCGAGGTGCCGGTGGACGTGAGTCCGTGTCCGCGCATGAGGACCACTGGCCGCTCGCCCAGGGAATCAGCGACATCGTCGCCAAGCGCAGAGTTGTGAATCAAAGCGGCCCTGGGGAATACAGGCACTCCCCCATGTGCCAGCACGGTCCCCGGGATGTCATAGGCGCCGACAATGGGCAGGATTGTCAGCCCGGCGAGATCGGCCGCCACTACGTTGGCGGGATGCGCGTGCACCACCGACATGACATCGGGGCGACGCATGAGAACCCGGCTGTGAAGAGGCAGCTCGTACGGCACGGTGTAGCCGTCGAGTTCGCCGGGAGCGCCTGGCTCACCGGTCAATTCGACCAACCGAATATCTTGTGGCGTCGTGTGCGCCAGCCCGCGCTCTTGGGCGCCGCGGCACCGAACCAGCAGCCTGGTCTCGTCGATCCGGTAGCTGATGTGCCCGAGAATGCCGGGCGCTAATTGACGAGCCGCCAAAACTCGGCAGCCCTCCGCCACCAGATGCCGTAGTTCATCCAATTCCCCGGACATCATCGCTTCACCGTCGGAGTCGAAAGCTGCGCGTGCACCGCATCGGCGGGTCCGCCGGCAGCGATAGTCCGCCGCAGCTGGACCGACGCCTTGGGCCAGTTGACGGTAAAACCGCCGCTTGCCCGGCCCTCGGAGTCCTGCCAGATCGCTGCCAAACGTAGCGGGTCGGACTGTTCCACCACTAGCGGGTCTGCCGCAACGTCACGGGTTCCGAACAACTGAATCTTCCAGTCGTACTGATCGCTCCACACATAGGCCACCGGGTCGTGCGCGAGCAGATCATCCGCGTGAATAATGTTGTGGGCCACCGTGTTTGCTTGCTCGACAGCGTTGGTCCAGTGTTCAACCCGCGCCGACGTGCCGAGCCGCGGTTGGTACCACTTCGAAATGTCACCGACAGCGTGGATGTTCGCAAAGTCGGGAGTGCGGCCGTATTCGTCACACACGACACCGTCGTCGAGCGTCAGGCCTGACGACTCCAACCACCCGAGTTCCAGAACCGCACCAATTCCCACCACGACAGCGTCGACCGGAAATTCTGAGCCGTCGGAAAGCGTCGCGCGCAGACTGTCGTCTACGCAGTCGAGTGCGCTGACGGTGGTGCCGAATTTAGCCTCCACGCCATGCACCCGATGCAGGTCCGACAGGCGTTCTCCCAGTTCAGTGCCGACAATACGGGCCATCGGGACAGGGGCGGGATCGACAATCGTGACGTCGATGCCCTGCTTGCGCGCGAGTGACGCGATCTCCGCACCGATGAACCCGGCACCGACGACGAGGAGACGGCTCGCGCCGTGCAGACTCTCGCGCAGTGCGCGAGCGTCGGCAAGAGTGCGAAGTACATGGATACCAGGGCCGCTCCACGGCGAGGGCCGAGCCGCGGCACCGGTAGCGATCACCAGCTCGTCGTAGTCGAGAACTGTGCCGTCGGCGAGTGCCAGCTGGTTGGCCTGCGCCCGCACTTCGATTGCGACAGCGCCTAACCTGAGCTCGATGTCGAGCTCTCGTGCCTCCGCCGCGGTGAGCAGTGGCACGTGCGCGTCGCCGTCGAGCGGAACCTTCGACAGCGGCGGCTTGTCGTACGGCAAGTGCGGCTCGGCCTCGACGACTGTTACCGGCCCGGCGTAGCCCTCATTACGTAACGCCCGGGCCGTACGGATACCGCCGACCGAGCCGCCGACGACGAGAACCCCGCCGCTCACTCTTCCTCCAGCCAGAGGGCGTTGGCGGGGCAGCTCTTCGCTGCGGTCTCGACGCGCTGGCGGTCGGACTCGTCCACCCGGGTTTTGAGCAGCACCACGAGGCCGTCGTCGTCCATGTCGTAGACGTCGTCAGCCGCGACCACGCAGTTTGCATAGCCCTGGCACAGTTCGAGGTTCGCTTTGAGGATTGCCATTTCCAAGTTCTTCTTTCGGTAGGTCGCGTGGTGCGACTCTTAAACTTTGATGCCCATGCCGCCATCCGAGTGGACGACGCGGCCGGAAATGCCGCGTGATCGGTCGGAGGCGAGGAAGACGTAGCTCCACGCGTGGTCGATGCCGGAGAGTGCGACTCCCAACGGGTTACGGCCGGCGAGTTCCTTCGCGCGGTCCGGGCCGTCGAGTCGGTTCTCGGTCAGTCCCAGCGTCGTGAGCCCGCTCAGATCGGTCCCCAGGGTGCCGCCAGGGGCCACGCCGTTGACGCGGATGTCCGGTGCCAACTCGTACGCGAGGGTGGTGACCAATCCTCGTACGGCGAATTTGGAAGCGACATACAGGGTTCCGCCGCGGCCCGGGTAGTAGGCCGACGTCGACTCTGTGAGCACGATCGACCCACCCGACTCACGCAGCGCCGGCGTCGCGACCTTGACGCTGTGCAGGTGCGACTTGACGTTGATTGCGAACATCTCGTCGAACGCCTGATCCAGCATGTCGGCGTCGATGCTCTCGAGCTTGCGGTAGAAGTCGAAGACGCCGACGCAGTTCACCAGAACATCCAGGCCGCCAAAGCGATCCACGACGGCAGCGACCGCAGTCTGGTTCGCGGCAGCCTTGGTGGCGTCGCCCTGCACAACTTCGACCTCGGGGTGCTCGGCCGCAAGTGCCTCACACTTGGCAGTGTCGAGTTCGAGGACGCCGACCTTGGCGCCCTCGGAGAGGAAGGCGTCGACCACACCGCGCCCGATGCCGGAGCCCGCCCCGACGACAAGCGCACGCTTACCGTCGAGCCAGCCGGTCACGAGGCGTCCTCGGTGCCGAGGAGCGACTGGAACGGTTTCCCGACCATCGCAGACAGCGTGGTTTCGTTCTGCCACGTCAGCGCTTCGAGCTCGAGAGCGTCGAGAGTGATCCACTGGCCGGACTTCGGCGATTCGATGAGCAGCCGAACGCCGTTGCGGGTGTGAACCTTCGAGATTCGCATGTCGGCGAACTCATTCGCGACGACGATGGTCTCACCGTCGCGCTGGTCCTGCAGCACGCCGAGCCGGGAACTCGCCCGGGCTGCCGCTGCGGCGTCCTCGGCTTCACCCTCCCAGGCGAGCTTCACAGGAAGACCGCCAGGTTCTGCATGCGCAGCACGGACTCGTCGGCGGCGATGTGCCGACGGGCCAGGCGCCAGACGTCCCCCTCGAGACGCAGCAGGTCGACGCGACCAACCGAGAGCAGCGAGGGCTCCAGCACGTCACCGCGGCTGCGGAACAACAGGACTGCCGACTCGACGACGAGTTCGTTCTCGTTCTCCGTCGCGAAGGTGCGGACGTTGGACAGGTGGTGACGCAGTCGCGAGGGCGGATCCTCTGCCCACGCGTGGCCCGTGTCGAAACGCGCGACGCGACGGCTCAACGAGTACTTGTCCTCGTCGAAGTGCGCCATGTCCTTGGCCGTGTCATAGCCGGTTCCCAGCGCCGTGGTGACGCGGATCGGCATGAAGTAATGGATGTCCTCGGCGAGGGTATCGAGCCAGGCGTCGTAGTCCTGTCGATCGAGAATGTAGGTCTCCTCCACGAGCCAGCGATTCGCGGTCAGGTGCCGCGGATCGTCGAATGCCAGTGAGGAGCCAACGGCGGTGGTCTTCGACGCGGCCTGACCCAGCGGGGAGCTGGCGGAGTCGATGGGGATGTAGGTGCTCATGAGTTATACCTCCGCCTTCTCGCTGCTGCACTGCGCTGCCGTGTCACTGCTGCACTCACCATCGACATTGGGAGCACCGACGTGAATGTTCTCCGTCACCGGCGCAGGCTTCTCCAGATAGTCGGCCCACTCGTTGAGAAGGTGCCGCTGGTTGTATTCGCCGTAGCCGACGTGCGCCACGCCGGGACCGCAGAACTCGTCCTCCGTCAATGGCTGCACTACCGGGCTGTCGTCGTGCAGCATGCCCATGCGGCCGTTGAGCAGCAGGCGGCGGGCCATCGACCCACCGGCAGTGTTGGTCAGAGAAACCCAGTTCTCGACGTCATCCTGCTCGAACATGCCGCTGGAGCCGAAGCACATCAGGTAGGCCTTGTAGGAGAGCTTCTTGAACTCCTCCGGGGCTTCCTTGTCTACGACGAACCAGGACAGGACCTCGGTCTCGTCGGCGCTGATCGGCTGCCACTGCCGGATGGAGATGAAGGGCAGGACGTCGTCGCCTTCAGCGACCTTCGGCCAGTTGTGAACCAGGCTGATGTTCGGGAAGACCGAAGCGGCCGAGATCATGAAGCCGTCGCGTCCGATGACGTCGACCTGCTCCTGGGACCACTGCTCCTTCATGCGCTCGACCATTTCGTCGGGGTAGCCCACGTAGTTCATCTTCTCTTCGAAGGTTCCCGGGGGCAGCTTGTACGTGGTGCCGCCGCCTTTGCCCGCCCAGTATGTGTTGCCGTCCTTACGCTTTTCCGCCTTCGGCTCGCGGAACAGGCCGATCTCGACGACGCTCGTGTGCGTCTGCGGCGTGTGGTACATGTCGCCGGCGAAGTTCTCGGCGCCGATCTTCCAGTTGGCCTTGACTCGCCAGCGCTGGGGTCCGCGAACCTCGACGCCACTCGCGCTCTGCTTGGTGTAGTAGTCGAGGTAGAACTTGAAGTCGCCGAGGAAGTCCTCCAGCGACTCGGCGTCCGGGTCCATCGACACGAAGATCAGCCCGTTGTAGATGCCCAGGCTGGGCGCCGGCAGCAGTCGCTGTCCCTTACGCGCGAAGCCCTCCTCGCCGCCGTATGCCTCCTTGTGGAACGGCATACCGACGATGCGGCCGTCGTTCTTGTACGACCAGCCGTGGTACGGGCAGCGGAAGTGCGAGGCATTGCCCTGCTCGGCGCGGCATACCTGCATACCGCGGTGCAGGCACATGTTGAACATCGCGTGGATCTCGCCGGACTGGTCACGGCTGACGATGAACGAATTCTCCATGACGCGGCGCACAACGTAGTCGCCAACCTGCGGCAATTCCGACTCGTGCGCAACAAACATCCATGCGCGGCTGAACAGCCGCTCCTTCTCAGCCTCGAAAACCTCTGCGTCGTTGTAGATGTGCGCAGGGAGCATGCCTCGTCGGACGTTCGCTATAACGCCATCCGCGTCGCGCATGAGAAGCCTCATTTCGATAGTTTTTCTGATGTACAGAAAGTTATTCTGCTTTCAGGAAGGGGCGATGTCAACCGTCGATTCACCGCACGGTTCGTTCAGCTTCGCGGACTCGAATCTCCGCAGAGAAGAATTATGGTCTGTTCACCAGAGGTATTGTGGTGCTCAAGCAGCACAAATGCACCGGCCAGGCCGGTTGAATGCGAAACCCGTCGCGTCACGTTGTGCAGGTGAGCCTGGACAACTTCAGCCGTGCCGGAAGTCGGAAACCGCGCCTGGCCCGGTCGGTCAATCCTGGATCGCGAGGGGAAGCTCGGCGTACACACGCCAGCTGCCGTCAGGGCGTCGACCGGTCTCGAGAGTTCCCTGCAGAACTGCGACGCGCTCACGCATTCCGACCAAGCCGTTGCCGGAACCACCTGTGAAAGCAGACGTCGCCATCCCCTTGTCGATGACTTCCACCAGGACTGCGGTGTCGGTGCGGCGCACGGTAACTCGCGCTTTCGGACTGTCACCACCGTGACGCAGCACGTTGGTCAGTGACTCCTGAACGATCCGGTGAATACCCAAACTCACGGACGGCGTGATGTCGTCGAGTTCGCCCGTCAACTCCAGTCGTACGTTCAAACCCGTCGCACGCATCATCTCCACAACCTTCGCGATGCCCGCAGAACCGTGTTGCGGCATCGCCTCGTTGTTGACTTCGGTGCGCAACAGCGAGACCGTGCGTCGTAGTTCTGCCAGCGCGTCTCGCCCTGTGCTCGAGATGTTGCCAAGCGCTTTCTTCGCTAGCGCCGGATTCGTGTCGACGGCATAGCTCGCCCCGTCGGCTTGGACGATCATCACGCTCACCGCGTGGGCAACGACGTCGTGCAATTCGCGCGCGATGCGGGTCCGCTCCGCGGCAACGGCTTCCTCGGCCCGGCGGTCGCGGTCGTATTCGGCCACCTCCAGACGTGCCGCCACTTCTTCGTCATACGCGCGTCTGGCACTGACAAATTCGGCGCTGATCCAAGCCAGGGCGAACAGCATTGCGGTAACGATGAGATCCAGGACGATGTCTGTTCGCACCACAAGTATCGCCAGAGTCGAGTCGATGAGGAGAAAGCCGAGGTAAATCGCGGCGGTGCGCCGGTCCACGTACACGACCAGCGTGTAGAGAGCTACGCCTAACGCCAGCAACCCGGGATGTTCGACTGATGCATTCCCGCTCATCCACATGAGAAAAGTACTGGTGAACGACATCAGGAGAATCGCCACCGCAGACACTCGCGGGTACTTACGACGCCAGAGGACGGGAAGGCAGATCAGGAATCCGAGCGCCAGCTGTTGCCAATGTTCCTCGCGCTCAGAGCCTATGTACGAGACGATCTCCAGGGCAAAGAACAGCAACGCCAACGCGCCGTCGGCGATCATCGGCTTGCCTCGCAGCCACAGGCTGAACCTCCTCATGCGATCAAGACTCCCACACCGTCACCGCATCACCGCTCACTCTGTGAGAGAGTCACCGCCGTGGATATTGCGGACTGGGGCCTGCTCATGACGGCGGCGACGGCGGCCGGATGGGTTGATGCCGTTGTCGGCGGCGGCGGGCTGATTCTGCTGCCGGCACTGTTCCTGGTTGCACCCCAGTTGACGCCGCAGGCCGCATTGGCTACCAACAAGCTCACCGCGTTCACCGGGACCAGCGCTGCGGTGTGGACGTTCTCACGCCGAATTCCGATGCAATGGCGACAGTTGATCCCGGCGGCGATCCTGGCCGCGATTACTGCAGCGTGTGGCGCGGCGGCAGTGTCGTTGATCGACAAAAAGTACTTCATTCCGATCGTGATGGTTGTCCTGGTGGCCGTCGCCGTGTTCGTCACGATGCGTCCGAGCCTGGGTACGACGCTCGCCACGCACCGCCCGACTCAACGCAAATCGGCTCTGGTGATCTTGCTGTCAGCGGGACTCATCGGGCTTTACGACGGTTTACTCGGCCCAGGCACGGGCACGTTCCTGATCATCAGCTTCGCGACGTTCCTCGGAACGGAGTTCGTCCGCAGCGCGGCGATGGCCAAGGTCATCAATCTCGGTTCCAATTTCGGCGCGTTGACGTACTTTGCCGTCACCGGCCATGTGTGGTGGAGCTTGGGATTGGCGATGGCCGTGTGCAATGTTCTCGGCGCGGTCGTCGGTTCGCGTATGGCACTGAGTAAAGGCTCCGGTTTTGTCCGGATCACACTGCTGGTTGTTGTGATTGCCATGGTGATTCGCCTGGGGTGGCAGCAGTTCGGCTAGCGTCATGACGGTGACCGTCACCCGAGATGTCGATACAGATTTCCTCGCCCTCCCTCTGAAGGCAGTAACGGACGCCGCGCTGTCCGCAGCGCGCGCCGCCGGAGCCGAGCACGCGGATGTACGTGTGCACCGGTTGCTCACTCAGTCGATCCGGTTGCGCGACGGCAAAGTTCAATCGGTTTCGGACAGCGACGAAGTGGGTGTGGCTGTCCGCGTGATCGTGGACGGAACCTGGGGGTTTGCCTCCCACGCGGAGGTGTCACCCGCTGTTGCGTCGTCGTTGGCACGGCAAGCCGTCGAGGTGGCGAGGGCGTTGCGATCACTCAATCGCGATCCGGTGACTCTTGCCGACGAACCGATCTACGCCGACGCCACGTGGGTGTCTCCGTACGAGATAGATCCGTTCACCACTCCGACGTCCGACAAGGTCGATCTTCTCCTGGACTACTCGGGCCGACTTCAGGCGTCCGACGGCGTCGACCACGTCACCGCTGGGGTTCTCCAGGTCAAGGAGCAGACGTTCTACGCCGATATGGCGGGCTCGTCGATCATCCAGCAACGGGTGCGACTGCATCCCGAAATCGAGGCAACAGCCGTCGACAAATCAGCGGGCAGCTTCGAGTCGATGCGTACTTTGGCGCCGCCGGTCGCGCGGGGTTGGGAGTATCTCGGCACCGGTAGCACGTGGGACTGGGCTGAGGAGCTGGCGCAGATCCCGCAGTGGCTCACCGAGAAGGTCAAGGCGCCGTCGGTCACACCTGGCCCGACAGACCTCGTGATCGACCCGACCAACCTGTGGCTCACCATTCACGAATCCATCGGGCATGCAACCGAATACGACCGGGCAATCGGATACGAAGCCGCCTATGCCGGCACCTCCTTCGCGACCCCCGACAAGCTCGGCACACTGAAGTACGGCACCGACATCATGCACGTCACGGCTGACCGCAACGTCGCACACGGACTGGCCAGCGTCGGTTATGACGACGACGGCGTCGCCGCCCAGCGCTGGGACCTGGTCGCAGACGGCACGCTGGTCGGATATCAACTCGACCGCGCGTTTGCCCCGCGTCTGGGCCTTGAGCGCTCCAACGGGTGCTCGTACGCCGATTCGCCGCACCACGTTCCCATCCAGCGCATGGCCAACGTTTCCCTCTCCGCCGATCCGGAGACCGACACGTCGACGGCCGACTTGATCTCGAGAGTCGAAGACGGCATTTATGTCGTCGGAGACAAGTCGTGGTCAATCGACATGCAGCGCTACAACTTCCAGTTCACGGGTCAGCGGTTCTTCAAAATCCGGGACGGCAAACTCGACGGCCAGGTCCGCGACGTCGCTTACCAGGCCACCACCACCGACTTCTGGGGCTCGATGGAAGCTGTAGGCGGAGCGTCGACGTGGAAACTCGGCGGCGCATTCAATTGCGGCAAGGCGCAACCCGGGCAGGTCGCCGCTGTCAGTCACGGATGCCCGTCCGCTTTGTTCCGCGGCGTCAACATCCTCAACACCCGTTCGGAGGCCCAGCAGTGATCACGGCGCAGCAGGTAGTGGACCGCGCGCTGGCCGCGCGAACCGTCGACGAGTCGATCGTCATCGTCACCGACGCCAGCGAAGCGTCGTTGCGGTGGGCCAACAACTCCATGACCACGAACGGTGTCTCACTGTCTCGGACCTGGACCGTCATCTCGATCGTTCGGGACGGTGACACCGCCCGTGTCGGGACAGTGAGTTCCAGCAGTGTCGATCCCGCGCAGATCGAGACTGTCGTAAAGGCAAGCGAGGACGCCGCCCGAAGTGCAACACCCGCCGACGACGCCTCCGACCTTGTACCGGCAGGTCCAGCAGATTCTGAATGGGAATCCGGCCCTGCACTGACCGACATCGCTGTCTTCAGCCGCCTTGCTGCCGACCTCTCCGCCGGCTTCGACGGACAGGATCAACTGTTCGGCTTTGCGCATCATCAACTGCACACCACGTGGCTCGGAACCTCTACCGGCCTTCGCCGCCGCACCGTTCAGCCCACCGGCTCAGTCGAGATCAACGGCAAACGCGGCGACGCCAGCGCCTGGGTCGGATCCGGGACGGTCGACTTCAGCGACATCTCCATACCCAATCTTTTGTCCCAGTTGACTACTCGTCTCGACTGGGCAAAAAACTCGGTCGCGTTGCCGGCTGGACGGTACGAAACAATTCTTCCGCCGTCCGCGGTTGCAGACCTCATGATCTACCTGATGTGGACCATGGAAGGCCGCGGAGCCGAGGAAGGCCACACCGCACTGTCGAGGACAGGTGGCACGCGAATCGGGGAAACCCTCGGAACACTGGGATTGACTCTGACCTCGGACCCGGACGCCGACGGCTTGAAATCCGCGCCGTTCGTGGTGACCACGTCGTCGAGTGAATCCGTCTCGCTCTTCGACAACGGTATGGACATCGATCGTGTCGACTGGATCAAAGACGGCACGATCGCAGCCCTTGCGTATCCGCGTCATGCTGCCCGCGAATTCGACCGACCCGTTGCCGTGCCAGGTGACAACCTGATCCTCACCGGCGGCGATGACACCGGCATCGAGGACATGATCGCGAAAACCGAACGCGGTCTCCTCCTCACCACACTCTGGTACATCCGCGAGGTGGACCCGACAACGCTGCTGCTCACCGGGTTGACCCGCGACGGTGTGTACCTCATCGAGAACGGCACGATCGTCGGCGCGGTCAACAATTTCCGCTTCAACGAAAGCCCGCTGGACCTCCTTCGCCGTGTCACCGAAGCCGGACGCACCGAGATCACGCTCCCTCGCGAATGGAAAGACTGGTTCACCCGCACCGCCATGCCACCGCTGCGCATTCCCGATTTCCACATGTCGTCGGTCAGCGCGGCGCAATAGAAACGTTTCCCTCCCACCCACTCTGGGTAGGCCGTCGATAGGACTACACGAAGAAGTTTTGTAATGGAGAAGTACAAGATCACCCTCCCGGAAGGCACCTCGACAGTTGGGGAATTCGAATCCGACCGGGATGCTATTGCCCACGCAGTGAAGTTGAATCACGGTTGCAGCGACAGTGTTTCGGTATCGAGGATCGACAACACCGGAAAACTGATACCGACCATGCTGCATTGCGATTCCTCCCCTCAGGCAGAGAATCATCGAAGGTCATCGAATTCCGCGCAGCACGCGTGAGATTGCCTGATACTGGGTGCCGAGACGCCGGTTACAGATGCACGGCTGTGCGCTTGCCGATAGTGGTGCAGAGTGCGTCGAGGTCGGCTGGCTGTGCTACCCGCCGACTCGGATTACTCCACTGATCGTCCCCTGAAGGTAGTCACCACTCGAATTGATCAGCGCGGACATCTGCAAGGTGTCGTTGACGATGGTTCCGGGTAGATCGCGCGACGCAAGCACCTCCCCGGTGTTCGGATCGATCACCGTGAACGCAAAGCCGTCGAGCGGGGTGGTGCTGTCGGATGAAAGCGGAAGCCCTTGACGAACGACGGTGTACAAATTTCCGTCGGCAGTCGACAGATGCGGCACGGCAGAACTACGAGCGTCGTTGTCCCACACTGTGTGGCATTCGGTTCCAGCATTATCGACATCGACGCGAGTCATGCCGCCGACAAACGGTGCACTCGCGGGTACCGCGGGCCCGGCGCCTTCGGGCACCGTCGGGTAGGGATAGCCGTAAGTGCCGGCCACGAACACCGAGTTGCCGATACCAATCGGCGAGTTCTCGCTGCCTGGCCCTGCGGTACTGAGAACGTTCTGACTGCAGACCATTTCACCGGTCGCAGCTCGGTAGACCAAGAGATGCACCTGAGTGTCGGCATTGTCGACGATCGTCACGTAGTCGTCTCCGCTTGGGCCGAAATAGGTTGGCGTGGAACCGGTTCCCCAGCTGAGTTGACCTGGCTTGCGGGCACTGCCACGGTCGTACGGTGCACGCCAATCTATTGTCGGGGTGCCGTCCTGCGCGGCACTGAGCTGGTACAGCGCGTGAGTAGTCGCGACGGCGGTGCCGAACGCCGAGGTAGAGATGCTGTTCTGCACTTCCTCGCCGGCCGGCAATTGATGTGTGCGGGCGACTCCTCCCCCGTCGACGCTACCGACGCGACCGGCACCAGTTGCAAACCACACGTTGCCTTGCCAGTCCGGTGCGAGGCCGGTGACATTGTCGCCGTCGGGAATTGACGAGGTCAGATCAACTGATTGGTCGACGAAGAGTCGCCAACCGCCGTTTGGCTTCTGTTCGTGCTGCACCCGCACCAGCATGCGGTTACCTTCCACCGCAACAAGCCGGTTGTCGTTGTCCAGGTACGCATAGACACCGCCGAGCAAGCTGCCTTTCGCAAGTTCAAGTTGCGCAACGGAAGCAGCAGGTGAGAATGATCCGACCGACGAACCCGCCGATCCGGTGCCGAGCGCCGACGTGTCTATCAGGTGCACCGTCGGAGTCTGGCCGAGGATGCTGGTACACAGCGCAAGAACCAATCCATCGGATCCCTCGAGCAGTGTCGGGCATGCTGCAGCCAAGGGAAGCGGATCAACGGTTAATTTCCCGGTGCCCGGACCGCTGAGTGGTGTCGCATCGGAGGAACCGGCGTCACCGTGCATCGTCGAGGTACCCGCGGGTCCGAGGAACGGGTTGGGAGCGGCGAGTGGACCCCAGGATGTGGGCTGAGCGGATGCGATGCCACCGCCTGTTGCAATCAGTACCGCGGTCAGAGCTGTCAGAACCAGTCGGCCCCTCGTCCCACTCGGCACCTTCTGCATCGCATCTCCGTTCCCCGTGGGAGTGTTTTTCGCGGACGACAGACAGAGACCCGCGCTATGTGCGGTTCGAGTCGACCACACATTTGTTTGCGGCCAGGCCTATTCCCGAAAAATTGCGACAATTACCCCAAAAGGTTGACGTTACGCATATCCGCCCCAACTGGGGGCTTGAGCGATCAGCGATTTCGAGGTCAACAGCCGTGGTTCGCTGCCGTCTAGGTTCATGACCCAGATACCCACCAGGGTGCGAGGTTCAGCTACCCCGTGCGTGTAGACGATCTTCGAGCCGTCTGGCGAATACACGGCTCCGACATCATGTTCCGTCGTAAGTGCGCGAATGTCCTTACCGTCGGCTGTCATCACATATGTCTCGGATTGGTTCTTCCCGCCACGGTTGCTCGAGAAGACGATGGTCGACCCATCCGGCGAATAGGCGGGATCGGAGTTCCAGTACTGGTCACGCAGCACCTGGAACCATCCGGTGCCGTCAGCCGAAAACCCTGCAATGTAGCCGTTTTCGTTGAAGATGATCTTCGTTCCGTCCGGGGAGAACGAAGGAAAAGACCTACTCGGGATGCTGCGATCGTCATTCACCTCCGGTGAGAGTTGTTGCCGATCGGAACCGTCAGCATTGATCAGGCAAATCCCGCCGACGCAGCCGAATACGATTTTCGAACCATCGGCGAAAAATTGGGGGAACCGCCGCGGTCGGTCACGGTCGTCTGCTCGGTTCCGTCGACGTTCATCACAGCGATCCCCGATCCTCGGGTGAATGCAATCTTGCTGCCATCCGGAGCCACAGCAGGGTCGGACGCGTATTCAGAGTAGTTGTCGTCAGTGATGGTGGTGGTGAGCTGGCGAAGGCCGCTCCCGTCCGGCTTCATCGTGTAAATCGAACCGTCGCCATCTGCAAAGGCAATGATTTCTGTCGCCACGTCATGTTCGGGTTCAGGGCTGCTACAAGCCGCGACGAAGAACATGGTAAGAGCCGCAACAACGATGACTCTTGATTTGCTCGATCGAAGCCAACCGTAATTTCTGCGAACTCTCATCATCGACCTCAGCTCCCTAACCGTGAGGACCAGGAACCTGGCCAACTATTACTGCGAGTGTGCCAGGGCCGACGGGCACTCAAGTCCCAGACAGCAATGACAACCCTACGATTTCTTGCCGCAGTCACGACGCGCGCAGGGCCAACTGCTCTAATCAACCAATGACGATCACAGGATTGATAGAGGTCGAGCACCACACGTTTCTCATCTCGGCGGCCGACGCCGATCCCACCGACACATACACCACCGGCCAGGTTTTCGACGCCGGCAACCACCTCATCTCCGTTCACACCGGAATCGCCTACGGTCCCGTTAATGTCACACTTGAACTGTTGTCCGGTGAAGACCACATTTTCGAAAACGGTGGACCTTATATCGATCTCGACGCATGGGACAACATCGAAGAAGTCACCGTCGTGTGCCGCGAACCCATGCTTTTCATCACCTTGGCAAACGAGATCGTCGAAGAATTCGGGAAGCTCACCTCCCACCGAGGTGCTCGGCACTTCCGCATCGCCACCCGTGGACGAGCATCGCACTGGGACCTCGACGTCGACACCCCCACCGAGGACTACCTCATCCAGACCTGGCCCACAGGCGGACCTTCGATGATCCGCGAGATCAAAGCCACCGATGGCGTCTGGAAAGAATGAGCGCATGCAGATTCGATCGCGGTTCGGCTTGCGCGAACTGATACCGCTCTATGTTGTTCCGTCGCTGTACACGTCAGACCTCAACGCAGCACCCAGACCGCTCGCCCTACCGGCGATCAGTTCGGAATCGAGCTGCTTCTTCTCTCTGCTGTGAGAGAGGCAATTAACCCCCATAGTAGGTTGTGACGTCGCCGAGTTCGCTCGCCGATTATGCACACGCGCGGATGATCCCGCCTGCGCGTGCACAATTGCCACGCGGCGGTCGACCGGGTGATCCGTACTTTCGAATCGCGCCGGAAAGCTGTATCCAACGGTGACGGCCTGGATGCTGGACTCGGACCCGGCGCTGCGCCGGTGTCGGTGCCGACAAGATATCCCGTAGTCGACCGGATAGACGGCGTGGGGAATACGCGGATGGGCATCGCTATCGTCTGGACTGAGGGCCGACAACGAGGTCAACGAGCTTCTCGATATCACACGCCGGTTCACTGTGTTGCGAAACTGCTGCAAGGCGAATTGGGGATACCAAGGCTGCAAGGACAGTGTCCGCCACCAGAGAGTTCCACCTACGCGAGATCGCCCCGGCTACCTATCTACTGACCTATACGCTCCAGCAAGACACCAAGCTCACCCGCAGGGCAACTATTTGGCAACGGCGCGAACGTGATTGGACGGTCCTCTACCGCCAAGGAACTCTCGTCTCCGACCCAACACTGAACGTGGTGATTCATCACCCTCGAGTGGATCAATAGCTAGGCTCACGTTATGACACGACAAGTAAGTGCATGGGGTGGCGCGCTCTGGCTGAGTCCGCAACATCGCGAGGCAGCACTCGACGCAGCTCGCGAACTCGACGAGTTGGGTTACACGCGGTTGTGGACGTCAGGCGGTTTCGGAGAAGGCCTGCCTGCCGTGTACGGCGAAGTGCTATCTGCGACAACGCGAATCGGTGTCGCCAGCGGCATTGCCAGCATCTGGCATGCTGACCCCACCGAAACCGCCCAAGCCGTCAGCAACCTCGAGCGCGACTACCCTGGCCGCTTTCTCCTGGGAGTAGGAACCAGCCACGCACCGATCGTCGATGCGAAGGCGCAGCACACCTACACCAAGCCTTACACCCACATGGTCCAGTACCTGGACGCTTTGGACGCCGCACCGGAACCGGTCCCCGCCAATCGCCGAGTCCTTGCAGCCCTCGGCCCTCGCATGCTGAAGCTGTCGGCTGCCAGATCGGCCGGAGCACACCCCTACTTTGTCCCGCCAGAACACACAGCGCTGGCCCGCGAGATTCTCGGAGCCGAGCCACTGCTCGCACCTGAAGTTGCCGTGGTCCTCGAAGAGGACGAAACCATTGCCCGTGGGATCGCCCGCGAATACATGCGCGGCTACCTGTCGTTGCCGAACTACTCGGACAACCTCCGCCGTCTGGGGTACACCGACAAGGATTTGTTGGACGGAGGTAGCGACGCTCTGATGGACACGCTGATTCCGTGGGGTGACCTCGAACGTGTCTGTGCCGGCATCGAAGCGCACTACGAAGCGGGCGCCGACGAAGTAGCAATCCAAGTGCTCACTGCAGACCCGACTTCATTCCCAGCCGCAGAATATCGGGATCTTGCCACGGCATTGATCACCTGACAGGCACCTAGAACACTTGCACGAACGTGTACCAATCAC
Organism: Rhodococcus sp. ACPA4; assembly: GCF_002300185.1. Taxonomy (NCBI): domain Bacteria; kingdom Bacillati; phylum Actinomycetota; class Actinomycetes; order Mycobacteriales; family Nocardiaceae; genus Rhodococcus; species Rhodococcus sp. ACPA4. The sequence goes on from NZ_NSDY01000001.1 coordinate 1,299,502, forward strand.
CGTCGAGTTCCTGGTAGCCGATGTCGCCGTCATGCCTGGGAACGCCGAGATACGGCGCCCCGCCCGGCAGGTACGCCAGACCGATCGAATTGGTCAGCCCGCCTTCGATGAAGAACAGACACCCGTGCTCAACTGACTCGACCCGCCTGACCTGATACACACCTATTCGACGGTCAGTCGCCGACGTCGAGCATTCCTGGGCCTCGGCAGCCAGTGAGTCCTTCGACGCCATGAACGCAATTCGCGACGGCACCGACAGCGCTACAAGTGCACATGTGAGGAGAACGAGCGCCGGCGCAATCAAACTCCAGCGCAAGGCTCGAAATTTGAACCACCCAATCAGGCTGAGTATCAACCACACTGCACCCAGGGCAGCGAGCACGGCCATGGCGAGCGCGAAGTACACATACGAAGCGAGTGGCACGGCACTCCACAGGACAACACCACAAGCGCCGGCAACGAGCAGCGCTGTGATCCCGACGAGCACAGTCCACCAAGCCTCAGGGCCCACTTCTTCGCTCATCTGGCGACTCTGGCATACGACGATGCGCACGGTGCCGAAACAGGACACACCACTCGAGCGCCAGCGGTGTAAAAAGCAATTCCTCGTCACTAACGTGGAACTCGGAGCGATCACGGCTCGCTCCCCCAGCAGACGCAAAAGGAGGACCACGTGAGCACCATCGAAAGTCGACCCCACGCCACCCAACGACTGTCTGTCACCGACATAGACCCCGAGGCGTACAAAGGCATGCTGGCCATCGAGAAATATGTCCACGCCGGCGACCTCGAATCGAAAACACTCCATCTCCTGAAAATCCGTGCCTCGCAGATCAACGGCTGCGCCTACTGTCTGGACATGCACACAACCGAATCTCGAAAAGACGGCGAGGATCAACGCCGGCTGGACGTATTAGCGGCCTGGAGAGAAGCGTCGTCGTGGTTCAGCGAGGCCGAGCAGGCCGTGTTGGAATTGACGGAAGAAGTGACGCTCATCGGGAAAGGCGGCGTTTCGGATGCAGTCTGGGCGCGAGTGAAGGCGTCATACTCCGAGAATCAGATCATTCGCCTGTTGATGGCAATCTCAGCGATCAACACTTGGAATCGGCTCGCCATCTCAACCCATCAGGAGCTCACCCCGCTTTAACACTATGCGGACAAGGAATAGAACGGGACTGCATTCCGGGATGCAGATAATTTGATGAATAAATAGATTTCGTATTCAATCAGAGTCGAATACATGGCCGCCGCTGCACGTTCCGCAAACGACAGTTGGTGCTGCGTACGCACCCTAATAGGGCGTACGCAGCACCTGTCGTCACTTACATTATTCCACGGTCTCCGGCGAGTCCGATGAGAATGAATCCACGAATGCGATCAACTTTTGCAGCACTGCCGAGATATCGAAATCTTCCAAACTACCCATTTCAATCTTCCCTTCCGTGGTGAGGTTGAATCAATCCTTACAACACCGAATGTAGATCATGTTTTGTCATCGCGCACAGCATCTCCACCGAAGCGTCGAAAATACGACAATCAGCAAGACATGGGTTAATTTCGCGTATACAGCCTGCTCAACCGACTGTAATGCGCATATTAATCCCACCTGAAATGCTGGTGAAAAAATTCAAGCTAATCTTCGGAAAAGTTATCGGAACCCGCGTGGCGAAATATTTTGCACACCAACACGCGATGGCATGCTGCGCATCGCCACTCTCTCCGGAATATCCGATACCGTGAAGGGAGCCACATTTCCGAAGGGAGCGAGATTGGTAATCCACGTAGGCACTTCTAGTTTCGACGCGAGCGAAGCCCTCCCTACCTCGATCCAATCGCCCAGATCACCAGCGCTACTGCCATGACGATCTGGCGAGCAGATGAAACTCTTCGGGCGTCGATCGTCATCGACGGCAAGGTCTTGCGAGCCGTCTTGTTCGACATGGACGGTGTGGTCACCGACACCGCGAAAGTTCATCTCGCGGCCTGGCGTCGACTTTTCCACTACCTGACCGAGCGAGGCGAGGTCGGCGATGTGGAACTCAGCGACAACGACTACCGACGATATATCGACGGCAAAGCACGAGCTCAGGGCCTGCAGTCGTATCTCACGTCGCGCGATGTGGTTCTCCCGCTGGGAAATTCGGAAGGCTCCCCGAATGCGGTTACCATCACCGACCTTCTCGGGCGCAAGAATACGTACTTCCTCGAAGAGCTTGGTCGACATCGTGTCGAAGTGATCGTTCCCACGGTCCGGTGGATTCAGCAGTTGCGCTCGGCCGGCGTCCACACAGCGATTGTCTCGGCAAGCAGAAACGCGAAGTTCGTACTCGACAGCGCCCACTTGGCAAACCTCTTCGATATCCGCTGTGATGGCATCGACGCCGCAAAGCGCGGCCTTGCAGGGAAACCGAACCCCGACACCTATCTGGAAGCTGCAGCGCGCCTGTCAGTCCCACCATCTGAGTGTGTTGTCATCGAGGACGCGACCGCCGGAATCCGCGCTGCCAATTCCGGCGCCTTCGGCCTCAGTATCGGACTGGGCCCGGCGGAGAACGTTGCAGACCTGATCGGCAGCGGAGCCGACTTCGTGGTGTCCGACGTCAGCGAAATCGATTACCACTTCGTCACCTCTGCCTCGGCAGAGGGCGACAACGACGATGCTGCGTGCGAACTGTGTACCGACGGCGCCGACCCGTCCTGGTCCCTCGAATACCGCGGCCGCAGCCCCGACACCGCTGGGCTGCGGGAAACACTGTTGACACAGGGGAACGGCTATTTCGCCACCCGCGGAGCGCTCCCGGAATCACATGACGACGGCGTGCACTACCCCGGCACATACATCGCCGGGTGCTACAACAGATTGACTTCGGAGGCAGCGGGTAGGTCTCGCGACGACGAAAGTGCCGTCAATATTCCGGATTGGACGGTATTCACCGTGGCCGGACCCGACGGCCAGTGGCTTGGGAGCGGGTCCCATCTGATCGATCATCACCATGAAGAATTCGATCTACGCTGCGGGACGGTTCGGCGTGAGACGACTTTCCGCGACATCACCGGCCGAGTGACCAGAATTCGTCAACAACGATTCGTATCGATGGACGATCCTCACCTCGCAGCAATCTGCACGACGATCATCCCCGAGAACTGGGACGGCACTGTCCATGTGCGCTCAGGAATCAATGCAGCCGTGTCCAACAACAACGTCCCGGACTATTCCTTACTGGCGAATCACCACCTCACCGTCATTTCCGCAGAAGCGGTTGATCACGAACGTGTTTCGACGACAGTCGAAACGTCGACCTCACATATCCGTGTGTCGCAATGTGAACGGTTGAGAGTCCGGTTCGATGACGGGTCGACGCCGCAACACACACGGCGCGTGGACGTCAGCGAAAATTCCGTCGCACAGTTGGTCTCATACACGGCAACATCGGGTCAGCCCGTAGTTTTCGAAAAAACCATGTCGCTCTTCACATCTCGTGACCATGCAATAGCGGAACCCGAACATGCTGCACGGGAACACGCAATCGATGCGGCCGATCACCGCGAATTGTTCCGCCGGCATTGCATCGCGTGGGAGCTTCTGTGGCACAAATTTGCCATCACTCTGGGCTCCGATGTCACAACATCTTTGGCCGCCAACGTCCAGCTCGTTCACGCACTGCAGACCCTGTCCGCGCACACCATCGATCTCGACGTGGGCGTTCCGGCGCGAGGACTACACGGCGAGGCCTATCGCGGGCACGTGTTCTGGGACGAATTGTTTGTCACGCCAATCCTGACTCTGCGCCTACCCGAATTGACACGATCATTGCTGCTGTATCGAAGTCGCCGACTTCGACAGGCAAGGAGCAATGCCAGAAATACAGGACACGATGGCGCACTGTTCCCCTGGCAGAGCGGTAGCGATGGGCGCGAGGAAACGCCGACTGCACTGTTCAATCCGCGATCCAAGCGCTGGATGCCCGACAATTCCCGACGTCAGCATCACGTGAACCTCGCCGTCGCATACAACGTATGGCACTACTGGCAGACAACCACCGACCTCGAATTTCTCAGGAATCACGCGGTCGAACTTCTAGTCGAAAATGCGCGCTTTTGGATCAGCCGGGCTGACTACGACGCCACCGATGACCGATACGACGTCCGGGGCATCATGGGCCCGGACGAATTTCATGACGGCTATCCAGGTCGCCCTGGCGAAGGCATCGACAACAATACGTACGTCAACATCATGACGGAGTGGTCACTGATGCGAGCGCTCGACGCCGTCGAGATTCTCGGCCGCACAAGCCGATCCATCACCGAAGACCTCGAGGTCACAGAATCCGAGTTGGCGGCCTGGGACAAAATGAGTCGTCGTCTGCGCCTCACCTTCCTTCCGAATGGCCTGCTCGCGCAATTCGAGGGTTTCGATACCCTCAAAGAACTGGATTGGGCAGACTACCGATCCCGGTACCTCGATATCGGTCGGCTCGATCTCATTCTCGAAGCTGAAGGCGACTCGACCGTCCACTACAAGGCATCCAAGCAAGCAGACTTACTCATGCTGCTGTATGTATTTTCCGCGGAGGAACTGACCGATCTGATCGCACGGTTGGGTTACCACTTCGATCCGTCGTCGATTCCGTCCATGATCGATTACTATCTGTCCCGCACCACGCACGGATCGACTCTCAGCCGAATCGCGCACACGTGGGTGCTCGTCCGCGGTAATCGTTCGCAATCATGGGACATGCTTCGCAGCGCGCTCGCGTCGGATCTCTCGGACTCCCAGCATGGCCGTACGCGAGAGGGCATTCACCTCGCTGCGATGGCGGGCGCGATCGATATTCTCGAACGCTGTTACACCGGCCTCGACTTCCGTGACGATGTTGTGTGGTTGCATCCGCAATTGCCGATCGAACTGAGCGAACTTGCCTTCACGATCTACTACCGTGGCCATCGATTGCAGATCCAGTGCACACATTCTTCAGTGACCGTATCGTCGGAGACGAAAGATGCTGCACCGATCAAACTTTCGATCGACGGCAGCAGTCACATAGTATTACCAGGATCGTCCGTAACCGTTTCCGCCCAGTAACTGGAGATCCAACATGCCTCACACCAACCCGGACGATCCAAATTCCGCGTCGACGGGATACAACAACTCGTCCTCTACCGCCGGCCAAGTCGCCCAGAACAGCATCTTCGAGCGTATTGCCCGAGCAGGCTTCGTCGGGAGCGGCATCGTTCACCTGATCATCGGCTACATCGCCATCCGCCTCGCTCTCGGGGGCGGCGGCGGAACCGCAGACCAGTCCGGGGCGATGACAGAACTGGCGAACAAGCCGGGTGGCGGCTTGGCGCTCTGGATCGGCGTCGTCGTATTTGCAGCTATGGGCCTGTGGCGGGTGGTTGAAGGTGTACTCGGCAGTTCGTCCAGGCCCGATGCCAATAAGAAATTGTCGCGAATATTCGATCGAATCAAGGCGTTCTCCCTGGCCGCGGTCTACTTTGCATTTGCGTTCACCGCGTGGGGTTTTGCACGCGGAATCGGCAAATCCAGCAGCAGCCAGAGCACCGGGATCACCGCGCGTCTGATGCAATCCGGTGTCGGCTCGGTCGCACTCGTTGCCGGCGCTCTCGTCATTGTCGCGATCGGCGGTTACCACGTGTACAAGGGAGCCAGCCAGAACTTCCTCGACGACCTCGATGGGCCCACCAGTGATCTGGTTCGACGCCTCGGCACGGTTGGGTATATCGCCAAGGGATTGGCCATTGCGGCAGTGGGTGTGCTTGTGATCGTTGCGGTGATCCAATCGGCCCCCGATAAGTCCTCCGGCCTCGACGGTGCCCTGAAAACCCTCGGCGCCCAACCTTACGGAGTCGCACTCCTGGTGGCCGCGGGACTTGGCATCATCACCTACGGTCTCTACTCCTTCGCTATGGCCCGATCGGCCAAGATGTGATCAACCCACGTTGATGACACCGTCATTCCTGCGTTCTGCGTAGAGCGCTTTGATCGTGTCGGCATACTTACTCGCGATCGGTGTGCGCCGCAACTTCATCGTCGGCGTCAGTTCATCACCGCCTGGAACCCACGCCGATGGAATAATCGAAAAGCGTTTCACCTGTTCAACTCTGGATAGTTTTGCGTTTCCAGCCCTGACTGCCAGTGTTGCCTCTTCCACGATCTTCGGGTGTGCTGCCAAATCCGCGAGTTGCGCTCCGGACACCCCTAGGGCCTCTGCTCGCAGATCAGTGACGTCCGGATCCAGCGTCACCAGCGCGGTGACGTAGCTCTGGTTGTTACCGATCGCGACAACTTGGGCGATCAACGACGAGGATGCCTTGACAGCATTCTCGATATTGTTGGGCGCCAAGTTCTTTCCCGACGAATTGACGATGAGTTCTTTCTTGCGGTCGACGATGGTCAGGTTGCCGTTGTCATCGCACTTTCCGATATCGCCAGTCGCCATCCAGCCGTCCGAATCGATTGTTTCAGCGGTCTTCTCGGGCTGATTGCGGTATCCGCGCATCACGATCGGTCCTCGTACCAGAACTTCACCGTCCGCTGCGAGTCTGATTTCTACGCCCGTGACGGGTTTACCCACTGTCCCGATCTTCAGATTGTCGGCCGTGGTCATCGCACCGAGGCCGATAGTTTCCGACATCCCCCAGATCTCGAGCAACGGGATACCCAAGCCGGTGAAGTACTCGAGGATCTCGACAGGAATAGCCGCTGCGCCTGTGAAAGCCAACCTGAGCTGATCGAACCCCAACGCGGTCCGCACCTTCGAAAACACCAAGGTGTCGGCGACCCGGTATTGCAGTTGCAACGCCCGCCCCCGTGGTGTCCCGTTCAGAGTCGCTCTCGCCGCTCGCGCACCCACAGCGAAAGACCACGCCGCCAACTTGGACGTGATCGGGTTTGTTTCCGCTGCCAGCTTTGCCTCAATTCCGGCCTTGATCTTCATCCAGACCCGTGGGACACCGACGAACATGGTCGGCCGGACATCGGACAGCGCGGACATCAAGTCGCGCAGATCTCCGACCGCCGTGATTTGCACACCAAAGATCTGGTTGGCGCCGTGCGTGGAAATCCGATCCGCAATGTGCGCCGACGGCAGGTACGAGATCGCCCGGTCCTCGAATCCGAGGTCGAAGCCGGCTATCGCCCTGGCGGCAGCGATTGCGTTGCGCTGCGTGACCTCCACACCTTTAGGGGGACCGGTGGTACCCGAGGTGTAGACAAGGGTCACCAAATCGTCCGGTCTCACCGCTCGCCACGACGCCTCGAAATCGAAGTTCGCGGCTGGATTCGATTCGATCTCCGCCAACTCGAGTGCTCCATCCGCCGGGCCGTCCACGGTGACGATGTGCTCGAATGTCACGCGAGATGCTGCGATCGCCGACAGGAACACCTGCTCGGTGACGACCACCTTGTTGCCCGCGTCGCTAAACAGAAATTCGAGTTGTTCTGGCGCGCTGGTGTTGTACACCGAAAACGGAATAGCTCCTAGATGCGTGATTGCAGTATCAACGAGATTGAATTCCGGCCGGTTGGTGAGCATGAGCCCGACGGTGTCGCCGTGCCGAACGCCTAGTTCGGCCAGTCCACCGGCGATGGCCTCGACACGCCGCGCGTATTCACGCCAGGTCACCTCCTGATGTCCGCCAGGAGTCCGCAACGCGACTTTGTCGGGGTGCATCCGCGCGGTGTGCTGGAACGCCTCTACTGCGGTACGCACTTCGTTTCCCGACGGATGGACAAGAACTATGTCATCGGTGCCATCGATCATCACTTCTCCTGCCGACATCGAAATCGATTGCCGAAGTCGAGGATTCAGAACAGTCTGCGCATGATCTTCACGGAACGCGCGGAATACGGAGGATAGACGAATTTCAGATCAGGCTTGAATGGCTTGACCAGCACAGACTTACGATGACTGAAAGCTTCAAAGCCCCACTTTCCGTGGTAGGCGCCCATCCCGCTGTCACCGACACCACCGAACGGCAATTGCGGCACCATCGCGTGCACGGTCACATGATTCACCACTGCCCCACCAGAACTGATCGCATTGACCAGCTTTGTCGCCACGGTTCGCGAACTCGTGAAGTAATACGCAGCAAGTGGTTTGGGTCGCGCGTTGACGAACGTGATCGCCTCGTCGATCGAATCCACGGCGAGCACAGGAAGAATCGGCCCGAAGATCTCCTCCTGCATCACGGCGTCGTCAGGATCGGGGTCGGTGATCACCGTCGGTTCTATCGTGAGGGCATCACGATTCGATCCACCCCCGAACACGATCCGCCCGGAAGTGTCGGCCAGGCTTGCGGCGAGCCTGTCGAACTGCCGCTCGTTGACGATCTGCAATCCCTGGCCCTGCTGATCGGCGCGAAACTGCGTGAGAGTGTCGATGATGCGACGCACCAATTGTTCGTGGATCGACCGTTCCGCGAGCACATAGTCGGGCGCAAGGCATGTCTGTCCCGAGTTGAACAACTTCGCCCACGCAACGCGTCTGGCTACGACATCCATTTCGGCGTCGGCAGCGACGACGACCGGACTCTTGCCACCAAGTTCGAGCAGTACCGGCGTCAAGTCCGGCGCCGCTCTTGCCAGGATCTTGCGCCCGATCTCGGTACCGCCCGTGAACAACACCTTGTCAGGGCCTTGGGACAATAGTTCCTGCGTCACCTGTGCATCGCCTTCGACAACCACAACGGCATCTGGATCGACGTACCGCGGCAGCCAATGAGCCAGCAGTGCGGACGTCGCAGGAGCCCCTTCCGACGGTTTGACGATGACTACGTTGCCCGCAGCAAGTGCTGCAACAAGTGGGACGAGAGTGAGATAGACGGGATAGTTCCAGGCTCCGATCACGAGCACAACACCGCGCGGCTCGTACTGGACCCAGCCGACTGCCGGCAGTTGGTTCAGCGGGAGCGGTTGTGGTCGCCGACGCATCCACCAGCGCAGACGTTTTCGCGCGTAGGTCGCCTCTGCCTTGACGAGTGCGACGTCAGCGAGCCACGCCTCCATCTCACTGCGTCCGAGATCTGCCGCAAGAGCCGCCGCTATCTCCTGCTCGCGTTCGTCGAGAAATCGTTCGATTCCCCCGATCTGGCCTTTGCGCCAGTCTGCTTTACGGGTCCGGCCACCTGCATACACTTCCCGAAGCTGAGCCACGATAGGCGCGACATCAGATTCTGCGGACGAACCCTTGGAATGTGATTGATTGGTGAGCGTCATGGGAAACTCCGTCAGATCGAAGATCTGGACATGCCGATGAGGGCGAGCACCCATTGTGATGGTGCGTCTGTGCTGGTGCGTCGCACACACCGACATGTCCAGCGTATCGACCCGAGCCACACCATTCGATGGCTAGGAATGGATCTCCACATTCGCTACACTGCGGCACGTTAGCCGTCAGCTCGATTGATCAGTTCATCCAATCCTGTTGTCCAAAAACACTATTCATCGAATAGACACCCGACTATGTTTCGGAAATCGCGATTCCGACAGTTCCGGTCTTGCCGCGACGGAGGAGACTGCCCTTCATGGTGAGCCAGCCGATGATTCCGTAGCGACGAGCAATCGCATCGCGGGCATGATCGGTTCCAGGCCCGTCGAGGATTTCTGCCTTCGCGGCGACCGGGTCACCCTTGGGGTTTCCGCGAGCATCGCACACTGCAACGGTCACGGACGGGTTCCGCCTGATCCGCTTCACCTTGTAGGAATCGGTCACCGTCCACACCAGCAACCGCTCACCGTCGAGGGCAGCCCATAGCGGCGTTGCGACGGGTGTGCCGTCTTTACGGAATGTGGTGAGCAGGACGTACTTGGATTCTGTCACTCGCTTGAAGTCTGGGGTCACCTGTCGAGGATAGGTGCGAATCGTGGTTATCACGCGGCCGGCATTTCAGACACCGTTCCGCGATCAATCAATATGTCCGGATTGCCGCACTTTAGGGGCTCCAAGCTATGCATGATCCCCAACCGAATTCTCACTCGAGCTATTCTGTCGTTACCTATGTCTTCGAGGTATCGGGAGTTGAGCTTTTCATCATGCAGCGTCGAAGTTTCTTGAAGGCCGCCGGTGTTGGCGCAGCGGTTGCCGCCACGACAACGGTGACGTCCACTGCCGTGAGCCACGCGACGCCGCGGCACACCCTCCCGATGGGCATGGACCACTACCGCAACCTCGTTCCCGAACTATTTGACCCCTCACCAGTCCCCCAGCAGCATTCGGAAGCCATTGTCATCGGCTCCGGATTCGGTGCCAGTGCCACCGCGCTTCGACTCGCACAGAGCGGAACTCAGGTCACGGTATTGGAACGGGGACTTCGATGGCCTCATGATCCGTATCGCGAAATCCACACCTCGGACCTGCTCGCCGACGGCCGAGGCGTGTTTCGCCGCACATCGTTCACCAACCTCACCGGGATTCCGGTTGCGTGCGATTACTTCAGTGGAGTTCTCGACGCCACCGACTACGAAAACATGTCGGTGTGGCGCGGCGCCGCAGTCGGCGGCGGTTCCGTCATCTTCACCGGCGTGATGATCGCACCCGAGCGCAGATTCTTCGACGCCGTGTTCGGCAACTCGCTGAACTACGACGAGATGTCTGCTACTTGGTACCCAAAGGTCCGCCAGATGTTGCGCCTGAGCCCACTGCCCGAAGATCTCTACCAAACGGCGAACTTCGGGCATTCGCGTCGGTGGGATCAGGATGCCCGCCGAGCCGGCTTCGACCCGCATCGCATCGACGGCATCTGGAACTGGGACGTCGTTCGTTCCGAACTGAGCGGCGGCTCACGCCCCTCCGCAACCGTCGGCGACACCAACATGGGTAATTCCAACGGCGCAAAATTCGATCTCACCCAGAATTACATCCCCGCCGCTGAAGCCACGGGCAAGACCACGGTGTGCTTCGGGCATCAAGTGTTGAGCATCGGCCGCGAGAAGGACGGACGATACGTCGTCGATGTCGAAACAAGCGATCCCACCGGCGCAGTGTTGAACAGGCGCACCATCACGTGTGATCGTCTCTTCCTCGGCGCTGGGTCGATCGGAACGTCCGAACTGCTTGTCCGCGCTCAGGCGACCGGCGCGCTGCCGAACCTCAACGAACACATCGGTAAAGGGTGGGGCACCAACGGCGACGGCGCGATGGTGCGATCCTTCGGGTTCAGCGACGGCTCAGCGCAGGCAGCACCTTCCGCATCGCGCATCGTTGATGAAACGGGACTGCCTCTGTCCCTCGAAAACTGGCATGCAGCAGGAGTTCCGGTGAACATCGGCATGCTTGCCAGCCTGGGGATGACCCTCGATCCGCAACGCGCCGATTTCAGCTTCGACGCCAACACAAACCGTGTAGTTCTCAACTGGCCGAAAAACGGCAGTGCGGCCACGATCGAGGCCTTGCGTGCTGTGCAGAACTCAATGGCCTTTGCAGGTTCGACGCTGCCGTCGGCATTGCCGTTTGCGCAGGACGTCAACTGCTCGTTCACCGCGCATCCTCTCGGCGGCGCAGTCTTGGGCAAAGCCACCGACGGTTACGGCCGGGTCAAGGGGTACGACGGTCTGTACGTTATGGATGGAGCGGCGATCCCGGGTAGTACCGGCACGGTCAATCCGTCGTTGACAATCACGGCGTTGGCCGAACGCAACATCGCGCAGATCATCAACTCGAAGCGCTGAGAAAATCTAAGTGCTGAAGGGATGGTCCCTGACCCCGATCAGCACACGGCAATCGGGTGAGACCAGCCAGAAATTGTTGTCGGCCTGGATTTCGAACAGCCCCTCACCGAGTTGGACGAGAGTCCGCGGATCCCATTGTGCGAGTGCCCGCCGAAGTGTGGTGTCGACGTCGGCAGTCAGCGCATGGATTCGGGCGTAGGCCTGACGGACCCGCACCGTCAGATGCACCGAAGACGGTTCGAAGGTGTCGGCAAAGTCCTCCGCCGACACCAATGGACCCATTTCCGGGCGTGGCACTCCCGAACCGCCATGACTACGACCCGAGAAACGAGACTTGACCCCGCTCTTGACCTGTTCCCACGTCCGCTCGCGATGGATCGTCGAATACCCCGTAATCGTGCCTCGATCGGGCGAGAGCACGACGTCGAAACCGTTACGCGAGAGCCGCAGGTAACCGCCACTCGACGGTCTGCGGGCAGACTTCAGCAGGAAATCCTCGAGCATGTTGCGCAGTTGGAACTCCGCTGCCCGCTCGTCTCCGCCGTGGTGGTAGCGAAAGCTGTCCGTGGCGCGAACCGTAACCCGCACGTCGTGGACATCCTCCACCGAGATGTCGCCGACCGGCAGATCTCGCGACATCCGGATGTGTTTGGCCGTGCCGTGCGGAACACCGACCGATTCCGGGGCGCCCGACTGCTCGGCCCGCAGGAATCCCTCGCACTCGTCCGCCCGGCACCAACCGTCGACGTACTCGGTCTGGTTGGTGCAGCGGACGCCGTCCCGTCGGAAACGTGTGCAAACTGACATTCCGCCATTATGGGTCGGAGGACCGACAAACGTGGGTAACTACTCCCCTTCGAGCTCGCCTTCGGTTTCGAGATACACCTGACGCAACCCGTCGAGCGTCTTCGGCTCCGGGTGCTCCCACATCTTGCGCTCAGCAGCTTCGAGAAGTCGTTCGGCGATACCGTGCAATGCCCACGGATTGGACTGCGTCATGAACTTCTGATTCTGCTCGTCCAGGACGTAGGTTTCGGCCAGCTTCTCATACATCCAGTCCGCGACCACGTTGGTGGTGGCGTCGTACCCGAAGAGGTAATCGACCGTGGCCGCCATCTCGAATGCACCCTTGTACCCATGACGGCGCATCGCGTCGAGCCAGCGGGGATTGACCACGCGCGCCCGGAAGACACGTGCGGTCTCTTCCGAAAGTGTCCGTGTGCGAACCGATTCCGGCCGGGTGCTGTCGCCGATGTATGCCTCGGGAGACTTCCCGGTCAGCGCGCGCACGGTTGCGACCATGCCGCCGTGGTACTGGAAGTAGTCGTCGGAATCCGCGATGTCGTGTTCACGTGTGTCAGTGTTCTTGGCCGCCACGTTGATTCGACGGTACGCGCTGCGCATGTCGTCGGCGGCGGGGATTCCGTCGAGGCCGCGGCCATACGCAAAGCCGCCCCACGTGGTGTACACATCGGCGAGGTCGTCGTCGCCGCGCCAGGTCTTGGAGTCGATGAGTTGCAGCAGACCAGCGCCGTAGGTTCCGGGCTTGGAGCCGAAAATACGCGTGGTTGCACGCCGTGCGTCTCCGTGCTCGGCAAGATCTGCCTGTGCATGGGCGCGAATGTAGTTCTGCTCGTCGGTCTCGTCCAGTGCCGCGACCAGCTGCACGGCGTCGTCGAGCAGCGCCAGGACGTGCGGGAACGCGTCGCGGAAGAAGCCGGAAATGCGGACTGTGACATCGATGCGCGGGCGTCCCAGTTCTTCGAGATCGATGACCTCGAGGTTGACGACGCGTCGACTGGCTTCGTCCCAGACGGGGCGAACACCGAGGAGCGCAAACACTTCGGCGATGTCGTCGCCTGAGGTACGCATGGCGGCGGTACCCCACACGGACAGACCCACCGAACGTGGGTACTCCCCGTAATCGGCGAGGTAGCGGGCGGCAAGAGACTCCGCCATGGCCTGGCCGGTCTCCCACGCCAGACGCGACGGAACCGCCTTGGGATCGACCGAGTAGAAATTGCGGCCAGTGGGGAGCACGTTGATCAATCCGCGCAGCGGCGATCCACTCGGGCCGGCCGCGATGAAGCCGCCGTCGAGTGCGTGCAGCACCTGCTTGATCTCGCCGGAGGTTTGACGCAGACGCGGTACTACCTCGGTGGCTGCGAACTGCAGAATCTTGATGACGGTCGGATCGTCGCTGAGTCCCTGCGCCGCAGCGGGATTCCACTCGGCGTCGGACATGGCGCGGATGAGCGCGTGCGCCTTTTCTTCGATGTCGTCGACGCGGTTACGTGATTCGTCGCCGTCCTCGCTCAGGCCGAGTGCCTCACGAAGACCGGGAACGCTCTGCTCGCCGCCCCACATCTGTCGCGCCCGCAGCATCGCGAGTACCAGTTCGATTTCGGCGTCACCCTCGGGTGCGCGGCCGAGGATGTGCAGACCGTCGCGGATCTGGACGTCCTTGATCTCGCACAGCCAGCCGTCGACGTGCAGGAGCATGTCGTCGAACACGTCTTCTTCCGGACGTTCGGCAAGTCCGAGGTCGTGGTCCATCTTGGCTGCACGCATCAGGGTCCAGATCTGCTGGCGGATGGCCGGCAGCTTGGACGGGTCGAGCGCGGAGATGTTGGAGTGCTCGTCGAGTAGTTGTTCGAGCCGGGAAATGTCGCCGTAGCTTTCGGCGCGGGCCATCGGCGGGATCAGGTGATCGACGAGCGTCGCGTGCGCCCGGCGCTTTGCCTGGGTTCCCTCCCCCGGGTCGTTCACGAGGAACGGGTAGATCAGGGGCAGGTCACCGAGCGCGGCGTCGGTACCGCAGCTGCTGGACATGCCGAGCGTCTTGCCCGGCAGCCATTCGAGGTTGCCGTGCTTGCCCAGGTGAACAACCGCGTCGGCACCAAATCCGCCGTTGTCCGGGGTCGCAGCGATCCAACGGTACGCGGCAAGGTAGTGGTGACTCGGCGGCAGATCGGGATCGTGGTAGATCGCGACGGGCTTCTCACCAAAGCCCCGAGGCGGCTGAACCATGAGCACGATGTTGTTGAATCGCAGTGCGGCGATGACGATTTCGCCGTCCGGGTCCTGCGACCGGTCGACGTACAGCTCGCCGGGCGCTTCACCCCAGTGCTCTTCGACGCCGCTACGCAGATCTTCAGGCAGGGTGGCGAACCACTCGCGGTACTGCGCTGCCGAAATGCGGATCGGGTTGCCCTCGAGCTGCTCGGCCGTGAGCCAATCGGGATCCTGCCCGCCGGCCGCGATCAACGCATGAATCAGAGCGTCGCCATCCTTGGCGGCCAAGCCGGGAACAGAGTCGGGACCGTCGACGGGCCCGAGGTCGTAACCGGCGCTGCGCATTTCGGTCAGCAGGTCGATCGCACTGGCTGGTGTGTCGAGTCCAACGGCATTGCCGATGCGAGCGTGCTTCGTTGGGTATGCCGACAGCATCAATGCAACACGACGCTCCGGCGTCGGAATATGACGCAACTTGCCGTGGCGCACCGCGATTCCGGCCACGCGGGCTGCACGCTCCGGATCGGGCATGTACGTGGAGAGACCGTCGGAATCGATTTCCTTGAACGAGAACGGCACCGTGATGATGCGTCCGTCGAATTCGGGGACCGCAACCTGGGTTGCGACATCGAGCGGCGACAGTCCGTCGTCGTTGGCATCCCAGGTGGCGCGGCTGCTGGTCAGGCACAGTCCCTGCAAGATCGGTACGTCCAGTGCGGCGAGTGCTGCCACGTCCCAGGCTTCGTCGTCGCCGCCCGCGGACGCGGTGGCCGGCTTCGTTCCGCCGGCTGCGAGAACCGTCACGACCATGGCGTCGGCGCGGCGGAGTGTGGTCAGCAATTCAGCTTCGGCGCTGCGCAACGAGGCGCAGTAGATCGGGAGCGCAGTGCCGCCGGCATCGGCAATCGCATCGCAGAGCGCCTGGACGTAGCGGGTATTGCCGGCGAGGTGCTGAGCGCGATAGTAGAGAACCGCGATGACGGGACCACTGTTGTCGGTGATGTCTGGGGCAAAATCAGCGATTCCCCACGACGGCAGCCGCGTCGGGGCCTCGAAGCCGTGACCGGTGAGCAGCACCGTGTCGGACAGGAAGTGGTGCAGCTGAGCGAGGTTGTCTGCGCCGCCTTCGGCCAGGTAGTTGTGCGCTTCAGCCGCAACGCCCGGGGAGACAGTCGAGCACTCCATGAGGTCGGCATCAGGCGCGTGTTCGCCGCCGAGCACCACGACGGGCAGGCCACTTGCCAGGACCATGTCCAGACCGTCTTCCCAGCTCCGACGGCTGCCGAGGATGCGCACGATCACAAGATCGACGCCGTCGAGCAAGCCGGGTAGATCCTCGGAAACCAGCAGCCTGGAGGGGTTTGCCCAGCGATACGAAACGCCGTCTCCGTTGTCCTGGCTTGCGCGAGCGCTCAGCAGATCGGTGTCGGACGTCGAGAGCAGAAGAATCACAGGTGAAACCTTCCTGGGGTTTCGCGCCCCGTGAAAAAGATCTTTCATGGACAGCAGTTGAGGGTCTGACTCGTGTTTACGAACGGAAACACTTCCGCTTGTACACACTCACAGTGGCGCGACCGCACCGGAATCTCACCGGTTTCCTCACCTGCTGTCACTGGTTGACCGTGATGCTACCGGTCGCGGGTCCGTGCTCTGCACGGTCGTACCCTTGAACCATGTCCACAGACCGTTCTCAGCCAGACGCGTGCCCTGGAGCGCTGCAGGTCCACCAGGCCGCAGACGGCCCGTTGGCGCGCGTGCGCCTACCCGGCGGCGCTTTGGCTCCACACCAATTGCAAACGCTGGCCGAGGCTGCCCGCGACGTGGGCAACGGTCAGATGGAACTCACCTCACGTGGGAATATTCAGCTCCGAGCCGTCAAGGACCCCCGCGTATTCGCCGAACGGATCGCGTCCGCTGGTTTGCTCCCCTCGGCGACGCATGAGCGGGTTCGCAACATTCTGGCGTCGCCGCTGTCCGGCCGAATCGGGGGTGTCGCCGATGTGCGTGAGCTGGTTCGCACTCTTGACGCGGCGGTGCAGTCGGACCCCGCGTTGGCGCAGCTACCAGGGCGAACACTCTTCACACTCGACGACGGCCGCGGCGACATCAGCGGTCTACACGGCGATTTCGGACTGCACGCCCACAGCGAATCCGAGCACTCACTCGTCCTCGCGGGGCATCGCACGAACCACCTTGTCCATGTCGACGACGCTGTGCCGATGCTCCTCGACGCTGCGCACGCGTTCCTGAATCTTCGGGACAAGCACTGGCGACTGGCCGAAGTGCCAGACGGAATCGCTCGAACGATCGATCATCTGGGCCTTTCAGCGGAATTTGCCGGTGCCGTCGACCTCGCCCCGGATGCGGGGCCGTCGATCGGATGGCTCGAACAACGCGACGGAACCGTCGCATTAGGCGGCGGACTCCGCTTCGGACTCCTGGACGCACGACTCGCCGAATTCCTCGCCGCCATCGAAAAACCTGTGGTCGTGACGCCGTGGCGCTCGATCATGATCTTCGATCTCGACGAAGGCGCAGCCGAGCAGGTGGTCCGAGTTCTCGCTCCGATGGGCTTGATCTTCGACGAGAATTCGCCGTGGCTCGACGTCACAGCCTGCACCGGAAGCCCTGGATGCGAGAAGTCGCTCGCCGATGTCCGGGCGGACGCCATCGAAGCCGTCGAGCAGGGCTCACTACCGATCGAAGGCCGGCAGCACTGGGCGGGCTGTGACCGTTCCTGCGGGCGCCCCCGCGCGAAAGTAGCCGACGTGATTGCGACGACCGACGGTTACCGGGTGAATCAGACCGATCGGTGATACCTCTATCCTGTGCCCCATGATCGAGTACATCCGTGACGGCGCAGAAATTTATCGCCAGTCCTTTGCCACAATTCGGGCCGAAGCCGACCTGAGCCGTTTTCCGGCGGATGTCTCGCAAGCTGTTGTGCGGATGATCCATGCGAGCGGTCAGGTCGACCTGGTCGACGACATCGCGTTCACACCGAACGTCGTCACCGTCGCGAGGGCTGCCCTGCGAGCGGGTGCGCCGATCTTCTGTGATGCGAACATGGTCGCCGCCGGCATTACCCGTAAGCGTCTGCCCGCCGACAACGACGTGATCTGCACACTGCGCGATCCGCAGGTTCCCTTGCTGGCGAACACAATCGACAACACACGCTCTGCGGCGGCTATCGAACTGTGGGGCCCGAAACTCGAAGGCGCCGTGGTCGCGATCGGCAATGCGCCGACCGCGCTGTTCCATCTCCTCAACCTGATCGAGGCGGGCGGACCGCGGCCTGCTGCTATCGTCGGCGGACCCGTGGGATTCATCGGATCCGCAGAATCCAAAGAAGCGCTGATCGGACACCCCAGCGGCATAGAACATTTGATACTGAGAGGCCGACGCGGCGGCAGTGCCGTCACCGCGGCTGTCGTCAATGCGATTGCGAGCGAACAAGAATGAGCGAAGGCAAGTTGTGGGGAGTCGGCATCGGACCCGGCGATCCGGAGTTGGTGACCGTCAAAGCTGCCCGAGTGATCGGCGAGGCCGACGTCATCGCATTCCATTCCGCGCGGCACGGTAAGAGCATTTCCCGCGGGGTTGCTGCTCCGTACATGCGCGAGGGCCAGATCGAGGAACACCTCGTGTATCCCGTCACGACCGAAACCATCGACCATCCGGGTGGGTACCAGGGTGCGATGGACGAATTCTACGAAGCCGCAGCCGAAAGGTTGGCCGTCCACTTGGCAGCCGGACGCACTGTGGCACTACTCGCCGCGGGCGACCCGCTGTTCTACAGCTCGTACATGCACATGCACAAACGCCTGGCGGATCGTTTCGAGGCCGAGGTCATCCCCGGTGTCACCTCCGTCAGTGCCGCGTCGGCCGCACTCGGAAAACCCCTGGTCGAAGGTGACGAAATCCTCACCATCCTGCCCGGAACCTTGCCGCAAGCGGAGCTCACGCGACGCTTGAAGGAAACAGACGCCGCAGCGATCCTCAAGTTGGGCCGCACCTTCCCTCCGGTTCTGCGCTCACTCGAGGACGCCGGCCGACTCGGCGAAGCGCACTATGTCGAGCGAGCCAGCACACCTCGCCAGCGCGTCGACGCTGCCGCCGACGTCGATCCAGCGGGCGTGCCGTACTTCTCCATTGCCATAGTTCCCAGCCCGTCGAACAATGCAGCGACGCGCGAAAACACCGCAGGTGAAGTGGTTGTCGTCGGCCTCGGACCCGGCGACACCGCATGGACCACACCTGAAGTGGCGCATGAACTTTCACTGGCCACAGACCTTGTGGGATACGGCCCGTACGTCGACCGCGTGCCAACCCGCCCCGGACAGCGCCGCCATTCCAGCGACAATCGCGTCGAAGCGGAGCGGGCAGCGATGGCCCTCGACCTCGCCAAGAACGGCGCCCGCGTGGCCGTCGTCTCGTCCGGCGATCCCGGTGTATTTGCCATGGCTGCAGCGGTACTCGAGGTGGCAGCCGAAGATCAGTGGAGCGGCGTTCCCGTCCGAATCCTGCCCGGCATGACAGCGGCAAATGCCGTGGCCAGTCGTGTCGGAGCCCCCCTGGGTCATGATTACGCCGTGCTCTCCCTCTCGGATCGGCTCAAGCCCTGGGAAGTGGTGTCGCGTCGCATCTCAGCGGTCGCCGCGGCAGATATGGCTTTTGCCGTCTACAACCCGGCGTCGAAATCCCGAACGTGGCAGGTCCAGGCCATGAAGGATTTGGTACTCGAGCACCGCTCCCCCGAAACTCCGGTCATCATCGGCCGAGATGTTGCCGGTGCGGAGGAATCGGTGCGCATCGTCACGCTCGGCGATCTCGAACCGTCCGAAATCGATATGCGCACGTTGCTGATTGTCGGATCGTCCATGACAAAGGTTGTGGATACCGGTTCCGGCCGACAGGTGTTCACGCCGCGTCGCTACCCCTAACCTGATTGTGAAGGATTTTGTTCGCTCAGCGAGCAAAATCCTTCACAACCACGGCGCGGATGTAGCGCCGGGTCACCCACGCCTGCACCAGACGCCCGATCGGAGCACCCAACCGCACCCACCAGGTACCGGGCTTGGAGAATGCCGTTATCTCGAGGCGAACCTGATTGCCGAGTTCGTCGAAATGGACAATGAACGACTCTTCACCGCACTCGGGATGACCACGGCGCGTGCCGTACGCAAATCCGGCCCGGTTCGGCTCGTCGACCACGTAAACAACGCGGACGGGCACCAATATCGGTCCGAAACCGAAAGTTGCGTCTTCGTCGGTCCTGGCGGTGTCACCGGCAGCTTTCACCGTCAATCCAGCGCCGCGATGCATCCCCCACGTCATGACAGTATTGGCCGCTGCCTCGAAATCGGCGCGGGTAGTACCGACCACCGCACGCTCGCGCACGTGGTGATAGCCAACGGGCAGTAGGCCACCTGTTGCTCCGATTTCGGAGTAGGTCAGCGGTTCCTGGTCCACGTCAGCAGTGTGGCACAGCTAGGCGGCAGCGGGTTCCCATCGCGCCTTCACGAGTCGGTCGATGTCACCAACGGCCGGCCCGGACACGATTCCCGGTAGGAGCAACTGCCACATCTCATCGACACGTTCGGTGAGATCAGTGCGCCGGGTGATCACGTTGGACACCAGTTGAACTCCGGTGAACGCAGCCGGAATGAATCGCCCCAAAGCGGCGACGTCCACCGACGGCTTGATCTGACCGCTGTCCTTCGCTTGCTGCACGAGTTCGGTGCATGCATTGATCCAGTCTGCGTACGGCTCGACGGGACCTTCGAATGTGCTCAGTTCCAAGGTCAATCGAATTCCGGCTCGGACGATGGGCTCCTCGACGATCTGCCGTGCCATCTCATGGGTGAGCATGACCGTTTTTTCGAGCGGAGTCGCCGACGTTGCGGATATCGCCTCGACCGACTCGATGGACATGCGGTGCTGTTCTGCGATGACAAACTGTGCCAGTTCGTCTTTCGATGCAAAGTGGAAGTACAGGGCGCCCTTCGTGGTGCCGGCGCCCTCCACGATGTCACTCATGCTTGTGCTGCCGTACCCGGTCTTTTCGAATTGTGCTGCCGCGCCGGCGACGATCTGCTGCCGCGTCAGCTCGGCGCGTGCTTGCTTGACCACGAGAACTCCTCTCTCACTCGAGGGTCCCCCGCAAACCCTCTTCCGGTTTGCACCCCAATCGGGCTATACCCAGAATGATCTCAACTCCCCCAACTAACCAGCAGTGAATTGTCAGAAAATATTTCGCAAATACATAACTCCAGGTGAGGGATGAATCACAGGTGAGATTCGATTCGTCCGGAGGCGCTTTCGTCGACCCGGGCACGGTCGACAAGCTCGCCGACCATGGCAGTCAATTCCATCATCTGATGTGTAATCTCGTCTCGCAGTAGTGCTGTCTCGGCTTCCGACACAGTTCCGGAGGCGGTGTCGATCGACATCAACAGTTCGATATTCGTTCGCAATGCCGTCAGGGGTGCCAGCAAATCCTGTCCGGCATCAGTGATCAATCTACGCTGACGCGCCCGTGATTCCGACAGGGTGCCCAGCATTCGGTTGAAACTGACAGTCAGCGAGGCCAACTCGTCGTCGCCCGTGACCGGTATCGGTGTGAGATCGTCCGTTGCGGCAACACGTTGTGTCGCCGCGGTCAATCGTGCGATCGGCCGTAATCCTGTGCGCGCCACAGCATCTCCTGCGGCATAGGCCAACGCGATACCCGCGGCACCGAGCGCAGCCAGCACTACCGCAAGTCGCTTCAAGACGGAATTTGTCGGCCCGAGCGATTGCGCGACGATCAAAGTCTGACCCGCGACCGACGGCGTAACCAACACCCGATACGAATCCAAGGTCGCAATGGTGGACCCGGAAGCTTTGTGGGCCAGGGATTTGATTGCCTCACCGCTGGTACTGAATGGTGGCAATCCCGGTGTTGCCGTCACCAATGCTCCATCGGTCGTCACCAATCCGACAGCTTGGATCACTGCGGTATCGGCGCCGGCTGTCAGTCCCAAAACCGGTGTGACACCACCGAAGTTGACGGTATCGGCAATTGCGTCGGCTGTTCGCTCCAACTGACGATCGACGTTGCCTTGAAGGTAGGCGTTGAATACGAAATACACCGAAGCAGCAGACGCGATCACAGCAATCGCAACCAAGCCTGCAGTGAGTACTTTCACGCGGGCGTGGAGAGTCCGGACACGAATTGTCGAACGCTTCCGACGCCCGAGTGCGGGGACGGACACCCTCATAGGCACCCTCGGCGTGTTGGACCCGTTCCTGACATAGGTCCAGTATGTTCCGCGAACCTTAGACGAACCTGAACCGCGTGCCCCCGAACTTTCACGTAACTGTCGATTCGAGCCACGCTGCGGCGGCAGAAGGCGAGTTGAAGCTTTCCACGCCCTCCGGTGCCGGTGGGCGCTCCACCACGATCACCGGCAAGCCCAGTTGCCGAGCGGCAACAATCTTGGCGTACGTCTGGTCACCCCCGCTGCTCTTGGTCACTACAACGTCGATACCGCGGCGGCGCATGAGTTCGCGCTCCGATTCGACGTCGAACGGCCCGCGCGCCAGGATCAGTTCGTGGGGCGCAGGCATGGCGCCCGTCGGCGGATCAATGGACCGCACGAGAAAACTCACGCCACTGACCTTCGCAAACGCAGAAACTCCTTGCCTACCAATGGTCAAGAACGCTCTAGTGCCCAACACAGGGACCAATTCCGCAGCATGGCTGAGATCGCGAGCCGGAAACCATCGGTCCTGTGGGTGCTGCGCCCACGACGGCCGCTGGCAGACAGCAAACGGAATCTCGCAGGTGCGAGCCGCCAGATGACCATTAGCCGTGATGCGGGACGCAAAGGGGTGCGTCGCGTCGAGCAACGCACGAATCTCGTTTTCCGCTAACCACCCCGCGAGGCCTTCGGCGCCACCGAAGCCCCCGACGCGAACCTCGCCCTCAGGCCAGCGCGGGTCGCGGACTCGGCCGGCGAGCGACGTGACCACCTCGAGGTCCACCGAATCCGCGAGGCGGGCGGCAATCTCGCGTCCCTCGCCGGTTCCTCCGAGCACAAGAACGCGGGGGCGGGCGTTGTGCACGGTCAGTGTGTGACCCGCTCACGTGCGGCCGAGTACAGGTAACTATCCGGGAACCCCTCGGCCGTGAGCACGCGTCCGACGATGACTACGGCAGTCTTGGTGATGCCGGCCTCGTGAACCTGACGCACTATCGAACTCAACGTTCCACGCACCACGATCTCGTCGGGACGCGACGCAAATGCGACCACCGCGACCGGGCAGTCGATCCCGTAGTTCTCGGCAAGCTCGTCGGCGATCTGCTCGATGCGGTGCGCGCCGAGATGAATCACCATGGTCGAACCACTGCGTCCGAGTGACCGGAGATCCTCACCTTCGGGCATCGCTGTCGACAGCGTCGACACTCGGGTCAGCACGATGGTCTGCGATACGCCCGGAACCGTCAATTCACGGCCCAGTGCGGCCGCTGCCGCGGTAAACGCCGGAACACCCGGCACCATGTCGTATCGGACTCCGGCAGCGTCCAGCCGTCGCGCCTGCTCGGCTACCGCACTGAAGATCGACGGGTCACCGGAATGCAACCGTGCTACGTCGTGTCCCGCCGAATCCGCTGCCACGAGCAGCGCGGTGATCTCGTCGAGGCTCAATCGAGCGGTATCGACCGCCTGCGCGCCGGCCGGGCAGTATTCGAGCAGTTCCGCGGGGACGAGGCTGCCCGCGTACAAGCACACCGGACTTGCCGCGATGATGCGCTGGGCGCGCACCGTGATCAAGTCGGCAGCACCGGGACCAGCACCGATGAAATGAACGGTCATTGAGCGTCTTCCTCTGTGTGATCGGCATCTGCACCGGCAGTTGCCTCCGTTTTTGTGACCGACCACTGCACGACGGGCAGTTGGGGTCGCCACACGTTGAATGTTCCCAAGGGCTCGGCCCGCTGGATCTGCAACCGACGCAGCGTGCCGCCGAATCGGGTGAACCACTCCAGGAGCAACGCTTCCGATTCTGCGGTAACGGCGTTGGCTACCAGTCTGCCGCCGGCCTCGAGGTGGTCCCAGCAGGCGTCGAGCATTCCGGGTTGCGTCACACCTCCGCCGATAAAGATGGCATCGGGTGTGCGAGTCACCTCGGCAAACGATTCGGGCGCGCGCCCGAGGACATCGAGGCTCGGCACACCCAAGGCCCGCGCATTACCATCGATTTGGGAGATCCGCGATGCCGCCTGCTCGAATGACGTTGCGGTGCAACGTGGGTGGGTGCGCATCCATTCGATCGCGACAGTGCCAGACCCGCCGCCGACATCCCACAAGTATTCACCGGGAGCCGGGGCCAGCGCACAGATCGTCAGCGCGCGGATCTCCTGCTTCGTCATCTGACCGTCACCGCTGTATGCCGCGTCGGGCAATCCGGGCACGCGCGTCAGACGGTGCGGTGCGCCCGACACAACACATTCCACGGCAAGAACATTCAACGGGTCGACATCTGCGGCATCGACATCCCACTCGTCCGCCTGGGCAACGGTGCGTGATTCGTGCGCTCCACCCAACTGTCCGAGGACAGTGATCGTGGACCGACCGAAACCGGTGGAGGTCAGTATTTCTGCCACCTCGCCGGGTGTGGCCCTGCCGTTGCTCAGCACCAACAACCGCGCACCGTCGGTGACGGACGGCAAGACGGTGGTGGCGTCGCGGTTGACCAGGCTCACCAACTCCGCATCGGCCGACGCCCATCCCATGCGAGCACTCGCCAGAGCAATCGACGACGGGTGCGAGATCACCCGAAGTTTGTCAGCACCCAGCACACGCACGAGTGTGGCGCCGATCCCGTGGAACATCGGATCGCCGCTGGCCAGCACGCAGATACGGCGGCCCGCGTGAGCGTCGAACAGTCCGGGGAGCGCGGAGAGCATCGGTGTGGGCCAGGCGATCCGATCGGCCGAGGAGCCGTCTACCAATGGGATCAGGTCCAGTTGACGCGAGGAACCCATCAACACCTGAGCGCCGAGCACAGCGCTCTTCGCCGAGTCCGACAAGCCCTCCCAACCGTCAGCGCCGAGACCGACGACAACAACGGGTTCGTCGGCGGTCATCGCGGCATCCGCCGCCAGATCGATTGTGGGAGAAGTCGCATCATGAAGAAAACTGGTTGGAGGATTCGCGGAACCCACACCCGCGTTGCGCCGGACTGCAATCCCCGAACTACCGCGTCGGCGACCTGCGCCGGTGTGCTCGACATCGGCGCCGGCTTCATGCCCTCGGTCATCGAGCCGATCACAAAACCAGGCCGGACAAGCAGTAGTTGAATTCCACTGCCGTGCAACGCATCTCCGAGGCCGCTGGCAAAGCCGTCCAGGCCGGCCTTTGCAGAACCGTAGACGTAATTTGCGCGGCGCACCCGGACACCGGCCACGGACGAGAAGACAGCGATCTTGCCGCGGCCTTGTCGTTTCATCAAGTCCGCGAGAAGAGTCAGGATGCTGACCTGCGCCACGTAATCGGTGTGAACAATTGCAACGGCATGAGCGGCGTCGGTTTCCGCGCGGGCCTGATCACCCAGGATTCCGAAGGCCAGCACCGCGACGTCGATCCGGCCGTGCGCTCGGGCAACCTGTGCGAGGAAGTCCGCATGAGTGTCGGTTGCATCGGCATCGAATTCGACGGCTGTCACGGCTAGGGCGCCCGCGTCCGTCAGCATCGTGCGTTGCTGTTCGAGGTCGCTGCTGCGCCGCGCCGCCAGCACGATTCTTCTGCCGGGGGCCAACCGGACGGCAATCTCCAGACCGATTTCGCTTCGCCCTCCCAGCAGGAGGACCGTCTCGGCATCTTCAGTGTTCGCACCCGCAGTCACTGCACCAGTGTCCTCGATTACCGTCGTGGCATGACCATCACCCCCTCCGCACCCGCCGCGCTCTCCGACGACGGTCTGGCGTTCGTGCGCGAATACCATCTCGCCACCCTGACAACTCTGCGCCCGAACGGCACACCGCACGTCGTGGCCGTGGGATTCACGTGGGATCAGGAAGCAGGAAAAGCACGCGTCATCACCAGCGGCGGATCACAAAAAGCCGTCAACGCCGCCCGGGGTGGTTACGGCGCCATCAGTTCTGTCGACGGTGGACGCTGGCTCACCCTCGAAGGTCCGGCGCGCGTGCTCGACGACCCTGAATCCGTGGCCGACGCCGTTCAGCGCTACGCCGAGCGGTACCGCCAGCCACGGATCAATCCGGCGCGGGTGGTCATCGAAATCGACGTCACCCGCATTCTGGGAACGGCCGCATTCAAACCCGCGGCCGAAGAGCTGACCAGCTAGAGGATGGTCAAACCGTGCGGACGGTTGTTGAACGACTCGCAACCGTCCGCGGTGACAACAACGATGTCCTCGATCCGGGCACCCCAGTTGCCCCGGAAATAGATTCCCGGTTCGATGCTGAAAGCCATACCCTCGGCCAGTTCGATGCTGTTGCCCTCCACGATGTACGGCTCTTCGTGGACCGACAAGCCGATCCCGTGGCCTGTGCGGTGAACGAACACGTCGGCCAACCCTTGTGCAGCGAGCACGTCGCGCGCAGCGGCATCCACGAATTCCGCCGACACGCCGGGGCGAACAGAGTCCACAGCCGCCTGCTGAGCCGCTTCGAGCACGGCAAACTGGGCAGCAACCTCGATTGACGGCTTCCCCATGCTGTACGTGCGAGTGGAATCGGAGTTGTATCCGGGCTCCACCGGCCCGCCGATGTCGATCACCACAATGTCGCCGCTCTCGATCACCCGATCGGACACCTCGTGATGCGGATCGGCGCCGTGCGGACCCGACCCCACGATGACAAATGCCGCCTCGGTGTGACCTTCCTCGAGAATCGCTGCTGAAATCGCCTCGCCGACTTCGGCTTCCGTCCGTCCCACAACGAGAAACTCGGCCATCCGTGCATGCACACGGTCGATGGCCTGACCGGCGCGACGGAGCGCGTCGACCTCCGCGGAGTCCTTGACCATCCGCAGCTCACGCAGCACGCCCGTAGCAAGAATCGGCAACGAACCCACAGCGTCGGCCAACGGAATCAAATGCAGCGCGGGCATCGCATCCGTGACCGCGACCTTCGCGCCCGTCGGCAATTGACCAGCGACAATGGCATACGGATCAACACCGTCCACCCAGTCCAGCACGTCGAGACCAAGATCCCCGACCGCCGATTCCTTCAACGACGCCAGTTCCAGCCGGGGAAGCACCACCGACGCCCTTGCTCCGTCGGCAGCGATCACCAGGGCCGTCAACCGTTCGAAAGAATCCGCACGGGAGCCCGTCAGATAGCGCAAATCCGGCCCCGGCGTGACCACAAGACCGTCCAGACCAGCCGCGCTCGCCAACTCCGCGGCGCGGGCAATACGAGATTCGTAGACGGCTGAGGGGAAACGTGAACCATATTCGGCGGGAGAGGTCATGGCTTCCAGATTAGTGCCGACTGGCAGGATGGTGACCATGAGTGGGCCTTTGCTTCTCCTTGACGGTGCCAGCCTGTGGTTTCGTGCGTTCCACGCACTGCCCGAGTCCTTTGTCGGCGATGACGGCAGACCTGTCAACGCTGTCCGCGGATTCACCGACATGGTCGCGTCGCTGATCACCAAGCACCAACCGAGTCGCCTCGCTGTCTGCCTGGATCTGGATTGGCGACCGCAGTTCCGTGTCGACGCCATCCCCACCTACAAAGCTCACCGCGTTGCCGAGGGATCCGACGGCTCGTCCGAGGAAGTGCCCGATACCCTCACCCCGCAGGTCGACATGATCATGGATGTCCTCGCGGCAGCAGGAATCGCCACCGCCGGCGCGGTCGGTCTCGAAGCCGACGACGTCCTGGGCACGCTGGCCGCCACGGAACGCGATGATCTCACCGTCGTGGTCAGCGGAGATCGCGACCTGTTGCAGGTTGTCACCGACGACTACGTTCCCGTTCGCGTCCTGTACGTCGGCCGCGGCTTGGCTAAAGCCGAACTTTTCGGGCCGGCCGAGGTAGCCGAGAAATACGGTGTGCCCGCCGACCGCGCCGGCGACGCCTACGCGGAACTGGCTGCGCTGCGCGGAGATTCGTCCGACGGACTTCCTGGCATCAAGGGGGTCGGCGAAAAGACCGCGTCGACGCTCATGCTCAGGTATGGATCGCTCGACGGCATCCGCACGGCTGCCGAAGATCCGGAATCCGATATGGCCAAAGGTCTGCGAGCGAAACTGACGTCACCCGAGGCGAAGGCATACCTCGACGCCGCGTTACCCGTTGTGCGTGTCGTGCGTGACGCAGATGTGCAGTTCTCGAGGTCCGACGTGCTTCCCGACGCACCGATCGATCAAGCCCGCTTCGACGAACTGGCTGAAACCTTGAGAATCGAGCGTTCGGCCGGCCGTCTTGCCGCGGCACTCAAAGCTGCGGCAAGCCGACCGGCTGACAACTGACAACTCAGCTGGGGCGCGAGACTTCGTAGGTTCCGGTGTCGTCGACAAACGTCAGCGTCACCGACTTCTTCTCACCCGAGACGGAGAGGGTGCACGTGAACTTTGCACCGGACTTGATTTCCTGACCCGACGGGCAGGAAACGTCGCTGACGTTCTTGGCGCCGTACGACTCGGTGACGATTTTCTCGACACCCTTGGCCGCAGCATTTGCGTCCAGCGTGTCCTTCGACGTGAATACGAAGAGGCCGATGACGACGGCTGCCAGAACGACCAGTACACCGATCGCACCGAAGATCAGCGGCTTCTTGGACTTTGCACCTTGCGGCGGTCCCTGATTCCACTGAACCGGCGCGCCGGGCTGACCACCGGGCTGCGCGCCCCACGCCTGTTGCGGTTGCTGGGCCGTTGGCTGCCCCCAGACCTGAGTCTGGTCGCCGCCTGGCTGTTGACCCCACTGCTGCTGACCCGGCTGACCGGGCTGCTGAGGCTGACCCCACGGCTGCTGACCGTATCCGGGCTGACCGGGCTGCCCCTGTGGCTGGCCTGGCTGGCCGTATCCGGGTTGCCCGTACGCGGGCTGGCCTTGAGGCTGGCCTGGCTGGCCGTATCCGGGTTGCCCGTACGCAGGCTGGCCCTGTGGCTGACCGTAACCCGGCTGACCCTGGGGCTGACCCGGCTGCCCGTATCCAGGCTGTCCCCACGGCTGCTGCGGTGGTTGTTCACCGTTGCCCCACTGCCCATTCGGATCATTCGGTCCGTAAGGCCCGCTCATCTTCGCCTCCACTCGAAACACCAGTCTTCAGTTACCGCGTACGTCACGCATGCCAGATGCCGCGTGCACACGCAACTCCTGGGAATCCAACCACACAGTCCGCGCTCAAGCTGCGTCGAGAGCGACCACTCCGCGACGAATCGCCCCCACGGCCTTCGCCGCGACCTTCGCGACGACGGGATCCGTAGCCGTCAGCCGCACCTGATCGAGGAGATCGATTACCTGTCGGCACCAGCGGACAAAATCGCCCGCCGACAACGCGCGCCCCTGCACACCGGCAGCCAGCAACGCTTCGACCAGCGAATTGTCGCTCGCCCAGTGATAGACCGCCGTGACAAAACCCAGATCAGGCTCACGCGTCGGCGGCAATTTGTGGCGAATTTCGTCCGCTCGCAGTTCACTCCACAGACGCTGGGTGTCTGTGAGCGCATGACGGATCGCCTGCGTCGGAACTCGACTCGTCGTGTCGCCGTCCCTACGGGATTCGTACACGACCGAGGACACGACCGCCGCAAGTTCGGGCGGAGTCAGACCCTGCCACGCACCAGTACGTAGGCACTCGGCCACCAGCAAGTCGCTCTCGCTGTAGATCCGGCTCAGACGTTGCCCGGCTTCTGTCACTTGGGGCACGGACTCGGCGCTCATGTAACCGCGCTCCTTGAGCAACGACACGATGCGGTCGAACGTACGCGCCAAGGAATTGGTGGTGGCTGCCGCTTTTTGTCGCAGTGCCTGTGTTTCCCGAGCCAGCCGGTTGTACTTCTCCCCGATACGACCGAGATGGTCACGATCGGGCCAACTGTGGCACGGGTGCGACCGAATCGCGCGACGCAACGACGCCACCTCGGCGTCCTCGGACGCGCCGCCCTTGTGCCGCTTCTTCCGGCGCGGCGCGGTGAATCCGGTGCTGCGCAACGCCGACGCCAGATCGCGCCGCGACCGTCCGGTGTGGTGATCGACGAACTTCGGCAACCGCATCACACCGAGCGTTTCGGCAGCTTCGGGGAAATCCGCGGCGGACAGTTTTCCGGCCCACTGATCTTCGGCGAGAACCAACGGCCGTGGATCCTTCGGATCGTTGTCCGGCACAAGCACAACGGCGGTACCCGAATGGCGTCCGATCGGAATCGCGATGACGTCACCGCGTCGCAGCGTACGCAGCGACGCGACGGCCTGATCGCGGCGATCCTCACGACTTTCTCGTTCGAGTTTGCGTTCCCGATCGCTCAGTCGATCACGCAGCGACGCGTACTCGTAGTACTCACCGTCTGGACCACCGAGCTTGTCCTGCAACGCTTTCAGCGCGGTCTCGTTGCGTTCGATGCTCCGCACCACGCCTACCACGGAGCGGTCCGCCTGGAATTGGGCGAACGAGCGCTCGAGCAGCGTGCGGGATTCCTTGACGCCCATGCGATCCACCAGATTGATCGACATGTTGTATGACGGCCGAAAAGAGCTGCGCAGCGGGAATGTTCGGGTGGACGCCAAGCCGGCGACGTCGGTCGGTTCGACACCTGGCTGCCACAGGACGACTGCATGCCCCTCGATATCGATGCCGCGTCGGCCAGCTCTACCGGTGAGCTGTGTGTACTCACCCGGCGTCAGCTCAGCGTGAGTTTCGCCGTTGTACTTGACCAGCCGTTCGAGAACCACGGTGCGGGCCGGCATGTTGATGCCCAGTGCCAGAGTTTCAGTGGCGAATACAGCGCGGACGAGGCCCTTGACGAACAACTCCTCGACCGTCTGCCGGAAAGCGGGCAGCATCCCGGCGTGATGGGCTGCCAGACCGCGCTGCAACGCCTTACGCCACTCCCAGTAACCGAGCACCTCCAAGTCCTCTTTGGGGAGGCCACCGATGTGTTTGTCGATGATCGTGTCGATCTCGCGCACCTGTTCGGGAGTCGTCAGATCCAGCCTCGAGCGAACGCACTGAGTCAGCGCGGCATCGCACCCGGCGCGCGAGAAGATGAAGGTGATTGCCGGCAGCAAACCTTCCTTGTCCAGTTGTGCGATCACGTCAGGCCTGGGAAGTGGCCGGAAATCGTTGGCACTCTGGTAGCGACTACGGCCACGACCGCGCGGCTGCCAGCTTTCCACCCGGTCGAGGGCCTGACGTTGTTTGACATGCCGAACCAGATCCTGGTTGACAACAAACTTCGAGGGTCCGGCCGAAGGATTGCTACGGCTGTCGAAGAGATCGAAGATCCGGCGCCCCACCATGATGTGCTGCCACAACGGAATCGGCCGCGTCTCGTCGACCACAACGGTGGTGTCGCCGCGGACAGTCTCCATCCAGGCGCCGAATTCCTCGGCATTGCTCACGGTGGCGGACAAACTCACCAACCGCACGTCCTCGGACAGGTGCAGGATCACTTCTTCCCACACTGCGCCGCGGAACCGGTCGGCCAGGTAGTGAACCTCGTCCATGACAACGTGTGACAGACCGCGCAACGCCTCCGAATTGGCGTACAGCATGTTGCGAAGCACCTCGGTGGTCATGACAACAACAGGAGCGTCCGAGTTGATGCTGGTGTCTCCGGTGAGCAAACCGACTTCACTGGGGCCGTATCGCTCGCTCAGTTCGGCGTACTTCTGATTGCTCAATGCTTTGATGGGCGTGGTGTAGAAGCACTTTCGCCCAGCAGCCAACGCCAGGTGGACGGCGAATTCGCCGACCACAGTCTTTCCCGCACCTGTCGGCGCGCACACCAGCACACCGTGCCCCTCTTCGAGGGCGCGGCAGGCGTTGATCTGGAACGGATCGAGGTCGAACTTCAGCCCCGAAGCAAATTTGCTGAGCTCAACATCAGAACTCGTTTCACTACTACTCATAACCACCTCGTCAGCGTGTCACACGCCGGCGACACGGGAACCCCAGCACCCTGGAGACACGCCTCACAAGGTACCGGGGAACGCCTCACAGGGTGTCGGTAAAGTCCTGGCCCGACGTGTTGCCGGCAGTACCGGAACCGGCTTCGGTCGCAGCAGTTGCCTTCGCCTTCGACTTCCGGCCGAACAATCCGCGTGACTCCGCCTTCGGCTTCGCGGGTTCGTCCAAAGCTTCGTTCAAGTCGGTCGGCGCCGAGATCGACGACGCTTCCTCGTCCGACAGCGCGCCCCAGTCTTCGCCGGACTTCCTGGCCTTGCGCTTGTCGTTGATGCGCGCAATCTGCACTGCGAACTCGAACAGCAGAGTGAGCGAGAGCGCAAGCGCGAGCATCGAGAACGGGTCCGAACCCGGAGTTGCGATGGCCGCGAACACGAACAAGCCGAAGATCAAGCCGCGACGCCACGCCTTGAGCCGCTCGTAGGTAAGGATTCCCGCAAAGTTCAGTACGACGACCAGTAGCGGAATCTCGAAACTGACGCCGAAAATCAGCAGCAGGTTGATGATGAATCCGAAGTACTCGGAACCACTGAGCGCGGTGATCTGAACGTTGTCACCGATGGTGAGAAGGAAGTGCAAAGCCTTCGACACGACCAGGTACGCAAGAACGGCACCGAGGATGAAGAGGCCGGCACCGGCGGTGACAAACGCCACGGCGTAGCGGCGTTCCTTCGAATACAGGCCCGGAGTGATGAATGCCCACAACTGGTACAACCAGATCGGACTGGCAAGCACGATTCCCGCGGTGAGGGCCACCTTGAATCGCAGCATGAACTGCTCGAACGGACCGGTTGCGAGCAAACGACACGCATCGTCGACGCTGAGGTTTGCGCGGCTTTCGACCGGAAGCTCACAGTACGGTCCGCGCAGTAGGTCGCCGAGGCTTTCGATCCCGAAAATCGACGCGGAGTACCAGAAGAATCCGAAGGCGGTGGTAATGATGACACCGAGGAACGCGAACAGCAGTCGAGTTCGTAATTCGTACAGGTGGTCGATCAACGACATGGTGCCGTCGGGGTTGACCTTCCGCTGGCGGTTACGCGGGTCTAACGGAATTCGCACTGGTACATCCTGCTCTTGGCAAACTGGTTTTGGTCAGCACACAACCGGGGTGAATACAGATTTCACCCCGGTTGGACAGCGGCATGTAGCTAGAGCGGCTTGACTTCGGTCGGCTGCGCGATCGGAGCAGCAGCGCCGGTAGCGGTCACCTGTGCGGTCGGCAGCTGAGCCGGGGCCTGAGCAACGACGGGCGCAGCAGGAGCCGCGTCGTCATTCTGCATTTCCTTGACTTCACTCTTGAAGATGCGCAGTGAACGGCCGAGTCCTCGAGCTGCGTCGGGCAGTTTCTTCGACCCGAACAGAATGACAACGACAACAGCAACAATCAGCCAATGCATCGGCTGCATTGCACCCATAATGACCTCCCATGATCAGATTCCTCGATGCTACCGGACACAACCGGCGTAAGGAGGCTTCCAAGTCCTTACTTCAGCTACCGTTTACCTGTTTGTTTCATGCGCGATTGCTGTGAAGCCCGCTCACGATCCGATCGTGTCGTAGGCGTCCAACGCCGTCACCGCCCGATTATGCACTTCGGCAACCAGTTCCGGCGGTGCAAGCACCCGAACACCCTCACCGAACCCGAGAACCAACCGTGCCATCCACTCGAGTGTCCCGAAACTCATTGTTGCCTCGACGGAACCGTCGTCGTTCACCTTCTGGACGTCCATCGGGTAGTAGTCGAGCATCCAGACACAGTTCTGAGCTACGAACAATCGGGCTTCGGGCAGTGATCCGTCGCCACTGAACAATTCCAGACTGGAATCCTCGTCGAGCGCGTGCGGTGGCGGAGTGGACGGCTCGTCGAGTTCGATTGCCGCATCGATCCGATCGAATCGGAACAACCGCACACCCTCGGCCTGGCGGCACCAGCCCTGGAGATAGCTGAAATTGTCGACCAACACGATTCGCACCGGATCGACCACCCGCTCGGACACCGCGTCCCGCGAAGCCGAGTAGTAGGTCAGCTTCAGTGCGCGCCGATCAGCCAGCGCCGACCGGACCGTCGCCGTTACCGGATCTTCGGCGACATCCACTTCCGGTTCGGCCTCATGCCCGTTACCCGTGGCGCGCGCTGCCGCAGAGCCTGCCGCCGCTTCGATCTTGGCAATTGCTCGTTGCGCCGCGGACGGATCGACCATGCCCGGCATCTCCACCAGCGAGCGCAACGCGATGAGCAACGCGGTCGCTTCGGTCGACGTCAACCGAAGGGGCCGGTCGATACCGGCGGAGAACGTGACGTCGATACTCTCCTCGGAAAATGACAGGTCGATCAGATCGCCCGGGCCGTACCCGGGCAGCCCGCACACCCACAACTGATTGAGATCGTTCATCAACTGCGTTGTGCTGACACCGAGTTCGGAGGCAGCCTCCGCGGCGCTCATTCCAGGGTTCGCGATGAAAAACGGAACAAGATTCAGCAATCGAGCAAGCCTCGACGACAGGCGATTGTTCATCAGTGAGTTTCCTTCTGCTCGGCAATCTCCGAGCGTGCCGCAGCACCTTGAAGTTTGGTGATCACGTCAGCCCGCAGGTCCGGCGGATCAAGCACCAACGCATCTGCCCCGTGTCCGGCGATCAATCTGGCAGTCCACTCCCACGATCGAACCGGGATCGACAGAACGCTTCCCTCGCGTTCGGTCAGCGTCCGATCCGTCATCGACGACGCCAACCTGCGCAGCTCGTGTGCGCGGTTCGCCGCCACCCAGACAGTCGCGGTACCGGTCACGACACCGGATCCGGTTACTCGGTCCACAACCTCGCGAAGATCAAGACCCTCCGGTTTGTGCACCGCGCCGGCTGGGCCGAATTCGCGAACATCGTCACCGATGCGGGACAGGCGGAACGTGCGGACAGCGTCCCGATCGACATCATGACCGACCAGATACCACTTGCCGTTATGCGTGACCACGCCCCACGGCTCCACTGTCCGCTCGATGAACGGTTCGTTGAGCGCAGCGCGATGCTGGAAATGAACGGCCCGGCCCGCGTCGACTGCGGCGAGCAGCTTCCCGAGAGCCGGTTCGGAACCACGTGAGCGAGCCGGAATCGCAGTAATCGGCGCGGCGGAAACATCCCCGTCGACCTGTACACCGGCAGCACGCAGTTTGAGCAAGGCACTCTGTGCGGCGGAAATCAGCTCGGGCGATTCCCACAGCTGCACGGCAACGGCAACGGCCGCCGACTCTTCGCTGGTCAAATCGACATCAGGAAGCTCATACGCATTGCGATTGATCCGATATCCCTCGACCGTCGAAAACCGCCCAGCCGGTCCCGTCTCCAACGGAACTCCGAGGTCACGAAGCTCGTTCTTGTCCCGCTCGAACATCCGGGAGAACGCCTCGTAGTTGGCGGAATCGCTGTAACCGGCTACTGAATCACGGATTTTCTCCGCAGTGAGGAACTGCCTGGTGGAGAGCAATGCAATCACCAAGTTCATCAACCGCTCGATTTTCGATGTCGCCACGCCGAAATCCTAGTGGCTCTGCGGTTGCCGACACGTCAGCGCACTACATCGACGCGATGAGTCGCTCAACTCTCTCGTCGACCGAACGGAACGGGTCCTTGCACAGGACTGTTCGCTGAGCTTGATCGTTGAGCTTGAGATGCACCCAGTCGACGGTGAAGTCACGCCCCGCGGCCTGCGCTGCAGTGATGAAATCGCCGCGAAGTTTCGCGCGTGTCGTCTGCGGTGGGTTGTCGACGGCGTCGTCGATCGTTTCGTCCTCCGTGACGCGCTTGACCAAGCCCTTCTTCTGCAACACGTCGAACACTCCGCGCCCACGCTTGATGTCGTGATACGCAAGATCGAGCTGCGCGATCTTCGGGTCGGACAGATCAAATCCGTGACGATCCTGGTAGCGCTGGAACAACTTACGCTTGATCACCCAGTCGATCTCGGTGTCGACCTTCGCAAAATCCTGGGCTTCGACGGCGTCGAGCATGCGGCCCCACAAATCGACAACTTGCTCTACCTGCGGATCCGGTTCGCGATTGCGCAGGTGCTCCACAGCCTTCGAGTGATACTCACGCTGGATGTCGAGAGCACTGGCCTGGCGGCCGCCGGCCAACCGGACCGGGCGCTTTCCGGTGACGTCGTGGCTGACCTCTCGGATGGCACGAATCGGATTGTCGAGGGCGAAGTCGCGGAAGGAGACTCCAGCCTCGATCATCTCGAGCACCAAGGCGGCAGAGCCGACCTTCAGCATCGTGCTGGTCTCGGCCATGTTGGAGTCGCCCACGATGACGTGCAGGCGACGGTACTTCTCGGCGTCGGCATGAGGTTCGTCGCGGGTATTGATGATCGGACGCGAACGT
This sequence comes from Rhodococcus sp. ACPA4, assembly GCF_002300185.1. Classification (NCBI taxonomy): domain Bacteria; kingdom Bacillati; phylum Actinomycetota; class Actinomycetes; order Mycobacteriales; family Nocardiaceae; genus Rhodococcus; species Rhodococcus sp. ACPA4. Next base: position 1,335,733 of record NZ_NSDY01000001.1, read on the forward strand.
GTGGTGGCCGACGAGACGCCTTCCCAGATGTGCTCGGCACGCTGGGAGAGACAGAACGTGGCTGCCTTCGGTGTCTGCAGAACCTTTCCGGCACCGCAGATCAACTGACGCGTCACGAGGAACGGCAACAGCACGTCGGAGATGCGGGAGAACTCGCCAGCTCGCGCGACCAGGAAGTTCTCGTGGCAACCGTACGAGTTTCCGGCGGAGTCGGTGTTGTTCTTGAAGAGGTAGATGTCGCCACCGATTCCCTCTTCTGCCAACCGCTCTTCCGCATCGATGAGCAGTTCCTCGAGAACTCGCTCACCGGCCCGGTCGTGGTTGACCAGTTGGATGAGGCTGTCGCACTCGGCGGTTGCGTACTCCGGATGAGAACCAACATCCAAGTACAGGCGCGCTCCGTTGCGGAGGAAGACGTTGGAACTACGACCCCACGACACGACACGACGGAAGAGGTAACGAGCAACCTCGTCGGGGCTCAGTCGCCTGTGCCCGTGAAAGGTGCAGGTAACGCCGAATTCCGTCTCGATACCCATGATTCGTCTCTGCACACTTCGACAGTACAACCAGAATGCCCGCTTCACCCGTGTTGACGAACTCCCGTGGCGTCACGACTCGACAACATCTCGAGTCGGCATAGTGTGGCGGGGTGAGCTACCTGCACCGAAAACTTGTCCGAACCGACGTCAAATGGATGGAAAGCACTGGCGCACTGAAGCCTTCCACGCTCGATTCCGTGATGCGGCGGCTCTCGCGAGCAGCCAACCACGGGTTCCTGTGGATGGCTATCGCCGGTGTCCTCGCGCTGATCGGCGGACAACCGCGCCGCGCGGCTGCCCGCGGAATGCTCGCATTGGCCGGATCGAGCGCACTGGCAAACGGTGTGTTGAAACCGCTTTTTCCCCGTCGACGCCCACCCGTTCGCGCGTGGATCAACCCGAAGCGTGGAGTCGAGTTCCCGACGTCCTCGTCGTTCCCGTCGGGTCATAGCGCCTCCGCAGCCGCATTCACTACCGCGGTAGCAATGGAATCTCCGACAACCGGCGCAGTACTCGCTCCATTGGCCGCGGCCGTCGCCTATTCACGCGTGCACAACGGGGTCCACTGGCCTTCGGACGTGTTCGCCGGAATAGCCGTCGGAGGTGCCGTGGCAGCGGGAACGCGCAGGTGGTGGGCAGTACGCGACGAAGAACCCGCGGATCTTGGTCCCGAGTGTGTGGTACCTGCGCTGCCTGGAGGCGAAGGACTGGTTGTCTTCACCAATCCCGGATCCGGCAGCGAAGACGACGGCATCGTGGATACGATCCGGGAAGCCCTGCCCGCAGCAGTCATTATCGAATTCAACCCGGACATAGATTTCGACAAGCAGATCGAAGCGAAGCTTCGTGAGTCGAAACCACTAGCGGTAGGTGTGTGCGGCGGCGACGGCACCGTCGTCACGGTCGCAGACGCGGCAACACGACACAATCTTCCGCTCGCAGTTTTCCCAGGTGGAACCCTCAACCACTTTGCCCGCGACGTCGGTGTCGCAGACGTCGCGGAAACGGTGACGGCGGTCGAGTCCGGACAGGCAGCGTTTGTCGATCATGCCGTGGTGACAACCGATACCGGGGTTACTGCTCGTTTTCTCAACACAGCCAGTCTGGGCGGCTATCCGGATGCGGTACGGCTCCGCGAAAAGTGGGAACCGCGATTCGGCAAGTGGCCGGCGGCCGCCGCGGCGATGATCCGCGTGCTAGCTGCCGCGGAGCCGATGAGTGTCACCATCGACGGTACCAAGGCCAGTATCTGGATGCTCTTCGTCGGAAACGGCCGGTACTCCCCCGGCGACCAGGTTCCGATGTCGCGGCCCGAACTCAACCGTGGACTGCTCGACGTCCGGTACTTGCGAGCCGACCGGAAACTCTCCCGCGCCCGGTTGCTGTTTGCCGCTGCCACAGGAACATTGGGCAGCTCACCGGTCTACATCCACTCCCTGGCGCCGACGCTCTCGGTTCAGGTGAATGCCGAGTCTGTAGCGATTGCCACCGACGGTGAAGTCGTGGCAGACGCGCGCCGGTTCGATTTCAGCACCGAACCGGCCGCGGTTGCCGTCTACAGAATCTCGAAGGACTGAAAAACAGTTGCTATTGGGGTGCGTCGCCGTTTGACGGCGGCGCATCCTCAGTCTTCTCAGCCGTACTCTGTGGCGCTGCTGCCGATGGCAGCATGGCTTCGAGTGCTGCTCCCGAGATTCGCTTGAACGCACGGCGCGGACGGTTGTTGTCGAGAACTGCAACTTCCAGTGCCTCGACGGTCATCACCCGGGGCTCGGCCTCGGTTGTTCCGACGGGCGCCGGCCCACCCTTCTGCAAGGCCCCGACCGCGATGCGTACAGCGGACTCCAGATCGAGGTCTCGCTGATACGACTCGCGCATCGCAGTCACGATGGGCTCTGTGGTGCCACCCATGACCACAAATTCCTGCTCGTCGGCAATCGAACCGTCGTATGTGATCCGATACAGCTGAGCCGGCGTGTTGCTACCGAAGCGGCCGATTTCCGCAACGCAGATCTCGACCTCGTACGGTTTGGGTTGCTCGGTGAAAATTGTGCCCAGAGTCTGGGCGTACGCATTGGCGAGCGAACGGCCTGTGACGTCACGACGGTCGTACGAGTACCCACGCATATCCGCGTGCACAATGCCCGCACGACGGAGATTTTCGAATTCGTTGTACTTGCCGACGGCCGCAAAACCGAGACGGTCGTACAACTCACTGACCTTGTGCAACGCCGTCGACGGATTCTCCGCGACAAACACCACACCGTCGCGATACGTCAGTACGACGACGCTTCGTCCACGGGCAATTCCTTTGCGCGCCAATTCCGAACGATCGCGCATGATCTGTTCGGCTGATGCGTAATACGGCATCGTCATAGCGCAGAACCCCCTTCCGGATTACCGAGCGCCGTACGCGCCGCAACAATGTCCCTGGCGATTTCGGCCGCCCGCTCCGTGGACAGTTCCACGGCTCCTGCTGCGGTGATCGTGACTGCGGTCGGATAAATGCCCCGCGTGACGTCTGGTCCACCCGTCGCCGAATCATCGTCGGCGGCGTCGTACAGCGCCTCTACCGCCAAGCGAAGCGCAGTGGCCTCGTCGATGCCCGGTGAATACAACTTCTTGAGCGCAGACTTCGCGAACAATGATCCCGATCCGACAGCGTGATAGCCGGCACGTTCCTCGTACCGCCCACCCACGACGTCGTACGAGACGATGCGACCCGCCGTCGTAGGGTCGACGGCGTCCACGTCGTAGCCGACCAGCAGCGGTACAACTGCGAGTCCCTGCATTGCGGCGCCGAGGTTGCCACGCACCATCGACGACAGACGATTTGCCTTGCCGTCGAACGTGAGTGAAACGCCTTCGATCTTCTCGTAATGCTCGAGTTCAACCGCGAACAGGCGCACCAGTTCGATCGCGATGCCGGCGGTCCCGGCAATCCCCGCAGCCGAGTAGTCGTCCGTGATGTACACCTTCTGCACGTCACGGCTGGCGATGAGGTTGCCCATGGTCGCCCGGCGATCGCCGGCAAGCAACACGCCACCGGCGTAACTGATCGCGACGATCGTGGTCCCGTGCGGAGCAACATCACCCCCGCCCATGGTTACACCTCCCCTGTCAGCGAATCGGTTCTGCGGAAGATGCTCCGGTGCGTGCACTCGAAGGTATTCCGAGAATGACGACAGATTGGAGCCGAAGCTCAACCGTGTGTCCCCGTCGGTTATCCGGGGCGCGCGATCCACCGTCACTGGCCGCCCTTCTGCACGTAAGCGCGGACGAAGTCCTCGGCGTTCTCTTCCAACACGTCGTCGATTTCGTCGAGTAGGTCGTCGGTTTCTGCAGCGAGCTTCTCGCGACGTTCCTGGCCGGCACTACCGTCGCCGCCAGTGGTGTCGTCGTCTTCGCCGCCACCGGCACGCTGCGTCTGTTCTTGAGCCATCGCCGTCGACCTCCTTGTGTGAAGGGAGCTCTCACGAGCATCCTGTTCTGCCCAGCAGTCTCGGTTACTGATCCGCTCGGACCTTTACCCTACCGAGCGACACCGTCACGCGCCGGGAGACTCGGCCGCGATTAGGCACCAAAATCAATGTGTCAGCTGATCCACCAACTCCGCAGCGCTGTCGACGGAGTCGAGCAGAGCACCCACATGAGCCTTACTGCCGCGCAGTGGTTCCAGGGTCGGTATCCGGATCAGCGATTCACCACCGAGGTCGAATATCACCGAATCCCAGCTGGCAGCAGCAATATCGCCACCGAATCGCCGTAGGCATTCACCACGGAAATACGCACGCGTATCGGTGGGCGGATTGGACACCGCGTCGAGCACCTGCTGCTCGGTGACCAGTCGTTCCATCGATCCGCGAGCAACCAATCGGTTGTACAAACCCTTGTCCAAACGGACATCGGAATACTGCAAATCGACCAAATGCAGGCGCGGAGCCGACCACGCGAGACCTTCGCGGTTGCGGAAACCTTCGAGCAGGCGCAGCTTTGCCGGCCAGTCCAGGATGTGTGCGCAGTCCATCGGATCGCGTTCGAGAAGATCGAGAACCATGGCCCACTTGGACACGATGTCGTCGGCGCGCGCATCCCGATCAGTTTCCCGGTCGAGGAACTTCGCGACGCGTTCGAGGTAAATACGTTGCAGCGCAAGCCCAGTCAACTCGCGCCCGTCGGACAAGGCGACGGTCTTGCGCAGGGTCGGATCATGGCTGATGTGGTGAACCGCGGTGACGGGGCGCGCCAACTGCAGATCCGTCAGATCGACGCCCGCTTCGATCAGATCGAGAACCAGCGCCGTGGTCCCCACCTTGAGGTACGTGGACATCTCCGCAAGGTTCGCGTCACCGATAATGACGTGCAGACGGCGGTACTTGTCCGCATCGGCGTGCGGTTCGTCGCGGGTGTTGATGATTCCGCGTTTGAGAGTCGTCTCCAGCCCGACCTCGACCTCGATGTAATCGGCTCGCTGCGACAGCTGGAAACCTGCCTCGTCCCCGGACTGGCCGATGCCCACGCGACCGGAACCGCAAATGACCTGGCGTGACGCGAAGAAGGGCGTCAAACCGGCAACGATGTCCGTGAACGGGGTCGCCCGGGAGCACAGGTAGTTCTCGTGGGTGCCGTACGAGGCACCCTTGCCGTCGACGTTGTTCTTGTACAACTGCAGGCGCGGCGCGCCGGGAACACTCGAGGCGTGGCGAGCAGCTGCTTCCATGACCCGCTCACCGGCCTTGTCCCAGATCACCGCGTCGAGTGGATCGGCCACTTCAGGTGCCGAATACTCGGGATGTGCGTGATCGACGTACAAGCGGGCACCGTTGGTGAGAATCATATTTGCCGCACCGATTTCGTCGGCGTCGATCACCGGAGCCGGCCCGCTGAGTCGCCCCAGGTCGAATCCACGGGCGTCACGCAGGGGCGATTCCACCTCATAGTCCCAGCGTGTACGCCTCGCTCGGGGTACACCCGCGGCGGCGGCGTACGCCAGTACCGCCTGGGTGGATGTGAGTATCGGATTCGCCGAAGGCTCACTGGGTGAAGATATTCCGTACTCGACCTCGACACCGATAATCCGCTGCATACGTTCGAGACTATGCGATCGAGCGTCAGTACTTGCAGTGGTGGCACAGTAGGAGGAATGCAGCATCCACCTGACACCGACACAAAACGATCAGATGAGGTTGTTGCGGTGTACGACCAGTTCGGTAAACCGATCGGCCAGGCGCCTCGCAGCCTTGTCTATCGAGACGGACTCTGGCACGCCAGTTCAGGAGTTCTCGTGCGCTCCACGGACGGCGAGCGCGTGTACGTTCATCGCCGAACTACAAGCAAAGCGGTCTTCGGTGGCCATCACGACTGCATCGCCGGCGGCGTCGTCGACCCCGGTGAATCACCACTCGACACGGCTGTGCGTGAAGTCGGTGAAGAACTCGGAATCTTCGGCACCGAGGACACTCCACTTGCGCTGACGGAAATCGCCAGAATCTCCTGGGACGGAGAATGGGGCGGTCACGCATTGCGATGTCATTTGTTTGCCTTCGAGCTCCGCTACGACGGTCCCGTCATCCATCAACCGAGCGAAATTTCCGACGGAGGGTGGTGGACCCTGGCTGAGCTCGACGCGCATCTGAAGGACCCGTCGTGGCCCTTCGTGCCCGATACCCGGGTGTTGTTGGCCGACTACCGATGGAGCCAACTCAGCAGCGAATGATCGGGACAGGTTCGGGTTGGGCGTGCGTATCGGCACACGACCAGCGCTGAGATGTCACATCTGGCCATTTTCGACGCGGTTGTGTGCAGTCAGGATCGAGTTGGCATGCGCTCGAATACAGATCGGGCCGGCACTCTTGCGAGTGCCGGCCCGATTCTGCTGCGGCGTCCTACAGGTACTGGCCCGTGTTGGACTCGGTGTCGATAGCGCGGCTGGCACTGGCGTTCTTGCCGGTGACAAGGGTGCGAATGTAGACGATCCGCTCACCCTTCTTACCCGAAATACGGGCCCAGTCATCAGGATTGGTGGTGTTCGGCAGGTCTTCGTTCTCGGCGAACTCGTCGACGATCGAATCGAAGAGATGCTGAACCCGCAATCCCGGTGCACCGGTATCGAGTACCGATTTGATGGCGTACTTCTTCGCCCGGTCGACGATGTTCTGGATCATGGCACCGGAGTTGAAGTCCTTGAAGAACAGGACTTCCTTGTCACCGTTTGCGTAGGTGACTTCGAGGAAACGGTTCTCCTCGCTCTCCGCGTACATGCGATCCACAACGCGAACGATCATCGCCTTGAGGCATGCTGCGCGATCGCCACCGAACTCGGCGAGGTCGTCGGCATTGATCGGCAGACCGTCGACCAGGTACTTCGAGAAGATGTCCTGCGCGGATTCGGCGTCGGGACGCTCGATCTTGATCTTCACGTCCAGACGGCCCGGCCGCAGAATGGCAGGGTCGATCATGTCCTCGCGGTTGGACGCACCAATCACGATGACGTTCTCTAGGCCTTCCACTCCGTCGATCTCACTGAGCAACTGCGGAACCACTGTCGTTTCCACATCCGAGGAGACTCCTGAACCGCGGGTACGGAAAATGGAGTCCATCTCGTCGAAGAACACGATGACCGGGGTGCCTTCGGACGCCTTTTCGCGGGCCCGCTGGAAAATCATCCGAATGTGGCGTTCGGTTTCGCCGACGAACTTGTTCAGAAGCTCGGGGCCCTTGATGTTGAGGAAGTAGGACTTTGCGTCCTTGCTGTCCTGCCCGCGGGCTTCGGCGATCTTCTTCGCCAACGAATTGGCGACTGCCTTCGCGATCAGGGTCTTACCGCAACCGGGCGGACCGTAAAGCAGTACACCCTTCGGTGGACGCAGTGAGTACTCGTGGAACAGGTCCTTGTGCAGGAAGGGCAGTTCGACGGCGTCCCGGATCTGTTCGATCTGCCGACCGAGGCCACCGATGTCGTCGTAATGCACGTCCGGCACCTCTTCGAGGACCAGATCTTCGACCTCGGCCTTGGGAATACGCTCGAACGCATAACCGGCTTTGGCGTCGACCAGCAGGGAGTCGCCCGGGCGCAGCTTCCTGGTCGGGGAATCGGCGTCATAGGCGATGATGTCGGCCTGGGGATCGGCGAACACCGCTGCCAGGGGCGCAGCGAGCCACACGATTCGCTCTTCGTCGGCGTGCCCGACTACCAGCGCCCGCAAGCCGTCGTCGAGTACCTCACGCAGAGTGCTGATTTCGCCGACCTGCTCGTAACCACCGGCTTCCACGATGGTGAGGGCCTCGTTGAGCCGCACGGTCTGACCCTGAGTGAGCGTGTCGGTGTCGATATTCGGTGAACACGTCAGACGCATTTTGCGGCCGGACGTGAAAACGTCCACCGTTTTGTCTTCGTGAACTGCGAGCAGCACGCCGTAGCCACTCGGCGGCTGACCGAGTCTGTCGACCTCTTCGCGTAAAGCGATCAGTTGTTGACGGGCCTCCTTGAGAGTGTCCATCAACTTGCCGTTTCGGATTGCGAGCGAGTCAAGTTTCGACTCCAACTCCCGCACCTGCTCCGGCGACTGTGCGAGTTGACGCCGCAGAACCTGCAATTCCACTCGTAACGCGTGAAGCTCTTCTGCTGCCGCAACCGAATCCGGGTTCTCTGTCGAGCTCATATGCGTCTCCTCCCAGTGCGATAGATCAACGCTACCGGCATCGCGGCCCAAGTGTCGCCAGACACGGTGCGCGAGTTCGATTTCACAGCCGCGACTGCCACACCGAGACCGCTCCTGAACCAAAAGTAAGCCATGTTAGCCTTGCCTACAATGCCGAGACAGCGCCTGTCTCCCCCAACGAAAGGTCACGCTGTGATCATCCGCAAGACACTCGTCAGCGCCTGTGCCGTCGCCGCTGTCCTCGCTCTCGGAGCCTGCAGCTCGGACGACAGCTCCGACTCGTCGGCCACGTCCACCTCTGTTGCTGCAACGTCGAGCGCTTCTGCCGCCTCGAGTGCAACGACGTCCGCAGCCGCGGCCGCAGCAGCTCCGACGGCAGACGAGCTGAATGCACAGCTGGTTGCGCTTATCGATCCGGCCAAGCCGATCGCCGAGAAGACCGCCCTTGTGGTCGACGGAACGAACCGTCAGGCCAACATCGAGACCATGGGTACCGCTCTGGGTGGCAACCCGGCGTACAAGATCACCTTCACCGTCGAGAACGTCAAGGTCGACGGCGAGACGGCCACCGCCGACGTTGCAGTGGTGAGCCCGCACGGCGCGATGCCTGCCGCTCCGTGGACGTGGGAGCTCGAAGACGGCACCTGGAAGCTGTCCGACACCTCCGCATGCGTGCTCCTGGAAATGGGCCGCGCTTCCTGCGCTGGATAATTTCTCCGCAAACAAAACGAGCGGCGATCCGATTTTTTCGGATCGCCGCTCGTTTTGTTTGGAGTCAGTGGCTACTTGGCGGCAGTGTTCGAGCCCTTGCCGGCGCGGCGCTGAGGCTTCGGGGTCACAGTGCCCTCGGCCAGACGACGCGCACTGATCAGGAACGCGGTGTGCCCCTGCATGCGGTGCTCGGGACGAACGGCCAATCCGACGACGTGCCAGCCGCGGACGATGGATTCCCACGAGCGCGGCTCGGTCCAGCATTCCTGCTCACGCATCGCCTCGACCACCTTGGACAGCTGCGTCACCGTCGCGACGTACACGATCAGTACGCCGCCGGGAACCAATGCCTTCGACACGGCGGGCAGAACATCCCACGGCGCGAGCATGTCGAGAACCACCCGGTCGACCTTGCCGCCGTGCGCTTCCGGATCGAACTCCGCGAGATCCGCGATCGTCAGTTCCCAGTTCGGCGGACGCTCACCGAAGAACGTCTCGACGTTGCGAACCGCGTGTTCGGCATGATCGTCGCGCACCTCGTACGAGATGACCTTGCCCTCGGGTCCGACCGCACGAAGCAGTGAACACGTCAACGCGCCGGAACCGGCGCCTGCCTCTAGTACCCGGGCACCCGGAAACACGTCGCCCTCGTGGACGATCTGCGCCGCGTCCTTGGGGTAGATAACCTGCGCGCCGCGTGGCATCGACAGCACGTAGTCGACGAGCAGTGGACGCAAGGCGAGGTACGGCGTCCCGTTGACGGACTTGACGACGCTGCCCTCGTCCGCGCCGATGAGGTCGTTGTGCACAATCCCACCCTTGTGGGTGTGGTACTCGCGGTTGGCCTCGAGCACGATCGTGTAGTGCCGTCCCTTGCCGTCGGTCAGCTGGACGCGGTCGCCGACACGGAACGGCCCGGAGGGGCGCTTACCGGGTGCTGTTTCCTCGACCTCTGCAACGACCTCGGCTACTTCCTGGTCGTCTGCTACAGCTACTACAGCGTCGAGTTCCGGTTCGGTGACAGCAGACTGCGCAACCTCATCCAACTCGGTCGTGATTTCTTCGGGTTGCGTATCGTTCACCATGCGTGAGTAATCCCTGTTCGTTTTGCTCCGGCGTCCTCGCCACCGGCCCCGACGGAGTTGTCGGGCCAAGCGTCTAGCCTGCCAGGTGTGAGCTCTGTAGAACTGCCAGCCCCCTCCTTAGCGGGTGGAACATCACACGATCGTCCGCGTAGTCGGCCGGCGCTGTCGCCTTCTCGTGCGGGTGACTACAAACAGTGTCCGCTGCTCTATCGGTTCAGAGCCATCGATCGAATCCCGGAAACACCGACAAGAGCACAGGTCAGAGGCACTGTTGTCCATGCTGCCCTGGAAGCGTTGTTTGCGCTACCCACCGGTCAACGGGTTCCGGATCGAGCTGCGGAGTTGGTTCGCCCCGCTTGGGAGCGGGTGAGCACCGACTCCCCCGACGCGGCCGAGTTGATTCCCGACGAGGACCTCGACGGTTTTCTCTCCGAAGTGGGCAAGCTGGTTCAGACATATTACAGCCTCGAGGATCCGACGCGGTTCGACGCACAAGCCTGCGAGGTGTACGTCGAGACCGAACTCGAGAACGGCGTTCGACTTCGCGGATTTGTCGATCGCATCGACGTCGCCCCCACCGGCGAAGTGCGCGTCGTCGATTACAAGACCGGCAAGGCCCCGCGAGAATTCACGGAGTCCAAAGCGCTGTTCCAGATGAAGTTCTACGCACTGGTCCTACTGCGTACTCGCAAGATCGTGCCCGCTCAACTCAAGCTGATCTACCTGGCGTCGGGATCGATCCTCACATACACCCCGGATCACGACGAACTGATGCGTTTCGAGCGGACATTGTCCGCTATCTGGAAGGCAATCCTGGCGGCAGGTGCAACGGGAGACTTCCGACCCAAGCCTGGCAAACTGTGCGACTGGTGCGATCACAAGGCCCTCTGCCCCTCGTTCGGCGGCACACCGCCGCCGTACCCTGGGTGGCCGGACTTGCGGGACGCAGAAGTTGTTGCGGCAAAGGAGAATACGTAATGGCAGACACTTCGTACTACCAGTTCTTGGGCACTACCGCGGAAGGCCACGAACGCTTCGCGACTACGCAGGCAACGGTCAGTATCTGGGGTCCGACGCTCCAACACGGCGCTCCCCCGTCGGCACTGTTGGTGCGTGCACTCGAGCGTTGTGGCGCCCGCGAGGGAACTCGTCTGACCCGGGTGGTCGTGGAGATTCTCGGGCCGATCCCGATCGCGGACATCGAGGTTCGCTCGTGGATCGAACGACCCGGTCGCAGAATCGAATTGATCGTCGCCGAATTGTGGGCAACCGCGCCCGACGGATCGTCACGGGCCGTGGCACGTGGTACGGCGTGGCGCATGGAAACCGCAGACACCACCGACGTTCTCCACGTGGTCGATCCACCGCTGGAACCGCGCGAAACCGGCACGCCGGGTGTACTGGGCGGCATGTGGAACATCGGCTATCTCGAGACTCTCGATTGGTCGTGGATTGCCGAAATTGGTTGCGAGGGAACAGGAAAGGTGTGGGCACGGCCGAAGCCCGTATTGGTCGAGGGTGAAGAGATGACAGCCCTGGAGAGGCTGTTTGCGATTGCCGACATCTCCAACGGCGTCGGAGCGAAACTCGACCCCGCGCACTGGACGTTCCTGAACACCGATCTGACGGTGCACATCTTCCGGGTTCCCGAGGGCGAATGGGTCGGGGTTTCCGCGGAAACCACCACCGGACCCGATGGCGTCGGAATGTGCGCCGGAGTGCTCTACGACGAGCAGGGTGCAGTCGGGCGCATCGCCCAGACCTTGCAGATTCGTCCCCGCTCCTGATTGCCGCAAGCGAGACAGTAGCGCGTCGACTATCTACGCCGGTCGACTTCGACGGCCACACAAATTAGGGGACCGACGACGCCGGCAAAACGCCAACTGCAACATCGACACTTACATATCGATCATACATGTAAACATTGCGATGTGGTAACCAACTGGTCAGTAACCTCTGACGCCGGTCACTCCGTTCGGGAGCGATAGCGCAAAGTCAAGCGGGCGCAGTGGCAGCAAGACGTGCGAGCGAGTATTCAGTGACGGTGATCAATGCCTGCACCGCGGACGCGCGGTCGCGGGCATCAATCTCGATCATGGGGATTTGGTCGGATAACGCCAGCGCCTGACGAAGATCGTGTGCCGAGTGAATCGGGGCTCCGTCGAAACGGTTGACTGCCACGATGAACGGCAAGCCGCGGGCTTCGAAGAAGTCGACAGCAGCAAAGCTGTCTTCGAGACGACGCGTGTCGATGAGGATGACTGCTCCGATAGCGCCGGTGATCAGGTCGTCCCACATGAACCAGAATCGCCGCTGGCCCGGTGTGCCGAACAGATAGAGAACCAGGTCGTCGGCCAGCGTAATGCGGCCGAAATCCATTGCGACTGTTGTGGTGTCCTTGTTCGGTGTCGCGCCGAGGTGGTCGATGCCGTCACTGGCGTCGGTCACCATCGCTTCCGTGCGCAGGGGGACGATTTCGGAGACCGTCCCGACAAGCGTGGTCTTTCCGACGCCGAATCCTCCGGCAACTACTATTTTTGTCGATGTGACGCGAGATGGCGCGTCAGAGTGCCCGAAGTCCACGGAGGGTCCTTTCGATCAGGTCGAGGCGTTCGACCGCAGTCGCATCGCTTCGCAGAGTGGCTTGCACTTCCAATGCCCCGGCAACAACAAGATCTGCGACCAGGACCCGAGCCACCCCGATCGGAACCCCGAGGTATGCCCCGATTTCCGCGATCGAGATTCGCTGCCCGCAGAGAGCGACAATCGACGCGCGAATGTCCTCGGGTGCAAGGCTTTTTGCGATGGCATCCTCTACCGTTGCGACGATCGCTTCGAGCGGAAGGTCGATGGACGGCTTCGTCCTGCCTTCGGTGAGTGCGTAGGGTCGAACGAGACTCGGTTCAGGATCAACGTGCTCGGAGTGATGATGTGGCATCGAGTTCACATATCCCGACCTGATCTGGGAGCGATGTCCATGGTTGTTCCGACGCGATCGACCAGGGTTGCCATTTCGTAACCGATCTGACCGATGTCGCATCCCGCAACGGCAAGTGCAGCGAGGTACGCCCCGCTACCGACGCCCATGAGGAGGAGGTACCCGTTCTCCATCTCGACCACCGATTGCAGAACGGCACCGCCGTCGAACAACCGTGATGCACCGGCGGAGAGGCTGGCGAGTCCCGAAGTCACAGCGGCCAATTGATCAGCTCGATCGAGCGGAAGGTGAGTGCTCGCAGCACTCAACAATCCGTCGGCCGAGACGATGATCGCGTGGCTCACTCCCGGCACGTCTCGGGCGAAACCCGACACCAACCAGTCGAGTGCGCGAGGAGTTTCTGGGGCTCCGACAGTACTCACTGTTCTCCTTCGTCTTCCTGCACATGCGTGGTCGAGTGCAGGGATGTGGTGTTCTCACTGTTAGCGTGCCGCCGTCCGCGGCTGACGCCGGATTGGTAGTCGCTCCATCCCCGTCTGATGTTCTCCGGCTCGGTGCTCTTACGGTGGGATCCGGAACGGAAAGTGGCAGTAGTGGTTCCAACCGTTCCGGGAACCAACCGCGCACCGCGGTCCCTCATCGGGAGACCCGAATCGGAGATCCTGGTGACGGGCATGTCCGTTGACGCGCGGGCAGCAACCCAACCCTCGTCTGCTTCGGTTGTCCAGATGATTCCGCTTGCGGCACTGGAGTTGTCGTCTGTGGGATCGACCAGCCACTCGGACACCATCCGGGCAAAGATCGGGGATGCAATCGGTGGAGTCTCGGAGGTAGCGTCGGGAGCATCCGCGCCGAATACACCCACACGCGGCGGTGTCGAATCGCGCGGGCGGGAGGAGAAGAACGCCGCCGTGTTGGTCGGATTGGGGGCGCCGAACAGGTGCCTCGGCGCAGGTTTTCGGTCGGCGGACACGCTGGTATCCGGTTGAGTGGCAGTAGTTTCCGGGTCGGCTGGTGTTGTAGCTGCCGGTTCGGTGGCGAGGGTGCTACCAATGCCGGGTACCCCACTGTTCCCTGGAGTGCGGCGAGGAAGCGTATTCCCCGCGGGAAGCGCACTGGCGTGCGGCTGTGAAACGACTGCAGCGGGAGCGCCTGAAACAGGTGGCGGCAAGGTGACCGCACTGATGTTTCGAGGTTGACTGTTGCGAGGTTGGCGCTGCGGCAGCCCGCTCGCTGATACTGCCGGTACATCGGCCGCCGGACTTTCGGGGCGATCGACAGGCACCGGCGAAGCTGCGCGGACCGGAGCAACACGCGGCGCCATCGGCGTTCGAACCACATTGTCGCGTGGTGCGTCGAGCAGTGCCACCGGCAAGTGAACCATGGCGGTAATGCCACTGTGTTCGGATGTGCTGCCCGACGGGCGTAGACGCACTGAAATATTGTATCGACGGCTGATACGACTGATGACAAAAAGTCCCATGTGGCGGGCGGTATCTGGGCTCATCTCGCCTCCCGAAGACAGGCGCCTATTGGCATCGAGTAGTTCGGCCGACGACATTCCGATACCGAGATCGGCAATCTCCACCAGCACGGAACCGTCGTTCGTGCGTGCGGCGTCGATCGTCACCGTTGTTTCGGGCGGCGAGTAGCGCAGAGCATTATCGAGGAGTTCGGTGATGAGGTGCACGACATCTGCACTGGCCTGGCCACTGACAACAGCAGACAGAATCTGTCCGAGTTCGACACGCAGATAGTCTTCGACTCCGGAAACCGAAGCGCGTAGAGCGTCGGCAAGAGCGATCGGTGCGGTTCGTACGCGTCGCCCTTCGGTGCCGGACAGGATCAGGAGATTGTCGCTGTTGCGTCGCATTCGGGCGGCAATGTGGTCGAGACGAAAGAGATTCTCGAGGCGATTCGGGTCGTCTTCGTCTTGTTCAAGTTGCTCGATGAGACCGAGTTGCTGTTCGACGAGGGACTTGTTGCGGCGGGAGAGCGTTTCGAACATGTCGTTGACCTGGCGACGGAGTGTTGCCTGCTCGCCGGCCAAAGTGATGGCCTGCCCGTGCATGTCGTCTACAGCGCGTGCGAGTTGCCCGATTTCCTCGTGGGTGTCAACAGGTACTCGAGGTACTTCGAGGTCGCTTACCTTCTCGCCGGCGCGGATTCTTTCGATCGCCTCGGGTAGTCCCCGTCGCGCTGCGTGGAGAGCGGCGAATCGCAGGCGTCGGATGGGTTCGACCAGCGAGCGGCTGATGATGAGCGCGAGAACAAGGGCTGCGAGGACAGCGCCGAGAACGAGCGCGGTGTCTCGAAGGGCGGCGGATCGGGCTGAGTTGGCTTCGGTGCCCACTGTCGCGGCGAACTTGCTTGATGCCGCGTTGGCCAACGTGTCGTAATGATCACGACTTGTCTGCAGCCCGACGTCGATCTGGCTGCTCAGCGGGGACGTCGATGCTGTGGCACCGATTTCGTCGACGCGCCCCTGTGCGGACGCGCGAAGTGCGTTCACAGCGGCGACGGTATTCAGAGAGCTCTCCGATTCATCGCGCGGGAGCACTACACCGCGCAGGGCCGCGAGTTCTGCGCCCGCAACGCCAACCAGAGCGGTTCGAGCTTGCTGATCGAGGCGCCCGGAACCGAACAGAATGCGCTGGTCGGCGAATGCTCGACGAGCTGACCACAAGGCAGAGAACTCGCCTCCACTCTGACGCATGACCGGCTGCGGGGAATCGCGCATGATGTCGGCGAATATGGTCCAGATGTCGATGGATGCTTCGTTGACGCGGGTGACCAGTCGAGCGGGTGCGACTGCGCCGGCCGAAACTTCGTCGATGATCGACTGGCTGTTCTCCAGAGCGCGGGTGACCTGGTCACCGATTGCCCCGTCGGTGTGGAACATTCGACCGGCCGCGGCGAACTCTGCCATGGCCGCTGTCGTTGCTGCCGTGGCGGTCTCGAGTTCGGCGCCGGAGGAGGACGCGACTGCAAGGTCGTCGAGCGCCTCTTCGAGCCGGAGAGCCGCGGGGGAAGCAAGCACGCGTTCCGAGGACGAGGTCAGTTTTGCAGCAGTGGAAAGCTCGCCCTGGATCCGAAGTGCGCCGAGCAGGATGGCAACGAGCATCGGAACTGCAAAGACGGCGACAACCTTCCAACCTAGGCGCCATTCGCCGATCGACCACCACGAGGTTGTGTGTGCATCGTGTTTCATGCGGACCAATGCCTCTTCGCGTCTGCTATTAAAGTCTGTCAACCCCCCGATCAGGGAATCGCCCGAGCTCCTTCGACTACGTGCAATCGAAGGAAAGCGATTGAACGGTAACAGAATGATCTTTATCGCATTGCGCCGATAGTCCCTATTGTCCAGATTTTTTGTCTGCTATGTAGGTTTTATGTCCATTTTCAAGGCACGACTATGGGGATCAGCGGGCGACGCCGACATTGAGATTGAAATCAACCTCATGTCAGCACCGCCCGACTAAAGATGGATGAGGCCAGAAAAGTCACATCCGAAAATCTGTTCGGCGAGGCCCTGACCTGAATCCTGCGGTTCAGTCTCTCACTGCAAATTCCCGCGCTTCCGATGCCAATTCATCGGCAGCGGAATCCATATGTGCGGTCACAGGATCCGGAGCGGTCAAGACTGCCACAATCGGAATAGCCAGTGCCAAGAGACCGAGCACGAAGACGGGAAACAGGAACGAGAACACCTCGAGACCCTCGGGAGTAGTTGCCGACGGATCGTGAACAACTTCTACAGCGGCCATTCCCGTGTAGTGCATGCTGACTACTGCAACGCCCATGATCACGCCGGCGAATAAACGCAGCACCGTGGATTCCACAATCATCGTGAACCACAACGCAACGGTGCCGGCAACGACGGCAATCAGGAGCGAGAGTGCGACAAAGTACACGTCGTAGTGGATCTCGCCCTGAAAGCGCAAGGCGCGCATACCTGTGTAGTGCATGACATTGACCGCGACGCCCATGACGAGGCCACCGGCGAGGAGTCGACTCAACCGGAACTCGGTGCCGATGATCACCAATCCGACGAAAACCGCGGTCACGGAAATCAGTGCCGAGACCACTGTCCACATCAGGCTGTATCGAATGGGGCTTCCCGGCACGGAGAACCCGAGCATCGCGATGAAGTGCATCAACCATATGGCGACACCACCGATCGACAGTGCAGCCATGAACAACCAGCGCATCCGCGATTCGCGGGTCGTGGCATTCATGGAATGACGCGTGCACGCCAAACCGATAACCGATCCGGCGACGGAAACAACGAAGGCGAGTGCGAGCAGCCAGATTCCCATCGAGAAGTGGTGCATTTCATCCGACATGCCAGATCCTTAGGATTGTTGTTGACACTTTCAATTGATGCACTCTCTCACAGAGATTTCAGGTGGCAGCAGTACCACTACCAGACGAGGCGCAGCGTGCAGGACAATCACGATGTGCTGATTCGATAAACGATTTTCGAAGAAACGAGCAATACCGATGCCGCTTCGTAACGACTTCGAGCCCACGCGGACAAATTGCGGCGAATTCGCCCGCTACTCGTGGACTCAATGCTCGAATGCTTCAGTGTGATTGGCACCACATTCTGTTGTGGCTATCGAATTCCAATTTCTGCAGGTATATCGAATCGTCCGAAGGCTATTACTCACGCCCGATTCTGCTCAACTGAAACGAAGAGCAACGACCATTTGTGATAACGACCGCCGCCATGATGGTGCGGCTAATTCAAACGACGGAAGAGAATTGGGGATGACCACGATAGAGACTGCGTCCACACGCCCACCACATCTATCGGGCGCTCGAATATGACATCGGCCAATTCGATCCTTGCTTCTCAACCCTTCCATCAAGATCTTGAATTGCGTTCAGCCCCATAGCGATTCGACGCCGATCATTGGTCTGGCTGGTCACATCCGGCACTGGGTGGCCGTGACTACAGACCGGATGGCCGTTAGACAGCCACCGATCGACCCGGCAACACGTCAAGTCTCGAACAGTGGGCGATGCAGACTCTCGGCGACCTCCGGATTCGAGTGGCGTTACCGCCTGCTCCACATCGCAAGCCTAGGATTGCGGGTCGAGTCGGATACGCCCAATGGCGACAAGACCCGTCGCCCGGCCGCGCGACGCGACAACGCACTGCCTGCTTGTTGTAAGACCATTCTCGTAGACAAGATGGACGCTCTCAGTTTGCTGCGTTGAATGACCTGACACACACAGGCACTACAGACGAGGGCGGTATGCGTCCAGGCGATACAGATTCGCGCCCGTTCCCGATGTTCCGGAACGGGCGCGAATACACGAGAACTAACTGATCAGAACGCGCGTACCGAACGAATGTTGGACGCGAGAATGGCCCGGGCGCCAAGTTCAGCCAGAGCATCCATTACCTGGTTGTGTCCCTTGATGGGAACCATGGCGCGCACGGCGACCCATTCCGGATCGGCCAGCGGAGACAGAGTCGGAGATTCCATGCCCGGCGTCATCTTGATTGCTTCGTCGAGAATGCCGCGCGGGCAGTCGTAGTCGATCATCAGGTTCTGCTGAGCGAACACGATTCCGCGAACACGCTCGATCAACTGGTTACGGGCCGCGTCGTCCTGCGGGGCGCCGGTGCGCTCGATCAGGACACCTTCCGAGTCGCACAGAGAATCGCCGAAGGCAACAAGGTTGTGCTGACGCAGAGTGCGGCCGGAACCGACCACGTCGGCGATGGCGTCGGCGACACCGAGCTGGATCGAGATCTCCACGGCGCCGTCGAGGCGGATGACGGAAGCGTCGATGCCGCGAGCGGCGAGGTCACTGCGAACCAGGTTCGGGTACGACGTCGCAATACGGAGGCCGGCAAGATCTTCGACGGTCCAGTCCTTGCCGGCAGGTGCGGCGTAACGGAAGGACGAGCGACCGAAACCGAGCGCCAAACGCTCCGAAACCGGTGCACCGGAATCTCCGGCGAGGTCGCGACCGGTGATGCCCAGATCGAGCTCACCCGATCCGACGTAGATGGCAATGTCCTTGGGGCGCAGGAAGAAGAACTCGACTTGGTTGGAAGGGTCAAGAACCGTGAGGTCGCGGGAATCGGTACGACGGCGGTAGCCCGCTTCGCTGAGGATTTCGGCGGCGGACTCGGACAGCGAACCCTTGTTGGGAACTGCGACGCGCAACATCAGTGAACGTCCTTTCGGAAGGTGTGGTCAGACGTGGGAAAAGGGAACCGGAACTGTCGGGTCAGATCCTCTTCACAGATGTCGGTACACGTCTTCGAGGGTCAGCCCGCGGCCGACCATCAACACCTGAGTCCAGTACAAGAGCTGAGAAATTTCTTCGGCTAGCTGCTCATCGCTCTGGTACTCCGCAGCGATCCACACTTCACCGGCTTCCTCGATGACCTTTTTGCCCTGTGCGTGAACACCGGCATCGAGGGCGGCGACGGTGCCGGACCCCTCGGGACGGGTGGCAGCACGCTCGGTCAACTCGGCGAACAAGGATTCGAAGGTCTTCACGGGTAGCTATTCTTTCACGAGTGCGGAACGGATTTTCACAGGCCTACAGGCTGGCCCGTCACAAGCCCTGATCGAGAGCGCGTGTGCTGACGAACCGGCGAGTGTGGCCGGTGATCGGGTCGGGGTATTCCAGTGCCCGGGCGAGGAGTCGCAACGGTGTGGAGAAGTCACCGGGTATCGCCGGACGGTAGTTCGGGTAGTAGTTGTCACCGAGGATGGGTATGCCCATCGAGTTCAGGTGCAGTCGTAGTTGGTGGGTGCGCCCGGTTTTCGGGAACAGCCGGTATCGACCGAGCGTGCTACCAGCAGAATCAGTGAGTAGCTCGACCAACTCGACTCGGGTTTCACTGTTCGGTTCGCCCTCGACTTCGGTGGCGGTCATCTCCCCGTGCACCTTGTTGATCCGGCTACGGACGATGCGTGGAAACGTCAATTCCGGATCGAATCCCGCTATAGCTTCGTACTCCTTGACGATCTTCTGCTCCGCGAAGAGTTCCTGATAAGGCCGTCGCAGGTCCGGAGTCACGGTAAACACGATGACACCGGCGGTCATGCGGTCCAGTCGATGTACCGGCGCCAGATCAGGGAGATGAAGGTCACGACGTAGACGGACGACCGCGCTTTCGACGATGTGCGCGCCGCGCGGGATGGTCGCGAGGAAGTGCGGTTTGTCGATGACCAGGATCTGCTCGTCGCGGTACAGGATCTCGATCTCGTGCGGGACCGGGATTTCGGGTGGTGGTTCGCGGTAGAAGTAGACGAAGCGGGTGGGCTGATACGGAGTCTCGCTCGAAATGATCCGCCCGTGCTCGTCGACGACGTCACCAGCAGCGACGAGGGCGTTCCACAGCTCGTGCTCGCCGGGAAACTCACCGACCAGAAACTCGAGGACGGTACGCGCGTCGGACGTCCGGGGCATCCGCAACCGATCCGGCCCGAGCCCGTCTCGGATCGGCAGCGGAGCCTTTGGCACGCCTCTAGACCTGTTCGAGATCGGGTGAGCAACTCTCGCACAGCAATTCGAGGGTGCGTCCGTCGCCGTCGATTCTGTTGCGGAAACGTGGCGTCGGCGTTCCACAGTCGACACACACACCGAGAACCTTTGCCTCGGGCGAGAATTCGATGTTCATCCGCTTGTCGAAGACGTACAACGATCCGTCCCACAGGCCCTTGTCGCCGAACGTCTCGCCGTAACGCACGATCCCGCCGTCGAGTTGGTACACCTCACCGAAACCGCGTGAGCGCATCAACGACGACAACACTTCGCAGCGCACTCCACCAGTGCAATAGGTGACCACTGCCTTGTCCTTGAGGTGGTCGTACTTGCCGCT
Organism: Rhodococcus sp. ACPA4; assembly: GCF_002300185.1. Classification (NCBI taxonomy): domain Bacteria; kingdom Bacillati; phylum Actinomycetota; class Actinomycetes; order Mycobacteriales; family Nocardiaceae; genus Rhodococcus; species Rhodococcus sp. ACPA4. The sequence continues at coordinate 1,356,525 of NZ_NSDY01000001.1, forward strand.
GTCGAGTTCGCTGACAAAATCCCGTGTTGTTGTCACGTCCGGAACAACGGCGTCGCGGAAGCGTCCGATTTCGGCCTCGAAGGCATTACGGCCGTCGAAGAAGACAACGTCGTCACCGCGGTTGTCGACCAGTTCGTGCAGTTCCTTCGGCGCCAGGTGGACGCCGCCGCCCACCACACCTTTGGCATCGACCTCGAGTTCGTCGGGCGCACCGAAAGTCACGATTTCGCTGCGCACCTTGACGGACAGGCGCGGGAAATCGTTGCCGAGTCCGTCCGACCACTTGATGTCGGCCATGCGGAACGGTTCGTACCCGCGGGTGCCGCGGACGTATCGCTTGACGTCCTCGATATCGCCGCCCACCGTCGCGTTGATTCCGTGTTGCGAGATCAGGATTCGGCCGGTCAGATTGTTCGACTCGGCGAGGCTGTGCTGCCACAACCTGATCGCTTCGGGATCGGCCAACGGCGTGAACTGGTAGAACAGAACAATTTTCGGAATGGACACTTTTGCTACACCAGCCTAACGTGCCGCACGCGCATGAACGTCGTGGAGATCATGAATCGACAAGTCCGTCAACGACTCCCGGAAGATACGTCCCGGCCCCGCCGGAACATCGACTTCACAGGGAACAACAAGCACGCCGCAGCCCGCAGCGGTGGCCGCAGCCGTGCCTGTCGGCGAATCCTCGATCGCCAGACACTGTGACGGTTCCAAACCGAGAAGCGCAGCACCCCTCAGATACGGATCCGCGGCAGGCTTGCCGTTGGCTACCTCGTCGCCGCAGACGCTGTGGTCGAAGAACTCTCGTCCGAGCATCCCGAGTGCGCGATCGACCAGTACCCGCTCGGTATTGGTGACCAGAGCCGAGAGAAGTCCCCCGTCGCGAACAATCGCCAGTGCATCCTGCGCGCCGGGACGCCAGGTCACACCGTCCTCGAACAGATCGCCGACGCGGGCGTACATCCAGTCCTTGGCCTCGGCGACTGCCTCCGGGTGCTGCTCGAGCCCCAGCGAATCGAACACCGTTGCCAGGGCAAACGGGCTCGACGCGCCGATGACGGCAACGCGCGTCGCCTCCGTCATCGGCCCGCCCAGGCGTAGCGACAGCTCACGCAGCGCAACGTCCCACAACTTCTCCGAATCGAGCAAGGTGCCGTCCATGTCCCACAGGACACCACCAAGCGTCGTCTCGGATACCTCGGTCAACAACTCAGACATTGAAGTACTTGGCTTCCGGGTGGTGCAGGACAAATGCGTCGGTGGACTGTTCCGGATGCAACTGCAGTTCCTCCGAGAGGTGAACGCCGATGCGCTCCGGCTCGAGCAACGCGACCAACTTGGCGCGGTCCTCGAGATCCGGGCAGGCCCCGTATCCGAAGGAGTAACGCGCGCCGCGGTATTCGAGGTCGAAGTAGCCGGACACGTCGGTGGGATCCTGCTCGGCAACCGAATGACCGCCAGGCAGAACCAGTTCTTCACGGACCCGGCGATGCCAGTACTCGGCAAGTGATTCCGTCAGCTGAACACCGATGCCGTGAACTTCGAGGTAGTCACGGTACGAATTCGACGCGAACAGCTCGTTGGCGAAGTCCGCGATCGGCTGCCCCATGGTGACCAATTGGAACGGGAGAACGTCCACCTGACCGGTCGCTTCTGCTTCCTTACGCGAGCGCACGAAGTCCGCGATGCACAGGAAACGGTCCCGGTGCTGACGCGGGTAGGTGAACCGGAATCGTTCCGGCGCATCCGGTTTCGGCTCGGTGAGCACGATGACGTCGTCACCCTCGGACACCGCCGGGAAGTAGCCGTAGACCACGGCGGCGTGCGCGAGAATGCCCTCGGCCGTCAACCGGTCCAGCCAGTACCGCAGTCGCGGCTTGCCTTCGGTTTCGACCAACTCTTCGTACGTCGGACCGTCGCCCTTACGCTGACCACGAAGTCCCCACTGCCCCAGGAACAGTGCGCGCTCGTCGAGCAGACCGGCGTACTCGGACAGTGCCACGCCCTTGACGATGCGGCTGCCCCAGAACGGGGGGGTCGGAACAGGGATGTCGACTGCAACATCGGACCGTTCCGGCAGAACGACGGGAGCTGCTTCGGCCTTACGCTTTTCGGCGATCCGCTTGGAACGCTCATGACGAGCCTTCCGCTCGGCAACCTTCTCACGCGCGGCGATCGCCTCAGGGCTGTCCGGCGCGGGTCCGCCGCCACGCTTTTCGGTCATGATCTGATCCATCAGATTCAGACCCTCGAAAGCGTCGCGTGCGTAACTCACGGTTCCGTCGTACACCTCTTGAAGGTCGTTCTCGACGTACGAACGCGTCAGCGCCGCACCGCCCAGCAACACCGGGAACTGTTCCGAGACACCGCGAGAGTTCAGTTCCTTGAGGTTGTCCTTCATGACCACTGTCGACTTCACGAGCAGTCCGGACATGCCGATGACATCGGCCTTGTGCTCGATCGCAGCATCGAGAATGGTCGCGATGGGCTGCTTGATGCCGAGGTTCACGACGTCGTAACCGTTGTTACTCAAGATGATGTCGACAAGGTTCTTGCCGATATCGTGGACGTCGCCCTTGACCGTCGCAATGACGAGGCGACCCTTGCCGTCGTCGTCCGTCGCTTCCATGTGCGGCTCGAGGAACGCAACTGCTGCCTTCATGACCTCAGCGGACTGCAGAACGAACGGCAACTGCATCTGTCCGGAACCGAACAGCTCACCGACGGTCTTCATGCCCGAAAGCAGTGTCTCGTTGATGATTTCGATCGGGGACTTGACCGTCATCGCTTCGGTGAGATCGTCGTCGAGGCCGTTGCGCTCGCCGTCGACGATGCGACGCTCGAGGCGATCGAACAGTGGCAGACCGGCAAGTTCCTGAGCGCGTGACTCACGGGCAGACGCTGCCGAGACACCCTCGAACAGTTCCATCAACTTCTGCAGGGGGTCGTACCCTTCGCTGCGACGGTCGTAAACCAGGTCGAGTGCGGTCACACGCTGTTCTTCCGGGATCCGTGCCATCGGCAGGATCTTGGAGGCGTGCACGATCGCGGTGTCGAGGCCGGCCTCGGTGCATTCGTGCAGGAACACCGAGTTGAGCACCTGCCGAGCGGCGGGGTTCAAGCCGAAGGAAATGTTGGAAATACCCAGTGTGAAGTGCAGTTCCGGGTAAGCGGCCTTGAGCTGACGGATCGCTTCGATGGTCTCGATGCCGTCGCGGCGCACTTCTTCCTGACCGGTGGAGATCGGGAAGGTGAGAGCGTCGACGATGATGTCGGACTCGGCGAGACCCCAGTTGCCTGTGATGTCCTCGATCAGGCGCTTGGCGATCGCGACCTTGGTCTCGGCCGTGCGCGCCTGGCCCTCCTCGTCGATGGTCAACGCGACAACGGCAGCGCCGTGCTCCTTGACCAACGTCATGATCTTGTGGAAACGAGACTCGGGACCGGCGCCGTCCTCGTAGTTGACGGAGTTGACGGCACAACGTCCACCGAGGTGCTCGAGTCCGGCCTGCAGAACCGCAGGTTCGGTGGAGTCGAGCATGATCGGCAGCGTCGACGCCGTTGCCAACCGGCTGGCGAGTGCGGACATGTCGGCAGCGCCGTCGCGGCCCACGTAGTCGACGTTGAGGTCGAGCATGTGCGCGCCGTCGCGAGTCTGATCCTTCGCGATGTCCAGGCACTTCTGGTAATCCTCGGACAGCATTGCTTCACGGAATGCCTTGGAGCCGTTGGAGTTCGTGCGCTCGCCGATCATCAGGATGCTGGCGTCCTGTTCGAACGGGACAGCCGAGTACAACGACGACGTGCTGGCCTCGTGAATCGGGGTGCGCTGCGCCTTCTCCACGAGGCGAACCGCGTCGGCAACTGCCCTGATGTGGTCGGGGGTGGTTCCGCAGCAGCCACCCACCATGCCGAGACCGAATTCGGAGACGAATCCGCTGAGGGCTTCGGCCAATTCGTCTGCGGTCAGCGGGTACTCGGCACCATTGGGGCCGAGCTGCGGCAAGCCGGCGTTCGGCATGACGGAGACCGGCAGCGTCGAGTACTTGGACAGATGGCGAAGGTGCTCGCTCATCTCTGCCGGACCGGTTGCGCAGTTGAGTCCGATCATGTCGATGCCGAGCGGCTCGAGTGCCGTCAACGCGGCCCCGATCTCGCTGCCGAGAAGCATGGTTCCGGTGGTCTCGACCGTCACGTGCGTGATGATCGGAATCCGCAAGCCCAACTGCTCCATCGCCCGCTGGCTGCCGAGAATCGCAGCCTTGACCTGAAGGAGGTCCTGGCAGGTCTCGACGAGGATGGCGTCGGCGCCGCCTTCGATCATGCCGAGGGCGGATTCGGTGTACGCGTCCCGCAGGATCGCAAACGGGGCGTGGCCCAGGCTGGGCAGCTTGGTTCCCGGGCCCATCGAGCCGAGAACAAAGCGGGCCATACCGTCGCGGCCTGGCCCCATCTCGTCAGCTACCTCACGAGCGAGGGCAGTGCCCTTCTCGGAAAGCTCACGGATTCGATGCGAGATGTCGTAGTCGGCGAGGTTGGGCAGGTTGCACCCGAAAGTGTTGGTCTCGACAGCATCGGCACCGGCGGCAAAGTACGCGCGGTGGATGTCTTTGAGCACGTCGGGGCGGGTGTCGTTGAGGATCTCATTGCACCCCTCGAGTCCGAGGAAATCATCTAGTGTGAGGTCCGCGGCCTGCAACATGGTGCCCATCGCTCCGTCGCCGATGACAACGCGCTGATTCAACGCATCAAGCAGGGCAGAGTTAAATGGGGCAGACATGCCGTCCAGAGTAGTGGGCGCTCTCCGATGCTCTGGCCGTAGGCTGGGTGGGTGAGTCCAAGTGAGTTCCCCGTCACTCCCGACGGCCCGGTCGATTTCGATGATTCCGCGGCCTTCGAGAGCCCTGATCGCCCCCAGGGCGATATCCCCGTGCTCCGCGATCCCATTCTCGTGGCAGCCTTCGAAGGCTGGAACGACGCAGGTGACGCCGCCAGCGGCGCCGTCGAGCACCTCGAACTGATCTGGGATGCCCAACCGCTCGCGGAACTCGATTCGGAGGACTACTACGACTATCAGGTCAACCGCCCGACCGTACGGCAGGTCGACGGCGTCACCCGAGAAATCGTGTGGCCTGCCACACGTTTGTCCGTCTGCTCACCGCCTGGCAGCGAGAGCGACATCGTTCTGCTTCACGGTATCGAGCCGAACATGCGTTGGCGCAGCTTCTGCGAGGATCTCCTCGAGCTGATCGACCAACTGAACGTCAAGACGGTGGTCATCCTCGGAGCACTTCTCGCAGACACCCCGCACACCCGTCCGGTACCGGTGACCGGAACCGCATACAGCAGCGAATCCGCAGCTCGATTCAACCTCGAGCAGACTCGCTACGAAGGCCCCACCGGTATCACCGGAGTTCTTCAGGACGAGTGCGTCCGGGCCGGCGTACCAGCCATCTCGTTCTGGGCAGCGGTGCCGCACTACGTGTCTCAGCCGCCCAACCCCAAAGCCACGGTGGCACTGCTGCAGCGCGTCGAAGACGTTCTCGACATCGAGGTTCCCCTGGGCGAACTCCCCTCTCAATCCGAGGACTGGGAAGAAGCGGTCAACGAAATGACTGCAGACGACGAGGAGATCGGCGAATACGTACGGACTTTGGAAGAGCGCGGCGACGCTGAGACAGACATCACAGAAGCAATCGCCAAGATCGACGGCGATGCGATCGCTGCCGAATTCGAGCGTTACCTGCGGCGGCGAGGCCCCGGTAGCTTCGGGCTGTGAGCAACACTTCTCCCGACGAAAACACGCACAACCCCAGACCGCTTCGCCTTCGCCTCCAGTTGATCGCGCTGTACGCCGGCGGGTTTCTCGGCCCGTTCGGCGGCGGCGTGGTGGCGTCCGTTCTCCCCGAGATCGGCGACGACCTGGGGGTCGGGGCGTCCGCGGCCGCGTCGTCGCTCACTGCGTACCTTCTGCCTTTTGCGGCATTGATGTTGGTGTCGGGAACTCTCGGCTCCCGGTGGGGCAAAGTGCGCACCGTCCGCATCGCGTATGGCGTGTACGTGGTCGCGTCGTTGGCATGTTTCCTGGCTCCGACGCTGGACATCTTCCTTGCAGCTCGGGTCCTGCAAGGTAGCGCCAATGCCTTCACAACTCCCCTCTTGCTTGCATCATTGGCAGCAGCGACGCCACAGGCCCGACTCGGCCGCGCGCTGGGCGCCTTCGGTGCGTTTCAGGCCGCCGGCCAGTCGTCCGCTCCCCTGATCGGCGGCCTCGCAGCCGAATTCGATTGGCGCCTCGCATTTCTCGTCATCGCGGTTGTAGCTGGAGTTCTGGGCGCCGTCGGGTTACCCAAAACCACGGCGCCTCCGTCTGCCGCGCCCGCCAGACTCCGTGACGCACTGCGTCCGGAAGTGCTGCGGATCGGCGTTGCCGCCCTCCTTGGTTGGGGCGCACTCGGCGGTCTGAGCTTCCTCCTGGCATTCCGGTTCGAGGACGAGTTCGGTCTCTCGCCCACAGCCCGCGGTCTGATGCTGACGCTGTTCGGTTTGGCCGGCATTATCGCCGCCCGACGAGCGGGAATCCTGATCGACCGCATCGGCGCCCGGAAGGCAGTGACCATCGGCGCAATCAGCGGCGCTGTACTCGTTGCAGTCGTAGGACTCGCGTCCGCTATCCCGGCGATTGCGATCGCCTGGTTTATTGCCGGTGTGTCCAGCCAGTTCGTACTCGTCGGCGTCAACGCGGCGGTGCTCGGCTCGCAGGGTCCGAATCGCGGCGGCGCGGTATCCGTCGTCCAGGCAATGCGCTTCGGCGGCGCGGCACTCGCTCCCCTCGCTCTCACTCCGATCTACGACGCCTCGTCCATCGCAAGTTTCCTGATACCCGCCGCTCTACTTGCTGTTGTGGCTCCGCTGATCATGCCTCGGCAGAAACCGTCGAATACCGCGGAGGCTTAGCCCCCTCCGTCGATGATTTTCTGATCCTTTGGGTTGCTGAAGTGCGGCGACTTGGTGAATTGAGCTCGTTGGTTCGGATAGAACTGACGACAAATATTCGGTAAATTTGGTGTTTCCGTCAGCGACAGATATTGATACAATGGAACAATGAGCGAATCCGAGTCGGAACCAGAGCGCCCCATCGACATTTTTCGGCGATCCGTCGCGATCATCGAAGAAAATCTGCCCGCCACCTGGTCACTGTCGACGCAACGCTCCCCCGATCTGTCCGAAGCACCCATTCGCCTCGACCTGCGCTCCCCTGACGGGTCGGTCGCGAAGTTCGGCGTCTACGCCGCACATGGAGTTCTCAGCAGCGACGTTCCCGGTTTCGCCGACCGCTTCCCCACCGGGCAAACCGGGTTCGTCTGCGCCAAATATCTATCCGAACCGGTGCGCCGCCAACTCGACGCCCATGCACTCTCCTACGCCGATGCGACGGGCAACGTCTCACTCACCGCCGATCGCCCTGCCGTCTGGGTGCGAGGCAGGGGCGCCGACGCCGATCCGTGGCGCGGCCCCGGCCGGCCGTCGGGCCAACTGGCCGGCGATCCGTCGGCGCGGGTCGTGCGGGCGCTCGCAGATTTTGCTCCACCCCTGGCGATCACCGCTCTGGTCCGTTTGGCCGGGGCATCAACGGGCGCAACGTATCGAGTAGTGCAAACCCTCGCGGATCGGGAATTGGTGACCAGACTCCCCCGCGGCGGCATCGCCGACGCCAACTGGCAGAAAATGCTCCGGGAGTGGGCACAGGAATCCATCGCCAAAGCACCCACACCGCACGGCTTTCACGCTCCAGACGGACTTGAAGCGCTCTTCGATCAGCTCCGCCAACTCAGCGGACACATCTATGCGGCAACGGCATCCGTCGCTGCCGCGCCGTTCGCCCGGTATGCGCCCACTCAGCGGGCTCATTTCCACGCCGACAACGTCGACCAATTTGCCGACGCGTTGGGCCTACGGCGCGTCGAGACCGGTGCCGATGTGTGGGTCACCGCTCCCCTGTCGCCGTCGGTGTTCGACCGAATTCTCACCCGCGACGGCATCCGGATCGTGTCTCCGAGTCAGGCCTACGCCGATCTTCTCGTCGGTCCGGATGCCGACGAAGCAGCGGCCGATCACCTGATGGGCTGGATGATCGAGAACGAATCGCAGTGGCGACGCGCCGCCTCCCCAGCCAAGGATCGACCGTAGGGAAATTCGGACGACACTCTCGCCTACGCTGTCATGGTGAATGAAACGCATATCGCGGGCGTAGCGACGGCGTACGCGGATACCCATCGACTGAAATTGTTTTCGTTCACGGTCGCCGAGAAGCGCGCCGAGTACCTGTGGGTACTTCGCGCATTCGACCACGCCCGCGCCAATTACACAGTCCTGCTCCATGCGGGGACGGTCGCTCAGATCCTCGAGAAGATCGGTGGCTCGGATCCCGCCGCTCAGCTGTCGTCGACCGAGATTGCGCCTCTGCTGGACCAGTTGCACGTGTGGGAGATTCTCGAACGCAGCTACGACGGCACACGCGCCGCGTCGTTAGCCGAGTATCGGAACCGCCATTTTGTGTACCAGTTCGGCCAGGCCGGGTATCAGGTGTACCGGTCCGTCGAGGACGTTCTTGCCGCCAGGCTCGACAATTCGTCCCTCTCACGACTGGCGCTGGCGGACCTTCTGGCCGACATGTCGGAATTGGCCGAAGCCAATCGAACGGCAGACGGCGACCTCATCTTCCGCAAACTCAAACGCCTCGACTCGACACTGTCCGACATGGCCGATCGAGCCGCGCACTTCTATCTCACGCTCGGCGATCTGGTTCGGACGACGGAAGTCACGCCGCAGGCATTCCTGAACCACAAGGACGCCCTGCTGACACACATGCGCGAATTCAGCTCCGACCTCGCGCGGTACGCCCCGAAACTCAAGGAAGCCATCGAGCACGTCGAATCGACGGGTGTCGACCGGATGATCCGGCTCGCCGCCGCAAGCGACGAGCGAGTGTTCGTTCCGATCGGCGAACGCGAAGACGACTGGATGGCCCGCTGGCGCGGCTTGACCGCGTGGTTCGTCTCCGCCGAGACCGGAATCAGTGAGTCCGAGCGACTGCGCGAAGGAACGATGAGCGCGATTGCCGCAGTGCTCGCGCTGTTGCGCCGCGTCACCGAAACCCGACGGGGCGGTGTCAGCCGCGAAAGCCAGCTGCGCCATCTCGCCGGGTGGTTTGCCTCCACACCGTCCGAGGACGCGGCTCATGCACTGTTCCAGGCCGTGTTCGACCTCGGTCGCCCGCGCCACCTGTCGATGGTTCACCCAGACGCCGACATTATTTCCCACCACCGATCCTGGTGGGAGGCACCGCCCGTCGAGATCGCCCGCACCCTGGCGGAAACAGGGCGCCCACCGTCGCCCGGCTTGCCCAGCAAGGTCGCCCGCAACGACGGAAGTATCCGACGGCTGCGCGAAGAACAGCTCGCGGCGCAGCGAACCCGCAGTGCCGCAGCACAATCCCTGGCCACCAACGGTGTGTATCAACGTGAGCTCAACGAGCAGGAGACCGAAGTTTTGCTGAGTTTGCTCAATGCCGCACTGACGGCCCGCGTGCCGGTCGTCGGCCGCGTCAAGAGTTCCACCGGTAGCGAGAACGGGGTGAAATTGACGCTGAGCCCGTCGGACGGTTCCACCACCATCACCACCGCGCGTGGCCGGATGCACCTCGACGGCATCGAGGTCAGCGTTCGATGAGAGCTCGCGAGATCACTCCCCTTGCGCTCGATTCGTATCAACGCGCGGCAAGGGTCATCCTGTCGAATCACCTGGTCACCACGTCGTATCCGGATCGGGCGGCGTTGCCACTGCTACGCCGGTGGGCCACCGAACTGCGAGATGACCTCCTCGACCTCTTCGGTTACCGCCTCGAGGTCACCGAGACAACGGCTCGTTTGTTCACGGTCTCCGATCGCCTCAACCCGTCGGCACCCGCCCAGACGGCAACCGAGCGCACGTTCGACCGCACCCGCTATTCGTACCTGGCCCTGTGCCTCGCCGCCTTGGGCCGCGCCGGCAACCAGATCACGTTGTCGGAGTTGGCAGATCACGTGGCCGCCGACGCCGCGCAGGTGGACGGCGTCGAACTGTCCACCGATCGCGGTGCCGATCGCGACGCGTTTGTCGACGCCGTCGGCTGGCTCGGTGTGCGCGGCGCCATCGCACTCGCCGACGGTGACGCCAACGGCTGGGCATCCAATCCCGAAGCGGGAGAAGCGCTCTACGACATCGACCGATCCGTCGTCGTGGCACTGTTCCGCCCACCGCGCGCGCTGCAGCACCTGCATTCCATTCGCGGACTCCTCGCTGCCGAAACATCCCAGGCGGCTGAGGAAGACGGGGTTCCCGTGGACGCCAAGGCAATCGGGCGGCGAGTGCGTCGGGCTCTCGTCGAACGCCCAGTGGTGTTGGCCGGTGAACTCGATCAGCATGAACTGATCGCGTTGGCCCAACCCAAGACCGCGTCCGACGTCGAAATGTTGACCGGACTGGTTGCCGAGCGCCGGGCCGAGGGAATCGCGATGATCGACCCCACCGGGCGCCTGTCTGACGTGCGTTTTCCCAGCACCGGCACGATCGCCCAGGTCGCACTGCTGCTGGCCGGCGAAATCGCCGATCGGATACTCGACGTCGACGCGCCGGAACTGCCGAAACTCCCGCTTCCTCCCGAGTCCGACGACCACCTCATCGAGCAACTCGATGCAGCGATCCCCGAGGCCGGAATCTTCGAGGATCTTGCCGACGAGGATGCCGAACCGGTCGAACCTGCTGCGGAGCCTGCCGATCCCGAGGAACCGGCGACATATCCCCTGATCGACGACACGTGGCTGGCTGACAAGATCACCGAATTGGTGGATCAGTTCGGCCGAACGTTTGCGGCGCAGTGGCAGGCGGACCACAACGGACTGCGTAAACAGTCACTCGGCCTGCTGCAGCGACTGCGCCTGACACACGCGGTACCCGGCGGAGTGCTCGTTCTGCCCGTACTCGCGCGCTACCGCGACGTTGTGGTCAATGTCCGCGAACGCGATCCCCTCATCGACTTTGCGGTCGACAACTCCGCACCCGAGCCCAGTTCCGAATTTTCCGGCAGCACAGAAGAACCAGAGGTAGAAAACGCATGAACAGCGCCCGTTTCCGACCTACCCGGTCCGGCATCATCAACCTCTGGGATTACCGCGACCAGGAATTCTCTTTCGCCGACGGCCGCCTGGTCCTGCGCGGACCCAACGGATCCGGCAAGACCAAGGCACTCGAGGTGCTGTTCCCGTTTGTCTTCGACGGCCGCATCGAACCGCGTCGCCTCAATCCGTTTGCCGGCGAAGAACGCACCATGAAGTCGAACCTGCTCTATCGCGGGCAGGACACCGCACACTCCTATGTGTGGATGGAGTTCTGCCGCGGCTCACTCGACGACCCCGAAGCCGTCACCGTCGGCATCGGCATGCGTGCGAGCCGAACCAACGACAAGGTCACACGCTGGTACTTCGTCGCCGACGGCCGAGTTGGTGTCGACTTCTCGCTGATCGGCGCCGACGATCGCCCGCTGACAAAGAAGCAGTTGGCCGAGCAACTGGGCAGTGACGCGATCACGGACCGTCCCCTCGACTACCGCACCGCCATCGACGCGCGCATGTTCGGCCTCGGCGTGCAGCGTTACGACCAGCTGATCAACCTGATCCTGACGCTGCGCCGTCCGCAGCTAGCGAAGAACCTTGACCCGAAGGGTCTTTCGCAGGCGCTCACCGACGGACTGCGCCCCCTCGACGATCAATTGGTGCTCGAAGCTGCCCGCTCGTTCAGCGACATGGAAGAAGTGGGCCGCGCGCTCGAGGGGCTGGCCGCTGCCGACGGCGCGGCCCAGACTTTCATCGGCGTCTACACCAAGTATCTGCGCCAGCAGTCGCGGGGCGAGATCGAACAGGTCGGGGCCCGCCTGGCCGCGGTCGCCAAAGGTGTTGCCGCCATGGACGAATCGGCTGTTGCCCAGCTGCGGAGCCGAGAAGCGCGCACAGCAGCCGAAGAACGGTTCAATGCCGCCGAACAGGCACTCGATCACGCCCGCGCCAATGTCGAAGCGCTGCAACGCTCGAGCGCGTACGAAGGCAAGCAGCAGCTCGACGACCTCGCGCAGGCCGTCGCAACGCTGAAACTGTCCACCGAGCAGCAGGCCGACAAGTCCCGCAAGGCGCAGGCAACATTGGCGCAGCGCGGCGACGAAGCCGAAAAGGCCACCGCGTCGGTACGCCGCGGTGCCGAAGCACTCTCGCGGGCCGAGGACGAACTGCGCGTCGCCGCCGAAGACGCCGGTATCGTCTGGACACCGCTGCCGGAAGGTTCCCGCAGCGATCAGATCACCGCTGCCGTGCGTGGCCACGCCGAAGAGCGCGACGGAGACGTTCGTGTTGTGCGCGCGGCCCTCGCCACCGTGGAGAAAGCCACCACCGAGCGGACCCGCGCCGAGAATTCGTCGCGTCGTGGCCAAGAACTGCTGGAATCAGCCAAAGCTGCGGTCCTCGAGGGCGAAGCCGCCGTCGAATTGGCTCGCAGTGAATGTGCGACCGGCCTTCGCTCGTGGTGGACCGGGCATTCGGAGCGCTACGCCGCTGCCGGCGCCGATACCTCACTGTTCGAGGCACTGGACGGTGCACTGTCGGCAGTCGGTGACGAAGACGCTCCGACGCTGGCTGCCGTACTCGCCGAACACACCGAGGCCGGAATCGAAGCCTTGCGGGAGCGTCGACGCAGTGCGGAAGCGGAAATCTCAGCCGCCCGCGCCTCCGTCACCGCACTGAAAGCCGAACGCAAGGCCGTCTCCGCCGAGCACGACGATGCTCCGCCCGCATTCCACGCCCGCACCGACAGCCGCAAGGACCTGCCAGGTGCGCCCTTCTGGAGCCTTGTTCGGTTCGCCGAGTCTGTCGAACCCGACGTGGCCACGGGAATCGAATCCGCACTACAAGCGGCAAATATGTTGGACGGCTGGGTAGTGCCCGGCGAGCAACTGCCCGAATTCGTCAGCGAGCAATTCCTCACAGCATTCCCGACAAAGCAGCGGCCCAAGGGACGCACCCTCGCCGATGTTCTCGAGGTCGAGGGCAACTCCGACGTCCCCGACGCACAGGTCAGGGGAATTCTCGCCTCGATCAGCCTGGTCGAGAACGCGGACACCACCACCGCCGCAGTTGCTATCGGCGTCGACGGCCGATTCTGGCAGGGTGTTGTCCACGGACGGCACGTCAAGACCGATGCCGAGTACATCGGCACAACAGCTCGCGCGCGTCGTCGCGCTGCCCGGATCGCCGAAATCGACGTTGCCCTCGACGAACTTGCCACGGCAATCGACACCGGCACAGCACTCGTGGCGCAGACAAACGAGCAGTTGGCTCAACTTGCCGCGGCCGCAAAAGAACTCCCCAAGACCGGCTCGATTCTGCGCGCGCTCAAAGCTGTCGCCGAATCGGCGGGCGCTCTGCGCACACGGTCCGAAGCAACAGACAGCGCGCAGCGTGAACTCGACGCGGCGATAGCGGATCTCGCGGCCAAGGAAAAGCAGTTGCGCGCGACGGCGTCGACGCATCGCACCCCGCACGCCGGCCGGGAACTCGACTCGTTGGCGGCGGCGATCCGTCACTTCGAGAAGCAAGGCGACGTCGCCCTGCGATGCCGACGCGAGTACGCCAAAGAGGTGGAACTCGAACGCGAATCGATCGACCGCCTCGACGAATCACGCACCAACGCCGAGGAATTTGCCGAAGAAGCGGCCATCGCGGAGGAGAGCCTGCTCCAGCAGGTCCAACGCCTGGAAACCCTGCGCGACACCCTCGGCGCGAGTGCCGAGCAAATCGATCTCGACCTCGCCAAGGCGCGCGCCAAGATCGAGGAATGCAAAGTCGACCAACGCGCCGCCCGTAAGGCCTACGACGCGGCCGTACTCCACATCGGCACCGCGGAGGGCGCTTACAACACCGCCGTCGAGACCTTGCGACACACCCTCACCGAAACGCGCAGCGACGCAGAGCAACTCGCGCCGTACGCGCGACCCGATCTGCTCGAGCTGCTCGGCATCACCGAACCGCTGAGCTGGCCTGCCAGTTCCGCAGCGTGGATGAGCCCCGATCAACTCGTCTACCGGATCCAGAACGAGGACCGCACCGACGACGCCCCGCACCCGCCGGTACTGCCCGAAGACGTGGACAAGCTGTACCGGGCACTCGACGCGGCAACCTCGACGGTTCGCGTCACCGACGGTGCGCGCAAGGCAACCCGCACGGCCCTGACGTCCGCGCTGCAGGAATTCGACGCCCAACTCGCTGCCGCCGGCCAGGATTACCGCCTGCAGTGGGACGCACCGGACGGGCTCACCGTCGTCCGCGTGCAGGACGAACAGGGACACTCCTCGATCGGCGAGTTCGCAACCCGCATCCACGAAGCTCGCGGAGATCAGGAGCAGCTGCTCACCGAATCCGAGCGTCGCATTCTCGAAGACGCACTGCTCACCGGACTGGCCCAACAGATCCACGAGCGTACCGTCGACGCCCGCGAACTCATCGCGCAGATGGGCACCGAGATGCGTGAGCGGCACATGTCGTCCGGCAACACCATCGGCGTCCACTGGGTTCTGGCCGACAACCTCGACGACAGCTCCCGCGCCATCTCCAAACTGCTCGATCGAGACGCGTCGGCGCTGGGCGTGGACGAGTTGGCGACACTGCGCGCACATTTTGCGACGCAGATTCGCACTGCCCGGGCGGCACATCCCGAGCGGTCGTACCCGGAAATCCTGTCGTCGGCACTCGACTACCGGCAGTGGCGGTTCTTCTCCTTCACCCTCATCAGCGGCGAAGGCAAGGAAGATCGACTCACCGTCGCTCGGCACAGCGCGCTGTCCGGCGGCGAGCAGTCGGTGTCGCTGCATCTGCCACTCTTCGCGGCAGCGCACGTCATGCTCGATTCGGCCGATCCGCATGCGCCGCGGCTACTTGCACTCGACGAGGCATTTGCCGGCGTCGACGACAACGGTCGAAGCGAGTTGTTGGGATTGAGCGTCCAGTTCGACCTCGACCTCTTCATGACGGGATACGACCTCTGGATCACGTACGCCGACGTCCCCGGGTGCGCACACTACGACCTGGCTCACTCGACGGCCGAGCAAGCCGTCAGCGCCGCGCTACTCGTGTGGTCGAACGGTGAACTGCTCGCCGAACACGACGGAACAGACTTGGCCAGAGCGCTCGGATCTCCGCTGCGCCGTAGGGTGCCCACCCCGGCCGAAGGTGCGCTCGACTACGCCTAGCACTGTGCGCCTCGAGGTCGATGGAATGGGAAGCGCCCGGGTTGGGTACCACCGCACCACCCGCGCTTTTCATCCATGGGCCGAACCTTGCGAGCGGAGACGACATGAAGAAAGCCATCGCGACAATCATGATCGCGGGCGCAGCGTCGATGATGTGCGCCTGCGGAAACGACGACGGTGACCAGAACCAGGGCAGCGGTCACGCCACCGGTCAAGAAACCATGCGAATGCCCGCCGGAACGTCGACGGGCGAGATGAGCGCTGTCGATCAGGGAAAACTCACTGCATTTGTTGTGGCATTTCGCACCCGCTACCCGGATCTTTCACAGGATCGAGACGATGCTGACATCAAAGAGATCGTGCTCGATACGTGCGACGACATCGCCGAGGGTGCCTCGGAGCAACAAGTCAGCGACGAAATCCGCGATCAGGCCGAACATAACGGCGTAGTCCCGACCCAAGCCCAGGTCGACGAGATCTACGACATGGTGACGCCGGCGTGCCCGTGAAAGCACTGTGCGCCTTTGTTAACCGCCCGCGGTTGACAAAGGCGCACAGCTAATACATCAGCGCAGCGAAATCCCCAACAGCGCGTCAACGGCATCGGTGAACTCGCCCGGTGCCTGTGCGTCGGATCCGCCACCTTCGAGTGCACGACGCGCCCAACCGTCGAGGGCGTCAAGAGCCTTCGGGGTGTCGAGGTCGTCGGCGAGATGCTGACGCAACCGTGCAACTGTGTCGGTGACGGACGCAGCCGAACTCAGGGCAGCGGCAGCACGCCACACCTTCAGACGATCCTGCGCGTCCTCGAGGACCTGTTCGGTCCACGCCCGGTCCTGGCGGTAATGGCCGGACAGCAATCCGAGACGGATCGCTGCGGGGTCGACCCCTTCGCCACGAAGCTTCGAGACGAACACGAGGTTGCCGCGACTCTTGGACATCTTCTCGCCGTCCAGACCGATCATGCCGGTGTGAACGTAGTGACGCGCGAAACGACGGTCACCCGTGGCACATTCGGCGTGCGCTGCCGAGAACTCGTGGTGCGGGAAGATGAGGTCGCTGCCGCCGCCCTGGAGGTCGAAACCGGAGCCGATGCGGTTGAGTGCAATGGCCGCGCACTCGATGTGCCACCCGGGGCGGCCCGGTCCGAACGGTGACGGCCAGGACGGCTCACCCGGGCGCACAGCCCGCCACACCAGTGCGTCGAGCGGATTGCGCTTGCCGGCGCGATCCGGATCGCCGCCGCGCTCGGCGAAGAACTTCTCCATGGTCTCGCGGTCGTAGCCGGACTCGTAACCGAACTGTTCGGTGGCGTCGGCCCGGAAGTAGACGTCGGGGAACTCGGCGTCGTCGACGATGTAGGCCGCGCCGGATGCGACGAACTTCTCGACGAGTTCGACAACTTCGTTGATCGATTCGACAGCGCCGATGTAGTCCTTGGGAGGAAGCACGCGCAGCGCCTCCATGTCTTCCCGGAAGAGCGCCGTCTCGCGCATTCCGAGAACAACCCAGTCTTCACCGTCGCGGTTGGCGCGTTCGAAGAGCGGGTCGTCCACGTCGGTCACGTTCTGGACGTAGTGAACGTCGTGTCCGGCGTCGCGCCAGATACGGTTCACGAGGTCGAAGGTGAGGTACGTGGCGGCGTGCCCGAGGTGGGTCGCGTCGTACGGTGTGATGCCACAGACGTACATCGTGGCGGTCTTCCCGGGGGTGACTGGACGAACCTGACGGTCGGCCGTGTCGTACAGCCGCAACGGCGGCCCCTGACCGGGTACGGACGGGAGTGCGGTATCGGACCAAGACTGCATACTGGCGAGCCTAGTGGAGACTGGTCGAGGGCTCGGAAGGTGCTGGCTGATCCGGTGTCGGTTCCGGCGTGGACGCCAGCTTGCTCGGCCACCAGATCTTCTGCCCGATGTCGTACGTCAACGCCGGGACCAGCAGTGATCGGACAATCAACGCGTCGAGCAGCACACCGAACGCAACGATGAAGGCAATCTGCGCGAGGAACAACAGCGGAATCACAGCCAACGCCGAGAAGGTTGCTGCCAGAACAACTCCGGCTGAGGTGATGACGCCGCCGGTGACGGTCAGTCCCCGGAGCGCGCCTGCCCGTGTACCGATCTTCTGTGCCTCCTCCCGAACCCGGGTCATCAGGAAGATGTTGTAATCGATCCCGAGTGCGACGAGGAACACGAACGCGAACAACGGCACCACCGGATCTGCGCCGGGGAATCCGAAGACATGCTCGAATACGAGCGACGAAATACCCAGTGTCGCAGCAAAAGAGAGCACTACGGTGCCCATGAGCAGCAGCGGCGCAAGGAGTGATCGAAGCAACAGCGCAAGGATCGCGAAGACCACGAGCACTACCACCGGGATGATCAGCGTGCGGTCGCGCGTCGACGTGGTCTTTGTGTCGAGATCCGTTGCGGTGACACCACCGACCAAGGCGTTGGCACCCTCGACGGAGTGGACTGAATCACGTAGTCGCACAATCGTGTTTTCGGCCTCGATCGAATCAGCGGCATCGGTCAGCGTCGCCTCGAGCGAGACACGGCCGTCGACGACAAGCGGTGCTCCCCCGTTCTGAACAACAGTGATGTCACTGACGCCGTCGACTCGGCTTGCCGCGACAACGGCATCCATCTGGTCTGCATCAGCGATCACAATCGCCGGGGAACCTGATCCGGCGTCGAAATGCTCGCCGAGAATCTCCTGACCCGCAACCGAGTCGACCTCGAGCAGAAAGACGTCAGACGACGCCACTCCGCTGGCCTTGAACTGCGGCATCATCAGCGCGAAGATCACCAGCACCAGCGTCGACGCCACCCAGAAACGACGCGGATGCCGCCCGATGCGAGCGGCAAGTCCGGCCCAGAAACGGTGATCGTCTGCCTCGTCGTGGTGGGCGACGTCGGCGTCGAATTTCGGCTTGGTCGGCCAGTACGCGGTACGGCCGAACAATACGAGAATGGCAGGCAGGAACGTCATCGATGCGAGGAACGATGCGGCGATACCGATGGCCGCGACGGGTCCCAATCCGCGGTTCGAGTTCAGATCCGACAACAGCAGGCACAGAACGCCCGCGATCACGGTACCGGCTGACGCTGCGACGGGTTCCAGCGTGGCACGCCACGCCACCCGCATCGCCGAGTATTTGTCCTGCTCGATGCGCAGTTCCTCGCGATAGCGTGAGACCAGAAGCAGCGCATAGTCTGTCGCGGCGCCGAACACCAGGATGAACAAAATGCCCTGGCTCTGACCGTTCAACGCGATGACGTCGGCGTCGGCCAGCGCGTACACCAACAGACTCGACAAGCCGAGCGCAAAGACCGCCGAGAAAATGACAACGAACGGCAGGATGGGACTGCGATACACCACGATCAAGATCAGAATCACCACTGATCCGGCCACCAGCAACAAGAGACCGTCGATGCCCGCAAAAGCGGCGGACAAGTCGGCGACCTGACCGGCCGGACCGGTCACCAGGACGGTCAGTCCCTCCGGCGCGGATTCGAGCGCGGCACGCAGTTCCTTCACCGAGGTCTTGACCTCGACTGTGCTGTCGATCGGGAGGAACAGCTGCAACGCCTGACCGTCCGCCGACGGAATCGCGGGCGAGCTCGCGTCACCGAATCCTTCGGTTCCGACAAACTCTGCGACCGTGTCCGTCAGGAAGGCACTGTCGCCGCCCTGCAGCCCACCCGAACGTTCTGCGACGATGATCGCCGGAACAAATCGTGTGTCGGTGAAACCTTCCTGGAGCTTGCCGACCTCGGTCGCTTCCGCCGATGCGGGCAGGAAGGACGTGTTGTCGTTCTGCTGCACTGTGCTCAGTTTTCCGGCAAACGGTCCACCGAAGCCGCCGATAGCCAACCAGCCGATTACCAGCAGAGCTGGCACAATCCATCTCAGGCGACGACGCATACTCGTGGGTGTGCTCACGGTTTCTCCAGAGTTCGGTTTGGCTGATGCGTGATGGTCCCCTATTTTGTTCAGCAAGCTGAACAATTGCAAACGGAAGGCAGGAGCGTGACCGAGGATGGGCTCGAAAACTGGCCGACAGGCCGCTTGCTGTCGACTGCGGCGCGCCTCGTCGAACACTCGTGGGAGCAGGTCCTACGCAGCCAGGACATGACGCACGCCGGACTTATCGTCTTACATTCCATCGCCATGTCCCCCGCGTCGCAGCGAGACATCGCCAAGAAGGCTCGGGTAACCGACCAGACCATGAGTCGGACCGTCGATCGCCTCGAGCGTGCCGGCTACGTCACCCGGGATACCGATCCGCGCGACGAACGACGACGCCTTATAGCCATCACGGCGTCCGGGCAAGCGACCTATGAACGCCTACTCGAACTCGAAAAGGACGAAGCCGCTCTGGCCTTCGGCGCCGGAGATGTGTCGGCATTGCGCGAACAGCTACTACGGCTGGTTCGGTCACCGGAACTCAATCCCAAGTACAACGAAAACTAGTACAACGAAAACTAGAAAGCCGGCCACGGGATCGTTCGATGCCCGTTCGGCACAGGCATGACTGCTGACAACGTCAGCTCACGCGCCCGCTGCGCCAGCGCCGCAATTTCGTCGTCGGTAACCAGTTCCGACAGTTCATCACCGAAACTGCCGTCGACAGTTGCCGCAAATTCCGCGACATCCGCGATCAAGGGCCCGGGAACTTGTTGGCCTGCCCATCCCCACAGGACAGTGCGTAGTTTGTTGTCCGTGTGCATGCAGATTCCGTGATCCACGCCGTAGACGGAGCCGTCGATCCCTTCGAGTGCATGACCACCCTTGCGATCCGCGTTGTTGATGAGGACATCGAGCACTGCCATCCGCTGAAGCCGCGGATCATCGGCGTGAATGAGCGAAACCGGTTCCCCCGCAGAATCGAACGCCTGAAGAACCTCGAACCATCCTGACGGGACATTGTCCGGGCTGCAGAGATCGACGATGTCCGGCGTACCGAGCACGTCAGCGTGGCGGTCGACGGTGTCGATCCATTTCTGCACCATTCCTGGCCCAAAAGGTCCGTCGCGCAACACTGTTCGCGGGATGACACCCCACCCCAGCGCCTCCGACACCCGATACGACGCCACTTCGCGCCCCGCCAAGGTGCCGTCCGGGAAGTCCCACAACGGGCGCTCGCCGCGCACCGGCTTGTAGACGACCCGCATCGACTCGTCGCCGAGAACAGCGTCGCAGACCAAAGTTGCGTTGCTGGCAGTGGTGATCTGACCGATCACCGTCAGCTCACCTTCGAGCTGGACATCAGGGCCAGGCGAGCTCGACACCGCTCAGTCCTCGTCGGTGTCGGCGTCGTCGATCGCGAACCCGAACGAATCACCGCGGCGATATCCGTTGGTCCGGACGCAGATATGTCCGTCCGGAGCGAGGGGTTCGCCGCACAGCGGACATGGCGCACGGCCGGCGGCAATCACTCGCTCTGATCGCAGTGAGAATTCCCGCGCCTGCTCCGGCGTCAGGAACACCCGTACGGCGTCGGGTCCGTCGTCCGAATCGTCGAGCACGACCGACTCGTCGAACTCCGTTTCGCTCACTGCAAGAAGTTCCACCACAACGGCGCCGGCATCTGCATCCCAGCCCAAACCCATCGTCCCGACCCGGAATTCGGCATCCAACGGAGTAACAAGCGGACTGAGGTCGGTGATATCACCGGCTTCCGGCGGAACCTCGGTGCCGAAACGGCGATGTACCTCTTCGAGGAGTAGACCCATCCGGTCTGCCAGTACCTGAACCTGCTGCTTCTCGAGCAGCACGCTCACTACTCGCGCCTCGTGCACGGCTTGGAGATAAAAAGACCTGTCACCGGGTTCTCCCACGGTCCCTGCGACAAATCGGTCAGGGGTGCGAAATACGTGAATCGCGCGCGACATTGCACCTCCTCGAATTCGAGCGGAACTTCCCTGGGTACCCATTATCCGTCACGATCACACTCCGACCTCGCCGCCAGGCACGGATTCCTGTTCGGGAGCGGAGCCGTTGGTCGACGCCTTGGCCTGACCGATCGCCGCCAGCGCATCTCCCGTGTCGTTGACCCGCAGCACGAAGGGCGAGGTTGCGGAATATCGGATCACACTCATCGACGCCGGTTCGGCAACGATGCGCTGGAACGAATCGAGATGCATCGCGTACGCGTCCGCCAGTACGGATTTGATGACGTCGCCGTGTGTGCAGGCAATCCAAACGACGTCTTTGCCGTGCTCCTCGGCAAGCCTTCTGTCGTGTTCACGAATCGCGGCAACGGCCCGCGCTTGGACTTGCGCCAGCCCTTCACCATCGGGGAAGACGGCACCTGACGCGTGCCGCTGCACAACTTTCCACAGCGGTTCCTCGAGCAAATCCTTGAGGGGGCGGCCCGTCCACTGCCCGTAGTCCACCTCGACGAGGCGTTCCTCGACAACGGGAGTCAATCCACGGTCCGCAGCGATGGGACCCACCGTCTGCTCACATCGCAGCAGCGGAGACCGCACGATCTCGGCAATGTCGAGACCCACCAACCTGTCTACGACGGCCGCTGCCTGTTTCCGGCCGTGATCGTCGAGTTCGACGCCCGGCGTGCGACCGGCAAGTGTGTGGGCCGTGTTGGACGTCGACCGCCCGTGCCGCAGAAGGACAACTGTCATGCCATAACCCTAATGGGGCGGCGCAGAGCGCGGCGGGCGGTCGACGTCGAAACCGGCGTTATGTCGCGGACACAACCCCTGTGGCCAGCAACGCAAGGACGACTACGCCGAGAGCGATTCTGTAGCCGACAAACCAGTACATCGAATGATTGACCACAAACTTGAGCAACCACGCGATGGCCGCATAGCCGACCGCAAACGCGATCACCGTCGCGACGAACAGCTGGGGGCCACTGGCGTTCAGTCCCTCACCCGCAGGTTCGAAGGCATCGGGAAGGCTGAACAGTCCCGACGCCAGCACCGCCGGGATCGCCAGCAGGAACGAATAGCGTGCGGCGGCCTCACGTGTCAGTCCGAGAAACAGACCGGCGCTGATGGTTCCACCCGAACGCGACACTCCGGGGATGAGGGCGAGTGCCTGCGCCGAACCCATGATGATGCCGTCACGCGCCGTGAGGGACTCGATGGGTCGGGACTTACGTCCGTAGTACTCGGCGGCGGCGATCACGAGCGCAAAGACGATCAGCATTGTGGCGATCAGCCACAGATTTCGTGCGCCGGTACGGATTTGGTCCTTGAACAGGAACCCGAGAATACCGACGGGCAGCGTGCCGATGATGACGTACCAACCCATCCGGTAGTCGAGGTCGCCGCGATGCTCGGCGTGGAACAACCCCCGGAACCACGCGGTGATGATCCTCACGATATCGCGCGCAAAATAGATCAGGACCGCGAGTTCGGTGCCGAGCTGAGTCACCGCGGTGAAGGACGCACCGGCATCACTTCCGAAGAAGATCTCCGAGACGATGCGCAGATGCCCCGACGACGAGACGGGAAGAAATTCGGTCAATCCCTGCACGAGTCCCAGGACCATGGCCTGTAGCCATGTCATCGCCTCACCCATCAGAGAACCGCCCGGACTGATGCGAACTGCACTGATTCGAATGGGATTACTACACAACAGTTTCGTGGGGCGAGTTCACTTTTCACTGGCGTCACGCTACCGGTGCACCGCCAGACGTGCCGCGCCCGGCACGCTGATGCCCGAATCCCCCGAGTTCGGTCGGGCGACCACTAGTCTGCACGTGGTGAGAACTCCCGGGTGCGACGTACGCTCCCGGGTCGGGCGTGAGATGGACGGCATTGATGAAACACAGATCAGTCGGAACGAGCGGACTTCGGGTGTCGCGACTTGGACTCGGCACGCTCACCTGGGGACGCGACACCGACGGGGACGAGGCCGCCGCACAACTTCTGGCTTTTGCGGAAGCCGGCGGAACCCTGGTGGACAGCTCCCCCGCGTACGGTGACGGCGCGGCTCAACGACTCCTCTCCGAACTTCTCGACGACGTCGTCCCCCGCGACGAACTGATCGTCAGCTCGAGCGCGGGGATCCATCCCAACCCGATCGGCACGGATCGCGTCGACTGCTCGCGGCGAGGCCTGCTCCGCCAATTGGACGCCACACTGCGCGAACTCGGCACCGACTACCTCGACATGTGGCAAGTCGCGACCTGGGATCCGCTGACCCCGGTCGACGAGGTCGCTGCAACTCTCGACTACGCGGTCTCGAGCGGCAAAGTGCGCTACGTCGGCGTGCGCGGCTACCTCGGGTGGCAGTTGGCTACGGCCGTCGGCGCCTGCGGCACAACATCTCTCACCGCCACTCAGGCGGAGTACTCCCTGTTGGCGCGAGGCGTCGAAGAGGAATTGTTTGCCGCCGCATCACACCACGGCGTCGGAGTCTTTGCGGCTGTCCCCCTCGCCGGCGGTGTCCTCACCGGTAAATACCGCGGCGGGATTCCCGTCGATTCCCGCGGCGCCGACGACGCTCATTCCCACCACGTGCAGAGCTACCTCACGGATTCGTCGGTCCGGGTTGTCGACGCCGTCGTTACAGCCGCCGACGGTCTGGGTACCTCACCGTTGGCTGTTGCTCTCGCCTGGGCTCGCGATCGCCCCGGAGTTGCCAGCGCCGTCGTCGGTACTCGGGATCTCGCGCAATTGACGGGTGTACTGGTAGCCGAGGAGTTGGAGTTGCCTGCGGCGATCGCTGCTGCACTCGACGACGTGAGCGCGTAACTTGCGGTCTCACTCGACGAAATACCCGAATTACCCATTTAGCGAGGGCAGGCTAACCTAGTAGATAACACGTTCCTTAGCTAGAGGAGAACCTATGACCACGCTTGACGTAGACCACAGTCCCGCCGACGCGTCGGCCTTCTCCGAACGCATCAAGGCGGAGACCGATGCAGCGCACCGCGAAACCGAGCAGTCACGGTTTGTCGGCGCTCTCCTCGGCGGCGAACTGACCACCGCCGGATACGCGGCGCTACTGGGACAGACGTACCTGGTCTACACAAGCCTCGAAGAAGCCGGTCGTGCACACGCGGACAACGCGCTGGTCAACCCGTTCCTCTCCGACGATCTTCTCCGCGTCGCGGCGCTCGAAGCCGATCTCGAGTTCCTGAGCGGACCGAACTGGCGTGAGAGCCTGGAGGCCCTGCCGGCAACGCAGCGTTACGTGGCGCGTTTGCAGGAAGTTGCCTTCGACTCGCCGGCCGACTTCGTCGCGCACCACTACCTCCGGTACATGGGCGACCTGTCCGGCGGCCAGATCATCCGCCGCATGCTCGAGCGTGCGTACGGTTTCGAGACCGACGGCCTGCGTTTCTACATCTTCGACGGCATCCCCAAGCCCAAGCCGTTCAAGGACGCGTACCGCGCAAATCTCGACGCGCTCTCGATTTCTCCCGAAGACCAGCAGAAGTTCATCGACGAGGTCAACCTGGCCTACCGCCTCAACGGTGATCTGTTTGCCGACCTCGAGGGCAACATCGAGAGCTACCTCGTCAAATGAGCAAGCGGTGGGCCGCTGCCGCACTGGTTGCGGTTGCCGGGTTCGGATTGGTCGCATGTGGGTCGGCGGAAAACGACGGGGGCGGCTCGACGCAGGCCCGCACTGCGGTACTCGAGGATTCCAGTCCCACACCGGTAAGTGAAAATCCGGTCGCCGCGTTGCCCACCACAGTCACCGGCTTCGACGGCGTCCCCGTCACGATCACGGACAACAGTCGAATCATCGCTGCCGACAGGTACGGAACCTTTGCCGCAACCACGGTCGCACTCGGACTCGGGGACAACCTGGTCGGGCGTGACACGTCCGCCAAGTTCCCGGCTGTCGAAGACGTACCGGTAGTGACGGTAGGTGGTTCGTCGCTCAGCGCCGAAGCGATCCTCGATCTCAACCCGACCGTCGTTCTCACCGATACCAGCATCGGCCCACAGAGTGTGCAGGACCAACTGCGGGCAGCCGGGATTCCGGTCGTCTTCTTCGATCCCACCCGCACCCTCGAAGGTGTCCCGGCACAAATCCAGGCAGTCGCCGACGCCCTCGGTGTACCGGAACAGGGCAAGGCCTTGGTCAACCGGACCGAAGGCGAAATCGCCGCTGCGCGTGACCTGGTCCCCGATGACAGAGATCCCCTGAAGATCGCGTTCCTCTACCTCCGCGGATCGGCGATCACCATGATCGGCGGTGACGGATCCGGAGCCGATTCACTCATCGAAGCACTCGGCGCCGTCGACGCCGGAACAGCATCGGGCATCACGCAGAAATTTGCTCCCATCACCAGCGAAGCACTCATCGCGGCAGCGCCCGACGCGTTTTTGATGATGACCGACGGTCTCGCGTCCATCGGCGGGATCGACGGTCTCGAGAAGATCCCGGGCATCGCCCAGACCCCGGCCGGAAAGAACCAGCGGGTCGTCGACATGGAAGACGGCGTGCTGCTCAGCTTCGGCCCCAACACCGGGCGAGTGATGCAATCGCTCGCCGAAGCAATCTACGGACCCGCTGATTCGTGAGTACAGAAACAGATAAAGCAGTCGAGAAATCGGCACCACGACCGACATCGCGTTCACGAGTGAGCGGGGTGTTGATCGGGCTCACAGTCGCTTTGGTTATCGTCGCCGTGCTCTCCGCATGTATCGGTCAGGTGCCGACCTCGCCGCTCGAGGTCCTCGGCAGCATCATGCACCGCATCGGTCTGGACATCGGCCCGATGCCCGCCCACCCCAGCGGTGAAGTCACGCTCTGGGAAGTGCGCTTCCCTCGCGTCGTTCTGGCTATTTGCGTCGGCGCAGCTCTCGGATGTTCCGGCGCCCTGCTTCAAGGCGTCTTTGCCAATCCATTGGCCGAGCCGGGTGTGATCGGCGTGTCCTCCGGCGCAGCGGTAGGCGCCAGCGCGGTCATCGTGGTCGGCGGCAATTTCGTCGCAGGCTGGGCCATTGCAGCCGCAGCGTTTGTCTGCGGACTCCTGACCACGGCAATCGTCTACCTGTTCGCGCGCCACGAAGGCCGGACCGAAGTGGTCACCCTGGTCCTGACCGGTGTGGCGGTCAACGCGTTTGCCGGCGGACTCATCGCCTTCTTCACCTTCATCGCCAGCCCGTCGGCACGCGATCAGATCGTGTTCTGGCAACTAGGCAGCCTCAACGGCGCCACGTGGAATTCGGTCTTGGTGGTCGCACCGATGACCGTTGTCGGAATCGCCGCGACTATGGCGATCGCATCGCGTCTCGATCTCCTCGCCCTCGGCGAACATGCCGCCAGGCACCTGGGCGTCAACGTCGAACGGCTGCGACAGCTGGCGGTCTTGATCGTCGCCCTTCTGGTGTCGGCGAGCGTTGCCTTCACCGGCATCATCCTGTTTGTCGGACTGGTTGTCCCCCACCTCATGCGCATCGTCGTCGGTCCAGGTCACCGCGCGCTCATCCCGGCAAGCGCACTGACCGGCGCGTTGGTTCTCCTACTTGCCGACCTCGGATCCCGGTCCCTGATCGACAACGCCGACCTTCCACTCGGCATGCTCACGGCACTGGTCGGCGGACCCTTCTTCTTCTGGCTCCTCCGACGCACCCGTTCACAGCAAGGTGGGTGGGCATGAGCAGCATCGCCCGGAACTGGCGCGAACTGTTCGGACGAACGTCACCCGAACCGTCGAGTCCGCAGAGCGGTGACATCACGCTGCAAGCGCGGGACATCACCGTCGAGCGCGGTGGCAGGAACATCCTCGAAGGCGTCAGCGTCGACGTTCGCGCCGGCGAGGTAGTTGTTCTCGTGGGCCCGAACGGCGCAGGCAAGTCGACGCTCCTCGCGGCACTGTCGGGCGATCAGCCCGTCGTCGCCGGCCGCGTCGACGTCGATGGAACCGACCTGAATCACTGGACACCCTTGGACATGGCCAGGCGACGCGCCGTACTCCCCCAGAAACACACCATCGGCTTCTCGTTCACCGCTGCGCAGGTTGTCACGATGGGCAGGGCGCCGTGGGCCGGCACCGCCCGCGAGGAACGCGACGGCGACGCCATCGCGGCGGCAATGAAAACCTGTGACGTCGAAGCGTTTGCCCATCGGCCGTTTGCGGCGCTGTCCGGCGGCGAACAGGCGAGGGTTGCACTCGCCCGCGTTCTGGCGCAGGAAACGTCGACGGTTCTGCTCGACGAGCCCACGGCCGCACTTGATCTCGGGCATCAGGAAGCCGTCATGTCCGTTGCACGCAGCCGCGCGGCCGACGGTGACGCCGTCGTTGTCGTTCTCCACGATCTGGCGTTGGCCGCCGCCTACGCGGACCGGATAGTCGTCCTCGAGAACGGCCGCATTGCCGCCGACGGTCCACCTGCATCGGTTCTACGTGAGGATCTGCTCACCCGCGTCTACGGCTATCCCGTGGAGGTGTTCGCCCACCCACGGAGCGGCGCGACGCTGGTGATCCCGCGGCGCGATTCCCGCAGCACGCAGCATCAGCAAGCCGGCGTCAACGAACGGAATCGATGATCGAACCGAGCCGATCGAGCACTCCGCGCAACGTGGTCACACCGGAACCACGAGTCGGAGAATGTGACGAATCCGACTCAGCGGAATGTACTGCGTCTCGCACCACAGCAGAAATGCTGCGTTCATCGGTCAGATCGATATCGGTCACCGAACGATTGGCCGTGGCAATCACGTCGTCAGAACTCGGCACGGTGCGCTCGCAATAATCGCGATACACCTCGACGTACAGCACACTCTTGCGGACACGAAACGCGAAAGTTCGCCCCTCCGACCTGCCGAAACCGTGGGCATAGGGTCCTACCGAAATATCTTCGATCTCGAAATCGCCGAAAGATCCGCCAGGTCGTTCCGCAGCGGATTCGGTGGGTTCGACAGGAATCACAGTGATCTCCTCGAGGATTACCGCGTGGGCGGAAATCCGTATTTGTACGGTATCGCGTGCGAACAGCAGACGGAATGACCGTTGCACTTCGATGCAATGAAAACCGATTCGCAGCGATCAGGGATGATCGAGTGCAGGCGCGTTCCGCTGAAACACCGTCTCGAGTAGAAAACGAGGATTCAACACCATGACTCGCATTGGGCTCCGCACCACCACAGCAGCGATGGGGGCGGCGTTGATGCTGGTGACAGGATGTTCTTCCGAAAGCGACGGCACCAAGCTCCAGACAATTGATCCGGCCACCGCCGTCGTATCGCCTGCCACGACAAGTTCTCTGGACGGCGTCGTTCATCCGTATTCGGGTCGGATCGATTCCATCACATTTGATCCGGTTACGCGCAACGTACTTCTCGTATCGCAGGATCCGCCCGCCGTTCGGATCGTCGCGGCCGACGAGGTCGAGTCCGCTGGCCCGGCTGCGGCCGGCCGCGACATCAGCATCGACGGCAACATCCGGGACGTGTCGATCGCGTCCGACGGAAACGCACTGCTGTCCATGGACAACCAGGTTGTGAAGCTGAATCTGACGTCCGGCGAACAAACGTCCTTCGCCTCCCCCGACCCGGCCAACTCCGCTGTCGAGTTGCCCGACGGCCGCATCGCGATCGGAACCGAGCGAGGCACAGTTCACGTTGTCGATCCGAGTTCTGATAAGTCACAAACTATTTCAGGCCTTGCATCGGTCGACGAACTTGCCGTCACCGGCGACAACCTGAGCGCCCTCGATCATCGTCAGACCTCACTGACGGATATCAACCTCGACGAAGACCGACTCGGCGCAGCTCTGCGCGCCGGAGAAGGTGCGACGCACCTCGTGACCGACCATTTCGGTCGCATTCTCGTCACTGACACCACCGGCGACGAACTGCTGGTCTTCACCGCCGATTCTCTCATCCTGCGCCAGCGATTCCCGGTCGGCGATTCGCCGTACGCAGTGGCATACGACGAGACCGCCGATCGTGTGTGGGTGAGCTTGACCGGGACCAACGAAGTTGTCGGACTCGACCTCTCGTCGGGCATCCCGGTCGAAACGAACCGATTCAACACCGTTCGTCAGCCCAACTCTCTCGCGGTCGATTCGAGCACCGGAACCCTCGTCGTCGGTTCCGCAACCGGGGACGGCGTGCAGGTCATCCCCACGCGGAACGGCTGACGATGCAGCGGCACAACGGTGGATCGCCACATCTGCGACGCACTCCGTCACCACAGTGGGACATGTCCGACGATGTGTTCGACTATCTGCCGCTGCAACTACCGCCCCACGTCTCACGAGTGACGGCATCTATGCGCCTGGCAATTTCTGCGGAGTTCGGCGGTTGGGAACTCTCGCAGGTGCGGCTCTACCCCGACGGCAGTCGCCGGGTACTCCTGCGGCGCAAGAAGACACCATTGCACGTGGACAACCCGGACGGCATTGCTCACTGAGCCGCCCGTTTCATCGAAGATCTCACCAGACAAGCAGGAGAATCGTGTACCAACTGCTCTTGAGCCTGATGTTTCGGCTACCCCCGGAGCGCATCCACCACCTGGCCTTCACCGCGATGAAACTGGTGACTCGGTTTGCACCGATCCGGTGGCTCGTGGCGAAGGTTCTTGTTCTCGACGATCCGGTACTACGTAGTCAGGCATTCGGACTGACATTTCCCGCCCCACTCGGTTTGGCCGCAGGCTTCGACAAGGATGCAACCGGCGTCGACGCCTGGGGTCCGCTCGGTTTCGGATTCGCTGAAATCGGCACCGTCACCGCTCAGGCTCAGCCCGGCAATCCGCAGCCACGACTGTTCCGACTGCCTGCCGACCGTGCACTGATCAACCGGATGGGATTCAACAATCACGGCGCCGGACATGCCGCGAACTTCCTCCGTCAGCGCCGAGTCACCGTGCCGATCGGCGCGAACATCGGCAAGACCAAGATCGTCGACGCCGCGGACGCGCCCGCCGATTACACCGCCAGCGCCCAATTGCTCGGGCCGCTCGCCGATTTCATGGTCGTCAATGTCAGCTCCCCGAACACCCCCGGGTTGCGTGACCTGCAAGCCGTCGAGTCGCTGCGCCCGCTCCTGCAGGCCGTGCTCGATACGGTCCATATCCCGGTGCTGGTGAAGATTGCGCCTGATCTGTCCGACGAGGACGTCGACGCCGTCGCAGACCTGGCTATCGAACTCGGGTTGGCCGGCATCGTGGCCACGAACACCACAATTCGCCGTGACGGTTTGAAAACCCCGGACGCGGAGGTAGCCGCGATCGGCGCCGGTGGACTCTCGGGCGCTCCCGTCGCGGACCGTTCACTCGAGGTACTTCGCCGGCTGTACGCGCGGGTTGGCGACAAGCTCACCATCATCTCTGTCGGCGGTATCGAAACAGCTGACCAGGCGTGGGAGCGGATTCTTGCGGGTGCAACCCTGGTGCAGGGCTACACCGGCTTCATCTACGGCGGCCCGTTCTGGGCGCGCAGCATTCACAAGGGAATCGCGAAGCGTGTTCGCGCGGCTGGTTTCTCGTCGATCAGCCAGGCCGTCGGGGCGGAAAACCCCCGCTGAACGCTGTGCGCCTTTGTTAACCGCGGGCGGTTAACAAAGGCGCACAGTGCGTTATGCGACCTCGAACGTCCCGGTCAGCGTTGCACGCGCAATTGCGTGTTGGAACACGTTGAACCCGAGGAATGCCGGCGAGGAATCAGCCGTGACTCCGTCGAGCTTGTCCACGTCGAGCGCGTGTACCGCGACGATGTAGCGATGCGGGCCGTGCCCGGGAGGCGGGCCTGCACCGATGAAGCCGAATCCGCCGCCGTCGTGGCGCAGAGTCACGGTTCCCGCAGGAAGGTCAGTGCTGTCCGCACTGCCGATACCGGCAGGCAGTTCGGTGACCGAAGCGGGAATGTTCGCTACGGCCCAGTGCCAGAATCCCGACGCCGTCGGAGCATCCGGATCGAACACGGTGACCACAAAGCTCTTCGTCTCAGCGGGGAAACCCGACCAGGAGAGCTGCGGCGAGATGTCCTGCCCACCGGGGACGCCGAAAGCGCCACTCGCCTGCGCAAGTTTCAGCGGCTCACCGGCCGTGATGTCTTCACTGGTCAGCTCGAAGCTCGGGAGCTTCGGCAATGGTTCGTACGGATCGTAAGCCATGCGAATCCTCTCTGTTTCTTGTACTCGGTGACTGTCCACGCGTTCAGGAATTGCGGAGAAAATGTTCCAGCACGCGTGTTCCGAACAGTAGTGCGTCCACCGGCACCCGCTCGTCGACGCCGTGGAACAGCGCGGTGAAATCGAGTTCCGGCGGCAACTGCAGCGGCGCAAACCCGAAGCACCGAATCCCGAGCTTCGCGAAGGCCTTTGCGTCGGTGCCCGCGGAGAGCATGTACGGCACAGTGCGCGCGCCTGGGTCATGGGCCAGGATTGCGTCGTTCATCGCGTCGACAAGATGACCGTCGAACGTTGTCTCGTACGAGTCGAGTTTGGTGATCCACTCTCGGGTGACGTCGGGTCCGATCAGGGCGTCGACGGTGCGCTCGAACTCGGCTTGACGGCCGGGAAGCACACGGCAGTCGAAGACAGCCTCGGCTGTCTGAGGAATGACATTCGCCTTGTAACCGGCTTTGAGCATGGTCGGATTGGCGGTGTCGCGGAACGTTGCACCGATGATGTTGGAGATGCTCCCCAGCTTCGCGAGTGTCCCGTCGATGTCCGGTGACGTCGGGTCGAAGTCGAGCCCGGTTTCCTCGCCGACCGCGGTCAGGAACTCCGCGACCGAATCGGAGATCACGATCGGGAATTCATGCGCGCTCAGGCGGGCCACCGCACCGGCCAACGTTGCCACGGCGTTGTCGTCGTGCAGGAAGGAGCCGTGTCCGGCTCGGCCTTTTGCGGTGAGCCGCATCCAGCCAAGTCCCTTTTCCGCGGTCTCCACGACATACAGCCGACGGTCGGTTCCGTCCGGACGCGGAACGGTCAGCGAGAATCCGCCCACTTCACCGACTGCTTCGGTGACGCCCTCGAACAGATCCGGACGGTGCTCCACAAGCCACTGACAGCCGTACTTGCCGCCTGCCTCTTCATCGGCGACGAAGGCAAACACAAGATCACGCGGCGGCACTGTTCCCTCTGCCTTGAACTGCCGCGCCAGGGCCAGGATCATCCCGACCATGTCCTTCATGTCGACGGCGCCACGTCCCCAGATGTAACCGTCCTGCACGGTGCCGGAGAAGGGGTGAACACTCCAGTCGGCGGGCTCGGCCGGGACGACGTCCAAGTGCCCGTGCAGCATGAGAGCCCCACGGCCGGACTCGGCGCCTTTCAACCGGGCAAACACATTGCCGCGTCCGGGCGCGCCGGATTCGACGTACTCGGTCTCGTATCCCACTTCCTGAAGTTGAGCGGCGACCCATTCCGCGCACGCCCGTTCACCCTTGGTTGTTTCGAGTTCTCCCGTATTGGATGTGTCGAACCGGATCAGTGAGCTGACAAGTTCGACAACTTCGCTTTCGGCGCGAGAAGGGCCTGAGTTATTCGGCGATAAGGACATGTCACTTTCCTACCACCGAAACACCCGCCGCGGCGGCATGGACGTGGTCCGACCTGGCGATTTGGGCAACCTCACCGAATCGGATACTCTTTCCCAGCACCGAGAAATCGGGGCCGAGTCCGAGTGGCGGAATGGCAGACGCGCTAGCTTGAGGTGCTAGTGTCCTATTAACGGACGTGGGGGTTCAAGTCCCCCCTCGGACACTCGAATAAACAACCAATGACTCCAGCTGATGAAGCTGGGGTCATTTTTTGTTCACTATGTACCGAATGCCGGAAATCCGGACATTCCGTGTGCTTGACTCGTTTATGCGCAAATCACTGCTGGTCGCAGCGTTGCTCGGTACGTCCGTGATTGTCACGGCAATGCCGGCGGGAGCCGCTACGCAGACCTGGGACGGTGACTACTCGGTCAAGCGGTTCGCAGCCTCGAAAACGGGCACCAGTCTCGCGGCGAGTCAGTGGGAACCGGACTTCTCCGATATCTACACTTTCGAAACCGATTGCTCCGCCGAACCCTGTGTCGCCACCGTGATCGCCGGGCCGGCGCCGGCTAATCCGACTTTGCCTCAGCCTGCGCAATACACGTGGGACGGCACCAGTTGGGTTCATCCGTACGACTGGGAATGGGACTGCTATCAGGGTGAGGGTGTACCCAAAGTGATGGCGCCGGCTCATTCCTTGGCCTATTACACGCCGCAGCCAGACGGCACCCTGGTCGGTTCGTGGCGCACCGACATCTACGGCGGGCCCTGCGACGGTTCGGTGATCATGGACGTCGCGGCCTACCCCGTCGCTCCGAATCCGGGACCATTCGGCAGCGGCAGCTGACACGCCTGAACAGGACAAACGTCCACACCGCCGACGCGATTTGGGAGAGCGGGACAGCATCGGATACTCTTTCCCAGCACCGAGAAATCGGGGCCGAGTCCGAGTGGCGGAATGGCAGACGCGCTAGCTTGAGGTGCTAGTGTCCTATTAACGGACGTGGGGGTTCAAGTCCCCCCTCGGACACTCTGTGTTGAGACAGACAGGAAAAGCTCCGGTTCATTGAACCGGAGCTTTTCTCGTAAAAGGCCAAGTTCCCACACCGGGAACAGACCGCGCGAGCGGCGATCGAGATGGAACAGAAGTTCACGTGGATACAGACACACGGCAGTTCGACGTAACGGATACAGAATCTGCGGGAGCAGAACTGGCCGGACTCGACCCCGCAGAACTCGAAATCTGCTTGAAGGTTCTGCGCGAAGCAGCCGAACTCGACGACGAGCATCCCGACTCGATCATCATGCAGCGTGCCGTCGGCCATCTGTTCAAACGACTCAAGAAGAAGCGTCGCCTCGCCTCGCGTGCGGCGGTCAACGAAGCCGACCGCAGTGTCGTCGCCGCAACGGCGACGGGATCACCGGATCGAATCGACGACGAAACCGCCGGCATCCCCATCACGTCCAACACTGCCGGGGCAATCGCGGGCACCCTTATCAAGGCGCGTCCCTGCTATATCTGCAAGCAGCGCTACACCCAGGTCGACGCGTTCTATCACCAGTTGTGCCCGGACTGCGCCGCAACTTCCCGCGCCAAGCGTGACGCCAGCACAGACCTGACCGGACGCCGCGCACTCTTGACCGGTGGCCGCGCCAAGATCGGCATGTACATCGCGCTACGCCTCCTGCGCGACGGCGCCCACCTGACGATCACCACGCGATTCCCCAACGACGCGATCCGGCGCTTCAAAGCGATGGAAGACAGCGCCGACTGGATTCACCGCCTTCGCATCGTCGGCATCGACCTCCGCGACCCTGCGCAGGTAGTCGCCCTTGCCGATTCCGTTGCAGCACAAGGCCCTCTCGACATCCTGATCAACAACGCCGCCCAGACCGTGCGCCGCTCCCCCGGCGCGTACGGCGCTCTGGTCGACGCCGAATCCGGCGCATTGCCGGCGGGCGAGCTCCCCGATGTGGTGACCTTCGGCAAAACCAGCGACGCGCATCCCGCAGCGCTCGCAGGCTCGCTGTCCGACGTCGCAGCCATCACGTCCGGAAATCTCTCCGCCGACGCCGTCAGCTCGCTCGCGCTGGTCGCGAAATCCGCGTCACCCGATCGCATCGAGCAGGGCATCGCCATCGATGCCGGCGGACTCCTCCCCGACCTCGCACACACCAACAGCTGGGTTCAGACCGTCGAGGAAGTTGATCCGATCGAGCTTCTCGAAGTGCAACTCTGCAATTCGGTTGCTCCGTTCATTCTGGTCTCGCGCCTGCGCCCGTCGATGGCGGCAGCAGCAGCGCGTCGTAAGTACGTCGTGAACGTCTCCGCGATGGAAGGCCAGTTCAGCCGCGCGTACAAGGGTCCTGGTCACCCGCACACCAACATGGCGAAAGCAGCACTGAACATGCTCACTCGCACCAGCTCCAAGGAAATGCTCGAGGACGGCATCCTCATGACTGCCGTCGACACCGGGTGGATCACCGACGAGCGCCCCCACTTCACCAAGATGCGCCTCGCCGACGAGGGTTTCCACGCTCCGCTCGACCTTGTCGACGGCGCCGCCCGCGTCTACGACCCCATCGTTCAGGGCGAACTGGGCGTCGACATCCATGGCTGCTTCCTCAAGGACTACAAGCCCTCACCCTGGTGAGAGAGGTGACCGCACACACCTCACCGTCTCGATGTGGCGATCTCGACACCCCGTATACGCCGTGTCGAGTACCGCATTTGAGGTAGTGCCCGGCGATACCGCGCGATAATGGACCCCGACACTGCCCACTGCCTCGGAGGAACCATGACGATTGCCGTCGTACACAAGGACAGCCCGGAGGGCCGCGCGGCAATTGTCCACGGAGCACGAGAATCTGTGAATCGGCGTGAGCAACTTGTCGTGCTGCACGTACTCGACGACGTCAATGTCCCGGACACTGACGAAGACAGCGCGGCTTTGCGCGGCGAGATCCAATCGGCACTGGACGCCGGAGGATTCGCGCAGACTCCGTGGGAGCTCCGCACCACAGAACACGACGGCGATCCGGTGACCGCGCTGGTCGAGTTGGTCGATGCCGTCGAAGCCGATCTGTTGATCGTGGGAACGCGTCGTATGTCCCCGATCGGCAAGTTCCTACTCGAGCGCCCGCTGCAGCGGCTACTGCTCGAAGTCGAGGTTCCGATCCTCGTCGTGAAGGAACCACTACCTGCGGAGTGAGCTCACTCACACGCATTCGGGTCCCGCATTTGTAGGCTGACTACATGACCGGACCCGTGAGTGACCGCAATATCGACAGTCGACCCGAGCGCGAACTCGACATCATCGTCTACGGAGCTACCGGCTTCGTCGGCAAACTCCTTGCCGAATACCTCGTTCAGCATGCACCCGCCGGAACGAAGATCGGCCTCGGCGGGCGTTCCCTCGAGAAGCTGACCGCCGTGCGGGCCGGACTGGGTGCTGCGGCAGCCGAACTCCCCCTCGTTGTCGCCGACGCCGATGATTCGACCGCCTTGAAGGCGCTTGCCGAACGGACGCGCGTCGTAGCTACGACGGTCGGTCCGTATGCCAAGTACGGCCATCAGTTGGTTCACGAATGCGCCGCCGCGGGAACCCATTACGTCGACCTCACCGGTGAGGTTCTCTTCCACCGCGAGAGCATCGACGCCAATCACGAACTTGCCATGTCGACAGGTGCCCGCATCGTCCATTCGTGCGGCTTCGATTCCGTCCCTTCCGATCTTGGGGTCCATGTTCTTCACAAGCTGATCGAAGCGGACGGCGCCGGGGAGTTGACGGACACCACGCTGGTGGTCACGTCACTGCGCGGCGGCGTCAGCGGCGGGACCATCGATTCACTCCGCACACAGATCGACGTGTCGAAACACGATGCACGGTTGCGGAAACTCGCGGCCTCGCCGTACTCGCTGAGCCCCGATCGCGCCAGCGAACCCGATCTGGGAAAGCAGAGTGACGCCACGGTGGTCGACGGCCGAAAGATCGATCCGTCGCTGCACGGCTGGAAGGCGCCGTTCTTCATGGCGTCGTACAACACCCGAGTCGTGCGTCGCAGCAATGCCCTTCGTGAGTGGGCATACGGCCGAAAGTTCAAGTACACCGAGGTGATGAACGTCGGTTCGTCGGTGGTCTCACCGGTGATCGCCGGCGGCGTTGCCGTGGGACTTGGCGCCTTGATCGCAGGCCTCGCACTGCCGCCGACGCGTTTCCTCCTCGACAAGGTTCTGCCATCCCCGGGCGAGGGACCAAGCGAGGACACTCAGAGCAAAGGCCACTTCACCCTTGACGTATTCACGGTGACCACAACGGGCGCGCGCTACACCTCGCGTGTCCGGGCCAAAGGCGACCCGGGATATAGTGCTACCGCAGTGATGCTCGGCGAATCAGCGCTGAGTCTTGCTGTCAGCAACGCAGAATTGCCCGATAACGCAGCATTACCCAACGCTGCAGGCGTCCTCACCCCGGCCACAGCCTTGGGGGATGTCCTGGTCGAACGTCTGCGTCGTAGCGGTTTCGAGATCTCCGCAGGCCGGTTGTGATGTATCCATCGAGGCTCTGTCCACCTGCGAGATACTCACGAGTAACATTGATTGTGGTTCATGGCACCCGTCGTGGTGCTCCGATTTCGGAAAAGTGAGGCTATTCATGACTGAGCGCGTTCAGGTCGGCAGTCTGCAGGTTGCCAAGGTTCTCTACGACTTCGTGGTCGAGGAGGCTCTGCCAGGCACCGGTGTAGATGCCGAGACCTTCTGGGCCGGCGCTGACAAGGTCATCACCGAGCTCGCGCCGAAGAACCGCGCCCTGCTTGCCAAGCGCGACGATCTGCAGGCGCAGATCGATCAGTGGCATCGCAACCAGGCCGGCGCTCCCATCGACGCCGCCGCATACAAGGCGTTCCTGCAGGAAATCGGATATCTCCTGCCCACCCCCGCCGAGTTCTCCGTGACGACCACCAACGTCGACACCGAGATCACCTCAACCGCGGGCCCGCAGTTGGTCGTCCCGATCCTCAATGCCCGCTTCGCGCTCAACGCCTCCAACGCTCGCTGGGGTTCGTTGTACGACGCGCTCTACGGCACCAACGCCATCTCCGAGGAGAACGGCGCCGAGAAGGGGTCGGGCTACAACAAGGTCCGCGGCGACAAGGTCATCGCCTGGGCTCGTGAATTCCTCGACGCGGCAGCACCTCTCGCATCGGGATCGCACGCCGATTCGACCAAGTACTCGATCGACGGCAGTGAGCTGAAGGTCACCCTGGCGGACGGCACTGTCACCACGCTCGCCCAGCCGGAGAAGTTTG
This sequence comes from Rhodococcus sp. ACPA4, assembly GCF_002300185.1. Classification (NCBI taxonomy): domain Bacteria; kingdom Bacillati; phylum Actinomycetota; class Actinomycetes; order Mycobacteriales; family Nocardiaceae; genus Rhodococcus; species Rhodococcus sp. ACPA4. The sequence continues at coordinate 1,394,607 of NZ_NSDY01000001.1, forward strand.
TCGGCTACCTCGGTGAGAAGGACGCGCCCACCAGCATTCTGCTGCGCAACAACGGACTGCACGCCGAGATCCAGATCGACGCGTCCTCCCCGATCGGCAGCACCGACGCGGCCGGCGTCAAGGACGTCGTTCTCGAATCCGCGGTCACCACCATCATGGACTTCGAGGATTCGGTCGCCGCTGTCGACGCCGACGACAAGGTCGTCGGTTACCGCAACTGGTTGGGCCTCAACCGCGGCGACCTGTCCGAGGAGATCAAGAAGGGCGCCAAGTCCTTCACCCGCACGCTCAACGGCGACCGTAAGTACACCGCCGTCGACGGCAGCGAACTCAGCCTGCACGGCCGTTCACTCCTGTTCGTCCGCAACGTCGGTCACCTCATGACCAACCCGGCGATCCTCGACGCCGACGGCAACGAGGTTCCCGAGGGCATTCTCGACGCGTTGATCACCAGCGCCTGTGCTGTCCACGGCTTGTCGATCAGCGACGCCAACGGCCCACTGGACAACAGCCGCACCGGCTCGATCTACATCGTCAAGCCCAAGCAGCACGGTCCCGAGGAAGTTGCCTTCACCACCGAACTGTTCGGCCGTGTCGAGCAGGTCCTCGGCCTGCCGGAGAACACGCTCAAGGTCGGCATCATGGACGAAGAGCGTCGTACGACGGTCAACCTTGCAGCCTGCATCAAGGAAGCCGTCGACCGCGTTGTCTTCATCAACACCGGCTTCCTCGACCGCACCGGCGACGAGATCCACACCTCCATGGAAGCCGGCGCGATGGTGCGCAAGGCCGAGATGAAGAAGCAGAAGTGGATCGGCGCGTACGAGGACTGGAACGTCGACACCGGCCTGGCCTGCGGTCTGCAGGGCAAGGCTCAGATCGGCAAGGGCATGTGGGCCATGACCGAACTGATGGCGGACATGCTCGAGCAGAAGATCGGCCACCCCAAGGCCGGCGCCAACACCGCCTGGGTGCCTTCGCCCACCGGCGCCACCCTGCACGCGACGCACTACCACCGCGTCGACGTGTTCGCGGTTCAGGACGGCCTGAAGGGTAAGCCGCGCGCGAGCGTCGACGACATCCTGACCATTCCGCTCGCCCCCAGCACCGACTGGACGGACGCGGAGAAGAAGGAAGAACTCGACAACAACTGCCAGTCCATCCTCGGCTACGTCGTCCGGTGGATCGACGCGGGTGTCGGCTGCTCCAAGGTTCCCGACATCCACGATGTCGCCCTCATGGAGGACCGCGCAACGCTACGCATCTCGAGCCAGCTGCTCGCCAACTGGCTGCGTCACGGCATCGTCAGCGAGACCGATGTCGTGAGCGCACTCGAGCGCATGGCACCGGTTGTCGACCGCCAGAACGAGGGCGACGCGGAATACCGGAACATGGCACCTGATTTCGATTCCAACATCGCCTTCCAGGCCGCGAAGGAACTGATCCTCGAAGGTGCGAAGCAGCCCAGCGGATACACGGAGCCGATCCTGCATCGCCGCCGCCGCGAGTACAAGGCCGCCAACGCCTGATTTCACCTCGCTCAACTCGAACAGCCTCGACGCCGCTCCCGGTGTCGAGGCTGTTCGCGTTGGCCCCGAAGATTCGTCACTAGACTGGCTCTCGGCAGAGATCGTCGAGTGAGCAAGGTAGGGCAGCGTACGTGGGCGAACATCGCGGCGGGTCAGGCGCCAGAGGTATCAGTAAGGGGCCGATCCTTGTTGTCGTGGCGGTCGTCCTGATCGTGGCCGGATTCTTCGGGTGGAAGGCCCTCGGTAATCGCATCGACGATCAAGGTCAGCAAGCAGCGGGGACGTGCGTCGAGGGCAACCGGACGCTCGACATCACGGTTGATCCGTCGATTGCCCCGCAGGTCGAGCAGTTGGCCAAGCGATTCACCGACACTTCACCGGTGATCCGAGATCATTGCATCACCACTGCAATCAATGCGGTTCTATCGCCATTAATCGCAAATGCCCTGGCAGCAGGCGCCGAATGGGATTCCGCCGCGCTCGGACCGCGCCCAAATCTGTGGATTCCGACCAGTTCTTTCGAACTCGCCCCACTGTCCGGTAAAGCCGTGATCAACGGAGAGCCACGGTCCATCGCGAACTCGCCGGTTGTGCTGGCGGTTGCGCCGGAGACAGCAACGTCGCTGGAGTCCGCGAACGCGGGATGGCAGTCCCTCGGTGACACAACACTCGCACTTCCGGTTGGCAGCCCGCAGACCGTCATGGCAACGCAGGCAATTGCCGCGGCCGTGGCTGGCGCGGGTTCTGGACCGGTCCCCCTCGAACAGGCTCAGTCCAGCCAAGTCACATCGGCATTGAGCGCTCTGGCGTCACAGTTTCAATCTCTCCCGACGCCGCCCGCCACCACCGCCGACGCACTAGCCGCCCTCACCAGCGGCGCCCCTGCCACTGTCACCGCCGTCCCGGCCATCGAACAGTCGATCGCCCAGTCGGCCAACGCTGACATGACGGCATTTTCCCCGAGCGGCGCAACTCCGCTCGCGGACTATCCGGCGGTGATCGTCGCGGGCGGCGGAATCGACGAAACCGCCTCACGCGCCGCCGCACAGTTCTCCGAGTTCATGCGCGATGCGGAGCAGTCCCAGATCTTTGTCGACGCCGGATTCCGCGTCGAGGGTAAGAGTGTCCCAGATCTGGGTGCACTCGAACCCGCGCAGATCACCTCAACCCTGACGCCCGCATCGGCGGAAACTGCCACTGCTCTGAACGCTGTTGTCGCCAACCCCGTTTCCGTTCGCAGCGCAACCATCCTGCTGGATACCTCGACGTCGATGAGCGCCAACTTGTCCGCAGCCGGTACGGCGATCGAGTCTCAGTTGGTCCGCAGCCCGGACGCCTCCGATGTCGGGTTGCACGCGTTCCCCGGTTCCGACGCCGCGGCAGCGGAGCGTGTAATCGTTCCCGGCGCACCCCTCAACGCTGATCAACGAACCAAACTCACCGCCGCTATGAGCAGTCTCAGCGCTGAAGGAAAATCATCGAAGTACCCCGCGCTGGCCGCAGCGTACAAAGACGCGGCAACCGGATACGACGCCGATCAAACCAACTCCGTTCTGCTGGTCACCTCTGCTGCCACCGACGAGTCGACGATGACACGCGCCGAACTCCTCAGCGCCATCGCGTCGGCAACTGATCCAGCTCGCCCGGTGCGGGTCGACATTCTGGTTATCGGTTCCAGTGGCGATGCCGCCACGCTGCAAGATGTCTCCGACAGAACTGGTGGGACATTGATTCGCGTGAACCCGGATGACTCCGCCGCGATGTCGGCTGCAGTCGCGGAACTGCTGTCCTGATGGCGCGGATCGCAGTATTTGCCGTTGTTCTCGCGCTTCTCACCTGGTTTCTGCACCGCAGGCTGGTCCGGGCAACCGGCATGCCGACGCGGTGGGCCCGCATCACCGACACCGCATTGGTGCTGTTGGCCGTTCTGACGCTCATCGGCATGGGGAGCGGTGAGGTCTTCGCCACGTCGTGGGCCCGCCCGGTCGGGTTTCTCGGGTGGGTCTGGTTGGCTTCGTGGTTGTATCTGATTCCGGGGCTGCTGATCATCGGAGTGTGCGCCGGGGTCAATCGTCTGGCGCGTAGACGCCATGAGGAACCTGAGGTGGATCCGGCTAAGCGTCGTACTTTGCAGTTGGCAACCGCCGCGGTCACGGTTGCGGCGTTGGGCACTGCCGCATACGGGGTGTACGAGGCGTCGAACCCGAAGGTCTCCCGGATTCGGGTGCCGTTGGCCCGCCTGCCCGAAGGCTTCAACGGCTACCGGATTGCCTTGATCACCGACTTGCATGTGGGCCCGGCCCGCGGAGTCGACTTCACCCGCAAGGTGGTCGAGATCGTGAACTCGCAGAATGTCGATCTGATTGCGATCGGCGGTGACCTCGTGGACGGCACAGTCGCGAAGGTTGCTCCCGATCTTGGGCCGCTCGCCGATCTTCATGCGCCGGACGGGATCTTCGGGGTCAGTGGCAATCACGAGTTCTACGCCGACGACGGCGGCAAGTGGCTCGATGTGTGGGAAACCTTGGGGATCACCACGCTTCGTAACAGCCGAGCACCGATCGAGCGTGGCGGCGACACCATCGACATCGTGGGCATCCACGACTACAGGTCACCGGCCCCGTACGAGCCGGATCTGACAGCAGCACTGAACGGGCACGATCCGAACACGTTTGCCTTGCTGCTCGCCCACGAACCCCGCCAAGCGCTCGAAGCGTCGGAGATGGGCATCGATCTGCAACTGTCCGGGCACACGCACGGCGGACAGATGTGGCCGCTGCGCTATCTCGTCCCGCTGCAACAACCTTCGGTGCAGGGCCTGGACACGATCGGCAATACCGTTCTGTACACAACGCGCGGCGCCGGAGCGTGGGGTCCGCCGGTGCGCGTCGGCGCGCCGCCGGAGATCACCGTCCTCGAACTCGTTCGCGAGAACTGATGGTCTCCGGCGGGCACACGCCTTAGTTCCCTGCGAACGCTTCGATCGGCGGGCACGAGCAGATCAGGTTGCGGTCGCCGTGTGCACCGTCGATACGACGCACGGACGGCCACACCTTGGGACGAGCCTTACCGCGCGGGAACACTGCGATCTCACGCGAGTACGGGTGATCCCACTGCGCCGCGATGCTTCCGGCAGTGTGGGGAGCGCCGCGAAGCGGGTTGTCCTCCACAGTCCACTCACCGGCTCCCACGCGATCGATCTCGCCGCGAATGGCGATCATCGCGTCGCAGAACTCGTCGATTTCCTCGAGGTTTTCACTCTCGGTCGGCTCGACCATCAAGGTGCCGACCACGGGGAAGCTCATGGTCGGAGCGTGGAAACCGTAGTCGGCGAGACGCTTTGCGACGTCGTCGACGGTCACGCCGGTGTCCTTGGTCAGACCGCGCAGGTCGAGGATGCACTCGTGCGCGACCATGCCGTTCTCGCCGGTGTAGAGAACCGGGAAGTACTCGTCGAGTCGACGCGCGATGTAGTTGGCCGACGCGATGGCGGTCAGGCTGGCGCGGCGCAGGCCCTGAGCACCCATCATCCGGATGTAGGTCCAGGTGATGGGCAGAATGGACGCACTGCCGTACGGCGCTGCCGAGATCGTGCCTCTACCACCGAGTTCGGGGGCCATCGGGTGTCCGGGCAGGAACGGCGTCAGGTGCGAGCGCACGCCGATCGGTCCGACGCCGGGTCCCCCGCCGCCGTGCGGGATGCAGAAGGTCTTGTGCAGGTTCAGGTGGCTGACGTCGCCACCGAATCGGCCCGGACGAGCAAGGCCGACAAGCGCGTTGAGGTTGGCGCCGTCGACGTACACCTGGCCGCCGGCGTCGTGTACTGCTGCGCAGATGTCGGAGATCTCGTGCTCGTAGACACCGTGGGTGGACGGGTAGGTGATCATGATCGCGGCGAGACGCTCGGCATGATCGGCGATCTTCGCGCGCAGATCGTCGACGTCGACGTCACCGTTGGGGCGGCACGCAACAACCTCGACGCGCATCCCGGCCATGACGGCCGAAGCCGCGTTGGTGCCGTGAGCACTCGACGGGATGAGGCAGGTGTCGCGGTGATCGTCGCCGCGGCTGAGGTGGTAGTTACGGATCGCGAGCAGGCCCGCGTACTCCCCCTGGCTTCCGGCGTTGGGCTGCAGGCTGACGTTGTCGTAGCCGGTGACCGCAACCAGCCAGTCCTCGAGGTCCTTGATGATCTTCAGCAGTCCCGGTGCGTCGGACGTCGGCGCAAACGGGTGGATTGCGTTGAACGCGGGCCACGTGATGGATTCCATCTCGGCGGTCGCGTTGAGCTTCATGGTGCACGAACCCAGCGGGATCATGCTGCGATCGAGCGCAATGTCCTTGTCGGACAGCGCGCGCAGGTAGCGAAGCATCGCTGTTTCCGTACGGTAACGGGTGAAGGCTTCGTGCTGCAGGTAGTCGGACGTGCGCTCCTGATCAGCCGGAACCGAGTTGCCCTCTGCTTCGATGGCAACAACAGCGTCGTCGATACCGAAAGCGTCGAGCACCGCGAGAACGTGATCGGCGGTGGTGGCCTCGTCGCAGGAGATGCCGACATGATCGGCGTCGACCAGACGCAGGTTGATTCCGGATTCCTTTGCGGCAGCGACAACGTCGGCCGCCTTGCCCGGAACCTGAGCCAGCACGGTGTCGAAGAACGAATCGTGGACAACGGTCACGCCGCCCTCACGCAAACCGTTTGCCAACGCGTGCGCCCGGGCAGCGACGCGCAAGGCAATCGCCTTGAGTCCCTCGGCGCCGTGGTAGCTCGCATACATCGCGGCCAGGATGGCGAGGAGCACCTGAGCGGTGCAGATGTTGGACGTCGCCTTCTCACGGCGAATGTGCTGCTCACGCGTCTGCAGCGCCAGGCGATACGCCTTGTCTCCGTCCGCGTCGATGGACACGCCGACCAAACGGCCGGGCAGCTGACGCGCGAGCTTGGAGTGCACCGCCAGGTAACCGGCGTGCGGTCCGCCGTAACCCATGGGAACACCGAAGCGCTGGGTGGTGCCGAAGCACGCGTCCGCACCGAGCTCACCGGGCGAGGTGATGAGCGTCATCGCAAGTAGGTCGGCACCGACGGCCACCAGTGCGCCGCGCTCATGAGCTTCCGCAATGATCGAGGTGTAGTCGACAACGCGTCCAGAAGCGCCCGGGATCTGGGCGATGACACCGAAGAAATCGCCCTCGGGCAGTCCGGCAGTGAGGTCAGCGGAGACGATCTCGATGCCGAGCGGCTCGGCGCGCGTCTCGATGACAGCAAGGGTCTGCGGGTACAGGTCCGCGTCGACGACACAGCGTGGGGACTTGCTGCGGTTCGCGCGGCGCAGGAGCGTCATGGCTTCGGCAGCGGCGGTGGCCTCGTCGAGCATGGACGAGTTGGCGAGCTCCATGCCGGAAAGATCGGCGACCATGGTCTGGAAATTGAGGAGGGCTTCGAGGCGGCCCTGGCTGATCTCGGGCTGGTACGGCGTGTACGCGGTGTACCAGGCCGGGTTCTCGATGATGTTGCGCAACAACACCGGCGGTGTCAACGTATCGAAGTAGCCGAGGCCGATCATCGACGTGGCGACCGTGTTCTGGGCAGCGAGGGCGGACAGTTCCGCGAGCGCTTCGTGCTCTCCGACCGGCAACGGCAATGCGTCGAGTCCGGCAGCGATTCCGCCGGGTGCGGCGTCGAGAATGACCGACGGAACGGCCTTGGTTGCGAGATCGTCGAGGGAGTCGACCCCGATGAGTTCGAGGATGCGCGCGAGTTCCGCGGCGTTCGGACCGACATGGCGGTCGGCAAAATTACGGCTTGCAGCGTCGATCACGACAACTCCCAGGCAGATCGGAGGATCAGGACACACACCGACTGCGGTGTGTTCCTCCCCCTCTGTCGCCTGCTCGACAACGAGCGCCTGAGAGATTCGGTAGTGATCCACCATGCCGGCGGAACCACAGCCTTTCCCCGTCGGCGGGTGGGTTATCCCACCGCTTTCCAGAGGCGTCGGAGCCCGTACGGTCCTTGGTGCCTGAGAGATTGACGGGGAGGTATTGCTCCTTCGGCGCCCTGATAACGCTCACGACAAGTCCGCAAATCGAAGACTGGTGTGTGAAGCACTACCCGAGGCTCTCCCGTACGCCGGCGACGCGTGGACCAGTCTAGTTGACCGGCCGACCTTCCGTCGCCACCACATCGACCGAGCGGGTGTGACGCCCGGAACACTATCCGGTCTTGCGGCTCACGCGATTCTTGCGGCGCGACGCCAATTCGTCTTCGGGATTCGGATCACTTTCGCCGCCGTCTGCACGCTCGGCCGGGAAGTCGGCGATGGTTCCGGTGAGTTCACGCATCGCGCCGCTGACGGCGATGCCGAATACTCCCTGCCCACCTTGGAGCAGGTCTACGACCTCTTCGGGGGACGTGCACTCGTAGACGGTGGTCCCGTCGGAGAACAGAGTGATGTTGGCGAGATCGCGAACGCCGCGGTGACGCAGGTGATCGACGGCCACCCGGATGTTCTGCAAAGAGATTCCGGTGTCGAGCAATCGCTTGACGATCTTGAGAACCAGAATGTCCTTGAACGAGTACAAACGCTGGCTGCCGGAGCCGGCCGCGCCACGGATGGACGGGACGACCAGTGCGGTCCGTGCCCAGTAATCGAGCTGACGGTAGGTGATGCCGGCGATCTGGCAGGCGATGGGAACGCGGTAGCCGACAAGATCGTCAGGAATGGAGTCGTCCGGGAACAATCCCGGCTGCAACTCTTCCGACATGGGTTGGGCAGCCGGATCTGCAGTCAGTTCAGCGACGCCGGAATTCTCCGCCTTGCCTACGTTCGACTGTTCTTCCACTGCCGTCTCCTTCTCGATACGCCATCGTGTCATCACGCTGTGCTATGCGGCAGAGTCTGATACCCGAACAGAAACGGATACCCGCGTCAGCCGATCTCGAACCACCGAACATTTCGAAGCAGTGAATCCGAGGCACGTAATTCCACGAGTGGACTTACCTAGAGTACGCCCCGACAGAGCACCAAGACCAGACTCTATTTCAAGGCTCAACGATCTTCACCGCTCGCAACGGTAAGACCCCGGCGCGATTTTGGTCAACGCAACACGCCGAACGAGACTAAACCTCTACTTGAGAGTTGAAGCCTCAAGCCAGTCTCGGAAACTTTCGGCTAACCGTCAGTTGCCTTGAAATCATCCGGCGAGATCGTGTCCAGGAATTCCTTGAATTTCTCCACCTCGTCTTCACGCTCGTCAGGAATGACCAATCCCGCCTCGGCAAGGACTGATTCCGAGGCAAAGATCGGGACCCCGATCCGAAGTGCCAACGCGATGGAATCCGACGGACGAGCGGAGACCGTAGTTTGCTCGTCGAAAACCAGGTCGGCATAGAACGTGCCTTCTTGCAGATCCACGATGCGGACTTCCTGCAGACTGCGGCCGAAGGATTCGATCAGTATTTTGATCAGGTCGTGTGTGAGCGGCCTCGCCGGCTCGACTCCCTGTTGCTCCAGAACGATCGCCGTGGCTTCCGTCTGCCCGATCCAGATCGGAAGGTACCGATCACCATCTGACTCGCGGAGCAACAAAACCGGCTGATTCTGGGGCTGCTCGACACGAACTCCGATCACACGCATTTCGCCCATCGAGCTTGCCTCCAACCTGAAATGACCCTGGTGGCCGAATTCACGACCGTACTGAGATTCTATTCGCGTGGAACGAGATGATCGAGAACTCAGCGATCAAGACTTCCGCGGACTGCTGATTTGACCAGGCACGTATGCAATGTCAATGACAATGCTGCCAGTTCTCGAACCATTTCCTCGGCTCGATCACGAGCACCCGCATCACGTCCCTTGGCTACCGGTCCGGCGATCTGGGTAACCAACCCGGCTTCACGATCCGCAGCCAACTTGAACGCACGTAGATGTCGTACTTCCAAACCGTATTCCGCCATCGCCTTGGCTGTCCGGGCCAACGTCACTGCGTCTTCGTCGAAGAATCCGGCAGCGCCTGGCACGATCAGGCCGGTACGAATGAGGTCGGTCAGGAATCGATCGTCGATGTCCGCGCGAGCGAGAAGATCCGCCCGACCCACTCGGACTTCTCGATCCACCCGGAAAACCTCGGGCGATACTTCTCCCGGAGCGATCGACAGGACGCGCGGACGTCGCGGCGCAGAGTTGTCTGCGCTGACCGTCGCGGCACCACTGTCGATCGCCTCGAGTTGTTCCTTGATGACTTTCAGCGGCAGGTACTGATCACGTTGAGCGGTCAGTACGTAGCGAAGACGCTCGCAGTCCTCGATGGAGAACCTGCGGTATCCCGACGGCGTCCGTTGTGGGCTGATCAAGCCCTCGGACTCGAGGAAACGAATCTTCGAAATCGTCACGTCGGGAAAATCTGGACGCAACCGATCCAGCACGGAGCCGATAGACATCCCCGGCTGGCTCTGCTGCCGCAATGCCGTCATTAGCTACCAGCACCTGCTGACGCCTCGCCCACCTGCGAACCGCCGGAACGCGGGCCGGTGAGGAAAACCAGACGGAACTTACCGATCTGCACCTCGTCGCCGTTGGCCAGCACTGCCGAATCGACAGGCTCACGGTTGACGTACGTGCCGTTGAGGCTTCCGACGTCGACGACGTGGAATTCGGCTTCTTCCTGACGGAACTCGGCGTGGCGGCGGCTGACCGTCACATCGTCGAGGAAGATGTCACTGTCCGGGTGGCGACCTGCCGACGTGGTCGGCTGATCCAGCAAGAAACGCGATCCCGCGTTTGGTCCTCGTTTGACGACGAGCAGAGCCGCGCCGGCAGGCAGACCTTCGACACCCGAAACCGGCTGCTCGGCGGCCGGTGCTGCTGAGGAGTTGTCGAGCTCGTTGAGGAAATCTGCACGGAATACCGATGTGGTCTCCGCCGGCGTCTCCCCGTAGCCCGCGTCGTTACCGTTCTCGCTCACTGTTTCTCCTCCTCGATCAATCGTCCAGATCAGAAATCACTGGACTACGCAGTGCACTTTTTTCTCGAGCATCTTTCACAGTCACTTACAGATACGACCTGCACCCCGACTTGGCACATGCGTACCCCACGACCGTACCCTGCGCGCACCCTTGTGTGCAGCGAGACTGGCCGCGACACAACGGGTCGGCAGTCAAGCCCTAGCTGGACGTCAGTGCGGTGTATCCCGCAGCATCCAAGGTCTCCGAAATCGCACTGTCCAAAGTGGCTTCGTCGGCAACCTCGAGATCGACGAGCCAACCGTTGTTGTACGGATCGGTGTTCACGAGTTCGGGAGCACCGTCCAATTCGCCGTTAGCCGCAATAACTTTCGCGGTGAACGGCGCAAAGATGTCGGATACGCTCTTGGTCGATTCGACCTCACCGAGCGATTCGCCAGCGGTGACGTCTTCCCCCGCGGCGGGGAGCTGAACGAACACCACATCTCCGAGCTGTGACTGAGCGAAGTCGGTAATGCCCACTCGAACAGATGTCGGGCCGGTTCGCTTCACCCACTCGTGCTCCGCGGTGTAACGCAGATCGGTAGGTGTATCGAGCTCACTCACAGTGGCTTCCTTTCACATGCCGCCCGAAAGTTCCGGACGCAAAAATTCAATTTCCGGGTTGAGCGTATTGGCGCGGATTCAATTGTCGCAAGGCGGAGATCGTGACCTGCTGTGATTGCTCGACGGTGGAACTTCCGCCGCCCCGTGACACGTTGTCGAACACTCCGCCCGGAATGTTCAATGCCGCTGCCAAAGTCGGCGGATCGCCGATCGCGCTCACAGTGTACGGCGCTGCGATCTTGGTTCCGTCCACTTCGATGTCACCGCCGCGGCCACCGACCCACGAGTTCACGCCGATCCGGATCGGTTCGCCTGTGGCTCCGGCAATCTGAATAGCCTCGGCTCCGGCGGCACGTAGTTCCTGGATCAGATCGAGAATCACCTCCGGCCCGACACCACCCGTCGGATCGGTCAACGTCATGGTGACGCCAGGACCGCTCGCCGGCGCTGTCCCCACCTGGATGGAGAGGGCATTCAATCGGGCCTGCGCTTCACCGAGAGCCGCGTCGGTGCTTCCGCTGCGCCGCAATGTCGCCAGAGAATCCTCGAGCTCCGAGACTTCCTGTCGCAGCGCAGCTTCGCGCCGATTCAGGTTGTCGAGAACCACAAGGAGATCGGCGGGGCGCGCAGAATCGAGCGAGTCCCCCGCAACGGTGCTGCGCACCTGAGTTGCGATTGCCACTCCCAGAACACCGAGCAGAACTGTCGCAAGAATTGCGAACACCACGTTGCTTCGGTGCTTGTTCACCGGTCGCAACTCGTGTCGTCCCTCGTCGTGCTTCCTGACCGCGTCAGCCATGTCTCACGCTCCGAACAGCCGGCGACGCAGTGCCGCTGCATTGCCGAAGATTCGAATCCCCAGGACCACTACGATGGCCGTCGAGAGTTGTGTGCCGACTCCGAGCTGATCACCCAGCCAGACGATCAGCGAGGCGACAAGAACGTTGAAGACAAACGAGACGACAAATACCTTGGCGTCGAAGATCTCGTCCAAGTACGCCCGCAAGCCACCGAATACCGCATCGAGTGCGGCTACAACGGCAATCGGAAGATACGGCGCGAATGCGTCGGGCACCTGTGGGCTGAAGACAACACCCAGGACGATGCCGATCACCAACGCGGCGAGTCCGTACAGGGCGGAACCGGCCTTCATCGAACTCGCTCCATCTATCTAGGTCCTATCGGTTCAGTCGCAACGCGCACCGGGCGCGTTGCGGCGGGCGGAAGGCTCATCGAATTATCCTCGGCCACAGCAAAACCGACGCCGTACAGCTGCGCGATGCTGGACATCCGCAGGTAGGCATCGCTCACGACAAATTCTCGCTGCAACGCACGAGAGTCACCGATTGCCTCGACGACGTACGGCGAGAAGACGGGCTGATTGTCGACCAGCATCGCGCCGCCGGCCTGACGGATCGTCACCGTCGGGCCGATGCGCACGCCGCCCACGGCAACGGCCTCGGCGCCGCCGGCCCACAGTGCGTTGACCACACTCTGTATATCTCGATCGAGTACGACGCTCTTTCCCCCGACGCTGCGTTGCGATGCGTCGGAAAGATTGGGGCGTCCAGCCGGGTCGGTGAGGGTGACGGTGATGCCTTCGCCGTGTACGGCTTCGGCGCCCGCTTCGGCTTCGACGCCGCGCAGTTCCCCGAGAATTTTGTTGCCTTCGGTGTCTCCGGCCAATGCGGTGGCTCGGGCGGCGTCGACCTGCTCGGTGAGGGAGTGCCGAGTCGCGTCCAGATCGTCGATCTGATCTTCGGTCGCACGTACCTTCGCAACGAGATCGGAACGGAGATCTTCGGTGCCGGACACCTGCCCAGCTGCCGAGACCGCTGAGACTGTCAGAACAAAACCGAGCAGGAGTCCGCCCAGAGCCAGCCACGGCCCGGTTCGGGGCATGGAGTTCTTGCTGTGTTCATGTTCTCGTTCGAGCGCTGCAGCCTCGTATCCGGGATCGAGGTGTTCGGTCATCAGCGACCGGAGCAGTGACGGCACCGGGTTGCGGCGCACGTCCTCCCCCGTTCTTTTCATCGGGGTACAACCTCGTAGGTCCGCGCAATCCGGGCAGCTTTGAGCACATAGATCACGGCGGTCCACACGTACAGGACTGTTCCCCAGATCAGGAAGGCAAAACCGAAAGCGTGAGTGAATCCGGCGATCGGCCAATCTCCGTGGCCGGCCAGTATCAGCGGCAACGCAAACATCAGCAGGAATGTCGCGGCTTTGCCGAGATAGATGACCTCGGGCGGCGGGAGGCCGCGTCTGCGGTAGATCGGAAGAGTGAGAGCAAGGATCAAGTCCCGGCCGATCAGGATCGCTGCGACCCACCAGGGGATGAAGTCGCGGGCCACAAACGTCACGAGCGTCGTCACGACGTACAAGCGATCGACCAGTGGATCGAGAACAGCGCCCAATTTCGAGCTCTGATCGAGAATCCGCGCCAGTTTGCCGTCGAGCCAGTCCGTGAATCCGGTGAGCATCAGCAGCGCCAGCGCCCACCCGTCCGAATGTGTCACCAAGAGCAGGTACGCGAACACCGGGAGCAGCAGCAGGCGAGCCATGCTGAGAATGTTGGGAACCGTCAGAACTCGATCTGTCACGACAAGTTCCTGTTCACCTGATGTCACTGCACACACCTCGTATTGTTCCGCACTCCGCATCGAACTGCCCGCCGTTGCGGCGCCGTGGTGCCAGCTTTCCACAGCACTTGCGACATTTTGCTCATGGCCGCTCAGGGAGCCGCTCGCGCCCGTGTGGGTGTTGTTACCGCCAGGCGAAGACGGGTTGTTCGAGGTTGTCGATCCGGGTGTGCCGCCCACTGAGAACTTCCCGGAGTTGGTAGACGACGGCACCGGTCGGAGCATGCACGAGGCTGGTTCGAAACGGCCACTGCACCACAGGATTCGGAGACTCCTCGATCGACACGAAACGCGGGTCCACATCGAGTTCGGCTGATGTGACCGCGTACAATGACGCAACCTCGTCCGGGTTGGGTACCAATTTTTCGATCTCGGCGCCCGACCACACGACAAACGGGCGGATCACGAAGCCTGAGCGTGTGACGTAATCGTCGAGGCGGCCGATGATGTCGGACGTCGCGGCGGTCAGCCCCAGTTCTTCGGAGAGTTCGCGCAGGGCGCCTTCTTCGGGTGTTTCACCGGCGTCGACGCTCCCGCCTGGCAGGGCGAATTGACCGGGGTGCGCGCGCATTTTGCTCGGCCGCTTGGTCAGCGGGAACACCGATGTGCCGTCGGCATCTCGCATCAGGGCAAAGACCACAGATGCCAACCTGCGCCCGTCGAGGTCGACAGACCGCGGTTCGAAGGTCGAAAAGGCTGATTCGACATGGGCCCGATCCAGTAAATCCGCGTTCACCATTTCTCGACAGTAGCGCGGCCCCGGCAAGATTCAGACACAGGCCAGTTTCCAATTGAGCGTTTTGCGAGAATACCTGCGGAAAACCCTGTCATGCTGACGTAGTGAAGGCATGGTTCGAGCACACGGTCGTCGATACCGGACGACTACCGTTGTTCTTCCTGCTGGTCGCGTTCCTGCTTACCTTTCTGTTCATCAGATTCAGTGTGCGCATGATCCGCGCCGAGGTGTCGTGGTGGCCGGGCAATGTCACGCCGGGCGGTATGCATATCCATCACATGGTGTTCGGGCTGATGATGATGCTCGTCTCCGGGTTTGCCTTTATCGCATTGGCGGATTTCCACACCCCGGTCGCCAATTGTGTGCTCGCGTCGGTGTTCGGAATCGGTAGCGCCTTGGTTCTCGACGAATATGCGCTGGTTCTGCATTTGCGTGATGTCTATTGGGCCGAAGAAGGTCGGTCGTCGATAGATGCGGTCTTCGTGGCGATCGCCATTTCCTTTCTTTTCTTGTTCGGCGTCCATCCGATCGGGTTTGCCGGCGAGTTCGACCCGTACGAGGAAGATCGCAGTATCGCAACCCTCATTGCAATTGTTGTCGCGCTGATACTCCAATTGGCACTCGCGATGATCACACTTCTCAAGGGCAAGTTGTGGACCGGTTTGATCGGATTGTTTTTCCCGCCGCTCCTCATCGTCGGCGCAATCCGGCTGAGCCGACCGGGTGCGCCGTGGGCCAGATCCCGGTATCGCGACAAGCCGGCGAAGATGTCTCGCGCGGTCGCTCGCGAGCAACGCGTCAGGGAACCACTGATCAAAGCCAAAATTCGATTTCAGGAAAGCGTCTCGGGGAGTTTCGGGGTACCGGAAGCCATCCCTTCAGCAGCAGCTGAACCGACCACGGTGTCGACACCCGAGCCCCCGGCTACGACTCCGAAGTGGCGGCTATCCGACGCACTGCGGTGGCGTCGTACCCGCAGACGGCTTCGCACCGTCCCCGTGTGGCGGTTACCTGTTCTGCTTGTCGTCGCGGCATTCTTCTTGGCCGACACGCTTATCGATCTCGACAGTTCGGTGTTCGACGGCTTCGGTTCTGATTCGCTCGAATACGCCGTGGATCCGGGAGCTACAGCAACTCTGCTGAGCGTGATTGCCGGTGGAATGATCACCCTCACCGGTCTGGTGTTCACTGCGATCACACTGGCCATGCAATTCGGCGCTTCGCAGATATCGGTGCGAGTGGTGCCGATGCTGGCTCAGCAGCGAGTCATGCGATGGTCCATCGGGATGTTTCTCGCGACATTTGTCTACTCGATCATCGTTGCCCTCGATCTTGCTCTCAACACCCAACATTCAGCTCCCCAGATATCCACGTACACGGCGCTGTTTCTTGCGATCATCAGCGCCATTCTGTTTATTGCACTGGTATCTCGGGTCGGCTCGATTCTCAATTCCAGTCGCCTCCTGCGATGGATCGCAGCCGAAGGACGAAGCGCAATCGTTCGCTCCTACCCGCATTACGACGAGTCGACGTTGGACGCAACTGCTGCACCCGTAGTCGCCAATCCCGCACTGGCCGACGACGAGTCCGCAGACCTCTTGATCGTCCGACTGCGACACCTCTCCCCCAACGGGCGCATACTGCTGGCGATCAACCTGCCGCGACTGGAGCGGTTGGCATCGAAGTGGGGGGTCAGCATCGCAGTCGTGCCCGGCATCGGAGAATTCGTCGCCCAGAACGCGCCGCTGTTCGAAGTCCGTGGCACCTCGATGGCGATCCGTCCGGATTCGCTGATGTCGTGCCTGGTTTTCGGTGACACTCACGGTCCCGTAGTCGGTCCGGCCGCGGCAATCCAATCCATTGTCGATATTGCGCTCAAAGCATTGTCTCCGGCTATCAACGATCCTGGCCGCGCGGTCCAAGCTCTCGACCACATCGAGGATCTGCTCGTTCTGCTGGCACCGCGGGTGCATGCCGACTCCGCGACCTCCACGTTGACTCGGATCCGCGGGCAGCAGAGAACCTGGACGGACTACGTGTCCATCGCGACCGACGAAATTCGGCACTTCAGTACCAATTCCGCCCAGGTGCAGCGCCGCTTGCGCGCCGTGTTCACGACCTTGCTGGCAGCGTGCCCGGTGGATCAGCACGCTCCGCTCCTCGAACGCCTCGACGCCATGGACGCCGAACTGACCCGCGAGTGGACCGGCGAACTGGACATACGCCTGGCCGGTGTCGCCGATCCCCAGGGCCTCGGATCCGAGGCAGGTGCAAGCGGCCGTGTCCATCCTCTGATTGTCGGACGACCAGGAGCGAAGTAATTCAGAGCGCCGAGTTGAACGCCTGAACCTTCAGATCCCGAGACAGGTTGTCGCGCTTCTCGAGCACCAACCGCCGCAACGACGCCGGCGCATCGGCATTGGCGTCGAGCCACCGATCGACCGCAATCAGATCCCCGGACGCCGGGAACAAGCCATTCACCAGGCGCCGCGCAATCTCGATGCTGCGCCCTGACCACCACGTGCGCAACGAGGCAAAATAGTCCGCCGCGTAGCCCTCGATCAGGGACGCGTCGACGCCGGCTTTGAAGCCGCCGATCATGGCATCGAGATGATCGTTCGACAGTGTGAAGTCTGTGGTTGCGGCCTGCCAGACGCGTTGCTTGGTCGCTGCGGTGGGCAACGACGCGAGTGCGCGAGCGTGGGCGATCCGGCCGGCCGATGTCCCGTCGCTGCGCAACTCGTGGTCGAGGTCACTCGGTTCGGCAAAGCCTGTGGCAGCCAGGGCAATCCACATCGACCACCGAAGATCGGGGTCGAGAGCGAGCCCGATCGGGCCGGGGCTCTCGCCGAGCAGAATGGCACGCAACGCGTCAGCCCGCGAATCGTCGAGTGCCGCCGCGGCGGCACAGGCTCGGGCCCACGCCAACTGACGGCCCGATTCCGGTTCGCTCTCGAACATCGCCTTCCATGCCGTCGCCAACCACCCAGCCGCCGCGCTGGAGCGCAGCTCGCGCGGAACATAGTGCGCGATTGCGAACTGCGCGTCAGCAGTGATCGAACTGAGAATCGCCAGGTCCGGTTCTGAAGGGCCACTTTGTTCGGCCACCGCGAGGTACCGGAATACCGACAGCTCACCGTCACGTACGGAGTTCCACAGCGAGGACAGAATCAATCCACGCGCGAGTGGATCGACAACACGCTCGAGCGACGATTCGACGGTGGCGAGCGACGCGGCGTCGAGCCGAATCTTTGCGTATGTCAGGTCGTCGTCGTTGAGCAGAATCAGTGGTCCCGCGGGAACGTCGATCGGTGTGCGCTCCGCCGAAATGTCGACCTCGACGCGTGCCGTGCGAACCAGGTCGCCGGTATCGCCGTAGTTGTAGACCCCGACTGCCAGACGATGCGGTCGTGGATCGGTTTGCACCAATTCCCCGCCCTCGAACGTCAACGTCGACACTCCCGTTGTCTCGAGCCAGGCACGTGACCAATCGCGCATGTCTCGCCCGGACGTCGTGCTCAGCGCGTCGAGGAAATCGACTAGCCGAGTGTTACCGAAAGCGTTCGCCCGGAAGTACTTCCGTGACGCCTCGAAAAACGCGTCACGCCCGACAAAGGCCACCAGTTGTTTGAGGACACTCGCACCTTTGGCGTAGGTAATGCCGTCGAAGTTCAGCTTCGCAGCTTCCAGATCGACGATGTCGGCGACGATCGGATGCGTGGTCGGCAACTGATCCTGCACGTACGCCCAGGCTTTTCGCTTGATCGCAAACGCCACCCAGGCGTCGGTGAACCGCGTTGCCTCGACGCTGACAAGCGATCCCATGAAATCGGCGAACGATTCCTTGAGCCACAGATCGTCCCACCACACCATGGTCACGAGGTCCCCGAACCACATGTGTGCCATCTCGTGCAGGATCGTGTTCGCGCGGCGCTGGTACTGCTCGGCAGTGGCTTTGCCGCGAAACACGTAGGACTCGGTGAAGGTGACGAGGCCCGGATTCTCCATTGCGCCGAGGTTGTATTCGGGAACGAATATCTGGTCGTACTTGCCGAACGGATACGGGTAGTCGAAGGCATCGGCATAAAAGTCGAGACCTTGCCGAGTCACCTCGAACACGTCGTCGGCATCGAGGTACTGGGCCAGCGACGCTCGGCACAGAACACCCAGTTCGACGGTGAGGTCGCCGCGACTCCACCCCGAGCTCACTCGATGGTACGGACCGGCCGCCACTGCCGTGATGTACGTCGAAATAGGCAGTGTCGGAGCAAAATTGACGGTCTTGCTGCCGGTGGAATTCGAATCTGTCTGCACGGGAACCTGATTCGACAGCACTTCCCAGGACTGCGGTGCCGTGACCACAAAAGTGAATGGCGCCTTCATGTCCGGCTGCTCGAAGCACGCAAACACCCGACGCGCATCCGCTGGTTCGTATTGTGTGTAGAGGTACGCCTGCCCGTCGGCGTCGTCGACAAATCTGTGCAGACCCTCTCCGGAGCGGCTGTACTCCGCGAGCGCAGCAACCTGCACGACGTTCACATCCGACAGCCCGTTCAGCGCGATCCGCGCACCGTCGTACTCGACAGCGATACGACGGCCGTTCACCTCCACCGATTCGACCGCCCTACCGATGAAATCGAGCCACGTCGAATCCACGGTCGACGTCATCTCGATCGTGGTGACGGTCTTGAACGTCGCCACAGCAGGGTCGACCGCCGAGCGGAGGTCCAACTCCACTCGATAACCGGTGACCGATACCGCGGACGATCGGAGAGTGACTTCAGTTCGGTTCAGGTTTGCTGTGCTCACCCGTCTGATCCTGCCAGGCCGGGCGAACATCAGGTCCCCTATCCGGTGAAAGCTCCCTGCCACACGGTGTCGAACGGCGTGTGCGCCGAGACCCGGGCCTCGATACCCGCGGTGACAAACTTCTTTGCCAGTGCCACAGCTTCTCCCACGTCAGCGCCCTTTGCGAGTTCTGCGGTCACCGCAGCGGCAAGGGTGCAACCGGCACCGGAGACGCGCTCCTGGCCAACCTTGGGAGCAGAAAGTACCGTCACGTCGGTTCCGTCGAACAGCACGTCGACGGCGTCGTCGCCGGCCAGTTCCACGCCGCCCTTGGCCAGAACGTACTTCGGTCCGAGATCGTGGATACGACGCGCTGCTTCGATCAGTTCGTCGACGCTCGAGATCGCGTCCATTCCGGCCAAGGTGCGCGCCTCGAAGAGATTCGGGGTGACAACCGTTGCGAGGGGCAGGATCGAATCACGAAGTGCCGTATCGGTATCGAGTGCCGCTCCGGGCTCCTGACCCTTGCAGATCAGAACCGGATCGAGAACCACGTGCCGCCACGACTGGCGACGCAGCCCCTCCGCAACAACCTCGATGGTCGCGGGAGTTCCCAGCATGCCGATCTTCACGACGTCGAGATCGTGCGCCGACGTTGCTGCCTCGATCTGGTCTGCGATCACCTCGGGTGCGATGGGGACAAAGCGGTGGCCCCAGTTGTTCTTCGGGTCGAAGGACACGATGCACGTCGTGGTGGCGATTCCGTAGACACCGCGGGCCTGGAAGGTCTTGAGGTCGACCTGTAAGCCGGCACCACCGGTGGATTCGGATCCAGCGATGACATAGGCGAGGTCAACCACGGTACAAACTCCTTTTGAGGCTTCGACACCATCCACGGATACCCGCGAACGCCGGAGGTCGAAGTTTATCAACGTTGACCCCGGCGCTTCTCCGCGACTACGTGTCCTGGTTACTCACCCGCTCCACCGGAGGGTACGAATAGGTTTCGTCGAGGATCGCCTCCCCGGGCATATAGAGCCGAAGCACCAGCCTGAATGCTGCATCGGGCGACGGCAGCCAGTTTGCTCGCGCGGTGGCGTCGGTCGGCGCGTCCTTCGAGATGGTGATCCGGAGAGACCCATCTGTTTCGTAGCGGATTCCGGCGGTGCGGTCGCCGATCGAGTACCGGTCTATCGGGTTGTCAACCAGGTAGTAGCGCGGAATGTCGTAGAGCGTGATCGACCAGAATGCGCCGACGGGCGGTTTCTCCGGGAAGTTGATGAGATAGGTGTTCTCGCCGATCAGAGGCGCTCCGGTCACGTCGGTGAAGGCTTGTGCATACACCGCTTCGTAGGCGTGATTTCCCCACAGCCCCAGGCGGCACGCAATCGCCCTTTCGACAATGCGCACCTTCTCGTCCAGGATCTTCCACCGGTCGTCGTCGATCGTTCCGAGGCCGAGGTTGTAGAGGTTGTAGTCGAAGAGATGCAGGCCCACCGTCCATCCGTTGAAGACCGGTGCCTGGCCGTGTTTGGTGGCGTCCTCGAGCTCCGCGACGCCGTCCGCATACCAGGCGCGCAGGTCATCGCTATCGACATCCGGAGACCACAAACCGGAAAACTGCTCGATCAGGGCAGATTCCGCGGTCGGAGCGGGGAATGCCTGTGACCAGCGGTGTGCCTGCTGCCAGAAGAGCAGTTCATCGGTAAGGTTCGCGTCCACCGCGGGTAGACCGTTCACTGTCGCGGCCGGGTCGAGTAACTCGAGTATCAGCAAATCCTGCAGCTTCGTCACGGCGGGAATGTCGGCTGGGCCGGTGCAGGCAAATCGGCCGACTATCGACACAATGTCGGTTGAGGCCTGGACCACCGGATGCTCCGATTCTCCGGTCCAGCCCGGTGGGACGATCAGAAAACTGCCGGCTTCATTGCCCGTAGCCCGCGTGCCGACATACGCGATGTTGTTCGTCCAGGCGTCGACAAATTGGAGTACGTAATAGCGATCCCCGGTTGCGGGCACGTCCAATCGCAGTGGTCCACCCGAAAGGTCAAGCTGCGCCATCGAATAGACGGTGTCGTTGTTGATCGTGACAAACGTGTCCTCTGGCCCTGCAAGTTTGCGGGCATGCGAGAAACTGTTGAACGGTGTTGCAGGATTGGAGCCGACTCCGGTCGTGACATAACGCTCCACCTGTCGGAGGTTCTCCACCAGCGGGTAGTAATAGAAATACGCAGCGGCCGCGGTCTCTGTCAGTGCACTCACACTCGTGTCCTTCAATCGGGCACTGTTACCAGTGCGGCGAAGACGCTAGTGCGGCCAACGATATCGATAATCGCGACAATGCGTACAACTACGACAAATCGGGAATCCGTGTCGCCCAGGCTATGTCGTTGTCCTCGTAACCCAGCGGCGGACCCACAAACTCTCCCCCGCACGTGATCAACGCAAGCGTCTCCGGTCCGTCCATCCGGTTCAGGCGCTCGACCGGTAGTTCCCCGTCCTTGCGGTACTCGTCAACCGCATCGATCCGATAGGTCCACTTTTGGCCATCCTCCCCGGTCAACGTCACAACCGACCCCGGAGTCAACGACGAGAATTTCTTTCCGAAACCGTCACCGGCGTACACGTCATTGATGTGGCCGGTGATAACAACAGTTCCCGTACCCGAACCCGGAAATGCGGAGTCCGCCCACCAGCCGACCTTGCTCACATCCTCCGGAGGAATCAGCGAACCACCCGACGTTGTCTTGATCGCAAGAACCACGGCGGCCTCGCTGCCGATGCGCAACTGAGTCGGTGTTGCCGGATTGTCGACTACCGCCTCCAACGCAGATGGCAGATCCTCCTGCCCGGTCGCGAGAACCCGAACCGGTTGGTCACTGTCATCCGAACACCCACTGACACACAACAACACCGTCAGCGCCACTGCGCCGCACAGGCCCCGAAGCGCCTGGCCAGAGGATTGCGTCACCGCGAGATCGGCCCGGACGGAACCTGGGAAATCGGAACTCGATTGCCTACATCGCGTCCGGGCAGTTCACCGTTCTGGTTGCCACCGTTGTTTCCGCCATTTTCGCCACCACCGCCGCCGTTTCCGCCACCCTGGTTGCCGCCATTCCCGCCGCCGTCTGGGCAGTCGGTCCCCGGATCGGTTGTATCGCCCGTCAGCACGATCTTGACCGCGGAAAGGTCGACGGATTGATTCTGCGCCACGAGGTTCGGAGTCGACGCATCAAAGGCGAGGGTTGCTCGGACCGGAATCACTCGTCCGTTGTCCGTATGCGTGACTTTCGTTCCGGACATCCCCAGATCCTGGGTCAATGTCATACGTGAGCGGAGTTCCGGGTCGCCGGTGAGTCCCGCGCCGTCGATCCGCAAGGTGCCGCTGACCGGGCTGCCATGCGCGCGGATGGTTACCGAGGCTCGAAACTCGAGAGTGTCGCCTGGGACAGCGCGCCAGGACTCGATGGAATTGATCTTCGTGCCGGGTGTGCCGGTCGAGACGTCGTACCAGCCGTCGACGACGGCCGGATCGAGTGACATGGAGTTGTCATTGATCTCGGGAACGCACGTCTGCGTCAAAACGGGCGCGGCGCCGGCTGCTCCCGGCAGCGCCGTAGTGATCAGGGCTGCGGTGGCAAAGATCGCTGCGCACGCACCTGCGGTACCAAAAGTTCTCATTCCCGCTACCCTCATCTACGGTCTGACAATCTGGTCAATTCAGTCAAAATACCAGTACAATCGCATATATCGGCACGATCGGACTGACAAAATATTCTTGTGGTGCCATCGGGCAATTATTCCGCAGCCGATCCCGACATTGGGTACATCGTTTCGGCGCGATTCAAAAGTTACAGTTCACCCGAGTAACCGCCGCGCGGCAATTGTGCTCGCGCAGGCCTGATCATCCGCGCGGGTGCATAATCGGCGAGCGGCAGCGGAATGATTGCGGTGTGCAGTGCCACGTGATGTGTTTGGCGCAACTCGCAAATGTCAAACCTGAGGCATGCCACCTCGAGCACAAACGCCGTGATCCGACATGCGCACCGTGTCGAATAGGCCCAGCAGACAACCGAAATGGTCGCTCGAGGCGGTGGCTGAATATCTCGGCGCGGACAGCGAGTTACTGCACGAGCAAGGAACCCTGGTTGTTGCCGGCGTCTGTCAGGACTCCCGTCAGGTTCGCCCTGGCGATATTTACGCGGCGCTGCCAGGCGCCGAACACCATGGTGGCGAGTTCGTCGCCGAAGCAGCGCAGAGGGGTGCCGTCGCTGTGGTCAGCGATCGACCCACTGAAATATTGCCGGCGTTTGTGGTGAAGAACCCCCGAAAGATCCTCGGCCCTTTGGCCGCTTGGATATACGGCGATCCCTCCACATCGCTCGACGTATACGGCGTTACCGGCACCAACGGCAAGACCAGCACTACATTCATGCTCGAAGCCGGTCTAGCCGCGGCCGGACTGCGCACCGGCATCATCAGCGGAATCTGCGTTCGGGGACCAGACGGCGTATCGGAAGCGGAGCGAACGACACCTGAAGCGTGCACGTTGCAACGTACGTTGTCCGCTTTCGTCGACAACCGCGTCGACGCCGTCGCTATGGAAGCGTCGAGTCATGGTCTTGCACTACACCGAGTCAATGGGACGTTCTTTCGCGTCGCTGCCTTCACGAACCTTTCGCGTGACCATCTGGATTTCCACAAAACTATGGCGTCGTACTTCGACTCGAAGGCGCAGCTTTTCTTACCCGAACGTTGCGCCTGCGCGGCGATCAGTGTCGACGATCTGTACGGCAAAGCCCTCGCTGAACGCGTCACTGTTCCTCGTTTGACCTTCTCATCGCATGGTGCCAGCGCCGATGTCACCGCCGCTGACATCAAGGCCGATCAAACGGGAACATCTTTTGTCGCACGCCATGGGAGTTGGGAGAGGAGAATCCGGCTGCGCCTGCTGGGGTGTCACCAAGTTGACAACGCATTGGCGGCAATTGCCGCTCTTCGCATCGGAGGAGTCGATATCGCGGCGGCGCTCGACGGTATCGAAAATCTCGACACCGTCCCCGGGAGATTGGAAAATGTGGAAATAGGACAGAATTTCCTGGCATTCGTCGACTACGTACACAACGCAGGTGCGCAACTCCGCTTGTTTCCGTACCTGCGCTCGTTGTCGAAGGGAAAGATCATTGTCGTCATCGGCGCCACTGGGGGCCGGGACCCCGGCAAACGCGAGCCTCTGGGTCGTACTGCCGGCAGTCATGCCGACGTCGTTGTCGTCACCGACGAAGGTCCGTACCGCGATGACGCAACAGCCCTCAGAAATGACGTGGCCGCGGGGGCGCGACACGCGAATCATGCAGAGGTGCTTATCATTCCGGATCGGAGTGAAGCTATACGGACCGCCGTATGCTTGGCAAAAGCAGGCGATATCGTTGTCGTTGCGGGGCGTGGGAACGACCACGTGATGAACTACGACGGTACGGAGATAGTGTTCGACGATCGCCAAGTACTCGAGCGCGCACTCGTCAAGTATGCAAAATAGTTGTCAGCGCACTGTCGTCCATTCACCCTTCGGATCGGTCAGAACAAGAAGGAAAACGACGCCGCACCGTACGCTACGGCCAACCCTACGAGAATCCATCCGACATACGATCTGATGGACAACCTGCGAGTGCGATGCCATCGCGGCGACGCTCGTAAGAATGCCCCTACAGCGCCCACCAAGAGCGTCACGCTCGGCAAGAACACCAAAAGGCGTCGATCCTTACGCGAGCAGACCAGCACGTCGGTGTCGAAACACTCGCCCCGCCGAGAACCCAACACCACAAGTGCCACTATCATCACAATCACAACCAGGACGATCGAGACTGCGTAAGTGATTGTCCTCCTGTTGATTTCCCGCTCGGCCCCTGCGGCAAGACCGGGTTGTTCAGTCATCGAGGAAACCCTCCGCTGTATTTCACGCCGACCCATTCAGTATCGCAGTAGCGTTTCGCTCACGCTCGGCGCCCAGAGGCATTCGTGGGCCAATCGACCGCGCCGTCGTGATGATTGATCTGTAACCAGTCATACCTCCCGCCATTCTCGCCTTGTCCCGATTTCAAATCGACTCTTGTCATCCAGTCTAAATGTAGCTTATCTACATCAGTGGATGCAGATAATTGACCGTTTGGAGTATAGGATTGCTTCAGTTAAACGGCCGCGTCACACCAGAACGCACAACCCCGAGGAGTCACCGATGCTCTTGCGTCTGCCAGGTGTTTACCCTCCGCAGGAAGATACGTGGCTGCTGGCCGACGCACTGGCTGCAGAGAGACTAGGACGGGACTCACGGGTACTGGATCTCTGCACCGGGACGGGGGCGCTGAGCTTGCGCGCCGCTGCAATCGGAGCCAGACATGTCACCGCCGTCGACATATCTCGTCGCGCAGTCGTCACCACCCAGTTGAATGCCATCCTGCATCGGCATTCGATTCGAGTGATTCAAGGCGATCTGACTACACCCGTTCAAGACCAACGTTTCGACGTAGTCATTTCCAACCCCCCGTACGTTCCTGCGCACGACGACGTCCTACCCACTCGCGGCGTGGAGCGGGCGTGGGACGCGGGCGTAGACGGGCGGGTGCTTCTGGATCGGATATGTACACACGCACCCCGAGTGCTTGCCGAGTCAGGTGTTCTCTTGATCGCGCAGTCTGTGCTCAGCGGGATTGAGAAAACTCAGTCCATGCTGGAAGAACAGGGATTATCTGTGGAAGTCGTGGCTCGCGCGGAGATCCCTTTCGGGCGCGTACTCTCCGCGCGGGCGGCACTGTTCGAGGCCCGCGGCCTCATCGCTCCGGGCCAGCGCACCGAAGAGATCGTTGTCCTTCGGGCCGCGAAACCAAGTCTCGACAAGGAGGTCATGTGAATTCCATGTCCGATACCGAACGCGACATGAGCACGGTCACCGTCACCGTGTGCCCGGACGGACCGATACTTGTTCGTGGTCCTGCAACCCTGATCGATGGCGCGGGCAATCCGATCGAACGAAAACGGGCAACGGTCGCGCTGTGCCGATGCGGTGGTACGAGTATCTCTCCGTTCTGCGACGGCACACACAAGAAAAGGAGGTCCATCCCTCGTGACCAGCGCTGAATGTGGACGTGATGTGGCGAAGCCATGTGAGCCCTCGGCGCGGCCTAGTCGACCAGAGGACGTGAGGTTCGAGAGTTGTAGCGAGCCATCATGATTCGCGGTGGGCCTGCAGAGGAAACCGGAACCAACTCGTCGGTCAGACTCGAACTCCAGTTTGTTCGCTCAACTGTGCAACCCTCGCCGCCAGAATTGAATTCTCGGCCTCGAGCGACAGTATTAACCGGATGCCGACCAAGTTGACACCGTCGTCGATCAGCGCAGTGATACGGGCCAGCGTCTCCAGGTCCGATTCGCTGTATCGGCGGGTTCCGCCTCCGGTGCGGGTCGGTGTCAACAACCCTCGTCGCTCATACAATCTCAACGTTTGCGGCCCGACTCCGGAAAGTTCGGCCATCACCGAGATTCCGTAAACGCCTCGAAGCGCGCGCGCCTGGGTCTCTGACGTCACGGTATACCTCCTAGGCGTCTTCATTGACCGTGCAACCTTAACATTCTCTGCATTTCAATCTAACGTCGCCAGCACAGATTTCATGAGTCCAGCAGTGTGCAATGCGAGCGCGCATTTGTCCCGTCAATTTTCCACCTCAGCTGTTGCCAATTATCTGCAGCTGCTGGTATAGATTTTGAGGGAAGGCGATGGGCGCAACCGTCGAATGAACAGACAGATCTGAATGAACAGGCAGATCTAGTGTCACATCTGCAGAACGACGCCTCAGGCAGTGTTAACCACGCAACTCCAGGAGGCCCAATGACCAATCACGAGGGAAACCGGACCAAGGCTTATCCGACAGTGTCGAGAGAGCCTGCGTTGATCGGGTTTCGAAACACGGACACCAACTCCAAACCGACCTGCCTGACACTGTAACGTGGTCCGAAGATGGGCGGTGCGATAAGCGCAGTGCTACAAGCAAACTGAACAGCACTAGTTATTTTGCTGTCCAGTCCAGAGAAGTGTCGTCCAGATCCTGAAGTTTCTGCTTGATTTCCTGCATGCTCGGCGCGTGACCGCACATTTCCTCGCGGCACCATTTACCTCTGTGAACATTCGTGTACGGACACGTCCCAAATGGCGTGACACAAGACGCCGCAACACGAGACTCTGTCGATAGACACAGCGCCGAGAATGCTCGGGAACCACCCATCAGTCGCACGAATGTCCTTGTAACTTATTGCGACGGAAAGGGATACATAGGTTGCATGCTCAGCAGACGACCGGAACACCCACGACTGTGCAGCACATGTTGGAGACACCATGACGACCGACAAAGATATCGCTACCGAGACAGTTGATCTACCCAGGTGGCGGGATCGAAAACGGTATTGGTGGCCCGTGGCCTTGTTGATCCCACTGAGCCCATTCCTGTCCTGGTTGCTCGTCGATCGTCTGAGCTTGGGATTGTTCTGGGCGACCGGGGCATGGATTCTGGTACTGATCATTCCGATCATCGACTTGATTTCAGGTAGAGACGGCCAGAGCCCGCCGGATCATGCAATTCTGCCGCTGCAAAAGGATCGCTATTATCGTTGGTGCACCTACCTTTTCGTGCCACTACAGTATGCCGGGTTGATGTTTGCGTGCTGGTGCTGGGTGAACGCCCCCATGGCGATGGGTGAGAAGATCGCCCTCTCCATGACAGTCGGAGTCGTAGCCGGCGTAGGAATCAATGCCGCACACGAGCTCGGACACAAAAGCGAAGCCGTCGAGCGATGGTTGGCAAAAATTGTTCTCGCACAATCGTTCTACGGGCATTTCTTCGTCGAACACAATCACGGGCACCATGTCCGAGTGGCAACACCTGACGATCCAGCCAGCGCTCGGTTCGGCGAATCATTCTGGATGTTTTTGTCACGCAGTGTAATCGGCGGATTGAAATCGAGTTGGGCGATCGAAACAGCGCGTGCGCGCCGACGCGGAAAACTCAGCTGGGGTGCGCAGAACAGCATCGTTCAGACATGGGTGATGAGCATCGTCTTATTCGGTGGACTGATCGCAGTGTTCGGCTGGCAGATCGCCCCTTGGCTAGCACTCCAAGCAATCGCCGGGATCTCATTTTTGGAGGCGGCAAATTACATCGAACACTACGGACTGCTACGCAAGCGCAGATCCGACGGCAGTTTTACGAAAGTCCGACCGGAGGACAGTTGGAACAGTGATCACATCGTCAGCAATGTGTTCCTTTATCAACTTCAACGTCACAGCGATCATCACGCCAACCCACGCCTGAGATACCAATCATTGCGAAGTAGCCCGGCGGCACCGCAACTGCCGGCGGGATACGCGGTAATGATCGTCTGTGCTTGGATACCCCCGTTGTGGAGGTGGCTCATGGATCGCCGTGTTCTCGCCTACTACGACGGTGATCTCACCCTCGTCAACACGAAAGCGACTTCACGATGAACGCGCACACCGGTGAGGAAAGGCAGGGCTCCACTCCCCCTGCAGGAACGACGGACCGCAGTAAAATACCGCCCGCCCCGGAGATCATCGCAGCGGTGGAATTCCTCCGCACGCAACCTGACGCAGCAAGCATCCGGCGCCGATATCTTGAACTGATAACACCAGGCAACGAGCGTGACGGCACCACCATCGACTACACCGCCGCTGAGCGCTACCTCCTCGCGACCGCTGCACGATACAAACGACAAGTACGCCTCGGTTCCCGCGCAGAGCAGGGTTCCGGAGACCAAGGTTTCACGAAGCAGGACGACACCGACGGAAGATGATTCACAGCATTTCAACCGTCGAGATCCGGGAAGCGTCGAGCCGCAAAAAGCTTCTGACGACGGGAAAGTAGGATCTAGTACCGTTCGATGCAGGTAGGACTTAACAGCAGACCCCGAGGTGCACACACGATGTCTTGGCCAGACAATGCCCTGACAGAACCCGCAGCTGTTTTTGCGGCGTTGGCCCAGATTCTTTACTCCGCGACAGACGATGCCGACGTGTACAACGCGATCTGTTCCGCCGCGGTCGAATTGATTCCCGGTTGTGATCATGCCAGTTTGATGCTGCGCCGTGGAAACACCACCGTCACCGTCGCTGCGAGTGATGAGATGGCCGCTTTTGCAGATGATTTGGAGCGCGCCACCGGAGAAGGTCCGTGCCTTGACGCTCTCGAAACCGAAACACCACAGCTCGAGTCGGATCTGCGCACTCCGAACCAGTGGCCTGAATTTGCGCGGCAAGCTCTCTCGAAGACTCCGATCCGTGGAAGCATGGGGTTCCGCCTACTCGTCGACCGACGCAAAATCGGTGCTCTCAA
Organism: Rhodococcus sp. ACPA4; assembly: GCF_002300185.1. Lineage (NCBI taxonomy): Bacteria > Bacillati > Actinomycetota > Actinomycetes > Mycobacteriales > Nocardiaceae > Rhodococcus > Rhodococcus sp. ACPA4. Next base: position 1,424,267 of record NZ_NSDY01000001.1, read on the forward strand.
CCTCTTCTCCGATACACCGGGAGCGTTCACGGAGGACATAGCCGACGTGGCTATTGTTCTCGTCTCCTTCGCGTCTGTGGCAGTCACTGCGTTGTCGCGAGGAGAGGATGCCGAATCGCTGCGGCGAGGTCTGACCGGTAGCCGTGAGATCGGCCAGGCCGTCGGTTTGCTGATGGGATTACACGGGGTATCGAGCGACGCAGCATTCGAGATTCTGCAGAAGACTTCGCAGAACATGAATGTCAAGGTCGCAGACCTCGCTCGCGACGTCATCGTCCGGCATCGATCTACTCTCGACTGACCGGCTCGCTGTCTCCTGAGAAAGTTGGCGCGAGACGGTTGCCTTGCAGCCGGCAGCATCATGTCTGGCCCGCTGGGATAGGATCTGTTTCAGTTCTTCGTCAAGCATCGGCAACGGACGTTTAATTCCCATGCCGTGCTGCCCTGCAACGGCCACCTCGAACAGGTAGGTCAATCATTCCCCTTACGTCGAAGCACTCGGAAACATATAACGACGCATTGATCGCGCTGGCCGCTGCAACCCAGCGTCCGGCCAATGTTGTCAACCTCGCCGGCGATTACGCCATCCGTGTCGATCTCGAGTACAGCCGCTACGTACTGGCCACCAACACTGCCGAGGGTCTGTCGGACGAAACCTATCCCGCCGGCTCGTGGTTGGTTCGTATCTTCCAATCTCAAATCGGCGGCCTCCCAGACGAACTACTCGCCGACGCCACCGATGAATGGCTTATCGACGCATTCGATTCCGTTCTCAGGCGCCTCGAAGCCGACGGAAAGAAGATCTTCGCGGACGCGGACTTCGGAGACGTCAGCCTCCTGAAGCCGCCAACACACGTGATATCGGTGCACTCACAGATCACCCCGGCCCCTCGGCTGCGTTGCACGACTGATGGATCTGCTCTGCAGGAATAAGTCTCACTCGATCGAATACGAACCAGATCGAAACTGTGTCGCTATCGCCGTTGCTCCGAACCACGCGCTTTGCCGCATTCCAGCAATGTGGATGTCAGCCGAGCGCTTCCCCCACCAAGAACGCGACCTTCTGCCGTTCCACATCCACGTCGAAGTCGGCGTCGCGGGCGGCGATGCGCGCGATCAGCTCCGTCACCGCAGCGTGGATGGTCTGTCGCAAGAATCCGCGTGGGTCGGAATCTCCCAGGACGTCGGCACTGTTCATCTGGATCTGCGCAGTGATCGTGCGCCGCGCCAGAAAAACACGCGGGGACCGGACACCGGTCGGATCAGTCACCGTCGTGATGTCGCCACCGACGATGACAAACAGGTCGAAGTCGTACTGGAACTCCACGTTCCGCAGCTGCCACTTGATCCGACTCAACTCTTCGAAGTAGGTCAGCGGTATCGACGGGCCGCCGAACACCGATCTGAACCTGAGCCGATGCGTCATCCGGCCACACCGATCGAAGGCTCACTCACGGTTCGCTCCGACGGGGCGCGGGTCGACAGCACTGTCCGGCGTGGCGACCTCCCAGTACAGGTTGGATGGCCCGACCAAGATGAGTGGGTCGACCCACTCGGCAACGACCTCGACGATGACGTCCTCGAGTTCCTCTCGTGACCAAATCCGCGGCCGGACCGGAACCGCAGGCTCCCAGCCGTCCTCACCCCAGATGACCCCGAACAGTTCCCGCTCATCACCGAGCTGCCTATCCAACGTGAACGCATCAGGGCCGTCGAATCGCGCCCAGACATCGAACGTGCCGTGCGCGTCCTGGTCGACGAATACCTCGATGATCACGCCATCAATTCGGGCAGACGCTGTGTTGCGTATCGTTTCGAGCCGAGCGGCCACGACCGGCGACGCGGTGTCGAGGACGGCTCTCAGTGCGGCGCGGTACTCAGTTGCTTCCACGCACTCAGCATATCCGTGCCGTTCCCGGAGCAGTTCACCCTCGGAGCAACAGCATGCCCCTACAGCAGGAGAACACTAAATCTATTGATCGGCAACGGATCTCGCGAGATCGTGTCAAGATGTCCGATCACGGTCCCTCTCCACAATCCAGGCTGCAACCTGCGCCCGCGAGGTGAACCCCAGTTTTGTCAGTATGTGCTCCACATGCCCCTGGGCGGTGCGCGGTGAGATCACCAGCCGATCGGCGATGGCCTGGTTGGTCAGACCTTGGGCGATGAGATCGGCGACTTGGCGTTCCCGCTTGGTCAGTCGCGTCGAGGCGTCCATGCCGGATCCGGCTGCGTCGGAGAGCCGTTCGTGGAGGGCGTAGGAAATTGCAGCTTCGAGTCCGAAGCCTTGCCCCTTTCGGAAAGCCGCCGCGAATGCTTTGTCTCCGAGCTTCTGACGCGCCTTCTGATCGCATTCCTGGTGATAGACAAGTAAGTTGGAATGAATAATCGCGGTGCTGCCCATTGCGTGCGCCAACCCATCCGCCGCTCCCATCAACACTGCGGCTCTGGTGGCGTCGCGCCGCCCGCACTCGATCCAGGCCATCGTCTCGAGGCAAGCTGCTGCGACGCGTGGGTGGTGTACCAGGCGGGCCAACTTCAGCGATTGCTCGAGTAGCCGCATCGCACGATCGGTATCGCCTTTTCGCCACACGGCGATGCCGAGGGCCCACAACGAGAGCGACCGATACATCTTCTCGCCATAGTGGTCCGTGATCGAGAGGACACGCTCGAGACATTCGATTGCCCTGTCCATCTGGCCGCTCAATCCATAGGCCAACCCCAACGAATACAACGCACCTACCTCGAGCGTCCGATCGCCGTGACGGCTGAATCCGGCGGCGGCGGCTTCGAGAAGCGAGGAAGCGCGCCTGGGGTCACCACTGTAAAGAGCATGCATTCCGTCGGCGAAGTCAACGAGTGGGCGCATCATCGGGTCACGCGTGTGAGCGGTGAGACTCCGTGCCTCCTCGACGCGGCCCGCCCCGGCCCTGAGGTCACCTTGAATACTCGCCATCAGCGTGGCGAAGTAAAGACCCTTGGCCCAGTCGAGGGTGAATTGGCCGCTCTGACGGGCAAGCAAGTGGTCGATCCAGTGCCGGCACTCGTTGTACAGGCCTTGGGAGCTCCAGAAGAAGGACAACGCGACAGCGGTTCGCAGGCCGGCGACGGGATCGTCGACGACGCTGAATTCGAGGGCTTCCCGCAGGTTCGGTTGCTCGCGCTTCAGACGCGCGATCCAGTCGAGTTGGCGGTCGCTGACCCACTCGGCCTCCGCGTCGAGCGCCAACCGTTCGTACCAGTCCCGGTGCCGGCGGCGCAGTTCCGTTAGATCGCCGGACTGCTCGAGCTTCTCGTAGCCGTACTCGCGCAACGTCTCGAGCATCCGGAACCGCACCACCGACCCATGTTCCTCGCGAATCAGAATCGACTTATCGACCAATGACGTCAACGTGTCGAGAAGCGCGCCCGGATACTGGTCCGCGCTGCACACCTGCTCCGCAGCATCGAGTTCGAAACTACCCGCGAATACCGCCAACCGACCCCACACCAGTTGCTCACTGGCAGTACATAACTCGAAGCTCCAGTCGATACAGAGCCGCAACGTCTGCTGCCGCGACGGGGCGCCCCGGATACCTCGAGTCAGCAGCGCGTATCGATCAGTCAATCGCTCGAGAATCTGCTCGAGCGACATCGCCCGCAATCGCGCCGCCGCCAGCTCGATCGGCAACGGCAGCCCGTCGAGCCTGCGGCAGATCCCGGCCACCGTCTCCGCGTTCTCCTCGGTGAGCACAAATCCCGGAACTGCCGACGCGGCGCGCTCGCCGAACAACGACACTGCATCGTATTTAGACAATCCCCGGAGCGACGGCTTCCGCTCGGGCTCAGGGACGCCAAGCGGCGGAACCCGCAGCACCGCCTCCCCACCGATGTCGAGGGGTTCGCGGCTGGTAGCCAGAATCCGTAGCGACGGACAGACGCGCACCAGGGTCGCGGCCAATTCAGCGACGGCATCGACCAGCTGTTCACAGTTATCCAGAACCAGCAGCAATTCCCGCGGTTCGAGAAACTCGATCAGCATCTCCGGTACCGGTCTCGCCGACTGGCCCCGCAGTCCCAGCACACCAGCCACTGTTTCGATCAGCAACGACTCGTCACGCAGCTCGCCCAACTCGACGAGCCGGACGCCATCGTCAAATTCGCTGTGCATCCCCGCCGCGAGCCGCATCGCCAGCCGCGTCTTTCCGACCCCGCCGATCCCGGTCAACGTCACCAACGGGCCAGCGGCGAGCAGGTTCTTCGCTTCGGTCAGCTCGCGTCGGCGGCCCACAAAGCTGGTCAGTTCCAGCGGAAGCTCCCCCGTCGTGCTCGGAGTAAAGGCACCTGAACGTCGCAGTCGACCTTCAGGGCCAGGTCGCCAGCCGCCGCCCGGTTCGCCGGGTTCGCCGGGTTCGGCACGTAGGGACATCTCGTCGACCGGGAAATCGTAGTGCCGTTGCATTTGCCGCAGTTGCTCGCCGAACTCCGCGGCAGTGACTGGGCGCGCGCCGGGCGTCCGCGACATCGCGCGAGAGATTACTTCGGCCACGTCGTCGGGGATCCCATGGTCACGCAAGTCGGGTACCGCTTGCTTGGTGATCCGCAGAAACTGCGCGACAACTTGCTCACCGCTACGACGCTCGAACGGGGCGTGACCGGTGAGAGCGCTGAACAGGACAGCGCCAAGACCGTAAATATCGGCCGCTGGACTCGACGGATCTCCCCCCAGCACCTCCGGCGCCGTATATGCCGGCGACCCGGTGACGACCCCGGTGGCAGTCTCGAAACCACCGGTGATATGCGCGATACCGAAGTCGGCCAACTCCGGTTCGCCGTACTCGGTGAGCAGGATGTTGGCGGGTTTGATGTCGCGGTGCAGGATGCCGAGCCTGTGCGCCGACTCCACCGCGCCCGCCATCTTCACCCCCAGGCGGAACGCCTGATCCAACGGCAGCGGACCGTCGCGTCGAATCCGAGCATCGAGGGAATCCCGCGGGTGATACGGCATCACGATGAACGGACAGCCACTGTCGGTGGCGCCGACCTGCAAAATGTTGACGATGTTCGGGTGTCCGGTCAACCGGCCCATCGCTTGCTGTTCCCGGAAGAAGCGAGACCTGTTCTCCTCGTCGAGATCAACCGTGAGCACCTTCACCGCAACCGGGCGATCCAAATCTGCCTGCATGCAGCGGTAGACGACGCCGAATCCGCCGCGGCCGATCTCCTGGACATCGTCGAAGCCGGCACTTCCCAGTTCCACGGCCGACGGCGGCGGGTAACGCTGAGTGCCGAGCGAATCACCTTCACCCATCGGACGGCCTACTCACTCCGTCGGCACCTAACTCCTGGCCACTGGTCCCGACGGCACGACCAGCGCCCTTCAACCCTATCCCTCACCAGTCGTAGAGGATCGTCATCACTGCCGCAATCTGATTCAATGGAAAGATGTGCAGGTGGCTGGCATATTCAGGTGAACCGATCCTTGCGCATGACCTCTTGTTCCGGCCGAAGCACTCGCTAATCGACCAGAGCCTGCATTCCCGTCTCGGTGCGACGACAACCAATGGCGACGGCTTCGGAATCGGTTGGTACGGAGAGGGCAGCGAGCCTGCCCTGTTCAAGAGCATTGAACCCGCGTGGAACGACTCGAACCTCCGCGAGGTCACCAGCCAATTGCGCACTCCGTTGCTCTTCGCTCACGTCCGCGCATCAACCGGTACTCCGGTGCAGCGCAGCAACTGTCACCCATTTCGGCACGGGAATTGGATGTGGATGCACAACGGTTCCCTGCACGGGTTTCATGAGATCAAACGCGAATTGGTGACCGCCATCGATCCATCGCTCTTCCCCGACTTGGAGGGCTCCACGGACTCGGAAACTCTGTTCTTTCTCGCGCTCACCTTCGGCTTGACCGATGATCCGTTCGACGGGGTTGCCAGAGCGGTCGGGTTTGTCGAGCAGACAGCCCGCGCCCACGGAATCGACAATCCAGTACAGATGACGGTCGCTACGACGGACGGAACTTCAACCTGGATCTTCCGCTATTCGACTGAAAGACAATCAAGGTCGCTCTTCTTCTCCACCGAGATCTCCACGCTGCGGAAACTCCATCCCGAAGTGGAAGCATTGCACCACCTTGGTGAGGAAGCACGAATCGTCGTTTCCGAACCGCTGCGCGACCTTCCGGGAGCGTGGAACGAGGTGCCGGAATCGGCTGCGGGTGTCGTTCAAGCGGGACGGGACGAAATGCGGGAGTTCGAGCCAATCCCTACGTGAGTGCCGGTTCGACATCGACATCCACTCAGACAAACAAAAAATGCGGCTCCGGATTTCTCCGGAACCGCATTTTTGCTCTTCGGTCGGGCTGACAGGATTTGAACCTGCGACCACTTGACCCCCAGTCAAGTGCGCTACCAAGCTGCGCCACAGCCCGTCCGCGCCCTTGTTTCGGGCGCTTGGAAAGATTACATCAGAGACGGGCTGAAGTACCAATCGGCTGGTCAGAGCCTTTTTAGTACTGTTTGGACGCAGAAACTAGCGGCTCTTACGGTCGCGCTTCTCGCGCACTCGCACGGAAACGCGGATCGGGCTGCCGTCGAAGTTGAACTCTTCACGCAGACGCCGCTCGATGAACCGGCGGTAACCGGCCTCGAGGAAGCCTGTGGTGAAGAGAACGAAGGTCGGCGGACGCGTGCTTGCCTGCGTCGCGAACATGATGCGAGGCAGTCGGCCACCGCGCATCGGCGGCGGTGTTGCTGCCACAACTTCCTTGAGCCAGGTGTTCAGGCGACCCGTGGGGATGCGCTTGTCCCAGGACTCGAGAGCCGTGTCGAGAGCCGGCACGAGCTTCGCCACGGCGCGACCGGTGTGGGCGGAGATGTTGACTCGCTGAGCCCATGGAACGCGGACTAGATCGCGGTCCACTTCCTTGTCCAGCATGAGTCGACGGTCCTCGTCCACGAGGTCCCACTTGTTGAATGCGATCACCAATGCGCGACCCGTGTCGGCCACCATGCTCAGAACACGGAGGTCCTGCTCGGTGATCGGCTCGTGTGCGTCGATGAGCAGGATCGCGACCTCAGCGGCCTCGATCGCGCTCTTCGTGCGCAGCGACGCATAGAACTCGGCGCCGCTGGCATGGCTGACGCGCTTGCGCAGACCAGCCGTGTCGACGAAACGCCAAGGGCGCCCGCCGAGTTCGACGATCGAGTCGACCGGGTCGACGGTGGTGCCGGCAACGTTGTGTACGACGGACCGCTCGTCGCCGGACAGCTTGTTGAGCAAGCTGGACTTTCCGACGTTCGGCTTTCCGACCAGAGCAACACGACGCGGGCCGCCGCCGGGGATGCCTTCACGCGGGGTTTCCGGAAGCTTCTCCAGAACCTCGTCGAGCAGGTCGCCGGTACCGCGGCCGTGCGTCGCACTCACGGAGTACGGCTGACCGAGACCCAAGGACCACAGTGCGGCGACCTCGGACTCGGTGCGTCCGTCGTCCACCTTGTTGGCAACGAGGATGACCGGAGTCTTGGAACGACGCAGCACGCGAGCGACCGCTTCGTCGGTCGCGGTGGCGCCGACAACAGCGTCGACGACCAGGAGAATGGCGTCAGCCGTTCCCATGGCCAACTCGGCCTGACGAGCAACGGCCTGCTGAAGACCCTTCGCGTCGGGCTCCCATCCGCCGGTGTCCTGAACCAGGAAGCGTCGGCCGGCCCAGTTCGCCTCGTACGAGACACGGTCACGGGTAACGCCGGGGATGTCCTCGACTACCGCTTCACGGCGGCCGATGATGCGGTTCACGAGCGTCGACTTGCCGACGTTCGGTCGACCGACAACAGCCAAGGTCGGAACGGCAATGTGCGCTTCGCCTTCGCCGTCCGCTTCGAGATCGGCGTAGTCCCACTCCGATTCCTCGGACCAGGTTCCGTCGCCGGCAAATTCGGTTACCAGATCGTCGCTCACTGCACTGCTCCAGTTCTGTCGCTGACCACCAACAGCAGCTTGGCGATCACATCTTCAATGCCCAATTCGCTCGTATCCACCAGGATGGAATCCTCGGCAGGGCGCAACGGCGACACTGCCCGAGTCGAATCGAGATGGTCACGGCGCTGCACATCAGCCAGCACCGCTTCGTAATTGTCTTCGCGGCCTTGGCCGACGTTCTGCGTATTGCGGCGTGCCGCACGGGTTTCCGCCGATGCGGTCAAGAAGATCTTGACGTCCGCATCAGGGAGTACGACGGTTCCGATGTCGCGTCCTTCGACGACGATCCGGTCTGCGCCCGCCGCCAACTCACGCTGAGTGGCAACCAGCAAGTCGCGAACCTCGGGCACGGCGGACACAGCGGAGACAGCCTTGGTCACCGCGTCGCCGCGGATCTCCTCGCTGACGTCCGCGCCGTCGAGATGCACCTGCTCGTTGCTCGGATCAGTACCGATGGACCAGGGCAACGCCGCAACCGCAGCGGTGATCGCCGCAGCGTCAGTCAGATCGATTCCCTGACGCAGCACGTGCAGGGTCGCGATCCGGTAGATAGCTCCGGTGTCGAGGTAGCGGGCGCCCAAACGCTGCGCCAACGCACGGGAGACGCTGGACTTGCCGGTTCCGGACGGTCCGTCCATCGCGACCACTAGCGGCATGGACGAATCGGTCACAGGCCGACCGCCTCGTACAGTCCACCGACCTCGCTACGACCGAGTACGCGCTGCGTTCCCGGACGCTGATCGCCGAGAGCGACAACTCCGACGTTGGTGCGAACCAGGCGGACAACAGGGTGACCGACGGCATCGAGGAGGCGACGCACGATGTGCTTGCGACCTTCGTGCAGAACGAGCTTGACGAGCGTCTTGCCCTCGTTGATCTCGAGCACAGTGAATGCGTCCACCTTGGCCGGACCGTCGTCGAGGGTGACACCGTCACGCAACTGCTTACCGGTGCTGCGCTCGACAACGCCGTGAACGGTGGCGAGGTACGTCTTCGGAACCTCGAACGACGGGTGCATCAGGCGGTGAGCGAGATCGCCGTCGTTGGTGAAGAGGAGCAAGCCCTCGGTGTCGGCGTCGAGACGGCCGACGTGGAACAGTCGCTGACCGGACTGAACGCGCTCGGAGACGATGTCACCGACACACGGGCGACCGAGGTCGTCAGACATGGTGCACTGCCATCCACGCGGCTTGTTCATTGCCAAGTAGACGAGGTCCTTCTGCACGACAACACGAACGCCGTCGACGCGGACTACTGCGTTCTCGGGATCAACACGCAGACCCTGCTCCACCACGATGCGGCCGTCGACCTCGACGCGACCCTGGTCGATCAGTTCTTCTGCTGCACGACGTGATGCGACGCCGGCCTGAGCCAGGACCTTCTGCAAGCGGACGCCGTCGCCCTTCGGCGGGCCGTCGTGCTTGGTGACCTCGGCGTGCTGATGACGCGCAGGCTTGGCGTTGGACACCAACGGGTTCTGGGAGACGACGCGCTGCGGCTTCTCCGTCTTCGGCTTGCCACGCTTGTTGGTTGCCGCCGGTGTCGGGGCTGCCGGCCGCTTGCGCGGAGGTCCGTCGAACTTGGATCCACGAGGAGCGTTTGCCCAGGCAGTGCCGCGAGGGGCCTCGGGGCGTGCGCCGCGCTGATCGTCGCTGCGACGGTCAGCACCACCGCGCGGTGCGCGACGGGCATCAACGTGAGGGGTACGACGGTCATCGCTGCGGGGGCCGCGACGATCGTCATTGCGCGGGCCTCGGCGGTCATCGTTGTAGCCACCACGACGGTCGTCGGTGCGTGCCGGACGACGGTCGTCGTTGTAACCACCACGACGGTCGTCGGTCCGTGCGGGACGACGATCATCACTACGTGCGGGACGACGATCATCACTACGTGCGGGACGACGATCATCACTGCGCGGGGGGCGCCGATCATCATTGAATCCACTGCGACGGTCATCCGTGCGGGGGCGGTCGGATCCGGCATTGCGGTCGTATCCGGAAGTACTGCGGGAAGTGTTGCTGCGTGCGCCACGGGGGGCTTCGCTGCGTGCGCCACGGGGGGCGTCACTGCGTCCACCACGGGGGCTGTCGCTACGACCACCGCGGGGGGCATCGCTGCGTGCGCCGCGGGTGTCGCGGGAGTTGTTACGGTCCGGTGTGCCATCTCGGCGAGCGGGATTGTTCACTTTTTTCCTGTCAGTTTTCAGCTGTTTCCCGACTGTGGTCGGGTCTTTTCTTTCTGCTGACGACGGCGGGTTTTCCCCGTCAGTCGTCGTCGACTTCGGTGTCCACCACGTCGGTGGGCACGTCGGCCTTGTTCATTCTCGCAAATCGCGGATCGGATTCGAGGCTTTCGCTGATGTCGTCGATCAGGTCGACATCAGGCAAAAGCGGTGCCAACTCCGGGAGATCGCTCAGCGAGCTCAATCCGAGCCGTTCGAGGAACAGTTCGGTTGTGGAGTACCGTGTCGCGTTGGTGTCCGGGTCTGGCCCGGCTTCCGCGATCAGTCCGCGGGCGAGGAGTGTGCGTACCACCCCGTCCACGTTGACGCCTCGTACTGCACTGATCCGCGCACGAGTCAACGGTCCACGGTATGCGACTATCGCCAAAGTTTCCAATGCTGCGCGGGTCAGTTTGGTACGTGCGCCGTCCAGCAACAGCCGTTCGACGTAGGGGGCGAATTCTTGCCGCGTGTAGAAACGCCATCCGTCGCCTGCGTATCGCAGGTCTATGCCGCTGCCACGGGCGGTAAATGCAGCCGACATCAGTTGCAGTCGCTGCTCGACGCGAGCCGGATCGGTACCGGTCACGGAGGCAAGTTGCGCCACCTCCGCCGGTGAATCGACTACGAGCAGCAGCGACTCGAGCACAGCGTCGAGTTGAGTGTCGTCCAGCTCGAAAGCGAGAGCCGAATCACCCTCACCAGAGTCTTCTACCTGCACAGATTCCGTCGCGGCGGGATCGAGACTCATCGGTAGTCCTCCTCGGTGACGGGGGTTGATTCCTCGCCGGTCCAGGTAATGAGCAGTGGCCCGAGCGGCTCGGGTTGGTCAAAGGCAATGGCGCGCCGACGGTACAGCTCGAGCAGCGCCAGGAAGCGGGCGACAATCGGGGCGGCGTCGTCGCAGTCCTCGATCAGGTCCGGAAACGGTACCCACTCCCCTGTGCCGCGGGCGCGCAGCAGTTCGAGGATGAACTCCGCTTGTTCGGGGATCGAGATATTGGACACATGCAGGTGATCGAGGCTGACTGTGGGCACCGGCCGGGGTGCGAAAACGGCTGCGGCGATCTCGGCGAACTTGTGCGAATCCACTCCGAACAGCACTTCGGGAAGGAGATCGGCGAACTGGTCCTCGACGGCAACGGAGCGGGGGTATCGCCGCAATGCTGCTTCCTCGAGTTCACCGAACAGCGTCGCAACTTGCTTGTAGGCGCGGTACTGAAGGAGCCTGGCAAAAAGAAGGTCGCGGGCTTCGAGCAGAGCAAGATCCTCGGCGTCCTCGACTTCGCCTGCCGGCAGGAGCCTGGCGGCTTTCAGATCGAGAAGTGTCGCGGCGACAACAAGAAACTCCGTCGTCTGATCGAGCCCCATCGCACTGCCGAGTTGCCGGGTGTACGCGATGAAATCGTCGGTGACGGTGTGCAGCGCTATCTCGGTGACGTCGAGTTGGCGTTGATTGATCAGGGAAAGCAGCAGATCGAACGGCCCTTCGAAGTTTCGAAGTGTTACGCGGAACTCTGCAACTGCTGGGGATGAATCTTCTTGCGGTGGAATCAGTTTCACTAACGACCAGACCGGTGGATTACTTCGCGGGCCAGCGCCCGATACGCCTCGGCTCCGGCAGATTTGGGTGCCCAGGTGGTGATCGGCTCGCCGGCCACGCTGGTTTCGGGGAAACGCACGGTGCGGTTGATCACGGTGTCGTAGACAACGTCGCCGAACACCTCGACGACGCGCGCCATCACCTCACGGGCGTGGAGTGTGCGCGAGTCGAACATCGTGACGACGATACCGGCCAACTCGAGTTTGGAATTGAGCCGGTCGTGAACCTTTTCGACGGTGTCGTTGAGCAGCGCCAGACCGCGCAGGCTGAAGTACTCGCATTCCATCGGAATGATCACCGAATCAGCGCAGGCCAAGGCATTGACCGTCAGCAGACCGAGCGACGGCTGGCAGTCGATCAGGACGTAGTCGTATCGATCCAGAACAGGATGCAAAACGCGACCCAGCGTCTGTTCACGTCCCACTTCGGTAACCAGCTGAATCTCGGCCGCCGACAGATCGATATTGCTCGGCAGCAGATCCAGTCCGTCGATCCGGGTGCGCATCAGCACGTCGTCGATGGACACACGCGGTTCGACGAGCAGGTTGTGGACCGTCAGTTCCAGATCATGGTGCTGCACACCCAACCCTGCGGACAGTGCGCCCTGCGGGTCCAGATCGACCAACAGCACGCGGCGGCCGTACTCCGCCAACGCCGCCCCCAGATTGATCGTGGACGTCGTCTTGCCGACGCCACCCTTCTGGTTACACATCGCGATGATCATCGCGGGACCGTGGTGCGGCAACGGGGTCGGCATCGGGACTTCTCGTACCGGCCTACCGGTCGGTCCGAGTTCTTCGACTGACGCAGTGTCCGACGAGGTCGGTAGGTCGAATATCGCCTCGGAATCGGCGGCAGGGGCAGGTTCGGTAGAGGGGTCGAGGTACTGGGTTGTGACATACGGCGGCGCTGACTCCGCCGCTGCTCGCTGCGATGTCGACACGGTCCGATGCTCCCCTGTTCTTTCGACGGTTGCTCTCGGCGCCGGCAACCCGTGGAATACCCGGCAATACCGAATTCCGACAGGCCGAATACTCACAAGAGTCGCTCGCGCGCCTTGAACGCTACCGCTTATTTCTCCGATTTCTCACGCAACACGCATTACACGCAGACGGCTAGCGCGCCCGGGGGTGTGCTTGCGCCCACACTTCACGTAGCGCTGTGACGGTGACCAAGGTGTAGATCTGGGTTGTGGTGACCGACGCGTGGCCCAGAAGTTCCTGCACAACACGAACGTCGGCACCGCCGTCCAGTAGGTGTGTGGCAAAGGAATGTCGCAGCGTGTGGGGCGAAACGTCAGCCGTGATTCCTGCGGCAGCCGCCGAGTCCTGAAGGATCTGCCAGGCACTCTGCCGGGACAACCGTCCACCTCGCGCGTTGAGGAACAGGGCAGGCAAGCCCCTGGTAGCCAGTGCGGGCCGGCCACGCACAAGATAAGCGTCGACGGCCTCGATCGCGGGCCGACCGATGGGCACCACGCGTTGCTTTCCGCCCTTGCCGTGGAGCACAACGGATCGAGAGTGGGTGTCGATGTCGTCGACATCGAGGTCGATGGCTTCCGAGATACGAGCTCCGGTGGAGTAAAGCAGTTCCAGGAGTGCGCGATCCCTCAGATCTCGGGGACCGTCTCCGGCTGCGCCACCACCGGACGCTTCCAATAGCGCGATGATCTGGTCGAGCGGAAGCGCTTTGGGGAGTTTGCGTCCGGGGGTCGGCGGTTTGACTGCCCGGGCCACGTCGACCGTTGTGAGTCCTTCAGCGGTCGAGAACTTGTGGAAACCGCGTACAGCGATCAGGGTCCGCGCGGCAGAACTCGGTGCCAACGCGACAATTCCGGCGTCCTTGTCCCCCAGCCGCAAATTCGTCACGAATTCCGTGATGTCGTTTTCAGCAACTCGCGAGACATTGTCGATGCCCCTGGCATTGAGGAATTCGACGTATCGATACAGATCCCGGCGGTACGAGAGAAGAGTATTGCGAGCGGATCCCCGCTCGACCGCTAGGTGGTCCAGAAATGAATCCACCTGTCTGGCAAGCATTTCAGGCCCTGGACTTGCGTTCTCCGAAGGCGGTCGGACGGTCCGGCCACGGAGCGTCGGCTGGTCGCAACTCTGTGCCGACAGCGCGTGCTGCCGCCAGCGCCATGATGCCGGACACCGCGGTGGCGTTCACCAGATCGCCGCGCAAGGCCATGTCGACGGCCTTCGCCAACGGCACCCGCGCAATCTGCAGGTCCGCCTCTTCGTGTTCGGGATCTTCCCGGTCGACGTCGTGCAACCCCTCTGCGAGGAAAACTCGCACAGCTTCGTCGGTGAACCCCGGCGAGAGCGCAACGTCGACAAGCACGGACCAACGATCAGCGCCGAGTCCGGTTTCTTCGCCCAACTCACGCGCGGCCGCGTCCAACGGACTCTCGCCAGGTGCGTCGAGAAGACCGGCCGGGATCTCCCACAACCGATGACCGAGCGGATGCCGGTACTGATGAATCAGAACAAGATTGTCGTCGGCGTCGATCGCCACCACCGCAACAGCGCCGTGGTGTTCGACGACCTCCCGGTCGGCGCGCTGACCTCCTGGCATCACCACGGAGTCCTTACGCAGCGCGATGATCGCGCCGGTGTAGATCGTGGTGGAGTCGAGGGTGTCGAATTCGTGCCGACCGGGGTCGCTCATGTGATTGCTAGACCTTTTCCGAAGATTCGGTGACGGCATCGAGTTCGGTCTCGGTTGCTGCGGTGTCGATGGTCTTCTCGGCGTGAACGTCAACGGGCAGACGCTCTTCGAGCTTGTACTTCAACGCCGCATCGATGAACGCCGAGAACAGCGGGTGCGGACGCGTCGGGCGGCTCTTGAGTTCCGGGTGTGCCTGCGTTGCAACGAAGAACGGGTGCTGCTCGCGCGGGTACTCGACGAACTCGACGAGATGGCCGTCGGGCGACGTACCGCTGAACTTCAAGCCGGACTTGGCAATCCGCTCACGGTAGGTGTTGTTGACCTCGAAGCGGTGACGGTGACGCTCGGACACATTTTCGGTTCCGTAAGCCTGCGCCGCAACCGAACCCTTGGTCAGCACTGCCGGGTACGCACCCAGACGCATCGTGCCACCGAGGTCGGCCTCGCCGGCGATCACGTCTTCCTGATCGGCCATCGTGGAGATGACGGGGTACTTGGTGTCCGGTTCGAATTCAGCCGAGTTGGCGTCCGTCAAACCGACGCTGCGTGCGGCTTCGATGACAACACACTGCAGACCGAGGCAGATACCGAGCAGCGGGAGCTTGCGTGCGCGGGAGTACCGGATCGCGCCGAGTTTGCCTTCGATACCGCGGATGCCGAAGCCGCCGGGGATCAGAATGGCGTCGACGTCGCCGAGTGCGGCCTGAGCACCTGCTTCGGTCTCGCACTCGTCGGAAGCAACCCACGAGATCTCGACCTTGGAACGATTGGCGAAGCCGCCCGCACGCAGAGCCTCGGTCACCGACAGGTACGCGTCCGGCAGGTCGACATACTTGCCGACCAACGCAACTCGGACGGTCTCACGCGGCTGGTGAACCCGATCGAGCAGATCGCCCCATACGGTCCAATCGACGTCACGGAAGGGCAGACCCAACTGACGCACGACGTACGCGTCGAGGCCCTCGCGGTGCAGAACCTTCGGGATGTCGTAAATCGACGGCGCGTCGGGAGTGGAGATGCAGGCGTCGACGTCGACGTCGCACATCAGGGCGATCTTGTTCTTGAGGCCCTGCGGGACGTCACGGTCGCAACGAAGGATGAGCGCGTCGGGCTGAATGCCGATGCTGCGCAACGACGCAACCGAGTGCTGCGTCGGCTTGGTCTTGAGTTCTCCGGACGGGCCGAGGAACGGCACGAGGGAGACGTGCAGGAAGAACACGTTGTCGCGGCCGACGTCGTGGCGGACCTGACGGGCGGCTTCGAGGAACGGCTGCGATTCGATGTCGCCGACAGTTCCACCGATTTCGGTGATGACGACGTCGGGGCGCACGCCCTGCAGATCCGGGCCGCTCATCTCGAGGATGCGTCGCTTGATTTCGTCGGTGATGTGCGGGATGACCTGAACGGTGTCGCCCAGGTACTCGCCGCGTCGCTCCTTGGCGATAACCGTCGAATACACCTGGCCGGTGGTGACATTGGCCTGACCCGAGAGATCGCGATCGAGGAAGCGTTCGTAGTGTCCGACGTCGAGGTCGGTCTCCGCGCCGTCTTCGGTGACAAACACTTCACCGTGCTGGAACGGATTCATGGTGCCCGGATCCACATTGAGATAGGGATCGAGTTTCTGCATGGTCACGCGCATGCCCCGCGCGGTGAGCAACTGTCCCAAACTGGAGGCGGTCAAACCTTTACCGAGCGAAGAAGCAACACCTCCGCTGACGAAGATGTGCTTGGTGGCGGTACGCGTGGTGTTGCGTGACTGTGGCAAAAGGGGCTCCCGTGACGACTGTGCAGGGCTTGGTCTGTTGAAGCAATGCTGGGGCCTGCCGACCCACGGGATTTCACGGTAACACCTATGGGGCCCCGACGCCTACTACGCGCCGAGTTTCGCCCCACGATGTGACCGGGGTATCAACTCGCGGGTGCACCGACGGTGATCGCCGCGGCTCCCGGGCCGGTTCCGTACCGCCCTGCTCCGCCGTTCAACTGCTCTTGCAAAGCCAGCGAGGTAGTGATCTTCCCGGCTTCACGATCAACGTTGTCGATAGTCGTCAGACCCGCTGAGAGCGCCGCATCGGCCCGTACAACCGCAATCGGACCATTGCCATCGGCCGAGCCCGGTCGACCCGCCAGGACCGTTCCTGCGCCGCGTCCGTCCAGCGCACCGGCAAAGCGGGCGATCACGGCGCCGCGATTACCGGAGGCCCCGTCGTCCGATGCGTTGTCGCCCGTGAGGACCACCGCGAGCTGAGCCGGCTTGACGACGCCGTCGTACGTGACGAAACCTGCGCTGCGCAACGTGTCGAGAGCCAGATTCAGCTCGTCCGGCGTGCTCTGCGGCTCACTGGTCGATCCGTTGAGCAAAAGGACTGATCCGAGCAGGTCACCGGCGAGGCTTCCCTGGTCGACCGCTCCCGTCTTGAGAGTGATGCCCGCGGGGATCACGTTGTTCACGACCGTCCGCAGACGGTCACCGCCGCTGGCGTCGGCAAACGAATCCGTCAACGACACGCGACCCGTCACGGCGCCGCCCGATGCCGCGATCAATCGCGTGACACCGTCCAGATCGCTCGGATCAGCGTCGGGTGCGGTCACCAGCACAACGGTCCGACCGGCGAGGGAATCACGTACGACGCGTCCGCCCACGGCCGAGTCGAAACCGTCGGCGGAGTTGAGTTGCTCTTCGAGATGATTGTTCTGTTCGTTAAGATTTTCGATCTCGTTCTGCAGATCAGCCTTGTCGTCGCGCAGGCCGGAGAGCAGCCCACTCGACAACATTCCGGATCCCAGAACAACGCCGATAGCGAGTGCCAAGAAAATAGCCGCAATCGAAATTGCGTGTTGACGCATAGAAATCACTTGAAGAGCCCCTGAACCCACAGCGCAAAGCTGTTCCATGTTGCGATTGCCCAGTCGAGAACTTCACTACCGGCATTGGATACGACCAGCGCGACGATCACCGCGACCAGTGCGGCGAGCACCAGAAGAGCAATAGCTCCCCCGGATACCCGACTGCGATACAGCGTTGCGACGGCTTTGGCGTCGACAAGTTTCGGACCGACCTTGAGTCTGGTCATGAACGCCGACGGATTGCTTTCGCGGCGAGCACGATCGAAGAATTCGTCGAGCGAGACGACGTTACCGACCGTCACGATCAGCGACGCGCCATGATGGTCCGCAAGCAACAAAGCCAGATCCGTCGGTGACCCCGTTGCCGGGAACGTCATCGCTCCGATGCCGAGATCCTGGATACGCGAAAGGCCGGCAGCATGACCGTCCTGGTCTGCAGGCAGAACCACCTCGGCGCCGGACTTCAGAGTGGCGCTGGTGATTTCTTCCGGGTCGCCCACGATGAGGTCGGGGCGGTAGCCGGCTTTGCTCAGTACATCGGCGCCCGCACCGACGCCGATCATGATCGGCGAGTACTCCTTGATGAACGGCTTGAGGTTCTTGAGATCCGCCTCGTGATCGGGCCCGTCGGACACCACCACGACATGGCGGTCCTTGAGATTGATGTCGACGTCTGGCACGCCGATACCGTCGATGAGGAGCGGACTCTCGGTTCGGATGAACTCGATTGTGTTGCCGGAGAACGCTTCGAGGTGGTCGACGAGCCCGGTTTTTGCCTCGATCATCCGGTCGGAGATCTCGGCCTCGGACTGTTCCTCACCCTTGAGGAGGCTCTTTGTTCCGTTGAAGACCTCGCCTTCGTGCAGGCGAATCTTGCTGCCGTCCTTGATCGACTTGAATACCTCGCCGTCCGGCGCGTCGATCAGGACGATGCCGTTGGCGACGATCACCTCCGGGCCGAGGTTCGGGTATCTACCGGAGATGGACGGCGATGCGTTGACAACCGCGAGCACTCCGGCTTTCACCAGAGCGTCGGCTGTTCGCCTGTCGATGTCGAGTTCGTCCAGGACGACGATATCCCCGGGACCGACACGGCGTAAAAGCTTGGCCGTATTCCGATCGACCCTGGCGATGCCGCTGATCCCTGGCAACGACGTGGTGTTACGGGAGAGCAATGCGGGCATCTTCATGGCTTCGATGATGAACCCGAACCTGCCGCTATCGGTGGAGGCGCGCCGAACCAACTACCACATCAACCACAACTGCACCACGTATTGTTCAATCTGTGACGCGTGCCGCATTGGCTATTTCCAACAGTTCCTCGGCGTGCGCACGACCCGTTTCAGTATCGTCCAAACCGGCCAACATCCGGGCCAGTTCCACGACTCGATCGCTGTCCGAGAGTGTCCGAACACCACTGCTGACGACGCCGCCCTTGTCGTCGACTTTGTCGACTACGAGATGGGTATCAGCGAATGCCGCCACTTGCGGAAGGTGCGTCACCACAATCACCTGATGTGTCCGAGCAAGTTTGGCCAATCGGCGACCGATCTCGACGGCCGCACGACCACCGACTCCGGCGTCCACTTCGTCGAACACCATCGTCGCGCCCGTGTCGCTACCGGCAAGAACAACTTCCAAGGCGAGCATCACGCGTGAGAGTTCACCGCCCGACGCGCTTTTACTGATCGGCAACGACGGAGCGCCGCTATGAGCCGACAACCGGAACGCCACCTCGTCTACGCCACCGGAACCGGCATGCAATTCCACTCCCCCGACGTTCAGCGGAGCCGAATCCTGAGGGCCGGCGACCTGCTGCCGGACGCTGACTTCCAAACCGGCCCGGCCCATCGCCAGTCCGGCCAATTCCGCACTGACGGCTTTCGACAACTTTGCAGCCGCCTTCACTCGCGCCGCGCTGAGTTTGGTGGCCGCATCTGCGGTCAATGCGGCGGATTCCTCGACCTGCTTGCTCAACAATCCGAGAGCATCCGACGATACGTCGAGTTTGGACAGCCGAGTGCGAGCAGTGTCGGCCCATTCCAGAACTCCGTCGACGTCAGCGGCATACTTGCGCGTCAGCGTCTTCAGTTCGGATTGACGTGACAGCAGTGTGTTCAGAGCACCCGGATCAGACGGTAATCCAGCGAGGTAGGTATTGAGATCGCCGGCTACATCGGTGACAACCGCGATGGCATCGGCCAGCCGCGCACCCAATCCGTCCAAATCGGAATCGACGACGGACTCGATCCGCGCCCTGGCCTCCGACATCAGATCCAGTGCGGGCGAGACTCCGACATCAGCACTGGCCATGTCGTCACTACCGGCGAGCGCTGCATGTGCTTCCTCGGCTGCCGAGCGCAACGAATCCAGATCACTGAGGCGCCGAACCTCTGCCACGATGGTGGCGTCCTCGCCCGGTTCCGGTGCAACACCGTCGATTTCGTTGAGTGCGAAGGTCAGCTGATCCGCTTCCTGCGCCAGTTCGCGGGCCTTCGACGTGCGTTCGATCAGTTCCGAACGAGCGTCGAGCCATTCACGGCGATGCTTCCGGTAGCGCGTCAGGAGCGTTCCGATTGTCTTGTCGCCGAAGCGATCCAGAGCATTACGCTGCTGGTCGGGACGAAGCAGGCGGAGCTGATCGTTCTGGCCGTGCACGGTCAACAACGGGTCGGTGAACTCCGAGAGCACACCGGCCGGAACGCTGCGACCACCGAGATGAGCTCGCGATCGTCCGTCGCTACCGACGGTACGGACCGCGATGATGCTGCCGTCCTCGTCACGCTCGGCACCGGACGACTCGAGGATCCGCGCGATCTCTCGTTCCGACGCCGGCGACAAGTCCGTGACGAACCTGCCCTCGACAACTGCGCGGGAGGCGCCCAAGCGCACCCGCCCGGCATCGGCTCGCGCACCACTGAGCAAGTGCAGGCTGGTGACAACCATCGTCTTACCCGCACCGGTCTCACCGGTCAGGACGGTCAATCCCTCGTGGAATTGCGCTGACGCCTCGGAGATCACACCCAGGCTGTCGATTCGGATCTCTGCGAGCACGTTTTAAGGCTTCCTTCCCCGCCACCCGGTCACCGGCAATTCAAACTTTCGCACCATCCGATCGGCAAACGGCGCCGAATCCAGTCGTACCCACTTGACCGGAGTGGCACCCCGAACAATCTCGACGCGTCCGCCCGCAGGCAGTTCCAGCGTGCGGCGACCGTCGCAGAACACCAACCCGTCGTGACTGCCGGCAACGGTCTCCACCGCAATCAGAGACTCCGGACTGGTGACGAGTGGACGCGCGAACAGTGCGTGAGCGTTGCTCGGAACCACAAGTAGCGCTTCGAGTTCCGGCCACACCACCGGACCACCGGCAGAAAACGCATAGGCCGTCGACCCCGTCGGCGTGGACACCAGCACACCGTCGCAGCCGAATGCCGACACCGGCCGCCCGTCAACTTCGAGAACCACTTCGAGAACACCCAGACGCGAGCGGTTTTCGATACTCGCCTCGTTGAGAGCCCACCCGCGATCGATTATCTCGTCATCGACGCGAATCACAACGTCCAACGTCATCCGGTGTTCCACGCGGTATTCCTTGCGGACTACCTGCGCGAGAGCCTCTTCGAGATGCTCGGCCTCGGTCTCCGCCAGGAACCCGATGCGTCCGAGGTTGATTCCGAGAACCGGAATCGACGCTTCCTGAGCCAACTCCGCGGCACGGAGAAAGGTGCCGTCGCCGCCGAGAACCAGAACCATCTCGCATCCGACTGCCGCTTCGGGACCTGGGTGAACAACTGTCACATCAAGATCCGGCGCCGAGAATCCCTCAGGCGCAGTCATTGCCTCGATACGCGAGCTGTCAGCTTCGTCGACCAGCACCCGCAGGCCAATGCCCGCGCTCTCGAAGATCTTTCCGACTCGTCGGGCAGTTTCGGCGATATCACGGCGACCCGGGTGTGCCACCAGGAGAATTTCGCGTGACTCACCTCCGGCAGTTGCATTCACTGCGGACCTTCCTCTACAGCTCTGCGGATCAGATCCTCGACCGACGGCGCATCGTCAGCCTGCTCCTGCGGCTCGGTTTCCTTCTTGAGCCACAGGAAGTACTCGACGTTTCCGGACGGGCCGGGCAGCGGACTCGCAACAACACCGGCGGTACGCAGGCCCACCTTGGCGGCAGCTTCGGACACTTCGAGGACAGCGGAAATCCGAAGCTCAGGGTCACGAACAACCCCACCTGCCCCGACTCGATCCTTGCCGACCTCGAACTGCGGCTTCACCATAGGAACAAGATCGGCGCCGTCTGCGGTGCACGCGACAAATGCCGGGAGCACAAGCTTGAGAGAGATGAACGAGAGGTCGGCAACAACCATGTCGACGGTCCCACCGATGGTTTCGGCGTCGATGGCGCGGACATTGGTGCGGTCGATGACGTGAACCCGCTCGTCCGACTGCAGTCGCCACACCAATTGGCCGTATCCGACGTCGACAGCAACCACTTCTTTGGCACCGCGGGTCAACAGAACGTCGGTAAATCCACCGGTCGAGGCACCGGCGTCCAGGCAGCGACGCCCCTCGACGCTCAGCCCTGATTCGCCGAAAGTGTCAAGAGCGCCAATCAGTTTGTGTGCTCCTCGGGAGGCCCAAGAGACTTCCTGCTCGACCTCGACCACGCGCAGCGGTGTTCCGGCTTCGATGGCCGTAGCTGGTTTGGTGGCAACGGCACCCGAGATGAGGACCCGGCCGGCCGAGATCAACTCTTGTGCATGATCGCGTGAACGTGCCAATCCACGACGAACGAGTTCAGCATCCACACGTGCTCTACGTGCCATGTCAGACCCTGTCCACAGACGCCAGTGCTTGGACCAGCACCTCGTGTGCTTGTTCCAGTAGTTGCGCCTTGTGTGGAATCACGCCTGCTCCGTGCTGATCGTTCGGATCCTGATCGAGTTGCCCGAGACTCACGAGCAAAGCGTCGACGTCGGACCGAATACGCTCCGGGTCAACACCTCGCGACGGCCCGGGCACTCCGGTGCCAGGGCTCGTGTTTTTGTTGTTCGATATCGGGGTGCTCATCGCGCACAACGCTAGTGCATGACCATTGGTTGCGCACACATCCCCACCCCGCGAGTCGAACACTCTTGCGAGAATTTACGCCAACCACAAATCTACGACGCGTTGCACATCGGCGTCCAATGCCTTGACGTTTTCGAATGCCGGATGTTCCCATGCCACGGGAGCGAGTGCGCGCAGCAGCGACGTCTCGTCTCCCACCATCGGCCCGTCCACGACCAGTGCCGTCCCGGACGCGGAGATGGTCCACTTCGAGTCTGTGCCGACCTTCGACAAGGCGGCAGGCTGGTTCAGTGCGTCCAGCGTTGCACCAATGTAGGTGGGGTGCTGTTCGAGTGGAGCGCGCAGAACATCAGCGGGTGTACTGACACCGGTCAGAACAAGCAGTGAATCGATCGAAACAGCATGCGCGCCTTCAATATCCGTATCGAGGCGATCGCCGACGACCAACGGTTTGGTGCAACCGCTGCGGAGCAATGCATCGTTCATGAGCGGGGCCGCGGGCTTGCCGGCCACCAATGGTTCTACCTTGGTCGCTGCGCGCAGCGCCGCGACCATCGAACCGTTTCCGAGCACCAAACCACGCTCGGAAGGCAGCGTGGTGTCGAGATTGGCCGCCACCCACAGTGCGCCTGCGCGAATTGCGAGGCAGGCCTCGGCGAGGATCGACCAATCGGTTGCGGTCGAATGCCCCTGTACGACGGCAACTGGAGATTCGGCGAACTCACGAACCGGACGCAGTCCGACCCGAGTCACCTCGTCGGCAAGCGCTTCGGTACCGACAACAAGGACCGCAGACCCGGGAGCGACCCGTTCGGCAAGCAAACGGGCAGCCGTCTGTGAACTTGTCACAACCCGGTCGTCGACAGAATCGAAGCCGAGTTCGGTCAGATGCGCAGACACGTCCGACGGCGACCGGCTCGCGTTGTTGGTCACGTAGTAGAGCGCTTGCGATCCCTGGCCCAGAGCACTCTGGGTACCAGGAATCGCGTGAGCGCCCGCGTAGAGCGTCCCATCGAGATCGAGCAGAAGTACGTCGTACTGGCTGCGAAGAACCGTCACAGATCTTCTCCGGACAGCTCCGCCACCCGCTCTTCTGCATCCGTATCGCCCTCGAGATCTGCTGCTGCAGCATTGAGGAACCACTTCAGACCGTCTTCGACGCGGCCGGCCGCAACAAGTGCGTCGGCGTAGGCGTAGAACAGCCTGGCAGCAGACGCACCGGTGCGCTTTGCATCAAGATCGGCAGTCTGCAAGGTGACAACGGCCTGATCGAACTGGCCGAGATCCATCCGGGCGCCTGCTACGACCATCCGAAGCTCCGACGCTTCATCACCCGACAGCAGTTTGGCTTCGTCACTACGACCGAGTTCGATCGCCCGCTCGGGGCGACCCAATCCGCGTTCGCAGTCAGCCATCACTGCAATAAGTCCAGGACCGCCGGCCATACGACGAGCTGCACGCAGCTCGGACAATGCTTCAGCCCATTCACCGGCGTGATACGCAGTGATTCCGGCAGCTTCACGAACAACCGCGATTCGGCCGGCGCGCTGACGGGCAGCACGGGCATGGAGCAGTGCAAGTTCCGGATCTTCGTCGACCAACTTGCCGGCCATGACGAGGTGACGCGCAACTGTGTTGGCGTTGTCCTTGTCCAAGCTCAGCAGATCACGACGAACAGCCGGATCAAGTTCGGTCGGTTCTACGTTGTCTGGTAGATCGGGTTCGTCAGGGCGTGCTGCCTGACGCTGATTGCGGTCACCGTCGCGTCCACGAGGGGTAAATCCACCCTCGCCGCCACGACGCGATCCGCCGCTTCTGTCTCCGCCGCTGCGGCGGTCGCCGCCACCGCTGCTTCGGGGACCACGCCCGTCGTTGTCACGACGGGGGCCACCTGAACGAGGCGCTCCTCCCCCACGGAAGGACCGACGCTCGTCGCCATTCTCCGACACAGTCTTTCCTTTCATACAACGCACGAAAGGGGACCCAGTATGTTGGGTCCCCTTTCGGTTAACGGGTGTTCGGCGGTGTCCTACTCTCCCACACCCTGTCGAGTGCAGTACCATCGGCGCTGAAGGGCTTAGCTTCCGGGTTCGGAATGGGACCGGGCGTTTCCCCTTCGCTATGACCGCCGTAACTCTATGAAACTGTCACAGTAACTAACCGTGAACCAGATCCTCCACACACCCACCAACAAGAATGTTGGTGAATGATGGGGAATCGAATTCAAGGTATCTGTGTGTTGTTTCAGATACCGCACAGTGGACGCGTAGCTTCTTTGTGGTAAGTCCTCGGCCTATTAGTACCAGTCACCTGCATACATTACTGTACTTCCAGTTCTGGCCTATCAACCCGGTGGTCTGCCGGGGGCCTTACCCCCTCGAGGGGGTGAGAAACCTCATCTTGGAACAGGCTTCCCGCTTAGATGCTTTCAGCGGTTATCCCTTCCGAACGTAGCTAACCAGCGGTGCTCCTGGCGGAACAACTGGCACACCAGAGGTTCGTCCGTCCCGGTCCTCTCGTACTAGGGACAGCCTTCCTCAAGTTTCTTACGCGCGCGGCGGATAGAGACCGAACTGTCTCACGACGTTCTAAACCCAGCTCGCGTGCCGCTTTAATGGGCGAACAGCCCAACCCTTGGGACCTACTCCAGCCCCAGGATGCGACGAGCCGACATCGAGGTGCCAAACCATCCCGTCGATATGGACTCTTGGGGAAGATCAGCCTGTTATCCCCGGGGTACCTTTTATCCGTTGAGCGACACCGCTTCCACTTGCCGGTGCCGGATCACTAGTCCCGACTTTCGTCCCTGCTCGACCTGTCAGTCTCACAGTCAAGCTCCCTTGTGCACTTGCACTCGACACCTGATTGCCAACCAGGCTGAGGGAACCTTTGGGCGCCTCCGTTACATTTTGGGAGGCAACCGCCCCAGTTAAACTACCCACCAGGCACTGTCCCTGAACCAGATCATGGTCCGAGGTTAGAGGTCCAATTCGATCAGAGTGGTATTTCAACAACGACTCCACGATAACTGGCGTCACCGTTTCACAGTCTCCCACCTATCCTACACAAACCGAACCGAACACCAATACCAAGCTGTAGTGAAGGTCCCGGGGTCTTTTCGTCCTGCCGCGCGTAACGAGCATCTTTACTCGTAATGCAATTTCGCCGAGTCTACGGTTGAGACAGCTGAGAAGTCGTTACGCCATTCGTGCAGGTCGGAACTTACCCGACAAGGAATTTCGCTACCTTAGGATGGTTATAGTTACCACCGCCGTTTACTGGGGCTTAAATTCTCAGCTTCGCTCCGAAGAACTAACCGGTCCTCTTAACCTTCCAGCACCGGGCAGGCGTCAGTCCGTATACATCGTCTTACGACTTCGCACGGACCTGTGTTTTTAGTAAACAGTCGCTTCTCACTGGTCTCTGCGGCCCCACCCAGCTCAGACAGTAAATGTCGTCACCAGACAGGGCCCCCCTTCTCCCGAAGTTACGGGGGCATTTTGCCGAGTTCCTTAACCATAGTTATCTCGATCGCCTTAGTATTCTCTACCTGACCACCTGTGTCGGTTTGGGGTACGGGCCGTGTGAAAGCTCGCTAGAGGCTTTTCTCGGCAGCATAGGATCACTGAATTCGCCTCAATCGGCTACGCATCACGTCTCAGGCTATGTGTGACCCGGATTTGCCTAGGTCACGCCCTACACGCTTACACCGGTATTACCACTGACCGGCCCAGCTACCTTCCTGCGTCACCCCATCGCTTGGCTACTACCAGATCAGGTCCCGTGCATCCACCAACTCGAGACCCGAAGGTCTTCTCGTGGCTTCAGGACGGTTAGTATCACTGATTCACCATGGGCGCGTTCACACGGGTACGGGAATATCAACCCGTTGTCCATCGGCTACGCCTGTCGGCCTCGTCTTAGGTCCCGACTCACCCTGGGCGGATTAACCTGGCCCAGGAACCCTTGGTCATTCGGCGGACGAGTTTCTCACTCGTCTTTCGCTACTCATGCCTGCATTCTCACTCGTGTGGCCTCCACGGCTAGGTCACCCTGCCGCTTCCATGGCCACACGACGCTCCCCTACCCATCCACACACCTGCCAGAAAATCCTTGGATCAACTGGGGGCTATTGCGTGAATGCCGCAGCTTCGGTGGTGTACTTGAGCCCCGCTACATTGTCGGCGCAGGATCACTTGACCAGTGAGCTATTACGCACTCTTTCAAGGGTGGCTGCTTCTAAGCCAACCTCCTGGTTGTCTTCGCGACCCCACATCCTTTTCCACTTAGTACACGCTTAGGGACCTTAGCTGGCGATCTGGGCTGTTTCCCTCTCGACTACGAACCTTATCGCCCGCAGTCTCACTGCCGCGCTCTCACTCACCGGCATTCGGAGTTTGGCTGATTTCGGTAAGCTTGTGGGCCCCCTAGACCATCCAGTAGCTCTACCTCCGGTGAGAAACACGCGACGCTGCACCTAAATGCATTTCGGGGAGAACCAGCTATCACGGAGTTTGATTGGCCTTTCACCCCTACCCACAACTCATCCCCTCAGTTTTCAACCTAAGTGGGTTCGGTCCTCCACGACGTCTTACCGTCGCTTCAACCTGGCCATGGGTAGATCACTCCGCTTCGGGTCTAGAGCATGCCACTATGATCGCCCTATTCGGACTCGCTTTCGCTACGGCTACCCCACACGGGTTAACCTCGCGACATGCCACTAACTCGCAGGCTCATTCTTCAAAAGGCACGCCATCACCCCCCACACCGAAGTGTGCAAAGGCTCTGACGGATTGTAAGCGCACGGTTTCAGGTACTATTTCACTCCCCTCCCGGGGTACTTTTCACCTTTCCCTCACGGTACTAGTCCGCTATCGGTCACCAGGGAGTATTCAGGCTTATCGGGTGGTCCCGACAGATTCACACCAGATTTCACGGGCCCGGTGCTACTTGGGTTTCCATTACAACAGTCACAAAGTTTTCGTGTACGGGATTCTCACCCTCTACGACAGGCCGTTCCAGACCACTTCCACTAACCTCATGATTTCTTACTGTTGGCCAACACGGCAGCATTGACAAAATGAACCCCACAACCCCACGAATGCAACACCTGCCGGCTATCACACACCCATGGTTTAGCCTCTTCCGCTTTCGCTCGCCACTACTCACGGAATCACGGTTGTTTTCTCTTCCTGTGGGTACTGAGATGTTTCACTTCCCCACGTTCCCTCCACACGCCCTATATATTCAGGCGCGGGTAACACGACATCACTCGTGCTGGGTTTCCCCATTCGGACATCCTCGGATCACAGCTCGGTTGACAGCTCCCCGAGGCTTATCGCAGCCTCCTACGTCCTTCATCGGCTCCTGGTGCCAAGGCATCCACCGTACGCTCTTCATTACTTACAACAAAGATGCTCGCGTCCACTGTGCAGTTCTCAAACAACACACAAC